>NZ_JABSSX010000020.1 GCF_013280495.1 Brevibacterium permense
CCGCTCTAGGTAGTCTCGACGACCACGATATGGACCGGAAGAGACTCGCCTATTAATCCTTCTCGACTTGAGCCGCCATCTCAGTCTGTAAAACAACCGCCATTCATCGCTGAAGCTCACAATCTAGCGTCTAACGACAGTCGAAATTGGTTTCTTGACACACTGTCCAACCATGTCTAGAGTTCAGTTAGACGCAGACGGCAGGAGGTCGTCGCTCAAAACAAAGGGAATCAAAATGACCAAGGGCCAGACACTCGCCTACGTTCGTGTTTCGACGGCAGAGCAGAACGAAGCACGGCAGCTCGAAGCGCTCGCCGCCGCCGGAGACCACGACAAACTCTACGTCGAGAAAGTCTCAGCCAAAGATCGCGACCGCCCCCAGCTCAAAGCCATGATGGATCACGCACGCGAAGGCGACGTTGTTCGTGTGAAGTCGATTGACCGGCTCGCACGTTCGACGCGAGACCTGCTCGCTATCGTCCAAGAACTCAACGACAAAGGCGTGAGCGTCGAATTCCTCGACACTCCCGAAATGAACATTAACTCAGCCCAGGGGAAGTTCATGCTCGCGGTTATGGGTGCGTTCGCAGAACTCGAACGCGAAACTATCAAGGAAAGGCAGGCCGAAGGGATCGCCGCCGCGAAAGCACGCGGAGCATACGCCCACCGCCCAAAGAAGCTCACGGATGAACAGGTCGCGGAAGCCGCTCAGATGCGGCAGGACGGCGTTAGTGTCGCCGACCTCGCCCGAGGCCTCGGTGTTAGCCGACAGACGCTCTACACCGCCCTCAAGAGCGCATGAGGTGTATCTTCGCCGACCCGGCCCCGGCAATGAAGCCGGGGCCGTTGTTGAATCTAGATTGAGTCAGGTTTCAGTCAGAGACAGTGGCGTAGATGCGTCCGCACTTCACGCACGTCCAAACGCGCTCACCAACTAGGCTCTGCTCTCGCGGACGGATCAGCTTCACCGATCCTCCACACTTACATATATTTGGGACTTCAGTCACTCTCGCTCACCTCCTCGTGGTTGTGCTCTGCAATCTATGGCGAGGTACGGGAAATTTGCCAGGGTCAACACGCTGGCCGTAGAGAAGGGATCGGAGTTGCTGCCCTGCGAAGCGTCGCGCCCCGGCCCGGAGGCGCATCCAAAAACATCCAAAAAACATCCACGAGTTTGAGCAAGAGACTCGAAGCATCCACGCGCACAAACCAGCAGCGGTGTCAAATGCAAAAGCGAAAAGGCCCCGCTTCCCCAGTGTTTAACTGGGAAGGCGAGGCCTTCGTGTTGTGGCTCCGACCGGCGTCGATCCGGTGACCTTTCGATTTTCAGTCGAACGCTCTACCAACTGAGCTACAGAGCCGAGCCGCCGACATACATAAGTATGTCGAGAGAAACAAAGGCTCTTCCGAAGAAGAGCCTTATGCTCCGCGACCCTGACGGGACTCGAACCCGCGACCTCCGCCGTGACAGGGCGGCGCGCTAACCAACTGCGCCACAGGGCCTTGCTGCTGTGATGGAAGACCTTACGATCTTACACCGTACCCCCAACGGGATTCGAACCCGTGTCGCCGCCGTGAAAGGGCGGTGTCCTAGGCCTCTAGACGATGGGGGCCCAGGTTGTCCTCGGATTCCCCGTGGGCAACGACGTTAAGCTTATCCCACCCGATTCGCGGAATGCAAAACGAAACAGAGTGTCCTCGGTCACACGCCGAAAACGGTGGCTTCGGACGCTCCGCAGGGCCGCCTCGGCGAGGGGATCGAAGTCGCTAGAGTGGGAGGCATGGAGGCTCTGAGTGATGAGGAGTTCGATGCGATCCTCGGCGAAGCCCTGGATCTGCTGCCCGCCGGGGTGACCGAACAGCTGGACAATGTCGCCCTGTTCGTCGAGGACCGGCCCGAGGACGGTGACCGGCACCTGCTCGGCCTCTACGAGGGCACACCGATCGGGGAGCGGGGGATCGCGGGGTTCGAGATGCCCGACAACATCTTCATCTATCGCGACAACCTCATCGACTTCGCCGAGGACAGGGACCACCTGCGCGAGGAGATCGTCGTCACCATCGTGCATGAGATCGCCCATTTCTATGGGCTCGATGACGATCGGCTCCACGAACTCGGGTGGGGGTGAGCGTCTCCGGTTGAAGGGGCTGACGGGCTTACCGACGAGTCACTTGACGTCAGGGGAATTGGCGTCCGCAAGCCTACTTCGCCTATTGTGGGCGGGTACCTATCAGCACCGATACAACATTCCGTCCGTATCGATGCGGGGACACGGAGCCGTGAAAGCTGCGCCTCCTGGCCCCCGCTGACCTGCGGGCAGGAGGCACTACCCCCTTATGACAGTTGCATCCAAGACTTCCAGCGCGGCGACCCCGGCCGTGCGAGTGCTCAACCTGGCAGGCATCGACTACAGCCTGCGCAGCTTCGACCATGACCCTGCCACCCGCCGTTACGGTTCTGAGGCCGCCGACAAACTCGGCGTCAGCTCCGACCAGGTGTTTAAGACGTTGATGATCCAGGTCGACGGGCAGCCCGTGACGGCGCTCGTCCCCGTCTCCGGTCAGCTCGACCTCAAAGCCCTGGCGTCCGCACGCGGAGCGAAGAAGGCCCAGCTGTCCGGCGTCGCCGAGACCGAACGCCGCACCGGCTACCCCGTCGGCGGAGTCTCGCCGTTCGGACAGCGCCATGCAGTGCCGGTCGTCGTCGACCGCACAGCGCTCGACCATTCGACAGTGTTCGTCTCGGCCGGCCGTCGCGGTCTCGAGATCGAGATCCGCCCCGAGGATCTCGTCATGCTCACGAACGCCCAGGTCGCGAAGATCGCCGCGCTCGACTGATCAGCTCTCGCTGATCTGAGCGGCGATCCCCGGCCTCACACCCATTCGACCTCACCGACCTCGGGCTCTGCCCGACCGGCGGTGAGGTCGGCGTACATCGCCACGGCATCGGCCACCTCGGCGAGGGGAACCAGGACCTCGAGTCCGACCTCACCGCCGTAGTCGGCCCGCGTCGTCCAGCCCCGATTCCCGGCCGCCCGCTCCAGGGCGTTGGCCTGGGCATAGTCGACGTGCGCGGACACGGGAACGCGCTCATGCCGGGTGACGATATGTGCGGCATCAACCGCCGCCGAGGTGGCCTGACCGTAAGCGCGCACGAGCCCGCCCGCACCCAGCAGGGTGCCCCCGAAATACCGAGTGACGACGGCGACGACGAAGGTCAGATCATGACCGGTGACGACATCGAGGATCGGAGCGCCCGCCGTGCCGGCCGGTTCCCCGTCATCGCTGAAGCGCCGAGTGCGCGAATCGGTGTCGAGGACGAACGCCGAACAATGGTGGCGGGCCTTCGGATGCTCGGCGCGTGCCTCGGCGATGACGGCCCTGGCCTCGGCCTCATCCGCGGCGGGGGAGAGGCGGGTGAGGAAACGGGATCTCTTGATCTCGATCTCGGCCTCGACGGGGCTGACGATGGTCCGGTAAGACATGCTCGTCACTGTAGTCGAATGTGTTCTACGATGACCCCACGGGCGCGGATTCCGCGCTCATCCCCGGTACTTCAGTGAAAGGGTGACAACGGTGGACCACCTCAGCGACGCCGATCTGGCAGCGCTCAAAGACGAATCCGCCCGAGCCCGTGAACTCGACCGCGCGCACGTCTTCCACTCGTGGTCGGCACAGCGACTCATCGACCCGCCGACCGTCGCCCGCGCACAGGGATCGACGGTCATCGACGGTGAGGGGCAGGAGTTCCTCGACTTCTCCTCGCAGCTGGTGAACACGAACATCGGCCACCAGCATCCGGCCGTCGTGCAGGCGATCAAAGACCAAGCCGATGTGCTGTGCACGATCAGCCCGGCCACCGTCAACGCCGCCCGGTCCGAGGCGGCCCGACTCATCACCGAACGCACTCCGGCAGGACTCGACCACGTGTTCTTCACCAACGGCGGAGCGGACGCGAACGAACACGCCATCCGCATGGCGCGGCTGCACACCGGGCGAACGAAGGTGCTCTCCCGCTACCGGTCCTACCATGGTGGAACCCAGACAGCCGTCAACGTCACCGGCGACCCGCGCAGGTGGGAGAACGAGACCGGGGATTCCGGCGTCGTCCACTTCTTCGGACCCTTCCTCTACCGCTCGGAGTTCCACGCCGCCACCGAGGCGGAAGAGACCGAACGTGCCCTGCAGCACCTGCGCCGGACCATCGAACTCGAGGGACCGGGGACGATCGCCGCGATCATCCTCGAATCCATTCCCGGCACCGCCGGCATCATGGTGCCCAGTCCGGAGTACATGCAGGGTGTGCGGGCGCTGTGCGACGAGTTCGGAATCGTGCTCATCGCCGACGAGGTGATGGCCGGATTCGGACGGTCGGGCAAGTGGTTCGCCTTCGAACACTTCGACATCGTGCCCGACCTCATCACCTTCGCCAAGGGAGTGAACTCCGGATACGTGCCGCTGGGCGGAGTCGTCATCAATGACGCGATCTTCGAGACCTTCGCCGAACGCGTCTACCCCGGCGGGCTGACCTACTCCGGGCACCCGCTGGCGTGCGCGGCCGCGGTCGCGACGATCAACGCGATGGCCGACGAGGGCATGATCGAACACGCCGCCCATATCGGAGAGACGATCATCGGACCCCGTCTGCGGCAGATCGCGGAGAATTCGAAGCACGTCGGCGAGGTCCGCGGCACCGGAGCGTTCTGGGCGATCGAACTCGTCTGGGACAAGGAATCCAAGGAACCGCTGGCGCCCTACGGCGGCGGCTCACCCGAGGTCGCCTCGGTGGTGGCGGCGCTGAAGGAACACGGCGTCATCCCGTTCAACAACTACCACCGGCTGCACGTGGTCCCGCCGATCAACATCAGCGAAGAGGACCTCGAGCGCGGACTCGGAGTCTTCGAGAAGGTCCTCACCGACTTAGACTTCCCCCGCTAGGAACTACCTGACGGCGGCCCAGCAACCTCGCGCGAGGTTGCTGAGCCGCCGTCAGGTAGCAATTAGGGGGAGGTGTGGGTGTAGTTGCCGCCCAAGACGGTCGCGCGGACGGGGATCTGTGCGATCTCGTCCGCCGCGACGTTGGCTGGGTGAGTCTCCAAGGCGACGAAGTCGGCGAGTTTGCCGCGGCTCAGCGTCCCCTTGTCGGCGCCCTGGCCCGAGGCCTTCGCCGCCTCGACCGTATAGGCGGCGATCGCCTCATCGACGCTCAAGGCTTCGGCAGCCGAGCCCATGACATCCCCGCCCCGGGTCCTGCGGGTGACGAAGGCTTCGATTCCGCGCAGCACATTCCCGTCGGCGCAGGGACGGTCAGAGCTGCCGGCCATCGGCACACCCGCATCGACGAACGACTTCGCCCGGTAGATCAGGTGCCGGCGGTCCGGCCCGAGCGAAGCGTTCATCCCGTCCCCGATGCCATCGGCGAACGCCGCCTGCGGGGTGACGACGATACCGTGCTCGGCCAGCGTCGCCAGATGCTCGTCATGGACCAATGCGGCATGCTCGATCCGGTTGGGCACCACCCGGCGGCCATAGCGCTTCTGCGCCTCGACGATGTTGGCGACCGCGGCATCCACGGCGGCATCACCGATGGCGTGCACGGCCAACGACCACCCGGAGGCATAGGTGTCGAGAATCTGCTGCCGCAGCACCTCCGCGTCGTCCTGCAGATAACCGGGGTGGTCCTTGCCCGCATAGTTCTCCCGCAGCGCCGCGGTCTCGCCGGACAAGGCACCGTCCATGAAGAACTTCACGGGCCCGATCGAGATGAGATCATCGCCGAGGCCGGTGCGCAGTCCCGCATCCAGACCGATGCCGAACCCGTCGGCGGAGTTCGCCGCGATCGGGTGCAGCCCGTCGGCCTGCGGCATGAGCTGAGCCCGCGCCCGCAGCTTCCCCTCCTCCCGAGCCCGCAGATAGCCGCTGATCTCAATGGGGGAGTGGCCGATCCAGCCGTACGCGATACCGCATTCGCCGAAGGACGTGATGCCTTCCCTCGCGTAGTAGGCAGTCGCCAGATCGAGGGCGTCGACGACGGTGTCGAGCGAATACGGGCGGATGAGATCCTGCACCAGAGTCTGCGCGGTCTCTTCGATCAGCCCTGTCGGATGTCCGGCCGCGTCACGCACGACCTTGCCGCCGACCGGCTCCTCGAAACCGGGCTCCAGGATCCCCGCCCGACGCATCGCCTCGGTGTTGGCGATCGCGGCATGACCGGACGTCTGCCGCATGAACAGGGGACGATCACCGGTGATCTCGTCGAGTCTGGCCAGGTCCGGATACTGCCCGTCGTAGTCACGGTGGGCATACCCCGTGGCTTCGATCCACTCCCCGGACGGAGTCGTCGCCACGGCCTTCTCGAGCGCCGCATACACATCGGGCAGACCGCCGGGCAGCGCCGTGACATCGACCGAAGCCAGGGTGAGACCGAACCAGGTCGTGTGGCAGTGCACATCGTTGAAGCCCGGCAGCACCGTCGCCCCGCCCAGGGACTCGACACGATCGGCCTCAATGCCGTCGAGCTCCTCATCGAAGCCGATGATGCGGTTGCCCCACACCCCGATCTTCTGCGCCCGCGGGCGCGACGGATCAAGGGTGTGTGCGTCGAGGTCGGTGAAGATCGCGTCGATTCTCATACGGTCACCTTAGCCAGATTCGCCCGCCGTCGCCGCGAGAGTTCACGGCAGGCGCGCCCCGCGCACGGCCGGATCCGTGATGCAGTGGACGAGCGAGAGCCCCTTGTGCTCCAGCGCCTGTTCGAACGCGTCGCGGAAGTCCTCGGTCCGCTCGACGCGGATGCCGAACCCGCCGAACGCCGTGGCCATGGCTGCGAAATCCGGGTTCTTAAGGGCCGTGGCCGTGGCCCGGCCCGGATATTCGCGGTCCTGATGGCCGCGGATCGTGCCGTAGACCGAATTGTCGTTGAGCACGACGGTGATGTCCGCGCCGTACTGGACGGCCGTAGCCATCTCCTGCCCGTTCATGAGGAAATCCCCGTCGCCGGCGATGCAGAACACCGCCCGTTTCGGATGGGCGAGGGCGGCGGCGACCGCAGCCGGCAGACCGAATCCCATCGATCCGTTGCGCGGGCCCAGCGCCGAGGGGAACCTGTGCGTAGGCAGGAACCGGGTCGCCCAGCCGGAGAAGTTCCCCGCCCCGTAGGTGATGATCGCGTCGTCCGGCAGCAGGTCCTGCACATGGACGAAGGCTTCGTCCATGTCGACGAATCCCGCCGAGGCGGCCGACCCCGAGTCCGCCACCAGCGGTGTCCGCCACGCCTCGATCTCGGCCCGGGCCTCGGCGACCCAAGCCGGCAGCGGCACGGCCTCCCCGGCCGCCTCGGACAGGACATCACCAAGCGGCGGTTCGTCGATCGAGCCGTCGGAGGACACCGAATACGTGCGGGTTCCCTCCTCGGTGAACAGGGACTGGGCGAACCGGCCGACCGAGGTGACGATGTGCTGGTCGAGCCGACCGAAGTGACCGTGCGCATCGGCATCGGGGCCGATGACGACGGTGCGCTGGTCGACGCCGTTGCTGAACCCATCGGTGGCCACGTCCGTGCGAACACAGCCCAAGAAGATGTGCAGGTCCGCCTCGGCGAAGACCCTCTTCGCGACGGGGGAAGCACCGTAGCCCAAGATGCCGAGGAAGTTCGGACTGTCGTGGTCGATGCCGTCATAGGCACGGAAGGTGCCGAGCACTCCGAGGCCGCGGTCGCGTGACCACTGGGCGATGCGCCGTGAGGTCGACGGCGACCAGTCCTCGCCGCCGATGATGAGCACGGGACGGTCGGCGGCGGTGATGCGGGCGCGCAGCTCCGTGACGTCCCCGGCATACGGTGAGGCCGAACCGTGCACGCGAGGGGGCAGCACCGTTCCCGAACTCGGGCGGACGAGGACCTCTTCGGGCAGACCGACGATGACGGGACCGGGCCGCCCGGTCACGGCGGTGTGCATGGCGTCGACGACCACCTCGGCGGCCTTATCGGGGTCATCGAGGGTGAGCACCTTCTTTGCGGTCGAGGAGAACCAGCCGTCTAGATCGAATTCCTGGAAGGATTCGCGACCGCGATGATCGGTGGGGATGAGGCCGACGAAGACGACGAGCGGGGTCGCATCCTGGTAGGCGGTGTGGACTCCGACCTTGACGTTCGCCGCACCGGGACCACGCGTGACCATGGCGATGCCGGGCACTCCGGTCATCCGCCCCTCGGCGACGGCCATATATGCGGCCCCGCCCTCCTGGCGGCAGACGATCGGGGTGATAGCCGAATCGCGGAGTCCGTCGATGACGTCGAGATACGACTCGCCGGGAACCAGATAGGTGCGAGTGACTCCGTGTGTTTCGAGTTCCTCGACGATGAGATGACCTGCAGAAAGAGACGCGGAGGTGTCCATACCCCATGCTTATCATCATTTCGCCTCCTGTGGTTGTCTCAACTGCCCACCACCCTGCCCATTCGAAACTGTGAGGTCGTATGATCGTGCAACAACGGAATCAGTACGGCCCGCCGACTGAGCCCGTGAGCAGGAATTCCACACCGGACCGGGGTGGGGACTGAGACTGACAGCCAGGAGGCTCTCGCATGACCGGAATCGACTCCGACCAGGCAACGGCGCAGGAGTTTGAGCCCGCCGACCTCGGCGGCGGCCGCAGGCACGGTCGCGCAGGAGCACCCTCGACACCGCGCCGGGCCCAGCTCGAACGGGATCCGGGAATGCCGGCGAGCACGTGGCGGCTGCGTTCGGACGCGTGGGAGTACCTGAAGTTCGCGATCAAACGCCTGGCCGTCAGCGGCGGGGACTTCTCGATGATCGCCGAAGACGGCGAGGTGTGGCGCTCGCTGCGTTCGCTGAAGACGATCGAGCTCTACTGGGCCGGTTTCGGTCAGCGCTATGTCGAGGAGATCACCGACCTGCTCTCGAACGGCGAATTCGACCGCGCGCACGACATGATCACGCGTGCGGTCAATCGGCTGCGCGGCACCACCGTGCCCGATACCGGTGAAGACGACCTCACCGAGGATGAGCGCGCCGAACTCAAGGACCGCCAGGACACCCGTCCTCGCTTCGAGGTCCTCATCGTCGACGAGACCACCGAGGGCGGCCGCGATGAGCTGCACACGGATCTGCTCAAACTCCGCAACGCCTCCGACCAGTTCATCTATGACTACGTGATCGTGCCCACCGCCGACGATGCGGTGGCGGCGGCCCTGACGAACCCGAACCTGCTCGCCTGCGTCATCCGTCCCGGTTTCACTGACAACACCCGCGAGGTGCTCAGCCGTGACCTGCGCGATTCTATCGAGTTCGCGCACACCTCGACGAAGGAGTCGCCGACGGCGCCGATGAGTCCGCTCAATTCGGTGCGCCGGGTGCTGCGGCTGGCCGACACTCTGGCGAATCTGCGCCCCGAGCTCGACCTTTACCTCATGGCAGGCGCCCATATCGAAAGCCTCGCAGGTGCTCTGACCCACCGGTTCCGTCGCGTCTTCCGCCGCGAGGACCAGTTCGAGCTCCACCTGTCCCTGCTGCGCCGCATCCAGCACCTCTACGACACTCCGTTCTTCGACGCGATCCGTGAGCACGCCCGCCGTCCGGCCGGTGTCTTCCACGCACTGCCCGTCTCCCGCGGCGGCTCCGTCGTCGGGTCGAAGTGGATCGGTGATTTCGTCGACTTCTACGGGCTCAACCTGCTGCTCGCCGAATCCAGCGCCACCTCCGGTGAGCTCGATTCCCTGCTGGCACCGGTGCACACGCTGAAGAAGGCGCAGTCGCTGGCCGCCCGCGCGTACGGTGCCAAGCGCACGTACTTCGTCACGAACGGCACGTCGACGGCGAACAAAATCGTCCATCAGGCGGTCGTCTCACCCGACGAGGTCGTCATGGTCGACCGCAACTGCCACAAGTCCCACCATCATGCGCTCATGCTCACCGGTGCCCGCACCGCCTACCTCGAGGCGTACCCGCTCAACGACGTCGCCTTCTACGGGGCGGTGCCGCTGAACAGGATCAAGCAGCTGCTGCTCGACTACCGGGCCGCCGGCCGCCTTGACGAGGTGCGGATGATCACCCTGACCAACTGCACTTTCGACGGCATCGTCTACGACCCTTACAAGGTCATGTCCGAATGCCTGGCGATCAAACCCGACCTCGTCTTCCTCTGGGACGAAGCCTGGTTCGCCTTCGCCCGGTTCCACCCGGTCACCCGCAAGCGCACCGCCATGGTCGCCGCGGAGACCCTCGAGGAGAACCTCGCCACCAACGCCCACGCAGCGGCGTACCGCGAGCAGCAGAAGCGCCTGTTCGATCCCGAGACCGGTGCCCCGGCCCCCGATTCGGTGTGGCTGGAGGAGGACCTGCTGCCGCCGCCTGACGCGACGATCCGCGTGTACGCGACCCAGTCGACGCATAAGACCCTGACCGCGCTGCGCCAGGGGTCGATGATCCACGTCTACGATCAGGAGTTCTCCACCGGCGCCGAGGAGGCCTTCCACGAGGCGTACATGACCCACACCTCGACGTCGCCGAACTACCAGATCCTCGCCTCCCTGGACCTCGGTCGCAGGCAGGTGGAGATGGAGGGCTTCGCACTCGTGCAGAAGCAGCTCGACCTGGCGATGAGCCTGTCCTCGGCGATCGCGCGTCACCCGCTGCTGAAGAAGACATTCAAGGTGCTCACCGCCGCCGACCTCATCCCCGAGGAGTACCGGGTCACCGAACGGACGATGCCGCTGCGCGATGGACTGTCGACGATGTGGGACGCCTGGGTCCGCGACGAATTCGTCGTCGATCCCAGCCGCATCACCGTTGAGATCTCGGGCACGGGAGTCGACGGGGACACGTTCAAGCACGAGCACCTCATGGACCGCTACGGCATCCAGGTGAATAAGACGAGCCGGAACACGGTGCTGTTCATGACGAACATCGGCACCTCACGCTCGGCCATCGCCTACCTCATCGAGGTGCTGGTCAAACTGGCGGGGATGTTCAATGATCCGCACGAGCTCCACGAACAGGACGCGCTGACCGAACCGGCCGCGGTGATGCCCCCGCTGCCGGACTTCTCGGCCTTCGCCCCCGATTACGCGGCCGAGGTGCCCGCCGACGACCCGTCGAAGCAGCTGCCCGACGGCGACCTGCGCACCGCCTACTATGCGGGTCTGCGTCGCCAGAACATCGAGCACGTGCTGCCGCATGAGCTGAGACGCCGCGTCGAGAGCGGGGAGCAGCCGGTCTCGGCCGGATTCGTCACTCCGTACCCGCCCGGATTCCCGGTGCTCGTGCCCGGACAGGTCATCACCGCCGAGGTGCTCGACTTCATGTCCGCGCTCGATACCCGAGAGATCCACGGCTACGACTCACGCCAGGGCTACCGCGTCATCCTCACAGAGGTCCTGGAGAGCTGAGCGAGATCGACCGTGCAGACCACCCGTCTCATCCAGACCGTCGAAGCACACACCGAGGGACTGCCCGTGCGCGTCGTCACCGGGGGAGTGGGACCATTCCCCGGTGAGTCCATGGCCGAGCGCCGGGAGTGGTTCATCGAGAACTCCGACGATCTGCGGACCTTCCTCATGTGCGAACCCCGCGGCCACGGGTGGCTCTCAGGAGCGATCCTGCAGCCTCCGACTCGTGCCGACGCGGACTGGGGAGTGCTCTTCATCGAGGTCACCGGCGTGCTCCCGATGTGCGGGGCCGGCACGATCGCAGTGGCGACCGTGCTCGTCGAGACGGGAATGGTGCCCGTCGTCGAACCCGTCACGACCGTGCGCCTCGACACCCCGATCGGGCTCATCACCGCCGAGGTGGTCGTCCGGGGCGGTCGCGCCGAGTCGGTGACCATCGTCAACGTTCCCTCGTATGCGCATGCCCTCGACCAGTCGGTCGATGTGCCCGGGCGAGGGTCGATCGCCTGCGACATCGGCTTCGGCGGGAACTTCTACGCCTTCGTCTCCGCCGCCGACGTCGGCATCCCCTTCGAGCGCGACCGGGCTGAGGACTTCATCTCCGCCGGTCGCGAGATCATGGCTGCGGTCAACGAGCAGCTCGACCCGGTGCATCCGGTGACCGGCTACAGCGGCTGCGAGCACGTCGTGTTCCTGACGCCGCCGACGGAGCCCGGGCCCGATGGCGAAGTCCCCGATGCGCGTCATGTGCTCATCAACCATCCCGGCTGGCTCGACCGGTCGCCCGGAGGCACAGGGACGAGCGCGCTGATGGCCGTCCGGCATGCCCGCGGGCAGTTGGGCCTGAACACGGATTTCGTCAACGAGTGCTTCATCGGCACCTCGTTCACCGGACGCCTCGTTGAGGAGACGAGAGTTGGCGAGCATGTGGCTGTGGTGCCGACGATCACCGGCAGCGCCTGGCTGACCGCGACCTCGCAGTTCATGCTCGACCCCAGCGACCCGTTCCCCGCCGGCTTCTCGCTCTGAAGTAGGGCCGGCGGCTAGCCCAGCTGGCCGGGGTGGAGGACGCGGGAGAGGAAGTCCTTCGTCCGCTGCTCGGCCGGGTTGCCGATGACGTCCTTGGCCGGTCCAGCCTCCACGACGACTCCGCCGTCCATGAAGACCACGCGGTCAGCGACCTGCCGGGCGAACTCCATCTCGTGGGTGACGACGACCATTGTCATTCCCGCCTCGGCGAGGTTGCGCATGACCTGGAGGACGTCACCGACGGTCTCCGGGTCCAGCGCCGAAGTCGGCTCGTCGAAGAGCATGACGTCGGGGTCCATGCTCAGGGCCCGGGCGATCGCAACCCGCTGCTGCTGACCGCCGGAGAGCGAACCGGGCTTGGCCTCCATCTTCTCGGACAGCCCGACCTTCGCGAGGTTCGCCTCGGCGACCTTGTTGGCCTCGGCCTTCGATCGCCCCAGGACCTTCGTCTGCGCGATTGTGAGGTTCTCCCGCACGGTGAGATGGGCGAAGAGGTTGAAGGACTGGAAGACCATGCCGATGCGGGTGCGGGCGGCGTCGATGTCGAGATCGAGGTCGGTCATGTCCATGCCGTCGACGACGATCGATCCTCCGGTGGGCGTCTCGAGCGTGTTGATGCATCGGAGCATCGTCGACTTGCCTGAACCCGAGGGGCCGATGACGCAGACGACCTCTCCCTTGTCGACGTCGAGGTTGATGTCGGTGAGGACCTGGTTCGTGCCGAAGCTCTTCTGCAGGTTGCGGATCGCGATGATCGGGGCCTTGGTCGCTGCGTGCATCATTTCACTCCTGAATCTGCGGAACCGTATTTGCGCTCGAGCACCCGCGACAGATACGACAGCGGGACAGTGATGATGAGGTAGCACAGCGCGATGACGATGAACGGGGTGAGGTTGGCGGTGTTGACGATTTCGGCGCGGCCGAGCGCTGCGAGCTCACGGCCGTCGACCGAGGAGCCGAGGATATAGGCCAGCGACGAGTCCTTCGCGAGCAGGATGAGCTCGTTCGTCAGCGGCGGGAGGATGATGCGCATCGCCTGCGGGAGGACGATCGTGAACATCGCGCGCGACGAGGACATGCCGAGAGACCGGGCGGCTTCGATCTGACCTTTCGGCACCGCTTGGATGCCGGCGCGGATCGTCTCGGCCATATAAGCCGAGGAGACGAGTCCGAGGGCGATCATGATGATGACGAGCTGCGGTAGATTGAAATTATCGAAGGCGACGGGGAGCCCGAATCCCAAGACCAGGAAGACGACAAGGGCCGGCAGTCCGCGGAAGAACTCGATGTAGATCGTCGCGAGCCAGCGGTAGACGCCGACCGACGACAGGCGCATGAGCGCGACGAACAGGGCGATGACGAGGCCGAGGGCGAAGCCGAGGAACGTGTAGACCACGGTGTTCTTCAGCGCCATCGTGATGACGTCGGGGAACATGCCGGTGGCGATGTCGATGCGGCCGAAGGAATCGATGAGCTTCGGCCAGTCGGCGAAGATCACGATGAGGATCGCGATGACGACGAGGATGGCGTATTGGATGCCGCGGGAGAGCTTCGCCTTCTGGCGTTTGCTCATCTTCGCTTTTGGCGTGGCGGTGGCGGCCGGGACGTCGGGGCCGGTCTGGCGGCCGTCCTCGTTCGCTGTGGGAACTGACATGGTTGTCCTTCGAAACTGTGGCGGGGGTGCCCACCTGGGTGCGTGCCGTGAGGATCGGATGGGACTCAGGCAGGTCGGTCGAGCTCAGCCGAACGGGCGGCCCGCCGCAACGACAGATCGCAGCAGGCCGCCCATTCGCATGTGGTCACTTCGGTGCGTCGCCGAACCACTTCTTGTAGATCTTGTCGTACTCGCCGTTGTCCTTGATCTCCTTGATCGTGTCGTCCACGGCCTTCTTCATCTCGGTGTTGCCCTTCTTCATCGAGATGCCGTAGTGCTCGTCGGTCTTGATATCGAAGCCGACGGCGAAGCCCTTGTTCTCGGTGTTGTAGTTGTAGAGCACGCCGTTGTCGTTGATCACGGCGTCGACCTGACCGGTCTTGAGCGCTTCAAGCGAGAGCGGCAGATCCTCGTAGGTGATGACTTCGGAGTCCTTGAAGTTCTCCGTGGCGTAGTCGAGGCCCGTGGTGCCGGACTGAGCTGCGATCTTGAAGCCTTTGAGCGCTTTCTCGTCCTTCGCGGTCTTGTCGGCCTTCGTCAGGATCGCCTGGTTCGCATCGAAGTACGGTTCGGAGAAGTCCGTGGCCTCTTCGCGTTCAGGGGTGATCGTCGTCGCAGCAGCCGCGACATCACATTTGTCCTGATTGAATTCCGCGCCCGAGGTGATCGTCTCGAACGAGGTGTTGATGATCTCCTGTTCGACGCCGAGCTTCTTCGCCACGGCGTCGACGATGTCGACGTCGAAGCCGACGACCTCGCCGTCCTTCTCGAACTGGAACGGCTGGTAGGACAGGTGGGTGCAGGTGGTCAGCTTGCTTTCCTTGACCAGGGGGACTCCGCCCTCGGCGGTCGCTGCAGGTTCGGAATCGCCTCCGCCGCCGCAGGCGGATAGGGCGAGCATGGCGCCGGCGGCCACGATGGCCAGGCTCGAGCGTCGTTTCATGGTTCCTCCAGGGGATCGGTGACCGTGTCGTCACGCAAACGGATTGCCCGGACATTCGTATCTGGGCAATGTCTGAGAGGAATCCTACCGTGAACTGGGTCACACCAATGACGCTTTGATGAGCACCGAGGCGGTTGTGACGAAATCGTAGTCATTCCCGGTGACCGGGACCGCCGTCCGACCGCGGATGCGAAAGGGCCCGACCAACGAAAACGTTGGTCGGGCCCTGATTCAGGAATCTCAGCTCAGCTGATCCTCCATGTCGATCTCCGAGGTGTCCTTGGCCAGCCACAGGGCGATGATCGTAAGGATCGCTGCGGCGATGATGTAGAGGCCGCAGTAGAAGATCGACTCTCCTTCGGCCTGCCACAGAGCGACCATGGCGAACGGTGCGGGACCGGCCCCGATGACGCTGGACATGTTGTACGAGATCGCCGATCCGGTGTAGCGGACGTTGGCGGGGAAGAGCTCCGGCAGGTACGCGGCCATCGGTCCGAAGGTCAGCCCCATGAGGATGAAGCCGACGATGAGACCGATGATGACTCCCGGGGTGCCGGCGTTGAACAGGGCGTTGACGACGAGTCCGTAGGCGGCGATGAGCACGGTCACCCCCAGCAGCATCTTCCGGCGGCCCAGCTTCTCCGCCAGTGGTCCGGAGACGACGGTGAAGATGCCGAAGAACACGACGCCGATGATGAGGTAGGTGAGGAACTCGTTCTTCGTGTACCCCAGCCCTGCGACGAAGCCCGCAGGGTCGAAGGTCTTCCCGGCCGCCTCGGCGGCGGTCTGAGCCTGTTCGGGGGTGGCCGGCGAGGTGCCGTAGGTGAGGGTGAACGCGGTCATGAAGTAGAAGATCACGTAGGTCGCGAGCATGATGAACGTGCCGAGGATGAGCGGCTTCCAGCTCGTGGCGAAGACCCGCCCGAGCGGGGCCTTCGAGATCTGCTGCTTCTGAGCGACGAGCTGGAACGCCGGGGTCTCCATGAGCGACATGCGGACATAGAGGCCGACGGCGACGAGCAGGGCCGAGAGCAGGAATGGGATGCGCCAGCCCCAGGCGAGGAATGCCTCGGGGGAGGTCCAGGTGCCGAGGGCGACGAAGAGCAGGTTCGCGATGATGAAGCCGACGGGGGCGCCGAGTTGTGGGAAGGTGCCCCAGATGGCGCGTTTGCCCTTCGGGGCATTCTCGGTGGCCAGCAGTGCCGCGCCCGACCATTCGCCGCCGAGGCCGACACCCTGGCAGAAGCGCAGGAGGACGAGGAACAGCGGCGCGAGGACGACCCAGCCCGGGGTGCTGGCGGTCGGCAGCAGGCCGATGAGGAAGGTGCCGATGCCCATGATGAGCAGGGAGGCGATGAGCGTCTTCTTCCGGCCGATGCGGTCACCGAAGTGACCGAAGATGATCGAACCGAGGGGGCGGGCGACGAAGGCGACGCCGAAGATCGCGAACGAGCTCAGCAGCTGAGTCGTCGATGTCTGATTGGGGAAGAAGAGGGCCGGGAAGACCAGCGAGGAGGCCGTGGCGTAGGCGTAGAAATCGAAGAACTCGATCGTGGTGCCGACCATCGAGGCGGTCAGGACCTTGCCGCGGGTGTTGTTCTTCCGAGTCGCCGCGATCGCGTCGTCGACCCCGGGTGCCGAGGAGGGATTCTCCGGCTGTGTTTCGGTGGACATGGTGGTGCTCCGCTGTTTCGTGAGTGCAGGCACGGGCGGGTGGTCCGTGCCGATGGAAAAGGCCGTCGGCGCTGTGCCAGGCACAGCGTCGACGGCGACGAATAGACACTACGCCCGTCTCACAGAACGCGATTTCCGAGTCTCACCGAATGAGATTACTAGGTGGTCGAAGTGTTCCGGACGACTCGGACGGGCGGTCAGTCGGCGGTGGTGACCTCGGCGATCGTCACCTTCTCTTTGGGTGCGCCGTCGCCGGCACCGGAGTCTGTGCCCTTGGCAGCGAGATCCGCGACGGTCTTCGTGCTCTTCTCATCCAGCTGTCCGAACACGGTGTAGTCGGGCGGCAGCGAGCTGTCGTCGTAGACGACGAAGAACTGGGAGCCGTTCGTATCCGGGCCGGAGTTCGCCATGGCCAGAGTGCCGGCCGGGTAGGTTTCGGAGCCGTCGAGCTCATCGGCGAACGAGTAGCCTGGGCCGCCGGAGCCGGTGCCTGTGGGGTCGCCGCATTGGAGGACGAAGATGCCCTCGGTGGTCAGGCGGTGGCATTCGGTGTCGTCGAAGTACTTCTGCGCGGCCAGAGACAGGAAGCTGTTGACGGTGCACGGAGCGCGATCGGCATCAAGGGTCACCGCGAGGTCCCCGGCGCTCGTCGCCACGGTGGCATCGACGCTGCCTTTTGCCTGCGGCTTCTCTTCAGGAGCGTCGACTTCCTTCGCGCCGGACTGCGAGTCAGCAGGGTAGGAGCAGGTTCCCGCAGCGGCCGAGGTGTCCGATCCTTCAGAGGACTCGCCGGAGTCCCCTTCGGAATCAGACGATCCGCATCCGCTCAGCAGCAGAAGGGCGAGGACGGCGAAAGCAGCGAGGGTCAGCACAAGGGCTGCTTTCGGGCGACGGGTCGATTCATCCGAGTGGCGGGTCAGAGCATGAGAGCGACTGGGCGCAGGGTGATCCATGCGTTCATCGTATCGGCACTCAAACGTAGGTCACCATCGGATACTTTCAGCGCCGAGAAGTATCCGATAGCGACCTGGATTTGCCGCAAGGCCGACAGCCCAAGGACTCAGGTCTCGACGGAGGTGCGGGTGCTCGGGTCGGGGGAGCCGCCTCGGCGAAGGAAGATCGCAACGGAGATGACGATGAGCCCGGACACGCACAGGCCCACGCCCACCCACGCCGGTGCACGGTAGCCGAGGCCGGCGGTGATGACGATTCCGCCCAGCCACGCGCCGAGCGCATTGGCGAGGTTGAAGGCGGCATGGTTCATGGCCGCGGACAGGCTCGGGGCGTCATGGGATTCGCGGAACAGACGCATCTGCAGGGCCGTGGTGATCATCGACCCGGAGATGCCGATGAGGAAGAGGGCGATGATCGCAATGGCCGCGATGTGGGTGAAGGCGCCGAATGCGGCGAGCACGAGAGCCGAGAGGATCATGCCGCCGGTCGCCGAGCGCTCGATGGACTTGTCGACCAGGGGTCCTGCAATCAGAGATCCGGCGGTCATGCCCAGGCCGTAGACGGCGAGCACCCACGGGATCGCGACGCTGGGGACGCCGGCGACGTCGGTCATCGTCGGGGTGATGTAGGTGTAGACGGCGAACATTCCGCCGAAGCCGACTGATCCGGCAACGAGGGTGAGGATGATCTGGACGCGACCGAGCGCCTTGATCTCACCGCGGGCCGAGGGCACCGCGCCGAGCTTCACGCGCGGAACGCCGACGGCGACCATGATGACGGTGAGCACTCCGAGACCGGCGACGAGGGCGTAGGCGCTGCGCCATCCGAGCATATTGCCGAGGGCTGCGGCGAAGGGCACGCCGAAGATGTTCGCGATCGTCAGGCCGAGCATGACGCGTGACATGGCCCGGCCGCGGCGGTTGGCCGGGACGAGGGAGGCGGCGACGACGGCTCCGATGCCCAGGTAGGCTCCGTGCGGCAGACCGGAGACGAAGCGCGCGATGTTGAACAGCCCGGCCGTCGGGGCGAGCATCGAGGCGAGGTTGCCCAGAGCGAAGAGACCCATCATGCACAGGAGCAGCAACTTGCGGTCCATGTGCGCGGCGATGGTCGTGATCAGGGGTGCGCCGACGACGACGCCGATCGCATAGAACGACACCGCATGTCCGGCCTGGGGGACCGTGATGCCCAGCTCCTCGGCGATCATCGGCAGAAGGCCCATGGTCGCGAATTCGGTCACTCCGATGGCGAAGGCGCCGATCGCCAAGGCGAAGACGGCGAACTTGTAGACTCCGCGGGAGACCGGGGCATCACTCATGGGACTCCTTCAAGGAAACACGGGATCGGGGAGGCAACCGCACCAGCCTATTGCCCTCAGCGGTGCCTCGGAAGCCCTCGGGCGCCCAATGTGACGATTCGAACAGCCTCAGTCGACGTTCGCTTCCTCGACGTTCGCTTCCTCGGCGTTCGCTTCCCCGGCTTCGTATTCGGCCAGAGCCTGCGAGGCGACGGAGAAGGCGGTGTTCGCGCTCGGCACGGAGCAGTAGATGGCCGACTGGAGGAGGACCTCCTTGATCTCATCGCGGGTGAGCCCGTTGCGCAGCGCAGCCTTGACGTGCATCGCCAGCTCCGCCTCGTGACCACCTGCGATCATCGCCGTGAGCGTGATCGCCGAGCGCATCCGCCGCTCCAGGCCCGGCCGAGTCCAGATCTCACCCCAGGCGTAGCGGGTGATGAGGTCCTGGAAGTCGCTCGTGAAATCGTCGACTTTCGCATTCGCGCGGTCGACATGGGCATCGGAGAGCACCTGCCGTCGCACGGCCATTCCCGCCTCGCGCACGTCGTCGCGGCTTGCCTCCCGCGGCCCCGAGGCGGTCGGCAGGTCGGCCGACGAATCGCCTGCGGCAGTCGCGCCCGCACCGCCGGTGCCGCCGGCCCCTGCACCGAGTCCCTTGCCCTGCAGAAAGTCAGCGAGCAGACCCGCGGTCACGACCGGAGCCTCGGCCGGCACCAGGTGGGCGGCGCCGTCGATGACCTCGAGCAGCGCCCCGGGAACTCCGTTTGCGATCTCGGCGAGCTTCGTCGCCGGAGTCGGCTGGTCCTGAGAGCCCGCGACTGCGAGCAGGGGACGCGTGATCTCGGGCAGTCGTGCGCGGACATCGAAGTCGGCCAGCGCATAGCAGAGAGCGGCATAGGAGAAGCGGTCGGCGTCCTGCAGCGAGTGCAGGAGCGCGGCCGAGGCCTCCGGTTCCCGGTCCATGAACCCTTCCCCGAACCAGCGCTGTGCCGAACCGATGACCTGAGTCGGGGTGCCCGAGGTCGCCACCGTCTGGGCGCGTTCCTCCCAGGCCGCGGCCTCACCGATCTTCGCCCCCGTGCAGAAGACAGCGATGCGGCCGAAGCGATCCCCGTGATCGAGCGCCAGCTGCAGGGCCGTTGCTCCGCCGATCGAATCTCCCGCGAGGTCGACGGGAGCGCCGGGGGCGGCCACATCAGGAAGGACCCGATCGAGGGTGCCCAGGACCGCCTCGGCGAGGTCGGACATCGTCATCCGCGGGGCAATGGACATCCCCGCTGGGACATCGATCGGTGCCGAACGGCCGTGACCGGGCAGGTCGATGCCGATGACCGTCGTCTCCGGACTGAGCGCGGTCAGTTCGGTGGCGGCCTGCTGCCATAGGGCTGCCACGGAGGTGCCCAACGAAGGCAGGACGACGAGCACTCGGGCATCGGCAGCGGGGGAAGCGGGTGCGGCAAGAACGGATGCGGTGAGGTCCATGGGTGTCACTTTCTTCGGTTGGTTCACAAGTTGAAAAACAGGTCTCAGTCGAAGGGCGGCAGGTTGATCTCCTGCGGTCCGGAACTGTCGATGGTCGCCAGGATGGTACGGCGGATGTCCTCGGCCTCACCGAGGTAGGACTCGGGGGTGAAGAATTCCTCGATTCCATCCTCGTCGCCGATCTCCGCGCGAAGTGCTGCGACAGGGTCGGAGCCGGGGGCGATGATGGCTGCGCGGGTGTCTTTGTCGATCCGATCGCCGAAGACGATGCCGAGCTTCTCCCCATAGATCCCAGGGGAGGCGGCCTCGAGGTTTGCGCGCATGGCCTCGGCGTTGACCCGCAGGCCCGCGATCATCTCGTCGAGCATGATCAGCGAGGAGATCGCCAGGGTCATAAGCTCGGACAAGGCCGGCCACTCGGCATGCCAGGCGCCGTCGGAGCGTTCTTCGATGGCTTCGGCGGCGGCCGTGGTCAGGGTGGACAGTGATCCGGGGACGCGCATTCCGTTGCGGTGGAGCAGCACCGCCGAGGTGGGATTCGACTTGTGCGGCATCGTCGAGGACCCGCCGGTGGAGGCCAGGGACAGCTCACCGATCTCGGGGCGCACGCCGATGAGGACGTCGCGGGCGATGGAGGCCCCGACGGTGACGCACTGGGCGAGGTGGGAGCCCCAAGACAGGATGCGCACGCGATCGGTGTGCCAAGGGACGGGGACCTGTGTGAGCGCCGCATCGGGACCGACCATCTGCACGTGGAATTCGCGGAGCAGGGATTCGGTGGAGTCGCCGGCGAACCAGCGGATCGCGGCGCGGGTGCCGGCGGCCCCGCCGACCTGCACATAGTCGACGTAGGGTGCCTGGCCTTGGACTTCATTGACCTCGGCGGCCCAGGCGGCGGCTTTGAGGCCGAAGGTCGTCGGCAGGGCCGGCTGGGTGAGTGTGCGGGCCAGGCACAGGGTCTTCGCGTGAGCGTCGGAGAGTTCGACGAGGGAGGCGCCGATGACTTCGAGCCTGGCCTGCATCTGCTGCACGACGCGGGAGACGAGCAGGCCGATCGCCGTATCGATGACGTCTTGGCTGGTCAGTCCCCGGTGCAGACATCGCGCGGCCTCGGGGGAGAGTCGGGAGCGGACGCGGGCGAGGAATGGGATGAGCGGGTTGCCGCCGGATTCGGCGGCCTCACCCAGGGACTCGAGTTCGGTGTGATCGTCCGTGAGCGTGCGGATCGTCGCATCGATGGCGGCGGCCACCTCGGCGCGGATCTCCGACGACACCAGCCCCACCCGTCCCTGCGCGACGATCCATGCGGTCTCGACTTGGCCGATCGCGGTGATGAACGCGGCGTCGTCGATGGCTTCGGATCCGCGCAGATCGCCGGGGGCGAAGAGGAACCGGGTGTGGGCGGTGTCGGTCATGTCGCGTCAGTCCTCGTGGCTGGGGAAACGGAGGAAGGGGGTTTCCTCCTCACCCTGCAACCGTATGTCGAAGTGCAGCGATCCGTCAGCCCCTCGAGTGGCGATGAGGCGCGTGCGCTCGTCTTCGTCGAGCGATGACAGGAGCGGGTCGGCGGCCAGGGCCGCGGTGTCCTCGGGCAGGTAGATGCGGGTGAAGAGGCGGTTGAGCAGCCCGCGGGCGAAGATGACGACGCTGATGAAGGGTGCCTTGCCCGCCTCGGTGGGGCCGGGGTTGACCGTGGAGAAGCTGAACTCGCCTTCCGGGTCGACGGCGGCGCGGCCGAAGCCGGTGAAGGTGAAGCCGTTGCGGCGCAGCGATCCCGTCTCGCGGGGGACAGCCCCGTGCTCATCGGGCTGCCAGATTTCGAGGATGGCATCGGGGACCGGGTCACCTGCCCCGTCGAAGACGGTTCCCGTCAGCTGCACGGCGCGAGCCGAGCCGGGCGGGACGAGCTCATCGTCGTGCTCGAAGGGCAGTGCGTAGCCGTAGAACGGGCCGACGGTCTGGCCCGGTGTCGGCGTGAGATCAGGGGTCGTGGGGGTGTCAGTCATCGTCCTCTTCTTCCATCCAGGTCCGGTTGGAGCCGGTGAGCACGATGTCCCAGTTGTAGCCCATGAGGAATTCGTGCTCGGTGATGTTGTGGTCATAGGTGGCCACGAGGCGGTCGCGGGCTGATCGGTCGGTGATCGACTGGTAGATCGGGTCGAGGGCGAAGAGCGGATCCCCGGGGAAGTACATCTGGGTGATCATCCGCTGTGTGAACTCGGACCCGAAGAGCGAGAAGTGGATGTGGGCCGGTCGCCAGGCGTTGTGGTGGTTCTTCCACGGGTAGGGGCCCGGTTTGATCGTTGTGAACGAGTAGGAGCCGTCGTCGCCGGTCAGGGTGCGGCCGACGCCGGTGAAGTTCGGGTCGATCGGGGCCGGGTGCTGGTCGCGTTTGTGGATATAGCGTCCGGCCGAGTTCGCCTGCCAGATCTCGACCAGCTGGTTGCGCACGGGGCGGCCTTCCCCGTCGAGGACCCTGCCGGTGACGCGGATGCGCTCGCCGATGGGTTCGCCGTCGGCCTGGATCGTCAGGTCGGATTCGAGGGTGCCGATGTCCCGGTGTCCGAAGGCGGGGGAGAAGAGCTCGATCGTCTCGGGGTCGGTGTGGCGAGGATCCTTCGTCGGGTGGCGCAGGATCGATGACCGGTAGGGGCGGTAGTCCAGCCGAGGCTGGGTCTCGGGCTTCTTGCCGCCGGCGACGTCCTGCTTGTACTGCGCTTCGACGCCGTCGATCTCGGCAGACAGCGTCGCCTGGGATTCGGCTGCGTCGTCGGGGCCTTTCACGGTCTGATCATCGTTCTCCGAGGACTGGTGCTGACTCATCGTCGAACCTTTCTTCGTCTCTTCGTCGGTTGACATCGTGGTGGGGTCGGTGGGGGTGCGGCTCAGCCGTGCGGCCAGCCCGTGTAGCACTCGGCTAGGTAGCGGCGACCGTGGTCGGATTCGAGGATGGACCGGAGTTCGCCGAGGCTGCGCTTCGTTTCGAAGGCATCCTGAGTCGGGTCGGTGTGGAGCATCCGTGTCATCTGGTACGAGAAGTTCTGGGCCTTCCACACGCGTTTGGTCGCGGTCTGCGAGTAGCCGGCCAGCGCCTCGGCGTCGGAGTCCTTGAGTGCCGAAATGAGGGCCGGTGCGAGCACGGCGACGTCGGCGAAGGCGAGGTTGAGGCCCTTCGCTCCGGTCGGTGGGACGGTGTGGGCGCTGTCGCCGGCGAGGAACATCGAACCGTGCTGCATCGGCTCGGTCACGGCCGAGCGGAAGGGGAGCACGGTCTTGTCGAAGATCGGCCCGGTCTTGAGTTCGAAGCCGTCGGGGCCGTCGACGCGGGCCTGGAGTTCGGTCCAGATCCGATCGTCGGACCATTCGGCGACGTCGGTGTCGGGGGAGGCCTGGAAGTACATTCGCTGGACGTTGTCGGAGCGCTGGGAGATGAGTGCGAAGCCGCGTTCGGAGCGGGAGTAGATGAGGACTTCGTGGCTGCGCGGGGCTTCACAGAGGATGCCGAACCAGGCGAACGGGTACTCGTGGAAGAAGCGCTGCCGGGTGCCGTCGGGGATCATCGAGCGGCATGGTCCGCGGGAGCCGTCGGCGCCGACGACGTAGCGGGCGTCGATGCGCAGTTCGTCGCCGCCTTCAGTGGTGGCGGTGACCCATGGACGTTCGGTTTCGACATCGCCGAGGCAGGTGTCCGTGACCGAGTAATAGGTGGGGCGGCCGGTCCGTTCGCGGGCGGCGGAGAGGTCGACGAAGATCTCGTTCTGGGGGTAGAGCCAGACGGATTCGCCGACGAGCTCGGGGAATTCGAAGTGGTTCGAGTTGCCGTTGACTCGGATGTCGATGCCGTCGTGGCGGTGCCCGTCCGTGTGGACGCGGGATTCGACGCCTGCGGCTTCGAGCATGCGCACCGATCCTGCTTCGAGGATGCCGGCGCGGTGGGTGTGGGCGATGTCGTCGCGGCTGCGATTGTCGATGACGACGGACTCGATGCCTGCATTGTGCAGCAGGTGCGCGAGCATGAGCCCCGCTGGTCCGGCTCCGACGATTGCGACGTCTGTCTGAAGTTGCGCCACTTTGGCCTCCTTGCCTGTCTCTTCTCAACAGTGTGCTCCCAGTCACGGACACGAAGCGATGGTGTTCTCAATGAATGGGAGAGAGGCGGTTCTGACGGTGTTCCCGCGGCTCTCCTCGTCGCTCTTGGTTGACTCGCTTCTGATTGTTGAGCAAAATGGACGGTCGTTGTGTTCGTCCGCGAACCTGCCGTGAACAGAAAGCAGCTCAATGATCATCACCGGACTCATCGTCGGCCTCGTCCTCGGATTCGTCGTCCAGCGTGGACGTTTCTGTGTGACTGGCGCCTTCCGCGACCTCACGCTGACGGGGAACACACGCTGGTTCTCCGCCCTCATCGTGCTCATCGCCGTGCATTCCATCGGCCTGTTCCTGCTCAACAGCTTCGGAGTCATCACCCTCGAGGCCGCGCCGTTCCCGTGGCTGGCCTCGATCGTCGGCGGACTGATCTTCGGCTGGGCCATGGTCTACGCCGGCGGCTGCGCGACGGGCACCTACTACCGTGCCGGTGAGGGACTCGTCGGCAGCTGGTTCGCCCTCATCTTCTACGCGCTCTTCTCCGCTGTCATGAAGCTCGGCCCGCTCGCCGGCTTCACCGAAGGCATTCGCGGGATCACCCTGGACAACGGCAGCCTGCAGGCGAGCACCGGCATCAGCCCCTGGGTCTTCGTCGCCATCATCGCGGCGATCGCCATCTGGCTGACCGTCCACCATGCCCGCAAACTCAAGACTCCGATGGCCACCCTGCCTCCGCGCAAAACAGGCCTGGCGCACCTGCTCACCGAGAAGCGCTGGAACCCATTCGCCACAGCCGTGGTCATCGGCATCATCGCCACGATCGCCTGGCCGCTCTCCGCTGCCACGGGCCGCAACTCGGGTCTGGGCATCACCACCCCCTCGGCGAACCTCGTCGGATACCTCACCACCGGTGACACGCAGCTCGTCGACTGGGGTGTCATGCTCGTCATCGGCATCCTCGTCGGCTCCTTCATCGCAGCCAAGGCCTCCGGTGAGTTCCGGGTCCGCGTGCCGGACAAGGGCACGATCATCAAGTCGATCATCGGCGGAATCGGCATGGGCGTCGGCGCGGCCATCGCCGGCGGCTGCACCGTCGGCAACGCGATGGTCTCGACCGCACAGTTCGAATACCAGGGCTGGGTGTCGATGGTATTCATGATCGTCGGCGCCGGAATCGCAGCCAAGGTCTCCATCAAACCGAAGAAGTCGCAGGCCGCAGCGCCCGCGGCGGAAAGCAGGACAGTATGAAGCAAGTACTCGAAACCGACGGCCAGGTCTGCCCCTTCCCCCTCGTGGAAGCCAAGGACGCGATGACCGGTCTGGAAGCCGGTGACGAACTCGTCATCAACTTCGACTGCACCCAGGCCACCGAGGCGATCCCGCAGTGGGCCGCCGAGAACGGCTACCCCGTCACCCACTTCGACCGGGTCACCGACGCCAGCTGGACCATCACCGTCCAGAAGGCCTGAACCGGAGACGACCCCAACCACATCGGCCGGCACAGCTGCAAAGCTGCGCCGGCCGATGTGCAATGTCAGTGTCGATGTCTAGACTCAAGACATGAAGATCACGGTTCTCGAAGGTGATATCACCGAGGTGGCCGTCGACGCGATCGTCAACGCCGCGAATTCCTCCCTGCTCGGTGGCGGCGGGGTCGACGGAGCCATCCACCGCGCGGCCGGTCCCGCGCTGCTCGAAGCCTGTCGCGAGGTCAGGCAGACCACCCATGTGCGCGGTCTGCCGCCGGGCCAGGCCGTGGCCACCTCTGCGGGGGAGCTGCCTGCCCGCTGGGTCATCCACACGGTCGGCCCGAATCGGAATGCGGGCGAGGCCGATCCTGAGATCCTCGAGTCCTGTTTCGAGTCGAGCCTCAACCTCGCCGAGGAGCTCGGCGCCTCCTCGATCGCGTTCCCGGCGATCGGCGGCGGAGTCTACGGCTGGTCGCCCAGAGATGTCGCCGAGGCGGCTCACTCCGTCATCGTCGACGGACGATCGCGCGGGCGCTGGGAATCGATCGACGAGGTGCAGTTCGTTCTCTTCAGCGATCAGATGACGAGCGTGTTCTGCCAGGTCTTCGACCACGATCAGTGGTGATGCCATGAAGGTCAACAGGGTCATTTCGGACATCGCGGTCGACGACCTCGACGCTGCGCGGGAGTTCTATGCGGGCTTCCTCGGGCTGAGCCGCGAGGAATTCAATCTCGGCTGGGTCGCACGCTTCACCTCTCCGGGTACCGGCGCCAGCGTGCAGGTGCTCACCGAGGATGAGACCGGGCAGACGAATCCCGTAGCTTCGGTGCTCGTCGAAGACGTCGACGCTCCTTTTGCCGAAGCCCAGGAGCAGGGCATCGAGATCGTCCACCCGCTCACCCGCGAGGAATGGGGAGTGCGGCGGTTCTTCGTCCGCGCACCCCCCGGTAACGTGTTCAATATTGTCGCGCACCCGGAGTGAACCCACGCGGGGCAGTGTTCACGCTGCCCTGTCCCGCACTCTGCGTACGACCGCCAGCGCCAGTGCCGTGAGGGCACAACTGGCGGAGATGAGCAGCGGGATTCCGGAGATGATGGCCTCGACGACGTATTCGGGACCTGTCTGCAGGACGGGGCCGACGATCTTGACGAGGAGGAATCCAAGGACTCCGATGAGGAGGAAGATTCTCGCTCTCGTGCGAAGAACCACGTGCAGGGGCTTCTGCTGCTGGGAGATCTGAGTTGTACTCATGGTCGATCACCTTGCGATTTCGTCCACGGTCCAAACCATTTGGGCTGTGCCTGCCACGCTACTCCTGAAAGCAGAGTGTGCGCTGGGGGATCTGATGGCACTCGGCTCGAGTCGTTCAACGAAACGTGCCTGTTCAAAAAACTTGAACAGGCACGAATTATTGAACACCCGATGAGGGCGCGGGGATGTCACACCGCGGTGTAGCCGCCGTCGATGAGGTAGTAGGCGCCGGTGACGAACGAAGCGTCATCGGAGAGCAGGAAGGACACGACCTTCGCGATCTCCTCCGGAGTGCCGAGGCGGCCGAGGGGGTGCTTGGCCTTCAGCCCTTCGATGGCCTCGGCGTCCAGGCTCGATTCGAGCAGGGGAGTCGTGATGTAGCCGGGGCCGACGGCGTTGATGCGCAAGCCTTCGGTGCCGTATTCAGCGGCGGCATTCTTCGTGATGCCGACGACGCCGTGCTTGGCTGCGGTGTAGGCGCCGTTGTTGATGGCGGCGACCGTGCCGTGGACCGAAGCCATGTTGACGATCGCCGAGTCCTTCGCGCCGGACTTGAGCATCGCCGGGATCTGGAAGCGCATTCCGTAGAGCACGCCATTGAGGTTGACGTCGATGACCTTGTCCCAGGAGTCGAGGTCGGTTTCGCCGACCGGGACCTGCTTGCCGCCGATGCCCGCGTTGTTCACGGCGAAGTTGAGTCCGCCGTAGGTGTCGACGGCGAACTTGACGACCTTCTCCGAGTCCTCCTTCGAGGACGTGTCCTGCTGGATTGCCGAGGCGGTGCCTCCGGCCTCGGTGACCTCACCGGCGACACGTTCGGCAGCCTCGAGATTGATGTCGGTGAGCACGACCTTCGCGCCCTTGGCTGCGAGGTCCTTGGAGATCGCTTCTCCGAGTCCGGATCCGCCTCCGGTGACGAGTGCAACTTTGCCGGTGAAATCTGCCATGGTGTGACCTTCTCTCGCGAAAATCTGTGGGACCCCGCGGATGTGGCCCTCACCAGGTAAAACGACGATCGCGGTGCTGAAATTCCGTATGTTCCGTCACGTGCTGGGGTAGATGGTCGACGACTCGGAAAGCTTCACGCATTCGCGTCGGCGTGGTTCTATAAACTCTATAAACTTTATAAGCTCTATAAAGGTCTATAAACGCAGAGATTTAGGAACCGAAATAGCTACGCCGATCACCGCAGCTCGAGGGGGAGCGATGGGAAAAGTGGCATGGGGATTCACCGCCTCGATCGACGGGTTCATCGCCGGGCCGGATCACGATATGTCGTGGCTATCGGCGTCCGAACCCAACGCCGAAGGCACCACCGAAGACATGGCCTCCAAAGTCGCCGTCATCATCTCCGGCCGCCGCGGCTACGACGCGGCCAAGGCGCAGGCCGATGAACGCGATGAGCTGACCTCCTCTGCGTATGGCGGTGCGTGGTCGGGGACGGAGATCATCCTCACTCATCGTCCCGAGGATTTGGCGGGAGACACCTCGGTGACGGCATTGAACTGCACCATCACCGAGGCGGTCGAACAGGCCCAGCAGACCGCCGGCGACCGCGACATCCAGATCATCAGCGCCGATATCGCCCGGCAGGCACTCGAGGTCGACCTCATCGACGAACTCCAGGTCTACGTCGCCCCGGTTTTCCTCGGCGACGGAACACGGATCTTCGACGTGCCCGGTGGCCGCCGGGTCGACTGGGAGCTTGCGACGATCGATACAGCAAACGCCCGCAGCTTCGGCCGCACCTACAGGCCCAAGCGACTCAGCCCTCCCGCCGACTGAGGTCCCAAAGGATCCGCAGGGCCTCCTCGTCGAACTCCTCTCCGGAATCGACATCGACGGAACCCTCACGAACCTCGGAATGGAGGCGTTCCATCTTCCGGTCGAGTTCGCTGGCCGCGTCGGCCGCCTCGGTGAGTTCGCCGACGAGACGATCGGGAACGTCGCCGTCGAATTTGTAGTGGATCTTGTGTTCGAGGCTCGCCCAGAAGTCCATCGGGATCGTGCGGATCTGCACCTCGCAGATGACCGGGGTCGGCCCGCTGCGGAGGAACACCGGAACCTCGAGGATCGCGTGCAGGCTCCGGTAGCCGTTGGGCTTCGGCTCTGCGATGTAGTCCTTGACCTCGACGAGGCGGACGTCGTTCTGCGCGATGAGCAGCTCGAGGACGTGGTAGGTGTCGGCGATGAAGCTGCAAGTGATGCGAATGCCCGCGATGTCGGTGATCTCGCGGCGGATGATCTCGGTGTCGAGCGGCAGGCCCCGACGATGGACCTTCTCCAACAGGCTCCGCGGCGACTTCACGCGAGAGGAGATGTGCTCGATCGGGTTGTAGCTGCGCGTGTGTACGGACTCCTCGCGCAGGATCGAGATCTTCGTGAGCACCTCGTCGATGACGAAGCGGTGGTGCATGATCAGCTGCGAGAAATCCAGGCGCAGCTGACGGATGCTCTCGATCTGCTGCGGTGTCAGGGCAGTCTCTGCTGGCGTCATCTCTCTCCCGATCTCCATTGTGGCCTCAGTGTATCGGCGGAACATCTGTTCTGCGTCAGTGCCGAGGAGTACCGTTTTGGCATGTGCAGAAACATCAGAACACTCCATAATTTCGAACCAGCCGCCACCTCCGACGAAGTCCACGCCGCCGCCCTGCAGTACGTGCGCAAGATCGCCGGCACGACGAAGCCCTCGCAGGCCAATGCTGAGGCCTTCGACGCCGCTGTCGAGGAGATCGCCCACACCACCCAGCACCTCCTCGATGCGCTCGTGACGAACGCACCGCCGAAGAATCGAGAGGAGGAAGCGGAGAAGCGACGAGCGAGATTCGCGGCCCGCGCATGACGATCGCCGGACTCGTGCTCGCCGGCCTCGCCGCCGCCCTGCACGTCTTCATCTTCTACCTGGAATCCATCGCCTGGACGAGCCCACGTGCCCGCGCCACGTTCGGCACCACCGAGACCGAGGCCGAGGCGACGAAATCCCTGGCCTTCAACCAAGGCTTCTACAACCTCTTCCTGGCCCTCGCTGTGTTCATCGGCCTCATCGTCTTCGGCGCAGGCTCTGCCGCGGTCGGACTCACCCTCGTCTTCGTCGGGACGGGATCGATGCTCGCCGCGGCACTGGTGCTCGCACTCTCAAGCCGTGAGCTGCTCGCCTCCGCGCTCAAGCAGGGCACACTGCCGCTGCTCGGTGTGCTCTGCCTGATCCTCGGTGTGCTGGTCTGAGCCGCGTGGCTTGCGCCGCGGCGATCCGGTCAGCCGGCGAATCGATGATCGGCCGTGAGGTCCTGCGTGATCCTCGCCGAGGCGGTCCGTAGGACCCGCATGATCGCGGGCACCCCTTTCCGGTGCTCCGAATCGATGACGACGCCGAGCCCGGCGATCGCGGCCCCGCCGGCGTCGAAGACAGGAACCGTGATGCCTGTCGTGCCCTCATCGATATGGCCGGAGAGCTCGGCGAAATGGTGAGAGCGGATGGAAGTGAACATCTTGCGCAGAGTTGCAGGATCCGTTGTCGTCTTCTCCGTGATAGCAGACAGCGGCCCCCGCAGATACGCCTCACGCACATGTTTGGGCGCATAAGCCAAGAGCACGAGTCCACAGGACGACGCATGAGCCGGCAGTCGCCCGGCGGTCTTCGACCGGTGGATGACCGCATTCGGCGCCGACATGCGCTCGATGATGAGCACCTCGCGTTCCCGCAGGATGCCCAACTGCGTGTTCTCACCGACGAACTCGTGCACACCCATCATGTGCGGCCTGGCCACCGAAGCCAGATCGACGGCATCGGAGGCGCGGTTCGACAGCTCCCACATTCCGACTCCGATCCGGATGCGGCCGTTGGGGTCGCGTTGGAGCAGATCGTGACGCATCATCTCACCGATGAGTCGGTAGGCCGTCGACTTCGGCAGTTCGGCACGTTCGGCGATCTCGTCGGTGGCCAGGCTCTGATGGTCCGGGTCGAAGGATGCGAGCACACGCACCAGTCGATCGATCATCGAGTCGCCGGAAGGAGAGTTCGCCATGCCTCGGATTCTAGCGGCTCTCCATCGAAATTCTCAATGAATGGGAGCGCTGTGGCTTCGGGTGGTGCGGGTCACTACTCTGACGAGAGGTGCACCACAGTCCTTCGTTGACTGTGCCCGTAGATCGGCTCGTTGCACGGAACCACAGACATGACCCGCCCCGACAAAGAAGTGAGGACAGACAATGACTGATTTCCTGGGAACCGACTGGCACGAGAAGATCTTCACCGGCACCTGGACCGCCGGCTCCGGAGAGACCTACGACGTCATCGAACCTGCCACCGGTGAGACCCTCGGCCGCCTCGGTGCCGCCAGCGCCGACGATGTCACCGCCGCCGCCACGCGAGCCGCCGCTGCACAGAAGGAATGGGCGAAGACCACTCCTGCCGAACGGGCCGCAGTGCTGCGCCGCGCCGGTGCTCTGTGGGCCGAACACGCCGATGAGCTCGCCGGATGGATTATCCGCGAAGCCGGCTCCATCCCGCCGAAGGCCGCACTCGAGATCTCCTCCGCCGAAGCCATCTGCTACGAATCCTCCGCCCTGCCCAGCCACCCGAAGGGGCAGGTGCTCACCTCCAACGAACCCCGCTGGTCCTTCGCCCGCCGAGTGCCCGCAGGCGTCGTCTCCGTCATCGCCCCGTTCAACTTCCCCCTCATCCTCGCCATGCGCTCCGTCGCCCCGGCCCTGGCCCTGGGCAACGCGGTCCTGCTCAAGCCGGACCCGCGCACCGCTGTGTGCGCCGGAGTGGCGATCGCGAAGGTCTTCGCCGAGGCGGGCTTGCCCGAAGGACTGCTCCAGGTCCTGTCGGGCGGCCTCGATGCCGGTGAAGCCGTCGTCGCCGCACCCGAGGTCTCCGTCATCTCGTTCACCGGCTCCACAGCGGCCGGACGCAAGGTCGGCGAAGCCGCCGGTCGCCTCCTCAAGCGCTGCCACCTCGAACTCGGTGGAAACAATGCGCTCGTCGTCCTTCCCGGTGCCGAGGTCGGTCCGGCCACCTCGGCGGGGGCCTTCGGTTCGTGGATGCACCAAGGCCAGATCTGCATGACCACCGGCCGCCACCTCGTCCACGAATCCATCTACGACGACTACGTCGAACAGCTGGCCGAACGCGCCCGCAACCTGCCGGTGGGCAACCCCGCCACCGAGGAGGTCGCGATCGGACCGATCATCGACGAGAAACAGCGCACCCACGTCCGCGACATCCTCGACAAAGCCATCGCCGACGGTGCCACACTCGTCGCCGGAGGACCGGGCGAAGGCGCCTTCGTCCCGCCCACAGTGCTCACCGATCTCAGCCCGTCGAACCCCGCCTGGGCGCAGGAGATCTTCGGACCCGTCGCCCCGGTGGCCCGCTTCTCCACCCTCGAAGAAGCCGCCGAGATGGTCAACGCAAGCGAGTACGGTCTCTCCTTGGGCATCCTCGGTGATGTGGGGATGGCCATGGACCTGGCCGACCTTGTCGACACCGGGAAGGTCCACATCAACGAACAGACCGTCTCCGACGAGGCCAACGTCCCTTTCGGTGGGATGAAGGACTCCGGCAACGGATCCCGATTCGGTGGAGCCGAGGCGAATATCGAAGCCTTCACCGAAACCCAATGGGTGACGATGCGCTCGTCCATCGCGCCGTACCCGTTCTGACCGACACCACACCACCCCGGAGACACCGATGTCCGCAACCACCCCATCCGTATCCACGACCGGTTCCGCCTCGGCGGGCCGCTGGCCGGCCGTCCTGTGCTGGCTGGCCGTCGCTTTGGAGGGCTTCGACCTCGTCGTCCTCGGCGCGGTCATCCCCGAGCTGCTGGCCACCGAGGCCCTCGGATTCACCCCCGAGGCGGCCACGATGGTGGCCACGCTCAGCCTCGTGGGCGTCGGCCTCGGCGCCGTATCCGTCGGTCCCGTCGTTGACCGGATCGGACGACGGTGGGCGATCATCGGCTGCGTCATCGGCTTCAGCGTCTTCACTCTGCTCGTCGCGTTCGCTCCGAACGTCGCCCTGTTCACGACGTTCCGGTTCATCGCCGGACTCTTCCTCGGTGCAGTGATGCCCAGCGCGCTCGCCTACATCAGCGAGTACAACAAGTCGGGTCAGACCGGAAAGGCCACGACCCTGACGATGACCGGCTACCATGCCGGCGCCGTCGCGATCTCCCTGCTCGCTGTCGCCTACTCCCACAACTGGCACCTGCTCTTCCTCGCCGGCGGAATTGCCGGCCTCGTCATGGTGCCCCTCCTGATCTGGAAGCTGCCCGAATCCGAGGTCTTCCTCATCGCTCAGGAACTCAAACGCAACCCCGCTGCCACGCAGGCGCTGGAAGTCGACGCTACTGATCCGTCCGGCACCGTCGACGGACAGGCGAAGACAGGAATGGCGGGACTCTTCGAAGGAAAGCTGGCCCTGGTGACCATCGGCGTGTGGGCAGCGAGCTTCATGGGACTCCTGTTGGTCTACGGGCTCAACACCTGGCTGCCGAAGATCATGGCCGACGCCGGCTACGAGGTCTCTGATTCGCTGGTGATGCTCTTCGTCTTGAACATCGGCGCCGTCGTCGGACTCGTCCTGGCCGGCTGGTTGGCCGACAAGCACGGGACGAAGAAGATTGTGCTCATGTGGTTCGTCCTCGCCGCGATCTTCCTCGCCGCACTCTCGATCCCGATGACCAGCCAGGTGCTGCTCAATATCGCCGTGTTCATCACCGGAGTCTTCGTCTTCTCCGCCCAGGTGCTCGTCTACGCCTTCGTCTCCGCCATCTATCCGGCACAGGCGCGCGGAACCGCATTGGGCATGGCCTCGGGAATCGGCCGCATCGGCGCCATCGTCGGCCCCTTCATCACCGGTGCCCTCGTCACTGCCGGAATCGCCTACCCGTGGGGCTTCTACCTCTTCGCTGTCGTCGCCGTGCTCGGCTTCGCCGCCATGGCGATCGTGCCGAAGTCGGTGCGCTGAGGCCGCCGGCTTCGGTGAAGCGGCGTCAGTGGGGTTCGCTACGCTGAGTCCATGACTCGGTGGATCGATGCCTCGTTCGTTCGCGGCGGCACAAGCAAGGGACTGTTCTTCAGCGAATCCGCGCTGCCGTCGCTGAACTCGGATGGGGATACGGCGGTTTGGGACCGGCTCTTCACCTCGGCGATAGGCTCGCCCGATCCGTTCGGCCGCCAGCTCGACGGAATGGGCGGGGGAATCTCTTCTCTGTCGAAGATCGTCGTCGTGGCCGCCTCGGCGAGGGACGGGGTCGACCTCGACTACACGTTCGGTCAGGTCTCCGTCACCGAGGCGGCCGTCGACTACTCCGGCAACTGCGGGAATCTGTCGTCCGGGGTCGTGCCCTTCGCCCTGTCGGCCGGGCTGCTCTCCGCAGCCGATGGATGGCATGTCTTCCGGCTGTTCAATAAGAACACGCAGAAACTCGTCGACGTCGGACTGGTTGTCGTCGACGGGCAGGCCGACGTTGCCGGCGATCTGGTGCTGCCCGGAGTCAGCGGAACGGGCGCACCGGTCGAACTCATCTACCCCGACCCGGCCGGCAGCCGCACCGCCGGACTCCTGCCGACAGGGAAGGCAGCCGAGTCCATCACTGCCGGTGGGGCGATGTTCGAGGTCAGCCTCGTCGACGCCACCCTGCCCGTCGTCATCGTTCCGGGTGCTGCGATCGGACTCAAGGGCACCGAATCGCCGGAGGAGATCGACGCGAACGTGCATGCGATGGGCATGATCGAGCAGCTGCGCCGCAACGCCGCAGTGCGGATGGGTCTGTGTGAGTCGCCGGAGGACGCACCGGACGTCGTGCCGAAGGTCGCCGTGGTCACCGCCCCAGAGCCCACCCGACTGCTCGACGGAACGACCCTGGCCGCCGAGGAGGCCGACCTGCCCGTGCGGATGATCTCCATGGGACAGACGCACAAAGCCGTGCCCGGAACCGGAGCTATGTGCCTGGCCGCGGCCGCGCAGATCCCGGACACGATCATCAACCGCATCATCCGACGCTCCCGGCCAGGATCCGACACCGGGGATGAGGACAAGACCGTCGGACCCGAAGTCCGGCTGGCCACTCCGTCGGGTGTCGTTACGGCCGGAGCCGTCTTCGACGGAGACACAGTGACGGCCACCTCCCTCTTCCGCACGGCACGCGTGCTCATGCGGGGGCAGGTGGCCGTCACCGACTAGATGTCACCAACCGTTGTGGCGACCGTTCTTCCCGGCGTTCTTGCCTCCAGGGTGATCACCGTCGCGGCTGCCCCAATGGTTGCCGTTCTTGCCGCCGTTCTTCCCCGCGTCCTTTCCGCCGGGGTGGTCGCTCGAGCCGTCAGCGTCCGCGTCATCCCCGGCGTCTGCTCCGGCGTCGTCGTCCCCGCCTTCAGCTGAGGAGTCGAAGAGACCGACGACGACCGGATCATGGTCGGAAGCCCGGAACTGGTCCGGAGCGAAGAGGTCTCTGACGTTGTAGTTGAAACGGCTGTATTCGAGCGCCAGAGACTCGACCGAGTTGATGTTCCAGACATCGGCCCCGGTGACGGAGTCGAAGGCCGTCGCGTCCGTGCCTTCACCGTCGGCTTCGTCCGAGGCGTCGAGGGCGAGGACGTGGTCGAGGCTGCCGGTGCGCGAACCATAGACATACGTGGATTCGTCTGTCTTCTCCGCCGCGATGTCCTTGTACCCGGCCTCGTAGAAGACCTGCATCGGGTCTTCCTGAGTATAGGAATTGAAATCGCCGAGGAGGTAGACCAGGTCGCTGTTCGTTGCCTCCTGCTGGTCACCGGCGAACCCGACGAGCGCTTCGGCCTGCTTCACGCGGTCGGCGTTCGACGCGCCCTGACCGTCGCCGGAGTCCTCGTTGCCCGGACCTGAACCGGAGCCCTTGGACTTGAAGTGGTTGGAGATCGTCACGAAGGTCTTGTCCTTTTCGATCTCACCGGTACCGTCCTTCGGGGCGAACGCCTGGGACAGGGGTTCGCGGGCATTGGAGAACGCATCCTGATCGTCGAGGATCGTGGATTCGTTCTGCGGGGCCACCTCGGCGGGTTGGTAGATCAGGGCCGTGCGGATGACATCCTCATCGGACGGAACGGCGGCAGGGGAGTCGACGAAGTCCCATTTCTCGGTCCCGGCCGCCTCGTTGAGGCGCTTGACCAGGGTCGCCAGGGCATCGTCGCGGTCCTTGCCGAAAGCGGCGGAATTCTCGATCTCCATGAGCGAGACCACCGAGGCGTCGAGCTTGTTGATCGCGGTGACGATCTTCGTCTCCTGACGCTTGAGGCTCTCCGCGTTTGCGGCACCGCGGGCATCGCAGCCGCCGCGGACGGTGACGTGGTTGCCCTCACGGTCGTCGTAGTACTGGCAGCCAGAGAGCTGGTCACCGGTGGTGGTGAAGTAGTTGAGGACGTTGAAGCTGGCAAGGCTGACCTGCCCGTTGATGGCCTCGGGGGTCTCGGTGCGAGTGTCAGTGAAAGTGGTCGGCTGGACCGCCTCGGCGTTGTCCCCGGTCAGACGAGTCGTCGGCTGGAACCGCCACTTCTCGTGATCGAAGCCGAGCACGACCGGGGAGGTGAAGTTCGCCTGCGCACCGACGCGGACCGGGTCATCCTTGCTGAGGTAAGGCAGGGGGATGTCCTTATCGGCCTTGAGGAAGTTCACGGTGGCGCCGTCATCGAGGACGACCTCACGGTCGAGGTTCTCGGTTTCCAAAGCCTTCGCCTCGGGGGTGCCGGGGCGGTGGACGTCGGTGGGCTGATCGAGCGTGCCCTCACCGGTGGCGAGGACGACCTCGCCGTACGCGTTCGTGTTGTAGTTGTCGGCCACGGTCAGCGATTCGCTCGGATGCAGGAGCATGCCTTCGAGGGATTCGCGCTTCTCGTCTCCTGCAGGAAAGGCGTCTTCGACGGGTTTGACCACCTCGGCGGGTTCGTCGACCGTTTCCACACCGGACGCGGATACGGAGATCTGGGTCTGACCGTAATGTTCGGATACGGTGCCGGTGATCTCGACGTGGTCGTCGATGCTGATATCGGCGACGGTGTCGGGGGAGTAGACGAAGATGCCGTCGGATGCTGCCCCGTCGGCACGGTCGGATCCACCGGTGCCGGGGGTCTGGATATAGTAGCCGTTCAGCCCGCCCTCGGGGTAGGCGGCGGTGACGACACCGCGGGTGGTCACGGTTTTGCCTTGGATGGGGCTGGCGTCGCCGGTGCCCTGGATGTCGGCGATCGGCGTGACGCCTTCGGGGGTTTCGCCGTCGTCGCCATCATCGTCGCCGTCGTCGCTGCCGTCGTCGTCGCTGCCGTCGGGCAGGGCGTTCGGGGTGGGGGCTGCCGACTTCCACGCGTCGCCCGTGAGCTGGATCGACTGGCCGCCGGCGGCAGTCGCGCCGGTCGGTTCGGCTTCCTGGCCGATGACGGGTGCGGGGGTGAAGGTGTTCTTCGTGCCGGTGACGCCCTTGCCGTCGACGACGCCGCCGATCTGCTGGAAGTCGATCAGCTCGCCGTCATCGTCGATGACGAAGGCGCTCGAGCCGTACTCGCCGTCGGCGGCCGAACCGGCCTTGACGGAGTTCGTGATCGACACGTCGATCGCGACGGCACCGGAATCGCCGACCGTCGTGTCCTCGGGCGCGGTGACGGTGTTCTCCTGCGCCTGGACGCTGCCGCCGCGTGTCACCGAACCGAAGGTCCACCCGGAGATGTCGGTGCCGGGGTCGGCGGCGACTTCGATGAAGTCGGTCGCGAGGGTGTAGGCGATTTCGGAGATGTGGATGTCGCTGTCTGCGGCGGCATCTGCTGCGACTGCCGGTGCGAGGGGGAGGGCCAGGCCCGCGACGAGGCTGAGCGCCGCGGCGGAAGAGAGGGTGGTCGTGACTTTCATGGGAGCCTTTCGGGCGGATGAGCGGCTGTGCGCACCGTGATGATCACGTACGCAGTCCCTTGCACCCTAGCGGCTCACGCATCGACGACAGCGGCGAAGATGTGAACAACTTGTGAACAGTCGAACAGTCCACTGAGTGCCACGGGTGGCACTCATCCTACACAACCCGCCCTGCCCCAGAACTACCTGACGGCGGCCCAGCCACCGCGCGCGAGGGTGCGGGGCCGCCGTCAGGTAGCAATTAGGAGGTGAGGGTGGCGGCGGGGGCGTGGGAGTCGCGGCTCGGGGGGGCGGAGCGGTGGGGGGGCAGCGGC
>NZ_JABSSX010000021.1 GCF_013280495.1 Brevibacterium permense
GAAGAACGCGTCGAGGTGGTCGAAAGGCACTGGTCGCATGATGGGCTCCTTCTCAAGTGCTGTCCCGACCCGACCGTGCTGGTCAGGCCGGGTGTTGCACTAGAAGATAGAAACCGCCCGCCCAGAAGTATCCGTTTGCGACCACTTCTCGACCACCAGTATCCGATTGCGGCCACTTTTCGACCGACTGCCCCTCAGCAGCGGGTGAGGTCGACGGACCTCAGCGCAGGGTGAGGTCGACGGCCCTCAGCGCCGCGTGACGCCGAACAGCGAGTCGGTGAAGCGATTGCCGAACATGGCCTCCGGATCCAGTCGAGCCCGCAGATCGCAGAAGTCCGCGAATCGCGGATAGAGCTCGTGCAGGTCAGCGGCGGTACGAGTGTGGATCTTGCCCCAGTGCGGGCGGCCGCCGTGCCGGCACAGGATCTCCTCGACGACGCGGAAGTACTCGGCGAAGTCCTCTTTGATGAAGCGGTGGACGGCAATGTACATCGTCTCCCGCCCCGATGCCGTCGACAGCGGCACATCATCGGCGGCGGCGCACCGAACCTCGAGCGGGAATGAGATCGCCCACCCCTTGGCCTCGATGACGTCTCTGATCTCCCGAATCGCCTCAGGCCCGGAGTCGAAGCGCAGCGCGTATTCCATCTCGTTGAACCGCACCCGCCGTGGGGTGACGAACACATCGTGACCCGGCGCCCGATACGTCCGGTCCGCCACGACGGACTGAGCGATCCGATTGATCGAGGGCACCACGGCCGGGACCTTGGCACCGAGCTCGACGGCCAGCCGCAGCGCCCCGTTCTCCACCACCTCTTTGTCGAGGAGGTTGAGCCACCGATTGCGCACCCCCGCCTCGGCGAGGTGACCCGGCCCGGCCTGCCCAGGCTCGACCCGGGTATTCGTCTTCGTCAGCACCGAATCGGTGTGCGGGAACCAGTAGAACTCGAAATGGTCGGCCCCGCGCATCCGCTCCGCCAGCCCGTCGAGGAGTTCGTCGAATCCGGCGACCTTCTCCTCGGCGATGAGGTCGAAGGCCGGCACGCATTGGAGTTCGACCTCGGTGATGACTCCGAGGACGCCGAGGCCGACCCGTGCGAGGTCGAAGATCTCCGGTTCCGCCTGGGCCGACAGTTCCCGCACTTCGCCGTCGGGGCCCATGAGGCTCAGTCCGGTGACGGTCCCGGCGAACCCGGTGAACCCGATCCCGGTGCCGTGTGTGCTCGTCGAGATCGCACCGGCAAGGGCCTGCGGATTGACGTCCCCCTGGTTCTCCAGGGCCAGGCCGAAGGGTGCGAGGAGGGCGGGAATGTCCCGCAGCCGGGTGCCGGCGTGGAAGCGGACCCGGCCGGCCGCCTCGTCGGCGGCGGCGATCCCCGACAGCGCGTCGAGGCTGACCATGACGTCATCGCCGGCGGCCACGGGAGTGAAGGAATGCCCGGCCCCGACGACCCGCAGACGGTCCCCGGCCGCTGCAGCGGCCGTGACGATTCCCGCAAGCTCCTCCGCCGAGGCGGGACCTGAGAAGGTGTGCGGATGTGCGTGGACGTGCCCGGCCCAGTTCCGGAACGCATGCCGGCCATTCACTGCAGATCTGCCCGATGCACGGCCCGCAATCGTCGCCGCGACACGTTTCGCACCGCGACCGAGCCGTTCGCCGCGCTCTGACTGCGCTTCTCTCACAGCACCAGTCCCTCTCCCCTGTATGTCGACCAGGTGTCGATGATCGTCGATCCCGAGACGACGAGGAACTCGTTGAAATGTTCGGCCAGTTCGCCTGCTTTCGCATGCCTGAACCACACGAGATCCCCGATGCGCAGCGATTCCGTGCCGGGCCCCGTCAGCGGAGTCTGCACCTCGCCGGGACCTTCGAGACCGGAGTACTCGAGGCCCGGCGGCCAGGCGATGGTCGGCAGCCGGTCGAAACCAGGAACTCCCGAGGCGATGAATCCGCCTTTGAAGACCGTCACCCAGCCGGGTGCAGGGCGGCGCACGACGGGCGTGACGAAGTATGCGGCCGGCCGATGCCGAAAGTGCGTATAGCCGTCGAAGAGGCCTGGGGAGAAGAGGCCGGATCCGGCGGCGAGTTCGGTCAGAGTGCCCTCGACGGAGCTGGATTCGAACGAGCCGGTTCCGCCGCCGTTGACGAATTCGAGGTCGGCAACCTCGCGGACTGCGGCGATGACGGCTGCTCGTCGTTCGGCGAGTTCGGCGATCGAGGCCTTCTGCATGGCGCGCACGATCGTCTGCCGCACCGAGCGTCCGGCATCGGCGGTGCCGGCGATCTGCCCCTCGTAGAACATCATCCCGACGAGGTCGAAACCGGGCCGCGCCGCGACCTGCCGGGCAAGCGCGATGGCCGCTCGCCCGTCACGGATCGGCGAGCGCCTGGCCCCGATATGGACGCGGTCGCCCAACCAGGATTCGGCCGGTCGATAGGAGGAGTCGACGTCGATGCACACCCGCACCGAGGCGGCTCCCGCCTCGGCGAGGTTCGCCCCCTCCCCTGCCGGACTGGTCCCGGCCAAGGAGGACTTTCGCCCCGCCTCGGCGAGGTTCTCTCGGACGTCGTCGATGATGTCGAGGTGGTCAGTCGAATCGATCATCAGGGTGATGTTCGTGCACGCTCCCGCCTCGGCGAACATCCGACTCAGGGAAGCTCGGTCGAGGCTGGGATAGCCGATGACGATATCGCGGACGCCGCGGGCGTGGAGGAACAGCGCCTCGGGGACGGAGAAGGCGAGCACCCCGGAAAATGCAGGGTGGGCGAGCGCCCGGTCGATGGCGGCGGGCACGCGCAGGGACTTCGTGGCCAGGCGGATCGGCAGTCCGCGAGCGCGCTCGGCAAGGGCATCGAGGTTCGCGTCGAAGGCGTCGAGATCGAGGACGGCGGTGGGTGCACCGGTCCCTTTCAGCGCCCTCCGCAGATCACTCGAAACCATATTCGGTAGTCTAGCCCGCGATGACCTACGTCACAGAAAGAGGAAGCCGATGAGCACAGAGACCACCGCACGCACCTCCGAAGCAAGCGCCGCCGGAACCCCGTCCGCGCATGTCACCGCGGCACTGCGGGACTTCCTCGACACCGATCCGTACGCTGAAGCCTCCGGCTCGGGCGAGGTGATGCGCGGAGTCGAACCGTTCACCGGTCAGGAGGTCGACCGGTTCGCCCGGAACACCCCCGATGACATCGAGGCCGCCTACGCCACCGCGCGCATTGCCGGCGAGGCATGGGCCGCTCAGTCGGTCGAACACCGAGCCAAGGTGCTCACCCGACTGCATTCCGCACTGGTCCGGAATGAGGATCTGCTCCTCGACATCATCCAGTACGAGACCGGCAAGGCCCGCATCCACGCCTATGACGAGATCCTCGATACCTTCAATGTGCTCCGCCACTACGGGGTGATGGCCGCCCGCTATCTGCGCCCCGAACGACGGCGCGGAGCCATCCCAGTGCTCACCCGCACCGAGGTCACGCGCACCCCGCTGGGCGTGACCGGGTTCATCACACCATGGAACTACCCGCTGACCCTGGGGGCGACCGACCTGTTCGCCGCCCTGACCGCCGGCAATGCCGTCGTCCACAAACCCGATTCGACGACGACGCTGACCTCGGTGTTCATGCGCAGACTGGCGATCGCCGCCGGCCTGCCCGCCGAGGTGTGGCAGCTCGTGCCCGGGCCCTCCGCCGAGGTCGGACCCGCGCTCATGGCCGGCGCCGACGGAATCTCGTTCACCGGGTCGACGGCCGCTGGGCGGTCGATCGCCGCCGAGGCGGGGCAGCGTCTGCTCCCCACCGCGCTCGAGCTCGGAGGCAAGAATCCCCTGATCGTGGCCGCCGATGCGGATCTGGAGAAGGCCGTCGAAGGCGCCGTGCGCGGATCGTTCTCCTCGGCCGGGCAGCTGTGCATCTCCATCGAGCGCATCTACGTCCACGAGGATCTCTACGAGACCTTCTGCGCCCATTTCGCCGAGGCGGCCCGCGCCTACCGTCTCAGCGCCGCGTTCGAATACGGCCCGGACATGGGCACCTTGGCGGGACCGAAGCAGCTCGAGACGATCACCAACCATGTCGAGCAGGCGCGCAGCGCCGGTGCCACGGTGGTGGCTGGCGGACACCCGGTGCCCGATCTCGGCCCCTACTTCTACGCCCCGACAGTGCTCACGGATGTTCCTCCTGAGGCGGAGCTGCATCGCGAGGAGACCTTCGGTCCCGTCGTCTCCGTCTATTCGGTGCCGTCGGATGCCGCGGCGATCGCTGCGGCCAATGACAGCGACTACGGACTCTCGGCATCGGTGTACTCGCGTTCCCACGGGCGTGAGATCGCGCGGCAGGTCGAGGCCGGAATGGTCAACGTCAATGAGGTCTACCCGGCCAGCTGGGGATCCATCGACGCACCGGCAGGCGGAGTCAAGGCCTCGGGAATGGGCCACCGGCACGGCCCCGAGGGCCTCTTTCAGTTCATGCACTCGCACACGATCGCGCAGCAGCGCCTCCACCCGATCGCACCGGCCGGCCCCCTCGACCAGGCGAAGTTCGCGAAGGCCATGACCGGGGCGCTGCAGGCCATGCGGTCCCTGCGCATGAAGTAGGCCGGCGAATCTAGGTCACCATCGGATACTTTTGGCGCCAGGAAGTATCCGATGGTGACCTATGTTTCGTGCCGGTTGTCCGATTGTGACCTATTCTCCTGCCCGGGCCGTGCTGGGGAGGAGATCCTGCGGCGTCAGGCGAAGCTCCGCCGATGAGTGGCGCTCAGAATCTCAGCGGGACTCAGCACTCAGCGGGCTTCACCGCTTTGGTGGGACTCAGCACTCGGTGGCGTTCAACGCCTCGGTGGGGGTCAGTTGACGTTGTCGAAGAATTCGTGCGCCACCGGCACGGCCGCCTCGGCGCCGAATCCGCCGTCCTCGACGAGCACCGCCACGGCCAGGTCGCCCTGGAAACCGGCGAACCACGAATGGGTGCGCGGCGGGGAGTCATTGCCGTATTCTGCCGTTCCGGTCTTGCCGTGGACCGGGTCGCCGGGAACGTCCTTGAGCGCGGTCGCGGTGCCGTCGGTGACGACTGCTCTCATCATCTCCGAGATCTCCTTCGCCGCTTGGCCCTCAAGGGCCGGAGGATCGTCAGCCCCTTCCGCGCCCGACTCGTCGACGCCGGCATCGTCGAGGGCATTGCCGAGCACGAGCTGCGGGTCCACGGTCTCCCCGGCCCGCACCGAGGCGGCCATCGTCGCCACGGACAGCGGGCTCGCCTGCACCTTGCCCTGACCGATCATCTGCGCAGCATGCGTGACCTCGTCGTCATCGGCCGGCACCGAGGCCATCTTCGCGCGGATGGCCGGAGCGTCGCCGAGCATGCCGAGCTGGGCGGCTGCGTCGGCCACCTCCTCGCCGGTGACCTTGTCGCCGGAGGAGACGAACGCGGTGTTGCAGGAGTGTGCGAAGTCGTCGGCGAAGCTGACGGTGCCGAGCACTTCGTCTTCGGCGTTCTTGAAGCTCTTGCCGCCGATGTTCGCGGTCTTCGGGCAGTCGATGTCATCGTCGGGTCGCACCCCGGATTCGAGGAGCGCCAGACCGGAGGCGATCTTGAACACCGAGCCGGGAGCGTACTGCCCGCTCAGCGCTCGGTCCCAGGCCGCTCCTTCCGGGTCGTAGTTGGCCACGGCGAGCACGTGGCCGTCGCTGGGGCGGATCGCGACGACGGCGGCCGGTTTCTTTCCGGTCGCAGCCGCCTTGTCCGCGGCTTCTTGAATCCGCACGTCGAGCGTGGTCTCAAGATCCTCACCGTCTTCGGCATTGAAAGCGTGGAGACTCGTCAGCTTCGTCGTTCTGCCCCTGTCATCGCTCGCATCGCCTTTCGCGAAGACTTCGACGCCGCCAGGTCCGCTCAGCCGATTGTTGAATGTCTTCTGCAGACCCGTGCGGCCGATGATCTCGCCGGGGATGATCGTGGCCTGGGATTTCTCGATGTCCTCGGCGCTGGCCTGCCCCACGGAACCGAGGGTGGCCTGAGCGAACCCGCGGGACCGCGTCAGGGTCTGGGTATCCTCGGTGAACAGCACTCCCGGCAGATCGTGGATGGCGTCCTTGACCGACTTGTAGTCGTCTTCGCGCAGCGTCACGACGGGGACGAGCTGGTTGCCTTCGGCGTCATCGACGGACTTCTCGAGGTCATCGGCGTCGAGGTCGAGGGAGTCGACACCGTCGCCCAGTCCCCTGACGAGTCGGCCGATGGTGTCGGGTTCGAGCCGGCTCGGGTGGACGCCGATGTCGACGACCTTCCCCTCCTCCATGAGCACTGCATCATCGGCGCCGAGGATGTTCCCCCTCTTTCCCTGATTCGCGCGCAGTTCGAAGCGACCGCCTTTGCCGAGCTTCGGGTGGATGGCCTTCTCCGTGAGATCCGCCCACCAGAAGAGCCCGTTCTTCTCCAGGGGCAGCTGCGAACTGTACTCCCAGGACTCTCCGTCGTTGTTCGCCCACGTCCAATCGAGGGTGGCCACGGTCCGACCGTCGGCCTCGGTGATGTCGTCGACGGTGATCGACCGCAGGTCGACTCTCGTGCCCAATGCCTTCGTGACGCGGTCGAACAGGCCCTGGGCGAGGTCCTTCTCATGCCAGATGTCCGAGCTCAGCTGCTCCTCGGCGAGGTCGTCGGCGGCCGCCTCTGCGGCGGAGGACTTCGTCATCGGCAGCCGGAAGAGGGCGAAGACTCCGGCTCCGGCGAGCAGCACGAGGACGAGGGCGACGGCCAGCCAGACCCGGGACTTCTTCGACATGGAACCATCCTCTACCGGGGCTCCCTCGATGTCCATTGCTCTGCGGCGAGACCGGCGCTACGTCGGCCCCACGACCGATTGTTGGGTCGATCCACGGCGGTTTCGGCGTTCAGAACGCCGTGGATCGACCCAACAATGCTTGCGGCGGTGGTCACGTGCGCAGTGACGGAGCGATCAGCCCGCGGCGACGGTCACGGCCGGCTGCTCGCGCACGTAATCCGCGGTCAGCCCGCTTCGGGGACGACGGTGTATTCGAGGACGGGACGACCGGCCGAACCGTATCGGGGACGGCGTTCGAGCATCCCGGCGTCGGCCATGGATTCGAGGTAGCGACGAGCGGTGACTCGCGAGACCCCGAGCCCTTCGGCCAGCTCTGCTGCGGACTGGCCGGGATTCTCATCGAGCAGGCTCTTGACCTCGGCCTGGACCGCATCGGGCACGCCCTTCGCGGTCGCCGCCACGGTGTGCGTGCGCAGTGCCGAGATCGCTTTGTCGACCTCGGTCTGGGTGACCTCGCCGTCGTTCGAATCACCGCCGAGGCGGTTGCGGAAGGACGAATACGCCTCGAGTTTGGATTTGAACACGGGAAAGGTGAAGGGCTTGATGATGTACTGGGCGACCCCGTAGGACAGGGCCTCCTGCACGATCTGCATGTCCCGGGCAGCGGTGACGGCGATGATGTCGACGTCGACGCGTTGGCCCCGGATGGCGCGGCAGACCTGGAGCCCGTGCCCGTCGGGCAGGTTCATGTCGAGGAGGACGAGGTGGACGCCGGAGGGATCGAGGCCGTAGATCTGACCTGTGAGAGCAGCCATTGCCTGAGTGGCATTCTTCGCCACTCCGGCGACGTGATAGCCGTCGATGCGGTCGATGTACTTCGCGTGAGCACGGGCGGCGACCACCTCATCCTCGACGACGAGCACACCGATGCTCGATTCAGGCGCAGTTGTGTCCGACATGCCGCCAGTCTATCTTCACCCGTTTGACAGCGTCCCGGATCGTGTTGCAGTCCCGTCACATCCGGTTCCGGTCCACCTGAGCGGTGCCGGCACCACCGGCGATCACCCGCCCCTATCCGACCCGCCCGTCGCCGGACTGACCGGAACCCGACCGGCTTGCCCCGGCCTGGCCTGCCCCGGTCCGACCCGCGTTCCCCGGGTCGGGCAGCCACACCGTGAGCACTGCGCCCTTGAAACGGTCGCAGTCCTCCCCGTGGCCCTGCACGTCGACGGCTCCCCCGAGGCGGCGGATCGCCTGCACGACCAGGGACAGCCCGACCCCGCGGGTGCCCGTCTGCTGGCGACCCTGCCCCTGGTCGGTCTCGACGCCATCGTGCTTCGTCGACCAGCCGCGCTCGAAGATCGCGTCGAGGTATTCCTCGTCGATTCCCGGGCCGTCATCGCTGACCTCGATCGTGAATCCGCCGGGACCGCCGGAGCCGGAGAGCTCAACATGGACTCTCTTGTCCTCGGGCAGTACGTCCTGCCTGCTCAGTGCGTCGAAGGCATTGTCGACGAGGTTGCCGAGGATCGTTGCGAGGTCGCGATCATCCCCGCCGAGGTTGCCCGAGAGGTCCGCGGTGTCCACCGTCATCTCGATGCCCGCCTCGGCGGCTTGGGCGGTCTTCGACAGCAGCAGCGCCGAGAGGACGGGATGGTCGAAGGTCATCGACCCGTCACCGTTGACCCGGTTGAGATCGTCGATGTCCTTGGCCGCGAAGTCGATGGCCTGGTCGACGTGCCCGGTCTCGAGCAGGGACACGACCATGTGCAGCCGGTTCGCGTATTCATGGGTCTGCGCGCGCAGGGAATCGGAGAAGGAGCGCACGGAGACGAGTTCGCCGGAGAGTTCGGCCAACTCCGTGTGATCGCGCATGGTCACGACCCACGTGTCGCTGGCCGCCTCGGTGGGCTGCTGATTGACGACGAGGACACGGTCGTCGGTGTAGTGGATCTCGTCACGAGCCCAGCGTCCGGAAGCGAGCAGATCGTGCAGCGCCTCGGGCAGGTCCAGTTCGCGCAGCGGCATCTCCTCCGCCGAGGTGGGACCTGAGTCAGCATCGTCGCCGGCGGGCGGCATGCCCAGCAGTTCCCGGGCTTCGGTGTTGATGAGCACGATCCCGCGGGCTCGGTCGACGAGCAACAGTCCTTCGGAGACGGCCGTGAGCACGGAGGAGTAGAAGTCGAGCATGCTGCGCAGCTCGTCGGCACCGTAGTCACCGGTGACCCGGCGCAGTCCCCGCGATGTCACCCAGGATGAGCCGATGCCGAGGACGAGGGTGAGGACGGCGATGCCGATGAGCCATTTGCCCTGCGCCAGGAAGCCTTCGCGGACCGAATCGGCGGAGCTGCCGACGATGACAGCGCCGACCACGGTGTCCGACCTCAGTCCGTCGACTCCGACGTGCGCGGCGTAGACCGGTGTGACGACGTACATGGTGCCGTCGGCCGGGCCGCCGTCGTTGATGAAGCGCACGGTCGACCTGCCATTCTGCAGGGCCTGTCCGTCGACGGCCTGGGCAAGCTGGTCGATGGAGTCCTCGGGGATCTTCCCGGAATCCGCCGAGGCGGTCTTCGCTTCCAGCGCCTGCTGGCGTCCGGGTGAGCCCAGGGTCGGCGGGGTGAGCAGGAAGTCGATGGGCACGACCGCGGCGATGTCGAAGCCGTATTGGCTGATGACGTTGTCCAGCAGCGTCTGAACGTCGTCGCGGGATTCGGAGTCGAGGTAGTCGTCCTGGCCGACGTCACCGGTGCCGACGAGGCCCAGTGACATCGAGATGTTGTCCGCGGCCGACCGCAGCAGGTCCTGTTCGCGCTTCGTGTTGAGCTGGGAGAGCTGGAGGTAGAGCAGACTCGTCGTGAGCACCATGATGCCCACGAGCATGATCGAATTCGCGAACATGATCCGCCCGGCCGCGGAGAGGCGGACCCACCGACTCAGGCGACCGACCGGTCCGGCGGGCCCCTTCGCCAGCACGGTGCGCTTCTTCTTCGGCATGGAATCCATTGTGCCACCCGCCCAGCCGCCGTCTGCCTGGGTTCAGAGCGCCAGACTGATGGGTCCGGCGGGGACCGCGGAGCACACGAGCACCTCGTCGCTCTCGACGCGGGCGGCGGGTTCGATCGGATAGAGCACGGACCCGGCGGCCAGGGACACCGAACAGGTTCCGCAGGATCCGCCTCGGCAGGAGCTCGGCGAACGGAATCCGCGCGCTTCCAAGGACTCGAGCAGGGTGCCTTCCTGCGGCTGCCAGACGAAGCTCGTGCCCGATTCCTCCAGTGTCACCTCGGCGGGCGAGCATGCGGCGATGGCCTCGCTCATCCCCGTGTTCGGAGACGCGAAGGTCTCCTGGTGGACGGCAGGAACGCCGGCCTCGTCAGCGGCGGCGAGCACGGCCGCCGTGAAGTCGCGGGGCCCGCAGACCATGACGTTGTCACAGTCGGCCACCCAATCCACGAGCTCCCGGCGGCCGGGTCGACCGGCCGTCGCGGTGTCGTGATGGTGGGTCTCGACGGGCACAGCGCCCGAGTGGGCACGGTCCTGCAACCGGTTCCACAGGCAGGCGGTGCGGTGGTCGCGGTCGACGTGGACGAGGCGGATCCGATCGGTGGCGGGCAGATCGGCCAGCCCGTCGCTGCGCAGCAGTCCGAGACTCGGGGTGATGCCGATTCCGGCCGTGATCAGGGCTGTTGTGCCGCCGAACACGCGGGAGGCGGTCATGGTTCCGTGCGGTCCGGAGGTGAGGATCCGCTGTCCTTCGTCCAGCGATGCCACGGCGCGGGAGCCCTTGCCTTGGGTGCGGACGGCGATGCGGACGATGTCGTCGTCGACGTCGGTGATCGTATAGGTTCGCCAGAACGGTGCGCCGAGGTCGAGATGGACGCGCAGGTTCGTGCCCGGTTCGTCGAATTCGCGGATCCAGCCGAGGTCGTCGCGCAGGGCCACCTCGACGATGTCGTTGCAGATCTGCCGGCGGCCGACGACGGTCATGAACCGCGGAGTTCGTGCGACCTTGACCAGGTCCCGCGGGGCCGGGCCTTCGACGGTGATCTCGTCGCCGGCCGCGACATCGCCGGTCTCGAGGATCTGCCCGTAGATTCCGCAGTGCAGATGCCCGCAGGCGGAGTTGAGCAGCCGCGGCACGTTGACGTCGACCTCGGTGGTCGTCGGGTTGACGGTCGTCGCCGGGCAGCGTTCGATCGTCGAACGGATCGCCAGGCGCACGCCGCCGAGGCGGATGATCGAACCGATGAGCGCGAACTCCTCGAACGGGGCGAGTCCGTCGACGAGGATGTTGCCGCGGAACCGCAGCGGGTCGAGCTCGGCTGCGGGAGTGGCCGGGTCGTCCGTGCCAGAGGCTGGGCGTTCCGCCTCCTGCGCGCTCAGCCCGAGGGCCGCGCGGCCCTCGTCGGTATCGGCGATCGCGGCGACCGTGGCGGGGTTGATGAGCGAGATTCCCGAGCGCTGCGAGTCGAACATCCCCTGATCGGCGACGGCCAGGCAGCGCGGGAATGTACCCTGAGGGGGTATCCGCTCGGAGAGGAACATCGCCGAGGCGGCCCGGCCCTCTTCGTCATCAGTGGAGAAAGTCGTCGACTCTCCCGTCGGGGCCGTGAGGGTCACGGTCGCGGAAATATCCTCGACCGCCTCGGCGGTGGCACTCCGGCCACCCGTTTCAGGCGCGGTTGCGGATTCGGCGCCGATCGCCTCGGGGAGGGTCGCTGCGACCCGCCATCTCTGCAGGTCGGTATCGTTCTTGAGCACGGTGAAGGCGGAGTACGAGTGCCAGGCGTCGGCCGGGACGTCGAGGCTGCCGTTCGTGAACGCCGCGATCCGGTCGCCGCGGATTCCGCGGTCCTTGACCACACGGGCCTCGGTGAGCTCCTCGGCGGGGAATCCCTTGACCGGGAACCGGAACAGTCTGGCAGCACGCATGATTCGATTGTAGGAGCCGGAGAACACGGAAGGGTCAGGGTGAGAGCAAACGCACAGCCGTCTCGGCGAGGATGGATCTTGATTTATACCCTGTAGGGGTATACCGTGTGACCATGACTGAGCACCATGGATACACCCCGCAGAAGGACGCTCTCGCACGGAGGATGAAGCGGATCGAAGGTCAGGTCCGCGGCATCGGGAAGATGATCGATGAGGACAAGTACTGCATCGACATCCTCACCCAGGTCTCCGCCGCGACAGCCGCGCTGCACGCGGTCTCCATCAACCTCCTCGAAGAGCACATCGCTCACTGCGTCGTCGACGCCGCCTCATCGGGCGACGACGAAGAAGCGCGGAAGAAGGTCGAGGAGGCATCAGCCGCCATCTCCCGACTCATCAAGAGCTGAGCGGAGGGCCGCGTCCACCCGATCGGGGTGCGACGACGCCTGAGGCTCGGACATCGGGAAGCACTCACAGCTGATAGGAGAGCACAATGACGACCACCACCATCACCGTTTCGGGAATGACCTGCGGACACTGCGAAGCTGCGGTCAAGGAAGAGCTCGGCGCACTTGCGAGCGTCTCGGACGTCGCGGTCGATCTCAACGCCGGGGGCGATTCCCCGGTCACGATCACCTCATCGGACCCACTCGACGATGCGGCGATCCGTGCCGCCGTCGATGAGGCCGGCTACAAGGTGAAGTGATGCCTCGCGAGCTCGAACTCGACATCACAGGCATGACCTGCGCGTCGTGCTCGGCACGGATCGAGAAGAAGCTCACCCGCCTCGACGGGGTCACGGCGGAGGTCAACCTGCCGCTGGAGACCGCGCATGTGGTCATCGACTCCGAACTCAGCGACGACGACATCACCGCCGCCGTCGAGAAGGCCGGCTACGGTGCCACGGTGCGCAGCCCCGGCGCCGGCGGTGCTGGTCCGGAGATCGTCGACTACGATCCCCGCCACCTGCGGCCGCGCCTCATCGGCTCCCTCATCCTGGCCGTGCCGATCGTCGCGATCTCGATGGTCATGAGCTGGCACTTCACCGGATGGCAGTGGATCGTCGCGATCCTCGCCCTGCCCGTCGTCACCTGGGGTGCATGGCCGTTCCACTCGGCGGCGTACAAGGCCGCCCGCGGTGGATCGACGACCATGGACACCCTGGTCAGCGTCGGCATCACCGTCGCGAGTCTGTACTCGTACTTCACGCTGGGCCGGGCCGTCGCCGACGGTCACGGCTGGGCGATCCCCGCCGAGTACCACGTGTGGTTCGAGGCGGCCGCGGCGATCACGGTGTTCCTGCTCATCGGCAAGCTCACCGAGGATCGGTCGAAGAGCCGGGCGACGGCAGCGCTCAAGGCGCTGCTCGATCTCGGCGCGAAGTCCGCGACCGTGCTGAGGGAGGCAGCCGCCGCGGACAGTGGGGCCGCTTCGGGCGGGGCTGCTGCGAATGGCAGCCGTGTCGAAGTGCAGGTGCCGATCGACGAGCTGACCGTCGACGATGTCTTCCTCGTCCATCCCGGCGAGAAGATCGCCACCGACGGCGAGGTGCTGACCGGTCATTCGGCCATCGACGAGGCGATGCTCACCGGCGAATCCGTGCCGGTCGAGGTCGGCCCCGGAGATTCCGTCACCGGAGCCACGATCAACACTTCCGGTGTGCTCGAGGTCCGCGCCACCCGAGTGGGTGCGGATACGACGCTGGCGGCCATGGCCGATCTCGTCTCCCGTGCGCAGAACGGCAAACCTGCCGTGCAGCGACTGGCCGATCGGATCTCGGCGGTGTTCGTGCCGATCGTCTTCGGCATCGCCATCCTCACCCTGCTCATCTGGGGCTTCGTCACCGGAGACTGGGCGGCGGGACTGCATGCGGCGCTCACCGTGCTCATCATCGCCTGCCCCTGTGCCCTGGGTCTGGCCACGCCGACGGCTCTCGCGGTCTCGTCGGGACGCGGATCCCAGCTGGGCATTCTCGTCTCCGGGCCCGAGGCGCTGGAGTCGACGCGGTCGATCGATACGGTCGTGCTCGACAAGACCGGCACTTTGACCACCGGCGTGATGAGCCTGACCGGAACCGAGCTCTCGCCCGCGGACTTCGATGTGCTCGCTCGTCTGGAATCGCGCAGCGAACATCCGATCGCCCGCGCCATCGTCGACGCTGCCCCCGAGATCGTCGGGATGGGTTCAGCGGGTGCTGCTTCGACCGGGACTGTCTCGACCGGGTCTGTCTCGACTGAGCCGAGCTCGATGGGATCGGCCGAGGAATCGGCCAGCAGCGCCTCGGCGAGGTCGGTCGAAGCGCCCGGGCCATCGGTCACGGATTTCGAGAACATCGCCGGCGGCGGACTGCGGGCCACGATCGACGGCGCCGAGGTGCTCGCCGGTCGCCCGGACCTGCTCCGGGAGCGCGGGATCACCGTCGACTACCCGACCGATTCGATTCCGCGTGGGGCCACGATCGTCGCACTGGCGATCGACGGCCAGTTCCGCGGGCTGAGCTTCGTCTCCGATGAAGCCAAGCCGACAGCCAAGGCGGCGATCGACGAACTGCATTCGCTGGGACTGAGCACCGTGCTTCTGACCGGGGACAATGCTCAAGCCGCCGAGGTGGTCGCCGAGGCCCTCGGGATCACCGAGGTCCGCGCGGATGTCCGCCCGGAAGGCAAGGTCTCCGTGGTCAGCGAACTGCAGGGGCAGGGCCGAGCCGTGGCCATGGTGGGCGACGGGGTCAACGACGCCGCCGCACTGGCCGGTGCCGATCTCGGCATCGCGATGGGGTCGGGCACAGACGCGGCGATGGCGGCTTCGGATGTCACCATGGTCAACTCCGATCCGCAGCAGATCCCGCAGGCGATCCGCCTCTCGCGCCGGACCTTGGGGCTCATCAAGGGCAACCTGTTCTGGGCCTTCGCCTACAACACGGCAGCTATCCCGATCGCGGCGTTCGGTCTGCTCGACCCGATGATCGCCGGTGCAGCGATGGCGTTCTCGTCGGTGTTCGTCATCCTCAACAGCCTCCGCCTGCTGCGCTTCAGGTAAGCGCGGCGGGGCGGACCGCGACGGAGCTGCGGCGGGGCCCGGCGGACGTCCACCCCTCGGCCGCACAGCGGCAACCGACAAGCTGCCACCCCCGGACTCCGAGCATCCCCCACTGAAAGCGCCATAACGCCCTCCAGGAGCAGGGCGTTATGGCGCTTTCGGTGTCTGATGCCACAGCAGGTGCAGGAAGTGAGATTCCCGCGAGGGTGCGCCGCAACCGGTGAGGTCGGCCGATGGTGGCTCGACAGCGGCAGGAGTTGTCTTACCGCATAACGGGGTAGGACTGGTTCTGGTTCTGAGTATCCTTGCGCATCACCCAGTTGAGGTAGCTCGTGAAGCCCGACACCAGCACAAATGCGGCTCCGGCGTAGATGAATGCGTAGCCGAAGGCGCGGCCGTCTTGCCAAGCTCGGGTGACGATGATCGCGAGGACGAGAGTGACGATTCCGCAGACGGCGCCGACTTTGATCGCGTCCTTGTAGGACACCGTACTGGTGGGCTTGCCGCCTGTGGACTTCTTCTTCGGGGTGTTCGTGGGCGCCATACCGCTCATTCTACCGGTCCGACCTGAGAACCGACTCGCCCCGTGCCCGAGATCCCTCCGGCACCGAGGCGGGCTCCGCCAAGCGTCCATCCCAAGCACCGAGGCGGCGCCAAGTCCCCTTGTGGCCGAACTCTGACGCCGGGACCTTGACCGGTGCGGGCGGATCCGACGAAGGCGCCGAACTCCCTGCGCCGATGATCAGGTGGACTACAGGCTCGGAACAGGCAAAAATGAGTGTGTGCCCGTCACTGCCAGACGCGCTTCCAGGGAGGCGCCATGCTCAGTTCACTCCAGCCAGGCCCCGCCTGGCCGTGAGCCATGCGCGGACACCACTGCACCGACGACCACCGCCGCAGGCGTCGCAGGCGTCGGCCGCCTCGATATTCCCCACTCGGCATCCCCCCGTCGCACCGTCCGCACGATCACCGCACTCCTCCTCGCGGCAGTCATGACGCTCACCGTCACAGCATGCGGCCCCGATCGCGGCCTCAAGGTCTCCCCCGAGGGCAACCCCTCCCCCTCTCTCTTCGCTCCCAACACCGAGGCAGCCGGCCAGGCGAACGAACCGTTCTCGCTCGACGAGGTCCGCAAGGCCATCGAATCGTCCTCGGGAATCGCCGTCACCGGCAGCGCCACGGAGACCGCCAAGGTCGTCGCCGACTGCGAGGATTGTCTGAAGTTCGCGTCGCCGTTCCTCAGCGGTGAACAGAAGTTCCAGCTGGTCACGGTGGCCAACCCCAAACAGCGGAATGAGATCATCGCCGGCGCTGTCATCAGCGAACAGAGGGGCAAACCCCGCCTCGAGCTCATCGCCACAGGCAATCAGCTCAAGGTCAGTCCCGGCAGAAATGGGACACTGGTGGTGCAGGAGGCCATGTTCGCTGACGGGGACAAAGCATGCTGCCCCTCCGGCTGGTCGGTGCAGGTGTTCCGCCTGCACGACGGTAGGTTTGAACCAGGTCAACGCTTCACGCGGCTTAATGGAGAAACGTAATGCACATAGTTCTGGTCGAGGATGACGAGGTCATCCGCGAAACGACGCAGATCGGACTCGAACGCTTCGATTACACGGTCTCGGCCTTTGCCGACGGCCGCGAGGGGTACGAGTTCGTCTCCGCCAACGGCGCCGACGTCCTGCTTCTGGATCTCATGCTGCCGACGATGAACGGCGCGTCCATCTGCCGCGCCGTGCGCGAACGTTCGACGATCCCGATCATCATCATCTCCGCCCGCTCCGATGCCATCGACATCGTCCAGGCACTCGAGGCCGGAGCCGACGACTACCTCACCAAACCTTTCGACATGCAGGTGCTCAACGCCCGCATCCGCGCGGTCGTCCGCCGCTTCATCACCACCGGCACCGACCGGTTCGGCTATTCCCCCGCCCCCGAGGCGGATGAGCATCACGAAACCGTCATCGGTCCCGGCGGCATGGTCACCGGCGACGGCATCCCCGAGGTCCTCGGCGCCAGCCCCGGAATGGACACCCGGGATCGACTGCGAGCGCAGCTCGAATCCGATGACACCTACCTCGGCGCCGGTGGGAAATTCACCACCGCCCCCGAGGCGGACGACGAAGAGGCGATCGGCGGCACCGAAGAGGCGATCGGCGGCACCGGGGTTCCACCTCGTCCGAACGGATCGCCCACGGTGGCCCAGGAGACGTCCGGCTCCGACGGCGGGCTGGGCCCGTTCCGCACACGACTGGGATCCCTCGTCCTCGACACCGGCCGGTTGACCGTCGAGGTCGACGGGGAGGAAGTCCACCTCACCCCGACCGAGCTGCGCGTCCTCCTGCTGCTGACCGAGCAGCCCGAACATGTGTACTCCCGAGAGAAGATCGCGTTCACGGTATGGGGATACGAATGGGCCGGCGACTCCCGCGTCGTCGACGTCCACATCCAGCGCCTGCGGAAGAAGATCGGGGCGAACATGATCGAAACCGTTCGCGGATTCGGTTACCGCTTCGCAGGCTGATCGCATGTCGCTGCGCTGGAAGATCTCTCTGCTCATCGTCGCCTCGGTGATCATCGCCGTGCTGTCGTGCTCGATCGTGCTGCGCCAATCCGCGGCACGGGCCGAGGACGACAGGATGCGTTCGACCGTGACGGAGCAACTGACGAACGCGACGGCCATCTTCTCCGAAACCGGGGTGCTCACCCTCAACGCCCGCATCGACGATCCCGAACTGCCCAAGGAAGCGCGCAAGTCCGCGCTCAAGGGCCAGAGCGTGACCATCAGGTCCGAGGTCGACGGCGAGGAGATCGTGTGGGCCGCCGCCCCGATCGAGGTCGGCTCGCACACCCAGGTGATCTCCGTGCGCGCCTCGACGAAGGACAGCCAGGAGCTCATCGGCCGCATCGACCAGGCACTGCTGGTCGGCATGATCGGCTCCGCCCTCGTCGTCGGCGGTGTGGGATCGATCGTCGCCGGCCGCATCTCCCGCAGGCTCACCCTCGGCGCTCAGGCCGCCCGGAAGATCGCCGCCGGTGACACGACCACGCGCATCGCCGATGTCATCGACGAATCCGATCAGGAGGTGTGGGCCTTCGCCACGGCCGTCGACACCGCGGTGGCCCGACTGACCGAACGCATCGACTCCGAGCAGCGCTTCACCGCCGACCTCGCGCACGAGATGCGCACCCCGCTGACCGGTCTGGTCAACGCCGCGAACCTGCTCGAAGAGGATTCCCGCCCTGCCGAACTCGTCAAGGACCGGGTCGTGCGCATGCAAGTCCTCGTCGAAGATCTCCTCGAGGTCTCCCGCCTCGACGCCGGCCGCGCCAACCCAGAGTTCACCCGCGTCGACGTCGATCAGGCGATCCGCTCCCTGCTCGGCACGATGGAAGCCTCCGGCGCCCTCGCCGGCCATCAGATCGACACGCATCTGGCGGCGCTGAATTCGACGCTGGTCACCGATGTCCGCCGTTTCGAGCGCATCGTGTCGAACCTGCTCGTCAACGCGATCAAACACGGCGGAGATCCCATCCGCCTGGAGACGAGCACGCGCAGCATCGTCGTCACCGACTCCGGCTCCGGCTATCCACCGGACATCGTCAACACCGGCCCGACCCGCTTCGTCTCCGCCGGCGGCGGCGGAATGGGCCTCGGTCTCGTCATCGCGCAGGGGCAGGCTCGCCTGCTCGGCATCAAGCTGATCTTCGGTAACGACCCCGTAACGGGAGGCGCGCGAACCGAGGTGATCTTCCCCGACGAGGAAGCCCAGGATCGTGCGCTCCGGCAGTACATCGAGAGCCGATCCGAATGATTTCGCCGAGGTGGCTCCTCACCGCCTTTCATCGCGCTGACCTGGTCTGATACCGGGCTTCCGAGGTTCCGCTGAACCCGGCCTGAACAGCGGCTGACCACCCGCGAGTGCGACTCGTCACCAAAATATGACAGGTTCTATATATTCCCGTTACACTTTTGTGATGTTGTATTGAAGTCGTCGAAACTCCGGCGGTCTTCGACGAGTCACAGTCACACGGAGAGTTATGTCAGAGTCATCATCGACCACAGAACCAACGGTGCGTCGACGGGATCTGCACAGGCGTCGCTCATCGTCCCCGTTCTCACGCGCACGCACCTCGTCACGCATCACCGGGACACCGACCGCGCCTGCATCCACTGACTCCTCGACCGAGAACCTGTCACCCAGGCGCGCGGCAATGGCCGCAGAAGCCCGGGAGGCTCAGACGTCTCCGCGACGGGCCGCAATGGCTCGTGAAGCCGCCGCGGTTCCCACCACCTTCGGCTCACCGTCTGCCTCGTCTGCCCGTCGGGTCAGCGCAGGAGCCGCCGAGAGCCGCGGGTCCGATGGTGCGCTGCTCAAGTCCGTGCGCAAGAGGAAGGTGCGGACCGTGTCCACTCTGGCTGCCGTCTCAGTGGCCGGCGCCGCCACCGCAGTGACCATGCTGGTCAACAACCTCGGCGGCGGTGCCGAGGTCACGACCGACCCGACCGCCGCCGGTGAGCCCGCCGCCGTCAATGCTGAGAAGGTCAACGCGGACGTCCCAGAGGTCAAGGGGAAGTCGTCGATGGAGATCGGCGCGCCGAGCGCCAAGCAGAAGAAGGTCGAAGCCGCGTCCCGCGCGGTCGAGAAGAGCGCCCTGCCCGGCTGCGATGAGAAGCAGAACTTCGACCAGTCCGCCGGCAACGGCGAGCTGCCCGATGGGTGGCTGTGCGACCTCGGCAAGGAAGACCACCGACTCCGTGCCGATGCCGCTGTCTCCTTCGCAAAGATGAATGCCGCATACAAGAAGGACACCGGCAAGGAACTTGCGATCACGGATTCCTACCGTGACATGGCCGGACAGGTCTCTGTGGCCGGCCGGAAGCCGGGGTTGGCCGCCAAGCCGGGTACCTCGCTCCACGGTTGGGGCATCGCCCTCGACCTCGGCGGCGGCGTCGCCTCGAAGTCCGGAGCCTGGAACTGGCTCGTCGAGCACGGAGACGAATACGGTTGGGAGAACCCCGACTGGGCCAAGTCGAGCATGTACGAGCCGTGGCACTGGGAATACACTCCCGCCCGCGACTCGATTCCCGGCAAGTGACCGATCAGCTGCGCAGTGCCCGTCCGTAGCGGCGGCGGTAGACGATCTGAGCGAGTCGGACGAACGGTTCGCCGAGCCTCCAGATGCCCAGCCCCGCCCGCGAGACCGATCTCAGGACGAGGAAGACCCGGTCATCGGCGGTGCGGACGAGGATGAATGACTCCTCTCCGGTGATCGGGTGCCCCGGCATCGTGCCGTAGGTGAAGCCGCATCGGTCCTCCGTGTCGACAACGTCGATGACCCGTGAGGGCTCAGGCAGCCGGAAGGGCCCGAGGCGCACGCGGATCGTCGGCTCCTGCCCCGGCTCCACCCGAGGCGGCAGGCCAGAATCCACTCCGTCCACGCGAGCGTCGCCATCGGCCGTCGACTCCGCTCCGGCCGCTCGCCTGACCGCGCCCGCACTTCCGACGTGGACGGCATCGACGTTCACCTCGATGTCGAAGCCGCTGCGGATTTTGACCTCCCAGTGCAGGAGCTGCTCGGCGCAGCGGTCGAACGTCTCTGTCCCGTGGCCGACGAAGTACGCGGATTCGAAGTGACGGTAGCCGTCGGGACGCTCCAGCCACCTCGGCGAGAGGGGATGCGTCAGCGTCTCTGGGCGCTCCTGTGAATGTGCGGCCATGCCTCCAACCTAACGGACGCGGGCCGTCAACCCTACGGACTCGGGCCGTGGGACTCACAGTCCGGACGGCGGGGTGGCGTCGACCGGACGGCCACGTATGATGCCAAGAACAGCGGAATTCAATCGAATGTCCGCTCAGCATCTGAGCCAGGATCAAAGGAGAACCACGTGCGCACAATCAACGGCATCGACGAGATCGAATCGCTCATCGGCCAGGAACTCGGCTCTTCCGAGTGGATGACGATGGATCAGGACGCCATCAACACCTTCGCCGACGTCACCGGCGACCACCAGTGGATCCACGTCGACGAAGCGCGCGCGGCCGAAGGCCCCTACGGCGCGACGATCGTCCACGGATTCTTCACCCTCTCGCTCATCCCGAAGTTCTCCACCGAGGTCTTCACCATCGAGGGCGTGTCGATCCGCGTCAACTACGGACTCAACAAGGTCCGCTTCCTTCAGCCCGTCGTCGTCGGCTCCCGACTGCGCGCAACGATCAGCGTCAAGGATGTCATCCGCGGCGACAAGGGCACTCAGGTCATCCTCGAACACACGATCGAGATCGAAGGCCAGGACCGCCCCGCCTGCGTCGCCGAGGTGGTCACTCTCCTCGTCGAGTGAGGCCGCCACTCCGGCAAAATTGAGTCGATAGTGGCGAAAAGTCTGGAACTCCCCGCCGGTTCCGACTTTTCGCCACATTCAGAATGGTTCGATTCATAACAGACCCGCACGGCCGAGGTGGTGTTCGATGATTCGGCAGATGTCCGACTGATTCGACCGTTTCGAGACTCTGAGAACGAACCACCCTTCGGCTTCCAAAGCGGCGATTCGCCGATTGTCTTCAGCGAACTGCGCCGGTGAGCTGCGGTGGTGATCGCCTTCGTACTCTATGGCGAATCGGATTTCCGGGTATCCCAGGTCTGGATGCAGCACCGAATCAGTCAGGCGGCAGTACACCGCCGGATGTACAGACGGCTCGGGGAATCCGGCGGCGATCAACCGTAGTCGAAGCCGCGTCTCCGGGGGCGAGTCCACATCCTCCCGGACCAATTCGATCGCGCTCTGTGCAGCCCGGCGTCCGACCAAACGCGAACGCGCGGCCAGTTCGGCGCGGATCTCAGCAATCGTCGTAAGCGGACCACAGTGCCACCTGCCCACAGCAGCGTCACCGAGCTCGACCAGTTGCTCGGTCGTCAACACACCTGCGAGTTCTGCGAATAGTTGGGGCACCGAGATGAGCGGCAGGCCGAAGAAGTTGTCTGCCCGCAACCGTACATACCGATGCAGGACCGCATCCCGCCGTCGCCGGGAAGCATTTGCCTCGCCGAGCGCCACGTGCAGACGCTTGTCGGCCGACCTCGGCAACGGCAGCCCGTACAAGCGGGCAGCAGTGACATTGCACCCGACTGATCTGGGATCGACGCCAAGGCCCGCAGTGAGCCTGACCTGGTCCCACGCCCATTGATCGTCTGCCCAGACCGGGGCGAAGATCTCGGTCTCAGGTTTCGTGTCTATCCACATTCCATGCGTGATCTGCTTGAAACGTGAGCTCGTCAGCAGCATGTGACGGGTCACCCCAAGTGCGGCCGCCTCGGTGCGAGAGAAGGGCACCGGCGCCCTCATCAGCTTCCGCGGTTTCTCGGTCCATGGCAGGATCGGCCATCTCCGCACAGGTTCACTGTCCGTCGGCGACCGTCGCGATACCAGTCTGGTCGAAGTTGCCGTCTTCGGCAGTCGTCGAGAGTCCATGACGTCTGAATATGCCTGGTTGCGCAACCTCGCTGCTACTGCTGAAGACCTGCCTGTGGACGACGGTTGTGCGCCCACAGGCCACAGCACACGAGTGGAACACGGAGGACAAGCAACTCACAGTAGACAGATGTTGCGAAAAGTCAGGATCCGCTAGGATTTTTGGACATTTCGCCACTATCAACGGGCGATTGTAAGCAGCTGAGTCCACAGCCGCCGCGGACTGAGTGCCCCTCCCGAGTGCGGCGGGCAGCGTTGCCTCAGCTCGGGCGGTGGGCGTCGAGCTGCTGGGCGACGCGGATGTAGCCGAGGTGTGAGTACGCCTGCGGGTGGTTGCCCAGGTGCATCTCGGCGACGGGGTCGTATTCTTCAGACAGCAGTCCGGTGGGCCCGAGCAGGTTGTCGACCTGCCGGAACAGATCCCAGGCATCGTCGATGCGGCCGACCTTGATGAAGGCCTCGATCAGCCAGGTCGTGCAGATGTGGAATCCGCCCTCCAACCCGGGCAGCCCATCGTCGTAGCGGTAGCGGAACACCGTCGGGCCGACCCGCAGTTCGCGTTCGATCGCGTCGACGGTGGACACGAAGCGCGGATCGTCGGCGTCGAGCAGCCCCGAGAGTCCGACGAACAGTGCGGCCGAATCCAGGTCCGTCTCACCGTAGGCGACGGTGAATGCCCCGACCTCCTCGTCAAAGCCATGCGTGAGCACGTCGTGGGCGATCTCCTCGCGCAGCTGCCGCCACGCACCGGGCGGCTCCCGATCGAACCGGTCCGCGATCCGCAGCGCCCGATCGACCGTCACCCAGCACATCACGCGCGTGTACACGTTGTGCTTCGGCGGACGCCGGGCCTCCCAGATCCCGTGATCGGCCTCGAACCACCGTTTGCCCACGGCTTCGACCATCTGACAGGTGAGCGTCCAATAGTCCTCGGGCAGCTCGCCGAGGTGGTCGCTGAGTTCGTCGAGGAGCTCCGTGACCGGGCCGAACACATCGAGTTGGACCTGATGCTCGGCGGCGTTGCCGACCCGCACCGGCCGTGATCCGGCGTATCCGGGCAGGTGGTTGAGCACCGCCTCGGTGGTCAGAGCCGAACCGTCGACGGCGTAGAGCGGATGCAGCTGTTCGGGTGAGACCGTGCGCGCGAGCACCCCCGACAGCCAGGAGAGGAATCCTTCGGCCTCACCGGTGGAACCGAGGGCGAGCAGGGCGCGGACGGTCATCGATCCGTCGCGCAGCCATGTATAGCGGTAGTCCCAATTGCGGACGCCGCCGATGCCCTCGGGCAGGGAGGTCGTGGGGGCGGCGAGGACTCCGCCGGTGGGTTCGTGGCACAGAGCGCGCAGGGTGATCGCGGAGCGGATGACCTCCTCACGGTGGTGACCGGGCAAAGTCAGTGATTCGACCCAGTTCGTCCAGAAGTTCAGGGCGCGTTCGCGCACATGATGCTCACCGCCGGTGGCCATGTATCCGGCGTCGCCCGTGCCCGTCCCGCAGGCGAGGACGAGGACGACGGATCCGCCGGGCTGCTGCGAGGGGACGACGGTCGCCTCGGCGGTGTGGGAGTCGCCGTTCTCGACGATGTCGAAATCGATTCCGGGGGCGTAGAGTTCGATCGGCTCCGCAGTGCCGAGCACCGCCACACCATCATCGGTCCTGGTCATGCGGGTGGGAACCGTGGCGTAGTCGAGCCTGGGTGCGAAGCGGATGCGGGTCGGGGTGTCGCCGGTGAGCACGCGGACGACGATCGTGTCGTCGCTGTCCCCGTCGACGGGAGCGAGGTAGTCGACACAGCTCAGTCCGGCCCACCGGGTCTCGAGCAGGGTCGAGTTCCCGAGGTAGCGCTGGGTCAGCGGGGCGGCCCCGTTGGCCGGTGCCACGGCGAAGAATCCCGCCGCCTCGGAGCCGAGGATCTCGGAGAACATCGACGCCGAGTGCGGCAGCGGGTGCGGCATCCAGCAGATGCTGCCGGTCGGGTCGATGAGCGCGGTCGACTGTCCGTTGCCGATGAGGCTGTGCCGCTGAATCGGGGTGGCGCGGCGGCCGAAGAGCCAGGACTTGCGCAGTTCGAACAGGGCGCTGAGGACGGTGGAGACCTCGGCCGGTGAGTCCAGCCGGAAGTCGGCGTGAGTAGGCGCGGCCTGAGTCCCGACCTTGAGCCCGAGGTCATCGGGGCCGAGGGTTTCGAGAGCGAATTCGTCGGCGGTGTCATCGCCGATGAAGACGACGGCTTCCGCCCCTGTCTGGCTGCGCAGGCGGGTCAGCGCATCGGCCTTCGAGGACGGCACGACAGTCAGGTCGATGACCTGCTTGCCGCGGGTGAGATGGATCGGATGGGCGGCGGCGAGCTTCTCGACAGCGGTTTCGATGTCGCGTCGATTCGCCTCGTCGAGTCCGCGCAGGTGCACGGCCGCGCCGGTGGTCTTGTGCTCGATGACCTCTCGCGGCAGGGTGCGGGTGAGATCGGCGCGGAAGTCGGCCAGGACCGCCCGCTGCGATTCGGTGAGGGCGTCGATGGTGAATGTGTCGGTCTCGCCGCCGTGAGATCCGAAGAGGTGGACCTCGCGGGGCAGTCGCGACATCGCCGCGAGATCGCGCAGGCTGCGACCGGAGATGACCCCCGCCGAGGTGGTCGGCAGCAGGGCGAGCGCACGCAGCGAATCGACCGAGCCCTCCAGGGGAAAGGCTTGGCTGGGCACGTCGACGATGGGCGCGATCGTCCCGTCGTAGTCGGTGGCCACCAGCAGGGATAGGGAGCGGGAGAGTTCGAAGAGGCGCCGGAAGAGGGCGGGATCGAGCGCTCGGCTCGCTTCGGCCAGGTCGCCCAGCAGCTCGGAGGACCTCACCGAGGCGGCGATGGTAGCCAATCGGGATTCGGTTGCGCTCTCGTATTCGACTGTGCTCATCTCACCTCGGGTGTCTCGGTTGGCTCGGGTGCCGGTCAGGGTTCTTTCTTCACTGGGGTGTCGCTGTCGGGATCGTCGGGATCACCGGAATCGGCCGTGCGATCGGCTTCGCCGACGGCGCCGGCTGGGTCGGATGTGTCCGCGGCCTGGGACGAGTTCGTATCGTCGGTGGCGTCAGCGGCACCCGAGGGGTCGGCATCAGCGGACTCGGCCTCCTCGGCGGGGGTGTCGATCTGTTCGGGCAGGACACCGAGCTTGGCCAGCTGGCGGCCCTTGCTCAGGCGGGAGTAGCCGCCGATGATGAAGATCACGCCGGCGATGAGGGTCGCCGCTCCCGTGAAGCCGAGGATCGACAGGGCCTCCATGCCGTCGCCGAAGACGAGGATGATGCCGAGCAGGACGTGGACTCCGGAGGAGATGAGGAAGTCCGAGGCCATGGGCTGGGATCGGAGCTGCCGGTAGGCCCAGAATTCGAGAGCGCCGTGCAGCAGGGCCCAGATGCTCAGGGCCGCGCGCAGTTCGGCGGGCTGGTCGGCGAGGAAGAGGAAGACGATGGCCGGGATCGCGATGACGGCCTGGCCGAAGATCGCGGTGCGCACGTTCAAGGGCGAGCGCACGGCCTGGAAGACCAGGGCCACGGCGAAGAGGATGAGGTAGCCGATCGCAAGGTGGTCGACGACGTCGGTCGGCAGGCTCAGCTGCACCGGATTGCTCGAATCGCGGGGCCAGAAGACGGTGACGATGCCGAAGGCGACGCCGAGGATTCCGCGTACGATCATGGGCCAGCCGAGTCGACTCGCTGCGGCAATGGCCTGCGGGGCGGCTTCGTTACGCGGGGCTGTGGATTCGGTGCGCGGATCTTCGGTACTCATCACGGCACCAGTCTAGGTCGCTTGCCTGAGTCTGTCCGATCAGCGTCGGTTCAGGGTCGGGTGAGTGGCGCTTCTCCGCGTTTCATGTATTTACGTAATTACGTACTTCCTGTATTGTCGAAGCATGGAACCAACACCGTCGGCAGAAGATCGCCTCTCCGCTCTCGAACAGCGGGTCGCCGAGCTCGAGGCTGCGGCCGCAGAATCCTCCGCATCACAGGAGCCTGGCGCGACGCATCAGAAGGCGGACGGGACCTCGTCGTTCAAAGCAGAATCACCGGTGCCATCCGGTTTCCCGGAATCGTCAGTCCAATCCGCCGCCGGGAACACAGCCCTGCCGGGCGACACCGAGACGTTCTGGGCTCTGCATGGACTCGTCGACCACCTCGGCGATGGGGTGACCTATGCCGGGTACACGACTCCCCCGGGCGGCAGCGGTCCCGTGGCGTGGCAGATGGGTCTGAGCAGCGCAGGGCTGGCGCAGATCGATTTCGCCGAGGCGGCCGGATCCCTGGCAGCCCTCGGTCACCCGGTCCGCCTGCAGCTGCTCCAGGCGATCTACGAGGGCACGAGCACCGTCGCCGAACTGGGCAAGGACGACCGTTTCGGCACGTCCGGGCAGATCTATCACCATGTGCATGCTCTCGCCGGAGCCGGCTGGCTAGAGAGCGCCCGCCGCGGACACTGGCGCGTGCCCGCTCAGCGAGTCGTTCCGCTGCTCACCCTCGTCCTCATCGGCACGCACTGACCGACCTTCCATCGCACACCGCCCGCTCCTGCACGTCATCCCATCCCTGCTCACCAGGAGGAACGATGCCCACCGTCGACGCACTCGGCACATCCGCACAATCTGCGGCACCACCTCGGCGCCGGATGGCCGCACTCCTCGCCGCCGCGGTCACGGCCCTCGTCCTCGCCGCGATCACTCCGTGGCCACGCGGATTCCAGGGCGCTGCGACCGGCGATGCCAGCCTCATGGCCGAGGTGGAGCAGAGCCTCGGCAGCAAACATTGGCACCATGTGGCCGCCGCCCGCATCGACGGCGACGAGGTGACATTCGCCGGGACCGCGGCCGATGAACACACCGAGTTCGAGATCGGCTCGATCACGAAGACGTTCACCGCTGCTCTCTTCGCCGATGCGATCGACCGAGGAGAGATCGAGGCGGACACCCGCCTCGGCGAGGTGTGGCCCGACCTGGACGGGAAGGTCGCCGAGGTGACACTCGAGTCGATCGCCATGCAGCGCTCCGGGCTGCCCGCGCAGGAGCCGGCGCCGAACTTCACCGCCGGAGTGATGAGCATCTTGTCGAATTACCTGCACACCGATCCCTTCCGCGGGGACGCCGCGGACATCGTGGCAGGCCTCAACGACGTGGAGGTCGGCGAACCGGAACCCGAGTACTCGAACTTCGGTTTCGCCGTCCTCGGCCAGGCCCTCGCCGAGGTGGCCGGCCAAGACTATACGGACCTCGTCCGCGAGCGGATCACGGAACCGCTGGGCATGGAGGAGACCTTCGTCCCGGATTCCGCTGAGGGGCTGTCCCACGGATACACGGCCTCGGGACTGCCGGCCGCACCGTGGACGCTCGGCGGGTCGGCACCGGCCGGGGCGATCCGGTCGACGACGCACGACATGTCCATCTGGCTGCGGGCAGTACGCGACGAAAGTGCCCCCGGCGCCGAGGCGAGCCACCCGCGCAGGGCCTTCGACGATTCGGATCGGATCGGCTGGGCCTGGTTCACGACGACAGATCGCAGCCCGAACCTCACCTGGCACAACGGAGGCACCGGCGGCTACAGGTCGTTTCTCGGCTTCGATCCGAAGTCCGAGCAGGGGATCATCGTGCTGACCGATTCCGCCAACTGGGTCGACGCGGCCGCCGATCTGGTCTCCGCGCCGGCCACCGACCGGACAGAGTCAGCCTCCGAAACGACGACCTCAGCGACCGAACGGACAGGAGCCCGATCATGAATTCCGAACTCATCTCCGCTGTGGTGGGAGCGGTACTCGTCGCCTGGGCGGCCTATTCGGCCCTGCGGGCGACATGGTCGGCGACGAGGATGCGGCTTCTCGGCGGCCTCATCGCGGCGGCGGCGTTCGTGCTGCTGATCCGCCTGATCTCGTCGTTCGGCGGTTGGACTGACTGGTTCGTCTACGCCTGGCTGGCGGCCATGATCGTCTGCGCCGCGGCCGTATTCCGCACTGTCCTGGTGTGGCCGGATCTGCCGTGGCGAGCAGCGGAGGCAAAGGCTCGCCGGGCCGAGGTCGCCACCATCGGAATCGAGAGCGTCCTGACACTGCTGATCGCCGGTGCACTCGTGATTCCGGGGCTCATGCTCGGGTGAGCGCCCGCACTGCAGCACGAACTTTGCGCATTCAGTTCACCAAGCAGTGACCCACATGTCTTCGTTCGAGGTTAATTTCGTCGTATGAGCCAGCCCGGAAACTCTCGTGTCAACTCGCGCCTGTGGCTGTTCGCAGGCATCGGCGCAGTCATCGGTGCAATCGCAGGGTTCCTCATGGGCGCACCGCTGACCATTGCGTTCGCGATCCTCGGCTTCACATTGGGTATGGGTCTCGGTTGGATCCTGCCTGTCGCGGATTCATCCGCCGCGGATTCCGCGGCCGAAGACAGACCCGATCCCACTGACAACTCCTGAGGCTCGTGCGCCTGAGCCCGGGCCGGCGGCTGTGCCCGGTCGGGTGCCTGAGGCCAGGCAGGCGCCCTACTTGCCCTTGACGGTCAGCTTTCCGCCGACCTCGGTGACCTCGTACTTCGGCAGCGGCTCCTCGGCCGGACCGGAGATCACCTCTCCGGTTGTCACCGAGAAGTTCGAGGAATGACACGGGCAGATGATGGCCTCCTCGGTGATACGAGTGACCTGGCAGCCCTGGTGGGTGCACACCGATGAGAACGCGAAGAACTCGCCTTCCTTCGGCTGAGTGATCACGTAGGTGTCCTCGATGACGGTGCCGGAGCCGACGGGAACGTCGGAGGCCGGCAGGCTCGAGTCCTTGGTCGGCTCCGCCTCCTCGTCGGACGAACACGCCGAGGTGGCCGCCACGGAGCCGCCGATGACCGCCGCCGTTCCGGCCACGCCCGCTGTCTTCATCACACGGCGTCGGGTCGGATCCGCTGAGGCGGTCGGGTCGACGTCGGCAGGGCTGTTCGGGGTCGTCGTCATCGGAATCTGCTCCTTCTCGTGGGTGCGCACAATCCGCCATGCCGCTAACAGGCATGGACTCGTAAGTTCCAGCGTACAATTGCAGTCGGTTCACAGGCTGCAGGCACCTGTCAGGATCGAATGGCACCGGACCGATCCTCGGACGATCGGGGCGATGGGCGCGGTGGGCCGCCTCGGCGAGGGACGATTTCAAACGGAAAAGGGGTGCGGCAGTGGCCGACGAGACGGCAGCACACCAGCGGCGCCCGGATCCGCGCATCGCGACGGGATGGGGCCTGGCCGCCTCGGTGTACGTATTCACCGTCGTCATGATGGGCACCACCCTGCCCACGCCCCTCTACCCGCTCTATGAGGAGCGGTTCGGGTTCGGCACCGCATTCACCACTCAGCTCTTCGCGATCTACACGATCGGGGTCATCGGCGCGCTCATCATCTTCGGTCGGCTCTCCGACGGACTGGGGCGACGGGCGGTGCTCAGCCTCGGGGTGATCTTCTCGATCGCCTCGGCGGTGCTCTTCCTCATCGGATCCCACATCGGCCTGCTGCTGACCGGCCGAATCCTGTCCGGTCTGGCCGCGGGGATCTTCACGTCGACCGCCACCGTCACCGTGCTCGAGAACGCGCCCGCCGGGCGCGAACGACTCGCCGGATCCTTGGCCACGGCGGCGAATATGGGCGGGCTGGGACTCGGGATCCTGTCCTCCGGACTGCTCGCCCGCTTCGCCCCCGCTCCCCTGCTCACGCCGTTCCTCGTCAACGCGCTCATGCTCGTCATCGCCGGCTTGGCGCTCATCTTCGTGCGGGACCGGACGCGCGGCGGGGCGACGGCTGTGCGGTTGCAGCTGCCGGGGATTCCCGCCTCGGCGAAGCGCATGTTCCTGGCCGCCTCACCTGGGGCGATCACCGGCTTCTCGGTGTGCGGGCTGTATTCGGCGATCGCGCCGAGCTTCATCGGGCAGACCCTGCACGTGACGTCGACCGCGGTCACCGGCGCTGTTGTGTTCCTTCTCTTCGGCGCCTCGGCGACGGCGCAGGTGCTGCTGCGCGGGTTGAGCGACCGTCGACTCATCATCGGCGGGACCGTGACCATGATCGTGAGCATGGGTGCTCTCGTCTTCGCGCTCATGGCGGGGTCCCTGCCGGTGCTCATCTCCTCCGCAGCGTTGGCCGGTGCCGGGCAGGGGCTCGTGTTCATGACCGGGATGCGTGCGATCACCGCGGTGACCGCGCCAGAGCACCGCACCGAGGCGACCACCTCGTACTTCATCCTCGCGTACGTGTTCATATCGGTGCCGGCGATCGGTGCCGGATTCCTCGCCGCCGAGGTGGGACTAACGAATGCAACCGTCGTCTTCGCCGTCGCAGTGGCCGTGGTGTGCGTGTTTGGACTCGTCGCGGCACGGAGGTTCGCGGGCCGTTAGGTGAGGGCCGCCGGGTGCTCGGGTGTCTGAGCCAGGTCCCTGGACCGTCGGGTGACGGATAGCTGGACTGTCGAGGCCGTTGGGGCCGTTGGGCCTGTTGGGGCCGGGTTCGCACGGAGCAGCGCGGTGGACGTCGGCCAGAGGCCTGATTTCCGGAAATCTGCCTCCCGGCTCCCGAGAAATGGTCACTTTCGGATACTTTCCGGAAAATGTAGGTCACCATCGGATACTTTCAGCGCGGCGGGCTCAGGGTTCTAGTGCAACACCGTGGTGCGTTTATCCTACGTTTTCCATCACGATGCCGGCGAGCACCTCAGCAGGAGTCGCGTACTCCAGAACC
>NZ_JABSSX010000022.1 GCF_013280495.1 Brevibacterium permense
GTGGTGGGGAAACGCCCGGTTAACCGTTCCGATCCCGGTAGCTAAGCCCATTCGCGCTGATGGTACTGCAACTTGGTGGTTGTGGGAGAGTAAGTGACTGCCGCAATATTTTTTAAGGGTGATGGCCTCGTCCAGTTTTTGGGCGGGGCCATTACTGTATTCACGAACCGGTGCATTCGCGTGTGGGTGCGATGTGTGTGCTTGTTACTACCTGACGGGGGTATTGCTACCTGGCGCGGGGTTGCTGGGCCCCCGTCAGGTAGTAATTGTGAGGAAGGTTCGGAAGGCGTCGGCGCCGGTGACTTGGAGGTCGCGGCCCGTGTGGACATAGTCCTCGGAGCGGAGCGCCATGTGGTGTTCGGTCAGGACTGTGCCGTTCTGTCCGACGACGCTGCGATCGCCATTAACTGTCCTCGTCAGTGGAAACCGATGCCCGTTCACACCCTGAACTCCGATGGCCCTGCCATTGACCCTGACCGTGAACTCGATCGTCCATTCATCTGCGGTGAGGTTCGCTCGAGTGGACCAGTGGTACTGAGCGAGGCTCCGTGCTACCTGCTCATCGGTGCCCGAATCCCAATTGACGAGGAACGCTTCGATTCCGTCACGTCTCACTCCGCCTCGCGCGACCTCTGCGGGTTCGGAATATCGGCTTCTCTTACGGGCGAGAGCTCCATATCATCTGATTGCAGATGAAGTGCGAAAGGCGGCCAGATCTCCGAGATGTCCATTTGCCTTGTGCCTATTCTTTCCTGTTCAGGGGCCCTATAACTGCGCGGAAGCCTTATATCCCACTTGGAGTGACCGGACAACGCTGTCCATTATCTGGTCGCTTGGATTGTTGTTATACGGGTCACGGTATGTTTGTGCGCATGAGTCTACATCCATCACTGCAGCCAATCTTCGACACAGTGCTCCAACGTAACCCTGGAGAGTCGGAGTTTCACCAAGCGGTACAGGAAGTTCTCTATTCCTTGGGCCCCGTCGTGGACAAGCACCCCGAATACCTGGAACTCTCCGCGCTCGAGCGGCTCTGCGAGCCCGAACGCCAGATCATCTTCCGGGTCCCCTGGATCGATGATTCCGGAGTCGTGCAGATCAACCGCGCCTTCCGCGTGCAGTTCAACTCGGCACTCGGCCCCTACAAGGGCGGACTGCGATTCCACCCCTCGGTGAACCTCGGCATCGTCAAATTCCTCGGCTTCGAGCAGATCTTCAAGAACGCCATCACCGGCCTGCCCATCGGCGGCGGCAAAGGCGGATCCGACTTCGATCCGAAGGGCCGCAGCGACCGCGAAGTCATGCGGTTCTGCCAGTCGTTCATGACCGAGCTGTACCGACACATCGGTGAATACCGCGATGTGCCCGCAGGTGACATCGGCGTCGGTGGTCGGGAGATCGGCTACCTCTTCGGCCAGTACAAGCGCATGACGAACTCCTACGAAGCAGGTGTGCTCACCGGCAAGGGCCTGTCCTACGGCGGTTCCATGGTCCGCACCGAAGCCACCGGCTTCGGCGTCGTGTACTTCCTCAAGGACATGCTCGCCGCCGCGAAGAAGAACATCGACGGTAGCACTGTCTCGATCTCCGGATCGGGAAATGTCGCTGTGTTCGCCGCAGAGAAGGTCACGGCCTTCGGCGGCACCGTCATCACGATGTCCGACTCGGCCGGCTTCATCCATGACCCGGACGGAATCGACACCCAACTCGTCAAGCGCATCAAGTTCGAAGAGCGGGGACGCATCTCCGAATACGTGGAGCAGCGCGGGGGACGCGCGACCTACCACGAGGGCGGAAACGTCTGGGACGTCGAGGTTGACGTCGCACTGCCATGTGCGACTCAGAACGAGCTCGACGGAGACTCGGCTGCGACTCTGGTCAAGAACGGAGTCATCGCCCTCGCCGAGGGCGCGAATATGCCCTGCACGCCGGAAGCCGTGAAGATCTTCTCCGAGGCCGGCGTCCTCTTCGCCCCCGGCAAGGCCGCAAACGCCGGCGGTGTCGCGACCAGTGCGCTCGAAATGCAGCAGAACGCCAGCCGCGACTCGTGGGACTTCGACTTCACCGAGGCACGCCTGGCCGAGATCATGGGCGATGTCCACGACAGCTGCGCGGCTGCGGCCGATGAGTTCGGCCAGCCCGGAGACTACGTCGCCGGCGCCAATATCGCAGGCTTCATCCGCGTCTCCGAGGCGATGCTCGCCCAGGGGGTCGTCTGATCGTCTGATCCACCGGCGGTCGGGCGACCAGACCGCCGGTGTACGGCCGACAGGCCGGCTGCGATCAGGGCTGGCAGTCGAGGCTGACGGCCTAAACCACAGGACAGGCCCTGCTCAGGACCGACGATCTTCTCCATGAAGTCGTCGATTCGGAGCAGGGCCTCTGTCGTATCCTGTGAGCGCGCGGTCGACCCCAATAGCCGTGTCTTGCCTGTCAGTTCGTGTCGATCGTGCTGGGTGGGCTCGTGCCTGGGAACCGGTCAGAGCCAGACGAGATGGTCAGCGCTGTCCGATGGTTCCGTATCCCTTACGCCAACGCAGCAGGGGACGACTCGTCGACGCATCGGCACCCGCACCCATGGAGACCACTTCACCGACGACGAGGTTGTGCGTTGCGACCTCGAGAACCTTCGTAAGCTTGAGCTCGAACCAGGCGATCGCCTCGGTGAGCACCGGCTGTCCGGCGTGTGGGGCGGGAAAAGTGTCGATGCCTTTGAGCGATCCGTACAGTGGTTGGCCCGAAGCTCCGAGGCGTTCGGAGATGTCTCGCTGATCGGAATTGAGCAGCGAGATGGCGAAGTGAGAACTCGTCTCCAGAGTCTCCATCATCCGAGAGCCGGAATAGACGCTGACCGCCATCGTCGGGGGATCGTACGACACGTCGAGAAACGAATCGACGGTGATCGCATGCAGGGCGCTGCCGCGGGTGGCAGAGACCACGGCGACCGCCGCGGCGATGTCATCGCTGAGCTCGCGGTAGCGTTCTGTGAGGGAATCGTCGTAGGCCTGGTCCATGACACTCATTCTAGGGAACTACAATGGAGCCATGACCATTCCAGCTTCAGGCGGTTCAGCAACGATCGAGCGCGAGCAGTCCGAGCAGCTAGTCGAGCCCGGCGACCACGAGCGCTTCAGCCACTACGCGCCCAAGGACAAGATCATGGAGTCCATGGTGACCGGGACTCCGCTGATCGCCTTGTGCGGAAAGGTGTGGGTGCCCACGCGCGACCCCGAGCGGTTCCCGATCTGTCCCAAGTGCAAAGAGATCTACGAGACGATGTCCGAAGGACCGCAGGAGTAGATGTCCGCGGATCGTCTCCCAACAGCACCAGGGACCTCCGCGGCAGAACAGCTTCCACCGGCATTCCCCGAGCGCGCAGCGTGGGGAACGGCGGGAAAGCTGCGTGCCTGGCAGGCTGAGGCTCTCGAACTCTACTTCCAGAAGCAGCCCAAGGACTTCCTCGCGGTCGCGACCCCAGGAGCAGGGAAGACAACCTTCGCTCTGCGGCTGGCGGCCGAACTGCTGGCCCAGCGAGTCGTCAACCGTGTCACAGTCGTCGCTCCCACCGAACACCTCAAGGTGCAGTGGGCTGACTCGGCTGCACGCGTGGGCATCAAGCTCGACCCGCACTTCAAGAACTCCCAGGGCAAGCACGCACCCGGCTACCACGGCGTGGCTCTGACCTATGCGCAGGTCGCTGCCAAACCCGTGCTCCACCACAACCGGACGGCCGCCGGCCGCACTCTGGTCATCCTCGACGAGGTCCACCACGGAGGCGACGCCCTCTCGTGGGGCGATGCCGTGCGAGAGGCCTTCGGCCCCGCGGTCCGTCGGCTGTCCCTGACCGGAACACCGTTCCGTTCCGACACCTCACCGATCCCGTTCGTCACCTACGCACCCGACGAGAACGGCATCCGCACCTCGGTGGCGGACTATTCCTACGGCTACGGTCGAGCGCTCAAGGACTCCGTCGTCCGCCCCGTCCTCTTCCTCGCGTACGCCGGCGCCATGACCTGGCGGACTAAGGCAGGCGACGAAATGTCGCACGTCCTGGGCGAGGAGACGACGAAGGACATCAACTCGCAGGCCTGGCGCACGGCCCTCGACCCGAAGGGCGACTGGATCCCGGCGGTCCTCAAGGCCGCAGATATGCGATTGACCGAAGTCCGACGCACCGTCCACGATGCCGGCGGCCTCGTCATCGCCACCGACCAGGAGGCGGCCCGAGCCTACGCCAAACGACTGCACGAGATCACCGGTGAGAAGCCGACCGTTGTGCTCTCCGACGAGGCGGGAGCCTCGGAACGGATCGAACAGTTCCAGAACTCCACCGACCGGTGGATGGTCGCCGTGCGGATGGTCTCCGAAGGCGTCGACGTTCCCCGACTGTGTGTCGGCGTCTACGCGACCTCCTCGTCGACGCCGCTGTTCTTCGCGCAGGCCATCGGGCGCTTCGTGCGTGCCCGCAAACGCGGCGAGACCGCCTCGGTGTTCCTGCCCTCGGTGCCCGTGCTGCTGGCCCTGGCGAACTCGATGGAAGCCGAACGAGACCATGCCCTCGATCGCCCGAAGAACGAGGACGAGAACGATGTCGTCGTCTTCGACGATCAGGCCATGGAGCAGGCGAACCGCAACGAGGGCGCCTCGTCGGACCAGCTCGGCTCCTTCGAAGCGCTCGGCGCCGAAGCCCTGTTCGACCGTGTCCTCTACGACGGCGGTGAATTCGGCACCGGCGGAGCCATCGGCTCCGAGGACGAACTCGACTTCATCGGCATCCCCGGCCTGCTCGAACCCGATCAGGTGCGTGAGCTGCTGAGCACTCAGCAGGCCCGGCAGGCGAAGCGCAAAACAGCGGCTGCTCCGCCGGCCCCTGAGACAGAGACGAGCGAACTCGAGCACCGAGCGATGAAGGAAGAGCGCAACCAGCTCCAGAGCCTCGTCGGCGCTTGGTCCAGACGCACCGGAACGCCGCACCAGAACGTCCACGTCGAACTGCGCAAGGCATGCGGGGGACCTGCCGTCGCCCAAGCCACGCGGGAGCAGATCCAGGCTCGGATCAAGAAGCTGCAGGGCTGGTTCGTCGGCAAGAAGTGAGCACCGGATGTCGGCAGGGGAGACCCTGTCGGCATGAGGCCGACGAAGCCGCCGAGGCAGACAGTGCGTCTGCCTCGGCGGCTTCGTCGATTCGAGGTGGGCCGGACTCGGAACGGGCGAATCCGTTCAGGACCAGTGAACCTGCATTGGAATCCGCGGCTGCGGGCGAAGTCCGCCGCTGGGGATCAGGCGGAGTAGAACACGGTGGGAATGGCGGGCTCGCCGTCCTGCAGGCGCCTGGCCGAACGCGGCAGCTCTGCCAAGGACTCGTCATGTCGGGCGCAGGCCCTCTTCACGCCTGCCGCACCGATGAACGACTCATCGACTTCACCGTCGACAACGAGATCGACGCTGAGCCGACGTCCTTCGCCGAGGTCATTGGGCAGGCTCGGAATGCCGACGGCTTCTTCTACGGCGATCGGGCCGTCGATGAGGCGCAGCGCCTCCTTGTGTCCGCCGCGCGAAGGCTTGCCGGAGGAGTTCTTGGCCACCGAGGTCCACTCGCCGGCCTCATCGGCACGAGCCACGAGCTTGTACACCAGCCCGGCGGCCGGGGCACCCGAACCAGTGACCACCCGCGTGCCGACACCGTAGGAGTCGACGGGGGAGGCGGCCAATGCGGCGATCGCATACTCATCGAGATCGCTCGTGACGGTGATCGTCGTATCACGGGCGCCGAGGCGGTCAAGGCTCTCGCGAACCTCACTGGCCTGTTCGATGAGATCACCGGAATCGATGCGCACTCCGCCGAGGTTCGGCCCGGCCAGCTCGATCGCCGTGGTCAGTGCCTCCTCGACGTCATAGGTGTCCAGGAGCAGAGTCGTATCGGTGCCCAGCGACTTCAGCTGAGCGGCGAAGGCCTCTCGCTCGGAATCGTGGAGGAGAGTGAACGAGTGGGCCGAGGTGCCGATCGTGCGCAGACCGTACTGCAGGCCGGCCGCCAGGTTCGACGTCGAGGCGAAGCCGCCGATGACCGCGGCCCGAGCCGCTGCCACGGCCGCATGCTCGTTCGTGCGTCGCCCGCCCATCTCCGCGCAGGGCCGATCGCCGGCCGCCTGAGCCATGCGGGACGCCGCCGAGGCGACTGCGGAGTCATAGTTCATCGCCGACAGGATGAGCGTCTCCAAGATGACACCCTCGGCGAACGTCGATTCGATCGTCAGCAGCGGTGAGCCGGGGAAGTAGATCTCACCTTCTGCATAGCCGCGGATATTGCCGGAGAACCGATAGTCAGCCAACCAGTCGATGGTGCGCTTGTCGACGATGTTCTCCCTGCTGAGGAACGAGAGTTCGGCATCGTCGAAGCGGAAATCGCGGATCATCTCGAGGATCCGACCGGTGCCGGCGACGACACCGTATCGGCGACCTGCGGGAAGACTGCGGCCGAACACCTCGAAGAGGCTCTTCCGGTGAGCGGCACCGGATTCCAGGGCCGCCTGCACCATCGTCAATTCGTACTGATCCGTGAAGAAAGCCGTCGAATCGGTCCGTGTGAGATCACTCATAGGCGCGATCTTACGTCACGACAGCGTCAGTGTTCTGCCGTATGGTGGAAACGTGAGCAACCCAACGACACCAGTCCTGGAGCCGGATGTCGACGTCCGACCCTCCGAGAACCTGGCCAAGCCCTGGCGGACCGTGGTCTTCAATGACCCGGTCAACCTCATGAGCTATGTCAGTTTCGTGTTCCAGACCTACTTCGGCTACTCCGAGGAGAAAGCCCACTCACTCATGCTCGAAGTCCATGAGAACGGGCGCTCCGTCGTTGCCACCGGAGGCCGTGAAGCCATGGAACGAGACACCCAAGCGATGCACGAGTACGGCCTGTGGGCCGCGTGCCAACCCGATTCAGGATCCGACTGACACATGGCCGCTATCGACGCACGAGGGGACGACGTCGTCCTCACCCTGCAAGACAACGAACGCTCGCTCATGCTCACGGTGTTCACCGATCTCGCGGCTCTGCTGGCCGAAGACAGTGACGGCGATGACGACCGTCCGGACTCGGAGAACTGGGAAGCGCGGCTCGGACTCGTCGACCGTCCCCGTCCGGAGGACCCGGCGCTGCTGCGGCTGCTGCCCGACGTCGATCCCGAAGACGACGAGCGATCAGCAGAGTTCCGCCGCCTCACCGAGTTCGATCTCAAACAGGCCAAAGCACACAATGTGCGCATCGTGCTGCTGGGACTGAGCAAGGGCAATGACATCTCCCTGACACGGGACGAGGTACTCGCCTGGATGAAGGGCCTCAACGATCTGCGACTCGTCCTCGCCGTCCGCCTCGGGATCGACACCGAGGAGGCGCAGGAAGAGAAGTACGCCCACCGTGAGGACCTCTCCGAATCCGAAGACCTCACCCTGACCCTGTACGACTTCCTGACGTGGATTCAGGACCGACTGACAACGACCTTGCTCGACCAGACGCAAGGGGATGACGAGATATGAGACTCACCGCAATCGGCACCGCAGGCTCCTTCCCGGGACGCGGTGCCCTCGCCAGCTGCTACCTCATCGAAACCGATGAGGACACACCCACTCGCATCATCCTCGACCTCGGCTCCGGTGCGCTCAGCCCCCTGCAGGAGACGATCGACACCGATCGTCTCTCCGGAATCGTGCTCAGCCACCTCCATCCAGATCACTGCATGGACATGACCGGCCTCTACGTCAAACACTGCTTCGACCCGAAGTTCTTCAACGGCGACATCTCCGACACCGGAACGATCCGCACGCGCACTCCGGTGTTCGCACCGGCCGGTGCGAAGGAACGCCTGTCCCGGGCCTATTACACGGATCCCGGAAAGTCCCCGGTGGCCAACGGGGGAGACGACTCGGACTTCGACCACGCCTTCGAGTTCACCGACATCGACCACGGCAGTCGTCACCAGATCGGCTCCCTGACCATCGAATCCTTCCTCGTCGACCACCCCGTCGAGGCCTACGCGCTGCGGATCACGGATGCGGCCGGCAAGGTCATCACGTATTCGGGCGACAGCGATGAGTGCGACAACCTCGTCGCAGCGGCGAAGGACGCCGACCTCTTCCTCTGCGAAGCCGCTTTCCAGGAAGACCGCGACACTGCGCGCGGCATCCACCTCACCGGCAAGCGCGCCGGCCGGGTGGCGCAGAACGCCGCGGCGTCCGGGCTCGTGCTCACCCATATCCCGGTCTGGACAGACTGCTCCATCGTTCGCGGTGAGGCGGCCGGGGAGTACCGTGGACCCATCGAGCTGGCGAAGCCCGGAGGCACCTGGACCGTGTGAACCGGCGATGATCGCCGACGACCACCAGACATCACTACCGAGACGAAAGAGGCAGACAGTGCGAGCAGACGGCCGAGCAGCAGACGAACTCCGTGAAGTCCGGATCACTCCGGACTGGATCAACACCGCCGAAGGATCCGCGCTCGTGGAATTCGGCAACACCCGCGTCCTCTGCGCGGCCTCGCTGACCGAAGGCGTGCCGCGTTGGCTCAAGGGCCAGGGCCGCGGCTGGGTCACTGCCGAATACGCCATGCTCCCGCGCGCCACCGACTCCCGCAGCACCCGCGAGTCGGTCAAGGGCAAGCAGGGCGGACGCACTCACGAGATCTCCCGTCTCATCGGTCGCAGCCTGCGCGCCGTCATCGACATGGACAAGCTCGGAGAGAACACCCTCGTCCTCGACTGTGACGTCCTCCAGGCCGACGGCGGCACCCGCACCGCCTCGATCACTGGTGCCTACGTTGCGCTGGCGAAGGCCATCGACAAAGGGCGCTCGACCGGGCTGATCCCCGCCGCCCACCAGCCGCTCATCGACTCAGTGGCGGCCGTCAGCGTCGGCATCATCGACGGAGAGCCCCTCCTGGACCTGCCGTACGTCGAGGACTCCCGCGCCGAGACGGACATGAACGTCGTCATGACCGGGTCCGGAAAGTTCATCGAAGTCCAGGGCACCGCCGAGGGTGCACCGTTTGACCGAGATGAGCTCGGCAAACTGCTCGACCTCGCCGGCCACGGGTGCACCGAACTCACCCGCATCCAGTCCGAAGTGCTCGCCGGATGACGACCTTCGTCCTGGCCACTCACAACGAGGGCAAGAAGCGAGAGCTGCTGACCATTCTCGGACCCGTCCTCGGCGCCGACACCCAGGTGCTCACCGCCGCCGAGGCGGGAGTCAGCGATGTCGCCGAAACCGGAGTCACGTTCACCGAGAACGCGCTCATCAAGGCGCGTGCCGCGGCCGCTGCGACAGGACACACCGCCATCGCCGACGACTCGGGAATCAGCGTCGACGTGCTCGGCGGTGCACCGGGCATCTTCTCCGCTCGCTGGTCAGGCCGGCACGGAGACGACCGTGCAAACCTCGAACTCCTGCTCGCTCAGCTGGGCGACATCGCAGCCGAACACCGCGCAGCGCAGTTCCGCTGCGCGGCGGCCGCCGTGACCGCCGACGGTCGCGAGTTCACCGCCGAAGGAGTCATGCCCGGGCGCCTGGCCACCGAACCCAAGGGTGAGAACGGCTTCGGATATGACCCGATCTTCGTGCCCGAGGGTTCCGAACTCAGTGCCGCCGAGATGACACCTGAGGAGAAGAACTCACGCTCCCACCGCCGGTTCGCCTTCGACGCTCTGGCCGCGATTCTCGCCGACGAGCCGAATCTCTGAAACACCTGCTCGAGACGCTCAGCATCTGAACACAGCCGCCTCACCAGCTGAGAACTTCGGATACACTGACAATGCTTGAGTGTTGGCGAACGACCCTCTTCGTGGTCGGCGAAATCGAGGAGAACAATGAAGACTCCGCGCATCATGACGTGGGTGGCGGCAGCGGCCGCCACGAGCCTGCTGATCACAGGCTGTTCAGCCGGAGCCTCCGACGCCGGAGGCGATGCGCAGAAGAAGGACTCGATGACCATCGCCTTCACCGCCGAACCGGTCAACCTCGACTTCACCTCCACCTCGGGAGTCGCCATTCCCGAAGCGCTGATGGAGAACGTCTACGAATCACTCGTCCGCCTGGACGGCGAGGGGGAGATCCAGCCCGCACTGGCCAAGGACTGGACACTGTCCGATGACCGCAAGACCTACACCTTCGAACTCCAGGACGGTGTGAAGTTCTCCAATGGTGCGGACTTCACCAGCGAAGACGTCAAGTACTCCTATGAGCGAGTGCAGAAGGACTGGAAGAACGCGCTGAAGTCGAAGATGGACATCGTCGAGTCCATCGAAACCCCGGACGACTCCACCGTCACGATCGAACTGAAGAAGCCGTCGAACACCTGGCTGTTCAACCTCACCAGCCTCGTCGGGGCCGTCTTCGACACCGAAGGCACCGACGACCTGGCGAACGAAGCCATCGGCACCGGTCCCTTCGCGATCGAGAAGTTCACACGCGGGCAGTCCATCGACTTCGCCGCTCGCGACGACTACTGGGGCGAGAAACCGTCCCTGAACTCGGTCCAGTTCAAATACTTCAAGGACGCGGTTTCGGCCTCGAACGCCCTGAAGTCCGGAGAGATCGACCTCGTCTCCAACCTCCAGGCACCCGAACTGGCCGGAGAGTTCCAAGGCGACAACTATCAGATCGTCTCCGGCACCACGAACGGCGAAGTCGTGCTGTCGATGAACAACGCCGAGGGCATTTTCAAAGACAAGAAGGCCCGTCAAGCCGTGATGCACGCGATCGACCGCAAGGCCGTCCTCGACACGGCCTGGGCGGGCTACGGCGAGCTCATCGGCTCGATGGTGCCCCCGACCGACCCGTACTACGAAGACCTCACCGGGGTGTGGAAGTACGATCCGAAGAAGGCCAAGCAGCTCATCGACGAAGCCGGGATCAAGGGCGAGGAATTCGCCTTCACCGTGCCGAACCTGCCGTACGCGAAGGCGATCTCCGAGATCGTCTCCGCGCAGCTCGAAGAGGTCGGACTGAAGGCGAAGATCTCGACTCAGGAGTTCCCAGCCGTGTGGTTGGACAAGACCTTCACCGAACACGATTACGACATGTCGGTGATCAACCATGCCGAACCGCGCGACATCCTCACCGTGTTCTCGAAGGACTACTACATCGGCTACGACGATTCGACGATCAAGGAGCTGGCAGACAAAGCCGATACCGGAACCGAAGACGAGTACATCTCGGGAATGAAGAAGATCGCGCGGACGATCACCGAGGATGCTGCCTCGGACTTCCTGTTCCTGTTCCCGAATCTCGTCATCGCCAAGTCCGGAGTCGAGGGGATACCTGCCAACCGCGTCTCCGACGCATTCAAGGTCGCCGACCTCAGCTGGTCCTGACTGCGCACGTCGATGCTCACCTACGCAATCAACCGCGCGATCCAGTTCGCGCTGTCCCTCGTCGTCGCCTCGGTGGTGATCTTCGCCCTGATGAGCCTGCTGCCGGGCAATGCGGCACAGGTGGCGCTGGGAACGAACGCCACCCCGGAGGCAGTAGCGTCGCTCGAAGCCCAATACGGGCTTGATCGGCCACCTCTCATCCGGTACTTCGACTGGATGGGAGGAATGCTCACCGGAGACTTCGGCACCTCCTACGTCACCGGTGCCGAGATCACTCCCGTCATCGTCGACAGCGTCCAGGTCACGGCGATCCTCGTCATCGCCGCCATCGCCGTATCTATCGTCATCGCCGTGCCCCTGGGCACCTTCGCCGCTCTCGAGCAGCGCAACTGGATCGGGGTGACGATCTCGGCGATCAGCCAGGTCGGCATCGCGATCCCGAACTTCCTGGCCGCGATCATCCTCGTCATCATCTTCTCTCTGACCCTCGGATGGTTCCCGTCCCAAGGCTGGATGGCTCCGATCGAGGGCCTCGGGGGCTTCCTGCTCCGCCTCGTCCTGCCGGTCGTGTCGCTGGCGCTCGTGCAGGCTGCGATCCTCACCCGCTACGTCCGATCCGCCGTGCTCGATGTGATGCGGGAAGACTATATCCGCACCGCCCGCGCCAAGGGACTGACCAAGACGAAGGCGCTGTTCGCGCACGGACTGCGCAATGCGGCGATTCCCGTCATCACCGTCGCCGGAGTCCAACTGGCCACCCTGCTGGTCGGGGCCGTGATCATCGAGCAGATCTTCGTTCTGCCGGGAATCGGCTCCGAGCTCGTCCGCGCCGTCGCCAACCGTGACCTAGTAGCGGTGCAGGGCATAGTCATGGTCCTCGTCCTGCTCGTGCTCATCATCAACCTCATCGTCGACATCCTCGTGCCCATCGTCGACCCCCGGATCAGGAACGCCGCATGAACCCGACCCCGACCGGTGCCCAGAGCCCCAGCGACTACGTCGATCCCGTCGCTCTAGACGCGACAGACACGTCCGCCTCGGTGAAGATCGGGCCGGGCCGGTCCCGCAGGAGCGGACGGCGGGCGAACGCATCGATGATCATCGGCGCGGGCCTCGTCGTGCTCATCGTCGGACTCGCTCTCATCTCCTTCGTGTGGACCCCGTACGACCCGACCACGATCGACCCCGCCGCCCGATTGCAGAGCGGCAGCCTCACCCACCCGTTCGGCACCGACACCTTCGGACGGGACACGCTGACCTGGGTGATGGTCGGGGCACGAATCACGCTGCTCGTCGGGGTCGTCGCCGTCGGCATCGCCCTGCTCATCGGCACACCGATCGGAATCATCTCCGCCTTCTTCGCGAAACAGCCGTGGGGAATGTGGCTCGATGCGGTGATCATGCGGGCCAACGACATCCTGTTGGCCTTCCCCGCGCTGCTGCTGGCGATCATCTTCGCCGCCGTCTACTCGCCGGGGACGGGACCGGCTATGGTCGCCGTCGGCATCGCCGCGATCCCCGGCTTCGCGCGCGTCGCACGCTCCGGAACGCTGCAAGTGCTGGGCTCCGAATACGTCCGCGCCGCGCGAGCTTCGAACCGTCGGATCCCGGCCATCGCCGTCGTCCACGTGCTGCCGAACATCGCCGGAATGGTCATCGTCCAGGCGTCCGTGGCGTTCGCGATCTCCGTCCTCGCCGAGGCGGGGCTGTCCTTCCTCGGACTCGGCACCCAGGCCCCGACTCCGTCGTGGGGCCGGATGCTGCAGGAGTCCCAGCAGTACCTGTCCACCCACCCCGAGCTCGCTCTGTGGCCGGGAGTGTTCATTGCACTCGCGGTGCTCGGATTCAATCTCTTGGGCGATGGGCTGCGCGACCGGTTCGACCCGAAGATGGAGGCGCGAGGTGCCTGAGAATCTGCTCGAGGTCCGTGACCTCACCATCACCCCTGCCGGAGCGGACGCTCCGGTGCTCCACGATGTCAGCCTCAGCCTGGCGCCGGGCGAGCGGGTCGGACTCATCGGCGAATCCGGGTCGGGGAAATCGCTGACCGCCCAATCCGTGATGGGTCTGCTGCCCGAAGAGCTGCACGCCCGTGGCCAGGTGCGCCTGCAGGGGCATTCCGGGAACCTGCTCGAGGCGAACGAGAAGACCCTGGCCGGGCTGCGCTCGGACATCGTGTCCATGGTGTTCCAGGAACCCATGAGCGCACTCAACCCGCTCATGCGCATCGGCGATCAGATCGCCGAAGTGCTGCGCCTCCACGGCAAGGCGCCGCGGGGGCAGATTCCGACGCGTGTGCGCGAACTGCTCCGCGACGTCCACATGCCCGACCCTGACAGCGCCCGGTTCGCCTACCCGCACCAGCTGTCGGGCGGGCAGCGGCAGCGGGTCATGCTCGCGATCGCTCTGGCCAATTCGCCCAGGCTGCTCATCTGCGACGAGCCCACCACCGCCCTCGACGTCACCGTGCAGAAGCATATGCTCGACCTCATCGCCGAGAGGGTCTCGGCGGTGGAGGCTGGACTGCTGTTCATCACTCACGACCTCGCGGTCGTCGCCGGAGTCTGCGATCGGGTCATCGTCATGTATCGCGGCCGCATCGTCGAGACCGGCAGCGTCGACGAGATCTTCACCGCACCCAAGCACGAGTACACGCGAGGGCTCCTGGCATCCTCGGATCTCGAAGCCACAGACGACCGCGGCCGACTCTTCACGCTCAAGACCGCGCTCGCCTACTCGGGGCCGCAGATCGGCGAAGCAGAGACCACGGCCGATGTGGGGGAGCCGGAGGATCTGCGCGACGAACCGCAGACCTCGACCCGACCGGAGCACACCGGCACGTCCGTCGCGGAGTCGACGGACGAAGACAGCGTCAGGACCGCCTCGGCGGGGGACGGGGTCAGGGGTGCCTCGGTGAGGGATGACCACCGAACCCCCTCGGTGAGGGAATCGGCTCCGCTCATCGAAGTCTCGGACGTCACCCGGATCTTCCGCGGACGCGGACTCTTCGGTCGCAGACGATCGGACGTCACCGCCCTGGGCGGGATCGACTTCAGCGTCGCGGCCGGAGCCCGCCTGGGCATCGTGGGGGAGTCGGGTTCGGGGAAGTCAACGCTGCTGAACATCCTCTCCGGCCTCGACCGACCGACGACCGGGCATGTGCGAGTCGGCGACATCCGAGTCGAGGCCGCGAGCTCACAGGCTCTGCGCCGCCTGCGCGAGAACCTGCAGATCGTGTTCCAGGATCCGTTCGCCTCGCTCGACCCACGGATGCGCATCGCCGATATCGTCGCCGAACCGCTCATCGCCGCCGGAGTCGACAAGGACGAACGCGCAGCACGAGTCGAGGAGATGATCGCCGCCGTCGACCTCGACGCGGACTCCCTGCGCCGGTACCCGCACCAGTTCTCCGGCGGGCAGCGACAGCGCATCTCGATCGCCCGGGCCCTCGTGACCAGACCGCAGATCCTCGTCGCCGACGAACCGGTCTCCGCCCTCGACGTCTCGGTGCGTGCGCAGGTCCTCAACCTGCTCACCGACCTCGTCGACGAGTACGCGCTGACTCTCCTCTTCGTCTCCCACGACCTCGGCGTCGTCAAACACCTGTGCTCCGAGGTCATCGTCATGAGAGCCGGACAGATCGTCGAATCGGGTGCGACGGAGGACATCTACGCGAACCCGCAGGAGGAGTACACGCGGCGCCTCATCGCCGCCACCCCGAGCCTGGCCGAAGCGCTCGCCGGATAGACCGGCTCGCGGGCGGGACGCGACGAACCATCGAGAGAAAGGGCAGCATATGACCACATCGCTTGCCGACCGCAGTGCGGCCGAAATGGCAGCCGGATTCGCCGGCGGGGACTTCGATCCGGTCGAGGTGCACTCCGCGGTCGTCGACCGCATGGACGACTGCGAACCGGCCATCAACGCCCTGTTCCACCGCGACGACGAACGCTCCCGGGACGCCGCCGCTGCCAGCGCAGCACGCTGGCGAGAGGGACGACCGCTGAGCGACCTCGACGGGGTGCCCGTGACGATCAAAGAGAACATCGCCCGCCGCGGGGTTCCGCTGCCCAGCGGCCACGCCTGGGTGGAGATGCCGGTGGCCGGCCACGATGCCCCGATCACCGAGCGTCTCGAAGAAGCCGGAGCCGTCATCCTCGGGTCGACGACGATGCCCGACTGGGGAATGCTCTCCTCAGGAGTGTCCTCTCTGCACGGAATCACCCGTTCACCGCTGGACCCGAGCCTGACGACCGGAGGGTCGAGCGCCGGAGCCGGAGCCGCGGCAGCCGCCGGATACGGACCCATCCACATCGGCTCCGACATCGGCGGATCCATCCGCCTGCCATGCACGTGGCTCGGTCTGGCCGGGCTCAAGCCCAGCTTCGGCCGCGTGCCGCTCGATGCCCCCTACCTGGGCAGATGCGCGGGACCGCTGGCGCGGACGATGGCCGATGTCAAAGCCGCCATGGACATCATCTCCGCCCCGGACGATCGCGACTATTCGCGGCTGCCGCGCTTCGCCGCCGATGATGCGCAGTCTCTGCCGGGCAGCGACTCGGCTGGAGCCTTCGACCCGCGGGGACTGCGCATCGGCGTGCAGCTCGACGCCGGGTGCGGGGTCACCGCAGCGGCGCAGGTGCGCTCGGCCGTCACCGAGGCGGCCGAGAGGTTCTCTGCGGCCGGTGCAGAAATCGTCACGGTCGATCCTTTCATCGACGATGATCTCCTCCGCGACATGGATCTGTTCTGGCGGGTCCGGTCGTGGGCCGACCTCAAGGCGCTGCCTGTCGACGAACAGGCGCTCATCCTGCCTTATATCCAGCAGTGGGCACAGGACGGAGCCGATACCAGCGGAGTCGACCTGATGCGCTGCTATCACAGCGTTCAGGAGATCCGGCGGCGGACGGTCGAAGCAACTGCCGAGTTCGACCTGGTCATCTCGCCGACAGCTCCGGACGCGGCATTCCCGGCCGAGCAGCCGATGCCGTACCCGCAGGTGCACGAACCGATGGGGCATATCGGGTTTACCATGCCGTTCAACATGTCAGAACAGCCAGCGGCGACGGTGCTGGCCGGATCCATGGACGACGGTCGGACCATCGGAGTGCAGATCGCCGGACGACGGTTCGCCGACGAACTCGTCATGGCCGCCGGTGCCTGGTTCGAAGCCGCGGCCGACCTCGAGCTGCCGACTCGGTCGGTCGGAGTCTGAGAGAACGACGACAGCGGGCCTTTGACGACCGGGAATCGGTCGTCACAGGCCCGCTGTGACTTGAACGTCGCCTCGGTGACGGTGGGTGTCTCACCTCGGGGAGGTGAGGTGCACCGTGTCGGCGGTGGACCCTGGGATCAGAAGTCGAAGAATTCGACCGAAAGCTTGTCTCCGTCGATCTTCACGCTTCCGGACACCGACAGCGAGTTGCCGTTGGAGAAGTACGAGGAGCCGGCCCTCTTGCCGTCGACGGAGAAGTTGAACTTGCCGGGCTTCTCGGTGAAGAACGAGCCGGTGTTCGTGTCTCCGGCACCGAAGCTGGCCTTCACCTTCGGCATCTCCTTCATGTCCCACTTGGCGGTGTTCTTCTTCGCCAGATCATCGAGTTTCTTGTCCGAACCGCCGACGGGGATCTCGGTCGGGTCGTACTTGATGAAGTCGCACTTCGGCTCGATGCTCTTGTTGTCGAAGCACTTCTTGAGCTCCTTCTCGACCTGTTTCTGAACTTCTTTGTCGAAGGCGCCGGTCGGGGACAGATCGAGGTTGAGGGTGGTGGGGGACACCTGACCCTTGTTCGGCTGTCCGCCGGGGGCGAAGGCCTTCGGGAAGTTCACCTTGGCCGTATCGGAAGCCTCGGAGATCCACTTGCTCTTCGGAATCGTGAAGTCGTAGCTGCCGGGGTAGACAGCGAACGACGTGGTGCCGGACTTCGCCTTGTAGTCCTTGCCGTTGACGGCGAGACCGTCGGCAGCGGGAATATCGAGGGAGATGACGTTGAGGTCGGGGCCCTTCATCGTCCACTTGTCGAAGAACAGGTCCTGTTTGCCGTCCTTCGTCGCGGCGAGCTCCACATTGTAGGGGCTGCCGTCGAGCTCGTAGGACACGACGACGGTGCCTTTGTCCCCATCGGTCTTCGACGATTCGACCTTGGCCTTCTCGATCTTCGCCGATGAGGAATCGGTGAATTCCTTCTGCAGCAGATCGAGGTTCGTGCCCTCAGGCCGTGTCGAGGGGGCGATCTTCTCCGCGGCTGCGAAATCACCCTTGTTCAGGGCTTCGACGTAGTCCTCGGCGACCTTGTCGGGTCCGTACTTGTTCTTGTTCACGCTGCCGATGACGAAGAACCCGACGAGGACGAGGATGATGACAAGTGCGACCGCGCCGAGGGTGATGAAGAGCGGAAGCTTGCTCTTCTTCTTATCGGGGCGACTCTCGGCACGCGTCGCGGTGCTCTGACCGCCGGCGAAACCCGGTGCCGGTGCCGGCTGCGGAATCGCCTGCGACGGACCGGATCCGGTCTGTTGGGCGTTCGGACCCGACCCCGTCTGGTACTGCCCGGACTGGTTCTGGGCGGAGTTGTACTGGCCCGGCTGGTTCTGGGCGCCGGGGTATGGGGGCTGATTCGACGCCCCCGGATATGCCGTATTCGAATACTGGCCGCCTGGCTGCTGGCTGCCCTGCGGCTGAGCGCCTTGCGATTGAGCCCCCGGGTAGCCGCCGTTCGGCTGCTGCGGGCTGTGGTACTGGTTGTTCGGATACTGCCCGTTCTGAGGCTGGTCACTCGGAGACGGGGCGCCGGGATAGGGACCCGACTGTGGGCCGCCCTGACCATTCGCTCCGCCCTGCTGGCCGGAGTTGAAGGACTGATCGTTCTGGGCGCCGGGACCCGAATACTGAGGCGGTTCGTTCTGCTGAGAAGCAGCCGGAGCGACCGTCGGTCGTTCCGGCGCATCGTTGCCCGCAGCTCCCAAGGGCGGTGCCTGGTCATCGGGTACCGACGAACCGCTGCCGGACTGAGCCGGCCCGTCGGTTGCGGTGGGGGCGTCATCGGAGACCAAATCCGGACGTCCCCCATCCGCCGGCGGCTCCGACTCGGGCTTCGGCCCGCCGTTCTCCGGAGGCTCGCTGGGTGGTGGCGGGAAGTTGGGGTGATCGTTCCCGTTGCTCATCGTGGGGTCATCCTTTGCGTGTACAAGCCTGTCCTGGCGCAATTGTACTTCCCGGAGCAGGGAATCGCGCGGTCAATACCGGGAAGCCGAGCCGGGTTAGGCGAAAATGGTCCTGATGCACACTTCTCCTCACCCTCAGCCCTACCGTCGGACGATCTTCGCAGCTCTCATGGAAGTCGTGAAGATCGACCTCATCGTCGTCCCCGCTGGATTCGTCGTCGCCATCGCCTTCTGGATCATCGGGCTCGGCTCGCAGCTGCCGTACTCGGCGATTCCCGAATGGGCGTTCGCACTGTGGGCGACGGTGTCGGGGCTGAGTGTCTCGACCCTCGGATTCGACTTCTCGCTGGCGCCGAGCCTCGTCACCGTCGGCCTGTGGCTGCTGGTGGCAACGGGGGCCAAACGAGTCGTCCGCGGCACGGCAGCGGACAGCCCGACCGAGAGCGACGAAGATCCCGGCGGATGGTGGGCGCTCATGGGGACAGCTCTGGGCACGTTCGTCGTGGCCTACGCCGGTCCTCTGCTCGTCGTGTCGGTCCTGGTCGGCCAGGCCACGGTGACTCCGGTCGGATTCCTTCGGCTCTTCCTCTTCCTCGTCACGGCTGTGGCGTGGGCCTTCATTCGGGTGCGAGGAATTGGTGACATTCCCGGACTGGCCGTGATCGCCGACGACACCTGGAACGTCTCTGTCGGACTCACGCGCCGACTGCTGTGGGCCGCTGCGGCACTCGGTGCGATCGTGCTCGTCGTCGGAATCGTGATCCGCTGGAGCGATGTCGCCGACACCGTGCAGGTCTACAGCTCGCCGGTCGCCGCAGGCATCGGCCTCATCGTCGTTCAGGCGCTCTTCGCCCCGAGCATCGTCTACTCGGCCCTGTCGTGGTCCGCCGGGACGGGAGTGAGCATCGGCGGGGCCGGGACGAGCTCTGCATTCACCTCCTCTATGGCACCCGTGCCCGATGTGCACGTATTGCAGCTGCTGGAAGGTGACTATCCGGCGTGGACGGCGGCCGCACCGGCACTTCTCGTGCTGCTCGGCCTGCTGTGCGTCATCCTCGGCCGCGACCGAGCCCGCGACATCGCCGCACAGTCGTGGTTGGGACTGGGGGTTGCGATCGGGATTCTGTTCGTCGCCCTCGAGGTGCTCGCACTGTTCGCCGGTGGGGCCTTGGGTCCGCTGGGTCTGTCCGGGTTCGGCCCCTCGGCATTGACGTCGGCGTTGGCGATCACGGGGTGGATCGGTGTGGGAATGACCGCCGGCCTTCTGCTGATCAGACTCTCCGGCCTGCACACGGAGTATTCCGAATTCGCCGAGGATGACGAAGAGGACGCCGACGACTACGAGGATGGCACAGCGGGCGCGTTCGAAGAGGACCGCACAGCGGATGCGTTCGATGAGGACAACGCGGAACCGGTCGCCGACGACATCGTCGACGAGGACGAACCGCGGTAGACGAGGGCGCCGCCTCGGTGATGGGTGGGCCGCCTCGGCGAGGGGGCAGACGTTGACCGGTGACGGGTCAGGCGTGAACCGAGGACATCCTCGGTGAGGGGATCAGCGCTGGATGACCTGGACCGTGGCCCCGTGGATCACTTGGTGCCGGGCAGGTCGAGATCCTGGCCGGTGACCTGCTTGAACCAGTCACCCAGACCCGACTGATACTCACTCGAGCATGAGAGCTGCGCCTGCTGCGTGATCGCATCACGCAGACATTCCTCGTACTTCGACTGCACCGGCCACAGGATGACCGAGGACATCGTCGAGAAGATGAGGTAGATGCTGAGCAGACCGCCGAGGATGCCCAAGGACATATTCCGGCGCTGCTTGGTCTTGACGACGGCGACGATGTACTTCACCGACCAGACGACGGCAGCGATGGCGAAGCCGATGGCGGCGAGCTTGAACGGCAGCTGATACGTGAACGTCAGCACGGAGGCGAGGATCAGCAGTATCAGGACGAGCCCGTGTCGTGCCGGTGCGGCCTGTGCCTCCTCTTCGGGAGTCGGCGCCTTCTTCTCTTCGGTATTCTGCGGTGACGTCACCGGATCAGTTTCTCACAGTCGACTGACAAATGCCTCGGCGGGCCGTGTCCGCACGATGACAGCAGGGCATCGTCCATGTGCAGCAGACGTTAGACTGTGCGGGTGCGCATCGTTCTTCTGGCATCAGGATCCGGTACCCTCACGCAGTCCGTCATCGACGCTTTCGCCGACGGGACCCGCGGAGTCGACATCGTCGCCATCGGGGCCGACTCGGCCACCGCAGGGGTCCTGACCCGAGCCGAACAGCACGAGATTCCCTCCTTCGTCGTCCGGCCCAAGGACTTCACCGACCGCGACGAGTGGAACCTGGCACTGAAAGACACAGTGGCCGAGCTCGCCCCGGACTGGGTGGTCTCCGCCGGTTTCATGCGCATCCTCGGTCCCAGCTTCGTCGAGGCTTTCCCGTCCCGGATCATCAACACCCACCCGGCTCTGCTGCCGTCTTTCCCGGGCGCACACGGGGTCCGCGACGCGCTCGCCCACGGGGTGAAGCTGACCGGCGGAACCATCCACCTCGTCGACACCGGAGTCGACACCGGACCGATCATCACTCAATACGCGGTGCCCATCGGCGATGACGACACCGAGGAGACAGTGCACGAGAACATCAAAGCCCGGGAACGCGAAGAACTCGTGCGCCTGCTGGCACATCTGGCCCACACCGACCTCGTCGTCGACGGTCGACATGTCTACGGATATGTCGCTTCGGCGATGACCGCCCACTGACCCCGCCGTGAGAAGAACCGACCGGCAACCGAACCTCGAGGAGGATCTGTGACAGGAACCCGCGCGATCAAGAGAGCGCTGATCAGCGTCTACGACAAGACCGGGCTGGAGGACCTGGCTCGCGGCCTCCACGCTGCCGGAGTCCAGATCGTGTCGACCGGATCCACGGCAGCGAAGATCGCCGAGGCGGGAGCCGCGGTGACGAAGGTCGAAGACCTCACCGGGTTCCCCGAATGCCTCGAAGGGCGGGTCAAGACCCTCCACCCGCGCGTCCACGCCGGCATCCTCGCCGACTCCCGCAAGCCTGAGCACCTGGAACAGCTGTCCGAACTCGAGATCGAACCCTTCGACCTCGTCGTCGTCAACCTCTACCCGTTCGCCGACACCGTCGCGAGCGGAGCCGGCTTCGATGACTGCATCGAACAGATCGACATCGGCGGACCCTCGATGGTGCGTGCAGCGGCGAAGAACCACCCCACGGTCACCGTCGTGACCGATCCGGCCGACTACTCGGCCGTGCTCGACGCAGCTGCCGGGAACGGCTTCGACCTCGATGCCCGCCGCACCTTCGCCGCCCGCGCCTTCGCCCACACTGCGGCCTACGACGCGGCCGTCGCCTCCTGGTTCGCCTCAGAACTCGGCACCGATGAGAAGGCCGCATTCGCCGGCCTCACCGGAGAGAAGATCGCTGACCTGCGCTACGGAGAGAACCCGCACCAGGCCGCCGCCGTGTACTCCGACGGCACCGCCGGAATCGCCGGTGCGAAACTGCTCGGCGGCAAGGCGATGTCGTACAACAACTACACGGACACCGATGCCGCGATCCGCGCGGCATTTGACTTCGAGCAGCCGGCCGTCGCCATCATCAAGCACGCGAACCCCTGCGGAATCGCCGTCGGCGAGACCGCTGCCGCAGCGCACAAGGCCGCCCACGAATGCGATCCGCTGTCGGCCTACGGCGGTGTCATCGCCACGAACCGCGAGGTCGACGCAGAGCTCGCAGCATCGATCAAGCCGATCTTCACAGAATGCCTGGCCGCTCCGTCGTTCAGCGCCGAGGCACTTGAGATCCTCACGACGAAGAAGAACCTGCGACTGCTCGAACTCGGCGACATCGATGTGCCCACTGACGAGATCAAGCCGATCAGCGGTGGGTTCCTCGTGCAGGACCGCGACGCCTTCCAAGCGGACGGCGACTCCGTCGAGAACTGGACGCTGGCCGCTGGTCCGGCAGCTGCACCCGAGGTCCTCGCGGATCTCGAATTCGCGTGGACGGCCGGACGGGCTGTGAAATCCAACGCGATCCTGCTCGCCAAGGGCGGAGCCTCGGTGGGTGTGGGCATGGGCCAGGTCAACCGCGTCGACTCGGCCAAACTCGCTGTCGAGCGTGCCGGAGCCGAACGCGCCACCGGTGCCGTCGCTGCCTCGGACGCCTTCTTCCCGTTCCCCGACGGTCTGCAGATCCTCATCGACGCAGGAGTCACCGCCGTGGTGCAGCCCGGTGGATCGATCCGCGACGATGAGGTCATCGCGGCCGCGGAGGCGGCAGGGATCACGATGTACCTGACCGGGAGCCGCCATTTCTTCCACTGAGATGAAGCGACCTCTCCCTCGCCACGCACGGCGGGGGAGAGGACCGATCGCGAAGCGATGGATCTACTGGAAACGGCGATACGCGCATCCCACCCGGCGTGACTGGGTGCTGCTCGGCTGTCTCCTGGCCGTCGCCGTCGCCGCGGCGTGCTCCGTCATCGATTTCCGCCTCGGTGCTGTCGTCCTCGCGGTCGTCCCCGCCGGTCTCGCCGGGTTCCGTGCGCTGCCGCCGCCGTGGACCGAAGTGTGGGCGAATCGGTCGAAGGCCGTCGACATCACGACCTGTCTGCTGTTCGCCGGACTGCTCGTCGGGCTTGCGTTCCTCGTACCGCTGACCCGCTGATGAACCGGTCTCTGCGAAGTCCTTTATGTGCATTCGCTGAAAAATGGGACGTGCAGGTGTCGTCACGTCGACAACAATGGCAAGGTGAGTGGCGTCAGAGGTTCGCTTCGAACCTTTTCCGACGAAAGGAGACAGCATGGGACTCGACGATCTTACTAACAAAGCCAAGGACGCCTCGAATAGCGATAAGGGTGAAGAGATCAGCGACCAGGGCCTGGACAAGGCCTCGGACGCAGCCAACAATGTCACCGGTGGAAAGTTCGAAGACCAGATCAATCAGGGTCGCGACGGAGCCGATGACAAGCTCGGCAACGAATGATCTTTAATCCATAGCCGCGTCCGGCATGGATGACCGCCGAGGAGAATGTGATTCTCCTCGGCGCTTTCTTGTGTTCTGGCGAGCGTCAGTCGACACCAGCTATCGGGGGACGAGCGGCATCGCGGCGCGAGCGAACGACTGAGCGCGGTGGGTGCACGGTCCAGCCGTGCACCCACCAAGCCGTCGCCTCAGCTGAGCTTTTCGATCGGGGCGTAGCGCAGCAGCAGCCGCTTCGACCCGGCTGAACCGAAGTCGACGACGGCCACGGTCTTGTCTCCGACACCGTTGACTTCGGTGACGGTGCCGAGCCCGAAAGACTCATGCGAGACCTTCTCGCCGACCTCCACGGAGATGACCTCACGATTGGGTCGGATCCGATTTGGGAATCCGGCGACCGGAGTCGACGAACTTGCACTCGAGCGCGAGCGGGAGCTGCCGCCGGACGACCGTGATGACCCGAAGCCGCGTGACCCTCCCGAGTATCCGGACGAATAGCCGCCGGAGCCGAAACCTCCGGAACTGAATCCGCCCGAAGCGAACCCGCCGGAGAAGCTGCCCGTGTTCTCCCAATTGATGAGGTTCTCCGGGATCTCGGACAGGAACCGGCTCGGCGGATTGTACTGAGGCTGACCCCACATGCTCCGGGTCTCGGCGCGAGTGACGAGCAGACGCTGCCGTGCACGCGTGAGCCCGACATACGCCAGACGTCGCTCCTCCGACAGCTCCTGCGGATTCTCGAAGGAACGCGAATGCGGGAATCCTCCGTCTTCGAGCCCGGTGAGGAAGACCACCGGGAACTCCAGTCCCTTGGCCGTGTGCAGAGTCATCAGCGTGACCTGACCGAGTTCGGCATCGGGGATCTGATCAGTGTCCGAGGCCAGAGCCACCTGTTCGAGGAACTGATCGATGGCCGCCGAGCCGACGCCCGGTGCAGTGGAGGCGTCAGCGAAACCGGCGTCATCGACGTCGGGGTCGGCCCCCTCGGCGGCGGTTTCGGTTCCTGCCCCGGTCGCATCAGGGGCGGCAGTCGCCTCGGTGACGGTGCCGTTGACTGTGTCGCTGTCATCCGGGGTGTCCGGTTCCGCGACCGCGGCAGCCTCCCGAGTGGCGACGAAATCCTCGGCCACGGCGACGAGTTCGGCGAGGTTGTCGACACGGGACTCGTCCTGCGGATCGGTGCTCTTCTGCAGCGATTCGAGGTAATCGGACTGTTCGAGGATCGCCTCGATGACGCGGGAGAGCGGGGACGACTCGGCGGTGGAGCGCAGATCCTGCATGAGATCGTAGAACTTCTGCACCGAGGTCAGGGCGCGCGAGCTCAGGTGCGGGATCTCGTCGAGGCGTCCCAGTGCGGTGAAGAAGCTGATGTTCTCCCGGTCGGCGAAGTCGGCGATGATGCCCTCGGTGCGGTCGCCGATGGAGCGTTTGGGCACATTGAGGATGCGGCGCAGATTGACGTCGTCATCGGGGTTGGCGACGACACGCAGGTAAGCGAGGGCGTCCTTGATCTCCTTGCGCTCATAGAAGCGGGTGCCGCCGACGACCTTGTACGGGATTCCGGAACGGACCAGGGCATCTTCGATGGCGCGCGACTGAGCGTTCGTGCGGTAGAACACGGCGAAGTCACCATAGGTGTACTTCTCCTCGTCGATGAGGTCATCGATGCGGTCGACGATGAACCGGGCTTCACCTTGTTCGTTCTCGGCCACCCAGCCGACGATCTGCTCGCCGGAACCCTCCGAGGTCCACAGCTTCTTCTCGCGGCGGTCGTCGTTGTTCGCGATCACGGCATTGGCGGCGTCGAGGATGTTCTGGGTCGACCGGTAGTTCTGCTCCAACAGAATGGTGTCAGCGTTCGGGAAGTCCTTCTCGAATTCGACGATGTTGCGCACCGTGGCGCCGCGGAAGGCATAGATCGACTGGTCGGCGTCGCCGACGACGGTGAGTTCGGCACCGGTCGGCCCTCCTGCTCCGGCACCGGCCAGGGCCTTGATCAGCGCATACTGTGCGGGGTTCGTGTCCTGGTACTCGTCAACGAGGATATGGCGGAACCGGCGACGGTAGGAATCGGCCACCTCGGGGAAGGCGCCGAAGAGGTGGACGGTCTCCGCGATGAGGTCGTCGAAGTCGAAGGCATTGGCCAGGCGCAGACGGGAGGTGTAGCGCTTGAAGACATCGGCGAGCACCTCATCGGCGGGATTGTTGGGCCGCGGGATGAAGTCGTCGGGGGTCTGCAGTTCGTTCTTGAGGTTCGAGATCCGGTGCAGGATGGCCCGTGGGGCGTACTTCTTCGTGTCGAGGCCGAGCTCCTTGAGGATCTGGGCGACGAGTCGCTGGGCATCCTGGGCGTCGTAGATCGTGAAATTCGACTTCATGCCCAGCACCTTCGCCTCGCGGCGGAGGATGCGCACACACGAGGAGTGGAAGGTCGAGACCCACATGGCGCGGGAGGCAGGGCCGACGATCGAGGACACGCGTTCGGCCATCTCTTTCGCAGCCTTGTTCGTGAACGTGATCGCCAGGACTTCGCCGGGGTGGGCGCGACCGGTGGCCAAGGCGTAGGCGATGCGTCGGGTGAGCACGGTCGTCTTGCCCGATCCTGCTCCGGCGACGATGAGCAGCGGGGACCCCGTATGGATCACGGCCTCGCGCTGCCTGGGGTTGAGTCCGGTGAGGAGTTCGGCCGCTCGGGAGTCGGCGCCGGCGGCATGGTCGGTGTGTTCAGCTGCAGCAGTCATGTCGCCCCCAAGGATACCGTCAGCCTCAGACACGAGCTCACACCCCTCAGAACTACTGTGAGTATTGATGGTGGCTGGTCTGGGACTGGCTGGCAGAGTAGGAACTGACCGTCCCATTGATCATCATGACCCTCAGAACTACTGACTCGAACGATGTCCTCGTCGGGA
>NZ_JABSSX010000023.1 GCF_013280495.1 Brevibacterium permense
TTGTGTTTGCCGACATCGATACCGATGAATACGTCGATGTCAGCGTGGTTGGTGATCATGTCACTCATCTTCTTCGACTCATGTGACCGGATATTGGTTGTGGTTCGGCTGGCCGGTGGTGCTGGGTGGCTCCTGGGCTCGGCATCCACGTTACGGTCGGGCTCAACGCATGTGTTCTGCCAGTGGTTCTGGCCCCTATTAGCGATTTCCCTGGTGCCGTCGAACCCCGGTGACTACACCCCCCGGATCATTGGTGACTGGGGGCATCAATCATGCCGGGGTCCTCAGGCCAGCGACCCCTTCTATCCTGACGGATGATGGGGCTACTTAAAAGGTAACGGGGCCGACGGGGCGCAGTGAAAGGTCGCTGGCTGAGCGGCCAAGGCCGATGATCGCCAGTGCCCATGTCCATGGTGACAACAGGCCCAGTGCCCACAGTGCAGGTCCATTGAGGCGCGACTCGCGGCAGTCGAAACGAGCCGACCCGCTGTAGTCAAGAGCCGTGCTTTCGGGCCGAGAAATCGGCCGCAACAGGCGCAGGCACTCTGTCTCTGAGCCGTGACTCCCCAGATCAGCTCGACTTTCTCCGTCGTACCGACGGCACGATCACCATTCCGATCGCCAACAAGAGCAGAGCAATCGCGCTGATTCCGAAGATTCCCGCTGCACCGGTTCTGGGGAGGTCTCCTCCGCCGTCGCTGCTGCCGGACGAATCCGCGTCGGTCGACGAAGCCGCTTCCGACGAAGTGTCCGCTTCTGTCGAGGAACTTCCACTCGTTGCGTCGTCAGAGCCACCGGCGTCAGCCGAGGGACCAGCATCAGCCTTATCAGACGCCTCCGCATCCGCACTGGCAACCGACCCCTTGCCGCCGTCACTGTCCGCAGACGAATCCGACTCCGACGAACTGTCTGAATCATCTCCGGCACCTGCACCCGTCGCACTATCCGAATCATCCTTGGCGTCCGCGTCCGACGAGCTGTCGGAATCACCCTTGACATCCGCGTCGGAAGAGCTGTCCGAATCCTCATCCGAGGCAGATAGGTTCACCTCAGACGGGTCCGAGACGACGTCGTCACCGTTCGGTGCCTGGCCTGTGGCCGTCGCCGAGTTCTCGAGCGAACCACGGTCCACGTCCGACTGGACCACGTCGTAGGTGGCCGTGCAAGTCATCGACTCACCGGGAGCCAGCTTTGCGGCATCGTCGGGGCAACTGACGTCGGACAGTTCGCCCGAACCCGTGAACTCACTTTCATCAACGCCCACATCGGACAAGGACACATTCCCGTTATTGGTGACTTTGAACGAGTACTCGATCGAATCACCAGCTTTGTAAGAGTCCTTATCCGCCGTCTTTTCGATCGACACTGCCGGGCCGGCCTCGGCTGCTGGAATTCTCACCTCGGAGGGGTCAGAGTCCACATCATCACCGTTCGGTGTCGTGGCCTTCGCCGTCGCGGAGTTCTCGATCGAACCACGGTCGACGTCGGCCTGAGTGGCCTTGTAAGCAGCTGTACACTTCACCGAGTCTCCCGGCGCCAATGACGCTGCCTCCTTTGCACAGCTGATCTCGGACAGGTCGCCGGAGCCGGTGAACTCGGCTTCGTCGATGCCCACATCCGACAGAGTCACATTGCCTGTGTTCGTCACCTTGAAGGAGTACGTGATCGATTCGCCGTCCTCGAACGTGTTCGTGTCGGCGGTCTTCTCGACCGAGAGACCCGGAACCGACTCACCCGTGATGCTCCAGTCCGAAGGCTCAGAGGCCACATCGTCACCGTTCGGTGCCTTGCCCGTCGCTGCTGCGGAGTTGTCGAGCGAACCGCGATTAACGTCGGCCTGCGTCACCTCATAGGCGGCAGTACAGGTCACCGAATCGCCGGGGGCCAGCTTCGCTGAGTCGTCGGAGCAGTTCACTGGCGAAAGTTCGCCCGTACCCGAGAATTCGCCCTCGTCGACGCCCACATCGGACAGAGTCACATTGCCCGTGTTCGTGATTTTGAACGAGTACTCAATGGAGTCACCGGCGACAAGCGTGTCCTTATCCGCAGTCTTTTCGATCGACAACGCAGCATCGGTGTCGGCGACAGGTGTCTCAGTGCTGGCTTCGGCGGAGCGAACCTTGTCGTCGTCGCCCGGAGCCGTACCTTCGGCGGTGGCGGTGTTCCTCACTGCCTTGCCACCATCCACGTCGGCCTGTGTAACCGTGTGAGTGGCGGTGAAGGTCGCCGATTCGTCCGGCGCCAGGGAGGCGACGGACTTCGGGCTCAGCGACCCATCGTCGATGTGCTCATCATTGACGGTCACGTCGCTCAGAGTGGTGTTTCCTGAATTCGTCACCTTGAACGAGTATTCGATGGTCTCACCGACGTCGGCGGCACCGTTGTCGTTCTCATCTTTCAGCTCATTGGACTTCTTGAGAGACAAGGCAGAATCATGTTCTGCCACAGGCGTCTTCGTGCTGTCCTCGTTGGAGCGGACAGGAGTCTGATCGCCTTCGGACCGTGTCTGAGCCGTCGCAGTGTTGACGATCGGACCGCCGTCGTCGACATCTGCCTGAGTGACCGTATAGCTGGCGGTGAAGGTCGCCTTATCGCCTGGAGCGAGTTTGCTGACTGACTTCGGCCTCAATGTGCCGTCGTCGACCTTGACATCGTCGATGGTGACGCGGCGCAACGTCACGTTGCCTGTGTTCTCAACCGTGAACGTGTACTGGATCGTTTCACCGGCATCGGCGGCGTTATTGTCGTTCTCGTCCTGCAGCTCGTCCGATTTCTCCAATGTCATCGCAGGTACGGGCCCTACAACTGGCTGACTGTCGGTGTCCACTGCTTCGACTGCGGAGTCATCAGGGGTTGACCCCTTCGCCGTCGCCGTGTTCTCGACGCCTCCTGCGTCGACGTCGGCCTGCGTCACTGTGTAGGTGGCAGTGAAGGTGGCCGAGTCCCCTGGTGCCACTGTGCCGACGTTGGCGGGTTCGACCTTATCGACATTCGCATCTTCGATGCTCACGTCGCTGATAGAGGTGTTGCCGGTGTTGGTCACCTTGAACGTGTACTTGATCTCGTCGCCGACGTCCGCGATGTCCGCTCCCTGTATCTCACCGGTCTTCTCCAGCTTCAATTGCGGGGAACGAGGTGCCTTGGGCACGTTCGCCGAGGAGGGACCGGATGCGATCTCATTGTCCCCGGGCGTCGTTCCGCGGGCGGTGGCGGTGTTGATGAGGTCGGTCGACTCGGTGGCGTCGATGTCGGCCTGCGTCACTGTGTAGCTGCCGCTGAACGTCGCCGATTCGCCCGGGGCGAGACCATTCGGTAGAGAGTCGGGATCGCTGAGCTCAACTTCGTCGAGTCGATCGTCATCAATGCCGAGGTGGGTCAGTGTGGTGTTTCCGGTGTTGGTGACGACAAAGGTGTAGTCGATGGTGTCACCGACCGTCGCCGCTGTTCCGTCTCCCTGCAGTTCGCCGCTCTTCTTCAGATGCAGCCCCGAGGCCTGCGGAGCCAGGGGCACGTTCGCCGTATCCTCGGCGCTCGTGATCGAGTCCCCACCGGGCGACGCAGCTTCTGCGGCGGCGATGTTGACGATTCCCTGATCACCATCGTCGCGTACGTTATCGATGGCCTTCTGAGTCACCTTGAACGATGCGGTGAAAGTCGCTTGTTCTCCTGGTGCCAGCGAATCTGCTGTCTTGGGTTTGAGTGTGTCAGCGTCGATCAGATCATCGTCGATGGTGACGTCGGTGAGTGTGGTATTTCCGGTGTTGGTGACCACGAATGTGTACGCGATGGTTTCGCCCTGATCTGCGACGCCGTTGTCGTTGGTGTCTTCGAGTTCGGCAGTCTTGCTGATCGCCACACCATTGGCTCGCGGCTTCACCGGCGTATTCGCGGTGGATTCGTTGGATTCGACGGGTGCACCGTTCGGTGCGGTGCCGTTCGCCGACGCAGTGTTACTGATGTCCTTACCGGCGTCGATGTCCGACTGGGTCACCGTGTAGTCGGCGTTGAGGGTCTTCTGCTCGCCTGGCGCCAGACTCTCGATCGAGCCGGGGTCGATTCCGGAGTCGAAATCGAACTCATCGGCGACGCTCACATCCTCGACGGTGGTGTTCCCGGTGTTGGTCACGGTGAACGTGAAGTTGATGACGTCGCCGACTTCAGCGGCACTCTTGTCGTCGTCGAGAGCGCTCGTCTTCTGCAGGGCCAAACCGTTGGTCTGCGCTGTGGTCGGCACGTTGTCGACTGCTTCGGTCGACGTGATCGGAGTGTTCGTGCCCAGCGCAGCAGCTGTAGCAGTCGCCGTGTTGACGATGTCTTCGCCGGCATTGACGTCTGCCTGCGTGACCTGTCGGCTGCCAGTGAATGTCGCTTCCTCTCCTGGTGCAAGCGACGCTGCCGACTTCGGACTCAGGGTGTTGGCATCTATCGTGTCATCGTTGACGGTGACATCGGTCAGCGTGGTGTTGCCGTTGTTCTTCACCGTGAAGGTGTAGTCGATCGTCTCACCTGCGTCGGCGGTGCCGTTGTCGTTGGTGTCGTCGAGGACTCCGTCCTTCTGCAGCGAGACCGAGTTCTCCCGTCCCGCTGTCGGGAAGTTGTCCGTCGACTCACCGGTTCGAACATCGTTGCCATTCGGTGCGCGCCCCGAGGCTGTCGCCGTGTTGACGATGTCCCCTCCGGTATCGATGTCGGCCTGCGTCACGGTGTACTTCGCCGTGAACTCAGCAGACTTACCGGGCGCTAGAGAGCTGATCTGTGAAGGATCGGTGGAGTCGATCCTGTCGTCGTCGATCGTGATGTCTGCCAGGGTCGTGTTTCCGTGGTTGGTGACCGTGAACGTGTATTCGAAAGTGTCCCCGACATCGGCCAGACCGTTGTCATTGCTGTCTCGGCTAAGCTTTCCGTCCTTCTTCAGTGACATCGCTGAGGTCGGTTCCGCGACCGGCGTCTCGGTGCTGGACTGGCCCGACTCGATTGCATCTCCTCCGGGGCTGGTCGCCGATGCGGTGGCTGTGTTGTCGATGACCCCGCCTGCGTCGACATCGGACTGTCTGACTGTGTACTTCGCGGTGAAGCTTGCGTCGTTGCCGGGGGCGAGGCTGTCGATCGAGGCCGGGTCGATCCCAGCCCCGTCGAAATCGAAGTCGTCGGCGATGTCGACATCTTTCAGAGTGGTGTTGCCGGTGTTCGTGACTGTGAATCTGTAGGCGATCGTTTCGTCGACATCGGCGACATTGTTGCTGTTCGAATCGTCCAGCTCGCTCGTCTTCTTGAGCGCGATGCTGCTGTTCTGAGCAGGCAACGGAGTGTTTGTCGAGGACGGATCGGATTTGACGGGATCATCCTGACCGGGTGTAAGACCGCTGGCAGTCGCGGTGTTGCGGATCACTCCGTCACCGTTGGTCCCGTTGGCGTCAATGTCGCCTTGGGTGACTTTGTGGCTGCCGGAGAAGGTCGTTTCCGCTCCCGGAGCCAGGCTTGACGATTTCTCAGGGTCAGTGCTGTCGAGAAGCGGATCGTTGATGGCCACATCGGTGAGCGTGGTGTTGCCGGTGTTCTGCACTGTGAACGAGTAACGGATCGTCTCCCCGACATCGGCGACATTGTTGCCGTTGGCATCGTCGAGTTCACTGGTCTTCTGAAGCGAGAGCCCGGGGGCCCGGGTGGCGACCGGTGTGTTGGTCTTCGATTCTGCTGAGGTGGTAGTCTGCCCCGTCGGTGATTCGCCCCGTGCGGTGGCGGTGTTCGTGATGTCTTTGCCGCGGTCGACGTCTTTCTGCGTCACCGTGTAATTGGCGGTGAACTTTCGGGAATCCTCCGGTTTCAGTCCATCGACCGAGCTCGGGCTGATTCCCTTGCCATCAAAATCGAATCCATCGTCGATTGCGACATTGTCCAGGATCGTCTGCCCGGTGTTGGTCACCGTAAAGGTGTAGTCGATCGTATCGCCGGCGTCAGCCACGCCGTTGCCGTTCGAATCGTTGAGCTGGGCGTTCTTCTGCAAGGACAGACCGGGTCGCTGAGCTTCGTTGGCGAAAGTGCAGACGATGTCGGCTCCGGCGCGGGGAATCGTGACGCTGCCCTTCGTGCCGTTGCCGCCTGTCAGCTCCTGCTTGTTGCGCTGGTTCACACACTTGTAGGTCGATTTGTAGTTCTTCTGGCTGGCGCCGGCCCCGGATTCGGAGAACTGGAAGGTCTGCCCAGGTCGTCCGATGATCGAACCGGCGTACTCTGAGGGCTGCTGATTCTGGACTCCGCTCGAATTGCCCTGTGTCACGCCGGTGTTACCGGGAGCACCGGGCTCGAGTCCGTTGCCGGAGATATCCAGCGTCGCCTGATCCTCGGGGGCGAAACGGCCGTTGCTGAAGTCTTTCTGCACCCGGAGCGTGCTGGGAGTCGCGCACGAGGCCATATCGGTGGTGCCGGTCTGCCCGAAGGAGTTCGTACCCAGGACCTTGCCGCTGGTCGGGTCGGCACTGTAGAGCGTGGTTCCGCTGCTCATATAGAGCAGCCCGTCACCGCCGAAGGCGATGCCGTTGATCGGTTGCTTCGACGCGATGCTCGTAAGCTTCGTACCTCCGATGACTTTCGGCTTGCTCTGGGCGGTCGTCGGCAGCTCCTGGTTGACGACCCCGAGTGTCGACGAGGAGTTCCCATTTGCCCCGATGTAGTAGAGCTCACCAGCGCTGGAGAAGGCGAAGTCGCCGTTTGCACCATCGGCGGGCACTGTACCTTGGGCGACCAGTCCAAGAGACTGGCCTGTCGAGGGGTTGAACCCGTAGACGTTGAGGACGCTCGAAGTGGAGCTCGAGAACCCTCCGTAGTAGTAGATGCCGCTGCTGGGGTCCACGGCGCCGTGGGTGATAGGAGAGTTTGCGGGGCCGCGGGTCAATCTCTGTGAGGAGTTCGTGTTCGTGTCATAACGGAAGATCTCTCGATTGCCGCTCTGTGTGTAGATGCCGTAGAGCGAGCTGCCGTCCGCACTCATCCCCATCGCATTGATCTGCTCGAAATTGCTGGGAACCCCGAAGGTCCCGCGACTCGTCTGTCCACCCGAAGCGGGGTCGATTTGCCACAGATTCTGCGACGTATTCGTCAAACCCTGCATCGTATAGATGGGCCCACACTGCAGGGCCTGCGGGGAAGCCTCAGCGGGAGCTGCCTGCGCGGGTTCCGAGTTGACCGGGAGAACCACAGCGATGAGCAGAAGAGTCAGAACGCTCGCGATGAGTGCACGTGTCCGACTACCGAGACGGTTGAGTGAACCCAGCATGTGCCCTGAGAACGGGGTGCGGAACTTCCTAGCAAGGGATGAGGGGAATGACATATACGACCTTTGCACTGCAGTTCAAGCGTTCCGATCGAGGGGGTAGTCGTCCATCGACACTGCCCCCGTCTTTGAGGGCCCCGTCTATGGCGGCGACGAAGTGTTTCTCATCTCGAGACGCTTCTATCCAAAGCACATCTTGCCATAAAGTACACATATTGCTCAATAGCTCCTAGCAGTTCGCATTCAACTTCTGCCAAGCTTTGCGGAATCGCTTCGGGGCAGCTGATCAGCGGTTTGCTGAACTGCGGTTGGATCGAAGGCGTCACCTCAACCGAGCGTCGAGGCTGCTGTCCTGACTTCAGAAGGAATGTTCTTCGTCTCCCCTGCCGGCACCTCGTTGAGGACCGCCCTCAGCCGTGCTGAGGAGAAGAATTGACCACTGAACCGATCTGGCTTCCCGACCCCGACTAGACCCCGCGACCGCAGATTGCTGACTTCATCGACTTCGCCAACAAGCGCACCAGCCAAAGCCTGGCTACGTATGACGATCCGTGGAACTGATCGGTCACCCTCAACCGGCAGAGAGTGCGCCTCGGCAGCGCCGATATCTACGACATCGTCGACGGCATCCCCGAGGTGGCCGAATCCTTGGTCATCGGTGCCGAGCAGCCCGACGGCGGGTACTGGATGCCGCTGTTCGTCGTTCTGGCGTCGGGGGTTTCGTTGGATTCCGGGTTGCGGTCACGAATTGCTGAGGAGCTGCGGTCCAAGGCCTCGCCGCGGCACGTGCCCGATGACGTCATCGCGGTCCCGGCGATTCCGCACACGAAAACGGGCAAGAAGCTCGAGGTGCCGGTGAAGCGGCTCATCCAGGGGCACGATCTGGCCAAGGTCGCGAATCCGGATGCTGTGGATTCGTTCGAGGCGTTGGCGTACTTTGCTCGGTTTGGGCAGGGCCCCGGTGAGCCTGCATGAGGAGGGTGTCCGATACTTCGGACACTATCTTCGCAGTCCTGTAGCGAATGGACAGCTGGCCTGCCAGCATTGTGACGAGGCGCACACTCGCCACAGCATCGCGGATGCCTGCACCAACGCGGCAGAGACGTACACACAGTGATTCGCTCCCGGACGATGTCGTTGTGACGTTACGATCCAGACGCCGAAGGAGACTGAGGAGCAAAGTGAATTCGAAAGCCGAACCCGCTGCGAAGCCAGCGAAGACACCCGCTGCGAAACGGGTTCCACACACCTTCGTCATCCTCTTCGGAATCGTCGTTGTTCTGGGAATCGCGACCTACTTCATCCCCTCAGGGCAGTACGACACCCGAGTCGATGATTCGGGCCGAGACCTGGTCATCAGCGGCACATACCATGCAGTGGACTCAGCTCCGGCGAATCCCTTCGATCTGTTCACGTCGATTCTGTCGGGGATGACCGAGGGCGCCGACATCATCTTCTTCCTCCTCATCATCGGAGGAGCGCTCGGTGTACTCAACGCGACCGGCGCAATCGATCGACTGCTGCATGGGGTGCTCACCAAGTTCGCCGGCAAGGAACTCTGGATCATCCCGATTCTGCTGGGTTTCTTCTCCCTATCGGGAGCGACGTTCGGCATGAGCGAAGAGGCCATTCCCTACCTCCTCATCATCCTGCCGATCCTGTTGAAGATCGGGTTCGACCGCATCCTCATCGCAGCCCTTCCTCTGGTCGGAACCGCGGTCGGATGGGCCGGCTCCTTCACCAACCCGTTCAATATCGGAATCGCCCAACAGATCGCGGGTGTGCCGATCTTCTCCGGGATGGCCGTCCGCATCGGACTCTTCGTCATCCTCTACCTCGCCGCAGTCATCTACTTCATGCGGTATGGAGCCAAGATCCTCAAGGACCCCAGTCGGAGCCTCATCGGCATCGGACCCGACGACGAAGCTTATGGCTCGTCCACCTCGACGGACGATCCGCTGACGAAGCGGGACGTCGCCGTCCTCTGGGTGTTCGTCGCCACAATCGTCGCCGTGCCGATCGGGATCATCGCCTTCGACTGGTTCATCACGGAGATGTCGGCGCTGTTCGTCGTCATGGCGCTGGTCGTCGCCACCATCGCGAAGATGAACTACAACGACGTCGCTGATTCGTTCACCAAGGGCTGCCAGGATCTGCTCGTTGCTGCGTTGTCGGTGGGCCTGGCCTACAGCGGAATCATTCTGCTCGAAGATGCCCACGTTATCGACACGATCATCTATGGGCTGTCCACGGCGGTCGGGCAGCTCTCGAGCAACTGGGCGGCAGTCGGCATGGTGGGCGCACAGAGCGCCATCAACTACATCGTCACTTCGGGCAGCGGCCAAGCCGCACTGACCATGCCGATCATGGCTCCGCTGGCCGACCTCGTCGGGGTGAGTCGACAGACCGCGGTGCTGGCCTATCAGTTCGGTGACGGCATCTCCAACGGGTTCACCCCGACGAACGGTGCGATGATGGCCGGTCTTGCGATTGCCGGTGTCTCCTGGTTCAAATGGGTCCGCTTCCTCTGGCCGCTGATGATCATCTTCTACGTTCTGGGTGGGATCTACGTCTTCATCGTTCATGTGTTCATCTGGACTGCCTGAACGAACAGCGGATGTTCACTGCAGCAGCAGGAACCCGAAAACCCGAACTTCGACGACCTACGATGCCAAACACACGAAGAAAGCGAGTATGCCCGATGATTCCCGACTTTCGTGCCGACGCCGCCGAGATCCTCTCCGAACTGCAGACCATCCGCAGAGATCTCCACGCCAATCCCGAGGTGGGCACCGACCTTCCGCGGACCCAGCAGGCCGTCCTCGACGCCATCGACGGCCTCGACCTGGAGATCACGAAGGGCGTGGCGCAGAGCTCGGTCGTGGCCGTGCTGCGCGGAGGGAAGCCAGGGCCGACGGTGCTGCTGCGCGGCGACATGGATGCCCTGCCGGTCAACGAGGAAACAGATTACCCATTCGCGTCGACGAACGGGGCCATGCATGCCTGCGGTCACGACCTGCACACCAGTGGCCTCATCGGTGCCGTCCGGCTGCTCGCCGCCCGTCGCGATGAGCTGCCCGGTTCTGTGATCTTCATGTTCCAGCCCAACGAAGAAGGCGATGGCGGAGCGAAGAACATGATTGACGAAGGCATGCTCGAAGCGGCCGGAGAGCGTCCCGTCGCCGCCTATGCCATTCACGTCAAGCCCGGCACGGGCGGGGTCTTCACCACCCGCCCGGGCCCGCTCATGGCCGGATTCATCAGTTTGGAGATCACCATGCGCGGCGCAGGCGGACACAGCTCCCAGCCCCAGTTCGCCCGCGACCCGGTAGCCCCCCTCACCGAACTGGCGGTGGCTCTCAACACCATGACGTCACGTCGATTCGATGTCTTCGACCCAGTCGTCATGCCCGTCACACAGCTGCGTGGATCGGATGCCAACAATGTCATCCCCGACACCGCGAGCCTGGGGGCCTGCATCCGCTACCTGTCTCCGGAGCGGGTCGAGCAGCTGCGGACTGAGATCACCAGGATCGCCGACGGCATCGCCTCAGCCCATGGGTGTCGTGCCGAGATCACCTTCGAGCCCGGATTCCCTGTCACCACCAACGACACCGAGGAAGCCGCCTGGACCGCGCAGCAGCTCACTTCGGTCTATGGCCCGGATCGCTACGAGGAGATGCCGAATCCGGAGATGGGTTCGGAGGACTTCTCCTTCGTCCTCAATGAGGTGCCCGGCGCGTACGTCTACCTCGCCACGACTCCTGAGGGTGTCGACCCAGAGTCCGAGGACAACCATTCGCCACGCGTGAAATTCGATGACACCTGGCTCGGAGACTCGGCCGCAGCGCTCGCCCACCTCGCTTTTGCTCGATTGGCGAGGTGATCGACAACAGCCGCACAGCTGCTCGATCCGGGCCGAGGGCGCCTGAAGCGCCCCGGTGATTGCGCTTCGTCACGGCTTCGCCCGAAGCCTCGGTCGGCTCTCCGACCTGCCGAACTCGGCCCATGCGGGCACCGGGTGCGGCCGGTGCTCCGCTCTCGCCGTCAGGACCGCGTTTTCGCCAGGGCGCTGCGGTAGATTGCTGCGTGCGCCGCAGCGATCTCATTCCGTTCGCTTCGGCGGCGGTTGACGAGTTCTTCGACCTGCTCTCTCTGACCAGAAGATACGCTCAGCACTGCAGAGTGCAATGAGTCTGCATCCGGGGTCCACACCCCGTTTTCACGGGTCCAGGAATAGCTCGCATCAGCACCTTGACTGATATAGCAGCCGACGTTCGGAGCAATGACCCGTGTGCCGAAATCGTGGCAGGCCTCCATCCAACCCGAATGAGTCCCAAAACGGTATGGAAGCAGGGAAACGTCAAGTCCGGAGAGGTATTCGAAGAGCTCACGGTCGGAGAAATAGTCGTGCACGTGCAGCTCGACTTCGCTGGTGAGCAGGTAGCGAACGAGTTCCGGGTCGTGACGCGGGCCGTCTTCATCGAACACGTCGTGATGAAGATTGACCTGCAAGATGCCGCCTGGAATCTTCGCGACAGCGGCAGCAGCGGCCTGCAGAAGTGGTATTCCCACCATATTCGCCCGCAGACTCTTGAGGTGGATTCCGAGAAGGAACTCTTCCTGACGCGGCAAGGAGGAGCTTCCGAGTTCAGAGATCGTCTCCAACTCAGCCACATGTGGGTGTGCAATGACATGCGCGTCGATGTTCCATCGCTGCCGTATCTCCTCTGCCGCCTTTCGGGTCAACGTGATGACCTCAGTTGCTCGGGGAATCAGCACGTCGAGCTGGGAAGAATGCAGCGCCGCGTCCTCGTGGTGAGGGTTCTGCAGGTCGTGGACCGTGTATACGAGTGGGATCTCGCGTGCCTCCAGCGCGTCGATGACGGCGTGCAGCTGAGCCGGGGAGTGGGCGTCGAAGCCGAAATGGATGTGGAAGACATCCGCCTCGCAGTTGCGGATCCAATCGGGATCGAGCATGGCCGGCGGCCACCACGGCGCACCCGTAGGGGCGTCAGCGCGGGTCGGCGGAGGGTCGGGCAGACGGATGATCGCAGACGCGTCCTCGTCCGGAGAGGAAAGGTGGCGGACGTAGACGTGCGAGCCAGGGACCGATGCCACTGTGAGCGGCACCTGCTCGTATCCCGCTGATCCCCGCCGCACGAGGCCGAGCGTCTCGAAGCGATCCAGCCACCCTTGCATCGGCCACTGGCCCCACTTCTTCGCGAACAGTCGACCGTTGCTCAGGATGTCGTCAAGATGCTCCACCGGGGGTGAGGACACCGGATGGTACTGGTGGAAAGCGGAAGCGCTGCCCACCCAGGTCAGCCCTGTCCCGGTGCTGCGGGCCTGCCACGCAAAGTCGGTGTCCTCCCCTCCATAGCCTTCGAAGTTCTCGTCGAAGCCTCCGATCTGGTCCCACACCCCGCGGCGGACGGCGAACGACAGTGACCAGAACAGGTCGTGATCACCCGCGGTGATCATCTCCCCGGAAGCGGGGGCGGGCCGAGCGGGGTGCGGTTCGCTCAGAAGTGCCAGACGTTCGACGCAGTCCGGGGAGATCGGATCGAGTTCGACATCAGGCAGATAGCTGACGGGTCCACAGAGCAGGTCCTTTGGGTGGGCCAGTGCGGCACTCTGATAGGCCGCGATCAGATCGGGCGTCGGAAGACAATCCACATCGAGAAAAATCAGAAGATCGTCCGGGTGTCCAGCGGTATGGGCCACACCGAGGTTTCGAGCCGCGGCAAGAGGTAGGCCAGGTCCGGGCCTGTGGATCGAAACGATCGACACAGGAACGGTGGGGGACCCGGCACGTCCCCTGACGTCTTCATCGTTCATCGCAACGACGATATGGTCTGTCGGTTGCACGGTGCTGAAGGCCAGGCATTCCCGCTGTCGACGCAGGTGATCATGGCGACCATGGACTGTAGTGATGACAAAGGTGCCCGGGGGGCCGGTCACAGAAATGCTCATCGTTCTCCCTTACAGACGTCGGCGGCGTATCTGAGCACGAGGTTGCTGAAGCGTTCGAGAGTCTTGCCGTCGCACCAGGTAGACCAACGGCTCCCATCGAGTCGCAGCGCCTCGGCGATCGCCTGAGCCCAGTCCGCGGCGTTGCTGTCGTCTGGTCCTGCAATGACCGGCCACGGACCTCGGACGAGGACTTCGAGCATCCAGTTCTGCTCGTCATAGGGACGGGGGTGGGCGATGACAACTGCCGGGGTACGGCTGGCGGCGACTTCCGCAATCGAGTTCTGACCTGCCGCTGTGACTACGACCGCGGCATCACGCACGATCGGCCACGGGTCCTCCACCCACATGCCGTTCGAGCCGCCCAGGACCGTGACTTCAGCTGTAGGGAATTCTTGCGTGAGCACATGTGGGAGGTCATCACTCAGTGCACCTCCACCTGCACCATTGAGCACAACGATGGAAAAGGCATCATCCGCTGGCCCCCGCTTATCCCCACGCGCGTCTGACGACACCTCGAGTGTGGGGAATCGGGACAATCCGCCGAGGGCATGGAACTTGTGCTCGCTGTCTTCTGGGATCCCGGAGACGATCCCTTCCGCAGACTCCGGCCAGAATCCGAGAATCGCTGAACTGAGGCGAAAGCCGAGCTGATGAGTGTAATCGCCGCGGCTTCCCGGCAGAACAGCCGTCAGCACAGGTATCCCGTGCAATCGAGCGAGAATCGCGACTTCCACCGAGACATCCACGACCATCAGCCGGGGCCTAGCGGAATCGATCCATCCAGAGATCTGAGCCGAGCGCCGTCTCAATCCGGAGTGCCCAATTGGGACGTAATGGAGGCTGCCACCGGCCGTGACGTCATCTCGATCCATCCGGCATCCGTCTGAAGCCTCGGCTGCCGTTTCTGCCGGCGTAGGCGCTTCGCAGAATTCAGAGCTGCTGTCGTCACGTTCCAATCTCACCCATTCACCCGGCCACTGCGCGGGCCGAGACAAGGAGGAGAGTCCGGTGACGTGCCATCCGGCACGAGCCAGCGCACGCGCCATCGACATGGAGCGGTGCAAGTGTCCCGAACCTTGATGGTGGATGTACCAACCGATCACCGGATGGACGGGGCCCTGATCGACGTTCATTCCGCGAAGCTTCCTGCCGCAGCATTGACTGCATGACGATACAATGCTTCGTATCCGCTGACGGTGCTGTCCAGAGAATGGTGTTCGACCGCATACTTACGGGCCGCCATACGGCTCCGGCCGGCAGCACTGCAGATCGCTCGGGCCAAGGCCTCGACGGTGAGCTGGTCCGCCAAAGCTCCGACATCGCCACGAACGACCTCAACCAGCCCGCCCCTCGGAAAAGCCGCCACAGGTGTCCCACAGGCCAAGGCTTCTGCTGCAACCAAACCGTAAGGCTCCTCCCATTGAGAGCTCACAACAGCCACGGCCGACGATCCCACCAGGCTGCGCAGCCGCTGCTGATCCAAATGCCCGCAGTAACGGGCATCGTCTCCCAGCCGCGGGGCCACTTCTGCAGCGAAGTACTTCTCGTCCATGACCGGACCTGCCAAAGCGATCTGGAATCCCGCAGCGCGGGCGGCGTCGATTGCCACATGGGGGGCCTTCTCCGGGACCATGCGCCCAGTCCAGACGCAGGCCGGCCCACCAGGACCCGCATCCCACAGATTCGTATCGACTCCATTCGAGATCACAGTGCTCTCCACTGCGTGCGACCAAGCCCGGGCTGTGGCGCTCGACACGGCAGCGAAGAAAGTCGTCGGCGCGCGGAAGACCACGGCCGATTCCAACCAAGGCGTGGGCGGCGTGTGCAGGGTCGTCACGATCGGGGTGCGCACCATTGACGAGAGGGCCAATGGCAGATGGTGAAGTGAATTGTTATGGATGACATCGAACTCTGTCTGCCCGGCCAGCCCGAGCATCAGGTCCAAGTAGGCGTGATGCTGCCTCATCCATTCCGTAGGCATCGCCGACACGTCGAGCCGGGCCGCTTCGGAGAGACGCAAGACCTCCGGAACGATCATCTCGACATCGAGGTCAGGATCGCTGCCGGGAGCGGCGAACAGCGTGACCGAGTGCCCACGAGAGACAAGTTCCTTCAGCACAGCGTGCGTAAAGGACTCCAAACCACCCGCGAAGGGCTGGTTGATGGGAAAACGGCTGGACGCTATCAGACAGATTCGCAAAACTCTGTGCCTCCGCTCGACCCGGATCAGCGTTCACCAATCATTGGCGGCTTAAACGATGATCCCTGATGGACCTCTTCGCAATGGAACATAGACGGCGTTCGAGTCCCGGCGCGTTGGTTCCAGGCTTCCACGACCAAAGTGTTTACATCGTAATCACTGTAACAGGTTGAGCTGGCTCCGAATGACTCACATGTTGTCGGTGGTTCTGCCGTTTGGCTTTCTACCGTTTGACGGGTGTTTCCTGCAGAGTCGGCTGCACCGTCGTCCCGGTCTCCCACGAGTTCGCGCCCGGGGCCACCTCCGGCATCGGGATGTCTTCGCGGCGTTCGCGGTTGCGCTGCGTCGAGACCCCGACTTCGCGGTCGCGCTCTCGGACCAGCTCTTCGCGGACTTGCCCATCCTCGGTGAAGCCCATCATCAGCTGCGGGGCACCGTAGGGGAAGTCGTGAACGTCGTACTGCCAGATGTGGAACGTCTTGCCGTAGGTCTTCACCAGGTCCTCGAAGTAGGCGTGTTCGGCGATCTCCGGAACGCCAGGGGCGGTGAGGATTCCGGACTTGATCTCATAATGATGGCTGTGCCAGAGCTCCTTCTCCTCTTCGGGCAGGGAGCGGAACCGGTCTTCGCTGATGATGTACTCGATGCCGATCAGACGGGCGTCATAGGCGTTGCGGTCAAAGATGACGCACTGGTGCAGGTCGTGTTCCAAGTGGATGCAGAAGTGAGCGGCATGGACTTGGCGTCCGGTGTCATCGGCATAGATGTGCAGCCCGTCGAGGTAAGTGCTCATCGCCTCCAGCGGATATTTTCGCTGGAGGAACGCGGAGCCCAGGTCCAACACGCGGTGCTTCCAAGGATGGCCCTTGCTGGTCTTGAGATTGCTGACGGCCCTGCGCCCGGCAAGAGCCGCTGCGACGCCGCCGATGCCGAGAGTCAGTCCGGTAGTGAAGCTCTTCAGATGTGTCAGTTCCATAATTCATCGTAAAGCGGATGATGACACGATTGAACCCCCCTGCAGAACGGCTGCGGACTATCGCGGGAGCCAGTTCGTCAAACGACCCCGTCGTGGAACACTCTTCGAACTGCTCGTCCTCCACCTGGTCAGTGACAGCTTCCCCGGCTTCCGTCTTTTCCTTGTCTTCCCGCGTGTTCCGATCGTCACGATGCTCCACGGTGTCCGGAACTGCTTCTTCTTCTTCCTCATCATCGACCTCCTCGAATCATTCCCCGGAGTATAATCCTTCCGCTCTCAACTGGCGCAAGCCACGGAGCCACGACTTGATTTCATCTTGAGCCCCGGATTGACTATGTCTGTCTGGATTATCCGGACAAAGCCGAAGACCTGCTCCGCACGATGTGGGAACAGGCCTTCAGATGAGAACCTCCGTCTGATCAGCTTCCAGCGTTCGCATCCGCGGTCAGGTGGGCGCGCGCCTCGGCGAGCATGGCCTCTCGGGTCGCGATCTTCACGCGTTCCCGGCCCTCGGTCTCACCGAGAGCCTTCTCCGCAGCCTCCTCGAGCCGGTGATAGCCCTCCCAGTCCGTGAACTCGACGCCCTTGGACTCGAGCAGCTCGACGATCGAGGACTCCTCCGGGTACACGGGTTCGGTGAGCGCCCCGTCGGCCTGATCGTCGAGGATGTGCCCGATCGTCTCGAGGGCATCGCCTTTCGTGTGACCGATGAGCCCGACGGGTCCGCGCTTGATCCATCCGGTCGTGTATACGCCGGGGATGACCTTCTTGGCCTCGTCGAAGGGCAGCTGCGGCAGCTGCCTACCCGCACACGAAGACGGGTAAGAAGCTCGAAGTTCCGGTGAAGCGGAGGTTCAGGATCACCCGTTGGGGCGGGCCGCGAGCAGTCCTGGCACTTGTGACGTTGCCTCAATGAGTGAATGCAGATCGCGGTCCAGCATCGCTGCCAATCGTAAGAAGTCCTCATAGACAGCCTGCGCGCTCACTCGTGTCCGTTGCCCTGACAATGGAAATCCATTCACCAATGGTTCGTGATGAGCGACCCTGTTGCGCAGGTCGTTGATTCGAGAAACGACAGCCAAGGCGTAGTCGCGGTTCCAGCGCTTCCCATCGGCGCGTGCTTGTTCGCGACCGCCTGGAAACGACTTATCGAGGACTCCGCGCCAGAGGACTTCGTAGTCGCATCGGACACGTCGAGGCTCCCTGCCCGCGTGGTCCCCTTTGTCGAGCAATCCACGCCAGAATCCGAACGTACATTGAGCGACACGCTTTCCAGGCGTCTTAGGGCCGCTGATTCGGCGCCAGGCAGTATTCAAAGCAGAAGATGACCGGTCATCGAGAGGAACATTTGTATTCGCGTACCATTCAGCACCCCATCAACGTTCGAGTTGAGCACTCATGGCATTTCGCAGGGCGACCTCCGAGATCGCCAAATCTGCGAGGAAACCTACTGACACTGCGCGATCCCACAGGTACAGTTCACGAGCGAGTAAAGTATCGCCCGACGCTGCGGACAGATAGGTACTCATACGAGTCGGAGTGATCGATCGGTCGAGAGCTGCAATCTGTCTGGGCGACAACTCCACTGGATTCTCCATCTCGTTTGACCTATAATAAACGGGAAGTCCCCGGCATACGCCTCTGTCGAACCTGAGTCGGCAAGCAGCCGGGGTTTTTCTTTTGATCAGTGTAGGCAATACCAATTCGTATTGTGGAACCACTCAATCACTTCGGACCCCACTGCCTGCTTCTTCGCTCTCTTCGAATGAGCGTCTCAACGCTCGCAACTCAACTGACGAACCCGACCCCGCACTCCATTGTTCGTGGATGTACGGGGTCGGGCCGCCTCGGCGAGGGTTTCGTTATCTAGCGTCGAAGGATTCGATGTTTGGGCAAAGGATCACTTGCCTTCGATGTGTTCGGCTGCGGTCTCCTTGGTGTTCTCGACGTTGGTCACGACCTCCCATGGCGCTGTCACCGTAGTTGCTCAGCAGGCTGAGCACGGCCAGACCGCCGAGCCACAGGATCATCCACCACCCGGACTTGAACTGCAGGGGCGGGATCTTGCTGCGGTCGCTGAACGCGTAGTGCAGGCCGAGGACCACATAGCCCAGCGCCATCGCCAGGAACAGCTTCCAATTCGTGTCCCAGCCGGTCCAGAAGACGATGAGGTTCGCGGCGAGGAACCCGAGGAACGGCAGGGTCTCTCCGCCGGGCAGCTTGATTGGGCCCTCCTGATCGGGAAGCCGACGGCGCAGCGCCGCGACTGTGATCGGGCCAGAGCCGAAGGAGATGACGGTCCCGGAGGTGATGAACCCGACCATCTTCGCCCACGACGGGAACGGGAAGAACAGGAAGCAGGCGACGATGAACGTGATGAGCAGACCGAAACACGGGATGCCCTCCTTGTTCAGCCTCGTCATCCCGTGCGGGGCATTGCCCACGCGCGCCTGCGAGTACGACAGGCGCGGGGTCAGCGCGGTGAAGATCAGGCCGGTGTCGGCCGGAGAGACGACGGCATCGATGTAGAGGATGATCGCCAGCCACATCGCGCCGAGCATGAGCGCGATCTCTGCCCATGGTCCCGCCGAGTTCGAGAACGACAGTCCGCCCCAACCGTCCCTGAGCAGATCGGTGGGGATGGCGCCGATGAACGCGACCTGCAGAAGGATGCGATGGTGCCGGTGAGCACGATCGAACCGATGACGGCGAAGGGTACGTTCCTCTGCAGGTTCTTCGTCTCACCCGCGAACTCCACTCCCTGACGGAATCCGAGGTAGGAGAAGACGATGCCCGCCGCGGGCAGGGCAGCGAAGATCGGGGCGATGCCGTTGGGGGCGAAACCGCCGAACTCGGGCATGTGGAAGTGACCGGGGTTGAACGCCAGAAGCGCCAGTCCGATGAACACGAGGACGATGACGATCAGCTTCCACCACACGAGCACGTTGTTGAACTGGGCGAAAAACTTCACGCCGAACATGTTGATGACGCAGAAGACCGCGACCATTGCGATGCTCACGAAGATACCCGGAACCGTGAGGACGAGCACCCCCCTCTTTCGACTCCATCAGCCACGGCATGTAGCTCGAGGCGTACTGGACGGCCGCGAGCACCTCGATGCCGACGGTTCCCGCCGCCGCCAGCCACGTGATCCACCCGCTGGTGTAGCTGGCGAACGAACCGAAGGCATAGTGCGGGTAGCGCACGACACCGCCGGCGACGGGGAACATGACACCGAGTTCGGAATAGTTGAGTGCCACGAAGATGATGAGGACCGCGCCCAGAGCCCACGACAGGATCGCGGCCGGTCCGGCCATGCTCGCGGCATCGAAGGCGCCGAAGAGCCAACCGGAGCCGATGATCGACCCGACCCCGGTGAAGAGTAGCCCGGTCTTGCCGATATCGCGTTGTACGGCAGCGCCTTTCGGTAGCACCTGTGTAACGAAGTGGTGTGTAACCTCGCAACATCGTGGACACTGAACCTCACCACATCGGGGACAACCGATCTCAGAGCTTTGTACACAACTACCGCTCCCTCCGCTGAGGAGGGAGCGGATCCGGAATCGAGTTCATCTACCGAAGCATGAATACGTCGGGCATATCCTCAACACGCGAGGCGAACTCTTCAACATACTGTTCGTATTTTATGCGCCATTGCTTCGTCGGATTCGCGACCTGGACTCCACGGATCGCATAGGAAGAAATGAAGCGTCCTCGTACGCCGAGAGCGACCATCGGCAAGGGGAAGGACAACACAATCTCACCGGTGCCCATGTCCGTGAGCAAGAATGTCTCATCGGTGATCGTGCGATAAAACTGCCGATCAGCAAAAGTCGACGGCAGCGACACGTGATAGCCGTGATAGTACACTCGCCGGTTCGCTCGCGTGACGGTTACGACCGACTGATCAGAACGCTGCCTATCCGAAGCGGTGTCCGGGAGGACATGTCCATTCTTCGTGATCGTCAGCCCAGCACGGTTGAGCTGATTCTGCCGCTGCAAACGGGCCTGTAGATATTCTCGTGCTTTCGCCTCAAGAACAGCCATCGGAATCGGTTCGGTGGCCGGAGTGTGCTCGACTAGGTTCCATGCTTGAGTCGGCGTGGCATCGTTGAGCGACTGGTGCGGCCGACGCGAGTTGTACTGATCACGGAAACGCCGAATAACCTGCCGCAGCTGCTCGACCGTTGCGGCCCGGTTCGCGTCGAGGAAACGCACTAGTGTCTGGTGGGAGCGTTCGTTCTCGCCCTGCGTCGTCGGCTTGCCTGGCAGTCCGCTGATGGGCATTGTTCCATGTGAGGCGAGGAACACTTCCACGGCTCCGATCGTGCCCTGCCGAAGTTGGTTGAACGCCGAGGAATTATCCGATAGGACCTCCTGCGGGGCACCATGAGCAGCGATCGCGTCAGCGAGCACCGATTTGGCGTCCGTACTGTTCTCAGCACGAATATGAGCGGTCGTGCCGACGTCGAACCGGGTGGAGTCATCGAGGAGCTGATAGATCGTCACCGTCTGCCCATCGGTCAGATCGTATTCGAAGGCATCAAGTTGCTTGTTCGGAAGCGGCATTCGGTAGCACCTGTGTAACGAAGTGGTAGCAGCTATGTAAGTACCCGGTAGCAGTAGAGCAGGATTGCTTTCACCCACGACAGTGAAGTCGTGAACAGTGAAAGG
>NZ_JABSSX010000024.1 GCF_013280495.1 Brevibacterium permense
ATCTCGACACGACTTGGCGGTCTTGCCCCGATGGAGTATCGGACCAAGACCGCCAATGCCACAGAGGCCGTAACCGCTCTATGCTGACCTCACAGCAGTCCAACTATTGGGGACCACTCCACGCGAGGTTGCTGGGCCGCCGTCAGGTAGTACTGGGAGGGGAGCGAGATGCGGGACAGTTCAGGCGGCCACCCAGCCGCCGTCGATGCTGTGCGCGCTGCCGTTGATGACTGCGGCATGGTCCCCGGCCAGGAAGGTCGCGATCGCCGCGACGTCCTCGGGTTCGGCGAGCTTGGGCACTGCGGAATGGCCGAGGAAGACCTGCCCGAGGACCTCGTCCTCGCTGATGCCGTGAGTCTTCGCCTGATCGGCGATCTGTCCCTTGACCAGTGGCGTGAGCACGTAGCCGGGGTTGATCGCATTGCACGTCACTCCGTGCGGGCCTGCCTCCAGCGCAGTCGTCTTCGTCAGTCCCATGAGACCGTGCTTGGCCGCAACGTACGCGGATTTGTTCGCCGAGGCGCGCAGACCGTGGATGGAGGAGAGGTTGATGATGCGTCCCCAACCCCGTTCGTACATCTTCGGCAGCACCGCCTTAGTGAGCACGAACGGCGCTTCGAGCATGAGCGTATTGATCAGCCGCCAGTCCTCGAGCGGAAACTCCGTGATCGGGTGGATCCGTTGGATGCCGGCATTGTTGACGAGGATGTCGACATCAAGCTCGGTGCCGTCCAGCGCCGAGGTGTCGGCCAGGTTGACTGCCCAAGATTCGCCGCCGATCTCCTCGGCAACGGCCCGTGCCGAGTCAGCGTCGACATCGGCGACGGTGACAGATGCCCCGGCCTGCGCGAACGACTGAGCGATCGCTTTTCCGAGCCCAGATGCTCCGCCGGTGACGAGGGCGCGTTTGCCGGTGAGGTCTCCCATGAGATGTGCCTTTCGTGGTTCGAGTCTGTGGTGCGTATCCATCTTCCACCCTGCGGAGGCCGAGGACTCCTCGGGGTGGGCGCCGAGGCGGCTGCCGAGAGCATGTCGCAGTCCGACAGGCGAGCTCGGTGCCAGGAAAAGGGGCGGTGCCGATACTCACCGACACCGCCCCTCACCTCGTCACCATTCGGCCTCAATTGGCCGAGGCGACTCCGCGGCGCACCTTGTCTGCGTGGTCGAGCGAGCGCAGGTCGATGCCCTTCGTCTCGCGGGTGAACATGAGAGCGATGAACGAGACGATCGCGGCAGCCAACAGATAGAGCGCGATCGGAACCGACGAGCCGAATTCTTTGAGCAGAGCGGTTGCGATGAACGGCGCAAAGGAACCGGCTACGATGGCCGTGACCTGGTAGCCGGTCGAGACGCCCGAGTTGCGCATGCGGGTCGGGAACATCTCCGCCATGATCGCAGGCTGCCCCGCATACATCAGTGCGTGGAAGATCAGACCGATGAGGAGGGCGAGGAAGATCATGCCGGCATTGGCCGTGTCGTACATCGGGAAGGCGAAGAAGCCCCAAGTCGCGGTCAGGATGATGCCCACGCCGTAGGGCAGCCTGCGACCGACCTTGTCGGTGGCGGCACCGACGAGCGGAACGAGGACTGCGTGGATTGCGTGGGCCCCGAGCAACAGGCCGAGGATCTCAGCGGATTCGATCTTCACCTGAGTCGACAGGTAAGTGATCGAGAAGGTCACCACGAGGTAGTAGTGGATGTTCTCGACGAAGCGCAGACCCATCGCGGCGAAGACCTCACGCGGGTAGCGCTTGAATACGGCCTTGATGCCGTAGTCGACGCCTTCTTCGATCTCCTCGGACTGAACCTCGTCGAAGATCGGCGCATCGGAAACACGAGTACGGATGTAGTATCCGATGATGACGATGACGGCCGAAAGCCAGAACGCGACTCGCCAGCCCCACGACTCGAAAGCGGCTTCGCTGAGACCAGCATTGAGCGCCAGGAGCACACCGGTGGCCAGCAGATTGCCCAGGGGAACGCCGGACTGAGGGAACGACGACCAGAAACCGCGCTCCTTGTTCGGTGCGTGTTCCGCCACGAGCAGGACGGCACCGCCCCATTCGCCGCCGACCGCAAAGCCCTGAGCGACACGCAGCAACACCAGAAGAATCGGAGCCAACACACCGATGGCGGCGTAGGTCGGCAAACAGCCCATGAGGAAGGTGGAGACGCCGACGAGGACGATCGAAAGCTGCAGCAGCTTTTTGCGTCCGAACTTGTCGCCGAAGTGACCGAAGACGATACCCCCGAGGGGACGGGCGATGAATCCGACCGCGTAGGTGGCGAAGCCGGCCAGGATCGGAGTCAGCGGATCGTCGGACGGCGGGAACAGCACATGGAACACCAGTGTCGATGCGGTGGCGTAGAGGAAGAACTCGTACCATTCGACGACTGTTCCGGCCATCGAGGCAGCGACGACCCTTCGCAGCTGAGCGCGGATCGACTTCCTCTCCGCGTTGTTCTGAGAACTCATGGGACTCCTTCGTTTCCACAATCCGCATCACCGTTGAATGCGCGAATCGGCTTGCTCCGGCGCCGACCGGCTGACAGTCCGGGGCACTCAGACCGCATCGGCGCGGCCGGCGAACCCCTGCTTCAGCGCAGTGTTTCGGGCGGTTGGATATTTCTCATCCAAGGATCAGTGTGCGCCACGTTACGGAATATTTGGTAACGACCTGGCCATAATCCGAGAATTTCCGGTGCACATTCGCGCACAGCCGATGTGCAGCAGTCAGCTGTGACTGCTGCGAGCGAGCAAGGCCCATTGCGGCGCGAATCGTCCCTGCGCGTCAGGCCAGCACCCCCGTGTCTGATCATCACGCCAGCCATCGAGGCACCACCGGAGTCAGCGCAGCCAGCACAACCCCGCACCTCACCGCCGGCGCGGAGGCGCCTTCGCATCGCGTTCGGCCATCGAGGCGAGCATCGCATTGTAGGCGCGCAGCTCGGAGTCGTCGGTGCGGTCTTCGCTGCGGTCGATGCGCTTGGCTTCCCGGTCCGAGGACTTCGCCCATTGGACGCAGACCATGATCGCGATGAACAGGGTCGGGAACTCACCGATGCCCCACGCGATGGAGCCGCCGAGCTGCTGATCATCGATCGCCGTATAACCCCATCCTGCGCCGACGTTGCCGAACCAGTCACCGGCGATGAGCACGTTCGAGCTCATGATCGAGATGCCGAAGAAGGCGTGGAAGGCCATCGTCACCAGCAGCATCACGAGCCGCATCGGGAAGACAGGGCGCTTGACCCCTGGATCGATGCCGATGAGGGCTTGGGCGAACAGGTATCCGGCGCCGAGGAAGTGCGCGATCATCAGTTCGTGCCCGATATGTGTATCGAGCGCGTAGTACATGATTCCCGAGTAGTAGAAGACGACCAGCGAGCCTGCGAAGTTCACACTCGCCACGATCGGGTGCGCGAAGAAGCGCAGGTAGGGAGTATGGACGAGCCAGAGCACCCATTCGCGCAGGCCGGCGGACCCGTCCGTGCGCGCCTTCGTTCCGCGCATGAGCATCGTGATCGGTGCCCCGAGGACGAGCGGCAGGGGCACGACCATGACCAGGAGCATGTGCTCGATCATGTGCGCGGAGAACTGCACCTCGCCGTAGACCCGGGGTCCGCCCGAGGTGACGTAGACGAGGAAGACCATGCCCACCAGCCAACTGATGAGGCGCAGCACCGGCCATTTGTCGCCTCGGCGGCGGAGGTTGATGAACGCCACGACGTAGGCGATCGAGAAGCCCACAGCGATCGCGATCCACAGCGGATCCATCGACCATTGGCTGAAATAGCGGGACAGGTTCGGCTTCGGCGGCAGCGGATCACCGGTGAGGATCTCGGCCGGGGAGGGATCGCCCACCGGTTCCTGCGGCACCGGCGGCTGCGACCGGGCCAAAGCTACAGCCATGCCCATCGTGACCCCGAAGAGGATGAATTCGACGATGATGAGCCGCCAGAATTCCACCGCCGCCGAAGCGGCAGAGCCCAAACGCGAGATGACGAACTGACGGTGCCAGAATCCGATCAGACCGAGCAGCACGGTCGCGAACGCCTTCGCGAGGATGACCTGCCCGTAGGGGGTCATCAGATCGTCGACGCCTTTCACGCGCAGGAGCGAATTGACGACTCCGGAGAAGACTATGAGACCGAAGGAGATGAGTGCGATCGTCGAATACCGTTCGACGATCGGCTTGAGGTTCTTCGAAGCGGCCAGGCGTGTTCCCAGCAGCGCAATGACGAAGAGCCCACCGAGCCAGAGGACCGCGCCGAGGATGTGCAGGCCGAGGCTGTTGACGGCCTGAGTATGCCCGGAGGCCTCTGCGGAGTGGCCCATCAGGGCCAAGGGCAGGATCACGGCGACGCTGAGCACCCCGGCGGCGGCGATGCCGACATGGGAGCGAGTGCCGAAGCACAGGGTCGAGGCGACGGCGATGAGGACGACGATGAGTACCCACAGCTGCCCGTAGGCGATCTGAGTGACGAACACGCCGAGTTGATTCGAGAAGTCGAGATAGGCCTGGGCGCCCACGGTATCGACGAATGAGAAGACGAGCACGGCGACCGCAGAGAGCGTCCACACGACCGAGGAGTATTCGGCGATCTGAATGGCCTTCGTCCACAGCGGGTCGAGAGGCACGTCATCGTCCGTGGGCTTGTGCCGGCGTGCGCGACCGCCTGCCGTGCGCGGGAGGATGAGGACGGCGAACATGAGTGCTCCGACGGTCAGTGACATCGCAATATTGAAGACGAACTTCGCTGCGGGAAGGCCGAAACGGACGACAGAGCCGGGGTCGTTGAGAAGAGTCGGGTTGGCTGCTCCAGTGAAGAAGAGTGCGGCCAGACCGGCGATCACCCCGAGGAAGACGACGATGGGGACCGTGGCACGTTGCACGAACCGTGTGATCGGCTCGATTCCTGTAGAACTCACTGCGCGCGGACCGCCCCTTCTGACATGACCCAAGGATATCGTTCGGCGTCGGCGCACTGCCAACCGGGAGATCTCTTCGTGGTCGAGATCTCGGGGAGCCGCCTCGGCGAGGATGGGTTCAGTCGTACGGGACGACGATCTTTCATATTCGAAGGCAGTCTGAGACGCTTGAAGATGCTCAGAGACGGCAAATGGCCCGGATCGCACGATCCGGGCCATTCGACGCTGCTGCGTTGATCAGTTCGGGCTGCCAGCGGCGCCCTTCAGCTTCGAACCAGCGGACAGCTTCACGGAGTAGCCGGCCTTGATCTGGATCTCTTCACCGGTCTGCGGGTTGCGACCCTTGCGAGCGGCACGCTCGGTGCGCTCAACGGAGAGCCAGCCGGGGATGGTGAGCTTTTCGCCCTTGGCCACGACGTCGGAGAAGACATCGAAGACACCATCGAGCACGTCCGAGACCTGCTTCTGGGTCAGGCCGGACTTCTCGGCAACTTCTGCAACGAGCTCACTGCGGTTCTTAGCCATAAAAGTGTCCTCCTTAGGACAAGTCGGTAGGTCACCGGTCCGTTTTTCCGATGACGAACTTCCTCGAGATTACCAGCTCGACTTAGTAACGCCGGGCAACTCGCCGTTGTGTGCCATTTCGCGGAAGCGAACTCGCGAGAGTCCGAACTTCCGGAGGTAGCCACGCGGACGACCATCCACCTGGTCGCGGTTGCGAAGGCGAACCGGCGAAGCATCGCGGGGAAGCTTCTGCAGGGCGAGGCGTGCCTCTTCGCGCTGCTCGTCGGTGGAATCGGGGTGGGTCAGCTGACGCTTGAGAGTCGCGCGGCGCTCTGCATAGCGTTCAACGATGACGCGACGCTGCTTGTCTTTTGCGATCTTTGACTTCTTAGCCATGTGCGCTCAGCGCTCCTCTCGGAAATCGACGTGCTTGCGGACTACGGGATCGTACTTCTTGAGCACGATGCGGTCCGGGGTGTTGCGGCGGTTCTTGCGGGTCACGTAGGTGAACCCGGTGCCGGCAGTCGACTTGAGCTTGATGATGGGACGAACATCCTGTGCCTTAGCCATCAGAGCTTCACTCCCTTGGCGATGAGTTCGTTGACCACAGCGTCGATTCCGCGAGCGTCGATGACCTTGATGCCCTTAGCGGACAGGGTCAGCGTGACGTTGCGGCGCAGCGACGGAACGTAGTAGCGCTTTTTCTGAATGTTCGGGTTGAAGCGGCGCTTCGTGCGGCGCTTCGAGTGGGACACGTTGTGTCCGAAACCGGGGACTGCCCCGGTTACCTGGCAGGTTGCTGCCATGTCTCTCCTCCAGTTCACAAGTTACCGACTCTCGAAACAAGCCCCTGCGGGATTGCACTTGCGCGCTCTCTCCGCTTGCTTGCGCCGATGTCGGAAGACATCAACAAATTTTCTCGACTGTCACCGTGAAAATTGTGTACGCCAAAACAGGTCTGCCCGTTCGGGCGAGATGTCTCACCAGCGCTGAAGCCGTAGCCTGTGAGAGATGGCCGAAGCTGGAGTGCAGCGGTGGGTGAGCACCATGTGTGTCCTAGCAGATCGATCGGTGACCAAGCCGCTACGACACAACAAGAAACAATCCTACTGAGATGGCGGGTCGAAGGGCAAATTCATCCTGGTTTCTGCCGTGGGGTCTTCGTCACTGAAATCATCCGCATGGAGGGGCTCGCGCCGCCTCCGTCGATGCCCGGAGGGACTTTCACAGCTGAGGCCAAGCCAACTCGGTGATTTCCGCAGTAGGCTTTCGTCGGCAACGCGTCCTGTCGGCGATCCTGTTGAACGACTGCTCGACTCGTGCCAAGGTAAGTAGATGATTGCCACCACATCTGGCATTCAGGAGGACTGATGAGCGACGTTCCACAGAGGCCGCGCATTCGTCCGGCGACTAGCGACGACTGGCACAAGGGTTCAGGTGAATCCGCTGGTCAGACCCCGTCGTACGGGAATGAGGCGGACCGTTCGTCTGCCGATTTCGACAACTCGACCTACTACGAGTACCTCGAACGGCACACGGGGGAACAGTCGATCTCGAAAGCTCGCAGCGGCAATGTCTTCGCCCCCGCCGGACGCTCACCCTTCGATGACGCCCACTCTGCCGGTTCCCACCAGCAAGTGACTTTTCAGCAGTCTCAGCGGCCGGGCGTCGGTGCCGACATTGGCGTCGGCGGCTCGGCACAGAACGGAACCCAGTCTCCTCCTCCCCCACAGTTTCCGCCCACCGTCCAAGACGATTCTTCCTCGCGCAATGGCCTGAAGATCGCCGTCGTCATCATCGCCATCCTCATGGTTCTGGCCTTGGTGGGATTCTTCGGCATCCGGTGGCTCGCGCCGTCCTCTGGAACCGTTCCAGTCGATGTCGGATCCAGCGAGCCGGCGAGCCCGTCACCCAGCCCTTCAGATGACCTTGTCCAACCGACGAAGAGCCCGGAAGACCAGCTCGACGCCTATACGAAGGCAGGCACCGAAAAAGCCGCTGACCTCGAAGGTGAGTGGGTGACTCAGGTGAGCGCGAAGAACGTCGGCCTCAAAGCCGACGGCAAGACCTGGTCAGCGCAGGACATCCTCAACGAGTACGAGGCCAACAAGGTCAAGTATCCGGGTGCAATCCTCATCCACAGCGGCGACTGGGCCTCGTACAAGGAGGGCAGCTACTGGGTCACGGTCGTCGACACCGGATACAGCGATCCGGAGCAGGCCCTAGACCAGTGCCGCTCGTGGGGTCTCGACCGCAACCACTGCATTGCCAAACGACTCGTCAAGGACGGCAGCCCCAAAGACAACAGCGCCTACCTGGATCAATAGGGCGGACAGTTGGGCCGGCCCTGACATTCGAGGATCGGCTCCGCCCGTGCGCAGGGCGATCGTCACCGTCCTGCCATCCGCTCACGGCCCCGTCTGAGTCAGATAGCCCAGATTTGAACAGGTGCTGTCTGCCTTGGGCTGGGCCGCGACCACCTGAGAGAACAGAACGCCCCGGCCTCGCACAGTGCGAAATCGGGGCGTTCAAAACTCCAGAGCCGGTCAGAAGCCGACGCCAGGGCGAGAATCAGGCCAACATCAGAGTCGGATCCTCCAGGCCCCGTCCGACGTCGGCGAGGAACTTCGAGATGATCTCGCCGTCGACGACACGATGGTCGGCGCTGACCGACAGCGTGGTGATCTCGCGCGGAACGATCTCGTCGCCCACCACCCACGGCTTCTTCCGGACCTGACCGAACGCGAGGATCGCGGCCTCACCCGGATTGATGATCGGCGTACCGGCATCGACTCCGAAGACGCCGACATTCGTGATCGTGATCGTGCCCCCGGCCTGATCAGCCGGCGGCGTCTTGCCCGAGCGCGCCAGAGCGGTGAGATCCTGAATCCCCTGCGCCAGTTCGCCCAGACCCATGGCCTGCGCGTTCTTGATGTTCGGCACGATCAGTCCGCGCGGAGTGGCGGCCGCGATGCCGAGGTTGACGTACTTCTTCACGACGATCTCGTCGCCGGAGAGGCACGAGTTGATCCGCGGATTGCGTCCCACGGCCCACGCCACGGCCTTGGCGACGATGAGCAGCGGCGAGACCTTGACGTCCTCGCCCAGGAATTTCGTCGACTTCAGCCGGCGGACCATCGCCATGGTCTCGGTGACGTCGACATCGAGGAACTCGGTGACGTGCGGCATCGTGGATGCCGAATCGACCATGGCCTTGGCCATCATCTTCGTCACGCCTTTAAACGGGATCCGCTCTTCGAGGGCTCCCAGATCACTCGCCGAGGCGGCCGCCGGTGCCGTCGCACCCGACGTGGGAGCGGCGGTCTGGTTGGCGGCGGCGTGGACATCGTCGCGCGTAACGTCCCCGCGGGGACCGGTCGGTGTCAATTGGGAGAGTTCGACGCCCAGATCTTTCGCGAGCTTCCGCACGGGCGGCTTCGCCAGCGGTTTGCTCGGTGAGGCAGGTGCCGATGCGGACTGCGACTGCGTTGCCGGAGCAGGTGCCGAAGCGGACTGTGCTTGAGCCGCCGGAGCTGCTGCCGGTGCAGGCGCGGCCGCCTCCGCAGCCGGGGCAGCCGACGCTGCGGGAGCGGCCCCAGCGGGGGCGGAAGCGCCCTTGCGCGGACGCCGCTTCGACGACGTCTCCTTCGCTCCATAACCGACGAGAGTGGCCCCGCCGTCGGCATCACCGGAGGCATCGGCCGACTGCTCAGCCGAACCGGAAGCCGGCGCATCGGCGGAGGCGGGGGCCGCCTCGGTGTTGGAATCGTCTCCGCCGAACCGGATGATCGGGGTGCCGACCTCGATGGTCTGGCCCTCCTCGACAAGAAGCGCTCCGACGGTGCCGGCCTGCGGACTGGGCAGCTCGACGAGCGATTTCGCGGTCTCGATCTCAACGAGGATCTGGTTGACGGTGACAGTGTCGCCGGGGGCGACCTTCCACGCGACGATGTCGGCCTCGGTCAGGCCCTCACCGACGTCGGGAAGAGGAAATTCGATCGACATTCTTGACTCTCCTCGAAATCAGTAGGACAGGGCCCGATCGACACCATCGAAGATGCGATCTAGGTCGGGCAGGTAGTGCTCTTCCATCCGCGAACCGGGGTACGGGGTGTGGTAGCCGCCGACCCGGATGACCGGGGCTTCGAGGTTGAAGAAGCAGCGTTCGGTGATGCGCGCGGCGATCTCCGAACCGAGCCCAAGGAAAGTCGGAGCCTCATGGGCGACGACCAGACGGCCGGTCTTCGTCACGGACTTCTCGATCGCAGTGAAGTCGATCGGGTTGAGACTGCGCAGGTCGATGAGTTCGACGCTCTTGCCTTCCTCGGCGGCCGCGGTGACCACGTCCTGCGCGGTCGGCACCAGCGGCCCGTAGGCGACGAGGGTGACGTCGGTGCCTTCGGACACGACGCGGGCGTCGTGCATGCCCAGCTCGCCTCGGGCCGACGTGTCGACGTCCCCGCGCATCCAATAGCGACGCTTGGGTTCGAAGAACATCACCGGGTCCTCGCTCTTGATGGCGTCCTGGATCATCCAGTACGCGTCATGAGCGTTCGACGGGGAGATGAGCCGCAGTCCCGCGTGGTGGGCGAACACGGTCTCGGGGCTCTCCGAGTGGTGCTCGGGCGAGCCGATGCCGCCCCCGTAGGGCACGCGGATGACCAACGGGATGTTCTCTTTGCCCAGGGTGCGGTTGTACAGCTTCGCCACCTGGGTGACGATCTGGTCGTAGGCCGGGAAGATGAACGCGTCGAACTGGATCTCGATGACGGGACGGTAGCCGCGGATGGCCATGCCGATCGAGGTGCCGACGATGCCGGACTCGGCCAGCGGCGCATCGATGACACGCTGCGGACCGAAGTCCTTCTGCAGACCTTCGGTGACGCGGAAGACGCCGCCGAGCTTGCCGATGTCCTCACCGATGAGGACGACCTTCGGGTCGTCCTCCATGGCCTTGCGCATTCCGGCGGTGATCGCCTTCGAGAGGGGAAGTTTCTCCATCAGGCCTCACCCGCATCGGCGAACGAGGCCTGGTATGCCAGGAATTCGGCACGTTCCTCGTCGACGAGGGAGTGGGGTTCCGCGGTGACATGGGCGAACATCTCGACCGCGTCGGGGTTCTCCATGGTCATGCAGTTGTGGCGGATGCGGGCGGCGAGGGTGTCGGCCTCGGCGTCCACCTCGGCGAAGAATTCGTCGCTGGTCTCCGTGTGCTTGTCCAGGTAGGCCTTGAGGCGGGTGATCGGGTCGCGGTCCTCCCAGATCTCCTCTTCGGCTTTGTCGCGGTACTTCGTCGGATCATCGGCCGTGGTGTGGGCGCCGCGACGATAGGTGAATGCTTCGATGAGCATCGGGCCATGACCGGCGCGCACGGAGTCGAGGCTGGCACGGGCGACGGAGTACATCGCGATGATGTCGTTGCCGTCGACGCGGATGCCCGGGACTCCGAATCCTTCGCCGCGAGTCGACAGCGGGGCTGCGGTCTGGACGTGAGTCGGTTCGGAGATGGCCCACTGGTTGTTCTGGCAGAAGAACAGGACCGGGGCGTGGAAGGCTCCGGCGAAGGTCAGCGCCTCGGAGACATCGCCCTGCGAGGTCGCGCCGTCGCCGAAGCAGGCGATGGCGACCGTGTCGCGTTCGATGTCGCCGGTGCCGACGTCGCCGTCCATGGAGATGCCCATGGCGTAGCCGGTGGCGTGCAGGGTCTGCGAGCCGATGACGATGGTGTAGGAATGGAACCGGTGCTCCTGCGGATCCCAGCCGCCGTGGTTCTGACCGCGGAAGATGCTGAGCAGGGTCTCGGGTTCGACACCGCGGGTGTAGGCGAGGCCGTGTTCGCGGTAGGTGGGGAAGACGAAGTCTTGGGGGCGAGCGGCCCGTCCCATGCCGATCTGGGCTGCTTCCTGTCCGAACAGAGGTGCCCACAGGCCCAACTGTCCCTGACGCTGCAGAGCAGCTCCTTCGGCGTCGATGCGGCGGACCAGGACCATATCCCGGTAGAAGCCGCGCAGATCCTCATCGGTGAGTTCTGCTGCGAAGGCATCGTACTCACCGGATTCGACGCGGTTTCCGTCTTCGGTGAGCATCTGGATCATTCTGGGCTCCGAGGACTGACTGTGGGCAGCGCCGGTCCCCACTGAAATGTTGGAGGTCATTTCAGTTCTCCTTTGTTCGAGGTCCATCTCCACCGGAGGTGACCAGTGGTGGACCGTGTCCGTCGGGCAGGCCCTCGGATGTGAGAACTCGCCCTCGAGTGATCTGATTCACAGGTAGTATCACAATACCGAATCCACTCACTGCTTGCCACTCTCCCCGTGCGGTTCGAGTATCAAAAGTGCAGGTCAGGAACAGACTATGGCCCGAGCTCGACACATGTGGCCGAGTTCCAAAGCGTTCCGTGGACAATTGTCGATCACGGCAGAGATGCTCCATCGTCCGACCAATGCACATCCGAGCACCGAGGCGGCCCTTCTTCGGGAGGGCGTGTGCAGGATTCGCACGATCCCATCGCTCGCCGAGGCGGCCCATCCTCGGGAGATCGAGTGCAGGTCCCATGAGCTCGGTTGGTGCACCGAGGTGTCCATCGTTTCGATGTCGAGGGCCGTTCCGCGCGACCGAGTTCAGTGACGTTTGCGCTTGCCCTGGTAATCGCGCGTCTTCGCGAGGTCTCCGGTGAAGAAGCCTGAGTTCTTCGAGGTGAAGCGGTCGATTGCGGGGTTCCCTCCCTTCAGCAGCAGACCGATCGAGGCCGCGTAGGCGACGGAGGAGTGCGCCGCCCCGGCCGAGGCGAACATCTCATCGAGTTCGGCATCGGTCTTGTCTGCCAGTTCGGGAACCTTGCGCAGTTCGTCGGGATCGTAATCGACGGTGATCGTCGACCAGTTCTTCGTCGCCGGGTTCTCATTGCCGTCGAGATCAGGGACGAGGTCCTGTTCGTGATCGATCGAAAGCACGTCGATTCCCGAATCGATGGCGAAATCTGAAACCGGAGCACCGACCGTCATCAGGGCAGTGACGTTGACATCTTCGAGAAACGCTGGGTCCGCGGCCAGAGAGCCTGCGGTGATTCCTCCCTGCGAATAGCCGACGAGCATGACCTCGGCGCCGCGACCGATCCCGGCATCGGCGATCGCCTGGCGCACCATCTCGCGCATCACGGTGTCATTGCCCGCCATGCCCTGCACGTTCGTCGTCAGGTCTGTCGTATTGTCACCCGACTTCGGAGACCAGTCGGTGGTGGCGGGGACGTAGACGATATAGCGGGTCGTCCCATCGGGTCCGACGACCTCCTCGATGCGAACCTGTCCGGAATCGGCTCCGCGGTGGCAGTTCGCTTCGCGGATGAAGAGGTCTTCGACGTCACGCGGCGGTTCTTTGTGCGGAGCAGTCAGGCCCTTCGCCCTCCATACCTCGACGTCGGAGGGCAGCAGCAGTCCGAACGCGTTCGCACCGGCCAGGACCCAGATCGTCATCGACGTCGAGTCATGCGGCCAGAACGCGTGATCGCCTTCGGAGTCGAGGATAAAGGGAGGCAGCCCGAAGAATCCGACGACGAAGCCCGGCAGCACATGCTCGATGACGGCCCCGGTGACGTCGGACTGTTCGAACGCGAACGTGATCAGCGCTTCCTTCGCTTTCGCCTTCGTCTTGCCCAGGTCGATGCCGAACTGCTTGGTGATGACATCGTCGAGTCCGGTGACGTCGAGGATCTTCGTGACCACGACGACCTGGGCGCCGACGACGAGAGCGACGGGAATGATGACGGGCAGGCTGAGCGCGATGATGCGACCGGTCGCGTAGCCGAGGGCGTCGAGCAGTCCGCCGAAGACTTCGCTGATGCCCTTCTCCGCCTGCCGGTAGGCGAAGGCAGCGGCTCGAACGGCGAGCAGTGTGGCCTCGAGTTCGAGCACCGAGGCGGTCAGCTGGGCGTGGAACCGGATCCGGCAGGCATCGAGATTGAGCGCCGTCACCGGAGCGGGGACCTGGGTGAGCAGGGTCGCGAGGTCGAAGTCTCCGACAGTTGCGCCGACGGACAGATCGCCGATATCGGCGATGACGGTCTGCAGTGCGTCTCCGCTGCCGTCGGCGCGTTCGTCGACGGTGATCCGTCCGCCTCCGCGGGTCGTCGAGTCGATCATCGCGGGTCTCCTTTCATTCCCCGGTAGTTGCCGCCCTCACGCCCCGTTCCTTGCCGGTCCCTGGCGCCACAAGCCCACGGGGCCGCGAACTCCCGGCCCTCAGCCGCTGCCGCCGTCAGCGCTGACTCCGTCAACTCGGAGCTCCTGCCGTCAGCGTCCGCGTCAGCACGGCGCTCAGCAGCTTGCGCACCGCTGATTCGCCGGCGTCGACGTCATCGTCGACGGTGACGGAATCGCCGGCACGCTCGATGACCGGCCGGAACCATGCCCCGCCCTCTCGGCGGAGGAATTCCAGTCCAGTCGCACCCCGTCCGGACGCCCAGCTGAGCGTGAGCACACAGTCCTGGTCGACGAGCTCGGTAAGATCCTCGACGACGTGCCCGATCCGTCCCGGCTCGATCCGGCGCAGCAGCTGGTGCCGCGCGAAGTCTTCGAGTCCCTCTCCCTGCAACGCGAGGATCGCATGCGCGATCCCCGGCCCCAGGCACAGTGCCAGGTGGACGGTTTCGACTCCCGATGACACGACGACGCTGATGCGCGTGCGCACCCGGTTGAGTTCGGAGGCGAAGCCGCGCAGCCATGCGGTGAGCACATCGAGGTCCCGTTTCGCGCCCCCACTGCCCTCGCCCGGTCCCGAGGGTGCGGCGCCAGTCCCCGAACCTGCGGCGCCAGTCCCCGAACCTGCGGCCGCAGTCCCTGCGGTTGCACTGGATCTTTCCTCCTCCGCCGAGGCGGCTCGGGAGTCCCGGTCGACCCGGCGAGGGAGCAGATCGGGCGGCCAAAGACGACGCAGCCGTTCGGGCAGTCGGCTGATCCGGTCGAGGTCGACGACGATCCAACTGTCGATGCCGGCGCCCTCACGTTCGGCGGGGTGAGTGTTCACAGCTGGATCCGCCCGCCCACCGACACGACCTGCAGGTGGAGGTCATACGCCTCGGCGAGCTTCTCCGCCCTCTCCCCCAACTCGTCGATCGATTCTGCGCACGAGGCTACCCGGTCATCGAGCAGCGCTCCCGCCGGGGAATCCCATCCGTCGATCTGACGGCAGCTCTGCGCCAGGGAGTGCAGCACCTCCGCTCGCCGTCTCCACTGCTCGCGATTGCGCTCCAATTCGTCAGTGATCATGCCCCAGTCCTCCCGCCTGCCTGTTCGGCATCCGTGCCCGAATCACTCGACCGTAGGCGGCAGCGGCTCGAGCAGAGAAGCCTCGATTCCAAGGCTGGGGAAGAGCCTTGAGCGTCCACAGGCCACAGGCGTCGAAGTCGCCACCGAATCCACAAGGGGCGATGCTCGAGTCTCGTGGTCCCGCCAGCGCCTGGCGATCGATCGGCGCGGACGGGTGCCGCTCCGATTCGCCGCTCATGAGAAAATGAGAGTATGCCGACTGTTTCCCTTGCCGAAATCTCGCCCGCCATCGCTCTCGGACCGCTTGATGGTCGCTACCGCAAAGACACCGCTGACCTCGTCGATCATCTCTCCGAGGCGGCCCTCAACCGCAACCGCATCATCGTTGAGATCGAATGGTTCATCCATCTCGCACAGAACTCGGTGATCGAGGGCGTTCGCACCCTCACCCCCGATGAGGTCGACGGACTGCGTGCCTTCGCCGCCGACTTCGACGCCGACACCATCGCCACGCTGGCCGCTCATGAAGCCGTCACCGTCCATGACGTCAAGGCCGTCGAATACACAATCAAAGAAGCCCTAGTGACGATCGGCGCCGAGGACCTCAGCGAGCTCGTCCACTTCTGCTGCACGTCGGAAGACATCAACAACCTGTCCTGGGCGCTGGGCATCAAGGGTGCCACCGAACAGGTGTGGCTGCCGCGAGCGAAGGCCCTCATCGACGCTCTCGCCGAGTCCGCCGCGGAACTGGCCGAAGTTCCGATGCTCGCCCACACCCACGGGCAGCCGGCTACTCCGACGACGATGGGCAAGGAGCTCGCGGTCTTCATCCACCGCCTGCGCCGTCAGTACGAACGCATCGCCGCCACCGAGTTCCTCGGCAAGATCAACGGTGCCACGGGCACCTATTCGGCCCATCTGGCCGCTGTGCCGGGAGCGGATTGGCCGCAGGTCGCCCGCACCTTCGTCGAAGACCGTCTCGGGCTGAGCTTCAACTCGCTGACCACGCAGATCGAATCCCACGACTGGAACTCCGAGCTGTTCGCCGATATCGCTCGGTTCAACCGGATCGCACACAACCTGGCCACCGATATGTGGACCTACATCTCGATGAACTACTTCAAGCAGATCCCCGTCGCGGGTGCGACCGGTTCGTCGACGATGCCGCACAAGGTCAACCCGATCCGCTTCGAGAACGCCGAAGCGAACCTCGAACTCTCGTGCGCCCTGCTGGATTCCCTCGGCTCGACGCTGATCACCTCGCGGATGCAGCGCGACCTCACCGACTCGACCTCGCAGCGCAATATCGGCGTCGCCTACGGCCACTCGGTGCTCGCGCTCAACAACCTGGTCAAGGGCCTCGGTGCGCTTGCCATCAACGAGGATGCTCTGGCCGCCGATCTCGACGGCAACTGGGAGGTCCTCGGTGAAGCAGTCCAGTCGGTCATGCGTGCCGCCGGACTGCAGGGCGTGCCGGGAATGGGCAACCCGTACGAAACGCTCAAGGAGCTCACTCGCGGCAAGCGCATCAACCAAGCTGATCTGCAGACGTTCGTCGACGGTCTCGGGCTGCCCGAGGAGCGCGCCGAACTGCTCAAGGCCCTCACGCCCGCCACCTACACCGGTGTCGCGGCTCAGCTCGCCGAGTCCGAGGTATCGGACTGGCAGGCCTTCAGCGAAGGCTGATCTCAGACCCTGACAACGCGTCGAGGCCGGTCTCCGAATGCGGAGACAGGCCTCGAGGCGCATTTCCCTGGTCGGCTGATGGCGTCCAGCCGCAGACCTTGCTGATCGGCCGACGCCGACCTGCCGCAGGCTTCGCGGTTCGCAGGCACATGACTCACGGTTCGCGGCCGCCGCCCTCGCGAGTCGGCTTCGGGAGTCAGACGGAGGGGATGTCGAAGGACGTCGTGAACTCCGGGACCTTCTCGTCGGTTCCCAGCACCTTGCCGGGTCCGCGTTCGTAGCGGATCGTGTAGGCATCCTGCTTCTCGTTCGGAACATAGGCGAGCCAGCCCTGGTGGGTTCCGCCGTCTCGGCGTCTGACGTCTTCGAAGGGTTCGTAGCCGGCAGCTCGCATTTCGGCTTCGAGGCCGTCGGTCTGGTCGTATCGGTAGTCCGCCCCGCCGTCTTCGGAGATCTTGAACGCTCCGGACTGGATGAGTCCGCTGTATTTCTGCCCTGGGGTGATCTTGACTTCGAGGAGGACGACTTCGCCGCCGAGTTCGATCGCCGATGCCCTCTTGGACGACTCGAAGTTCCGCACAGCAGAGAGCACCTCGATCTTGTCCTGCATCTCCGGATCCTCGAAGCTTTCGCCGATGCTGACCTGCCCTTGGCCGCCGGACGACGCTCCCGAGTCCGAACCGGTTGACCCACCAGACGACGGGGAGCCCGAGGTCGACTGGTCGGTACTCGAGTCCTGACCACCGGTCTGGTCCTGTCCGGTCTGATCCTGGCCGTTCTGGTCGGCGTTCGACTCCTGGCCGTTCTGGTCGCCCTGATCCTGACCGTTCTGGTCGCCCTGATCCTGAGCGTCGGCGTTCGACTGTTCTCCGCTCTGGCCCTGTTCGGGCTGGACGGCCTGGCTGATGAGCGAGCAGCCCGAGAAGGCGAGTGTGCAGCTGAGCAGGGCCGCAGCGGTGAAGGTGGCACGCTTCATGCGTTTCATGATGACTCCTTGATCGGTCTCTCACACCCGGGAGTCGTTCGCCCGAATGCGTGTTCTGAAACCAACCTATGAGCTCATCGATTGCGAGATGTGCGCAGAGTGTGGCAGGACGGCAACGCCTGTCACCGATCCGTCGCAGCCCCCGAAGAGTCTCACTGCGCGAGGCGTCGGTGTGCCGCTTTGAGCGGGTCGCGCGAATTCCCCGGCCACGCTCTCAAGCAGGGACGAGGTGCTTGTCCGCGTCCACCTCGGCGAGGGTCTTCTTTCCCATGCTGCGGGCGAGGATGAGGGTCGGGACTCCGGCGACGACGATGACGACGGTGGCGTAGATCGCCGGCGCGAGAGTGATGCCCGTCGACGACATGAGTGCCGTGGCGATGAGCGGCGAGAGACCGCCGAAGAGCACGGTGGCGACGTTGTAGCCGATCGCCATGCCGGAGAATCGGCTTGTGCCGGTGAACTGCTCGGGCACCATGGCGGCGGCCACCGCGCTCCACCCGGCGGCGGGAATTGCGAGGAACGCAACACCGAAGACCGCCCCACTCGAGGAGCTGCCGCCCAGCAGAGCGTATGCGGGAATGATCGTGAACACGAAGACAGCCATGAGAACGGCCAGGGCGGGTTTGCGCCCGAACCGGTCAGAGGCCAGGCCGAAGAACGGGGTGACGACGATGGCGACGACGGCCGCGACCGTGCCCAGGGCCAGGGAGCCGGAGTTCGGGACCTTCGCCACCTCTTCGATGTACGTGGGCACATAGGTGATGTTGAGGAAGTAGCTGACCGAGCCGATCGAGGAGATGAGGAAGGCCACGAGGATCGCCCGCGGCTGTTCGAGGATCGCAGTGATGAGCGGGGAGCGCTCGAGAGCAGTGTCCTTCGTGCCCTTCTTCTCCTTCTCTGCCTGCTGCAGCCGTTTGAAGGTCTCGGTCTCCTCCATCATCGACCGCAGCGGAACCATGAGGATGGCGAGCACAGCACCGAGGACGAACAGCAGCCGCCAACCCCAGGAGTCCATTGCCTCGGGGCTGAGCGTATTCGCCAGCAGCGCACCGGACCCCACCGCCAAGAGTGCGCCGACCTCGCTGTTGGCCGCAGCCCAGCTGGCCGCCAATCCGCGCTTTCCCGGTCCCGCCGATTCCATGAGGAAGACCATGATTCCCGTGTATTCCGCGCCGACGGAGAATCCGGACAGGCAGCGCAGGGCGACCATGAGGACGCCTGCCCAGATGCCGATCGTGTCGTAGTTCGGGATCACCGCGATCCCGAGCATGGAGATCGCCATGAGGACCGCGGAGATGATGAGCGTCGATCGCCGTCCGATCCGATCACCGAGGTGGCCGAAGACCATCGCCCCCAAGGGCCGGAAGAGGAATCCCGCCGCGCCGACCCCGAGGGTCAGCAACAGAGAATCCGTCTGATCGCCGAAGAACTCCTTAGTCAGGGTCGTGGCGACATAGAAGAAGATCGAGAAGTCGTACCATTCGACGACGGTGCCGAATGCGGCGACGAACATCGACCTGCGCCGGCCTCTCTCCCGCTCACGGCTGGTCGCCTGGGCGGGTGATGCGGGATGGTTCCGATCCGACGCGGTCATTCCCTGAGCGTACCAGCACACTCGGACATGGGATCCCGCGAAGGACTTCGGCGAAATCCTGCCGAGGATACGGCGGGGACGGGCCGGGGTTCCGTTGGGAGGGTGCCGAATACGCACGGATGGCGACGCCAAGAATTATATTACCGACTAGTAGCATCCTGGCGTCGTGGTGATTACGCTGAGGGATATGGACTCACTTCTCAAGCAGGACGTACGCATCCCGGTGCCGAGCCGGTACGGATCCAGCGAACTCGAAGGCCATCTCATTCTCCCCTCGGACGACCCCCGTGCGGTGCTGACGATCCACCCGGCGACCGCGACTCCGGAACGCTTCTACTACTCCTTCGCCGAGGCGGCCGCCGCGAGCGGGTTCGCCGTGATCACCTACGGCTTCCGCGGCGTCGGCGATCGAACGGAAGCTCGCGCCCATCGGCACATCCGCATGCGCGACTGGATCTCCGAAGATGTGGCGGCGGCGGGAGCCTGGGCGGAGGAGAGATTCCCTGATCTGCCCCATACGGCGTTGGGCCACAGCGTCGGCGGGCACGCTCTGCTTCTGGGATACGGCGGTCAGCGTCTGTCCGGAATCGCGACGGTCGGCACAGCGATGGTGGCGGCACGCCGAATCGCACCCCGCAGCGAGCGTTTCCGCGTGGAAGTCGGCCTCGGGGTCTTCGGCAGAGCGATCACTCAGGTGTTCGGGTACATGCCCGGCAGCCGGGTGGGACTCGGCGAAGACATTCCCGCTGCCGCTCTCTACGAGTGGACGAAATGGCTGCGGAGCCCCCACTTCTTCTTCGATGACCCGAGCTTCGATGCCGAGGCGCGAGCCTCCCGACTGCGCACACCTGTCCTCGCCATCGGCACCTCAGACGATCCTTGGGCGACGACTGCGTTCATCGATGCGATCACCGACCGGCTGCGACTGTCCCCGGTGACTCGTCGCACCTTCGCCCCGGAGGAGCTCGGAGTGAAGAACATCGGACATCACGGCCTGATGCGCCGGTCCACCGCCGAGGCGGCCTGGCCGGAGATCCTCGACTGGCTCGACGCGCGAGCAGCCGAATAATAGGTCACTACCGGAGATTCTCCGCGCGGCGGGCTCAGGGTTCTAGTGCAACACCGTGGTGCGTTTATCCTACGTTTTCCATCACGATGCCGGCGAGCACCTCAGCAGGAGTCGCGTACTCCAGAACCTTACGAGGCCGCCGGT
>NZ_JABSSX010000025.1 GCF_013280495.1 Brevibacterium permense
ATCTCGACACGACTTGGCGGTCTTGCCCCGATGGAGTATCGGACCAAGACCGCCAATGCCACAGAGGCCGTAACCGCTCTATGCTGACCTCACAGCAGTCCAACTATTGGGGACCACTCCAGCGCGAGGTTGCTGGGCCGCCGTCAGGTAGCAATTAGCGGGATCAGGTGAGGTATTCGCGGCCGGGACGACCGCCTCGGCGACGTCCGTGCACCCACACGTACACGCCGATGGCGACCACGACGAGCCCGGCACAGACCAGGAACATTCCGTTTCCGCCTGTGAACGGGTAGAGGAATCCGAGGACGACCGGGCCGATGCCGGACCCTGCGTCGAGGAGGAGGAAGAAGGACGCGGTGGCCACGGGAACGCGGCTCATCGGCACGGATTTGACGGTGATGGCCTGCATGCACGGCATGAGGGAGCCGAAGCCGAGACCGATGAGCACTCCGGCCAGGACGATCCCCGTCATCGTCGGCCACAGCGCCAGCAGGACATTGCCGACGATATCGGCGATGAAGGCGGGGAAGATCACCGCATTGTCGCCGAGGGTGTCCTGCAGCCGTCCGACGAACAGACGGGCGAACAGGGACGCCACGGCGAAGGCGACGAAGAACAGGGACGCTGCGGAGGCGACGCCGTGTTCGGCCGCATAACCGGCGAGGAACACCAGCGCCGCCGCGTAGGCGGTGCCGGCCAGAAGCATGACCGAGCCGATCCGCAGCCCGTCCCGATCGACGAGGGTGCCGAGTTTGAGCTGCCATTTCGTGCGCCGCTGATAGTCGCTGATCTCCTGCACGGGCAGCCGGATGAGGAAACAGCAGATGAGGGCGAGGACGGACATGAACGCCGAGGCGACGAAGAGCATGACGAAGTCGAACTCGCGGGGCAGAATCACGCCGAGGTACGGTCCGAGCGCCGTCGACAGAGTCGTCGCCGTGCCGAAATATCCGGTGCCCTCTCCCCTGCGGGAGGCCGGGATGATGCTCTGGATGGCCGTCATGATGGCCGTGTTCCCGGCGCCGAAGGCGATTCCGTGGACGATGCGCAGCGTCAGCAGCAGAGTGAGGTCGCCGGCGAAGATATAGGCCAGGGAGGCGAGCACGGAGACCGCCATGGTGATGATGAGCAGTTTGCGCCGCCCGATGAAGTCGAGATACTTCCCGGTGAGCACGCGAGCGACTACGGCACCGACGACGAACGATGAGGAGGCGAAGCCGGCGGCGGCCTCGCCGGCGGAGAACCGCGCCACCGCGTACCCGGCCATCGACGTCATGAGCAGGTAGAAGACCATCGACATCGAAAGGTTGAGCCCGATTCCGACGATGAAGTCCTTCGTCCACAGCTTCGCTCGTGCCACTGGAGATCGGTCTCACTTTCTGCTGCCTGCGGGGAACAGTGACACATTAGCGGGTTCGCGACGATTGCGTGGTCCGGTCCACCGCGGATGTGACTCAGCTCGCGATAGGGTGGTCATCATGACTGTGAAGAGAACCCCCTCCGCCGTCGATGCGGTCGCTGAGGACTACGTCGATGACATGCTTGCCCTCTCCCCCTCTCTCGCCCTCTACCTCGGACTCGACGGTGCACAGGGCTTCGACGACTTCTCGCCGGCCGGACTCTCCGCGCTCAATGACGTCACCGTGCGGACGCTGGCTCGCCTCGATGATGTCGCGGGCTCCTCCGACCTCGACGATGTCGACCTCGTGACCATCGATGCGATGCGTGATCGCCTCGGCGTCGACCGGGACTACTTCGCCGCCGGGATCAAGCACGCCAGCCTCAATGTCATCGAATCTCCGCTGCAGCAGGTCCGCGACGCCTTCGACCTCATGCCCACGGAGACCGTGGCCGATTGGGAGACGATCTCCACCACCCTGGCTGCAGTGCCCGGCTCGCTGGCCGGATACCAGGAATCCCTGGCGATGGCGCGTGACAACGGTCGCGTCGCCGCCCGTATCCAGGTCGAGAAGGTCATCGAACAGGCCCGCGCCCTGGCCGAGCCCGGCAGCAACTTCGATCGTCTCGTCGCCGGTGCCGATGTTCCCGACGCTCTGCGTTCGGATCTCGATACCCACGCCGAGGCGGCCCGCCAGTCCGCCTCGGACCTGGCAGAATTCCTTGGCGAACAGGTGCTGCCCGCCGCCGGAGAAGACGAAGCGTGCGGTCGCGAAGCATACGCGCTGTATTCCCGGGACTTCCTCGGCGCCGAAGTGGACTTCGATGAAACCTATGCATGGGGTCTCGAAGAACTCGAGCGCATCGACGCAGAACAGCGAGAAGTGGCAGAGAAGATCATGCCCGGCGCCGACCTGTTCGAGGTCATGGACGCTCTCAACAACGACCCGCAGCGGACCCTGCACGGCACCGAGGCGCTGCGGGACTGGATGCAGGGTGTGGCCGATGAGGCGATCCGCGAACTCGGCAAGTCCCATTTCGACATTCCCGAACCCGTGCGCACGATCGAGTGCATGATCGCCCCCTCGGCCACCGGTGGCATCTACTACACCGGCCCGACCGACGATTTCTCCCGACCCGGCCGCATGTGGTGGTCGGTGCCCGAAGGCGTCACGGACTTCGCCACCTGGCAGGAGAGGACCACCGTCTACCACGAGGGTGTGCCCGGCCACCATCTCCAAGTCGGTCAGGCCACCTACGTCTCCGACACCCTCAACCGCTGGCGCCGCCTCATGTGCTGGGTATCCGGCCACGGGGAGGGATGGGCTCTGTACGCGGAGAAGCTCATGGCCGATCTCGGGTTCCTCGACGACCCCGGCGACTATCTCGGCATGCTCGATTCGCAGCGGCTGCGTGCCGCCCGTGTCGTCCTCGACATCGGATTCCACCTCGGCCTCGAGGCGCCTGAGAGCCTCGGCGGTGGGACCTGGAACCGGGAGAAGGCATGGCAGTTCCTCACCGACAATGTGGCCATGGACCGGTCGTTCCTGGCCTTCGAGCTCGACCGCTACCTCGGCTGGCCCGGGCAGGCACCGAGCTACAAGATCGGTCAGCGACTGTGGGAGCAGTACCGTGACGAGGCGAAGACTGCGGCGGGTGCCGATTTCGACCTCAAGGACTTCCACACCCGGGCGCTGGGCCTCGGCTCGGTCGGGCTCGATACTCTGGGCCGTGCCATGAAGCGCTCACAGTGAGGTGAGGGACCGGATGAAGTCTGCCGAGAGTCCCCAGTCGGAGACCATGCGAGTCACCGAGGCGCTGCGCAATGAGATCATCGAAGGCCACCGTCGACCGGGTTCGCGGCTCGTCGAACGCAACCTCGCCACGGAACTCGGTGTCTCCAGAGTGCCCATCCGCGAGGCGCTGAAGAAACTCGCCTCGGAGGGGCTGGTGACGAACCGGCCCAACACCTGGTCGACGGTCAGGGAGTTCTCCCCCAGCGACATCGCCGACCTCAACGAGGTGCGCACGGTCTTCGACGTCCTCTCGTTCGAGCTCGCCGCTCAGCGCCATACCCGCGAGGGCCTGGCCCGACTGGAGGCTACGATGCTCAAGGGCCGGGAGCTCGCCGATGCCGGGGACGTCGCCGGTGCCCATCGCTGTGCCGCGGAATTCCATGCCATGGTCACCGAGCTCTCGGGCAATGAGCTCGTCGGCGAGATCGGTGCCCTGCTGGATTCACGGATGCGGTGGCAGCTGAGTCAGCATGATGACCTTGCAGTCGTCGCCACCGAGCATGCCGAGCTCTTCGACGCCATCGCCCGCCGGGATCAGACGCTGGCCGGTTCGCTGGCCGCTCGTCATCTGGGAACGAGTCAGGAGCAGCACGACAAGCATTCGAAGCGGTTGGCCGAGACCGGGCCCGAAGAAGCTCAGGCCGATCCTGCCGCCGCCGATCCCGCCGCAGAGTCAGTCGCGGTGCCTGCCGCAGAGGACGCAGAGCCCATCGCAGCGGATCCGGCCGACGTCGACTGACCGAGCGGCCAGCCGCTGAGCTTCTTCTCACGGGCAGGCGCATAAGTGCGCACCTTCGACGTGCTCAGCCCCAGACCGACGAGAGATTCGGCCAGGCGCACGGCGGCCGCGACCCCGTCGACGACGGGCACGGCACAGCGTTCCGTGATCGTCGCCCCGAGCTCGGCCATCCCACCGCAGCCGAGCACGATGACCTCGGCACGGTCACGGTCGACCGCCTCCGCAGCTTGATCGGTGATCGCTTCGATCGCGGCCTGCGGATTCTCCTCGAGCTCGAGCACGGCCATTTCCGATGCCCGCACGGACACACAGGACGAACGAGCATTTCGCTCGATGGCATACCATTCATTCTCATTGTGACCGTTCCCGCTGGTCATGCCAGTGCGCTTCGTCCTACGCGAAGCGCACTGCTCTGGGCAGTCACCGTTGGTCGCGGGCCTCAGTCTTCGTGCTCGACGTCCTTGGCCGTCGGATCCCAGGCGACGATGCCGACGGCGATCGCACCCGCCAGCGGTGCGCAGGCGACGATCCAGAACACTCCTGTGCCCAGCGAGGCTGCAAGGATCGGGAACATGATGAGTGAGACGATCGAGAAGGCACGCAGGACCGATTGGTTGAAGCCGATGCCGATTCCGCGCAGCCGGGTCGGATACGACAGGGTCGCATAGTTCATGAGGTTGGCACCCGGTCCCCCGGCCTGAGCGAAGACGAACGCAGCGAGCATGGCCACCGCGACGAGGAGGAGAGCCCCGTTCGGGATTCCCACGATCGCCAGTGTTCCCAGCGCCAGGGCTTGGATGACGAATCCGAACAGGGTGATCCTCCGAGTCCCGAAGCGGTTGACGATGCTCATCCCCAGGAGTCCCCCGAGCGTGCCGAAGCCCAGATTGATGACCAGTGAGGCGATGATCGTGATCAGCGGAGTCTGGTGGAAGAGCGTGGTGATGATGAGCGGGGTCCCGTAGGCGACGGCGTTGTAGCCGAACGTCGAGAACACGGACACGCAGAGTGCGACGATCGTGCGGACCCGGTAGCGCGGGGAGAAGAGTTCGGCGAACCCGGACCACCGTCCGCCCTTGGCCGAACTGTCCGAGGCATTCGCGGCCTCAAGTTCCCCCTCGGGAGCGAGTTCGACATTGAGGTTGTGATGGTTGCGCATGACTTCGACGGCGCCGCGCAGATCGCCCTGGTTGGCCAGCCATTCGGGTGATTCGGCAAGGTAGCGGCGACGAACGAGGAGGACGAAGAGCGCGGGCACGGCGCCGAAGCCGACGACGATGCGCCACAGAATGGCATGCTGGTCGTAGGGCAGGGTGATGAAGATGATGAGCACGATGACGTAGCCCATACCGGTGGCGAAGTACCAGGCCGGCGACCAGGCATTGACCCGCTGCGAGCGGTTCCCTTTGCCTTTGAGCTTGGAGAATTCGGCGAGGAAGGCCATCGCCACCGGCAGGTCGAGACCGACGCCGATGCCCATGACGAAGCGGAAGGCGATGAGGACCCATTCGTTCGGTGCCACCGCGCAGCCGATGGCTGCGACGACGAAGAAGACCATATCGGCCATGAAGAGTCGGTACCGCCCGAACCGGTCGACGAGGTAGCCGCCGAAGAGGGCGCCGATGACGGCACCGACCATGATCGAGGCGTTGACGAGTCCGGTCATGAAACCATTGAGGCCGAACTGCTCCTGAATGGCGGTGATGCCGAAGGCCAGGGAGGAGAAGTCGTAGGCGTCCATGAAGATCCCGCCGAGAGCGAGGATGATCACCGCCGTCGTCTTCGTTCCCTGTGAGCCGAATTCAGCGAGGATCGAATGGATATCGGCTGCCGAGGAGACGATGCGCGGATTCTGCGTTCCGGCCTGCCCGTTCTGAGCGGTCGCGGCGGGCGTCTGTGCCGCGTTCGCGGCGGGATCTGGCGAAGTCACAGTCGACAAGTATGGTGTCGCGGCGGCCGGGCGCTCTCACCTGCCGTCACAGTTCGTCACGAACGCCGGGGTGGGCACAGCGCACCCAGGAACCCCGTACTCGGACTCACAGCTCAGTCGAGGCGGTGGCCGCGGCGCTCCGGAATGAGGAACATAGCGAGGAATTGGATGAGGTAGATGATCGGCAGCAGCGCCAGAGCGAAGCCGAAGCCGAGATGCCCTGCAAGAAGGGCGATGACGACCGGGGCCAGTCCCCCGATGGCACGGCCGATGTTGAAGATGACGTTCTGCGCCGTCGCCCTGATCGCCGTGGGATAGAGCTCGGCAAGCAGCGCCCCATGGCCTCCCAGCATTCCGTTGGCGAAGGCGCCCATGAAGAATCCGCCGGCCAGCAGAGCACTCGGATCGGTGAACTGGCTGTAGGCGAGGATGGTGACGATGGCTCCGGCCTGGAAGATCCAGAAGGCGGGACGTCGACCGAGGCGGTCGGCGACCTGGCCGAAGATGAGGATCCCGGCGAGCATTCCCATGACCGTCACCGCCGTCCACAGCGAACCCTTGGTGACTCCCAGATCCATCTGCTCGGACAGGTAGTTCGGCAGCCAGGTGATGATGCCGAAGTAGCCGAAGTTCTGCACGCTGGTGAGAATCGTCAGGGCCAGGGTGATCTTCACCGTGTCCCGATCCTTGAACAGCGCGGCGATCTTCGCACCGAAGGAGGTCGGCACTCCGTCCGTATCGAGGTTCCCACGGGCGACTTCGGCCTCCGTCTCCTCGTGTTCCCGGGCCCGGATGAAGGTCTCCGGCTCCTCGACTCGGCGACGGATGACGAAGGCGAAGACAGCGGGAACGAGTCCGATGACGAACAGTGCCCGCCACCCCCACAGGGCGATGACGGGAGCGGAGACGACGGCTGCGGCGAATACGCCGAGCTGGAAACCCACACCCACCCATGATGTGGCCCGCGCTCGCTGGTCGGCACGCACCGCCTCGGCGGCCAGGGCCATGCCGATGCCGATGCCGAACTCACCGCCGATTCCGATTCCGGCGATGAACCGGTAGGCCGCGAGATCCCAATACCCCTGTGCCAGCGCCGACAGTCCGGTGAACACTGCGAAGATGAGGACCGTCCAGGTGAGCACCCGTACCCGGCCGTGACGGTCAGCGAGGGCACCGAAGACGATTCCGCCGACCACGGCGCCGAGCAGAGTGATCGTCGACAGGGACCCGGCTGCGATGTCGCTGAGCCCGAATGAGGCGATGATGCCCGAAAGGGCGAAGCTGAGAATGAGGAGGTCGAAGCCGTCGAGTCCGTAGCCGACAGCCGCGGCGACGAGAGCTCTGCGCCGGTATCCGCGATCGGCCGGATCATCTGTGGTGGTCAGCGGAGTCGATGCACTCATTCGCGGTCTCAGTTCGGTTCACGGATCGGAAAACGGCCGCAGACCATTATGCCTCACGCCCGTTCCCCGATTCGTCGGACCCGTCCGATCAGACGCGGGCACCCTCGCCGAGGCGGAATCGGGCACCCGTGTGGTCCTCGGCCAGGCGGGGACCGGCGCCGGTGAGCTGCTCGCGCACCGTGGCACCTGCGGTCGGTTCGGGCAGGAGTCCGCGGCGGCGCAGTTCGGGTGAGACGTACTTCGTGAAGCGTTCGGCGTCGGCCGGGCGCACGGCCGCGGCGATGTTGAATCCGTCGATATCGGCTTCGGTCATCCACCGTTCGAACTCGTCGACGATGGTCTCCGGCGATCCGGTGATGACCGGTCCGCGTCCGCCGAGGGCGACGAACTCCGCGAGGTCCCGAATCGTCCAGGGTTTGTCTCCGGCCATGGTGGTGAAGGAGGCGAGCGCGGATTGGTTGGCTTCGGTCGAGACGTATTCGAGGGTGTCTTCGGGGTCGGCTCCCGAGAGGTCGACTCCGGTCCATCCGCCGAACAGGGACAGCGCGGATTCCGTGTCGACGTAGCGGCGATAGTCGGCCAGGCGAGCCTCGGCGGCTTCGTCAGTGTCGTCGACGATGACGGTGGCCAGAGCGAAGATCTTCACCGCGTCACGGGCGCGTCCGCGCTCTTCGAGTCCGTCACGAACCTTGTCGACCCAGCTGCGCAGGATCTTCGGGGTCGGTCCGGAGAAGAAGATCGCCTCGGCGTGGTCGAGCGCGAATTCCTGGCCGCGTTTGGATGCACCGGCCTGGAAGAGCAGCGGGGTGCCCTGCGGTCCGGGGAGGGCGAGCGCCTGACCTGGGACGGTGAAGAACTTGCCGTCGTGGCTGATGTCGTGGACCTCGTTCGGGTCGACGAAGACGTTGGCGTCGGCATCGGCTTTGAGTGCGTCCGGAGTGATCGAGCCCTCGAACAGCTTGTACATGACTTCCATGAACTCATCGGCCCGGTCGTAGCGCTCATCGTGCGGGATCTGGCCCTTGAGCCCGAGGTTGCGGGCAGCGGAGTCGACATAGCTGGTGACGATGTTCCAGGCCACACGCCCGTTCGTGAAGTGATCGAGGGTGGTCAGGGTGCGGGCGAGCAGGTAGGGCTTCTCATAGGTCACCGAGGCGGTCACACCGAACCCCAGTGTCTTAGTGGCTGCGGCCATGGCGGGGACGGCGACGAGGGGGTCGAGCAGTGGGAACTGCACTCCCCCACGGTTCGTGACATCGGCGTTGCCGCCGTACACGTCATAGACGCCGAGGATGTCGGCGAGGAAGAGAGAGGAGAATCCGCCGTCCTCGAGGGTCTTGGCCAGGTCCGTCCAGAAGGACAGCTGGGTGAACTCGTCGACTCTCGATTCCGGGTGGCGCCACAGTCCGGGTGACTGGTGGACCGGGGTCATCATGTCGAAGGCATTGAGCAGGATCGGTTTCGTCATGGGAGTCTCCTCTGTGTGATGGTGCGATGGGTGCGGGCCGATGTATCGGCAGGTACGTTCAGGCCGCGGTGCGGGCGAGCGCACGGGCAGGATCTTTGGCGCCGATGGCGGCGATGAGCGAGAGGGCGCACAGCAGGGTCAGGTAGCCGCAGATGAGCCACGGCGAGTGGCCGCCGGCCACGTAGAGCAGGGCCGCGACCATCGGCATGATTCCGCCGCCGATGACGGTACCCAGCTGGTAGCCCATATTCACGCCCGAGTAGCGGACCTCGATGGGGAACTGTTCGGCGAACCAGGCCGCCTGGGGACCATACACGGCATCGTGGGCGAGATTCATGCCGAGGATGACGACCAGGGGCAGCAGTCCCAGTGGGCCTGCGTCGAGGAAGGCGAAGAAGAACCAGCCGAAGACCGCGATGCCGATGAGTCCGAAGATCGTCACGGGCTTGCGACCGATCCGGTCCGAGGCCCACCCCCATGCCGGCCCGGTCACCAGACCGACCGCCGAGGCGATCATGACGGCTGTGACTCCTGAGGTCGAATCGCCGCGGTTCTCCGCCAGGTAGCTGAGCATGTAGACGGTGATGAGGTAGAAGACGCTGTTCTGTGCCAGGCGCAGTCCGATGGTGACGAGCAGGACCCGCGGATGAGCGGTCAGCACCTCCCGCAGCGGAGCTTTGGCGACCTTTCCGGAGTCCTTGAGCTCCTGGAACTCAGGTGCGTCGGAGACGCCGAGGCGGATCCACAGTCCCAGTGCCACGAGCAGTGCGGAGGCGAGGAAGGGGATGCGCCAGCCGAAGGCCTCGAACGCTTCATCACTCATCAGGTTCTGGACGAGGAAGAAGGAGCTGGTGGCCAGCAGCATTCCCGCCGCCGATCCGATCTGAGTGAAGGATCCGAAGAGACCGCGTCTGCGGGCGGGTGCATGTTCGACGGACAGCAGAGCCGATCCGCCCCATTCGGCACCGGCCGACAGGCCCTGGACGATGCGCAGGACGACGAGGGAGACAGCAGCCCACCAGCCGATGGCGTCGAAGTTCGGGACCAGACCGATGAGCGTCGACGCCGTCCCCATGGACAGGAGGGAGACGACCAGCAGTGCTTTGCGGCCGACACGATCGCCGAGGTGGCCGGCGACGATTCCGCCCAACGGCCGAGCGAAGAATCCGACGGCGAGGGTGGCGAAGGACGCGAGTCGGCTGCCGAGCTCACTGTCGGAGGGGAAGAACTGGACGTTGAAGATCAGGGCTGCGGCGGTGCCGTAGAGGTAGAAGTCATACCATTCGATCGTCGTCCCGGCGAAGGCTGAGGCCAGCACCCGCTTCTTTCCGGACAGGAGCCGCTGCGGCGGGTCCTGGGTGCTCCGTGCGGTGACCGGCGTCTGCGTCATAGGGTTCTCCTCTGCGGCGGGGTTCGGGCGGCTCGCTGCCAGACGAGTGCGTGTTTCGCTGAGCAATCTATGCCCGAACCCCGTCACTGGCCGCACGCTGCCGTCACGCCCCGACTCTCAGCGTCATATGCGGTCACAAGTCGTCTTCATATGACCTCCGCCACGACTCCGGCGCTTCCGCTTTGCAATGATCGACTTCAACGACCTCGACAGACGAACCCGTACTCTTGGATTGCTCAACGGATCAGCTGGCGTCAACGGATCAGCTGGCAATTGAGAGGCCGACGACCACACGAACACAGAGGTGAAGGAATGACACTCTTGGCAGACCGCACCGCACAGTCACCGGCCCCGGTGACCCCCGCAACACCTGAGGCTCTCCGCGAGACCTTCTCCCATTTCCCTCAGGGGGTCGCCTTCATCGGCGCCGAAATCGATGCGGCGCCACTGGGCCTCGTCGCCTCCACCCTCACCGTCGGCGTCTCCCTCGACCCGCCCTTGGTCAGCGTCGCCGTCCAGAACACATCGACCACCTGGCCCACCCTGCGGCGAGCCCCCGAGCTGGGCATCTCCCTCCTGGGCACCGACCAGGAGCACCTAGCCAGACAGTTGGCAGCGAAGGACCGCAGTCGACGATTCACCGGCGTCAGCCCTGAGGTCACGGCCGGAGGCGCGCTGACGATCCCCGGCAGCTCAGCATTCCTCTGGACCCGGCTCTACGATGAGGTCGCGGCCGGCGACCACACCGTGGCCCTGCTCGAGATCCTCGGCACTCGCAATGACGGCGGACCCGAGGCTCTGGTCTTCCACCGCAGTGAGTTCAAAGGACTGCGCGTTTCCTGACACCGCCTGAGCGTCACGCCCCACCCTTGACTCACATTCGAACTCGTGTTCGAATGATGTCATGCGGTGGAACGAAGCGAGCGACAGCACCGACCCCGGCACACCTGTCCTCTTCGGGACGAAGGGACTGGTCCGGTCGGTGCAGACGCCGGAATTCTCAGGAATCACCTTCCACGAGGTGCTGGCGAAGTCGGCGCTGAACAAGGTTCCCCATTCCAGCTCGATGCCTTTCTCCTGGACCGTCAACCCCTACCGCGGCTGCTCACATGCCTGCGTGTACTGCTTCGCCAGGAACACTCATCGATACCTCGATCTCGATTCAGGGACGGACTTCGATCGCCAGGTCGTCGTCAAGATCAATATCGCCGATGTCCTCGCCGCCGAGGTGGCGCGTCCGAAATGGGCGCGAGACCATGTGGCCCTGGGCACGAACACCGACCCCTATCAGCGCGCCGAAGGCCGCTACTCCCTCATGCCGGGGATCATCACCGCACTGGCCGAACAGTCTACTCCGATGTCGATTCTGACCAAGGGCACGCTGCTGCGACGGGATCTGCCTCTGCTGGCCCGCGTCGCCGAAGACGCTCCTGTTGAGATCAGCATGTCGATCGCCGTTCACGACGACGCTCTGCAGCAGAGCCTCGAGCCCGGCACGCCGACGACGAAGGCCAGGCTGGCCACCGTGCGCGCGGCCGCCGAGCTCGGGTTCGATGTCACCGTGTTCATGATGCCGATCATGCCGAAGCTCACCGACGCCCGTGACCACCTCGAATCCGCCCTTCGTGCGATCAAGGACGCCGGAGCCGCACGAGTCGTCTACGGGGCGCTGCACCTGCGTCCCGGCGCCCGCGAATGGTTCTTCGAATGGCTCGAACGCAACCGCCCCGAGCTGCTCCCCCGCTATCGCCGGATGTACGCCGGCTCATCCTATGCCTCGAAGGAGTATCGGCGGTGGCTCAGTGAGCGCATCAACCCCCTCATCGATCGTTATGACCTGCGCGGACGCAGCGATGACGACTACCCTGCGACTTCGAGGATGCGCGGCCGCCGGGACTCGAGCCGAACCCTGCAGAAGACCGGCGCGGCAGCGGCTCCGACGCAGCAGCTCACCGCGCCATCGCAGCAGGCTCTGTTCTGAGCCGGCACAGCGGAATAACCATGAGATGAGCACGGTTGGCATTGATATGAAGATTGAGATCTGGTCGGACATCGCCTGCCCCTGGTGCTATATCGGAAAACGTCGCTTCGAGGATGCCCTCGACGGCTTCGCTCACAGGGACGACGTCGACGTCCAATGGCGCAGTTTCCAGCTCGATCCTAGCCTGCCCGATCACTTCGACGGCACCGAGACCGAATACCTCAGTCAGATGAAGGCCATGCCCGCCGCTCAGGTGCGGCAGATGTTCGACCACGTCACAGAGCAGGCTGCCGGAGTCGGCCTGAACTACGACTTCGACTCGATCGTCGTGGCCAACAGCTTCACCGCCCACCGTTTTCTCCACTTCGCCAAGACCCACGGACTCATGTCCGAGGCCAAGGAGATGCTGCTCTCGGGCCACTTCGAGAAGGGTCGCGACATCGGTGACGTCGACTACCTCGCCGAGGTGGGACGTGAGATCGGCCTCGATCCCGACGAGGTCCGCCGGATCCTCGCAACCGATGAATTCTCGGATGAGGTACGGGCCGATATCAGTGAGGCTCGTTCGCTCGGCGCCAATGGAGTCCCGTTCTTCGTCATCGACCGCAAGTACGGCATCTCCGGAGCCCAACCGGCGGAGGTCTTCTCTCAGGCACTCGAGACGGCTTGGGACGAAGGACAGAAGCTCACGGTGCTCGCCAGCACTTCGCAGTCAGCGGACAAGGACTTCGCCGACGGCGCCGCCTGCGGCCCCGACGGCTGCAACTGACCAAAACACCCCGTATTGCTACCTGACGGCGGCCCAGCCACCGCGCGCGAGGGTGCGGGGCCGCCGGCAGGTAGCAATTGGGGGGGTGGGGTGGGGGCTCAGCGAGAGTCCCTGGTCACGGGCGGGC
>NZ_JABSSX010000026.1 GCF_013280495.1 Brevibacterium permense
AGTACCGGGTTCGGTACAGAGATGGTTCTCCTGCGCAGGGTCGTACCCCCAGGTCTGCTGCATGATCCGGTGACATCCGATCCTGCAGTCGCACTCCCGGCTACACCCTCAACTGCGAAGAACCAACAAATCTGGTACAGTGCGATCGCTGACAGATCTGTCCAGTCCGGCACCGCTGTGACTCCAGAAATCGCCACCCGGTCGTAGTGCGGAGTTCCCGCGGGTACGTCGCAGTAGCACAATTGAAGCGAGTATCCTCGCAAATAGCAGCGGCACGACCGTATCCGCTACGGTCTGTCGCCGGAGCGGCAACTCACACGACGCCCCATCCACTTGCATGTGGCGTGAGAACGCTGATTTGTAGCTGTGGATTCAGGGAGTTGACCTAGTACTACTAAGACCCAAGATTTGATGTGCGGATGAGGCGAATACCGAACTTCACGACTGCGGCGCCGACAAGCCCAACTACACCCAGTGCCGTCGCAATGACACCAACCCACACTAATGCGTTCTGCGCAGGACTGCTTTGCAGAGTTGTGTCATCAACGAGAGCGATGAACCCAGAAATGGTGAGCCCGACCACGGCGGCACATGTGAGACCCGCTAGCAGCAGGGCCGTCCCTATGCTGTTCAGTCGGCGCAGCTGGTCACGTTCCCTGGCCTGTCGAGGCCGTTGGTTCATGACCGAAATGATGAAACTCATGGCGATGAGTGTGAGTGCGACTCCGAAGCCGAGGAGAGTCCACATCGTTGAGAAGACAGCAAGGCCCGCCACGAAGCCGGCTAGAAGCGCGCACAGACCCGCGATGATCAGCAAGACGGCTACGCGGTCGCTGCTCACAGATCTTGCTTTCTGGGAACCTGCCTGCGCATGAGATCGAGCATCTCTTTGCGGCCAGCTTCCTGCCGCTTGAGGTACTTGGTGATCCCGACAATCGAAATTACCACGCCCACTACAATGATGAGAAAGGCAAACACGGACAACAGCGTCAGCAACATGCCAAGGACGCCAAAGTTCGATACAACAAATCCAAAGTCTTCCATAGGCTCAATTCTTTCGTTGTATGACTCTGCTCTGGATGCTCTCGTCACCTCGGCGTCTAGAACGTCTCATCGTCGTACTACTGTGCTACTACGCACTGCCGCGATGCTAATTTATTCGATTACGCGGCTTGGTGGGGCGACCGGTGAACCAGACGTATCCGCCCGCCGCGACGACGGCACCTCCCACGATCACTGCCCACCAAGGGAATCCAGGGATGTCAGGGGGTTCCTGTGCGTCTTTGAGAGCATCAGGAGGTGTCGGCTCGACGCGTTCACCGATGACGAGAATACGTTGAGTGTTGATGCCCAGCGGAGTGCAAGTGACGAGCGTGGCAAGGTCTTTACCCCGAACTGCGTCGAGAGTCTCAGTCTGGTCTGGATCGACGACCTTCGTGTCAACCACTTCGTAGGTGATGACGCGGCCGAAGGTGTTGAACGTGAAATAGTCACCCTTATCGATCTGGTCGAGCTTTGTGAACATCTCTGCCTCGGCCAGGCCCCTGTGTCCGGTGATGACGGTGTTATTGCCGACTCCGCCCACTGGAAGAGCTGTGCCCTCAAGGTGACCGATGCCGCGTAGCAGAGTCTCGTCAGAAGTACCATGGTAGATCGGCAGGTCGAGATCGATCTTCGGTATCTGTATGCGTGACATCACATCCGTGGTCGGACTCGTCAGGATATTGTCGTAGTCGAACCTGCCGTCAGTCTCGCCCCCATCATCTGCGGCTGGGCCGTCGAACTGCGGGAGGCGCTCATTGGCGTCGAGTGAGGCGCCGCCGGCTTCGAGCTTCGCGTTGTAGTCTTCGGCGAGCTTGAGCTGTTCGGCATTGTGTGGCGCGTCGGGATCATTCGTCGTCGTCGCGTTCTCGACGACTTTGGATTGGTCGATCTGAGTCAGCCACGCAGCCATCATCGGATAGGTCCACACGCAGGTGCCGACGAGTCCGAGGACAGCGATGATCACCGCGGGCACGGACAGTCGCCATTTCGGTGGTGTGGGCGGTGGCTCCGATGTGGGCGCGGTGAGCGTTGTGGTCATATTTCTCAGTATCCATCGGTCTCAAGCATGAGGCCGGGCGATGTACGCATCGCCCGACCTCATAGGAAGTCTCTCTCAGCTCGGTGACTAGTCACCGAGCTGAGAGAGACTTCATCGTCAGCTCTGGCGAGCTCGGCGGGTGTAGCGGATCACTGCGGCTCCGATTGCGACGAGAAGCAGTGCGATGCCGATGAGAGTCAGCAGCATCTTGCCGTCTGCACCGGTGAAGGGCAGCTCCCCGTGCTCTTTCTGCGTGTTCGAGATCTGCACGACGTAAGGGGATGCTTCGCCGTTGGCGACGACCGGGATGGCCTGTGACCAGGGATCGGAGGGAAGGACGTATCCCGCGGGAGCTTCAGTCTCCTTGACCCAGTAGTTCTTCGTCGTCGTATCGCCGTTGCCGACCCAGAGGCTGATGTTCGCAGTCCCGTTGGACCCGGTTGTGATCTTGCCGATGGGCTGACCATCGCGATCGGCGTAGACCTCGAAGACGGCGCCGGACAAAGTGGCTGAGGTGTCGTCATCTGCGTATTTGAGGATCTGCAGAGGGCCCCAGTTGGTCTTCGCCGGGTTCGACGTTACTTCGGAACCGTTGGTGTTGACGACTGCGTCGTTTTCGATGACGCCGTTGTCGCCCAGTGACGTCACTGTGGTGGTCACGGTCATCTTGACGTTGTCTCCGCCGGTGAGCTTGCCGAGACCGGTGGAGGTGAACTTGACGTTGGCGGTCTGGCCATCGCAGGTGGCGGTGTAGTCGGTGCCGGAGGTGAAGCCTGCGACAGCGATGCTCTCACAGGTCAGACGCGGGTCGAGCGAGTCCGTGATTGCAAATGACCGGTACGTGTCGTCGTTGGCGATGTTGGGCACCGGCGCGGTGATGGTCCACGTGACGGTGTTTCCGAGAACCGGGGTCGCAGGTGCGGCTACTTCCTTTGTCGGCGTGGTCTGGTTGGTCTTGTTTTTGGGGTAGACGTGGGCGTCGTAGAGCCACTTTCCGCCTGACTGTGGCAGGGGCAAAGTGACGAGGAACGGTTCGGCAGGGGAGATGACGTTGTGGTCGCCCGACCCTGTTTCCTCGACGAGGTAGAGCCCGTGTGGGAGATCAGTGGTGACGGTTCCGTCGCTACCGGTGGTGACCTTCTGCGGAGTGCCGAGCGTGTATCCACCACCGCCTTTGACGTCGCCGACGGTAGCGCCGTCGATGAGGTCCCAGCCGGGAGCGGTATCGAGATCGATGGTCTCTCCGTTGCGTTGAGTGACCGGGGTGATGGTGAACTCGACACCGTCGAGGGGATCACCGAGGCTTGAGGGATCGTCGATCTCGGTGCCGTCGCCGCGCTCTTGCTGATCCCCGTCGTACTTGTGGATCGTCAGCGAGGAGGGAGTATCCGGATTGATGTTGCCGACTGCGGCATCGGCGGGAGTCGAGATGCCGACGCCGACGAGGCTGAGCGCTGCCGCGGCGGCCAAAGCGGGTACCCACCTGACGCGTTTGAGGAAACTGGCCTTCATGTGTGGAAATTCCTTTCGGTGTTTCAGTCGATCGCGAGATCGTTGAAATGAGTGAGAGTGAGTGGGAGGAACACGCCGACCGCGCCCCTGCCGCGGGTAGAACGGTCGGTCAGCTCCCTTCTTGCGATCGACGACGCTGCAGCCAGATCACACCGGCGGCACAGCCTGCGAGCAGAGCGACTCCGCCGATCACGAAGCCGACGGTGCCGGTACCTCCGGTCAGCGGAAGCTGCGGTGACTCGGCTTGCTCGTTGACGAAGGGGGCATCGAATTGATGGTCAAGCTGTTCGCGAGTGATCGTGAACTCGTGCTCGGTTTCGTCGAGTACATAACCGGCGGGAGCACGTGTCTCGATGAGCGTGTAGTCGCCCCAGTCGAGTCCGTTGATACGGAACGTGCCGGCCTCCGGATCGACATCTCGTCCCGTGCATCCTTCAGCAGAGTCTGCGACGCAGTCGTCGATGGTGATCTCGGAGCCGTCGGGGCCTCGCAGCGTCCATTCGGATCCGTCGAGTGCCTCTCCCCCATTATTTGTCTTCTTCCACGATGCGGTGCCGGAGGAGTCGTTGTTCGTCACCGTGCACACGGCGTTCTGACCGGCTTTGATGGCCACCGTTTTGGTTTCGTTGTTGTAGGTGGCTCCGGTGCAATCAATGGAGTTCTGGTCGTAGCCGACGAGGGTGTCTTCAGTGATGGTGAAGGATCCCGTGGGAACGTATTTCTTCTCTCCCGAGTCGTAGGTCAGTTTCGAACCGCTGCTCGGTGTGGCGAAGAGCCGTTTGTTCCAATCGGCAGGGGTCAGTGTTCCGCCATTGTCGTTTTCGACTTTTTTGATGATCGTCAACGTTTGGCATTCGATGGTGTTCGTCACCGAATAGGTGTTGGAGCTGCTGGGGAGAGTGGTGCTGAAGTTGTCTGTCAGCGGCATTGTTCCATTGATACCGTCACCGGAGATGGTTTTCGACTTCATGGTGCAGCCGGGGAATTTCTGAGCGTCGATGGTCGTCGTCTCCCCGATCTTCACCGAGTCGCCGAGTGCGAAGCCCGTGCGGCGCTGACCGAAGGCGGGGTCGGTGCTGGGGGCACCGGAAGGGTCGAGCAGAAGTTTTGCACTGATTCCCTCGGGCTGACTGCCATTGGCATACGTTTTCCCGTCGATGTTCCACGTCTTGTTCACCGTGACATCCGCGCCGCGTTTCTTGTTGATGTAGCCGCAGCTGACATCGTCACCAGGCACGATGGATTGAGATAGGGTCTGTGATCCTGCGCCGGTTAAGGTGACATTCGTCGATGTTCCATCCAGACGGGTGATCTTGCATGCTCCGCTGACGAACTCGAAACCTGACTGTTGCTGCTCGAGTACGGCAAGGCGCGCCGAAGCTGTCTTGCTGTTGAAGTTCAGCGTCCACTTCGCGTTGCCATCAGTGCCCGTCTGTTGAGTCGCAGCGGTGGGTGATTGGCTGACGGTGCCGGACGTTGCTGTCGCAGTGGCTCCGACGGTCCAGCCCGAGGCGTTCTTCTGGTCGCCGCCGGTCTGGTTCTGGGTCTGTTTGTTGATAGTCACGTCTGCTGTCATCGGTGAGTTGACGAGGCGGCAGACGATCTCGTTTCCGGATGAGGGGATGGTGATTGTTGCCGAAGTGCCGTCGCCGGTTGGGCTGATCGGTGCGCCATCAGCGGTACAGCTGTAGCTCGAAGCGTACTTGCTCAGGTCAGTGGTTCCCGCGGCGGTTTCGGAGAAGCGAATGGCAGTTCCCCGCGCCACGGGCAGGGGTCCGACGCGCTGAGACTGAACTCCGGTGCTCGTCCCCTCTGTCGTGGTCGAGCCAAGTACTGTCCCGCCTTGTGAGAGGCTCAGACCGAACTGGTCACCCGTGGCGACGCGTTTCTTGACGTCCTTTTCGAGCGTGATTGTCGCAGGGGATGAACACGAAGCGAGGTCTGTGCTGTTGGCTCCGGTTGTCACCGTGGTCGGGTTGCTCCAATTCGGCATGTCGTACGAGGCCACAGTGTTGCTGTTGCCCAGATAGGCCTTTCCCTGCGAGTCGAAGGCCACACCGTTGACACTTCCGATGGTTGTCACACCGCGTGATCCTGAAGCGTTGATCTTGCCTCCGCTGGCAGCGGCGAGGGCATCGTTCGTGACGCTGAAGATTGTCGTGGTCGTGCCGCTGCCACGAACGATGAAGAGATTGCCCTGGGAGTCGAAGGCAATGTCGCCGTTGTTTGTTGATCCGGCACCTGTCGAGGTGTCGACATAACCCTTGTATTCGAAGGTGTTCGCGGACGGGTTGTAACGGTAGATCTTGAACTGTTGCCCGTTGGAGGTGAATCCGCCGAAATAAAACCGTCCCGACTGTGACGCGAGATCGACCGCACCAGCGACGAGGGATCCGTCGAAGCTGCCGTTGGCTGCTGTTGTGGTATTGAACGGGCTCCCCGTTTGCGTCCATTTTTCGGTCGCGGAGTTGAAGGTGTAGATCGTGGCGGTACGCGCATTGTTTGTACGTTCGTAGCCGAATATCGGTGTTGCACCCGTACCGATTCCCAGCCCATTGAATGACGATGTGCCGGTAGCAGGGGAACCGATGTTCGTCACTATGCCATTGGAGGACACCTGCTGAAGTTGCCCCGTCGCTGAGACTCCGTAGACGGTGCCGGGCGTACACAGTAGCGAAGCTGCCTGAGCCGACGCCTCCTGGGGTTTCAGGCTGCCGCTCTCATCGGCCTTGTCTGTCGCCGGAGGGTTGCCATCATCGAGAGCTTTTGTCTTCGGCACCGGCTTCGCCTTTGTTTCTGACGCTTCACTGTAACTCGACTCGTGAGCGTTGGCGGCTGCCGCAGGTGATGGAGCATGGAGAACACCGCTGAGTGCCACAAGAAGCACATACGCGAGCACAGCGCAGAAGAAGACCGTCATTCGAGGGTAGTACGGGCCGCCCTGAGGATTGCGTGGGGGTGTCAGGCTGGTCAACGCCATAGGGTCCTTATTCCTTCATCGTCCAGAAAGTATGACGACGGCAGAACATACGACGCAGCGCTGTCCCCGCCAGCAACACAACCTCAACAGAACTTGTGAAAGCATCGCCACACTCTAGCGAATGTACTACCGTGAGTCATCATTTAGATAACAAAACAATAACTTTCTGGCAAAATCCTGTGTTTTCCTGCCGAGGAAGCTCCTAGATGACTGGTGGGGTGTTGATTGGATTGCTTGACGTCAATCGCCTCGATCGCTTCAACAGCGGTTGGTCCAAACTTAGGAGGTGTGACGTACCCCGCAGGCACGGTTTCTCCGGATACAGTTGTGACGGCCCGCATCGCAGTCAGAAATCTGGAAAGATGTCAAGGTGTGAAAACTCTTCCTGAACTGATCGTGCTGGCCGAAGAGGTTGCCTGGCAGCGAATCATGTCAACCACTATGGCGGATATCGAACAGACCTCTGCTGCTGAAGACCTATGTGAGGAAGACTGTACGAGGATCCTTGCGATCCTGCACACTCGGATGAGACCCCGCACGACAGCCCCTCAGAAATAAGACGCAGAGCAACGTGTCAAGGCCGCGCTGCACCCCACTTGGCGTCACACGCGTCGTTCGTCCTGAAAGTCCTCGCCGTTCGTTTCGCCTGTCCGCACTGGGCCTGCTTGGTGATCTGCAGTGTAGATCTTCTTCTAGATGGTTTTCGAGGTTCAGCCTGTTCGCGTTCCTGAGAGTGACGGATGACTGGCGATGATCATAGAATCCCGAGGCTATGGATTAACAGCTACTCATCCCGAAGCTCGACGCCTTTCCGTTCCAGAAGTGTGAGCTCAAGATTGTCTGTCGGGTATACCCGCTCACCGAATCCGTCCATCGGTTGGGTTCAGGCGCAACCAAAACTGTCGAAGACGGCACCAGATTGACACACGGAGTTCGCTAGCTCGGTAGGTAATTGTCAGCATCAGGTGTCGGCCGTTTGAAGACCAGAAGGTGATAGCGCAGGCGCTAATTAGCACAGAAACATCACACATACCCTTCTCTCTGGCGCTACAGGATCCGCTTCGTGGCCCTCCCAACCAAGGCGGCCAGTGGCCGCCAGCGCACCGCTTCAGCAGATCGGAAGTTGCCAGCCCGGCCGAGTCACGTAACGCCAACCAGCAAAAGCGAGAGGATCCTCGCCTGCCGTGAGTGGGCACATCGAGCTCCAGCCCTCGGCAAATTCTCAGACAAACATCTGAGGTTCTTGGCCAAGGACTTCTTCACCGCCGGCTGGACGATCCGAGACCTCATCACAGCTCTCGACAGCCTCCCGGACGGTCGAGCTCACGGGCAGATCGTCGACGGTCAGTGGGTACCCTATTCGGGAGCCGATGGAATCTCCGCAGCTCGTCTCGGGCACTGGGTGAACTGGCGACTCAACGCCTGGCGAGACAACGGCACTGTCGTCGAGTCCCCCACTCAAACACGTATTCGCCGAGCGGTCGCAGCCAAAAACCAGCGACAGGCCCAGCAGCCGGCACGAGACGAAGAACGACAGCGAAACCCGACCGAGATGGCCACGCCTGAAGGGCAGTCGGCCAAGCAAGCCTGCCTGGATCAGTTCCGCGCCAACAGCGTGCGGAACCGCAATCTCCGCAGGCGACGGTAAGTGAGTGCGCCTCTCATGCCGCCTCAAACACTGCTGTGAGAGGGTAGCTCACGGACGTGCAGCCGTTATGCTGCGCACTTTGCTCTTTGAATCGAGATAGTCAGCAAAGTCTGGTGAAACGTACGTGGCAATACGGCGCATACGACGCAGAGTCAACTCGACGTTACCTGTATCTGCCGGCTCATGATGGGCCACACGATTGCGAGTATTGTTGAGCTCCACCATGCTCTCGTGCAGCTGCTGTCGATCTGTCCGGGGTGGCAGAACCTGCTTCAGGTATTGCCACGTTGTCGACTCAAGTCGGCGAGCCGTCATGTTCGCCCAGAAACCGAAAGTCAGCTCAGCCATGATCGCGCCTGGGGAAGGATGAGGGACCTTGACTCTGAATCGCGCCCTGGCCACGTCGTTACGAGAACGCACGTTCCCTTTTCCCGAACCTGGATACAGGCGTTGAAGGGGATACGGTTCAAGCCAGTGAGATTCGGCGGGTCGTAACGAAAGCCTGAGCCCACGGTCGTAAAGGTTGCGTAGGCCCACTTCGAAGTTAGCGAAATCGTGGAGCAGTGCGGCGTTCAGGTTTGCATTCCACTCATACAGTCGCAGTGCGCGAGCATCATCATGATTGGCTGCAATGATGTACTTCCTTATTCGATCCGCGCTCAACCACTCAACGACCCAGGCATCCATTCCGCTCCTTTGCTTGCCCACCTGCATGAGTGTAGAGTAGTAAACACAAAGGCCGTGTGAGCGTCAAGCGCTCAACGGTTAAAGCTTAGAGGGACCCGGTATTCGATCTTCGCGATCGACCCGGGTTCTTCGTCTTCCCCGGCATGCATGTGCTTCGTGAGATGACGCGGCAAACATAATCGCAAGACCCTCCACTGCTCCGCGTGTTGGTGCACGATCAGGCGAACTCGCCAGGATGCCAGGACTTGAGCTTGCCCATCACTCTTTCGGAAATATTCGACTGAGCTTTGTACACCTGGTCATTGATGCTAAGTGAAGCTGCAATATTTCGGCAATCGTCCAATTCCAAAGGCGCTTGAATGTCCTCCAGCAAATCGATCAGGTAGTCGGTTGTGTTGTACTCCGGCGAATGAAGGAAAGCCAAACCAAGAGAATAGGATATGTGAGACAGGGCGCGATCATCACTAGCGAATCGCTTCGAAATCCCCAGGCACAGATCCCTGATCCCCTTCCTGTTGTGCTCCAGCTTGCCTCCAAGAGGTGCTGGCATCTTAAACGCTTGAGTTTCACCCGCGAATCCAAACGGGGCCTCGCCGCACTTGACTGACTCGACGGGGACCCCTCGACCTAGAAGCCAACCAACTTCCTGCGAGCAATACGCAGAATCTCTGAATCCTTCATGGTAGAAGGCCACCCCAGCGTGAGTGTTTGAGAGCGCGCTTCTAATCTCATCAGCCCATTTCGTATCACCGACGATCGAATCATGCGCCATGTAGGTCTCAAATTTAAAGACGTTATCGAATTGCTCGACCACGGCTTTGACATCAGCCTTATGCTTCGCGATATGCGATACGAAGACCCGGAAGCGGGATTTTTCTTCGGGTATTACCTGTGGATCGGCGGCCGCATCTAGGGCGTGTCTCCTTTATTCACCATTGCAGCACTGACCCGGTGGATTGGTGACTACGAAGCAACGACACCGAGTATTCACTGATGAGCAGTGGGAGAAGATTGAACCTCTCCGACGAGGCAAGCTCCAAGGCGACGAGTCAATCGAACGGGTTCGGGTGTTTCTGCGCGATACTGTCGGTATCGATGCGGACAGTGAGACTGCTCGCAGACTCGTCAATGCTCTACTTACAGGGGGCTGACTGGCTCTCGTCGCACAGCGCGACGTCCCGTCGATGATCGACGGGGTACTGACATCGCCCTCCCCATGAGGACGCGGGCATGCCAGGGCCAAAGCACGAGAACCTTCTCCATAATGCTGATGAACAATGTCTCCTCGTTTCGTGTTTCTCACTTGAGCATGACCTGGCCCCGGGGTGTTCCCGGGGCCAAAGGGGGAGCCGTGGACGGGTCCGCAGTGTTTTGACCGTCATTGTGGCGTCACTGCCGCGCATTTTGCGTCGAGCACACTGGTAAGAGAATTAGCAGACGCGATCACACGGCTCCGAGGGTCAACATAAATGCGGAAACCTCTCACCTCCTCTCGTCTGGGCTCTCAGCGTTCTCAGGCTGGGGAGGAGAACGCTGACAAGCGAGGACTCGGTGGACGAAGGCCTGGGTTGCTGAGAGGCCGGGCGATCGGAACAGTTGCCACGGTGCGGAGTGCCTGAAGACCCGGCACCCGCAATGACTCACGACCTGCGGTTCATCACCTGTGTGGTGACTCGTGTCGAGGTCCCGCAGTTTGCGGTCGCTGAGGATGATCGCCCAGAACGCAGCATCGATACCCAGCTGATCGTTTGGTGCACACGTCTGCATGGCAACACGCCACCAATTGTTGTTAGGCACTGATGGCTGCTGGTTCAGCAGAGCCTGAGTTGATAGCGATCTTGCGGGGCTTCGCCGACTCCGCGACCGGGATACTGAGCGTGAGCACTCCGGCGTCATAGTTCGCCGTGATGCTGCTGGTATCAAGGTTGTCGCCGAGGACGAGCTGACGGCTGAAGGTCCCGCGGGGCCGCTCGGCCGCGACTGAAGACTCCCCGTGGTCGGGGGCGGGCCGTTCGGCTTTGACGGTGACGACGTTGTTCTCCACGTCGAGGTCGATGTTGTCAGGATCGATTCCTGGTAGGTCGAGTTCGACGCGGAAAGTATCGCCGTCGCGCCAGGCGTCCATGGGCATCATCACAGGGCGGGCCGTTGTGCCGGTGGCTCCGAAGATTTCTCTGCTCAGGCGTTCGACTTCGCGGAATGGGTCAGTGCGCATCATGATCATTGGTGAAACCTCCTTTGCTGGATGGTGGATTCGTGCAGATGATATGATCTACATCATCTGATAGACATATTATGTACTCGATCGGAATGCGAATGTCAACACTCAGTCGGGAGGAATTTTGGGAGATGGTGAGATGGCGAGTTCAGCGTCTGGTGGGCGCTTGTTCTCGATTTCGCATGTTGCGGAGCTGACCGGTGTTGGTGTGCAGTCGTTGCGACAGTACGAGGCTCATGGGTTGGTGGCTCCTGCTCGGAGTGAGGGCGGGACGCGGCGGTTCAGTCGCGGGGATATTGCTCGTCTGCGGCGTGTGCGCGACTTGGTTGACGTGGGCGCGAATCTCGTTAGCATCGGAATCATTCTCGATCTCCAGGATGAGAACACCTCGCTTCGGTACGAATTGAGGAGGATGCAATGATGGCGAATGAAACGCAGCCCGGTGTCGAGGTTCCTGAGCCGGACTGGAGCGAACAGCTCATTGACGCTCGAGAGCCTGAGGGTGTCAATCATGAAGACGTCGAATCGGTTCCTGGTTCGAACGCGATTCGCGAGGCCGACGACGGTGATGTCGCAGAACAGGGCGTCATCGTGGAGATCGACGATGATGACGGATACGACGACTCAGACGCGATCTAGGGCATGTCTCCTTTATCGGCGTAGCCATGTCAGGATCGCGCTGATCACGACCGCCGCCCGATAGGTGATCGCGAGCTTGTCGTAGCGCGTTGCTAATCCTCGCCACTGTTTGACGTAGGCAAACGAGCGTTCCACGACGTTGCGGTTCCGATAGGCACCAGCATCGAACGTCGGCGGCCGTCCACCCTTACTCCCGCGTCTCTTTCGGCTCGCGACCTGGTCCTTCTTCTCCGGGATCACTGCCCGAATGCCTCGCGATCGCAGGTACTCGCGATTCGCCCTGGACCCATAAGCACGATCAGCGAGAACGGTATCCGGACGAGTGCGAGAGCGACCGCCACCAGCCCGCGGCACTCGAATATCGGCAAGGACCTGCGGCAGGATCACCCCGTCGTGGCGCTGTCCACCGGTGACCACCACTGCCAGGGGGCGGCCATTGCCGTCGACGGCATGATGGATCTTCGTCGTCAGCCCACCGCGCGAGCGACCGATGCCATGCCCGGTCGGCTCACACTCCTGATCGGGCAGATTCTTGTAATTCGACGTAGCCCCCTGTGTCTTGGTCAGGGCGCGTCGTGTTCGTTGCATGCTGGTGGCCACGATTGATGGTGCCATCCACGGAGACGTTCCAGTCGATATCACCGGCAGCATCAGCATCAGAAAGTACGTGGGCCAGCACCCGGTCCCAGGTGCCATCGGCGGCGTAGCGGCGGTGACGTTTTCATACCGTCTGCCAGGGCCCGAAGTGCTCACGGGGCAGATCGCGCCAGGCGATGCCGGCACGGTAGCGGTAGACGATTCCCTCGACGATTCGACGGTTGTTTTCAAACGGTCGGGCTCTTTTGCCGGCATTCGAAGGTAGGAGAGGTTCAATCTTCTCCCACTGCTCATCAGTGAATACTCGGTGTCGTGAGCTTCCCCGCAAGTCGTGGACACGTGAACCACGTCACGCAGCCTGCGTAGACGCTTCCTCCTGAACCCGGCCGGCACTGTGCTCGGCCCGGGACTTCTCCTCAAACTCCACCGGCGG
>NZ_JABSSX010000027.1 GCF_013280495.1 Brevibacterium permense
GATTCGTAGCTTTCCTGAAGGTCTGGTGCCTCTTCTCGACACGGTGGGCACGCTGCGTACCACAAGTTCAATACCACTGGGCTACCCTGCCATTCTTGTAGGTCGAAGGCATCCCCGTTCGTCGTGTTTCCGGCCAGCTGCACGGGTGTTGAGCGTTGCGATTCGGGAATCTGCGTGATCACTCCCGTGCCCGCCACGTACCCCTGATCATTTGATCCGGAAGTGTCCTCGACGCCTTTGTCGGCGGGAGCGCATCCGGTGATCGCACCCAGCGTGACCGCGAGCAAAGCGCTCCCGTAGGCCAGGCGGGAAAAGGATCGAAGTCGCGATCGCTGCGCATAGGTGTTTTGCACGTTGGCTCCTTGGGCAGTATGAATTCTTAAGATAATTCTACAATTCGTAGAATTCAGACTCGAATCACATGGCCTGCCAGCGGGGATATGGATCACAGCTGTCTAAGCTCACCGCCGAGCAGGCAGGAGGGTGATGGCCATTCCTTATTGGGCATATCCGCTTCCGCGCCGCAGCGCTTACCGTTGAGCCTCTTTGTGTACCACTGTGGGTCAAAAACGGCTTCACGGTATCGGTGATCAAGCATGCGACTCTAGATTACACATAGGTCAGCTGGCACTGTATAGTTCAGTACATGCTGACTATTGCTTCACGCCTCGACGTCATGAACCGGCTCGGCCGGGCTATGGCGGATCCGACGCGCTCCAAGATTCTGATGACGCTGCTCGACGCTCCGAGTTACCCGGCTGTGCTCTCTCGAGAGTTGGAATTGACGCGTTCGAACGTGTCGAACCATCTGACCTGCCTGCGCGATTGCGGGATCGTGGTCGCTGAGCCGGAGGGCCGACAGACGCGATACGAGATCGCCGATCCGCACCTCGCTGCTGCGCTCGTCGCGCTGGTGGACGTGACGCTGGCCGTGGATGAGCACGCGCCGTGCGTGGATTCGGCGTGCATAGTGCCGGGGTGCTGCGGAGCGGGGGCCGACGCGTGAGCGCGGCGTGCGGCTGCGAGCACGAGCCTGCTGCCACGGCGGGAGAGGAAATCGAAGAAGTAGAGAGACCCTGGTGGAAGGATCGCGGAATCATGGTGCCGGTGTTCTCCGGCGTTGCGTTCCTGACCGGGCTGATCTTCGATTGGTCCGCCCTCGAGATCCTGGGGCTTGTGCTGTTCTGGATCGGTCTGTTGCTGGGCGCGTCGACGTTCACTCCGGGAGCGATCCGGAAGCTTTTCAAGGGCAAGCTCGGTATCGGGCTGTTGATGTCGATCAGTGCGATCGGCGCTGTCATCCTCGGGTATGTCGAGGAGGCTGCGGCTCTGGCGTTCCTGTATTCGATCGCTGAGGCGCTGGAGGATAAGGCGATGGACCGCGCCCGGGGCGGGTTGCGGGCGTTGCTGAAGCTCGTGCCGGAGACGGCGATCGTGTTGCGCGACGGCGTCTCCGTCGAGGTCCCCGCGAAGGAGCTGGTTGCCGGGCAAATCTTGCTCGTCCGCCCAGGCGAGCGGATCGCGACCGATGGGATCGTCCGCTCGGGGCGCTCCAGCCTGGATACGTCGGCGATCACTGGGGAGTCGATTCCGGTCGAGGTCGATCCGGGTGATGAGGTGTCGGCGGGCGCGATCAACAGCTCGGGCGCGCTGGAGGTCGAGACGACTGCGGCGGGCACCGATAACTCGCTGACCACGATCGTCGAGCTGGTGGAGCAGGCACAGACGGAGAAGGGCGAGCGTGCTCGTCTCGCGGACAGGATCGCCCGTCCACTGGTGCCCGGCGTTCTGATCCTCGCTGCGGTGGTCGCGATCCTTGGGTCGCTGTTGAGTGACCCGGATGTGTGGATCACGCGTGCGCTCGTCGTGCTGGTCGCCGCCTCTCCATGTGCGTTGGCGATCTCGGTGCCGTTGACGGTCGTCGCCGCGATCGGTGCGGCGAGCAAGTTCGGCGTGATCATCAAGTCCGGTGCCGTCTTCGAGCGCTTCGGCACGATCCGGCACGTCGCCGTCGACAAGACCGGCACCCTGACCCGCAACGAGCCCGCGGTCACCGCCGTCCTGACCGTGGACGGCGTTGCTGAGACGCAGGCGCTGGCCTGGGCGGCGGCGCTGGAGCAGCACAGCACGCATCCCCTCGCGGCAGCGATCACGGCATCTGCACCCGGTGTGCCCGCAGCTGCGAACGTGACCGAGCAGACCGGATACGGCGTCGAAGGCATTGTCGACGGCGCTCGTATCACCGTCGGCAGCCCCCGCTGGCTCGACGCCGGCGAGCTCGGTGGCCAGGTCTCAACCCTGGAAGAGCAAGGCATGACCGTCGTGATCGTCCACCGCGACGGCTTCCCGGCCGCGGCGGTTGGTGTCCGTGATGAGCTGCGCCCTGAAGTCTCCGAGGTCGTCGGCACGCTCGCGGATCAGGGCATTGGGATGACGATGCTCACCGGAGACAACGCCCGGACCGCTGGTGCGCTGGCTGGCCAGGCGGGCATCAATGACGTGCGCGCGGAGCTGCGTCCCGAGGACAAGTCTGCTGCGATCGGTGATCTGTCGAAGGTGGGGTCAGTCGCGATGATCGGAGACGGCATCAACGACGCCCCGGCTCTCGCGGCCGCGGATATTGGCATCGCGATGGGAGCTACCGGCTCCGACGCAGCGATCGAGTCCGCCGACGTCGCCTTCACCGGCCACGACCTCCGCCTGATCCCGCGTGCGTTCGATCACGCCCGCCGTGGTCGGCGGATCATTAATCAGAACATCATTCTGTCGCTGCTGATTATCGCCGTACTGCTCCCTCTGGCCCTGTTTGGGGTCCTGGGGCTCGCCACTGTCGTCCTGGTCCATGAGGTCGCGGAGGTCGTCGTGATCCTCAACGGTCTGCGTGCTGCCCGCACCCGCAGATCACGATTGGAGAGCTGATGCTCACGACCATCGGATCAGCGATCGGACTGTTCGCTGCGACCAACATTGACGACATCGTCGTGCTCACAGTGCTGTTCCTCGCCTCTCGCCGAGGCCAGCTTCGTCCATGGCAGATCGTCGTGGGCCAGTACCTCGGGTTCATCACCCTCGTCGTGATCAGCGTGGTCGCTGCGCTCGGTCTCACGATCATCCCGGATGAGTGGGTGGGATTCCTCGGCTTGATCCCGCTCGGCATCGGTATCTGGGCCCTCGTGCGCGGCTTGCGCCGCAACGGCGATGACGATGACAAGATCGCCGCGGTCGGGCTGTGGGGCGTCGCCGGGATCACGATCGCCAACGGGGCCGACAATATCTCGCTCTACACGCCCATTTTCCGCACCAGCTCGCCCGGCGACGTCACGATCATGATCGTCGTATTCCTGATACTCGTCGCCGTGTGGTGCGCGGCCGGACGCCTAATCGGAACTCACAAGGCCGTCACCGAAACGCTCGAACGCGTCGAGCACTGGCTCGTCCCGGTCGTGTTCATCGGACTGGGCCTGTTCATCCTGGTCGAGTCCGGCGTCATCATCCGCCTCATCGAGGCCCTCGCATGACCCCGGACGCGACCTCCGACATTGAGCCGGCGTCGGTAGAGCCGCCGCAGAGGGGGCGCTGGCGGCTCACCGCAGCGTCGCTCCTGCTGGCCCTGGTCGTCGTCCTAATCGATCAGGGAACGAAAGCGTGGGCCCAGGCCACGCTCATCGAGGGTGAGCGAATCCCGCTGGTCGGTGACCTGCTGGGCTTGCAGCTCGCCTACAATCCCGGCGCGGCGTTCTCCTTCGGCGAGGGGTTCACCTGGGTGTTTGCTCTGGTGGCCGTGGCCGTCGCCATTGCCGCGCTTGTCTTCGCGTTTCGTGTCCGACGGCCCGGGTGGGCGGTGGGGATCGGTGCGCTCGGCGGGGCCGCCGCCTCGCACGCCGGAGACAGACTCTTCCGCCAACCAGGATTCGCGCAGGGGCACGTCGCGGACTTCCTCGCCTACGGCAACTGGTTCATCGGCAACATCGCTGACATCGTGATCGTCATAGTAGCGGTTGCAGGAACGCTCTTCATGATCCGCGACGACCAGAATTGAAATGATGACCAATCGAGATCAGGCTGCAGTATCTCGACGGCCGCTCGTACTGGGAGGTGCTCGACCGCAGGATCGCCGAAGCACTGTACGTGCGCACCAACGCGAGCAAAAGAGCATCGAGAGTTCCGGCAGGCGGATCAGCATTTACAGTGAAGTCAGCCGCGGTCGAATTTACAATCACAATCGTGAGAACGATGCCCTAAGCCTGGATCCATCCAAGACTGGGCGACCAGTAGTGACTGGATATGTCTTTTGGGTTCTGGATAGCATCATGATGCCTTCCGTTCTCCATCGCTGTTCTCAATATTGTGGCTTCCAGACTGGTGCATGAGATTGCAAGGGCGGTTGTCATTGTCATTGAGCGCAGATCCGTTTACACGAACCGCAGTTTTTCCACCCGTCCGATGTGAGTGATGCCAGCATGATGCCATCCTCGAAGACCTACGTGAAAGTGAGCGACCGTTGAGCCGCAGCGTGAAAATCTCGCTAGCAATGATCGGCGTCGCCGCCCTCGTCCTCGCCGGTCTGCTGGTGTTCAATGACGACAGCAACGAACCACAATCGGACACCGCACCCACCAGTGCAGACACCGCCGACTTACTGGTCCGCGATGACAGCCCCCGCTTGTCTAAGGGTGGCGAAGCCGTGTTCGTGGAGTTCCTTGATTTCGAGTGCGAAGGCTGCCTGTCTCTTTACCCGGTCATCGAGGACCTGCGAAAGGAATACGGGGACCGTGTCACATTCGTCGTGCGTCATATGCCCTTACATAACAACTCCGTCAACGCAGCCCTGGCCGCCGAGGCGGCTGCTGAACAGGGCGAGTTCGAGGCGATGTATCAACGTTTGTTCGAAACGGTAGACGAATGGGGCCACCAGGAGACATCACAACGCGAGAAGTTCTCTGGTTACGCTAAGGAACTCGGCCTGGACATGGACCAGTTCACCGCAGCCTATGATGATCCGGCCACTCTCGAGCGCGTTGAGCAGAGCCAGAAGGACGGGCAGGCCCTCGGAGTCACCGGCACGCCAACGTTCTTCCTCGACGGCGAGAAGCTCCAACCCGAAAGCGTCACTGACCTGGAGGAAGCTTTCGATGCTGCCCTCCAAGACTGAGACCGGCAACGAGACGGAGACACAAGAAACCCCGGTCACGTCGTCCCGTGGCCTGGCAGCGTTATTCGTCGTAGGCGGGCTCATCGGGTTGATAGCGGCTGTGGTGTTGCTGGTGGAGAAGATGACACTGGCCGCCAATCCGGACTATATCCCCAGCTGCAACGTCAACCCAGTTCTCTCCTGTGGCTCGGTAATGGCGACTCCGCAAGCCGCGGCATTTGGTGTTCCCAACCCGATCATCGGCGTCGCAGGTTTCGCCATCGTCGCGGCTATCGGCGTAGGTCTTTTCGCTGGAGGGCGATACATCGCCTGGTACTGGGCCACCATTCAGATCGGTGTCACGTTCGCGGTCATCTTCGTGCACTGGTTGATCTATCAGAGCCTCTACGTCATCGGGGCACTATGTCCCTACTGCATGGCAGTGTGGGCAGTGACGATCCCCATCTTTTGGTACACCTCTACCCGAAACCTCAGATCACTGAGCAAGGGACAAAAGTGGATCAACCTGCTCCACGAATACCGTGGAGCGATCCTGACTGGCTGGTTCCTCCTCATCATCGTTTTGATCGCCAACCGCTTCTGGGACTACTGGTCCACTCTCGTGTGATCCTCAACGCGATGAGTCGTCACCGCTCTAGGTAGTCTCGACGACCACGATATGGACCGGAAGAGACTCGCCTATTAATCCTTCTCGACTTGAGCCGCCATCTCAGTCTGTAAAACAACCGCCATTCATCGCTGAAGCTCACA
>NZ_JABSSX010000028.1 GCF_013280495.1 Brevibacterium permense
CACCCTTAAAAAATATTGCGGCAGTCACTTACTCTCCCACAACCACCAAGTTGCAGTACCATCAGCGCGAATGGGCTTAGCTACCGGGATCGGAACGGTTAACCGGGCGTTTCCCCACCACTATCACCACCGCAAAACCAACAAACCACCACCACAACCCCTCACAGGGGTATCAGCGGTAATGGTCCAAGAACCGCACAGCGAACGCGAACACCACAAACTTATGCAACATGCACACCCAAAAGTGTGAACTCTTCAAGCCACAACTAGCAAAGACTACTCACAGAAACACTCTCCCACACACACCAACCCCACTTTGGAATGGTTGATGAGTGATCGGTGTATTAGTACCAGTCAACTCCACACCTCACAGTGCTTCCATACCCGGCCTATCAACCCCATCATCTATAGGACACCTCCCCTGACTCAAGGTCAGTTGGAAATCTCATCTCGGAGCCGGCTTCCCGCTTAGATGCTTTCAGCGGTTATCCATCCCGAACGTAGCCAACCAGCCATGCTCCTGGCGGAACAACTGGCACACCAGAGGTTCGTCCGTCCCGGTCCTCTCGTACTAAGGACAGACCTCCACAAATTTCCTACGCACGCAGCGGATAGGGACCGAACTGTCTCACGACGTTCTAAACCCAGCTCGCGTACCGCTTTAATGGGCGAACAGCCCAACCCTTGGGACCGACTCCAGCCCCAGGATGCGACGAGCCGACATCGAGGTGCCAAACCATGCCGTCGATATGGACTCTTGGGCAAGATCAGCCTGTTATCCCCGAGGTACCTTTTATCCGTTGAGCGACCACGCTTCCACAAGCCATGGCCGGGTCACTAGTCCCAGCTTTCGCTCCTGCTCGACACGTCCGTCTCACAGTCAAGCTCCCTTGTGCACTTACACTCGACACCTGATTGCCAACCAGGCTGAGGGAACCTTTGGGCGCCTCCGTTACTCTTTAGGAGGCAACCGCCCCAGTTAAACTACCCATCAGGCACTGTCCCTGAACCCGATCAGGGTCCGAAGTTAAGGAATCCACTATGGTCAGAGTGGTATTTCACCGATCGACTCCACCCCAACTAGCGTCAGGGCCTCTACGTCTCCCACCTATCCTACACAAACCACACCGAATCCCAATACCAAACTATAGTGAAGGTCTCGGGGTCTTTCCGTCCTGCTGCGCGTAACGAGCATCTTTACTCGTAATGCAATTTCGCCGAGTTCGTGGTTGAGACAGCAGAGAAGTCGTTACGCCATTCGTGCAGGTCGGAACTTACCCGACAAGGAATTTCGCTACCTTAGGATGGTTATAGTTACCACCGCCGTTTACTGGGGCTTAAATTCTCCGCTTCACCCCTTACGGGGTTAACAGGTCCTCTTAACCTTCCAGCACCGGGCAGGCGTCAGTCCGTATACATCGACTTACATCTTCGCACGGACCTGTGTTTTTAATAAACAGTCGCTTCTCTCTGGCCTCTGCGACCACCACCAGCACATCCCACAGCAAGTGTGGTTCACCGGGATGGTCCCCCTTCTCCCGAAGTTACGGGGGCATTTTGCCGAGTTCCTTAACCACGATTCTCTCGATCACCTTAGTATTCTCTACTCGACCACCTGTGTCGGTTATAGGGTACGGGCAACACACACCCTCACGTCGATGCTTTTCTCGGCAGCAGAGGATCACCAGATCACCCCACCAATGTGGGGCGCCCATCAGCTCTCACACACAAGGTGGGGACGGATTTACCTACCCCCACGTGCTACAACCTTAGACCGTGACTACCATCGCACGGCCTGGCTACCTTTCTGCGTCACACCTCACGCTTACCGACTCCACACTCAGGTCCCCCACTCAAACCCAACCACAGGCCCGAAGGCCTGACGGGATCATCACGGGGTTAGTATCGTGTGTTTTGGTACTGTCGGTTGTGTGTCGGTACCAGAATATCAACTGGTTGTCCATCGACTACGCCTGTCGGCCTCGCCTTAGGTCCCGACTTACCCAGGGCGGATTAGCCTAGCCCTGGAACCCTTGGTCATCCGGTGGACGGGTTTCTCACCCGTCTTTCGCTACTCATGCCTGCATTCTCACTCGAATCGCCTCCACCACTCGTTCACACGGCAGCTTCCCCGGCAACTCGACGCTCCCCTACCCAACACCACACCATTACGGCTTAACTGTGGTGCTGCCACAACTTCGGCGGTGTACTTAGCCCCGCTACATTATCGGCGCTCAATCACTTGACCAGTGAGCTATTACGCACTCTTTCAAGGGTGGCTGCTTCTAAGCCAACCTCCTGGTTGTCTTCGCAACTGAACATCCTTTCCCACTGAGCACACGCTTAGGGGCCTTAGTTGATGGTCTGGGCTGTTTCCCTCTCGACAATGAAGCTTATCCCCCACTGTCTCACTGCCACGCTGAACCTTGACTGGCATTCGGAGTTTAGTTGACGTCAGTAACCCGGTAGGGCCCATCAGCCATCCAGTAGCTCTACCTCCAGCAAGAACCACGCAACGCTGCACCTAAATGCATTTCGGGGAGAACCAGCTATCACAGAGTTTGATTGGCCTTTCACCCCTAACCACAGGTCATCCCCTCCATTTTCAACTGAAGTGGGTGCGGGCCTCCACGCGCTCTTACACACGCTTCACCCTGCCCATGGCTAGATCACTCCGCTTCGGGTCTAGGACACGCGACTAGGATCGCCCTATTCGGACTCGCTTTCGCTACGGCTACCCCACACGGGTTAACCTCGCCACGCACCGCTAACTCGCAGGCTCATTCTTCAAAAGGCACGCCATCACAGTCATCAAGATACTGCTCTGACGGATTGTAAGCACATGGTTTCAGGTACTCTTTCACTCCCCTCCCGGGGTACTTTTCACCATTCCCTCACGGTACTAAATCCGCTATCGGTCATCAGGAAGTATTTAGCCTTACCAGGTGGTCCTGGCAGATTCACACGAAATTCCACGAGTTCCGTGCTACTCGGGCACATACACACTGCGAACAGTTAACGTTTCGTCTACGGGACTCTCACCCACTCCGGTCCTGTTTCCCACCAGGTTCGACTACACCAACACACTCACAGACCGGCCATGCTGGACCGGACCACGTACACCCCACAACACCCTGCCAGCAAAACCAGCACGCTTGACACTGACAAGGTTTAGGCTCATCCAGTTTCGCTCGCCACTACTCCCGGAATCATTGTTATTTTCTCTTCCTGCGGGTACTGAGATGTTTCACTTCCCCGCGTTCCCTCCACATGCCCTATATATTCAGACACGGGTCACCACCCTCACGAGTGGCGGGGTTTCCCCATTCGGAGACCCTCGGATCAACGCCTGTTTATCGGCTCCCCGAGGCTTATCGCAGATTTCCACGTCCTTCATCGGCTCCTGATGCCAAGGCATCCACCATGCGCTCTTACACACTCACCCAACCCCCATCAGGAATTGGCTTCATGTGCGCGAAAAATTGTTTCATTCACCTTCACTAGATGATGACAAGAAAAATCACATTACATAAACACCACAAAGTGGTGTTTGATGCTCGCGTCCACTATACGATTCTCAAACCACTACCAAACACCGACCACCACACAACAACAATCAGCTGCAGTCCGCTGGTCAGGTTGGTCCTGTTGGTTGAAACCACACCCAACAACCGTTGGGGTTTGTGATTCCAGGACCCAATAACGTGTTCGTCCTAGCCCACCCAAAAACCACATCCACACCCGGGGCATTGACCCCAGCCGGGCTGTGTAGGCGAGCAAGTGTTGTGATGTTCCACCCTTGAGCTCTCATGATGACCACATACGGGTCATGCCATGAGGATCTTAATGTGTGCTCCTTAGAAAGGAGGTGATCCAGCCGCACCTTCCGGTACGGCTACCTTGTTACGACTTAGTCCCAATCACCAGTCCCACCTTAGACGGCCCCCTCCCACAAAGGGGTTGGGACACCGGCTTCGGGTGTTACCGACTTTCGTGACTTGACGGGCGGTGTGTACAAGGCCCGGGAACGTATTCACCGCAGCGTTGCTGATCTGCGATTACTAGCGACTCCGACTTCACGTAGTCGAATTGCAGACTACGATCCGAACTGAGACTGGCTTTAAGGGATTCGCTTACCCTCACGGGTTCGCCTCTCTCTGTACCAGCCATTGTAGCATGCGTGAAGCCCAAGACATAAAGGGCATGATGATTTGACGTCATCCCCACCTTCCTCCGAGTTGACCCCGGCAGTCTCCTATGAGTTCCCACCATCACGTGCTGGCAACATAGAACGAGGGTTGCGCTCGTTGCGGGACTTAACCCAACATCTCACGACACGAGCTGACGACAACCATGCACCACCTGTACACCAGCTCCAAAGAGAAGAACTGTTTCCAGAACGGTCCAGTGTATGTCAAGCCTTGGTAAGGTTCTTCGCGTTGCATCGAATTAATCCGCATGCTCCGCCGCTTGTGCGGGCCCCCGTCAATTCCTTTGAGTTTTAGCCTTGCGACCGTACTCCCCAGGCGGGGCACTTAATGCGTTAGCTACGGCGCGGAGAACGTGGAATGTCCCCCACACCTAGTGCCCAACGTTTACGGCATGGACTACCAGGGTATCTAATCCTGTTTGCTCCCCATGCTTTCGCTCCTCAGTGTCAGTTACAGCCCAGAGTCCCGCCTTCGCCACCGGTGTTCCTCCTGATATCTGCGCATTTCACCGCTACACCAGGAATTCCAGACTCCCCTACTGCACTCTAGTCAGCCCGTACCCACTGCACGCGCAACGTTAAGCGTTGCGTTTCCACAGCAGACGTGACCAACCACCTACGAGCTCTTTACGCCCAATAATTCCGGACAACGCTCGTACCCTACGTATTACCGCGGCTGCTGGCACGTAGTTAGCCGGTACTTCTTCTGCAGGTACCGTCACTTTCGCTTCTTCCCTGCTGAAAGCGGTTTACAACCCGAAGGCCGTCATCCCGCACGCTGCGTCGCTGCATCAGGGTTTCCCCCATTGTGCAATATTCCCCACTGCTGCCTCCCGTAGGAGTCTGGGCCGTGTCTCAGTCCCAGTGTGGCCGGTCGCCCTCTCAGGCCGGCTACCCGTCGTCGCCTTGGTGGGCCATTACCCCACCAACAAGCTGATAGGCCGCGAGCCCATCCCTGATCGAAAAACTTTCCACCACCGAACATGCGTTCGGTGGTCGTATCCGGTATTAGACCCGGTTTCCCAGGCTTATCCCGAAATCAGGGGCAGGTTACTCACGTGTTACTCACCCGTTCGCCACTCATCCACCAGGTGCAAGCACCCGGCTTCAGCGTTCGACTTGCATGTGTTAAGCACGCAGCCAGCGTTCGTCCTGAGCCAGGATCAAACTCTCCATAAAAAACTTTATGTTACGAATGAATCCCAGCAAGACAGCCAACCCCTCACGGGGTGAGAAGGTTGACCAAAAAATACTGACCAAACACGAAAGCCACCCCACAATGATGCGGAAGGTTCGGCGAAGAACCACCCACACGAGGGTGAACCACTGTTTAGCCAGGTGATTGTCTTACCAGAAAATAAAATGTTCTGGCATCACAACTTGTTCAAACAAACACGCTATTGGATTCTCAAACCACAAACACACACCCATCACCACACCACACAAAACGC
>NZ_JABSSX010000029.1 GCF_013280495.1 Brevibacterium permense
TTATCTTTTCAGTGCACATAATCACAATCTCCCACGCCCCGGTTGGGCGTGTGCCCAACAAACCCCCCCACGTCGATTTGAGCCGTCACGGCCACGAGACAGTGGGCAAACCCCCCCCCCCCCCCCCCCCCCGATCGTGCCGATCTTCATCATCGGGTTCCTGGCCATGGTCATCCTCCGCTCCACACTGCCCCTGGCCGAAGCGGTCCTGACAACCGGGGACTTCCTCCAGACCGCGCTGCTCTCAGCGGCAATGTTCGCAGCTCGGCTGCGGGGTGAAGATCCGCAACCTCATCCGCGTCGGTGCCCGCCCCTTCATCCTCGCGACGGTCTCGAACTGCTGATCGTCACGTGTTGGAAAGCACCCGACTTCTACAACGGCGTCGTCCACTCCGAAGCCGCCGCCTTCGAAGACAAGGCCAAAGAACTGCAGGCAGACGCGATCATGAAAGCCTTCGACAACGGCTGTCCCGTGCCGGCTCGCCGCCGTCTGACACACGGGAGTCCTGCCACCGAGCTCATCACAGCCAGTGAGAATGCCCAACTGCTGGTCCTGGGAACCCGCGGCCACGGCAAGTTCGCCAGCCCCATCCTCGGCTCCGTCAGCCTCGAGTGCATCGCTCACGCGCACACACCAGTCGTGACCGTCCGCGCACAATGAGCAGCGACTTCGGCACGCCCGCTGTGACCTGACTCGGCGTTCTCGGTCTCGAAGCCCACAGCATTCCGATGACCCAATGTTCCACGGTGGCGCGACGCGTATGCTGGTGTCGAACCGAGAAGAGGAGAATCGTGGACGCCGACGTTGTAGTCGTGGGAGCAGGTCTCGCAGGCCTGCAGTGTGCCAGACGGTTGCAGCGCAACGGCTTGACTGTCCAGGTCTGCGAATCGAGTGATGGTGTCGGCGGTCGCGTGCGCACCGATCGAATCGACGGCTTCCTCTGTGACCGCGGGTTTCAGCTGCTCAATCCCTCGTACCCTGCAGTGCGCGCCTTCATCGACGTCGCCTCACTGGACCTGCAGACTTTCGGCGCCGGAGTGATGGTCCGCAAGGGACAGCGTCTGACCACGTTGCGCGCATCCTTGAGCCCGCTTGGCCGCGAGTCATCGGTGTTGAGCTCTGGACTGATTAAACCGAAGGAGATCCGCGGGCTTCTGAGGTGGCTCGGGCCGACTCTGCTGCGGCCATCGTCAGCCTCGCGGGCGACGCGGGACTCAACTCTCGCAGACTCTTTAGATGTTGCGGGAGTCACGGGAGCGTTGCGCCATGACGTCATCGACACGTTCCTCGCCGGTGTGCTGGCCGACAGTTCTGGCGCAAGCTCGGCGAACTATGCCCGCCTGCTGATGAGATCGTTCGTGCGTGCGATCCCCGGTCTGCCCAGTAAAGGCATGGCGGCTCTGCCCGAGCAGATGGCGGCTTCTCTCGAAGCGCACGTGCGCGTGAACACCGCCGTGCGAGACCTTCGCGAGACCGACAATGATGTGGAAGTCGACACCTACCGGGGACGGATACGGGCGCGTGTCGCTGTCACCGCAGTCGGTGCTGAGGATCTCGAGGAGCTGACCGGCGAGAAGACTCCTCCTACACGCGGTCTGACGACCTGGTGGTTCCAAGCTCCGGAACCTCCTCTCGAGGATCCGCTGTTGGTGCTGGATGCCTCGGCTCCCCAGGGAGGCCCAAACGGGCCCGTTTGGCACACTGCAGTGGTCTCAAATGCAGCACCGAGCTACGCGCCTGCGGGATCGGCGCTCATTGAGGCTACGACGCTGCTCGATCGGCCCGACGGCCTGGCCGACGAACGGGAGATTCGGCAGCATCTCGAACGCATCTACGCCACGTCGACGCGCCGGTGGCAGGTTCTGATCAATCATCGGCTTCCGCATGCACTGCCGGCCTCGGCTCCCCCTCTGATCGACCGATCGGTGCAGCGGATCTCCGAGAGAATATTCGTCTGCGGCGACCACCGTGACACCGGCTCGATCCAAGGAGCTTTGGTCTCCGGTGATCGAGCCGGGCAGGGAATCGCCGGAATACTCTCATCTGCCTCCCGCCGTTCCGACAACGAACCTAGTGCGAAACGATGATCGCAACCTGCGGAACTCCCCCATCTGTGTCCGAGGAGTCCGGGTATGCCCCGGGCCGAGCATCATGACCGCCCCCATCCGACGAGCCGTTGCAGCTCTCTTGGTCGGTCTCTTCACCGCGGCCGCCTCAGTGGGCTGCGCCGCCGCAGACACTTCAAGTCCGGGTTCACCGCTAGTGGCCGTGTACCGCGGTGAGGCCGCGTGCGACGGATGCCCCGAGACGGTCGCACAACGGCTGAGAGCCTCGTTCACCGACGCCGAGGTGGTCTTCATCGGTCGCGGTGAACGTCTGCCGCTGCAGGCCGATTCCCTTGCAGACGTGGACCTCTACGTCCAACCCGGTGGCGGGGATGACATCGACGCTGCCGCCGAAGCGCTGCCCCCTCGATTCGTCGGCGGCCTTGAACAGTATGTTGCAGACGGCGGTCGTTACCTCGGTCTGTGTATGGGCGCCTACCTGGCGGGGCCGGTCGCCTTCGGCCTCGTCGAATCGGACCTCGACGGTGAGGTCGGCCGTCCCGAATTCCCAGTCACCGACAGCAGAGAGACCGTGGTCGACGTCGCCTGGAGGGGTGATCATCGCCAGACATTCTTCCAAGAGGGCGCAGTCCTTCCTCCACCCGAGGATCGCGCCGACGTGTTCGCGCGCTATAGCAACGGCGACATCGCCGCAGCACGCTACGACCACGGTGACGGTATGGCAGGTCTGGTCGGCCCGCACCCCGAGGCTGACCAGACCTGGCTTGACGAGGCGGGAATTGCCGATCCGGACGGAGACGACTGGAATTACGCCGTCCCCTTCGTCGCAGCACTGTTGGATTGACTTCGACACGAGGGCGAAAATCGAGTCTGCGCCGGGTGATCTCTGAATCGGACGATCGGCGGTCGACGTCAGCGCCGCCATCGCCTCACCGGCCCGCACCGAGGTGGCACGCACCCGACCGCCCGTGTAAGACTACGTAGGCGATTGCTTTTTCAATGATCGCTCGATCTGCGAATTGGCACACCGACTACGACAGCCTCCCCTACAGGAGCGCGGAGGAACCGAAGGAGTTGCCCCCATGACAGAAAATCCTGGGATCATAGGTCATTGGGACATCGATCCCTCACATTCTCGACTGGGGTTCTCCACACGCCACGCCATGGTCTCGCGTGTGCGCGGAGCGTTCAATGATGTCTCCGGTTCGGCCGACATCGCCGAGGATCTCTCGGATTCGACCGCCACCGTCATCATCGAGACCGCGAGCGTCGACACCCGCAGCGAAGGCCGCGACGAGCACCTGCGCTCGGCTGACTTCTTTGACGTCGACGCCTACCCGGAGATCCGCTTCGTCTCCTCCGCCATCGACGAGGTAGACGAAGGCTCCTATATCGTCACCGGTGAGCTGACGATCCGTGACATGACGAAGACCGTGTCCATCCCGCTCGAGCTCATCGGTGTCGAGTCCGATCCCTTCGGCAACCTGCGCGCCGGCCTCGAGGGCTCGCGCCGCATCGACCGTAAGGACTGGGGCGTGACCTGGAATACGAAGCTCGATTCCGGTGGCGTGCTCGTCAGCGACAAGATCACGCTCGAGTTCGAGCTCTCCCTCATCAAGAACGTCGCCGAGGATGCCCCCGCCGATTCGTCGGAGACCACAGGTTAGAATGAGGCCTCCACCGAGGCACCGGAACCCGCCACCGAAGCGGACCCGGTTCCCAAGGCCGACACCGCAGTCCCGCAGGCTGCCGCACCCGCAACCGCTGCTCCCGAATCGGTGACCCCGACCCCGGAAGCCGACGACACCCCCGCTCCCGCCCCGAAGGCAGAGCGAGCCAACACGGAGTTCCCTCCCCCGCCGCCGGTCAAGCCAGCCGAAACTCCAACTGAGAAGGCACCTGAGGTCAAACAGTCGGACTCTCAGTCGTCCGGAAGCGGCCTCGGAAAGCTCTTCGGCCTCCGCTGAGCTCAGAAGGCCGAGCCAGCAACACACAGCAGTCCTCACCGCGGGTAGGATCGGTGCACGAGCCGATCCCACCCGCGGTTATTACTGGGGTCATCACCGTGTGACCGGACAGAGAAAGTGGGACTGCCATGGCCAAGCTGACGAAGGTGGTATCCGCCATCGGGATGCCTCGCTGCTCGCGCAGAAGATCGTCCACGACACCCGAGGTGCCTGGGGCTGAGTCTGCATTGACCCATATTTCGGGCTCTTCGCAGTTGAGGGTGTAGCCGGGAGTGCGACTGCAGGATCGGATGTCACCGGATCATGCAGCAGACCTGGGGGTACGACCCTGCGCAGGAGAACCATCTCTGTACCGAACCCGGTACT
>NZ_JABSSX010000002.1 GCF_013280495.1 Brevibacterium permense
CTGCCCCTCCATTCCCCCCCCCCGGGGGCCCCCGCCCCCCGGCCCGTGGTGGGGGGGCCGCGGTCTGGTATTATGTGGGTAAGGGGATGGGGCGCCGACTCTCGTTGAGTCGGCGCCGCTTCTCCTTGCCTCGGCTGAAGGGCTCGTGCCTTCGCTGAGGGGCTGCGGGTCAGCGTCCGCGCATCGCCTTGTGGTTCGGGCGGGCCTTGTTCGGGTCGATGCCCTTCGGGATCGGCGGGCGGGTGCCCTGCGTCCCGAGAGCAGCCAGACGATTGCGCACGGCCAGGACCTCGGCGCGGTTGAGCTTGCGCGGCAGCTTCTGCACGGCCGGAACGACCTGCTTCATCGCCAACTGGCCCTCTTCCTTGCCGCCCTGGAAGGTGTGCACCGGAACATTGGGGAGGATGCGTTCGTGGCGCTTCTTCTCCTTGGCCAGCAGTTTCGCGCTGCGTCCCTTCGGACCTTCGCTCAGCAGCACGACGCCGGCACGACCGGTCGACCGGAACACGAGGTCACGGCTCTTCGGATCGACGGCGATCGGCTTCTCATCCATGAGGTACCCGCGACGGGCCGTGTTGAGAACAGCGCCGAAGGCTCCGGGCTGTCCGTCCATCTGAGCGAATGCGGCGGTCTCGGCGAAGCGGCCGAGCATGAACATGCCCAACAGCAGACCGACCATGAAACCGAGGATCGTCGTGAAGATCGCGGTGGTGCCGCCGATGAGCAGACCGATCAGCAGACCGATGAGCGTGCATCCGAGGATCGCCGCAGCCAGCAGCCACGGGGTCGCTTTGTTGTGTTTGGCGGACAGCTCGTAGACCTGACGCATCTGCGCCAGTCGGCCGGGCTTCTTGTTCGGATCCTTTGGCTTGCGCCGGAAGAGTCCCATACGCGGTTCTTCGCTCATTCTCTCACTTGCTCTTGAGGGGCGTTGCGGCGTCGCCTCCGGTAATCAGGGGGAGGCCGACGCTCATTGCTCAGCAGTCAAGTCTACCTCTTCGCCGGGGCCGAAGGTATCCACAACGGCCTGCGCCTCCTGCTTGGCGGGCGTGTGCTTGTCCAGGTGCGCCAGATGCGAGGGGATCTCCTCCCCGCGGCGGCGCATGGCTGTGGCCCACAGGCGGCCGGCACGGTACGACGAACGTACGAGCGGACCCGACATGACACCGAGGAAGCCGATCTCCTCTGCAGCATCGCGCAGCATCACGAAGTCGGCGGGCTTGACCCACCGGGTCACGGGATGGTGCCGGGGAGAGGGACGCAGGTACTGCGTGATGGTGATGAGGTCGCAGCCGGCATCGTGGAGGTCCTGCAACGCGGAGATGATCTCGTCATTCGTCTCACCCATCCCGAGGATGAGGTTCGATTTCGTGACCAGGCCGGCTTCGCGGGCCTGAGTGATCACCGACAGCGATCGTTCGTAGCGGAATGCGGGACGGATGCGCTTGAAGATGCGCGGAACCGTTTCGACATTGTGCGCGAGCACTTCGGGGCGGGAGGAGAACACCTCGGCGAGCTGATCCGGCTTGGCATTGAAATCAGGGATGAGCAGCTCGACGCCGGTGCCGCGTCCGTCGACATACGAGAGGTCGTGGATCTGGCGCACGGTCTCGGCATAGAGCCAGGCGCCGCCGTCTTCGAGGTCATCGCGAGCCACGCCGGTGATCGTCGAGTAGCGCAGACCCATCTCCGCCACCGAGGCGGCCACCCGGCGAGGCTCGTCAGCATCGAATTCGGCCGGTCGGCCGGTATCGATCTGACAGAAGTCACAGCGTCGGGTGCACTGTTCGCCGCCGATGAGGAAGGTCGCTTCGCGATCCTCCCAACATTCGAAGATATTCGGGCAGCCAGCCTCTTCGCAGACAGTGTGCAGGTCCCGCTTGCGCACGAGCGACTTCAGCGCGGTGTATTCGGGGCCGATATGGGCCTTCGCCTTGATCCAGGCCGGCTTGTCCTCGATGGGTGTCTCGGAGTTGCGGGCTTCGACGCGGAGCATGCGGCGGCCCTCTGGTGCAATCGTCATCTGAGTTCTCCTAAGCGGTGATGGTCTCGTGCAGGATTTCGTCGAGTCGCGATGCCACATCTTCGGGAGTGACTGTGCGACCGAGCTCAGCACTGATGGACGTGGTGTCGGCGTCTGTAATGCCACACGGGACGATGGACTCATAGGCGCCGAGGTCGTTGCTGCAGTTGAGGGCCAGGCCGTGCATCGTCACGCCTTCGTGGATGCGGATGCCGATAGCACCGATCTTACGGTCACGACGGAGTTCGTCGCCGCGCAGCCAGACACCGGCACGGCCCTCGATCGTGGTCGCTTCGATCTCGTATTCGGAGAGCAGTCGGATCATCGCGTCCTCGAGTTGGGACACGAAGAGTCGGACCTCTTTGGGGTCGTTAAGTTTGTAGATGAAGTAGGCGACCAGCTGTCCGGGGCCGTGCCAGGTGATCTTCCCGCCGCGGTCGACGTCGATGACATCGGTGCCGTCGGTCGGTCGTTCGAAGTCCTCGGTGCGCTTGCCGGCCGTATAGACCGGAGAATGCTCGAGGAGCAGCATCGTCGATTGACGGTCACCTGCGAGCACTTCATCGTGGTATCTCTTCTGCAATTCCCAAGTCTGCCGATAGTCCGAGAGGACAGGGGCGAACCCGAGCGTTTCTGTGGCCAGGGGCATGGCTCCACACTATGACTCTTGTCCCCGGTGTTCAATTTGTTTCCAATCACATCTGGCGGCCGCCACCGACGCTGTGGCCCTTGACACATAGCGACAGCGGCGAGCATCATTAAACAACACCAAATGTGACTTATCATCATCAACGGAGATGACGAACCATGACATGGGAGTTCCAAGCAACGATCGCGGATGATATCCATCGCGTCGTCGATTCCGACGGTCGCAGTGCGTGGGGCGTCGTGCACAAAGATTTCGATGCCGACGATCCCCGTGTTCTCGCCCTCACCGAGGTGGCTCTCCCGAACGGCGCCCGTTCCCTTCTCATCGTCCCCGCTTCGCCCGGTGGGCTCGTCCTCGACGTGATCCGCGCCTATCAGGGACTGACCGAGGCCGAGCTGTGCACCCTGTTCCTGGGCATCATCGAGGAGCTCACGACGTGCGCGCGGCCAGAGGATCGGCTCACTCTTTCCGCGTTCTCCCTCGACGCCCACGGTCGACCGGTCATCATTCCCGGAGTCTCGGCGCCCATGGCGACGACACCGCGCCGTGCGGTGGGAGAGATGATCTATCACGCCGTCTACGGGCGACCGTGGGCCGAGGTTCTGCTTCCCGTCGAACTCGCGCTGTCTGAGTCATCGTCGGCTCTGCGATCGCTCGTCGCAGGTCTCTTGGACGATGCGGCGTCCGATATCGGCTTGGGCGGCGCTCTCGCCGAGGCGGCCGGTTCTCTTCGTGCACTCGACCGTCCGGCTGCGCTGCCGCTGGTGCCTGCCGAGAGCGGAACGTCGCCGGAATCGGCCCTCACAGCTCGACTGCGCGTGGCAACCGGGCTCAGACCGCACCGGCGATCCGAGGAGGACATCGATTCGACGCTCAGCGCATCGGCTCCTCCTCTGCGCGGGGGCGGAGTGACTCCGCTGCGCGCCGATGCGAAGAGCTCGCGACGTTCGAGACGCGAACGCAGGCGCGCAGTTGGCCGAAGGGTATTGATGACATCGCTGCTGGACTCCGTGGACTCCCTGTGGACCCGCCTGCTGGCGGTGGACCTGCAGCGGGCGTTCGGGCGCAGAACTCTGTTCATCGGCGTCGCCGTGTGCCTGACGGTACTCGGCGGAATAGTCGTCTGGTCCTCATGGTCGTCCACCTCGGCCGTGAGCGGAGAAGAGGCGTCGTCCGCCGAGGGGGCGGACCGGTCACCCGAAGCGACGTCGACGCCGAGCGCAGACGACGTGACCGCCGTCCTCGAGGAACTGTGTGAGTCACGCGCAGCAGCTCTCAGCAATGGCGACGAGGCGGCTCTGAAGGCGCTGACGGTGCCCGAGTCGGCCGCCGCAGCAGCCGATGAGCTCATCGATCTTTCGACGTATGCCGACTCCGACTATTCGATCGATGTCGAGGACGTGGTCATCGTCGCCGCCGACGATGACCGGGTGGTCGCCTCGGCGCTCATGAGGTCGAGCGGAGGCACCGGGGCCGACCTGGTGGAGTTCGCCGAGCAGACCGTCGAATTCGAACTGCACAGAGTCGAGGGGGCATGGCTCGTAGCGGAGGTCCGGGAGGCGACGACGCGGTGAATGGCACGAGGGGCCGACCACGAATGGTCGGCCCCTCGAAACGGTGTGTCGGTCGGTCAGGCTCAGAGGTCGAGATCGGCCTCGAAGTTGCCTTCTTCCAGACGTGCCTTGATGGTCTGCAGGAATCGTCCTGCATCCGCACCGTCGACCAGCTGGTGGTTGTAGGTCAACGGCAGGTACACCATGTCGCGGATCGCGATCGCCTCATCACCGTCGGCCGTCTTCACGGCGATGGGACGGCGGACGATCGCGCCCGTGCCGATGATGCCCATCTGCGGCTGGTTGATGATCGGCGTGTCGAACAGCGCCCCGACGGAACCGATGTTGGTCACCGTGAAGGTTCCGCCCGACAGCTCGTCCGGCATGATCTTGTTGTTGCGGGTCCGGTCAGCGACATCGTCGATGGCCTTCGACAGACCTGCGACGCTGAGGTCACCGGCATCCTTGATCACGGGCACGAGCAGTCCGCGCGGGGTGTCGACCGCGACGGCCAGGTGCTCGTGATCGAAGTAGGTGATCTGCTGCGACTCGAGATCATACTGGGCGTTGACCTTCGGGTGCACCTGAAGCGCTTCGACGATGGCCTTGGCGAAGAACGGCAGGTAGGTCAGCTTCGAACCGTGCTTGGCCTGGAATGCCTCCTTGTTGGCCTTGCGCAGTTTGACGACGCGAGACATATCCACTTCGATGACCTGCGTGAGCTGAGCGGAGACGTCGAGGGACTCGCTCATGCGCTTGGCGATGGTCTGGCGGATACGCGAAGCCTTCTCCGTGGTGCCGCGCAGCTTCGCAGCCTCCTCGGGGATCTCAACCTTGAACGGAGCCTTCGGAGCTCCGGCCGATGCGCCCGCGTCTGCCGCTGGAGCGGCAGCAGGGCCGTTCTTCGCGGCCGACTCGACATCCTGCTTGCGGATGCGTCCGCCCACTCCGGTGCCGGTGACCTGCGAGAGGTCGACACCCTTCTCGCGGGCCAGACGGCGCACGAGGGGAGTGACGTAGGCAGCGTTCTCGCCGACGGTGTCGGCGGCGGCAGGGGCCTGTGCAGCGGCCTCCACCGGCTCTTCGGCCTGAGCGGCAGAAGCCGACTGCGCCGACGCGTCTGCGGCCGGCTTGGGAGCCGACTCCTGCTTCGGGGCCTCCTGCTTCGGGGCCTCCTCGGCGGGGGCTTCCTCCTTCGGAGCTTCCTCGGCGGGGGCCTCTTCCTTGGGCGCTTCCTCAGCTGGTGCGGATTCGGCCGGGGCACCGGAACCGATGCGGGCCAGAGGCGCGCCGACCTCGACGGTGTCGTCCTCGTCCGCCAGGTGAGCCTGAACGACTCCGGCAACGGGGGAGGGGACCTCGGTGTCGACCTTGTCGGTGGAGACCTCGAGGAGCGGTTCGTCGACCTCGACCTCTTCACCGACCTCCTTGAGCCACCGGGTCACGGTGCCCTCGGTGACGGATTCGCCGAGCGCGGGCATCGTGATCTCGGTGCCTTCGGAGGATCCGGAATCCGAAGCGGCAGGTGCCGACTCCTCGGCCGGGGCCTCTTCGGCCGCCGGTGCCTCTTGGGCAGGTGCTTCTTCGGCCGGGGCCTCTGCAGGCTCTTCGGCCGGGGCCACTGCAGGCTCCTCGGCGGGTTCCTCGTCGTCGGATGAAGCGCCGCTGCCGTCGCCGATGTAGGCGAGGTCGCCGCCGACCTCGACCACATCATCTTCTTCGGCCAGGATCTTCTCGAGGGTGCCCGCGTAGGGGCTCGGGATCTCAGTGTCGACCTTGTCGGTCGACACCTCGAGCAACGGCTCGTCTACCTCGACTTCTTCGCCCACTTCCTTGAGCCAGCGAGTGACAGTGCCCTCGGTGACCGACTCTCCGAGAGCCGGCATCTGAACGGAATTCGACATGAGTATTCGTCTCCTCGGATCTTATGAGTGGAAGTGCAGGGGTTTGCCGGCCAGGGCCAGGTGGGCCTCGCCGAGTGCTTCGTTCTGCGTGGGGTGCGCATGGATGAGCTGCGCGACTTCCTCGGGGAATGCTTCCCAATTGACGATGAGCTGAGCTTCACCGGCCTGCTCGGACAGGCGCGCGCCGATACCGTGCACGCCCACGACCGGACCGTCTTTTTCCCTGACGACCTTGATCAGACCTGTCGTGTTCAGGATCACGGACTTGCCGTTGCCGCCGAGGTTGTACTCGAGAGCTTCGACCTGATCCTTGCCGTACTTCTCTTCCGCCTGTGCGGAGGAGAGTCCGACGGAGAAGATCTCCGGTTCGCAGTAGGTCACGCGCGGGATGCCGGATTCGACGACCGGTGCCGGGTTGAGGCCGGCGATCTCCTCGGCGATGAAGATGCCCTGACCGAAGGCGCGGTGGGCCAGCTGGAGTCCGGGGACGATATCGCCGCAGGCGTAGATGTTCCCGACGCCGGTGTGGAGACGTTCGTTGGCCAGGACGAATCCGCGATCCATCGGGATGCCCTGCTCTTCGAAGCCGAAGCCCTCGGTGACCGGGCCGCGGCCGACGGCGACGAGGAGGTACTCCGCCTCGAGCGTCGAACCGTCTTCGAGAGTGACCTTGACCCCGTCGGCAGTCTCTTCGACGCCCTTGAACATGACGCCGAGCTTGAACTTGATCTTGCGCTTCTTGAAAGCGCGTTCGAGGTTCTTCGAGATGGTCTCGTCCTCGTTGGCAACGAGGTGCTTGAGGCCTTCGACGATCGTGACGTCGGCTCCGAAGGAGTTCCAGACGCTGGCGAACTCGACGCCGATGACGCCGCCGCCGAGCACGATGGCCGAGTTCGGGACCTTGTCGAGCTGGAGAGCCTCGGTGCTCGTGATCACGCGGTCGGTGACCTCGAGTCCGATGGTCTTCGATGTCGAACCGGTCGAGAGCAGAACGTTCGTGCCTTTGACGGTGTGGTTGCCGTCTTCGCCGGTGACCTCGACGGTGTCTTTGCCGACGAGCTTGCCGGTGCCGAAGTAGGTGTCGATTCCGCGAGCCTTGACCAGACCCTGCAGACCCTTGTAGTTGCGGGTGATGACCCCGTCCTTGTACTCGAGCACCTTGGCGATGTCGATCCCCTTGAACTCGGCTTCGATGCCGAAGGTCTCGGAGTTCTTGGCGGTGTCGGCGACTTCTGCGGCGTGCAGAAAAGCCTTCGTCGGCACGCAGCCACGGTGCAGGCAGGTGCCTCCCACCTTGTCGCGTTCGATCAAAGCGACCTTCATGTCGAGCTCTGCGGCTCGCAGAGCAGCGGCATAGCCACCGGTTCCGCCACCCAGAACGACAAGGTCGTAGGTCAATTCGTCACTCACGGATTTCTCCTCGTAGCTGTGAATAAGCCTGCAGTACGCAGCTTTCTGTCTTATCTTTCCACTTTTCTTGCCCGGGGCGAAGAAAAACGCTGTCTGATTGGACACAGGTGGGCATGATCACGTTCATCTCGACAGCGTGTAGAACCACCGGGCTCAGGCCTTCGCCTTCGCGATTTCGATGAGGGTGCGCACCGCGGCTCCGGTCGCGGCCTTCGGCGTGTAGCCGAAGGGTGCCGACCCGTTGAAGCTCGGTCCGGCGATATCGATATGCGCCCAGTTCGCATCCTCACCGACGAACTCCCGCAGGAACGCGGCAGCGGCGAGCATGCCGCCGGGACGCGGTCCTGAGTTCGTGAGATCGGCGGCGGTGGAGTCGAACCCGGAGAGCATCTCCTCGGGGATCGGCATCGCCCACATCTGCTCACCGGCCACGGACGCCGAGGCGATGACCTCTGCCCGTGCGGCCTCGGAGCCCATGACACCGGAGGTGCGTTCGCCGAGTGCGACGATCTGAGCGCCGGTGAGTGTGGCCACATCGATGAGCAGATCCGGGTTCTCTGCCCCGGCGTCGGTGAGTGCATCGGCGAGGACGAGTCGGCCCTCGGCATCGGTGTTCGTGACCTCGACGGTCTTGCCGCTGCGCATCTTCAGCACGTCGCTGGGGCGCTGTGCCGAAGATCCGGGCATGTTCTCCGCCATCGGCAGCCACGCGGTGACCCGCACGGGCAGTTTGAGGTCGGCGATGCCGAAGAGCGCCTGTACGACGGCCGCGGAACCGGCCATATCGGACTTCATGTCCTCCATGCTCTTCGCGGGCTTGAGTGAAATGCCGCCGGAGTCGAAGGTGATTCCCTTGCCGACGAAGCTGAGATGGCGCTTGGCGCCGCGAGGTGCGTATTCGACCTTGACGAGGCGGGGTCCGCGGGTCGAACCCTGGCCGACGCCGATGATTCCGCCGTAGCCTCCGGCCTTGAGCTCCTTCTCGCCGAGCACTGTGACCTTGAGCTTGCGGTCCTTGGCCTGGCCCTTGACGATCTCGGCGTAGGACTCGGGGTAGAGATCGAGTGGGGGAGTGTTGACGAGATCGCGAGCTCTGTTCGTCGCAGCCGCGATCACCTCACCGGCGTCATGGGCCGCGGCGAAGGTCTTGCCCTTGGGGCCGATGACGGTGATCTCGCCCGGAGTCCTGCCTTCGCTGCGGTAGTCGAGGAAGCGGTACGCACCGAGTCCGGCGCCTACTGTGACTGCTTCGACCTCGGCCGGAGTAGCGGCGGGCAGGGCCAGTGCGACCGACTCGGCACCGTCGAGTGCGCGCAGAGCGGCACCTGCGCCTCGGCGCAGCGATTCAGCAGCTGCGGCGACATCGGAGTCATCGGGATCGAAGTCGCCGAGTCCCACGAGCAGGACGGAGTCGGCGGCGACACCCTTCGGAGCGGGAACACGAGCGGTGGATCCGGCCTTTCCGCTGAACCCGATGGCGCGAGCGGCTTCGTCGAGGGCGGTCTTCGCCGCTTTCGCCCCTTCGAACCCGAGGACCATCGAGTCCGCTGCCGCCAGCACCAGAACGGAGGCGGTGGCCTTCACCGGTGAGGTCGTGGAGTAGCTGCTGAGGGTGGATGCACCAGCCATGAGTTCCCTTTCAGTCGACTTTGAACGTTGATTCGATCCTAATGCCAAACACGTCGACTTGCTGAAGCAGTGAAGCCGGCACCTGCTGACGCGGTGAAGCCGGCGCCTGCTGAAGCGCCGAGGATCTCTGACATATTCTTGACTCCGTGTACTCATTGATCTTCAGACTTCTCTTCGTTCCGATGGATGCCGAACGGGCCCATCACCTCTCGTTCACCGCCCTGCGGCTCCTTGACTCCATCCCCCTGCTCGGGCGTCTGCTCCGCTTCGTCTGCGCCCGCGGCACCGTCCGGCCCGTCGAGGTGATGGGACTGCCCTTCGCCAATCGCGTCGGCCTGGCCGCCGGGTTCGACAAGAACGGCGTCGGCATCCGTGCGCTGTCGTCGCTGGGCTTCGGCCATATCGAGGTCGGAACGATCACCGCCCACGCCCAGCCGGGCAATGATCAGCCCCGGCTGTTCCGTCTGCGGAAGAACCTCGCCCTTCTCAACCGGATGGGGTTCAACAATGACGGAGCTCGCCAGGCTTCGTTCAACATCGCCGCCGAACGGACCAAGATCGACGCCCTCCCGCAGCGGCTGCGCCCGATCGTGGGCATCAACATCGGCAAGACGAAGGTCGTCGAGGCAGCCGATGCAGTGTCCGATTACGCCGCCTCGACGCGTGCGCTGGCTCCCTTGGCCGACTACCTCGTGATCAATGTCAGTTCACCGAACACCCCGGGTCTGCGTGATCTGCAGTCCGCGAGCAGCCTGGAGCCGATCATCACGGCAGTCCGCGACACCGCCGCCGAGGTGGCGGACAGTCCGCGCTCGACGCTGGGACATGTGCCCCTGCTCGTCAAGATCGCTCCGGACCTGGCCGACGAGGATGTGATCGAGATCTGCGACCTCGCTCTGCGCACCGGAGTCGACGGACTCATCACGACGAACACGACGATCGACCGGTCCGTGCTGACCGGCGCCGAGGCGAAGTTCGCCGAAGGCCAGGCCGGTGGAATCTCCGGACGCCCCGTGGCCGAACGCTCGCTCGAAGTGCTGCGTCTGGTGAAGAAGCATGTGGGCGATGAGCTCACCGTCATCTCCGTCGGGGGAGTCGCGGATGCGAAAGACGCCCGGGCACGAGTGGCCACGGGCGCCGATCTGGTTCAGGTCTATTCGGAGATGATCTACTCCGGTCCGTTCTTCCCCGGCCGCATCGTCCGCGGCCTCGAGTCGAGCCGACTGCTCACTCGGGGTACTGACGCCTCTTGACCTGCGGCTTGGGCATGCGCAGCGGACGCAGCTGGATGCTGCGCATGACGGCATAGAAGGTGATTCCCCGTTCGACTTCGCCGAACTTACTGCGCAGTCGGTTCTTCAGGATGTAGCTGAGCACGAACCCGTCGAGGACGATCAGCGCGATGAGTCCCCAGACCGCATAGGTGAAGTACTGCTGAATCTGCACCGGCTGGGTGAAGGCGATGACGAGGATGAGGATCGCGGCGGGGATGAAGATCTCGCCGATCGAGAAGCGAGCATCGATGTAGTCGCGGATGTACCGACGCTGAGGTCCTTTGTCACGGCGGGTGAGGTACTTCTCCTCACCGTTCATCATGCCGATGCGCGCGCGATCACGCTCCTGCCGCTGCTGTTCCTTGGCTTGTCTGTTCGCAACCTTGCGATCCTTGTTCACCAAGGGCTGACGGCGCGCAGACTCCTGTTGGCTGCGCTTGGGCGTGGGCCGTCCCTTCTTCGCTTCCGCATCGCGACGGGCGTCGGCTTCTGCGGAGAGGTCGTCATGGACTGGCTGAGAGGCAGAGGTTTCGTTCTCCGCGCGAGATTTTTTGCTTCCGAACACGAGATGAATACTACCTTTGGAGAATGAGCGAATCGACTTCAGCACTTGACAGTGCACAATTGCATGCCGAACTGGACACCATCTTCGACGAGGTCCTCGGCAATCTCACGGATCTCGTCGCCATCCCCTCCGTCGCCTGGCCGAGCTTCGACGCCGCGAATGTCACGGCCAGCGCCGAGGCGGTCGCCGGCATGGCCAGCGACCTCGGCCTCGACGTCGACATCCTCAGCGCCGACCAGCCCGACGGAACCCCTGGATACCCGGCCGTCGTGGCCTCCGTGCCGGCGCCCGAAGGCGCCCCGACCGTCCTCCTCTACGCCCACCACGACGTCCAGCCGCCCGGACGCGCCGAGGACTGGGACACCGAACCGTTCGTCGCCACCCGCAGGGGCGATCGTCTCTTCGGACGCGGAGCCGCCGATGACAAAGCCGGGATCATGGTCCATCTCACGGCTCTGCGGCTGCTGGCCGACCGCCTCGGTGTGGGTGTGACTCTGTTCTTCGAAGGCGAGGAAGAAGCTGGCAGCCCGAGCTTCCGCAATTTCCTCGAGACCTACCGGGATCGTCTGCGCGCCGATGTCATCGTCGTCGCCGACTCCGGCAACTGGGCCGCGGGGACCCCGGCACTGACGACGAGCCTGCGCGGAATGTGCGCCGTCGAATTCGAGGTCTCCACTCTCGACCACGCCGTGCACTCGGGAATGTACGGGGGAGTGGCACCGGATGCGATGCTCGCGATGACGAAGCTGCTGGCCACCCTCCACGACGACAACGGCTCCGTTGCTGTCGCCGGACTGCACTCGGCCACGGACACGGACATCGACTACGACGAGGCGACTCTGCGCACCGACTCCGGAGTGCTCGCGGAGACCGAGCTCATCGGCGCAGGCACCTTGGCCTCCCGTCTGTGGACCCAGCCGTCGATCACCGTCATCGGCCTCGACATCCCCGATGTGGCGGTCTCCTCGAACACCCTGCAGTCCTCGCTGAAGGCCAAACTTTCCATCCGCCTCGCACCCGGCGACACCCCCGACTCGGCGGTCAGGGCCGTCGAAGACCATCTGCGGGCGAACCTGCCCTTCGGTGCGCAGCTGAGCATCGGTGAGACCGAAGGCGGCAGCCCTTGGCAGGCCGATGAGAACGACCCCGTGGTCCAGACCGCCCGACAGGCACTCACCGATGCCTGGGGCACCGAATCGGTGACGATGGGCATCGGCGGCTCCATCCCCTTCATCGCCGATCTGCTCGAGGTGTTCCCCAGCGCGTCGATCCTCGTCACGGGTGTCGAAGACCCGGACGCCCGAGCCCACAGTGCCAACGAATCGCTGTACCTGCCCGACTTCAGGGCCGCGATCGTCGCAGAAGCCCTGCTGCTGCAGCGCCTCGGCGAAAGAGGATGACACGAGCGGGGAATAGCTTGCACGGCACCGATGTTGACACCGGTGTAGCCTGGGGACAGGAACGCGAAAAGGAGTAACCATGACTGTGACCGAAAAAGCAGAAGCCACCCACGAGGTGGAGCTGTCGTCGACCGCTGCCGACAAGGTCCGCAGCCTGCTGGAACAGGAAGGTCGTGACGACCTGCGCCTGCGCGTGGCTGTCCAGCCCGGCGGATGTTCCGGACTGATCTATCAGCTCTATTTCGATGAGCGTTTCCTCGACGGAGACGCAGTCCGCGACTTCGACGGCGTCGAGGTCATCGTCGACCGGATGAGCGTTCCCTACCTCAGCGGTTCGACCATCGACTTCTCCGACACCATCGAGAAGCAGGGCTTCACTATCGACAACCCCAACGCCGGCGGATCCTGCGCCTGCGGAGACTCGTTCCACTGATCAGCCTCGGCTGAGGAGGAGCGCTTCTCATGGACCTGGAGGATCTGCGTGCCGTGTCATATACGGCAACGCAGCCCCAGGTCCTTTTGTCGTATCGGGCCGGACTCTTCCCCATGGGGGTCGGCCACGGGGGCACCGGTCGGATGGGATGGTGGGCGCCACGACGACGTGGAGTTCTGTTTCCCGGTGACCTGCGCGTGACGAAGAGCCTGCGCAAATCGATGAAGCACTTCACCTTCACCACCAACCGCGCCTTCATGCACGTCATCCGCTCGTGTGCCGACCCAGCGCGGACGGGCAGCTGGATCACCGAGGAGATGATCGAGCTCTACCAGGGCCTCCACGACGACGGGTGGGCCCATTCGGTAGAGGTATGGAACGAGGACGAACTGGTCGGCGGACTCTACGGAGTCGCCATCGGATCGTTCTTCGCCGGCGAATCGATGTTTCACACTCAGCGGGACGCCTCGAAGGCCGCGCTGGCCCACCTCGTCGGACTCTTCGACGGCGTCGACGTCGACAGCCGACATCGCGGGGCGAACTCGGCGGATGAGGACACCGGACCGGGGGGCTGGCTCATTGACACTCAGTGGCAGACATCACATTTGTCCACGCTCGGCGTGTCGGAGATCAGCGGCCTCGAATACTCCGCGCACCTAGATTCCGCGCTCAGGGGCCGCATCTGTCAGGATATTCTCAACAAATGAACATCTGCAGGTGAATTTCTACCGCGTGTAGCGGTAGTCTTGTAGGTGACAGAGTAAGTACACGTCTCTCGGTCTGACCTGGAGACGCAGAACGTTGTGAAAGGCTGCACGTGGATTCTCCGAATCAGTCAGGACCGCAGCGGTCCTGGGCGAAGCGGCTCGGCATTCTGAGCGCAGTATTGATACCGGTACTGCTATCGGGTTGCACCAAAGAGCAGATCGCCACGGGATTTTTCCCCGTCGAATCGAAAGGCGCTACGAACCACACGGACGCCTATACAGCGCTGTGGAACGGCGGTTGGATCGCGCTTCTCATCGTCGGAATCATCGTGTGGGGCCTCATGCTGTGGGCGATGGTCGCCTATCGCCGCCGCAAGAATGATCGTGGACTGCCAGTGCAGTTGCGCTACAGCATGCCGATTGAAATCCTCTTCACTGTGACTCCGATCATTCTCGTGCTCGGATTCTTCTTCCAGAACGTCCAGGTTATGGAAAAGACCGTCGACGACAGGACTCCCGGTGAGCAGGTCATCGAAGTCGCTGCCAAGCAGTGGGCGTGGGATTTCAACTACGAGACCGAGAACGTCTACTACGGCAGCAAACAGGTCGAACTCGATGGCACTCCGGAGCCAGCAAAGAAGGTGCCGACCCTATATCTTCCCGTCGACACCGACCTGGAGATCCGCCTGCATTCTCGTGATGTCATTCATTCTTTCTGGGTTCCTGCGTTCCTCGAGAAGCGCGATATGATTCCCGGGCGCGACCAGAGTCTGCACTTGCGTGCGGAGAAGGAAGGCGAGTACGTCGGCAAGTGTGCCGAACTGTGCGGTGAGTACCACTCGGAGATGCTGTTCAATGTGAAGGTCGTATCCAAGGCGGAGTACCAGGAGTACACACAGTCGCTTGCCGATCAGGGCAACACAGGCCAGCTGGGTTCGGAGTACGATCGCAACTGGTACCCGAAAGAAGGTGCTGAGAAATGACTGCCACGATGAATCAAGCGGCGCTTGACGTTCCGGCTGTGCCCCGGAGCAAGGGCCGGATCATCGTCGACTGGATCACGTCGACTGACCATAAGACGATCGGGTACATGTACCTCATCGGTTCGTTCTTCTTCTTCTGCGTCGGCGGGGTGATGGCGCTCATCATCCGCCTCGAGCTCTTTGAGCCCGGTATGCAGATCGTGGAAACCAAAGAACAGTACAACCAGCTGTTCACCATGCACGGCACCCTGATGCTTCTGATGTTCGCCACACCGCTGTTCGCCGGCTTCGCCAACGTCATCATGCCGTTGCAGATCGGCGCCCCGGATGTGGCGTTCCCACGCTTGAATGCCTTCGCATTCTGGATGTTCCTCTTCGGCAGCCTCGTGGCTCTCTCCGGGTTCCTCACGCCGCAGGGTGCGGCATCATTCGGCTGGACGGCCTATGCGCCCCTGAGCAATACGACCTTCACTCCAGGAGCCGGCGGCAACTTGTGGGTTCTCGGACTTGCGTTGCAAGGGTTCGGAACGATCCTCGGATCGGTCAACTTCATCGCCACTATCATTACGATGCGTGCTCCGGGTATGACGATGTTCCGCATGCCGATTTTCTGCTGGAACGTACTCATCACCGCGATTCTCGTGCTCATGGCTTTCCAGCCCCTGGCAGCCGCGTTGCTGGTGCTCGCTTCAGACAGGATTCTGGGATCGAATGTCTTCAGTCCCGGAAACGGTGGGCCGATACTTTGGCAGCACCTGTTCTGGTTCTTCGGCCACCCGGAGGTATACGTCATCGCGTTGCCGTTCTTCGGTATCGTGACCGAAATCTTCCCGGTGTTCAGCCGAAAGCCGGTCTTCGGGTACAAGGAGCTCGTCTTCGCGACCATCACCATCGCGGCTCTTTCTGTGACAGTCTGGGCTCACCATATGTATGTCACAGGTGTTGTCGCATTGCCGTTCTTCGCCTTTATGACAATGCTTATCGCTATCCCGACAGGGGTGAAGTTCTTCAACTGGATCGGCACAATGTGGCGGGGTTCGATCACATTCGAAACTCCGATCGTGTGGTCTATCGGCTTCATGGCTACCTTCCTCTTCGGCGGACTCACCGGCGTCATTCTGGCGAGTCCTGCGCTCGACCAGCAGGTCTCCGACACCTATTTCGTCGTTGCTCACTTCCACTACGTCGTATTCGGCACCGTCGTGTTCGCGATGTTCGCAGGCTTCTACTTCTGGTGGCCGAAGTGGACGGGCAAAATGCTCAACGAAAAGCTTGGTCACATTCATTTCTGGATGCTGTTCATCGGATTCCACGGAACTTTCCTCGTGCAGCACTGGCTGGGCGCCGACGGTATGCCGCGTCGCTATGCCGATTACCTTCCGCAGGACGGCTTCACATGGATGAATCAGGTATCGACGGTCGGTTCGCTGCTGTTGGGTCTTTCTATGGTCCCATTCTTCTGGAATGTCTGGATCACCCATCGCAACGCTCCGAAGGTTACAGTCGATGATCCGTGGGGCTATGGCGGATCCCTGGAGTGGGCCACCTCTTGTCCGCCCCCGCGGCATAACTTCACCTCATTGCCTCGAATTCGTTCTGAACGGCCTGCCTTCGACCTCAATCACCCCGAGTTGCTTGAGTACAGCGGACATAGGCAGGAAAGTACCTTGCCCGGAGGAGACAACGCCAAATGAAGTCATCGATCTACCTCTTCAACCTCTGCGGCCTGTTCTTCATCGCAGTCGGTATCTTCTACGGCTTCTTCACCGACTTCAGCGAACTCGTCGGATTCCCGGCACTCCTCCTTGTCGGGCTGATGGCCCTGATGATCGGCGTCTATCTTTGGCTGACAGATCGTCGCGTCGGGCGCCAACCTCAGGACAACGACGACGCGGAGATCTCCGACGCCGACGCTGACTACGGATTCTTCAGTCCGTGGAGCTGGTGGCCGATCGTCAGCGCGGGTGCGGCTGCAGTGTCGTTTTACGGATTCGCTATGGGCTGGTGGATCGTTCCGTTCGGTGTTGTGCTCGGTATCGTCGCACTCGTCGGCCTTACCTATGAACATGACCGCGGTGACTTCGCTCACTGAAGTTGTCGCCGTGAACGGAAACAACTGACAATTGATTCGCCCACGTGGCCCGAACTTGCATAGAGTTCGGGCCACGGTGCCTTTCGCTCCGGAATCGACAGGCTTCTCGCTTCTTCAGGGGTTGAGACTAAGGCGCGCGGGCTGTACAGTCTTCGAGGTCCACGCTTTTGTGGAGGTGCCCCTATGCCTTGATTCATGAGGCATCGGTGTGATTCTTCGAAAGTTTCGAGTCGGACTCGATGGCAGGGGTAATCGGATCGGGGTCCTACTCCCGAATTGATCAGGTACCTCGCGACAGGACTGCTCAGGCAGCTGGCACCGCCTCGGGGGTGTGGAGGTAGACGCCGTCGACAACGGGTCATTCAGTGCCGCGAACGCGGACAGGAACAAGGCTCGTTTGGGGAACTTGTTGGTCCAGCGGGACGTATGGTCGCCGCGGCCCCTGACCGCTGCGAAGTCGGTGCCAGTCCGGCATACGATGATAGGTGTCCGGCTGATTCGAAGTCCTTACCCACGATCTCGGTCAGAATCCTCGCAGTAGCCCTGACGCCGTCCGCCGGCATCGACGTTTGGAGCTCGAAACGCGGATGCGACTGGACCAGTTCCTCGATGGATGCCAGGATTTCGCCCCGCGACTGCTACATCTGCGCCGACGAGTTTGTCTAGCCCCAGGTTTGATGGAGAGTCTTCTACTTGGAGTTCATGACTCTCACACGAGTTACGCGGTCCGTGGCATCGTGCTGTGAGGGTCAGCTCGGAACGCTGTGGGAGTCGCTGCTCCTAGCGCACCGTGTGGTCAATAGGTGGTGGACCAGTGCGCCCGCTCCGCCGTGGCGAGCCCGACATGATCAATGCCTTTCCACGGGTTGCTATTCCGTATCCACTCAGCCTATACAGCGAGTTCGAGGCTTCGCAAGACGCTATCGTCTGAATCGCCCCTCGATCCGGCAGACGCGACGGCGAGTTGTTCGGTCAGGGCATCGTCATGGCGGATTGCCCGATACTGGCCTCCGCGATCCGAGTGCTGTACCAGCCCGCACAGGTCGCCACTGGGACCTCGACTCTGATAGATCCCCTTCTGCAGGGCATCAGGAGCCGACTCGGTGTGCACTGACCTCGATTCCTGCCAGCCGACGATCTCGCGATCGAACATGTCGGTGACGAACGCGAAGTAGACCCACCCGGCGGATGCGTGCACATAGGTGATGTCAGGCTCCTACCACCGGTCAGTAGCGAAAGTGGCGAAGTACCGATCAATGCAATCGGTCACACTGCTCTGACCTCTCGGTGTTCGAAGCCGTGGACGGCCCTATACGGTGCAGTCCGAGGTCTCTCGACAGTCGTTCGATCGGCACCGGAGAACAATTCCGGGATCGTGTAGAGAGCTGTTCGTCGATATGGCAGACGCTGCCGCGTCGGGCAACAGGATCGGTTTCGAGAAGGACCATGCTGCGGTCTGCTCTCTTACGAAGCCTTATGGGTACTTCTTTTGGGGCATGACAGATAAGTCCTTTTCGTGGCTTCACTGTGTCGGCTATGTTTCTGTACCTGATTTCTGAGTTCGACTTGGTTGAGCCTATACTGGCATCACCAGGGCCAATTGAAAGACGAGGAACAGTGAACGACGCTGCTGACTTGGTGCAACAGGTGCCGCTTTGGCTCCGTTTCGACTTCACTTCTGCGTCATGGATCATCGCTGCTCTTTCCGCGGTTCTGTGTGCGCTCTATCTGGCAGGTACATTCAGGCTGTGGTCTCAACGTCGATTTTGGAATCCGGCCCGCGTGCTTTCCTTTGTCTTGGGTTGCGTTATCGCATTCCTAGTAGCGACTTTGGGAGTGAACGCAGCTGCGCCGCATTCGCTGACCGCACTGATGTTTCAGCAGATCACCTTAATGACTATGGTCCCCCCGCTTCTGCTTACCGGAGCTCCCGGTGTGCTGCTCCTTCGGTCGATGCCACACGGTAGATTCGGCAGTTTCATCCTCCGGGTGGGGATCGGCGGCCTACGTTCGAAATGGACAAGCAGTTTGCTCCATCCCGCAGTGCCAATCGTTATAGCGCTTCTGGCATTTCCCGCTCTGTACCTGAGCGACGCGGTCAGCACATTCGTGTCGACGCGCGCTGGAATGGACGCTCTTCTGGCGATGTTCCTTTTCGGCGGAATCCTCGCCGCTGTTCCACTTTGGTCGGTTGATCCGCTGCCTCGAGTGCAATCCTTCCCCTCTCGATTCATTGACATTGCAATCGAACTTCAGATTCACGCCGTACTCGGACTGACCTTCCTGCGAATCGGACGGCCCATATTCGATCAGTATGCAGTGGCGACTAATGGAATCGATCCCGTGTACGACCAAGCAGTTGCTGGTGCGCTTCTGTGGACTTACGCCGAAATGCCATTGTTCCTTGTGCTGATTATCTGCCTGGCTCGCTGGTTTGCGCAGGAACAGAAATCACACAAAATCAAACAGTCCAGCGAGGACGCGGCAATGGATTCTTACAATGAGTATCTCTTGAGTCTGAACGATCATGACAGATTGCACAAGCAACACTGAATCGGTTGACTTCTGAAGCTCACACGCAGCGGCGGCAAGCCGATACGGTCTCTCGGCAGCAAGCTGACTGATCGGCAGTAACTCGCAGTCATCGTCGACCGCTACGTCCGCGCGGATTGCCTAGCCTCCGCGGTCGATGGCGTCTTTTCCACCTGAAGTACATCGGTCCGCGCTCGCGTTGCGAAGCCCGTGGCATCGAAATGACATAGTCCTACTCGAAAGTCATAGGGATTGGCCCCGCCGAGTGCTCTTTGTGAACTGTACGAGGTGAGACTGTCCATCTACAACGCTTTGGCGATCTCGATAGCATCAATGCCAATACACGAAACTCTGCTCCGGATCTGGTCGACTTTGTAAAGTGAGTTCAGTATCTCGGCGAAAACGTTACCGTTTGAATCACCCCTGGACCCGGCAGTCGTGACGGAATCTTAGTCGGCCGAGGCCCCGTAATTCGAATCACCCGATATTGGACCACGCCATTCGAGCGATGCTCCGGTCCGGACAGGCCGCTGCCGGTTCTTCGACGCTGGCAGACCCGCGTGTGCAGGGTGCCAAGAGTCACCTCGGCATGCAATGGCTTCGATATCTGCCAGCCTCGATTATCTCCGGGGTGACTCATCAGCTTACCCGAATCGGTCGTGTTGAGAGCAGAGAACCGTAGGTTGCGGACCGAGTTGGGCGGCGCTGAGATAGCTGCCGAAGCTCTGAAGTGAGTATTCGAAGGTTTGAAGGCCACCCGATATTGCCTTTGGGGACCATCGATATTGCCTTTGGGGGCCAGGGATGGTGGCGGTGGGGGCCACCGGCCCCCACCACCTACTTTCCTACTGGTCCAATATTGCCTGTTCTCGCATATTGTGAGTGCCGGTATCGACCCAGATGGTGTTATGCACGATGCGATCCATGATCGCATCGGCGTGGACCCCGGATCCGAGTCGTTGGTGCCAGTCCTTCTTCGCGTACTGAGTACAGAACACTGTCGACGTGGCATCATAGCGACGCTCCAGCAACTCCAACAGCATGCTGCGCATCGACTCATCCGGATGATCGAGTAGCCACTCATCAATGACTAACAACGTGAAGGCAGCGTATTTGCGGAGGAATTTCGTCGTCCCCTGCGGTTTGTCCTTCACCATCGCCCACGCTTCTTCAAGATCGGGCATCCGAATGTAATGGGCTCGGATTCGATGCTGACAAGCCTGCTTGGCCAACGCGCACCCCAAATAGGACTTCCCGGAACCGGTGAAGCCCTGGAACACCACGTTCTGCTGACGCTCGATGAACGAACACGTGCCCAGCTGGGCAAGGACGTGGCGATCCAAACCACGTTCGTCGACTCGATCCACTCGGCGCAGGTCTGCTTGCGGGTAACGCAGCCCGGCCCGCCTGATCAGACCCTCGACCTTGGCATGGTTGAACGCCGAATGAGCTTCATCGACGACCAGCCGCAACCGGTCATCGAAGCTCATTCCCAGCACCAGACCCTCGTCCTCACTGTCCAGGGCCTCCAGCAGCGTTCCCGCGCCCATCTCGCGCAGCTTGCGCTTGGTCTCGGTATCGATCTGGCTCATTTCGCGCCTCCTTCTGCGTAGTAAGACGCGCCGCGGACCAATCCGCCATGCTCGACGTGTTCTTCTCGTGGCGGCCGCACCGACCCGGTCTTGTCCTGCCCAGTGGCAAGGATCGGCTATAAGTGGGCATACCGCGGGGACCGAATCGGGCCAGCCAGGCCGATCCGGCAGGCCGCTTCCACCCGATCTGCCGAAAAGCGTCGCGACAGTCGCAGCACCGCCAGTGCGGCATCGAGTCCCTGCGCGTCGATCGGCACGGACTCGAAGATCCTATTGACGACTACGAGAGCAGAAGGTCCGATGCGCTCGGCCCACTCCCGCACCCTCGGGGTATCCCACGGCTGATACTTCTCGCCGGTGGGCAGATCAGCGTCGTTGGTCCGATACTCATTGGCCGCGCCCTCGGGCAGCAGCAGGTGACTGCTCAGCCGCTCGGTGCCCTGGTAGGCCTCGAGCACCCGGTCAGTGATCCGCAGATCGACTTTCGTGCCGATATGCGCGAACGGGACCGAGTAGTAATTGCGCTGCCAGCTCACGTGCCCGTTGCGAGCCACCCGCCGCCCATAGACCCACTGACTGATCTCGTAGGGCACCTGCGGCAGGGGCGTGAGCAACGGCTGCTCATCAGCGGCGAACACACTGGCTCGGGAGCCTGGCCGCTTCTGGAACGGTTCCGCGTTGTAGTCGGCCACCCGCTTAATGATCGCTGCCCGAAGTTCCGGCAGCGTCTGGAACCGATGCTGCCGGAGTCCGGCGATGATCCAGGTCGCGACGTGGGAGACCGTGTTCTCCACGCTGGCTTTGTCTTTCGGCGCCCGGATCCTGCCTGGCAGCACCGCCGCACGGTAATGCGCGGCCATCTCTCGGTAGGCGTCGTTGAGGACGATCTCGCCCTCGCGGGGATGCTTGAGTACCCCGGTCTTGAGGTTGTCCGGCACGATTCGTGGACTCGATCCGCCGAAGGCTTCGAACATAGCCACATGCGCCCGCAGCCAGGTGTCCTGCTTCATGTCCAAGGCAGGTTCGACGAACGCGTACCGACTGAATGGCAAGCAGCCGACGAACAAGTACACCGGTCTCGTCGTGCCGGTGGTCGGCTCATGTAGCTGCATCGTCGGTCCTGACCAGTCAACCTCGATCGTCTGTGCCGCCTTGTGCCCGACCCTGGACGCGGCTCCGGTGACGAGGACATGACGCTGATAGGTCCGGCAGAAACGGTCGTAGCCCATTGCCGGCGTCCCCGTAGCCGCGCAGTCGTCGGCGTACTCGCTGTGCAGTAGCTTCAGCGTCACCCCGACACGGGCGAGCTCTTTGTGGACCTGCTCCCAGTCCGGCTGAGCGAACACACTGTGATGCTGACCACGACCTGGGAAAACCAGGCCATAGACCTCGTCGTCTGTGCCGGCCTTGACGTCGTCCCAACCTAGCCCGGCCGCATCTGCGGCCTCGAGTACCGCGGCCACGGACTTTCGCGACATGCCCTGTGATGCCGCTATTGCTCGCGCGGACAGTCCGTCTGCGCGTAGTTGCAGCACCAACTTGGCTCTGATCTTTCGTACCATGAATGGTCTCCTTCCGTCGCGTGCCGTATACACGCGACGGAAGGAGCCTAAGCGCGGTGGCCCCCAAGCACACCACTAGTGGCCCCCAAGAGCACTATCCAATAATCAGCTCAGTGGCTCCCGCACACACGACTGATGGACCCCACAGAAGCGAATATTCACTGAAGCGAGGTTCGGAATGTCTTCTGCGGAGGAACTCGACCGAATCTCGAAATAGGCACCTTCCACAGATTCGTCCATTCCTGAACCATAATGAAATCGGAACAGAAGATAGGTTGAGTTCTTCCAGACAGATCAGGATCTCCGAGGCCGGACCGATCGTGAGGGCTATGAAGAACCGAGGACATAGACGCGGCGGAGCACATGGCATGTCTCTGCGCGTTCCTCAGAATGCATTGACAGGGTGGGCAGCCGTTAGGCACCAAGTCTGAGGAACCTAACGTTGCAGATTGTGGAATGCAGCGAGCGGAGCGGGAATTGAGTTGGGCACGAGCACTGTTGGTGCGCCTATCATGTACCGAACAGACTGTGACTGGCCTACTGCAGGCGAGACAGAATAGCCGGGTAGCGCCCTTCTGGGGGTAAAGCCGGAGCACGGAATGCCCTGGTTCAACGAAGGAACGAATAGAGAAAGGGGCTCAGCAGTTGAACCGCTGAGCCCCTGAAACACTGATCAAAGGACCGATCAGTGTCCGAGCTGTTTGTTGTCCGAACCCTCGAGGGCAGCGTTGTTGTGGTGAGGAGCTTCGAGCTCCTGCTTCGTCACCGGAGCCACACGGTCTTCAAAGAAGAACCGAGAGAGTCGCGCACGCAGCTTCTCTGTTCCAGTGATCTTGCCCTCTGCATTCGGCTCCGCAGGGATGTAACTCGGAGATTCGAACGCCGTAAGCTTCCACAGTTTATGCGGAGGAAGAGCCTCGTGGCGTTCAAGGAACTCACCGTGGGGCAGACGAATGATCTGGGCTGTCTCCCGTCCGTGCAGAGCGATCTCACGGTCCTTGCGCTGAAGCGCGAGACACATACGTTTGGTAATGATGTAACCGATGATCGGTCCGAAGAAGAATAGGAATCGGAAGATGTAGATCATGTCGTTGAGCGACATCTGAAAGAACACTGCAATGATGTCACCCGATGCAGCCGCCCACATGTTGCAGTAGAAGATGATTCCTGCAACGCCGATGGCGGTACGAGTCGGATTGTTACGGGGACGATCGAGGATGTGGTGTTCCCGATGATCCTTCTGCAGCCATGCCTCGAAGAACGGGTAGATGAACATGACTGCGAACACGCCGCCCATGACGATCACGGCGCTGTTGATGTTGAGCGAGATCGGCCATCCGAAGATATAGAACTCGAACCAGCCCGGAACGATACGAAGGAATCCGTCCGCCCAACCGATGTACCAGTCAGGTTGGGTGCCGGCCGAGACCGGTGAAGGGTCGTAGGGACCGTAGTTCCAGATCGGGTTGATCGTGAACAGAGCCGAGATAAGCGAGAGCAGACCGAAGATGAGGAAGAAGAATCCTCCACCCTTCGCCGCGAAGGTAGGCAGGACCGGTTCTCCGACCACATTCTTCTCGGTGTTTCCCGCTCCCGGGTACTGGGTGTGTTTGTGCACGACAACGAACATCAGGTGGATGCCGATGAGAGCGATCAGCAGGGCCGGCACGATCATGATGTGCAGGGTGTACAGACGGGCCACGATGTCGATGCCCGGGAACTCGCCGCCGAAGAGGAAGAACGAGATGTAGGTTCCGACGAGCGGCAGCGACTTGAGGATGCCGTCGATGATTCGTAGGCCGTTGCCGGATAGGAGATCATCAGGGAGAGAATATCCGGTGAAGCCGGCAGCCATACCCATGATGACGAGCAGAACACCGACGATCCAGTTGAGTTCGCGAGGACGGCGGAATGCTCCAGTGAAGAACACGCGAAGCATATGAACGCTCAATGCAGCGACGAACAACAGGGCGCCCCAGTGGTGCATCTGTCGGATGAACAGACCACCGCGTATCTCCAATGAGATCGCTAGCGTGGAATCGTAGGCCTCGGAGATCTCGACACCCCGTAGCGGAAGCCAAGGTCCTTCGTAGCGCAGCTCGCCCATGGCGGGCTGAAAGAAGAACGTAAGGAACGTTCCGGACAATACGACGATGATGAAGCTGTATAGAGCGACCTCGCCGAGCATGAATGACCAGTGAGAAGGGAAGATCTTGCGACCGAACTCGCGGACGAGGACCGATGCCCCGACGCGGGATTCGGCGAAGCTTGCGGCCTTCCCGATGGTGGTGGTTGGCTGAGTAGTTCTCATCGGTTGTTGATCTCCCAGAACGTAGGTCCGACAGGCTCAGGGAAGTCCGACTGGGCAACCAGGTAGCCTTCGCTGTCCACTGTGATAGGCAGCTGAGGAAGCGGTCGTTTGGCCGGTCCGAAGATGACCTTGCAGTGTTCCGTCACGTCAAACGTCGACTGGTGGCAGGGGCACAGAAGGTGGTGCGTTTGGTGCTCGTACAGTGCCACCGGGCAACCGACATGCGTGCAGATCTTCGAGTAGGCGACGATTCCGTCGTGCGACCAGTCCTTGCGGTCCGGATCTTCTTTGAGCTGCTTGGGATCGATGCGCATGAGCAGCACAGCGGCTTTGGCCTTCTCGTTCAGCGGGTGCTCGGCCGCCTCCTCATCGCCGATGCCCGAAGGCAGGACGTGGTAGGCCGAACCGATCGTGACTTCGTCTGCCTTGATCGGGCGCTCCGAGTCAACCGAAGGGATTCCGCCGACATCACGAATGAGGCGTGTGCCCTTCTGCCACAGCGTGTTGAACATCTTGTCGCCCGGCAGCGGACCCAAGTCTCGGAAGACGAGGACCGCGGGCAGCGGTGCGATCGCCAGTGCGGCGATGAGCGTGTTGCGCAGCAGGGGACGACGGGCGATGCCAGACTCCTCCTTGGCTTGGTGGAGGATCTCGAGCGCAATAGCTTGGTCCTCTTCGCTGCCGCCGATGTCGTGGCGTTCGTCGATGCCCTCGTGATCGCTCATGAGATTCTTGGCCCAGAGCACGGCACCGAATCCGATGGAGAACATCGCGACAGCGGCACCTAGACCGACGAACATGTTGTGGAGGCGGATGCTCTGCATCGATTCGCCGGGGGTGAACAGGAAGTACGCCACGATGAACCAGATGGTTCCGATCATCGAAAGGATGAACCAGGCTGCCACCTGTCGTTCGGCGATCTTCTCGGCGCGAGGATCCGAGTCGGCAAGGCGCGGTTTGTGCTCGGGCAACCCAGGGTTAGTGAACCCGTTCAACTCCTCGAGCTGGCTGCCGCCGCCGGAGTGCTCTTTCGAGGTCATTGAATTCCCCGTCTATTCTCGTAGTTGATGGTGAACGACACTGCCTGACTCACTTGGCTCTGGATGACAGCCACACTGTCAGGCCGATGACGGCAGCAAGTCCGAAGAACCATATGAACAGGCCCTCTGCGACTGGACCCAGTGATCCGAGCTTGAATCCGCCGGGGGAGGGGTTGTCCGAGACTTCCCGGACGTAAGCGATGACATCGCGCTTGTCTTCAGGAGTCAGGTTCGCATCGTTGAAGATCGGCATGTTCTGCGGGCCGGTCTGCATCGCTTCGTAGAGGTACTTCTCAGAGACTTCGGACAGATTCGGTGCGTACTTGCCGCGGGTCAGTGCACCGCCGGAGCCGACTACGTTGTGGCACATGGCGCAGTTGGTGCGGAACAGACCGCCGCCGGCAGCGGGGTCACCCTTCGAAGCATCAAGGTACTCGTCTTCCGGGACTGCCGGCCCGGGGCCGAGCGAAGCAACATAAGCGGCGAGCTGAGCAGTCTGCTCTTCGTCGAACTGCGGTTCCTTGACACGAGCCTGCGGTCCGTTGGCCTGCAGCGGCATGCGTCCGGTGCCGACCTGGAAGTCCACAGCAGCGGCGCCGACGCCGATGAGTCCGGGGCCGGCCTTCGACCCTTCGGCGTTCAGTCCATGACAGGTTGCGCAATTCGCCAGGAAGAGCTTCTTGCCTTCTTCGATATCAGAGGCGCTGGCTGTGTCCGCCTTGGCGCTCGAGGTCTGTGTAAAAAGTGCATAGGCGCCGCCGGTCAGCAGCAGCCCCACGAGCAGCAGCGCGACCAGCGCCATAGGGTGTCTGCGGCGATCTGCTAATAGCTTCACTTGATCGTCCTTTGCTTGAAGTGTTGGGTGTCGTGAGTGCCGGGCATCACAGGCCGGCTACTGGAGCAGGTAGATGATGCCGAACAGACCGATCCAGACGACATCAACGAAGTGCCAGTAGTAGGACACGCAGATTGCGAATGTGGCTTCATGCTGACCGAACTTCTTGGCTCCGTAGGCACGTCCGATGACGAGCAGGAAGCAGATGAGTCCGATGGTCACGTGAATGCCGTGGAAGCCCGTGGTGAGGTAGAAGACGGAACCATAACCGTCAGAGCTGATTGAGATGCCTTCGCTGACAAGGGTCGCGTACTCCATGACCTGGCCCGAGACGAAGATCGCACCCAGAGCGAAGGTGAGGTAGAACCACTCGATCATTCCCCATTTGGCGATATTGAACAGGGACCCGGTTCGTCGAGGGCGGAACCGCTCGGCTGCGAACACACCTATCTGACAGGTGAACGAAGACGACACCAGGATCAACGTGTTGCCGAGAGCATAGGGAATGTTGAGGACGGGAGTCCTCGCTTCCCACAGCTCCGGAACGACTGACCGGAGGGTGAAGTACATGGCGAAGAGCGCGGCAAAGAACATCAGGTCGCTCGCGAGGAACACGATGAAGCCCACCGTGGTCACATTCGGACGATTGACAACCGGATGTGCTGGCGCTGTTTGAGATGCAGTGGCAGTTGACACACCCCCATTATTACCCGTCTCGGGGTGAGTTTTCATCTTTTACCCAGGTTTCGAGAAAGAAATTTCTACACGACGTAGCAAAAACCGCGATTTGGTGCCGAAATCTCGATTCGGAAGCACCTTCCACCCGCGTGTCGAAGTCGCGATAGTATGCCGCAGGTAAGGTCCGCCCCATGCAACGGGGCGGCGGCAACGCCTAGTGAGAGTTCAAACGGATGACCGATTCCACGCCCATGACCACCACGGCAGCCCTCGCTTCCGAGGCCAGCACCACGGTTCCGGCGGCCGATGTGAACTGGCCCGACCTGCTTATGGCTCTCATGCACCAGCAGGACCTCGACGGCGTTCAGGCGGCTTGGGCGATGGATCAGATCATGTCCGGCAAGACCGCGGATGTGACAATGGCCGCATTTCTCGCCGCGCACCATACGAAGGGGGAGACGGTCGAGGAGATCGCCGGTCTCGTGGCCGCGATGATGGACCATGCCGTTCCCCTGCCCGGTCTCGAAGACTCCGTCGACATCGTCGGTACCGGAGGCGACCGCGCGAAGACGGCGAACATCTCCTCGACTGCGGCCATGATCATCTCCGCGGCCGGACAGCGGGTCGTCAAACACGGCAACCGCGCAACATCCTCGGCGTCGGGTTCAGCGGATGTGCTCGAAGCACTCGGCGTGCGATTCGACATCACACCCGAGCAGACCGGTCAGATCGCCCACGAGGTCGGGCTGGCCTTCTGCTTCGCCAACGTGTTCCACCCGTCGATGCAGTTCGTCGCCGCTGTGCGGCGTCAGATCAACGTCCCCACCGCGTTCAATATCCTCGGCCCCCTGACGAACCCGGCTCGGGCCAGGCATACGGCCATCGGCGTCGCCGATGCCCAGATGGCCCCGCTCGTCGTCGGCACGCTGGCCAAGCGCGGACACCAGGCCGTGGTGTTCCGGTCGCGTGACGGTCTCGACGAGCTGAGCAACACCGATGTCAACGATGTCTGGGAAGTCCGTCACGGCGAGATCGAACACACGACGTTCGACGCCCTCGACCTCGGCATCGAGCGGGCGACGAAGGACGATCTGCGCGGCGGCGGTCCGAATGAGAACGCGGCTATCACGCGCGCGGTCCTCGACGGCGAACGATCGGCAGTGCGCGACATCGTGGCCATCAACGCCGCGGCGGCTCTCGTCGCCGCCGACGAGTCGGCTGCGGGCACCTTCACTGAGCGTTTGGCCCTCAAGCTCGAGACTGCGGTGGAGACGATCGACAGCGGGGGCGGCGCGAACAAGCTTCAGCAGCTCATCGACGTCTCACACAGAGTCGCTGAGACGAACCGCTCCTGAGCTGTGTGCATGGCTGGTCGCTCCCTGTCGGGGCAGCGACCAGCCATGAACGCCTGAGGGAGTCACGGAGACGAGCTCGGCGGTCTCCAGCCAGCCGGCCAGCAAACGCGACTCCTCCGCAAGCGAGTCTGTCTCCTGCGGCAGCGCTCCGGGGGCAGGGACCCATTCGGCCGTCGAATGCAGCGCCGACAGGGAATCTCCCATGGCCTGCCTGGTCGACACATGGCCGGCACCGGCGAGTTTCCCGTGGCGGATGATCGCCAGGTCCCAGCCTGAGTCGAAACCGGGGGCCGCCGCAATCAGTTCGGGAACTCTCCGCAGTGCCGTGACCTGTTCGGCCCGCGCCGCGGTGGACACCGCCGAACGCATCGCGTCCCGGACCTCGGCGGCCGTTTCGAACCGGGCTTCTCCGGACAGTCGCTGCATCCGCTCAGCGGCCAAGCGCTGCAGTGAGGACAGGTCCCCACCGAGCAGGGCGAAGAGTTCGCGGATCGAACTCCGATAATCATCGACATCGGTGATCCCAGCGCAGGGACCGCCGCACTGACCCACCTGCGCACTTACACAGGGACGATGTTCGCCGAGGCTGCGCTGCGTGATCGTCGCCGTGCACCTCTTGACCGGGTAGAGGGTGTCGAGGAGTTCCTTGACAGCTTGTGCCGACTTCCGTGACCGGAACGGTCCCAGCGGCGGTGCGGGGGAGCGTTCGAGCGCCGAGTTCGCCCGAACCACCGACAGTCGGGGGAAGAGCTCATCGCTGAGCACGATCCACGAATTGCGTTCCGGGTTCTTCGACCGTCGGTTGTACGGCGGCGCCAGCTCTCCGATGAGACGGATCTCGCGGACTTCGGCTTCCAGCGCGTGGGCGCAGGGCAGGCAGCTGACCTCCTGTGCCGCGGTGATCATCTCGGCCATGCGGCCACGGTTCTCCGAGGCGTTGAAGTACCCGCGCACTCGCCTGGCCATATTTCCGGACTTCCCGATGTAGAGCACACGGCGAGTGCCATCGAGGAACATGTAGACGCCGGGCTCCGGGGGGACGTCCTTGGCCAGATGGGATTTCGCCTGTCGCTTCGCCCACCCCGACTGTCTGACGGTCGACAGCTCCTCAAGCGTCGTCACACCGTAGCCGCCGAATCGTTCGAACAGGTGGTGGAGGAGCTCGCCGGTGGCCCGCGCGTCGGAGAGCGCACGGTGATCGGGCTCGACCTGAGTGCCGAAATGAGCGGCGAGCGTCGAGAGTTTGTGGTTGCGCACTTCATCGCGGCCGACGACGCGCCGGGACAGCGTGACGGTATCGAGGACTGTGGGCGCAGGCCAGTGGTAGTCGAGGCGTTCGCAGGCCGAGCGGAGGAATCCGATGTCGAAGGGCGCATTGTGTGCCACCAGCACCGCACCGACGGAGAATTCCAGGAAACTCGGCAGAACCGAGCTGATCGGGGGTGCATCATCGACCATCGCATGAGTGATGCCGGTGAGCCGGGCCACGAACGGGCTGATCACGGAGTGTTCCGGTTTGACCAGGGTCTGGAACTCGCCGATGACCTCACCGCCGCGCGTCTTGACCGCGCCGATCTCGGTGATCTCCGACTGCCCGGCTCGGGTGCCTGTCGTTTCGAGGTCGACGATGACGAAGGTGACGTCGGACAGGGGAGTTCCGAGGCTGTCGAAGGACAGCTGAGTGTTGTGCAGTGCGCTGGGTGCGCGGTCGAAGGGGACGGTCATGATGCCCAGTCTCTCAGGTGCCGCTGACACGAAGCGGTCAGCATCGCTCACACCGAGGATCCGTCGCCGTCGTCGGCGGAACGGTGGCTCGGCAGATGGAAGAACAGACCGACCGCGCCGCCGATGCCGACGGCCAGCCCGATGAGCAGGTACCACCCGGGCAGCGGCCTGAAGAAGATCACGCCGATGAGCAGGAGCACGACCGCGCCGAGAGCCGCGGCCCAGGACAGCACCAGGGTGGGCGAAGCGGTGCGCCACCCGATCGGCTCCGCCGGTTCGCGCTCCCAATGCTCGGTGTCCTCGAGGGCGTCGCGAACATCCTCGGCGGGCATATCACCCATCGTCGCCGAGGGTTCTGCGATCTGCCGGACGAGGTCGTCCCAGTCCTCGTCGCTGATGCGCGAGCGGTCGTGCCCGATCCTCTCCGGATCGGGAACGTCTCGTCGCCAGTCCTCCCGGCCCTCGTCGTCGGGAGTCGAAGCGGTGCCCTCGTCGTTCATACCTGAATCAGCAATTCCGCGGCCTCAGCTATTCCCCCGCCTCGGGCTGACAGGGCACGGTCGTTTCGGTGGAGACCACCTGCAGGACCGCCTCGGCGATGGTGTTCGCATCGAAATCAAGAGTCGCCACATGGCGGGACCGGCGGAGGGCGACGATCTTCGGCGGGTGCGGAAGGTCCGATCGCAGCGCACGCAGCGTTCGCGGACTCACGACATTGTCCTCACCGGAGATCATGGCCGTGACGGGACAGGTGACTTTCCACAGATCGTCGCGCAGTGTCCGCAGCGCACGATGGAACGTCGCCAGGGGCGCCACCGGTGTCCGTTCATAGGCGTACTCATCGCGGTCCGGGTGGGCGATGTCGCCGCCGATCGACGGAATCGTGCGCACGACGTGCCTGAGCACCGGCAGCAGGGGAGCGAAGGGAGAGTCGATGTAGAGAGCAGGATTGACCACGACGATCTCGTCGGGTGCGCCCTCTGACGCCGCCAGGGCGAGTGCCAGGGCCCCACCCATCGACAGCCCGGCGACGACGACACGCTCGTGGTCGGCCTGCAGCCGACCCAGCTCTGTGCGCGCCTCGCCGAGCCAATCGGACCATCCCGTAGCGTCCATGTCCTGCCAAGAGGTGCCGTGACCGGGCAGTTGGGGGACGCTGACGTCGATGCCCTCCGCCGCGATCGCGCGGGCGATCGGCACCCAGGAGACGGGCGAACCGATGAGTCCGTGCAGAAAGAGAACCGCCGAGGCTGAACCGCCGTCGAGGCTGCGATAGGCGGCCGTCGGATCCGCCCCGAGTGTGAAATCGATCTCCATGCTCCCAGCATGGCACGGATGAGTCCGCGACGGACTTCGCTGTTCACCGTTCGTGTCGATATATGATTGCCGAGGACGACAAAGAGTCGTAGTCGGAAGGGTGCGCGTGTTCTACTGGTTTCTCAAGCGAGTCCTCGCCGGACCCATTCTGCGGATCCTCTTCCGTCCGTGGGTGCGGGGCCTGGACAATCTGCCGTCCGAGGGCCCGGCGATCATCGCAGGAAATCACAACCACTTCATGGACTCGATCTTCGTTCCGCTGCTCGCTCCGCGTCCCGTCGTCTATCTGGCGAAGAAGGACTACTTCACCGGTCGCGGAATCAAGGGTGCGGTGACTCGGTGGTTCTTCAAGCTCAACAATCAGCTCCCAATGGATCGCGGAGGCGGATCGGGATCTCAGGCTTCGCTCGAGTCGGGTCTGAAGGTCCTCCGTGAGGGGAATTCACTGGGCATCTATCCCGAAGGCACGCGTTCGCCCGACGGAAAGCTCTATCGCGGACGCACCGGCATTGCGCGTCTCGTCCTCGAGTCAGGCGCGCCTGTGGTTCCCGTGGCGATCATCGGCACGGACAAGCTGCAGCCTGCCGGTCGCCTCGTTCCCAAGCTCCGGCGTGTCGGAGTCGTCTTCGGCGCACCGATGGACTTCTCGAAATATGCAGGTCTTCCCGTCGACCGTTTCATGCTGCGGTCGGTCACCGACGAGATCATGTACGAGATCATGCGCCTGTCCGGGCAGGAATACGTCGACACCTATGCGTCGACGGTCAAGACCAAGCTGCTGACGAGCGCCAAGCCGAAGAAGGCGGACCCTCCGAGCCGGGATGAGTCGAAATCTGACGGCGAAAGCTCGTCGAACTAGGCCCGACGGTCCCGACTCGTCCTGCTCCTGGTCGCCTGAATGACATCCATGCGACATGTTCGAATACTGCGGTAACGGCGACACGCGGAAATTGTTACCTCGAGGTGTTTGTCCTGGCCGGGACGGCAGAATAACTTGGAGTTGTTGAATCCCACTGTAGGTTCGCTGGGAAGAGGGCTAGAATGACTATGTTCTCGGTCCTTCCAAGCGACCTTCGCTTCCCCCAGGGACTTTAAGGAGGAGTCGGTGTGAACCGCTCAAGTCATGAAAGCGTCGACATGACGCCGATGCCGTCAGCAGCCCAAGGGCTGCTGTTCGATGATGATCTGCCCGTACTCGATGAAGAGGCCGGCTACCGCGGTCCCACCGTCTGCAAGGTCGTCGGCATCAGCTACCGTCGCCTCGACTACTGGGCGCGCACCGATCTGGTGACCCCGTCGATCCGCAATGCGACCGGATCCGGCAGCCAGCGGCTCTACAGCTTCCGTGACATCCTCGTCCTCAAGATCGTCAAGCGACTCCTCGACACCGGCGTCGGACTGCAGTCGATCCGCACAGCGGTTGAGCACCTGCGTTCCCGCGGCGTCGACGATCTCTCTCAGATCACTCTCATGTCCGATGGTGCCAGCGTCTTCGAATGCACCTCGCCCGATGAGGTCGTCGACCTCCTCCAGGGCGGACAGGGCGTCTTCGGCATCGCCGTCGGCCGCGTCTGGAACGAAGTCGAAGGCTCGCTGTCGGAGTTCCCGAGCGAACGAGTCCCCGAAGACGATGCGGCCCTTGAAGCCATGGATGAGCTCGCCGCCCGTCGCGCACGCAAGTCCGGCTGACAGCCGACAGAGTACTCACACCACCACCGAGGCGGTCCGCTCAGTTCGAGCGGACCGCCTCGGTTGTCGTATGGAACGGAAAGGCTCGGTGCAGAGTTCCCTCGAATGAGTCCGTGGTGCCCGAGAACAGAGAACTGCCGTCGCGAACCTGAGTCCGCGACGGCAGTCGACGTGATGCTGGGGGAGCGGCAGCTAGTCGTTCACTTCTTCTCGGGCTGCTGAGCGTCGTTCTTCGTCGGGGCGGCACCGCGCCGACCGCGGATATTCTCCGAGCGGAGTGCACGTTCGAGCAGAGCGTCGAATGAGCCGGCGACTTCTTCGGCGGGTTTACCCGGCCAGGAGTGGATCGGACGTGCCGATCCCTGAGCCTGCTGCATGACGGCCCGTTCGGCCAAAGGCGGATTGAGGACGAGTGGACCGAACATCTCACGCATCTCCTGGATGCGATAGTCATGTTCGGTCGAACCGGCACGCACCCGATTGACGACCAGGCCGAGCGGCTGCAGATCGGAGGCGCCACGCTGCCGCAGTTCGTCCGTCGCCCGCAGGGCACGGTCGGCAGCTGCCACGGAGAACAGGCTGGGCTCGGTGACGACCGCGACTCGGTTGCTCGCTGTCCACGCCGTACGGGTGAGACCGTTGAGGCTGGGCGGACAGTCGATGAGGACGAGTCGGTAGCCTTTCGCGATGCGAGTCAGGGCATCTTCGAGCCGGCGCAGATAGCGCTCGGACAGCGAAGGCCGATCGAATTCCGCGGCACGCGGAGATCCGGAGATCACATCGAGGTGGCCGAGCCTGTCACCGACCCACCCGGAGGGGATGATCGCCTCGGACAGGATCTTCTGGGACTTCGGAGCAGCGAGCACATCGGCGATGTCGACACGCGTCGAGGTCGGCACATCGAGGCCGGTCGACGAGTCCGCCTGCGGGTCCATGTCGACGACCAGGGTGGGAATCCCCCTGTTGTAGGCCGCCGAGGCCAGACCGAGCGTCACGGATGTCTTACCGACTCCGCCTTTGAGGCTGCTGATACTTAGGACAAGCACCCTCCTACGTTAACGTATCGGCGGCTGCCGAGCCGTGCCGACCACGCCGAGACTCACGTCTTAGTCCAAAGTCGACCCCCGGGCGCAGGGGTGTTCCAGGTCACTTGTAGAGTATGTTCCCGACAGCTTGTCGACCAGTCGCCCAGTGCGGCCGATACAGAAGTGAGAGACACCTATGTTCTCTAAAGTCCTCGTGGCCAACCGCGGAGAGATCGCCGTCCGCGCGTTCCGTGCCGCCTATGAGCTCGGAGCCTCCACCGTCGCAGTCTTCCCGTATGAGGACCGCAACTCGGAACACCGCATGAAGGCCGACGAAGCCTACATGATCGGTGAGGAGGGTCATCCCGTCCGCGCGTACCTCAGCGTCGAAGAGATCCTGCGGGTGGCGAAGGAGAGCGGCGCCGACGCCATCTACCCCGGATACGGCTTCCTCTCTGAGAACCCCGATCTGGCACGTGCCTGTGCCGAAGCGGGCATCACCTTCATCGGGCCCAAAGCCGATGTGCTCGAACTGGCCGGAAACAAGGTCCAGGCGCTGGCGGCAGCACGCAATGCGGGCATCCCGGTCCTCGACTCAACACGTCCGTCGGCCGATATCGCACAGCTGCTCGCCGATGCCGAATCGATGGAATACCCCCTCTTCGTCAAGGCCGTCGCCGGCGGCGGTGGTCGCGGAATGCGTCGTGTGGCTCAGGCCTCCGACCTCGAGGATGCTCTCAAGGCCGCCATGCGCGAAGCCGAAGGCGCCTTCGGCGATCCTACGGTCTTCATCGAGCAGGCGGTGCAGCGCCCCCGTCACATCGAGGTCCAGGTGCTGGCCGACAATGACTCGAACGCCATCCACCTCTTCGAACGCGACTGCTCCGTGCAGCGCCGCCACCAGAAGGTCGTGGAGATCGCTCCGGCCCCGAACCTCGATTCCGAGATCGCGGCCGCCCTGCACGCAGATGCCCTGAAGTTCGCAAAGGCGCTGGGCTACCAGAACGCCGGCACCGTGGAATTCCTCCTCGAAACCGACGGGCCGCGCGCCGGCAAGCACGTGTTCATCGAAATGAACCCGCGTGTCCAGGTCGAACACACTGTGACCGAAGAGATCACCGATGTCGACATCGTGGCTTCGCAGATGCGCATCGCCGCCGGGGCCACCCTCGAAGAGATCGGCCTGCGCCAGGACGAGATGCGGATCAAGGGCGCCGCACTCCAGTGCCGCATCACCACCGAGGATCCCGCGAACTCGTTCCGCCCCGACACCGGCACGATCACTGCCTACCGCTCTGCCGGTGGCGCAGGTGTGCGCCTCGACGGCGGAACTGTCCACGCCGGTGCTGCCGTCAGCCCCCACTTCGACTCGATGCTCGTGAAGCTCTCGTGCCGCGGCCGCGACTTCGCTCAGGCCGTCGGCCGTGCCAAGCGCGCCCTGGCTGAGTTCCGCATCCGCGGCGTATCGTCGAACATCGGCTTCCTGCAGGCCGTCCTCGACGATCCTGCATTCGTCGCCGGAGACCTGTCCACGTCGTTCATCGAAGAACGTCCGCAGCTCTTCGACGCTCGAGTGAGCGCCGACCGCGGCTCGAAGCTGCTCGACTACCTCGCCGATGTCACGGTCAACCGCCCCCACGGCGAACCGGGCCTGCGCATCCGTCCGGGCGACAAGCTCCCGAGCATCGACCTCTCCGCGGCACCCGCAGCGGGCAGCCGCGACCGTCTCGCCGAGCTCGGACCGGAGGGCTTCGCCCGCGCCCTGCGTGAGCAGAGCTCCCTGGCCGTCACGGATACGACGTTCCGCGACGCCCACCAGTCCCTGCTGGCCACCCGTGTGCGCACCCGAGACCTGCTGGCCGTGGCAGGACACGTCTCCCGGATGACACCCGAACTGCTGAGCATCGAAGCCTGGGGCGGTGCGACCTATGACGTGGCGCTGCGCTTCCTCGGCGAGGATCCATGGGAACGTCTCGAAGCCCTGCGCACCGCGGTGCCCAACATCAACCTGCAGATGCTTCTGCGCGGACGCAACACCGTCGGCTACACCCCGTACCCGACCGAGGTCACCGACGCATTCGTCGACGAAGCGGCCCGCACGGGTATCGACATCTTCCGCATCTTCGACGCTCTCAACGACGTCGAGCAGATGCGTCCGGCGATCGAGGCCGTGCGCGGAACGAACACGGCACTGGCCGAGGTGGCCCTGTGCTACACCTCGGACATCCTTGATCCGAAGGAAGAGCTCTACACGCTCGACTACTACCTGCGCTTGGCCGAACAGATCGTCGACGCCGGAGCGCATGTGCTCGCCATCAAGGACATGGCCGGCCTGCTGCGCCCGGCAGCCACGGTCAAGCTCGTGACTGCTCTGCGGGAGAACTTCGACCTGCCCGTCCACGTCCACACCCACGACACTGCGGGCGGACAGCTGGCCACCCTCTATGCTGCTGCCGCCGCCGGTGCCGATGCCGTCGATGCCGCCTCGGCAGCCATGGCCGGAACCACAAGCCAGCCGAGTCTCTCCGCGCTCGTCGCCGCATTCGAAAACACCGAGCGTGACACCGGCATCAGCCTCGACGCCGTCAGCGACCTCGAACCGTATTGGGAGTCGGTGCGCAAGCTCTACGCACCGTTCGAGTCCGGGCTCGCCGGACCGACCGGCCGCGTCTACCGTCACGAGATCCCCGGCGGACAGCTGTCGAACCTGCGTCAGCAGGCCGTCGCACTGGGCCTGGGGGAGCGGTTCGAGGACATCGAGCACATGTATGCGGCCGCCGATTCGATTCTCGGCCACCTCGTCAAGGTCACCCCGTCCTCGAAGGTTGTCGGCGATCTGGCGCTTCACCTCGTCGGCGCCGGAGTCGCGCCGGAGGAGTTCGCGGAGAACCCCGACAAGTTCGACATTCCCGATTCGGTGATCGGGTTCCTCAACGGCGACCTCGGTGACCCTCCGGGCGGATGGCCCGAGCCGTTCCGCACGAAAGCCCTCGCCGGCCGTTCCGCCAAGCCGCTCACCGAGCATCTCGAACCTGCGGATGCCGAAGCACTGCAGACGCCGGGCCGGGACCGGAAGGACAAGCTCAACGAGCTGCTGTTCCCCGGTCCGACGAAGGAATTCCAGTCGATGCGCTCGAACTACGGCGACCTCTCCGTCGTCGAGACCTCGGAGTACCTCTACGGCCTCACCAGCGGCGAAGAGCATGCCGTCGAGCTGGCGAAGGGCAAGAACCTGCTCATCGGCGTCCAGGCCATCGGCGGCACTGACGAGCGCGGGATGCGTTCGGTCATGTTCACCCTCAACGGGCAGCTGCGTCCGCTGCAGGTGCGAGACCGCTCCGTCGAAAGCGAAGTCAAGACAGCGGAGAAGGCCGACCCGAACAACAGCGGACACGTCGGCAGCCCGTTCGCCGGAGTTGTGACCATGCAGGTCCACGAGGGCGACAAGGTCTCCGTCGGCGACACCGTAGCCACCATCGAGGCGATGAAGATGGAAGCGACGATCACAACCCAGACGGCTGGAACCGTCTCCCGTGTGGCCATCGCCGATGTCCAGCAGCTCGAAGGCGGAGACCTCGTCGTGGTGATCGATGCCTGAACGCGAGATCCGACTGTGGGGCGACCCCGTGCTCCGCAGCAAGTGCGAACCGGTGACAGCCTTCGATGACCACGTCGAAGCTCTGGCCGCCGACCTCGTCGACACCGCACGGCCCGAGGGCCGTGCGGCCGTCGCCGCTCCGCAGATCGGTGTCGGCTTGCGAGCCTTCGGCTACGACCTCGACGGTCGCACGGGATATGTCATCAACCCGGAGATCGTCGAGCTCAGCGGGCAGCTGCGTGATATCGAAGAAGGCTGCCTGTCCGTCCCCGGGCTGTTCTTCCCCACCCCCCGCTACGAATTCGCTCGGGTACGAGGGGTGGATGCGAAGAATCAGCCGATCGAGATCGAAGGCACGGAAGTCTTCGCCCAGATGCTCCAACACGAGGTGGGGCACCTCGACGGGCAGGTCTACATCCAGACTCTGCCCGGGGAACGCCGGCGGGAGGCCATGAAAGCCATCCGCTCGGCCGACTGGTTCCTCGCCCGAATGCCCTGAGCCGAGTCATTCGCACCCGACCGACCAGATAGACCAAGAAGGAGAAGTTTATGAGCATCCAGCGCACCGCCGTCATCGGCAGCGGACTCATGGGAGCCGGAATCGCCGAGGTGCTGGCGAAGTCCGGTCTCGACGTCATCGTCCGCGAGATCAACGAAGAGGCCTCGGCCGCCGGTCGTGCCCGCATCGAAAAATCCCTGGCTCGCGCAGTGGACAAGGGCAAACTCGATGCCGCCGCCCGCGACGAGGCGCTCGGCCGACTGCGGTTCACCACCGACATCAGCGATCTCGCCGATCGTCAGCTCGTCATCGAGGCAGCCAGTGAGAACGAGGACATCAAGAAGTCGATCTTCGCCGAGCTCGACCAGGTCGTCACCGACCCGGAAGCGATCCTGGCCTCGAACACCTCGTCGATGCCGATCATCCGATTCGCACAGGCGACCTCGCGCCCCGAACGCGTGCTGGGAGTGCACTTCTTCAACCCCGCACCGGTCCAGCCGCTCGTCGAGATCGTCTCCTCGGTGCTCACCGCCGAGGATGTCCGCAGCACCGTGACGTCCTTCGTCGCCGATGCGCTCGGGAAGAATCCGATCCAAGCCGATGACCGTCCCGGTTTCATCGTCAATGCCCTGCTCATCCCGTACCTGCTCAGCGCGGTCCGGATGCTCGAGGCCGGACATGCGACGAAGGAGGACATCGACGCGGGAATGGTCGGCGGCTGCGCCCATCCGATGGGGCCGATCAAGCTGGCCGACCTCGTCGGTCTCGACACCTGCCTCTATGCAGCAGAGAGCATGTATGAGGAGACCGGTGACCCGGCGAACAAGCCTCCGATCCTGCTGTCGCGCATGGTCGATGCCGGCCTGCTCGGTGTGAAGTCCGGACGCGGATTCTACGAATACTGATCCGACGCCCCGGTACAGACAGGTCCGCCCCGAACCCTTCGGTTCGGGGCGGACCTGTCTCAGTGTGCAGGCCGCGTTCGAGTGTCAGCCGGCGAGCAGCTTCTCATAGCTGGCCAGGCGCACACACGCCACGAGGCCCTGAGCGGCGAGCTCGACCTCATCGAGGGTCGGCATCGTCGGCGCGATGCGGATGATGTTGTTGTGCGGGTCGAGACCGTACGGGTGAGTGGCACCGGCAGGAGTCAGCTTCACTCCGGCTTCCCCTGCGAGTTTGACGACGCGATCGGCGATGCCCTCCATCGTCGTCAGAGTGATGAAGTACCCGCCGTCCGGTGAGGTCCACTGCGCCAGCTCTTCCGCTCCGAGTCCGTCCTCGAGCGCCTTGAGCACCGCATCGAATTTCGGTGCGACGATCTCGGCATGCTTGCGCATATGCGCTTCGACCCCGGCCGAGTCGGAGAAGAACCGGACATGGCGCAGCTGGTTGATCTTATCGGGACCGATCGCGACCTTCCCGAGGTTCGCTCGCATCCAATCGACCGTGGCCGGGCCCCCGGCGAAGAACGACACACCGGCCCCGGCATGAGTGATCTTCGACGTCGAGGCGAAGACCCATGCACGTTCGGGATGACCCGCCTCTGCGCAGAGTGAGAGGATGTCGAGATTGTCCGGATGGTCCTCTCGCAGATGGTGCACCCCGTAGGCGTTGTCCCACAGCAGAGTGAAGTCGGGCGCCGCCGTCGGCATGGCAGCCAGCTCCCGTGCCCGCGCTTCGGTGACCGTGATTCCCGTCGGGTTGGAATACATCGGCACCAGCCACATGCCCTTGACCGCCGGATCCTCGGCCAGACGCTGCGCCTCGGAGATGATCGGGCCCTCGTCATCCATCGGGATGGTCAACAGCTCGAACCCGAGGGATTCGGCCAGGGTGAAATGGCGGTCGTAACCGGGCACGGGGCACAGCAGCTTATGCGGACCCTGCCCCCACGGGCGATCATCGACGGCCGTGCCGTGCATGAGGGCGAAGGTCAGGGCCTGGGCCATGAAGGTCAGCGAGGCATTGCCGCCGGCCAGCAGCTGGTCGGCCGGAACCTTGAGCAGCGGAGCGAAGATCTCCCGCAGTTCGATGAGTCCGTCGAGTCCGCCGTAGTTGCGGGTGTCGACACCACCGGGAGAGCGGAAGTCGTCGCCGCTGACCGCAGTCAGCAGACCGGCAGCGAGGTCGAGCTGCTCCGGGGCCGGCTTGCCCCGTGTGATATCGAGCGAGAGACCGCGCGAGGCGAATTCCTCGTATGCAGCGGAGGCTTCGTCCAGTTTGGACGAGAGGTCGGACGGTGCGGACATGCTGGCTCCTTAGGGCTGGGAACGGGCCGTTGACTCCATCCTATCGACTCGGCGGATGTCGACGACGCTAGAGTGGTCTGCAGCGGCCGCCCGGACGACCGCAGGCAATTCGATGAAAGGCAGACTCAGATGGTGCGACCACGTGCGCAGGCCGCCCACGGACGCAGTTTCGGCACCCAGGCCGGAGTCTATGACGAGGTGCGGCCCGGATATCCCGACTCAGCCCTCGACCTCGCGCTGACCGGTTGGGAGCCGCAATGGTCCGGTCTGCGCGTATGCGACCTCGGTGCGGGAACAGGAATCCTCACCCGTCGGCTGCTCGCACGCGGTGCTGATCTCATCGCCGTCGATCCCGACAGGGCCGCGCTCGAACGCAATCCTGCCCCCACAAAGATCGGCACCGCTGAGGACACCGGCCTTGAAACAGAGAGCCTCGACCTCGTCACTGTCGCGCAGGCCTGGCATTGGTTCGACGAAGCGAAAGCGGCCGCCGAAGCGGCGCGCATCCTTCGCCCCGGAGGCCGGCTGCTCATCCTCATCAACCAACTCGATGTCCGCGTCGACTGGGTGCTGCGCCTGAGCCGGATCATGCACGCCGGCGACGTCTATCGACCGCAGTACCGACCCCAGCCCGGCAACGGTGTGGCCCTCACCGACCACAGGCTCGTCGAATTCACCACGGAGCTCACTGTCGACGGAATCGTCGACCTCGCTCGCACACGGTCGTACTGGCTGCGCTCGAACGAGAAGACACGAGCCCGAGTCGAAGCGAACCTGCGCGAGTACTTCAGTGTCGAGCATCCGGTGTCCGGCACGGTCGACCTGCCGTACATGTGCCTGGCATATCTTCTCGAACGGGGCTGAACAGACGAAGCGGGCCGCACCCGATGAAGGTGCGGCCCGCTTCGGCAACCTGAGAACGCCTCGGCGTCCGAACCTCGGCCACCGTGATTCCGTCCGAATCCGGCGCCGATGTCAGCCGTCGAGGCCGGGGGACCGGGGTCCGTCGGACGAGGACGATTCAACCACCTCGGGGGAGGTCTGTCCGGCTGCATGGGAGACGGAGATCTTCCGGGGGCGGGCCTCCTCGGCGACGGGGATCGTCAGCGTGAGGACGCCGTCGCTGTAGTCAGCGCGGATGCCATCCAGCGCCACCCGGTTGCCGAGCGTGAGCTGGCGGGCATAGGTGCCGTTGGTGCGTTCCCGGGTCAGCCACTTCACGTCCTTGTCGGCGACCTCAGACTCGCGGCGAGCGCGAACGGTGAGCGTGCGGTCTTCGACATCGACATCAATGCTGCTCGGATCGACTCCGGGCATATCGATGCGGGAGATGAAGACTTCGCCGTCGCGGTAGAGATCCATCGGCAGGGTGGTGGCGTTCGGGGTGCGGGTCACCTCGGAGAAGAATCGGTCGAGGTCACGGATGGGGTCGAAACGTGTAGCCATGTGCTTCCTTTCGTTCGGGTCCTACATTGAGTCAAACACACTCAACTTTGAAATGATTCCAAACTCATGAAATTCTCAGTCTGTGAGCCTGGTTCCCATACTCCTCGCCCTTCTTCCCGTCACGGCGCTCATCGCCTTCGGTCTCGTACTGAAGAGACTGCCGGGATTTCGGAGCCCGGAATTCTGGTCGGGCGCGGAGAAGCTCGCGTACTACTGTCTCCTTCCGGTGCTCCTCTTCACCTCCGTCGCCGAGGTGGACGTGGCCCATGTCCCGCTCGCGCTTGGCAGCGGCACTGGTCATCCCCACCGTGATCGTGTCCCTGGGCATCGTCCTCGCCCGCCGGGTCATCGCCCGCGATCTTCCGGCCTTCACCTCCGTGCTCCAAGGCGGGATCCGCTTCAACACCTATATCGGCCTGTCGTTGGCGGGCAGCCTGTTCGGTTCCGAAGGCAGCGCCGTGGCCGCGATCGTCGCAGCGGTCCTCGTCCCCACGGTGAATGTCATCTCGAGCCTCGGCTTCGAGTTCCTGCGCACCGGACCGAGCTCGCTGCTCGCGCTGCTGCGGGCGATCGTGACGAATCCTCTCGTACTCGGCTGCGTCGCCGGAGCCGCGGCCAATGTCAGCGGTCTGGGTCTGCCGGACGTGGCGGCCACGGTCTTCGACCCCTTGGCGGCCGCCTCGCTGCCCATCGGGCTCCTCTGCGTCGGCGCCGGTCTGCAGGCATTCTCGATGCGTGTACACGCACGGGCCATCATCGCCTCGACGATCGTCAAGCTGATCGTGCTGCCGGGGCTGTCCCTCGCCGCACTGTCTCTCTTGGCAGTCCCTTCGGTGCCGGCGCTGGTCGGATTGCTCTTCCAGTCGATCGCCACGGCGAGCTCCGGTTATGTCATGGCCCGGCAGCTCGGGGGCGATGCGAAGCTCATGGCCGCACTCATCGCCGGACAGACTGTCATCATGCTCGTGACTCTGCCGGTCGTGCTGCTCATCGGCAAGGTGGTCCTCGGCTGAGGACGGATAGACATCCCCGCAACCTCGGGCCTGGGAACGAGAGCGGCCGATCCCGTGCTGGGATCGGCCGCTGGAATACTCGACTCGAGTTCACACTCGACTCATAGAGCTCGCCCTGAGCGCTGAGCCGGAGCGGTCATGCGGTTCTCACTCGCTGTCGGCGGTGATATCCGGGTGGCGTGAGCCGAGTTCGGAATCGATGCGCAGGACGCCGGCACCGTCGTTGCCGACGCGCTCAAGGCGACCGATGATCTCGGAGATGCTCGACTCCTCCTCGACCTGCTCGTCGATGAACCAGTGGAGCAGCGGCAGGACGTCGAGGTCGGCCTCGTCCTGAGCGGTGCGGTAGATGCTGCGGATGGACTCCGAGACCTTCTCCTCATGGGCCAGTGCGGCCTTGAAGAAGTCGAGCGGCTGCGAACCGGAGACCTTCGGAGCAGCGATATCGCCGATCTGAGGGGCGAATCCGCGGTCGAGGCAGTGCTGAGTGAACTTGGCGGCGTGAACCTGCTCCTCTTCGGACTGGGCACGCATCCAGCGCGTCATTCCGGGCAGATCGAGATCATCGAGCTGGATGGAGAGCTGGAGGTAGACCAACGAGGCTTCGAGTTCGAGGGTGACCTGCTCGTTGAGGACCTTCTGCATAGCGGGGCTCAGGTGCATCTTTTACTCCTTTGCGGTTCGAGGCGGATCCGTTCCGCCTGCTTAGAGAATATCCTGACACCTTTTCTAGAACCGTTCCAGTGTGGAAAGGCTCGGCAAACTCTGCCCAGGTATGCCATACCTGCCTCGACCGACGCCGCGTCCTGCGAAGACTGCCGATCAGAGGTCCGGCCGTCTGAGGTGATGACCGGTGGCGGCTTCGAAGGCATGGGCGACTCGCAGCAGCTCGACGTCCCCACCGGGCTTGGCCACGATCTGCACACCCACCGGCAGACCGGAGGCCGAGAAGCCGGCGGGTACCGAGATCGCGGGGCAGCCGGTCGCCGAGATCAGGCACAGTGCTCGCATCCAATCGAGATAGTTCTCCAGCTGCACACCGTTGATCTGTCTCGGATACTCGATGTCCGCGTCGAACGGCAGGACCTGGCACGTGGTGAGCACGAGGACGTCGTGGTCGGCGAAATAGCTGTCGACTTCCGCGTGCAGACGGGTGCGCGCTGATTCGGCCGAAGCCACCTCGGCACCTGTGAGGTCGAGGCCCATGCGGATGTTCCACCGGACCGATTGCTTGATTCTGTCCGGGTGCGCCTCATACAGGCCGCCCCAGGAACCCACGAAGTCGAGGGCGCGGCGGACGTTGAACACCTCGTCGGCTTCCGTGAGATCCGGGATCTCCTCGTCCACATGTGCACCGAGGCTGCCGAACACCGGCGCTGCGGTCGCGACGATCTCCTTCACCTCGGATTCGACCGGAAGCAGTCCGTCCAGGTCGGGGTTGAAGCCGATCCGGAGTCCGGCAAGGTCGGGGGAGCGGTCGGAGGCGAGTGCGAACTCCGGGAGGTCGAAGACGCCGCCCGACTCGAGGATCGATCCCGGCGCCGAAGGATGTGGCCCTGAGGCCACCGACATGAGCAACGCCACATCGGAGACCGTGCGTGCCATGAATCCGCTCTGGGACAGCCACGCAAAGGGGTTGCCCGGTCGAACATGGGGAATACGGCCGTTGCTCGGCCGCAGACCGACGACGTTGTTGAACGATGCCGGCGACCGCAGCGATCCGCCCATATCGGAGCCGTCACCTGAGGCCTGGATCCCGGCTGCGAGCACCGCACCCACGCCACCGGAGGATCCCGAAGCCGATTTCGTCCGGTCGTAGGGGTTCACGGTTGTGCCGAAGACCTCATTGAAGGTGTGGGAGCCGGCGGCGAACTCGGGCACGTTCGTCTTGCCTGTCGTCGTGATTCCGGCGGCTTTGAGACGGGCGATGATGAGCGCATCCGTTTCGGGCACGCGATCGGCCATGAGCGGTGAACCCCAGGTCGTGCGCAGACCTGCTGTGTCGTGGGTGTCCTTATGCGTCATCGGCACTCCGTGCAGGGCACCGAAGCTCTCACCGCGGGCGGTTGCTGCGTCTGCGGCATCGGCTTGAGCGAAGGCGGCTTCGTCGTCTCGGGTGACGACGGCGTTGAGGGCAGGATTGACCTCGTCGATGCGGTCGAGATGAACCTGCAGAGCCTCCCGGGCCGAGATCTCCTTGGCGGCGATTCGGCCGGCCAGCTCACGGGTCGACCACCACAGCATCTCCTCGCTCATGCGCGGTCCTTTCCGACCTTGCTCAGCACTGCGGACAGCGCGGCTCTGATGCCGGTCTCGAGAGTGGTCTCAACATCGTCGGGAGCGAAGAACGGAGAGTGATTCCCGGGAGGGGTCTGACCATCGGCGAACTTGTTGGGGGAGTAGCCGCCGAAGAACCAGTACACGTACGGGACGCCGATGTCATCGCCGAACGCTCCGACGTCTTCGCTGCCGGTGGCAGGCTCGGACACGTGGACCCGTTCGGCGCCGAGTTCGGATCCGACATGGGTGAGGAACGAATCGGTCTCCTCGGGGTCGTTGTAGCACCGCGGGAACCGATACATCTCTTCGATCTCGGGTTCCGGAGCTCCGGAAGCAAGAGCCTCGGCTTCGATGATGCGGCGGACCCGGTCGAGGACGACCGCGCGGACCTCCTCGGTGAAGGTGCGGATATTGAGTTTGAATTCGGCGGAGTCGGGGATGATGTTCTCTTTGAGTCCGCCGTGGAAGGTGCCGACGGTGACGACGGACATGTCGCGGCCGGAGATCTCGCGTGACACGACCGACTGGAGGCGGGTGATCATATAGGCGCCGAGGACGATCGGGTCGATAGCGTTCTCCGGCTGGGATCCGTGTGCCTGTTTGCCCTTGACGGTCACGCGCAGGCAGTCGGACATCGCCATGGCGGTGCCGCTGCTGACGTAGAGGTGACCGGCGGCACCGGGCCACACGTGCTGACCGAAGATGACTTCGGGGCGCACGATCTCATCCCAGAGTCCGTCGTCGAGCATGGCCCGGGCACCTTGACCGGTCTCTTCCCCCGGTTGGAAGAGCATGACGACGGTACCCGACCACAGGTCCCTGTGTGCGACGAGGTGCTTGGTGAGGTAGAGGCCGACTGTGATGTGAGTGTCGTGGCCGCAGCCGTGCATGACCTTCGTCGTCTCCCCGTCGGGAAGAGTGCCGTCCGCCGTGGAGGCATAGTCGAGTCCGGTGTCTTCGCTGATCGGCAGTCCGTCGATGTCGGCACGGTAGCCGATGACCGGACCGTCGCCGTTCTCGATCACGGCGACGACTCCGGTTCCGCCGAAGGTGCGGGTCGTCAGACCGAGGGCCTGGAGCCGGGAGGCGATCTCCGCGGCAGTGTTCGTCTCCTGCATGGACAGCTCGGGAGTGCGGTGGAAGTGCTTGTAGTCGGCGATCGTCTGGTCGAGATCGGCACTGATCGACGCGCGGAGGGCGGCGTTGAGTGACATGATGTCCTTTCAGCAGAGGTCTGGTGCCATCTTGGCAGGAATTGTCGGATGCGGGGGTCAGTCTCGGCAGACGAGCACCGACCCTTGTCAGCCGTCAGTTGATGCCGACGGTGTCGGTGCCGTCGCTGTCGGGTCTCTTGTCCGTGACCGCCTTGTTGCGGGTGAACCATGTGATGAGGATGGTCAGGAACACGACGATGGCGACGTCGCCGGGCGCGAGCACGGGAACCAGCCGGACGAGGACGAGGATGACCAGCGCCGCCATGCCGAGGGCGATGAGCGTCGACTTCAGCTGTTTGAGCGACGCGATGAGCTGGACGGTAACACCGCCGAGGATGGCCGGGAGGATGTAGAGCTTCGCGACGAGGGTCACCGGCTCGGGAATGAGGGAGACGAGCCAGGTGCCGAGGATGCCGACGAAGATGACCATCGAGGCGACGTGGATGATCGCGGCTCCGCAGATGGCCATCGTCGCCGCGTATTCGCCCTTGCGAGTGCCGGGCTTCGCTCCGATCGTGTCCTGAGCGACGATCGCCGAGGGCAGCAGCTTGTTCGCGACGTTGCCGATCATGAAGGCTTGATACATTCCGGCGGGTCCGAGGATCGGGAAGTAGGTGAGAGGTTCGACGATGTAGAAGACGCCGTAGACGGCGAACACGGCGAGGAATCCCTTGAGGATCTCTCCGAGGTCGATGTTCGCGTCGGCGACGAACAGAAGATAGAACGGCACCGAGGTGGCGATGAGGAATCCGATGAACAGCGTGATCGAGCCCCATCGGCTGGTGGTGCGCTCGAATGCCGCGTGCGAGGGTGATGTGATGATCGATGGCATGTTCTCTCCTCAGGCTTCGGGCATGCCGAGACCGGCATAGTGGGCGAAGTAGGCGGCGACGAGGCCGATGAGCAAAGAGATTCCCAATCCCCATTCCTTCAGCCAGTTCTGTTTGAGCGTCTTGGCGAGCAGCAGGCAGATGCTCATCACCACCGCCGAGACGATGACGGCGATGACGTGGGTCGGTGACTTCGGCAGCTCACGGAAGGTCAGCGCCGCGAAGGCCGCGAGCAGCGCCGCACCCGGGATGATCGACATGAGTGCGGGATTGACCTTCTCGAGCTTGTGAGAGCTGCGTTTGAAGATCGGGGTGAGGATAAGGGTGGAGATCATCCAGCCGGCGCCCGAGAGGCTCATCGCCATCAGGGCGACGATGAACACGCCGCGAGTGAAGGTCTCATCACCGAGGTTGGCACCCATGGTGCCTGCCGCCAGGGACGCAGATGCGACCTCGGTGGCGGCGGACCCGATGAGTCCGACGCGGACGATGACCGGGGGAGTGCCGAACAGAGGCAACAGAGCGATGGCGACGAGGACCACCGACAGCGATGGCCCGATGGCGGCGACACCGCCGGCGCGGAAAGCCGAACGGACTTCCTGTTGGCTCATACCCGCGGACTCGGCGTTCTTCTTCACCGCGGTCATATAGATGAGCGATTGGACGACGACGACGCCCATCACCGCCAGCGCGAGTATCCAGAGAATCGGTGCGTTTGCGAGGCCGCTGTAGTCGGCCGAACCGCTGGCCACAGTCATGGTCAGCTCCTCACTTCATTATCGAGTTGCAGGGGCGCAGGAGAGCGAGCCATATCGGTATACCATCGCGCAGTGCACAGGAATAACCTATACTGACCGATCGGTCAGGACCATGGTTTGACCAGAAGTTCTCAACACTCGAGATTTATCGGAGCGATTTCCGATGCCCGTCCCGCCTTGCGGAACGACACCACCTGAGATCGTCGGAGGAGTCCGCTATGCGAAGCTGCTGGAGCAGGCGAGCACGGAAGAGGTCGAAGCCACCTGGGGAGCCGATCACCTCGGAGAGGACATGACTGGCTGAACGATGAGTACGCCGAGTTAATCTCAACCGAACTCGGCGATCTCAGCGTCGCCCTGCGCGCCGAGAGCGGAAACAAGCCGCCACGCCCGGTCGGCGAGGGAGTCACGCACGCTCAGCGCGTGCTGCTGTCGGGTCGGTGACGGGTACCGAACGGTGACAGGCTGGAACTGCGGTGCTTCAGCGCTTCTTCGGTGAGATGTACATGGTGATGCGCGCGGTGACGAAGGCGATGCCGTTCGCGTCGAGGACATCGACGGGGACGACCAGGTCGAACTTCTCCTCGCCGAATTCGGGGATCTCTTCAAGCCGGGTGACAGCCGTGACCGGCCCCTTGCTCGCCTTGGCGTTGTATTCCACGGTCATTCCAGCCGGGATCCAGCGGTGAGTGGGAGGCACGGTCGCTTCCGTCATGACGCCGGCGGCGACTTCGGCCATATTGCACGACGCGATCGCGTGATAGGTGCCGATATGGTTGTGCATTCCGCGGCGGTTGGGAGCAGTGACGCGGCACAGCCCGGGGCGCAGCTCTTTGATCTGCGGGCGCACAGTACGGAAGTAGGGTGCTTTGAAGCAGATGCCCTGAGAGAACAGCCAGGAACCCACGCGGCCGCCCAGAGGCATCTTCTGCATCTTCTTCCAGAGCTTGAAGGTGGGCGCAGATTCGGTGTTCTGCACGGCTGTGGTGACTGCGGTCATGGAGGCGCCCTTTACTGTGATCTGAGTTACTGTTCAGTACACATGCTATCAGTCGGACCATTCGGCGGGCGTCTGGTCACGAGTGCGCTTGAGGAGTTCACGGAGCACCGATTCGTCGACGTCATTCAAGCGTGTGAGATACAGGCACGACGTGCCGCTGCGGTACTTGCCGAGCCTGGAGGCAAGATAGGGTCACCGGTCCTCATAGTCGCTCGCGAGATAGATCGTGTGCTGACGCGAGGCAGGGGAGTACGCGAGAACCGGCATCCTGCCGCCATGTCCGGATTCGTACCGATACTCGACCTCGCCGAATCCGATGATGCGTGAGGCCCAGACAACGGGCTCTTCGCCGGAGATCTCTGCGAGGATCTCGCGCAGGCGATCAGCCTCGGCGCGCCTGGGACCGCCTGCACGGTCGAGCACCTCATCGACGGGTTCGCCTGTCGGTCGCATTGCCGGTTGCTTCGTCGCCATTTCGCCTCCTGGTGTCGGCCTGATGGATCACAGGCTCAGATCGCCGGATTCGCTTGTCACTGCGCGTCTCGGGGAGCGGGTCAGTCTCTGTACTTAACATAATGTATATTATCGGCGTTATACCTAAAGCCGGAGAGGAGCCTTGGATGCCCCGCAAGACGCTCCCACCGCGAAAGCGCAACAGACGGCGATGACCCTCACCGACAGAAATGGCCGTGAGCGACGCATGGGTCACTCACGGCCATTCCATGATCACGATCGCTGCGCACGTGTCCATGCCTGCAAATCGTTGATCGTCAGTTCATCGTGTGGTCTCAGCTGCCGACGGTGACGTTGCCGCCGAGGCCGACCTTGCCGCTGTCGCCAGAGCCACCGTCGTCCTTCTTGCCGCCATCGTCCTTCTTGCCGCCTCCGTCATCGGCAGCGCCATTGGACTTCGTCAGTCCGGCTTTCTCACCGCAGGTCGGCCATGCGCCCGGCCCCTGCTCCTTGAGGACTTTCTGAGCAATCCGGATCTGTTCCTTCTTGCTGTGCTCATCCGCAGTGCCCGAACCGCCGAAGCCGTTCCACGTCTGCTTGGAGAACTGCAGTCCGCCGTAGTATCCGTTGCCGGTGTTGATGTGCCAGTCTCCGCCGGATTCACATTCGGCGACCTTGTCCCAGACGCCCTTCTCAGATGCCTGGGCCGGCTGCCCTGCGCTCATTCCGGTCAGTCCGGCCGCTGCGACAGCGCCGGCGCCGACGAGCAGGGCGACCTTGCGGAGGCTTGTGCTGTAGAGGTTCACTGTGTCTTCTCCAAAGTACGACTGCATTTCGGTTCTGTAACCCGGTCGTTACCGAGCCGTTATACACCGTAACGAATCAAGTGCCGCATTTGAACCCGAGACCGTGAATTCAGCATCCGAATCGCCTCCGCGGAACCTGAGTGAGGCCTGAAGAGCAGCGGCTTCCCCAGTCAGGAATTGACGTACTGTGCCAGATGCTCCGCGGTCAGCGATCTAGTCGCCTTCGCCCCTGCGACCAGCTCATTCGGGCTGCCTTCGAAGACGATCGACCCTCCGTGAAGTCCGGCGCCGGGACCCAGGTCGATGATGTGATCGGCGTGAGCCATCACGGCCTGATGGTGTTCGATGACGATGACGGTCCGCCCCGAATCGACGAGCCCGTCGAGGAGCTGCGGCAGATTCTCGACATCGGCCAAGTGCAGACCGGTCGTCGGTTCGTCGAGGATGATGACCTGCGCGGCATCAGCGGCCTTCGCCGACAGATGGACGGCCAACTTCAATCTCTGCCGCTCTCCCCAGGACAGAGTCGTCAGCGGCTGACCGAGGCTGACATAGCCGAGTCCCACCTCGGCGAGGATCTTCAGAATCTTAACGACCGCGGGGATACGCGACTCCCCCGCACCGAAATGCTCGATCGCTGCGTCCACCGGAAGGTCGAGGACCTCACGGATATTCAGTCCGCCCAAGGTGAACTCGAGCACCTCGGCTTGGAAACCCTTGCCCTCGCACTCGTCGCAGGGTGCGGACACGCCTCCCATGAGCGCCATATCCGAATAGATGATTCCGGCCCCGTTGCACACGGGACAGGCACCTTCGGAGTTCGCGCTGAAGAGAGCGGGCTTGACCCCATTAGCCTTCGAGAATGCCTTCCGAATGGGTTCGAGCATCCCGGTATACGTGGCTGGGTTGCTGCGCCGGGATCCCCTGATCGGCGCCTGATCGATCATCACGACCCCATCACGTCCACGCAGGGATCCCTCGATGCGGCTGCTCTTACCGGATCCTGAGACGCCGGTGACGACGGTGAGCACGCCGAGGGGCACGTCGACATCGACATCGCGCAGATTGTGCGACCCGGCGTCGCGGATCTCGAGAGCTCCTGCCGGTTCCCGCACCGTTTCCTTGAGCGACGCCGTGTATCCGAGGTGGCGACCGGTGAGCGTATCGGATGCCCGGAGGCCTTCGACGGTGCCGGTGAAGGTGACCTCTCCCCGTTGCTGCCGGCTCCGGGTCCGAGATCGACGACGTGATCGGCGATGAGGATCGTCTCGGGTTAGTGTTCGACGACGAGCACCGTGTTGCCTTTGTCCCGCAGCGCCAGCAGGAGTTCGTTCATCGATCGGATGTCATGCGGGTGCAGGCCGATCGTCGGTTCGTCGAAGACGTAGGTGATGTCGGTGAGCGAGGACCCGAGGTGGCGGACCAGTTTGATCCGCTGCGCCTCTCCCCCGGACAGCGAACCGGCCGATCTGTCCAAGGACAGATATCCGAGGCCGATGTCGTTGAAGGCGCACACATCCGCACGCAGGGAATCGAGCAGCGCCGAGGCGGCTCCCGGCTCGATCTGGTCCAACCAACCCGCGATGTCCGAGATCTGCAGAGCGCAGACATCGGCGATGGATTTACCGGCGATCAGCGAGGACCGGGCGGCGGCGTTGATCGAGATGTCCACGTCAGCAATCGTAGACTGCTCAGCTCGATGGGACTTCTCGATTCCTGACCGGTCGCAGTGCAATCTTCACCACGATCGTCGGCAGCCGGTGCTCGCCTGCGGCGACTCCGTCGCGGTAGCGGGTCGGTGAGAGTCCGACGAGTTCGCTGAAGCGGGTGCTGAAGCTGCCCAGGGACGAGAAGCCGACGGTGAAGCAGAACTCAGTGATCGTGAGATCGCCGCGGCGGATGAGGGCCATGGCCCGTTCGATCCTGCGCGTCATGAGATACGAATACGGCGATTCTCCGAAGGCCGATCTGAATTGGCGATTGAGGTGACCGGCGGACATGTGCACACCGGTGCCAGGGCCTCCACGCTCAAGGGCTGGTCGAACTCGCGGTCGATGCGGTCCCGGACTCGGCGCAGAGCCACCAGCTGTTCGTTCACCCCTCGTCGACTCCCTGTTTCAGGGTGCGTCCGCGGAAGAAGTCGGGATGGCGGACGGATTGGATGATCATGATGACCACGCCCAGGGCCAGCACCCCGATGCCGAGGACGAAGACGAGTCCGATGCCGAATACCGAGGATCCGGATCCGTAGTCGGGGTCGAGCGAGTCGACTGCGGTGGTGACGAAGATGACCAGCAGGGTCACGCCCCCGATGAGCGGGAACAGGAACCGGTAGAAGAACGTGCGGGTCGAGGCGAAGAGGCTGCGTCGGAAGTACCAGATGCAGGCCAGGCCCGTGATGCCGTAGTAGAAGCAGACCATGAGTCCCAGCGCAGTGATCGTGTCCCACAGAGCGTTCTCCGAGAGCAGCCGCATGACGACATAGAAGATGATCGCGGCGCCCGCCGAGGTGACGGTGGCGACCGACGGGGACTTGTAGCGGGGAGACACCCGACCGTACTTCTCAGGCAGCGCCCCGTAGTGGCCCATCGCCAGGATCGTCCGCGAGGGCGAGACCATCGTCGCCTGCAGCGAGGACAGGGACGATGAGAGCACCGCAATGGATACGAGCACTGCGAAGGGCCCCATGACCGGGCCGGCGAGTGAGGCGAAGATCGATTCCTGATTATCGGGGTTGCCCGCACCCAGACCTTCGGTGCCGACTCCTGCGAAGGAGATGACGGCGATCGTGCAGGCGATGTAGATGATGACGATCGCGATGATCGTGAGCATGGCAGCGCGGCCCGGAGTCTTCTCCGGATCCTTCGCCTCCTCGTTCATCGTGATCACCGTGTCCCAGCCCCAGAACAGAAAGATCGACAGCGATACGGCTGCCGCGACGGTGGAGAAGTCGCCGGCAGACAGCGGATTGAACCAGTCGAGAGACACCGGGGTCGGATCGTAGGAGGTGCCATTGGAAGCCTGCACAATCGCGGCGACGACGAACCAGCCCAGCGCCAGCACCTGGAAGGCAACCAGCCACACCTGCAGCCTCTCGGTGGCTTCGACTCCCCGATACGACACCCAGGCCGCCGCGGCGGTGAGGATGATCGTCACGGGGATGTTGATCCACAGCACTCGTGTGAGTTCGGCGATGGATGGGTCGGAGAACACTTGGGACAGCAGGAGGAAGAGGAAGTCGACGGCCACGGCCGCGAGGTTGGACAGCACGAGGACGGTGGCGGCGACGAGTCCCCAGCCGCCCATCCAGCCCAGCCAGGGCCCGAACGCTCTGGTCGCCCACGTGAACGTCGTGCCCGAATCCGGCATCGCGGTGTTCAATTCCCGGTAGCCGAAGACGACGAGCAGCATCGGCACGAAGCCGATGAGCAGCACGGCCGGGGTGTGCACCCCGACTTCGGAGATCGTCGGACCCAGTCCCGAGGTCAGCGTATAGGCCGGAGCAATGCAGGAGATGCCGATGACGGCTCCCCCGATGGCTCCGATCTTGCCGGCGGAGAGTCCTTTGGAGCTCAGTCCGCTCGTGTTCGTCGACGGTGTGGGCTGTGTGCTGCTCATCTCAGGACTTCTCGCCGAGGATCCTCTCGGCGGTGGCGGTGCCGATGCGCACCGCTCCGTCGACGTGCTGGTAGCCTTCGGCAGCGATATCGGAGCTGGCGAAGTGGACGGGCCCGACCGGATCGTTCTGGAACGGTCCCCACCGGTGCAGACCGCCCAGGTCGTAGCTCGTCGCATAGGCTCCGCGGGTCCATTCCTCCGCCCCGAAGTCGGAGAGGTAGAACACCCGGGGGTCGAGTGCCTTCGGGCCGAGGAATTCGGCGAGGGCTTCGAGGATCTTCGTCCGGCGGGACTCTTCGTCCAGGGCCCACATGGCATCGGCGTTGACATCGGAGATGAAGCCGACGAGAGTGCCCTGCTCTTCACAGTGGTTCGTGTTGTCGTAGACCTCTTGGACGAGACGGGAGGCGCCGAAACCGGTTCCGCACAGACCGTCTTCGCGCCAGAACGGTGTGTCGTAGGTGGCGTGGACCTTGATGACGAGCCCCATCGACTGGTGTTGGTGGAAGATCTGCTGGAGCCTCGGCAGCGGCGGGTCATAGCTGATGCGCGAGTACAGGTTCGGCGGAACGGCGACGATCGCCTGGCCTGCGCTGACTGTCAGTTCGTCGGTCGAGACCCGGACACCGGTCTCCGACCATTCGATCCGGCGGACCGGTTGCTGCAGACGGACGATGTCCTCGCCGAGCTCCTCGGCCATCTGCACCGAAACCGACTGCATCCCGCCGACGACGCGACGATCGAGGATGAAGTGATCGTCGACGAGATTCGTGAAGGATCCGGCCGAGGAGGCCATGAGGATGGCTTGGAGTGCCGAGAAGGTGGTGGCGGGTTTGGTCAGCATGCCGCCCGCGACGAACAGTCCGATGTTCTCACATGCGAGTTCGTCCTCGGACTGCTGACGCAGCCAGTGGTGAAAGGAGATCGAATCGAGTTCGGCAGCGTCCTCGGCATCCCAGGGGGCCTTCGGACCGATCCTGGCGGCGAGTTCGTCGAGGATGCCGATGAGGCGCTCCATCTCGGACTGGGTCGACTCGCCCACCGGGAACATCTCCCCCGAATAGACGGTACGCGTTCCGTCGGGAGCGATGTAGACGCTGTCTCCGTCACGGTACCGCGGGTAGGTCTCTTTGCCGAGTTCGTCGACGAGGGCCAGCAGGGCGGTCTGATCCGGGGAGATCCACTGTCCGCCGAGTTCGAACATCTGCCCGTCGATGTGTTCGGTCCAAGTGCGGCCGCCCACACGGTCACGGGCCTCGAGCACGATGACGCTGCGTCCGGCCTTCCGCAGCCGACGGGCGGCGCTCAGACCCGATGGGCCTGCTCCGATGATGACGACGTCACGGGTTTCTGCGGACACGGCGAACTCCTCCTGAAGCGATTGGGGTGGCTTCAGGCTAACGAGATCCCGGGCCCGTGCCAAGACGGATTCGGCAAGTGCGGAATCCGCACTCGCCCGGGCGGTCAGCGGAACTCGCGGGGATCCGCCGCAGGGTCGTTCTCGAGGGCGGTGATGAAGCTCCACGAATCGGGTCGCGAACCGTCGAGGTCATTGAATCCGCAGCGGACGGCCAATCCGTGGGTGTCCTGCGTCGAAGAGTTGAAGCTGTGCCGGTCGGGATCAGCGGCCAGTGCGACAACCGAACGACCGAGCAGATGAGGCGTCTCGGAAATCGCAAAATCGCGTGGCGGTTCGGTGCGGATTTCGTCGAGCGAGTCGCGCATCCAGTCGTTCTCTGTGGTCCCGAAGTGAACGAGCATCATCTCCGATCGCAGCCAACCGGGGGTGATGGCGACCGCAGTCGCTTCCACCTTGCCGAGTTCGTGGCCGAGTCCGAATGCCAGACGGCTCACAGCCTTCTTCGTGCGGTCGAGGAAGACATTCTCCCGGTAATGGCTCGCGTTGAACTCCGCGGTGCCGTCGGTGATTTCGATGTGGAGACCGCCCGGATTCAGTGTGAGCAGGGGCAGGGCGGCATGTGCTGTGTGCAGGTGAGTGAGCAGACCCGCCCGGAACAAACGCATCTCGGTGTCGAGCACGGTCTCCCCGAACGGCGTGCCCCACTCGACGTAGGCTTCTCCCCCGATGTCGTTGACGAGGATGTCGAGATGACCGTGGTCGGTTTCGATCTGGCCGATCGCCTGTGAGATCCGGGCCGGATCGAGTTGATCACAGACGTGGGCTTCGGCCCGGCCGGCTCCGTGGGCGGCCCCGGCGACGAGGGCGACCTTGCCGCTCAGTGCACGTTGGGAGAACGGAACGAAGTCGGCAGGGTCGGCGGCGTGAGCTGATTCCGGTGTCCGTGTATTCATGGAACCAGACTCATCGGCTTCCACTGACATCTCGTGTCAGTGTCCTTCACTATTCTCGGAACTTGAAAGCTGCTCGCCTCGTTTCGGAGATCGTCATCCTCGGTGCGCGTTCTCGGCAGATCACGGCATCCGATCTCGCGCGACGTCTCGAGGTCACCGAGCGGACGATCTACGGTGACCTCGGTGAGCTGTCGCGGATGGGCGTTCCCGTCATCGCCGAGGCGGGGCCCGGCGGCGGGATCAGCCTCCTCGGCGACTGGGTCTCGCCCGTGGCGGTTCTGACCCGTGACGAACTCGACTCACTCCTCATCGGCTCCCCTGCCGCGGCCGATCTGGGCTTCGCGTACGCGTTGGCCACGGCCCGAGCGAAAGTCCTCACCGAATCGTCATCGGCATTCTCGCAGCTCATCCTGGTCGACGGGCCGGACTGGTTCATGGCCAAGGAGAATCCCGAGCAGCTCGACACCATCGTCACCGCACTGCGCACTCAGCGGGGACTGCAGGTCGCGTATCGCGGACGGAACGGTCTGCGATCGCGCACGCTTCTGCCTTTGGGTCTCGTCGTCAAAGCCGGTCGCTGGTATCTCGCGGCTCAGCCGCCGGGAGGCAGGCCTCGAACCTATCGAGTCTCACGGATCGGCTCGGCCGAGCTGCGATTCCTCCGCTGCACTCCCCCACCGAATTTCGACCTCACGGCCTACTGGACGGGTGCGCAGGCCGAATTCGACGCCTCGATCCGTCGAACTCGTGTGAGACTGCGGTTGCCCGTGGCCCAGATCGATGACCTTCTGCGTACGATTCCGGGCCGACTCACCGAGGCTGCCGTCAACGCGGGGCGGATGGATCGCGACACCATCGAGATCGACCTTCCCATGGAACCCGACGAGGAGGCTGTCAGTCAGCTCGTCACCGTGCCCGGGGTCGAGGTCCTCTCACCAAAACAGCTCCGCCGCGACCTGCACGTTCGTGCACGGGCCGCGACGGAGCTCAATGAGTGATGTAAGCAGTCAGCAGCTGACCGCAGGGTCACTGCACTTCGTACTTGCCGTTGATCTGTCCGGCGCCGACGCCGCCGACGGCTTCCATGGCGGCCTTGGACAGGTCGAAGCACCGATTGCCGTGGTAGGGGCCGCGGTCGTTGACTCGTACCGTCACGGACTTTCCGTTCGCGCTGTTCGTGATCTTCACCTTGGAACCAAACGGCAGGGTCTTATGGGCTGCTGTGAGCTTGTTCGTATCGAACTTCTGACCGTTTGCAGTGGGACGGCCGTCGAATCCGTCACCGCCGCCGTAGTAGGACATGGGGCAGCTGCCGGATTCGCCGGCCGACTTGCCGGAATTCGACGGTCCGTCGTTCTCGTCAGCGGACCCGCCCGTCGAGGCCTCCTCCTTTTTGTCAGCGGTCTTCGACGGCTCAGGCCTGGGTGTCTCGATATGAGTGTCGATCGTGACTTCTGCGGGTTTCTCCTTGGCCTGCTTCTTCGCCTTGGCGAGGAATTCATCCGCGGCCTTCGTCGGTTCGGAGACGGCGACGGCGGGGGCTTCGGCCGGCGCTTCCGCCACGACCTGGCTGCCCGTGGAGGCATCATTGGGCACCATTGCAAGGCTAGAAGCGACGACGGCTGCCGTTGCGGCCGTCGGCACGATGAAGGCGGAGAGCACCGGACGGGTGCGGACTGCTGCCAGCACTCCCCCAGCGGTATTGGGGCGGTCGGTCGGTGCGTGGCGTCCGGTCTTCTTCTTCGCCGTCAGGGCTGAGAAGATCGAGCCGGTCTTCTTGGTGCTCGGTGCTGAGTGTCTGCCCACAGTGGTGTTCCTCGTCGTCATCAGAGAGTGTCTCGGCAACTCGGAGATGCAATGGGAAGACCTCTCGCCACAGTGCGCTCGAGGAGAAACTCCAAGTTATCTGATCGTTATCTTCACAGATTCTAGTTAAGGAACTGTTACAAAAGCAATGTGGCGCACCGGAACGGTGTGCCACATTGGATGAGATTCTGCTCACGACAGCAAGTCCGCGCGCCGCTGTCCTCAGAACCTCGACGGGCGCGATAGACGCAAGCCGATGATGGTCACCGGGACTTGCGCGTCACCAGCTTCCGGACGTTGTCGGCTCCCGTCGTCACGGTCTCCTGCGCCCGGTCGAAGACTCGTTCGACCTTGCCGCTGCGCACAGCATCATCGATCACGTGAGAAACGGAACCCAGTGCACGGTTGACCCCGTTCTCGGTGGCTTCGATGAGACGGGAGGTCGAAGCCGCCCCACGCACGTTCTTCACACCTGAGCTCGCGACGCTGTATGCGCGTCCGGCGGCCCGGCGGGCACGTTCGGTCGGGGTCTTCGCGGTCGCGTCGATGACGTCGTCGGGTTCGATGGGTTCGCGGTGTGAGCTCATGGCTCCATCCTTGAACACAGCCTCGGCGAAATCAACACCCTGGTTAGGATTGGACCATGAATTCCCAGCGGGAGGTCACCGCGGACCCAGAGATCATCGCGCACCGAGGCGGCCTGTGGCCGGGAATGAGCGAAAACACCCTTGAGGCATTCGCCGCTGCGGCGTCGGCCGGAGTCGAGTGGATGGAGACCGACGTCCACGCCTCCGCCGACGGAATCCTCTTCGCCGCGCACGATGCCGACCTCAAACGCATCGCCGGGCTGGACCACACCATTCGGGAACTGCCGGCAGCCGAGCTCGACCGAGTCGAACTCCTCACGGGGGGTCGGCTCCCCCGCCTCGAGGCGTTGGTGGAAGCACTTCCGGAGGTGCGCTGGAACATCGATGTCAAAGCCGCTCACAGCATCGGCCCGATGATCCGCTTCGTTCACAATTTCCATGCCGCCGACCGCATCCGTCTCGCTTCCTTCGATTCCGCAACCCTCCGACGGCTGCGCATGGCTCTGCCTGGTGTGCGGACGTCGACGGGAACGACGGAGACCGCCCTCTTCGCCCTCGGTCGGCTGCCGGGAGTTCCCGATCACGGGGTTGCTCCCCTCCCGCCCGGAGCCGACGCTCTCCAGGTTCCGGTCTCGTTCAGACGGGTGCCTGTGGTCACTGCCGATTTCGTAGCGCGGGCTCACCGGTCAGGTCTGCTTGTCCACGTCTGGACGATCAATGACGAGGCGACGATGCGGTCGCTGCTCGATCTCGGAGTCGACGGGATCGTCACCGATGATGTCGAGCTCGGCCTCTCGGTGCTGGCAGGCCGACACGGCTGAGTCGAGATTCCGGCGAGGAATGGATGCCTCCCGGTCGGTGAGGAATATTCGAGCACGGTAGACTGTTGCATTGCGTCCAAGGTGTGCAGTCGAGTCGGAAGGTCTTAGATATGAGCGAACGCAGTCTCCGCGGAACACAGTTGGGCTCGCGCAGCCTCGAAACCGAAGAGGGCGTCGAGCCGGCACCCCGCCAGATGGTCGAATTCGAATGCGAAGACGGGACCCGGTTCAAGGTGCCGTTCTCCATCGAAGCCGAGGTCCCCTCGACCTGGGACTCGGGAATCCACGGCATCGGTGTCCGCGTCGGAGTCAACGAACCCGATGGCGAGCCCGTCAAGCATGTGCGCTCCCACTGGGACATGCTTCTGGAACGCCGATCCTTCGACGAACTCCAGGTGCTCCTCGACGAGCGCCTCGCAATCCGTCGCGGTGAGGTTCCGGCCCAGAGCTGAAGTAGCCGCAACAGGAATTCTTAAGGGGTGCAGGTCAACAGACCTGCACCCCTTATTGCTACCTGACGGCGGCCCAGCAACCTCGCGCCAGGTTGCTGGGCCGCCGTCAGGTAGCAATAGGGATTAGTTGGAGCGGGTCAACAGGCGGCGCAGCTGACTGCGGCGGCGACTCAGCCCCCAGCCAGCGACCTTCGTGAACGCTTCGGTGATGATCGAGCCGCTCATCTTCGATTCACCGAGCTCGCGTTCGACGAAGACGATGGGCACCTCGGCGACACGGAATCCGGCCTCCACGGTCCGGTAGGTCATGTCGATCTGGAAGCAGTATCCCTGCGACTGCACATCGGTGAGATCGAGTGCCTCGAGCACAGCGCGGTTGTATGCACGGAAACCGGCGGTCGCATCTTTGACTCCCAGACCCACGACCGCGTTGACGTAGACGTTCGCGCCGCGGGAGAGGAAGTATCTCGACTTCGGCCAATCGACGATCTCTCCGCCTGGCACCCACCGTGAGCCGATGATGAGGTCCCCTCGTCCTTCTGCCGCGGCGCCGAGCAGCTGCCCCAGGTCGAGGGAGCGGTGAGAACCGTCAGCATCGAACTCGCAGATGATCTCGTAGTCGCGGTCCAATGCCCATTCGAATCCAGCGATATAGGCCATTCCGAGGCCCGACTTCTCGCTGCGGTGGAGGACGTTGATGCGGGGATCCAGCCCAGCCTGCTCATCGGCCCACTCGCCGGTTCCATCGGGAGAGCTGTCGTCGACGATGAGGACGTCGACTTCGGGCTGCTGTTCGAACAGTCCGGCCAATGTTACGGGGAGGGCCAGACGTTCGTTGAAAGTGGGGATGACGACAAGAATCTTGGAAAGCACGGACTCCACGATACGCGCTAGTCGCCCCAGACAATGAGTCGACACCCCCGCCTTCGGACCACGCTGCCACGGCAGCGAGTTATCTATTGACGGGAGTGCCGACTCCATCCCACTTCAAGCGGAATGTTCACGTCGAATCTAATGGCCCACAGAGACTTTGCAAAATCGCTGTGACCTGGGCTGATGGCTGAAACTGCAGGTCAGAGGTTTAATTGAGAAACCGAAATTCTCAGCCCATCGGCGTGTCGGCTGGACAGGCCGAAGCATCGGTTTCAGATCAGAGTTCCACCCGGGTGGGCAGCGCCACATCGGGAGACAATTCGGGCAGCCCCGGTGTACCCGACCGCGGATCGGTGCTCCAGGCTGCGACGCGCGGGTCGGCGACCTGGACGACGAGCCGTTCGACCTTCCAGCGCACGATATCGGCATCGGCACCGGGGGCGAGCACTCCGCCTTCGGGATTACCGGCCGCACGGTGGGCGAAGCGGGTCGCAGCGTTGAAGGCCGCACGGGCGCCGATTCCTCCGTCGCCGACGACGGCATCCCGCACTCCTGCCCAAGGCGAGGTCTCGGAATGGCTGAAGGACACCTGCGCCCCTGCTGCGAGCAGCTGAGCCGAGGGCTGCCGGCGAGCCGGGTCGAGGGTGATGGCGATTCCGCTGCGGCCGAGGGCCTGAACCTGCTCATCCGGAACGGAGAAGTCCAGGCGCAGACGGTACCCGTGGCGTTGGGCATGAGCGGCATCGGCCCGCAGGGTCTCGAGCACCTCGGTGAGCTGGTCGTCCGAGGCGACGAGGATGAAGAGGCTCAGTGCCGGCAGCTTCTCGAGTCCGAGCAGGTCAGCGGCGGTGATCGAGGCGCGACGGGTCCCGGCAGAACCGGAGTCCAGCTGCGGGTAGTCGACGATCGACAGCGCCTCCGGGGCGTCGGCGGCGAAACGGGAGACCGCCTCGGCGGTGCCGATCGCGTGCACATGGGTGAACCCCTGTGCGTACAGGTCGGCGGCCGACGGGGCCGAGTCGTCCACGATCAGCCCGGCATGGACGAAGCCCGGGGTGAGGAAGTCCTCACCGAGGTCGATCGCCTCCGGGTCCAGAGCCTTGGCCGCTTCATCGGAACCGATGAACGAGACCTTTCCGTCCGCATACCCCAGCGCCGTCGCAAACGGGTCGACACTGCTGTAAACATCTCCACCAAAGTACATAGTCACAGCCGACAGGCTACACCGTCGGCCGTTGCGGCTACACCTGTGTCAGGAGGGTCGGGTATCGTCACCTGATGTGAAGCCCTTGGTTCTGCTCGATACTCCAGCCCTGTACTACCGTGCCTTCTATTCGGTGCCGGATTCGATCGTCAATGCCGACGGTCACCCGGTCAACGCCGTTCGAGGGGTGCTCGACACTGTTGCCCAGATGGTGCGCCGGTTCGACACCGATCGTGTGATCGCGACGATGGACGCGGATTGGCGTCCGGCCTTCCGCACCGCGATCATGCCCGAGTACAAGGCGGCACGCGTCAAGGATGAGGAAGCCGGTACGGAGATCCCACCGGAGCTGGCCGTGCAGCTGCCGATCATGAACCGCGTCCTCACGGCCGCGGGGATTCCGATCGCCGAGGTGGCCGGGACCGAAGCCGATGACGTCATCGCCACGATGGCCGCCCAGTCGAGAACCCCGGTGGTCATCGTCTCCCCCGACCGTGATCTGTTGGCTCTGCTCGACTCGTCCGCCGAAGTCAGTGTTCTGCGCCCTCGGAAAGGCGGCGAGTGGGAAGCCGTGGCGCAGACCGACCTGCCGACCGCCTACGGAGTGCCCGACGGCGCCCGCTATCGCGAGCTCGCCGCTCTGCGCGGCGATCCGTCCGACGGGCTTCCCGGAGCACCTGGCATCGGGGAGAAGACCGCCGCGACCCTGCTGGAGAACTTCGGCTCCCTCGAGTCGATCGTCAAGGCCGCCAAGGCCGGGGTGAAGACCGGCGGGCTCAGTCCGAAGCGAGCCGCGACGATCATCGAGGTCGAGGAGAGTCTGTACAAGACTCTGGAGGTTATGCGTTGCCTGACCGATGTCGATCACGGCATCGACCTCGACACCGTCCCGAACAGCTTCGACCGCGACGCGGTCGAGGCTGCGGCCGAGGGGCAGAACATCCGCCGCTCCGTCGACAATCTCACCAGTGCTCTCGATTCCGTGTCGGGAACCGCCGATTCGGCACCCGCACACTCCGCGGCACCTGGACGCACAGCGGCAGCGTCCCCGCCACCCAAGTCTGCCGAGTCAACTGAGTCGAAGGCCCGGAGCGGGAACGCCGGTTCGTGGCCTCAGTCGCGGCTCGTCGGCTTCGACCTCGAGACCACCGGAGTCGAACCGGCGACCGCGCGCATCGTCACCGCCGCCTTCGTCGATTCGGCGGATCAGGTGCGGACGTGGCTGGCCGATCCGGGGATCGAGATTCCCGAATCGGCGCGAGCGGTCCACGGCATCACCACCGAATTCGCTCAGGCCAACGGAGCGACCGCCACCCAAGTCATCAGCGAGCTGTGTGCAGAATTCGCAGCGCTGAGGGAAGAAGGCGCCGTCATCGTGGGGCACAACGTCGTCTACGACCTCAGTGTGATGGCCGCCGAGGTGGCCCGCCACCGCCCGGACATCGATTTCCCCTCGATCATCCCGACGATCATCGACACCTTCGTCGTCGACAAGCACATCGATCCCTACCGCAAGGGCAAACGGACGCTCATCGAGACGGCGAAGACCTACCGCGTCGAACTCCTCGACGCCCATGATGCTGCCGCCGACGCTCTGGCCGCTCTGGACATTTCCCGAGCATTGGCCGAAAAGTCGACGGAAATCTCCGCGATGAGCAACGACGAGATCATGGCCGCACAGGCCGATTGGAAGCACTCACAGTCGGCAGGGCTGCAGGCATGGCTGCGGAAGAAGGGCAACGCCGAGGCCGTCGTCGACGGTTCGTGGCCCATCTGCTGAACGCTAGACTCGACACCGACGTACAAACGACGAAGGACGACAATGGGATTCTTTTCTCGCCTGCTCAACCGACCCGGCTCTCATGCGGAGAAGACGACAGGTTGGTTCGAGCGCGCCGTCGACGATCTGGACGCGGCCGGGCGCGAATTCTCCGAGCTCAGCGATGCCGAACTCACGGAGGCCGCCGGCGAGGTCTTCGCTTCGGGCACCCAGCAGCAGACGCTCATCCGCTACTGCGCTCTGGCGCGCGAAGCCGGTGAGCGGGTTCTGGACGAACGCGCCTATGACACACAGCTTCGCGGACTCATCGGCCTGCTGCAGGGCAGCATCGTGCAGATGGCCACCGGTGAGGGCAAGACTCTCGTCGGTGCGCTGGCCGCAGCCGGCTACGCACTGCAGGGGCGACGCGTGCACGTCGTCAGCGTCAACGACTACCTCGCCGTCCGTGACCGCAACTGGATGAAGCCCCTGTTCGACCTCCTCGGAGTGAAGTCAGCCGCGATCTCCGGTGCGCAGCGCGACGACGAACGCCGTGAAGCCTACCGCTCCGAGGTCGTCTACGCCTCCGTCACCGAGGTCGGCTTCGATGTCCTCCGTGACCGGTTCCTCACCGAGGATGCCGATCAGCGGGTTCCCGAACGCGATGTCGTCATCGTCGATGAGGCCGACTCCGTGCTCATCGACGAGGCGCGTGTGCCGCTCGTCCTCGCCGGTTCTTCCAGTGTCCAGGACACCGACGCCGCGATCGCAGCGCTCGTGTCCCGGCTCAGCCCGGACACCGACTATGAGGTCAGCGCCGACAGGCATGCCGTCTCACTCACCGACGCCGGGGTCGACCGGGTGGAGGAGGAACTCGACGTCGAACTCTTCGGAGAGGACTCCGAGACTCTGGCCGCCGTCAACTTGGCACTCCACGCCCGGGCGCTGGTCAGACGCGATGTCGACTATCTCGTCGTCGATGGACGGATCAAACTCATCTCCTCGTCCCGAGGCCGCGTCGCTGAACTCCAGCGCTGGCCGGACGGACTCCAAGCCGCGGTCGAAGCCAAGGAGAGCCTCGACGCCACCGACAGCGGTGAGATCCTTGATCAGATGACGGTGGAAGAGCTCATCCACGGATATCAGACCGTCTGCGGAATGACCGGCACCGCCCTGGCCGTCGGGGACGATCTGCGCGAATTCTATGGGCTGGAGATCGTGCCCATCGACACGCACCTGCCCGTGGTCCGCGTCGACGAACCCGACCGCCTGTTCACCTATCAGGAGTCGAAGGAACGAGCGATCGTCGAAGAGGTCGCCGACCATCATGCTCGCAGCCGTCCCGTTCTCATCGGAACCTCCTCGGTGGCCGAGAGCGAGTCGTTGGCCGAACGGCTGACCGAACGCGGAATCGACGTCGCCGTCCTCAACGCCAAGGACGATTCCCGAGAAGCGGAGATCATCGCGAAAGCCGGTGCACCCGGTGCGGTGACGGTGTCGACGCAGATGGCCGGACGCGGAACGGACATTCGACTAGCCGACGACGAGGTCGCTGACGCCGGGGGCCTCCTCGTCATCGGTGCTGGTCGTTATCCGTCGTCCCGACTCGATGACCAGCTGCGCGGTCGCGCGGGTCGTCAGGGCGATCCCGGCACGTCCGTGTTCTTCACCAGTCTCGAAGACGAACTGGTCACCAGGGTTCCGGAGATCCAACGCTTCGTCTCCGAAGGTGATGAGACGGGCCTCATCGAATCCAAGCGCGCGCTCGGCCTCGTCGAACACGCTCAGCGCATCGCTGAGGGACAGAACACCGCACTGCATCGTGACACCTGGCGCTTCAATGAGCTCATGGCCAAACAGCGCGAGCTCGTCCTGGAGCGCCGAGCCGAGATCCGCAAGGACGACGAGCCCGTCGAGCAGCTGCGCAAGGAGCTCGGCGACCGTGCCGATGAGATCGTGCAGGACCACTCCGAGGAGCTGCTGGACTCAGTGCTGCGCGAGGTCATGCTCTTCCACCTCGACGCGCGTTGGGTCGATCACCTCGCCTTCCTCAACGATCTGCGTGAGGGCATCCACCTGCGCACATTCGCCAGGGAGAAGCCGCACGAGGCATTCAACACCGAGTCGATCCGCGTCTTCTCATCGTTCTGGTCCGATGTCATCGACGATTCGAAGTCGACGATCGAGGAAGCGACGATCACCGCTGAGGGCATCGACCTCGAGTCGCACGGACTCAAACGTCCGTCGTCTACGTGGACCTACCTGACGACGGAGAACGCGTTCGGCTCCGATATCGAGAACATCGTCAAGAAGGTCCGTCGCTGAGACGATGACGCTGCGTCTGCGCTCCCCCGGCGGAGAGCGCAGACGCGGTGACGCTCAGGAGTCCGCGACGACTCCGCGACGGATGGCTTCGATGGTGCGACGAACGCGCACTGCGGTCTCCGCATCGATGACCTCAGCGACTTGACCGAGCAGATCGAGGCTCTGTTTGGCCCATCTGACGAAGTCACCGGCGGCGATATCGCTGCCCCGCAGTGATTCCGACAGGGTTTTGCCTTCTGTCCACCGGTACATCGGTCTGATCAGCCCACGGTCCGGTTCGTCAGTCGTGGTCAGAGCATGCTGTTCTTCGAGGTGGAAGAGCCGACGCCAGATCATCTCCGATTCATCGCAGACAGCCTTGAGGTCGGCGCTCGGCGCCCGATGCGCGGTCAGGGTGTCCCTGCGCGACTGGAAGACGAAGATCGATGCGAAGGCCGCAAGTTCCGGCTCATTGAGCCTGTCCCACAATCCGGCGCGGATCGTCAGCGCCACCAGGAGATCCCGTTCGCCGTAGATCCGACGCAGCATCGTCGAGTGCTCGGGGTCGAACCCGAGCCCGCGCAGGACGTCCTGGACCCGGTCGAACACCAGGGCGATCGAGGTGGTACGGCCTTCGATGCGGGCGATGAGCGAATCGTTCTCCCGGATGAGCTTGTCCGCACGGTTGGCCCAACGGGCGTGCAGTTCCCGGTCCGGGCAGTCGTGACAGGGATGTGCACGCATCTGCGCCTGGAGTTCGGCGACAGTGGTGCTCTCCCCCTGATGCTCTCGGGTCGATTCCCAATGGGCTTCCGCATCGACCCTGCCGTCAGCCACGGCGGCTTCGAGGATGGACAGCAGCTGCCTGCGGTCGCCTGCCTGCCGGTGGTTGAACTTCTTCGGCACGCGGACGCGCCCCTGGGAGGCGACGGGTTCGGTCACTTCATGGGGTCGCAGATGCCACACCTTGCCCTGCTCGGTGAGGACGGTGGGAAGTCGTGAGACACCGTCCTTGTTGCTCATCGGAGAGATGATGACTGCGCGACCGCCGACCCGTTTCGCCGGCATCGTCACGACATCGCCGATCTTGAGAGCGGTGAGGGATTCGACGATGTCGCGCTGCTTATTCCGCGACTTCGTCCGAGTCTCCTGCTTCTGGGTGTCCGAGATCGCCCGGCGCAGTCCGGCATATTCGGAGAAGTCACCGCGGTCGCAGTGCATCGACTTCTCGTACGCCTCGATCGTCGCTTCGTTCTTGCGCACCTTCCGCGCCAGGCCGACGACGGCCTTATCGGCCTGGAACTGAGCGAAGGAGGTCTCGAGCACCTTGGCGGCCTCGTCCGAACTCATTCGCGACAGCAGATTCGCCGTCATGTTGTAGGTCGGCCCGAACGCCGAATTCAGTGCGTAGGAGCGGTTCGAGGCCAAGGCTGCCAGTTCGCTGACCTCGGTGGTCGGGTGCCAGACCACGACCGAATGGCCGATGCGGTCGATTCCGCGGCGACCGGCTCGTCCGGTCAGCTGGGTGTACTCACCCGGGGTGATCATCACATGTGCTTCGCCGTTGAACTTCACGAGCTTTTCGAGCACGACAGTGCGCGCAGGCATGTTGATGCCCAGCGCCAGCGTCTCCGTGGCGAAGACGACCTTGATGATTCCCTGCGAGAACAGCTCCTCGACGAGCTGCTTGAACTGTGGAATCATCCCCGCATGGTGCGCGGCAACTCCGAGCAGCAGACCCTCACGGAAGGTGTGGTAGCCGAGGATGCCGAGGTCTTCGTCGGCGAGATCGTCGCGCAGCGATTCGAGGGCGGCATTGACGATCGTCTTCTCCTCCCGAGAGTTCAGATCGGTGCCCGTGCTCAGATACTGTTCGACGGCTTCATCGCAGCCATTGCGGGAGAAGATGAACATGATCGCCGGGAGCATGGCCGCCTCGGCGAGAGATGCCACCACCTGAGTGCGGCTGGGACGGCGGAACCGGGCACGGGTGGCACGTGCGCGTTTCGACCGCGGTCCCCCGTGTGTGCGAGTGGCGTGGTTGAGTGCCGGATCGATGCGGTCGGAATCGCTGTGCGTGAACAGGTCGTACATCCGGTGGCCGACCAGGACGTGATTGACCAGCGGCACCGGCCGGTGACTCGTCGAAACGATCGTCGTCGGTCCCCGGACTTCCCGCAGCCAGGCTCCGAACTCCTCCACATTCGACACCGTCGCCGACAGAGACACCATCTGCACACGTTCCGGCAGGTGGATGATGACCTCTTCCCACACCGGTCCGCGGAACCGGTCGGCGAGGTAGTGGACTTCGTCGAGGACGACGAAGCCGAGGTCCGAGAGACCGGACACGTCGTTGTAGAGCATATTGCGGAGCACTTCGGTGGTCATCACGATGATCGGCGCATCGCGGCGGATCGACGTGTCGCCGGTGAGCAGCCCGACGTTCTCCGCCCCATGGACCTCTGCGAGGTCATTGAACTTCTGATTGCTCAGCGCCTTGATCGGGGTCGTGTAGAAGACCCGTTTGCCCTCGCCGCGGGCCAACTCCACAGCGAACTCCGCGATGAGCGTCTTGCCGGCTCCCGTCGGCGCTGTGACCAGCACGTCCTCGCCGTCCTGCAGATGACTGCAGGCTTCGACCTGGAAGTCATCGAGGGCGAACTCGGTGCGCTCCATGAACTGTCCCAAGGGAGTGCGGGCGAATTCCGCGCGCGCCTTGAAATCGGCGTAGGCGGCCGAGGGGCTCAGCGGTTCTTCGGCAGAATTATCGGTCGAAAGCGGCGTAGTGTCAGTCATTCTTCTCTTCGTCGGTCAGTTCGTCCTCGTCGACCCACAGGCCCTGCGCGATGAGGCGCTTCTTACGTCGGCGATCATTGAAGACACAGATCACCCACGCCAGACAGAACAAGGTCATCATGGGGATGACGAGGAAGAACATGGACATTGCGTCCGGAGTCGGGGTGGCGATCGCGGCGAACAGGAAGACGAGCATGACGATGATGCGCCACGACTTCTTGATCCTCTCCGCCGACAGGATTCCGAGCATGTTGAGTCCCACCATGAGCACGGGAAGGACGAATGCGAGTCCGAAGACGACGATGATGATCATCACGAAGCTCAGGTAGTCCTGTGCCGGGATGATGTTCGTGCCGCCCTCGGGGGTGAACGAGGTCAGTGCCTTCACCGCATTGGGCAGAGCGAAGAACGCCATGGTCGCCCCGGCCAGGAACAGCGGTACCGCTGCCCCGAGGAATCCGAGTGAGTACAGCTTCTCCTTGCGCTTCAGTCCCGGGACGATGAAGGCCCAGACCTCATAGAGCCAGATGGGGCAGGAGAGGAAGAGACCGATGAAGAACGAGAGCTTGATCTTCAGGTCGAAGGGAGAGGCGACTCCCGCGAAGTTGATCTCGGCCATCCGTCCGCCGTTGTCACGGATCGTCCGGATCGGCTCTTGGAGGATGTCGAGGACAGGGTCGTAGAGGAACCAGCCTGCTACCGCGCCCAGAGCGATGGCGATGGCGGAGATGATGACGCGATTGCGCAACTCGACGAGGTGCCCGACGACGGGCATCTTCTTTTCAGGATTGCTCTTCCGTGATCGAGATGGCTTTCGCTGACTGTTCTCTTTCACTTCTCGTGAGACTGCGGGTCCTGCTTCTCTCGCCGCGACTCCTCGGTACCAGTGGTTTCACCGGTGGCCGTGGTGGAATCGGTCGAGGAGTTCTGGTTGAGCGCTCCCGGCTCCGTGGTCTTGCCGGATTCGTCGTCGTCGCGCAGGTCCTTGACTTCGGACTTGAAGATCTTCATCGACTGTCCCAGGCTTCGGGCCAGCTGCGGCAGTTTGGGTGCGCCGAAGATGATCACGATGATGAGGATCACGATCGCGATCTGCACGAAACTTGGTTTCATGGGGAGCTCCTTGGATTGTTGATGCTGTGGATGATTCTACGCGCTGCGGCTGAGCCTTTCATCCACATCCGGGCGCGGTCTTCGTCTCAGCCGAGCCTGCGCAGGGCGGCCGCAACGGCTTCGGTGTCGTCGATCTCGGTGATGACATCGGCATGGCAGAGCAGGAACCGGCTGAGCCAATCCACCGAATGCACGAGCAGGCGGATGCGTACGCTCGTGTCACCGCCGTCGAGGTACTCGCGATTCGTCACGTCGAGTTCATCTGCCAGCCATGCTCCCGCGGCCGCGAGACCGAGGGTGACTTCGTAAGAGCTCGTCGTCGATTCACTGACCGACATCGGCGGATGCGCTGCCGGTTCCCAGGAACGGATGCGCCCCAGGGCGAAGCGTCGGGGTGCTCCGGCCGAGTAGCACCAGGCATCGACGTACCAGTCAGCACCGGGTACGAGCCGGGTCGGGGCGATGGTCCGGGTCGTGAGTTCGTCGCGGGAGCCGACGTAGTAGTCGATGCTCATCGCCGTGCCTTCTTCGACAGCCCGTCGCAGTGCGGTCAGCAGCTCTTCGTCGGCATCGATGGGGCTGACATCGACGGCGGTGCGCAGGTTCTCTCCTGCCGCTGCACGCAGTTTGGATGCTGCCGTGGCCACGGCGTCGGAATCGAGTCCGGGCAGGGATGAGAGCATGTCGAGCGCGAGCACGAGGACGCCTGCTTCCTCGGCGCTGAGCCGCACGGGCACGGAGACCTCTTCGGCGTTGGAGATGAAGATCTGCCCGCCTTCCCAGGACGCGTCGATGAGATCATCGGGCATATGTCCGGGTCGACCTGTGACGAAGAGCAGCTGCAGATCGTCGATGAGGGTGTCGGAGTCGATGCCGAAATAGGCGGCGGTTTCTTCGAGGTCCGCTCCCGGATGCGCATCGAGGTAGGGCACGAGACTGAGCAGCCGGGTGAGGCGTTCACGCGCTGAGGACACTGGTGCCTCCCAAGCGGTTGAGCGAGTCCCGAATCGTTTCGCGTCGGCGGTCGACGGCACGCACGAGGTCGGGCGGATCGACCACGACGACGGCGTCCCCGAAGCCGACGATCTCAGCGGCGAGGCCCTCGACATCGGAATATCCGATGATCACGGCGTCTCCGTCGCTGCGGATCTGTCGACGGCGCAGCGGATCGGCCCGGTGGGCACGGATGCGCAGCGTCGCCTCGGCGACGACGGCCATTTCGGAACTCGACTGCAGGGCCAGCTGCGGGGAGAAGTCCTCGGGAATCTCATAGTCGCCGGGTTCACGGCCGCTGAGCTTCGCGATCCCTCCCTCCACACGGGAGAGCCGGAAGGTGCGGCGAGCTTCGCGATCGAGGTCGAAGCCGAAGAGGTAGACGCGGTCACCGCGGCTGAGCAGCGCATAGGGTTCCAGCCGCACTTTCCTCACGCTCTGGCCGGGTTTGTGGTAGCGGAAGCCGACGGCTTCGCGGGCGTTGATGTGGTGAAGGGCTGTGGCGAAGTTCGCGCTCGCCAGTCGGTGCGCGGCGGTGCCCGGGTCGACGCCTCCCGGTCCGGGCGCGGACTGGCCGAGGTCGATGCCGAGAGCACGCAGCTTCGTCAGCGCCTGAGCCGAGGACTCCCCGAGCTCGGTCTCCGACCAGAACGCGGCGGCAACGGTCACGGCAGCCACCTCGGCGGGGGTGAGATCGACGTCGCCCATCGCGTAGTCGGCGGTCGAGATCCTATACCCCGTCTCTCCCACATCACCGTAGGCATCGTGTTCGGCCCGGGTGGCGATGGTGATGCCCATGTGCCGCAGCAGCTCTTTGTCGCGAGAGAATTTGCGGTCGAAGGCGACCTCGTCGAGTCCGGAATAGCCGTCGATGGCGCTCATCAGCGTTTTGCGCGACACCCAGCCGCGGGAAGCGCGCAGGGCGATCAGCAGATTCATCAGACGTTCGGTCTGCTGTCTCTGTCTGCTGGTGCGGGGTGTATTCACGATTCCACCGTAACCTAAGCCGGGCGATAGTCTTGGGACCATGATTCATTGGCGCAAAGGAATCGTCGCAGCGATTCGCTCCACCCGGCCAGGATACACAGAGGTCGAGGTCGAACTGGACGAGGCCGTGCCCGGCACCGATGCGAGATCCATCCGAGCGGTCGCCTACACCGATGCCGTCGGACAACCGCAGAGCCACGACACCGTCATCGTCAATGTCTCGGCTCTGGCGAAGCGCCTGGGCACCGGTGGCTTCGGTCTCATCGTCGCCCTACCCGATGCGCTGCCGGCAGATCCCCCGGACGGCCCCGGTCATCTGGTCAAGGACCGCTATTCGCCGTTGCAGACGATGGTCCTCGGTGTCGACGATCAGGAGTCGCAGCATCATTCCACCCTCGCCGAGGCGGACAGCCTCGGCGGCATGCCTGTGGTCGTGGCCGATCTGCATTCGGCTCTGCCCGCGGTGGCTGCCGGCATCCGCGCCGTCGACCCGTCGTTGTCGGTGGCCTATGTGCTCAGTGATGGTGCGGCTCTGCCGGCCCCGTTCTCTCAGGCCGTCGCCGGGCTCAAGGACGCCGGCTGGCTTAAGGGCGTGATCAGCACTGGCCAGGCTTGGGGCGGAGATCTTGAAGCGGTGACCATCCACACAGGACTGCTCGCGGCTAAGCACGTGATGGGTGCCGATATCACCATCGTCGCTCAGGGCCCTGGGAATCTGGGCACCGGCACGAAGTACGGCTATTCGGGGCTGGTCACCGGAGAGCACCTCAATGCCGCGGCTCTGCTCGGCGGGCATCCGATCGGTCTGCTGCGGATGTCGAACGCCGATGCCCGCGGCCGCCATTTCGGCATCTCCCATCATTCGCTGACGCCCTTGAGTGAGATCGCACGATCGGGGATGACCGTACCGGTACCCGATTTCTCCACCCTCGCCGAGGCGGAACGAGCCGAGATGGACCCGGATCCCGGTGTCGTCGCCGAGACCGTGGCCGAGCAGCTGCATCGACTCCGGGTGCATGATCTCGTCGACATCGATCTGACGGGGCTGTGGGAAGCTCTGCGCACTTCACCTGTGCGTCTGTCGACGATGGGCAGGAAGCTGCCCGCCGATGCTGCGTCGTTCCTCGCAGCAGCCGCCGCTGGACGCTGCGCCGCCGGGCTCGTCCGCCGCTGACCGCGTCGAACACAGGTCACCGCCTCATCTCCGCAGAATCCCCTTCCGCGTCGGCGAAGACAGAGAAGACAGATGCGGCCGGGTTCCGAAGAACCCGGCCACAGTCGACTGGCAGGATCAGCGCGTGCTGATCATCCAGCTGATTCTCAGCGCACGTTCTCGAGGTCGCAGACGAAGATCAGCGACTCTCCGGGCTGGATGACTCCGCCCGCGCCCTGATCGCCGTACGCCAGGTGCGGTGGGATCTGCAGGGTGCGGCGTCCGCCGACCTTCATGCCCTGGATGCCCTGGTCCCAGCCGGAGATGACCATGCCGGATCCGAGGCGGAACTCCAGCGGGGTGCCGCGGTTGTACGAGGCGTCGAATTCCTCGCCCGTGGAATGGGCGACTCCGACGTAGTGCACGCTCACGGTGTCGCCGGGTCCCGCCTCGGCGCCGGTGCCGATCACATCATCGGTGATGATGAGCTCGGTAGGGGCGTCTCCGCCTGGGAAATCGACTTCGGGCTTCTGCTTGCTCATGTGTTCCTCCTGGTGTCGGTTCTGTTGGGATATCGGACGTTCTCAGCCCTGGGCCGAGAGGATGTCGACGACGAAGATCAGGGTCGAGTTCCCTGGGATCGAATCCTTGCCCTGTTTGCCGTAGCCCTTGTCCGGCGGGACGACGAGGACGACCTGGTCGCCGACCTTCTTACCGACGAGCCCCTCGTTCCAGCCGTCGATGACCTGAGCCTCGCCGACCGGGGCGACGACGAAGGGCTCTCCGTCCTTCTTCCAGTTCGAGTCGAAGGTCTTCGACGTGTCGTCCCAGAGCCAGCCGGAGTACTTCACGGCGACGCTCTGGCCCTTCTTGACCTCGTCGCCTTTGCCTTCGATCGTCGTGTACGACTCGAGCTCGGTCGGTTTCTTGCCTTTCGGCTTCGAGATCGATGGGGCGCCGTCGTCGGCCCACTTCACCGTCACGGGGTTGTCCGACTGATCGGCTTTCTCCCCCTCGGCGCGAGTCAGCGGCTTCTTCGTGTCCTCGATGTCGATGACGTAGACGAGCGTCTGTGACGCCTCCCCCTGCTGGGCGCTGCCGTTGAGCGACATCATCACGCGGGAACCGACCTTGACGTCGATGAGCGCGTTGTAGAGGTCTTCGGAGATCTGGGACTTGTCCATGGGGAATCCGGCGGCGGAATCCGAATCGTAGCTGGATTCGACGGTCTTGCCGGTCGTCCCGGAGACCAGCGTCATCTGCGCCGTGACCTGCTCGCCGTCGGCGACCTTGTCGCCGGTGCCCTCTTCCAGCACCTTCTTCTCGGTCTTGTCCATGACCAGCGGTGCCTCGAAGCTGACCTTGGGCTTCTTCCCCATCTTGCCGTCGACGGTGATGTCGTCGAGGCTGGTCGACTTCGCGTCCTGAGCGGCTACCGACGGCGGAGGTGTGGTCGAGTCCTCTGACTCATCACCCTGACCGCAGGCCGAGAGCAGCAACAGGCCCGCCGCGATGGCGCTGAGCACTTTGGTGCGCACTGGTTTCCTTTCGTCACGCCGAGGCCGCGCCCGGGTAGGGGCTCAACCGAATCACAGGGCGATCTTACAGGCCCGCGATGAGTGTTTCCGCCTGCGGGTGAGTCGTGGCGAACGGGTCCTTGAGTGCGACTGCGCGACCGGATTCGTCGTTGAGGCGCAGGTGCACCCAGTCGACGGTGTAGTCGCGACGGGCCGCATGGGCCGCGCGGACGAATTCGCCGCGGATCGCCGCCCGTGTGCTCGCAGGCGGTGCGTCCTTCGCTCGTTCGGCCGCCTCGGCGGGGACGAGGCTCTTCGCCAACCCGGCGGCCTCGAGCTTGGGAAACAGTCCCGTAGCGGGCGTGATGTCGTGGAAGGCGATGTCGAGCCGATGGATGCGCGCATCGGCGATATCCGTGATTCCGCGCTGCATCGAGCGTTCGATGAGGGTGCGTTTCATCACCCAGTCGATCTCCGTGTCCACAGTCGAGAAGTCCTGCGATTCGACGGCGGTGAGCATCCGCGTCCACAGGTCGATGACGTAGTGGGCCAGATCATCATCGCCGAGGCTGTGCTCCCCGGACTCTACGATCCGCTGAGCCCGGTCCCGGTAGTCGCCGAGCAGTCCCAGCGGAGTCGTCGTGGTTCCGTCGGTGCGTTCGAGCACGACCCGTCCCGTGAGATCACGGGCGACGAGCCTGATATCGCGCACCGGGTGACGCAGCCCGTTCTCCGGGATCCGTGCGCCCTGTTCGATGAGGTCGAGCATGAGGACTGCGGATCCGATCTTCAGCGCCGAGGTGGCCGTCGACATCGAGGAATCACCGACGATGACGTGCAGCCGCCGGTACTTCTCCGCATCCGCGTGCGGTTCGTCGCGGGCGTTGATGATCGGCCGCGACCGTGTCGTCGCCGATGACAGCCCTTCCCACATGACGTCGGACCGCGCGGAGAGGCCGAACATCATCTCCGAGCGGTCGGCTTCCTCGTCGGGGGTGAAGGCCGAACGGCGTGGGATCACGGCTCCGGCTCCGACGAGCAGCTGCCGCGAGACGAGGAAGGGCAACAGGACCGTGGTCAGCCGGTTGAAGTCGAGGGTGCGACGGATGAGGAAGTTCTCGTGGGACCCGTACGAATTGCCTGCGGCGTCCGTATTGTTCTTGACCATGTGCACGCGTCCGCCGATGCCATCGACCTCGAGGGCGGCCTGTGCTTTGTCCAGCAGGTCGATCATCAGGCCCTCGCCGGCTCGGTCCTGGGCGAGCAGGTCGCCCAAGTCATCGCATTCGGCGGTCGCATACTCCGGGTGGGATCCGACGTCGAGGTAGAGGCGAGACCCGTTGGGCAGGAATACGTTCGACGACCGGTCCCATTCGACGACGGGACGGAAGAGATACCGGGCGATCTCCTCCGGGCCGATGCGTCGCCCCTCGGGGTCGGCGGTGTGGGCGAGTCCGTATTCGGTTTCGAGCCCGTAGATGCGTGCCATTCAGTCCTCCCGCAGTGCGCTCATCGCCGCGTCGTCGAGGCGGCGGAAGGTCCGCTGCTTCGGCGTCGTGCGATCGAGGACGGCTGCCTCGAGTGCGTCGGTGGCCAAGATCGTCTGGGTCGCGGCTCCCAATGCGGTCACACCGTGGTTGAATACTTCGCGCAGGGTCATCTGCGAGCTGCGCACCCCGGCCAGGGATGCCGTGATCGCATCGGCCTGACCGCCGATGGCCACATGTTCGGTCTCGTCGATGACGGATCCGTCGTAGCTGAGCCGGTAGAGCTGGTCGGTCTCCGGTGAGAGTCCGAGTTCGGCGACGACGAGTTCGACCTCGAAGGGCTTCGACTCGGTGGTGAAGACTCCGGCCAGCGTCTGTGCGTACGCGTTCGTCAGTCCGCGAGCGGTGACGTCGGTGCGGTCGTAGGAGTATCCGCGCAGGTCGGCATAGCGGACGCCCGCCTGGCGCAGGGTCTCGAATTCGTTGTACTTGCCGACCGCGGCGAAGCCGATGCGGTCGTAGATCTCAGCGATCTTGTGCAGCGTCGGTGATGGGTTCTCCGCCAGCAGCAGGATGCCTGCGTCGAAGCGCATGACGACAACGGATCGGCCGCGGGCGATGCCCTTGCGGGCGAAGTCGGCCCGGTCCTTCATCAGCTGTTCGGGTGAGACGTAGAACGGTGCCTGACTCATCGACGATCCTTTCGCGGTAACGGTGCCGCAGTCATCACCGGGCGGTGGCCGTGCGGCGGGCGACGACCTCGGTGGCGGTGTCCAAGACGGTGGCCGATTCGACCTCGGTGACCCCGTTCTCGAGGTCGACGGTGAAGATCGTGGGAGCGATCTGCCGGACGAAATCCGGTCCGCCCGTCGCCGAATCGTCGTCTGAGGCGTCGAAGAGGGCTTCGACGGCCACCGCAATCGCCTGCTCGTGGTCGAGGTCGGCCCGCCACAGCTTCTTCAGCGCCCCGCGGGCGAAACCGGAACCGGAGCCGATGGAATGGAATCTGTGCTCTTCGTACTTTCCGCCGGTGACGTCGAAGCTGAAGATCTGGCCCTGCGGCCTGGATTCGTCGACCCCGGCGAACAGCGGGACGACGGTGAGTCCCTGCATCGCCAGGCCGAGGTTTCCCCGCAGCATCGCAGCCAAGCGGTTGGCTTTGCCGTTGAGCGAGAGACGGGCGCCTTCGATCTTCTCGTAGTGTTCGAGTTCGAGTTGGAAGAGCCGGATGAGGTCGAGTGCGACCCCGGCAGTGCCGGCGATGCCGATGACGGAGTAGTCGTCGGCGGCTTTGACCTTCTCCATCGAGTGCGATGCGATGAGGTTGCCGATCGTCGCTCTCCGGTCACCGGCCATGAGGATGCCCGAGGCGGTGCGGAAGCAGATGATCGTCGTGCCTTCCGGCGACTGTTCGGCCAGATCCCGCACACTGGGGTGCGGAAGCGCTTCGGGCGCCGAGGAGCGGGCGAGTTCGACGAACGAGTTGCTCGTCGAACTCAAGAATGCAGGAGGGAATCCTGCCATCTCATTGGCCGCCCTTCTGCACGAAGTTCTTGACGAACTCCTCGGCGTTCGACTCGAGCACACCGTCGATCTCATCGAGGATGGAATCGACGTTCTGAGTGTTGATCTGTCCCTGCACGGCCTCCGGCGGATCCACGGGGGCGTCTCCCCCACCGGACGATTTGTCTCTCTGGACCTGTTCCTGCGAGCTCATCTCACACTCCTTCAGTCGTTCTTCGAACTCAGTCTATCCACTCCGAGCGCCTTCAGCAGGCCCTCGGCGGTCTCGATTCCCTCCACCCGATCGGCAAGCAGCTCACGGGTGCCTTTGAGCGGTTCGTGCATGGGCAGCCGCACCACACCGAGGGCTCCCGCGTTGACCACGAGCGAGTCCCAGCTGGCGGCGACCAGATCCTCGCCGAGGCGGCTGACCGCCACGGAGCGCAGGAACGCGCGGGTCCCGTCGGGTGCGTTGACCACGGCGGCTTCGACCTCGGCGTCGGTGGTCATCCGACGGATGCGGCCGGCACGTTCGAGCTTGTGGAACAGCCCCTTCTCCGGGCGGACATCGTGGTACTGGACGTCGATGAGGGCAAGCTTCGGATGGTCCCAGTCGATTCCCTCACGAGACCGGTAGCTCTCGAGCAGCACCCATTTGGCGACCCAGTCGATGGAGTCGGCCAGGGTCTTCGGGTCGGTCGAGAGCCCATCGAGGAATCGGCGCCATTCGGCGAGCACCTCGGCGGTTTCGGCGTCCTCGGCATCGGCGTGCTCGAGGCACGCGGAGTAGAAGGCTTCTTGGATCTCCAGCGCCGTTGTCGTCGTGCCGTCGCTCAGCGCGAGCGGAGCGCTGAGGCTGAGGTCGTGGCTGACGTCCCACAGCGCCTGCAGGGCATCGGCGAGCTCGATCTGCGGCGCCAGTCCGGCCTCGATGAGTCCGAGGACGAGGGAGGTCGAACCGAAGCGGACGAACGTCGCAGGCTCCGCCAGAGTGGCGTCGCCGATGATCACGTGCAGCCGGCGGTATTTCGCGGGATCGGCATGTGGTTCGTCCCGGGTGTTGACGATAGGACGGCGCAGAGTGGTCTCGAGTCCCACTTCGGCTTCGAAGAAGTCGGCACGGGACGAGATCTGGAAACCCTTGCCCTCGCCATCACGGCCGATGCCGACCCGTCCGGATCCGCACAGGATCTGCCGAGTGACGAAGAACGGGACGAGGCCGGCGACGATGCCGTCGAAGTCCGTGGACCGGTCGACGAGGTAGTTCTCATGGGTGCCGTAGGAGGCTCCCTTGGAGTCCGTGTTGTTCTTGTACAGATTGACCGGTTCCGCGCTCTTCTCGAGGGTCCGCACCGATTCGAGGGCGACGAGGTCGCCGGCCCGGTCGAAGGTGACGATATCGCGTGGAGTGAGGACCTCCGGGGACGAGTATTCGGGATGAGCGTGGTCGACGTAGTAGCGGGCGCCGTTCTCCGTGACGACGTTCGCCAGGTACTGGGCTTCGAGGTCGTCCTGCGGAATATGGGTCAGCTGAGAGGAGTCGGCGTCGGCGATGTTCATGAAGAAGCCGCGGGCGTCGGCCAATGGAGACTCCGTAGCGAAGTCCCAGAAGTTCTGGGACGACTTCAGTCCGCGCGGTCCGGCATAGGCGTCGACGACACGCGCCGAGTCCCGCATCGGGTTCGCTCGCGGATTGCCCGGCTGACTGAGGCCGAACTCCGTCTCGGCTCCCATGACGCGCCTGACTCTGAGCATCTGATTCTCCTCCAAGGTCTAGACTCGGGGACGTGGCAACGAAGAAATCTCATCTCCCCATCGCACTGATCGTCGACCTCATCCTCGTGGTTCTGTTCACGATCGTCGGTCATTACACACATTCTCACAATTTCGATCCGCAGGGGCTGATGACCACAGCGTGGCCGTTCGTCGCAGCCCTCGTCATCGCCTGGCTGCTCACGGCCGTCTGGGATCGGCCGATCGCTCCGCTGGCCACGGGAACCGGTGTCTGGGCGATCACCGTCCTTCTCGGACTCGTCCTGCGCGGGGTCACCGGAGCCGGCGGCGATCCGGGGTCGGTGCCGGTGAGCTTCATGATCGTCGCGACGTCGCTCAACCTCATCACTCTGGTCGGTTGGCGTCTCATCGCCACGGCCGTCTCCGGGGGTTCGGGCCGCCGCAAGCGCAGCCGTTGAGCATCTTCCCCTTCGGCCCTGTGCACGGCCGGTAACGAGACGAGCCCGCCGCTTCCGTCAGTTGACGGAAGCGGCTCGTCGTTCTTACCGGACCCGTCTCAGACGAGGTCCGAGTTGGGCCGCACCTCGGCGACGTCGGTCTCGTACGGCACCGTCGGGGCTCCACTGGTCGTGTCGAGGTGCATCATCCGCAGATGAGTGACCCTTTCGCCCTTGCGCCCGGAGATCCGTGCCCATTCGTCGGGGTTCGTCGTGTTCGGCAGGTCTTCGTGTTCGCTGAACTCTTCGGCGATCGCATCCTCGAAGTGACCGGGGCGCAGGCCGCGCTCGCCGGTGTCGAGCAGCGATTTGATCGCCGCCTTCTTTGCACGGTCGACGATGTTGTGGATCATCGCACCGGAGGCGAAGGCTGAGAAGTGGAGGACCTCCTTCGACCCGTCGGCGTAGCTGACCTCGACGAATTCATTCTCCGGAGTCTCTGCGAACATCCGTTCCACACAGCTGTCGATGAGTGCCGAGACCGCCTCCGCGGGGGTGTCGTGGCCGGCGAGCACGCTCGAATGCAGGGGCAGCTCCGCGGTGAGGTACTTCTCGAAGATGTCTCGGGCGGCTTCGGCGTCGGGACGTTCGATGCGGATCTTCACATCGAGTCGGCCGGGGCGCAGGATCGCGGGGTCGATGAGGTCTTCACGGTTCGAGGCGCCGATGACGATGACGTTGTCGAGCTGTTCGACTCCGTCGATCTCGGTGAGCAGCTGCGGCACGATCGTCGTCTCCACGTCCGACGACTTGCCGGTGCCGCGGGTGCGGAACAGTGACTCCATCTCGTCGAAGAACACCACGACGGGGAATCCTGCCGAAGCCTTCTCACGTGCCCGGGCGAAGATCAGGCGCAGCTGACGTTCGGTCTCGCCGACGTACTTGTCGAGCAGCTCCGGACCTTTGATGTTGAGGAAGTAGGTCTTGCTCGTGCGGACCTTTCCGGTGCGATCTGCCAGGGAGTTCGCCACGGCCTTCGCGATGAGCGTCTTTCCGCAGCCGGGAGGGCCGTAGAGCAGGATGCCCTTGGGCGGTTTGAGTCCGTGTTCGGTGTAGAGCTCGGGATGTTCGAAGGGCAGTTCGACAGCATCTTTGATCTGTTCGATCTGGTCGGCCAGTCCCCCGATGTCCTGGTAGGTGATGTCGGGGACCTCTTCGAGCAGCAGCGAGGAGACCTCGGGCTTCTCGACGACCTGCAGCGCGTAATGGGTCCGGGTGTCGACGACGACGGCATCGCCGACGCGCAGTCCTGCGTCGACGAGGCCGGCGGCGAGGGTGAAGACCTGCTCGTCATCGCCGGGAGCTCCGACGAGGATGCGCTGGGAGTCGACGAACTCACGGACGTTGACGACCGACCCCACGGGAGGGAACTCGCCGGTGCCGATGATGACGAGGCCCTCGGACAGGAGCACATCGGCTCCGGCGCGCAGGGTCTCGGGTTCGATTTCGGGGGCGACGGCCACGCGCATGCGTCGTCCGCCGACGATGACATCGGCGGTCACTGCGTTCTCGCCCAGCGCGATGAGTGTGCCCCAGTTGTTCGGCGGCTCGGTCAGGCGCCGAGCCTCTTCCTTGATCCGATTCAGCTCATCACGGGCCGTGCGCAGAGTCTTCGACAGTGCTTCATTGCGTTTGCCCGCTGTGTAGAGCTGCTGGCGCAGGGACGCAGTGTCCTCGCGCAGCTTCTTCACTTCGGTCGTGGTCTCTGTCATCGATCCTCCTTCGGCCCAGTGCTGTTGCTGGTCGGGCTGCCTGTGACATCTGTGGGCTGCGCATTCTCGGAGCCTTCGGGCTCGGTGCGCAGGCGCCTGCCGGCGTCTCGCATCACCCGGCGCAGCTTCTTGCCGTGCGCGGTCCGGGTACCGATCGCCGCCTCGGTGACTTCGGGCTCCGTCCACGCCGCCACATCCTCGGCGGCCGCGGTGGCTCCCTGGGGGCGTTTCTTCTTCTCCAGCGGACTGATGCCGTCGGCCATTCGGCGGGCCAGGATGAGGAACCCGGTGTGGGCGATCATCCGGTGGTCGGGCCGGACGGCGAGTCCGTCGACGTGCCAGCCGCGGACCATGGCCTCCATGGACTCGGGTTCGGCGAACTTGCCGGAAGCGCGCAGGGCTTCGACGAAGCGTGAGAGCTGCGGAACCGTGGCGACATACGCGATGACGATTCCCCCAGGCGTCAGCGCTTCGCTGACGGCCTCGAGTGTGTTCCAGGGAGTGAGCATGTCGAGGACGACGCGGTCCACGCTGCCGGGCCCGAAGGTCTGCGGCAGAGTATCCGCAAGGTCGCCCACGGTGACGGACCAGTTCTCCGGTTCGCCGTCGAAGAAGTCGGCGATGTTTCCGGCCGCGATCGTGGCGAATTCCTCACGCAGTTCGAACGAGTGCACGGATCCCGTCGCGCCCACGGCGCGCAGCAGCGCCATCGACAGGGCTCCGGATCCGACGCCGGCTTCGACCACGGTGGCGCCGGGGAAGATATCGCCGAGGGTGACGATGAGTCCCGAATCCTTCGGGTAGACGACTGCAGCGCCGCGGGGCATGGAGAGCACGAAATCCTCGTAACGCGGGCGGAAGACCTGGAAGTCGACTCCCCCGGTGTTCGCGACGATGATTCCTTCTGTGCGCCCGATGATGTCGTCGTGGCTGATGAGCCCCTTGTTCGTGTGGAAGTGCTCACCCGGTGCGAGCACGAAGGTGTGCATCCGCCCCTTGGGGTCGGTGAGCTGGACCTTCTCTCCGCGGCTCAGAACGCGCGGGGGCCGGGAATGCAGTGGCTGAGTCATGATGAGTCCACTCTACGCTGGTGAGGATTGCCTCACACAACCGGCTCAGGCAGCGAGGAGTTCGTCGAAGAATTCCTGCAGGTCGATGACTCCGACCAGGGTGTTGCCGTCCATGACCAGGCTGAACTGCGCCTTGGGGCGGTGGGTGAGCGATTCGAGCAGGTGCGGGGCCGTGATGTCCTTCGGCACTCCGATCCACCCGGCCAGAGGGCGGGCGACCTCGCCGGCGGGAACCGCTTCGAGGGTTTCGGCGAGACGACCGGCTGCGGCGTGCCGGTCCACGAGACCGTACGGCAGCCCCTTCTGATCGAGGACGACGATGAGGGTGCGTTCCTTCGCGTTTCCCAGCGTGTTCGCATAGTCGAGGGTGTCAGCGAGGTCGGCGTCCCAGGTGGCGGCGATCGCGGGCTGGATGACCTGGGAGAGGTCGTAGGTCTCCATCTTCCGGGCCCGTTTGGCATGGGTGGCGGCATCTCCGGCGGAGAACCACAGCATGATCGCGATGAGCGACATCCAGGCCACGGTCAGCGGATCGGGTCGTTCTCCGGCCAACAGCGGGGTGATGACCGACCAGCCGATGAAGCCGACGGCGATGATCCGGCCGACCCAGCTGGCCACGATCGTGCCGAGGAACTGGGATCCGGTGATGCGCCACATGATCGCCTGCAGCGCCCAGCCGCCGTCGAGCGGAATGCCCGGCAGCAGGTTGATCGCACCGAGAGCGACATTGGCGAAGGTGACGGCGATGAGCAGCAGCCACGGCACCGAGGTGGGGCTCGCCGCACTGAGACACCACCATCCCAGCAGGGCGAGAACGATGTTGACGATGGGGCCGACGATGGAGATGACGAAGCTCGTCATCGCCGCTTTGTCGCGCGGGTTGTCCATCTGCGGTTCGAAGCGGGTGAATCCGCCCCAGATGTTCAGCTCGATCGCGGCGACCTTCTGCCCGTAGAACTGGCCGGCGACTCCGTGCGCGAGTTCGTGGAGGAACACGGAGGCAAAGAGAAGGACCGCATAGGCGAAGGCCACGAACCAGGCGCCGATGCCCAGATCCGGTCGGACCTGGTTGAGCCACGGGGTGAAGAGGATGGTGATCACGATGGCGGCGAGGAACCACGACCATGCCAGAATCACCGGAGCGCCGAGCACAGTGCCCAAGCGCAGACCCGATGACGCACCGGGGTGGTGGTTTTTCGCGGCCATTGAAGGGGTTCCTCCGGTCGATGTCGTGGTCAGCGGACCACTGAGGGTCGGTTACTCAGCCTAACAGCGACGACGCACTCACCGCTGGTCGCCACGTCGTGTCCGTGCAGGTCGTTACAGTGGAGTTATGGCCGAGCTCACCAGTCTGTCGCCCTCCCGGGCCAATGACTTCATCCAATGTCCTCTGAAGTTCCGCTTCCGCAGCATCGACAAGCTGCCGGAGCCGCCTTCTCAGGCGGCGTTCCGCGGCACTGTGGTCCATTCGGTGCTCGAGAAGCTGTTCATCGCGCCGCCGGCCGAGCGCACGGCGGAGCTCGCACAGACGATGCTGATGCCTGCGTGGGAGGAGCTCGTCGAGAAGGACCCGGATGTGCTCGAGATCTTCGAAGGCGAATCGGAGAAGGAGACGTTCTTCACATCGGCACGTCGGCTCATCGATTCCTACTTCGTACTCGAGTATCCCGAGCATCTCGAACCGGAGGAGACGGAGAAGTTCGTCCGCACCACATTGGACAACGGTCTCGAGCTGCGCGGGTTCATCGACCGCGTCGACGTCGCCCCGGGTGGGGAGCGGCGCCTCGTCGACTACAAGACGGGCAAGCAGCCGAAGCCTCAGTACGGACGAGAAGCCAAGTTCCAGATGGGCTTCTACGCTCTCGTCGTCTACCGGCTCTCGGGCGAGCTCGTCCACACCCTGCAGCTGATGTACCTGGGTTCGCGCAGCGTGCTGAAGTCTCATCCGACGATGGCGGAGGTCGAACAGACCCAGTTCGAGATCGATGCCATCTGGAAGGACATCATCGCCTCGGCCGAGTCGGACCGTTGGCGGCCGAAGAAGTCACCGCTGTGCAATTGGTGCACGTTCAAGCCGCTGTGCCCGGCGTGGGGCAACGCCGCTCCCCCGACTCCGGAGATCACGAAGATCGTGGGAGCGTAGAGCTCAGGCGCTCTGCTGCGCACGGAGGCGTCGCAGATCGGCGACGCTGCGGCCTTCGAGACTGTTCCACAGGATCCGCCCCGGACGCGGTTCGAGGTCGATGAAATGCGGGATTCCGATTGCAATGGTGCCGGCCGCCTCGGCGCTGGCCAGACCCGGCTTAGAATCCTCCAGTGCCACACAGTCGGCCGGGTCGAGGTCGAGCAGCGCAGCACCCCGCAGATAGGGCTCCGGATCCGGTTTGCCGGCGGTCACCTCATCGCCGGCGACGAGACCGGCGAAGCTGTCGGGCGGACAATTGGCGATGACCGCCTCGGCCAGCGGCCGGTACGACATCGTGACCATGACGTTCGGGATGCCTTCGGTCTTGAGTTCGGCCAGCAGCTCCAGCGCACCGGGGCGGAAGGGCACGGATTCTCGGATCTGTCCGATGACGTTGTCCATCAGGGTCTCGACGATCTCCTCGGCGGGAACGTCGAGGCCGGCCTCACGCATCATTCGAGCGGAGACGATGAGCTCGTTGCCGACGAATTCGAGCCCCTGCTCTTCGGACCAGGAAAGCCCATGGGCGTTCATGAGCTCGGTCTCGGCGCGGATCCAATACGGCTCGGTGTCGACGAGGGTTCCGTCCATGTCCCACAGGACGGCGGCAGGGTCGGCTGATGCATGGTTCGTCATACGCCCAGCGTAGTCTGGAACCATGAGTATTCTTCCATCCGGGTCCGGGGCACTCGTCTTCATCGCCTTCGAAGGTCAGGATGCCGATGCTTCCGAAGCGGCGAGCTCACTGGTCAAGGATCTCATCGAGGTCTGGCACCTGGACGACTCCGAGATCCTCGACACCGATGGGTTCTACGAATTCCGCTTCTCCGAACCCGAGATCATCCGCGACGAGGACGGGACGGCGTCGATCGCCTGGCCGGGTGTCGCGGTCCATCGGGGTCTCCTCGGCGAGCAGCCGATCACGGTCATCCACGGTCACGAACCGGGGCTGAAATGGCGGGAGTTCCTCTCCCTCGTCCTCGCTCACGTCGGCGACGACGATACCGTCATCCTCCTCGGCGGTCTCCATGCCGAAGTTCCGCATACGCGTCCGCTGCCGGTGGTGGCCAATACGGAGGACGCAGAGCTTGCGTCCGAGCTCGGCATCGACGCCAACGGCTATGAGGGTCCCATCGGCATTCTCGGTCTCCTCGGCGTCGCCTGCCGGTGGCGCGGGGTCCGCGCCATGAACCTGTGGGTGGGAGTGCCGGACTATCTGGCCGAGTCGCCGTCGCCGAAAGCCGAACTCGCGTTGGCGAAGGCGGTAGAACGCTATGCCGGCATCGAAATCGATATCCACGTGCTCGAAGAGGAGAGCCGGGCATGGGAGCTCGGCGCCGATGAACTCGTCTCCTTCAACCCGCGGCTGGCAGAACTCGTCCAAGCACTGGAGAAGCAGAACGATTCGACGGAGCTTCCCGAAGCCAGCGGAGATGCCATCGCGGCCGAGTTCGAACGCTATCTGCGCAAACGCGGCCGCGATAAGTGAATCACCGACTCCCGGCGCTCAGGCGGTGAACGCCGGTCGACATCGGACGAGCGATGTCAGTCGAGCAGGCGGATGCCGAGGAGGGCGTCGACGGCGTCGGCGACTCGGTCGCCGGTGATGGCTGCTGTCTCCGAAGGATCGGAGTCCGCATAGTGTTCGGCCCATTCGTCGAGGATCCCCAGAGCCCGCGGGCTGTCGAGGTCATCGGTGAGTGCTTCGCGCAGCAGCCCGATGATGTGCTCACGCAGACCCTGGCGACATTCTGATTCGCATTTGGCCGCGTGCTTCCATGCCTGCAGGCGTGCTTCGGCGATGGACAGCTGCTCCTCGGTGAAGCTCCAGTCGCTGCGGTAGTGGTTGGACAGGATCACGGTGCGGATGGCCATGGGATCGACTCCGCGCTCGCGCAGCTTCGAGACGAGGACGAGGTTGCCCTTGGACTTGCTCATCTTCTCGCCGTCGAGACCCACCATTCCGGTGTGCATATAGGTCTTCGCCATCGGTGTGTCCCGCCAGGCAGCAGCATGGGCGGCGCTCATCTCATGGTGCGGGAAGATGAGGTCGCTGCCGCCTCCCTGCACGTCGACGGGGAAGCCGAGATACCGATCGGCGATGACAGTGCATTCGACGTGCCATCCCGGTCGACCCCGGCCCAGTGTGCCTCCGTCCCAGGAGGGTTCGCCTTCGCGTTCGGCCCGCCACAGCAGCGGATCGATGGGGTTCTTCTTGCCCGGAGTCTCGGGGTCACCGCCGCGTTCGGCCGAGAGCGCTGCCATGGTCTCGGCGTCGTCATGGCTGACCGTGCCGAACGGCGGGGTGATCTGCGTCGACACACGGTAGTAGACGTCACCGCTGTCGAGAGTGTAGGCGGCCCCCTTGTCCACGAGATCGCGGACGCCGGCGGCGATATCGTCGACGGATTCGACGACGCCGATGAAGTTCGCCGGCGGGATCACCCGCAGGGCTTCCATATCCTCTCGGAACAGATCGATCTGCGACGAGGCGAGTTCGCGCCAGTCGACTCCCGTGGCATCGGCCCTCTCCAGCAGCGGATCGTCGACGTCAGTGGTGTTCTGTGCGTACTCGACTTCGAGTCCCGCATCGCGCCAGATCCGGTTGAGCAGGTCGAAGGCCACATAGGTGGATGCGTGCCCGAGGTGGGTCGCATCGTAGGGGGTGATGCCGCAGACGTAGAGTCGAGCGGTCTGCTTAGATCCGCGCAGCCTGCGCGGGCTGCGTGTGCTCGTATCAAAAACCGTAGGCACCTTGCCGGTGCTGGTCAGACGGGGCAATTGAGGTTCGGGCCATGACTTCACGGCACCCAGCCTAACCGAGAGGCAGGCGTTCGGCACTTCCGAGGCGAAGTGATGCCGGTTTCATATCGGCGGCCAGGGAATGACGGTGCGATCGTCCGGTGCGTCGGGGAAGAACTCGGCGGCGAGAAGCCGGTCGCCCCGGTCCTTCAGAGCCTCGATCTCGTCGGCTGACAGGCAGTCGCTCAGCTGCGTCCGCAGCCTCTCGTCCATGGCGGCGACTTCCTGAAGCGCATCGATCTCTTCGGCGCAGAACGAGGTGTGAGAGAAACCCCACAGAACGGTGCGCAGCTTCTCCTCATTGTGGAAGGTCAGTCCGTTGTCGATGCCGAAGACGCCGATGTGGGCCGCGGCCGTGGTAGGCAGACAGCTGCCGGTGATGACATGACCTGCTTTGCGGTCGGCGTTGTTCGCCAGGAGATCGAAGAAGGCGATGGAACGCAGTCCCTCGTCGACGGAATGGGAGAGTACGAGGTCACGTCCGTCCTCTGTGCGCAGAGCGAAGATCGGTGTGTGATCGACAGGGATCGCGTTGACCGTCGACAGCGTCACCGCTTCGTCATCGTCGGAGGCTTCGACATAGGCCTGCAGGGATCCGCGGCCGGCGGGCAGATCATCGCGCAGAACCGTCGGCGGAACGACCCCCAGGTCGAGTGCGGCGGAGAGTCGATACGCCGCCACCTCGCGCAGAGCCAGTGTCTGTGCCGGGAAGTCGTGCAGGGGCCGTTCGCCCGAGATGGGCTTGTAGACGGCCTTGATCGCCCGGCCTTCGTGTTCGAGCACGAGCAGTCGGGTGTCGTTGCTGGCACGAGGGATCGATCCCATCTCCGTCCACTCCCCCGCAGCCAGCGCGTCGAGGAGAATCCCGTGGTCCATCATTGATCAGGCGCGCGGGATCCCGTTGGCACGGGGGCACAGGTGGCCGTCGGGTTCGAGCGGGAGGGAGCAGAACGGGCAGTCTCCGCGTCCGGCGCTGACGACCTGTTCTCCGCGGCGGGCGAATTCTCGGGCGGCGGCTGCGTCGAGGACGATGCGCAGGACTTCGCGTTCGACCTCGTCGTCATCGGGGTCGGCGGAGGTTCCGGCCTGGGCGTCCGCCTCGGTGAGTTCGAAGCATTCGATGACGAGTTCGTGCTTGACGGTGTCCCACCCCAGGCTCATCGTGCCGACGCGGAACTCCGGTTCGATGGGGACGTTGAGCCCGGCGTTGTCGATGAGAACGTCGAGCGCCGTCTGCGGCACCCGCGCGGCCGGATCCTTGATCATCACCATGTCGAGCAGTTCGGTGATCCGGTCGGAGAGGATTTCGACCTGCTCCTTCTCGACGACCACGGTCGTCAGCGCGTTGCCGGACTTCGCCTGGAGGAGGAACGTCCTCTCGCCGGGAAGTCCGATTGTGCCGACGACGAAACGATCGGGTGTGGGGTGGTCGTACAGAGCTGCCATGTCTTCAGCCTAGTTCAAAGACTTACATGTCGGTCCGGCCTGGGATACATTTGAGTCATGAGCACTGATCCTCGTGAGGCCCTGGACGCATTCCTCGAAGCAGTGAGAGAGCACTACGCTGCATCCGCGCACCGCAACGGTGACCAAGACCCCCGAGTCGAAGCCGCTTATATGGCTTTGGCCGATGCCTTCGAAATCTACGAAGACGCGATCTACACCGCGTTCGACGAAGTCACCCCATTCGAACTCTTCGATGATGTCGAGGATGCCAAGGACGATGACGAGTTCCTCCTCGACGATGACGACGAGGACGACTGAGAGATTCGCAGAGGGTCGGGCCTGCAGTTCTAGTCCGACGGACCCCAGGAGATCTGGTCGAGCACCTCGGCGATCTCATCGGCCAAGTCGACCTCGCTGCCGGTGACCTCGGCCAGCTGCGCCGGGGTGCGAGGCGAGACCAAGGTGCTTGCGATACCGTGCTGGCGGTTGAAGGCCAAGGCGATGTCCAATGTCGATACGCCCAGAGCGGTCGCGGCACGACGGACGCCGGCGAGCACCCGGTTCGACCGCTCATCGAGATAGGCACCGGCGTAATCGCTCAGCTCCCCCGCCAGGCGCGAATCCTGCGGAGTCGCATTCCGGTATTTGTCGGTGAGCACACCTCTACCCAGCCCGGCTCCGGCGATGAGGGAGACGCCCGCATAGTCGGCGGCCGGGACAAGCTCTGCCTCGGCCTCGCGGTTGAGCAGCGAGTATTCGGCGACGGCACAGGCAACCGGAATCCCGGCACCGCGCATCTCCGCCAGCTGCCAACCGGTGTGGTGGGACACGCCCACGTAGCGGATCTTTCCAAGCGTCAGCAGTGTCTCGACCGCCGAGGCTGTCTCGGCACGGTCGACCTCGGCATCGAAGACGTCGAGGACGAGCACGTCGAGGTGGTCGCGACCGACTGTGCGCAGCAGGGAATCGACTTGGCTGAGGATTCTCGAGCGCCCGAGTCCGGTCTCGATGTGGCCGGGTTCACTGATGGACACGCCCACCCGGGCCAGCAGCAGAATCTCTTCGGGAAGTCTCAGCCGTCCGAGCACCTCGGCGGAGATCGTAGCCGAGCTGGGCAGCTCGATGAGGTTGCCACCTGCGTCTTTGTACCCATCGACGAGGCGCTGGGCGACCTGGTCATCGACCCGATGCCCCCACTCGAAGGTCCCGAGACCCACATCGCTGACGACCAGACCGGTAGTGCCGAGGCGTTGGTGCTTCATGCTTCTTGAGGTTACCCGATGCTGCGACTACCGTGGTTTCGTTCCCACCTCATATTCTCAAGGAGTCGTATGTACGACTGGCTGGTCGCTGCCGTGCTCGGAATCGTGCAGGCACTCACCGAGTTCCTCCCGATCTCCTCCTCTGCGCATGTGCGCATCGTCGGCGAACTCATGCTGCCCGGTTCGGATCCGGGCGCGTTCTTCACCGCCATCATCCAGATCGGCACCGAGGCGGCCGTCGTCGTCTACTTCTGGCGCGACATCATCACGATCATCTCGAAATGGTGCAAGGCACTCGTCGGCAAGCACGATCGCAAGGACCCCGAGGTGCGTCTGGGCTGGCTCATCATCGTGGGTTCGATTCCCATCGTCATCATCGGCCTGCTCTTTCAGGATTACATCGAGGGTGCTCTGCGCAGCCTGTGGATCACCGCGACGATGCTCATCGTCTTCGGTCTCATCATCGGCATCGCCGACTGGGCCGGGAAACGCGAACGCACCCTCGAGGACATGAACTGGGGTCAGGGCATCCTGTTCGGCTTCGCACAGGCGCTCGCCGTCATTCCCGGCGTGTCACGCTCGGGCGGCACGATCATGGCCGGCCGTTTCATGGGCTTCGATCGCCCGGCAGCGGCTCGCTACTCGTTCCTGCTCGCCATTCCCGCCGTCGTCGGCTCCGGCCTCTACGGTGTGGCGCAGACGCTCGGTCGCAGTGAAGCCATGGTTCTCGGCTGGGGACCGACGATCCTCGCCACGGTGATTTCGTTCGCTCTCGGCCTCGTCGTCATCCACTGGTTCCTCAAGTACGTGGAGACGAAGTCCTTCGCCATCTTCGTCTGGTACCGCGTGGCCCTGGGCATCGTCCTCTACATCCTGCTCGGCACCGGAGTCCTCGCAGCAGTCTGAGCCCGCGCATTTCATTTCGGGCTGACATCCGACCCTCCAGCATCATCTGATCCCGGCATTCGCTCCTGAGTGCCGGGATCAGCGCATTCCGCCGCCGCCGACGGCGGCCGATTGGGCGAGTCCGGCAGCGGTCACCGACATCGCCGCGAGCACCGGCCTGTCACCGGAGAAGTCGATGACCGTGAACGACCCGGGAGCGACGCTCAGCCGTTGGAAGTCATCCAGCGGCATCCCCAGGGCGTCGGCGATGATCGCCTTGATGATGTCTCCGTGGGAGACGATCATCGCCCACCGAGGCGGCGTCGATTTCTCGGTACCGTCCGTGGGTTCTGCATCGGCCCGGGATTCGGCATCGGCACGTTCGTCCTCACGCAGCTGGGCCACGAGATCACGGACGCGGGCTGTGGAACGTTCGGCCGCCTCGGTGATGGATTCCCCTCCGGGGAACCTGGCCTGCGACGCCGACTTCACTACGGTCGCCCACAGGGGCTCCTCGCCCAGTTCCTTGAGTGGCCGGCCAGTCCATTCGCCGTAGTCGAGCTCGATGACGGCCTCGTCGACGTCGATGCGATCGAAGTCAGCTGCCTCAGCTGCGATCGATGCGGTCTGTGCGCAGCGCTGCAGGGGCGAATGCAGCAGCTGGGTGAAGTGTCGGTGCGGCAGCAGTTCGAGATTGGCCCGCAGCGCCCGGATTCCCTCATCGGTGAGGGACACGCCGGGGGCGCGTCCGGCCAGGATTCCGGAGACGTTGGCGCTGGAGAGGCCGTGCCGCAGCAGAATGATGACGGGCATACCCTCAAGATTAGCCCAGATCGTCTAGGGTGAGGCTATGAAACGTCAGCGTCCACGTATGACATACGAATTCCGCAAGGTCTCGTTCTCTCGCGATGTGCCGCGGTCGGTCAGCCTGCAGGAACTCAACGACCAGGCGGAATACGGCCAATGGGAGCTCGCCCGCACCCGCATCTCCGCCGGCGGAGTCCGCACCGTGTGGCTGCGCCGGAAGATCATGCCGTTGACGATGAGCAGCTGATGGTGTGAGGTCGCCTTCCCTCGTTCCTGTTCTCACTGCCGGCCTCGTCACGATCACTGCGGGAGCGGCCATGTCGCTCCAGGGACGAGCGAACGGTCTGTCTTCATCGCCCTGACGACGGTCACCGTAGCCAGGCTGGGCGTGCTGCTGCTCAGCCTGTTCGCGCTCTTCGGCAACCTCGCCGGGGCATTGGCCCTCGATGTGCTGCTGCCGATCCCCGGCTCCGATGTCACGCTGACCACGGTGCTCAGCGCCATCGGAGTGCTCATCGGTATCGTCGTGACGATTCTGCCGGTGCCGGTCGGGCCTTCAGCAGCGGTCAGGCCTTCATCAGGAAGTCGCCGAGGACCCGCGTCCCGAACTTGAGCGCCGAGATCGGCACCCTCTCGTCGACGCCGTGGAACATCGCCGGGAAGTCGAGGTCGCCGGTGAGCTGGAGCGGAGCGAAGCCGTAGCCGGTGATGCCGAGCTCGGCCATCGACTTGTTGTCCGTGCCTCCGGAAAGCGTGTAGGGCAGGACGTTCGCGCTCGGGTCGTCGGCGAGCAGGCTCTTCTGCATCTGCGCGACCAACGGAGTGTCGAACGGTGACTCGAGCGCCTCGCCTTCATCCTCGGCGGTGATGTCGATCCCCTCCCCCGCGAGTTCCTTGATCTTGAGCATGACGTCCTCATGCTGTCCCGGCAGAGTGCGGCAGTCGACGTAGGCTGTTGCGCTGCCGGGAATGACGTTGTGTTTGTATCCGGCTTCGAGGAATGACGGGTTGGAGGTGTTCTGCAGCGTCGGTGCCACGAACTTCTCGACCGAACCCAGTTCGGCGAGCAGCTGCGGGATCGTCTCTGCCGTGAACTCGATTCCCGTGAGCTCCGAGACGCCTTCGAGCAGTTTCCGTGTGGCCAGAGGGATCTCCTGCGGCCACGGGTGGTTGCCGATCCGGGTGATCGCGGCGGCGAGCCGCGTGACGGGATTGTCGTCGTTGCGCTGAGATCCGTGCCCGGCGGTGCCGTGGGCGACGAGGTTGAGCCAGGCCAATCCCTTCTCGGCGGTCTGGATGAGGTAGACACGCTGCCCGCGGACGTCGACGGAGTAGCCGCCGACTTCGGAGATCGCCTCGGTGGCCCCGGAGAACAGCTCGGGACGGTTGCGCACCATATGGCGGGCACCGTAGTTTCCTCCGGCCTCCTCGTCGGCGAAGAACGCGATCACGAGGTCCCGACGCGGAGTGAGTCCCTGGCGGAGCATGGCGCGGACGGACGCGACGATCATCGCGTCCATGTCCTTCATGTCCACCGCTCCGCGGCCCCACAGCAGACCGTCCTTGACGACTCCTCCGAAGGGGTCGACGCTCCAGTCCTCCGCGGCCGCCGGAACGACGTCGGTGTGGCCGTGGACGACGAGGGCCGGCGCCTCGGGATCGGAGCCCTTCACACGGGCCACGAGGTTGGCCCGGCCCGGTGAGGATTCGACGATCTCGGACTTCAGGTCCACCTCGGCAAGCCAGGACGCGATGAGTTCGGCGGCCGGCAGCTCCGGGTTGGCTTTGTTCCCGCCCCAGTTCTGGGTGTCGATGCGGATGAGCTGACGGCACAGTTCGGTGACTTCGTCCTCTGCGGCGCTGAAATCAAACACGGAGACTCCCCTCGATGGTGGTTCGATCACGCGGCGGTGCTGTGATCGGCCTGACAGTCACCACCGTATCCCACCCGCGAGCCTGTCTCCGACTGCCGAATACGAAAACGGCCTCCGGATCGCAATCCGGAGGCCATCCCCTCGTTGTGCGCGAAGGGGGACTTGAACCCCCACGCCCGATAAGTTGGGCACTAGCACCTCAAGCTAGCGCGTCTACCAATTCCGCCACTCGCGCTGGCAACAGAGATAACTCTACATGCGCGAAACGGTGTCGCAAAATCGAAATCGGCTTTTGTGACGCACTGCACTTATCAGACCATCAGTCGAGGTGTGCCACCCGCGAGAGGACGTGCGGTTTGCCGTTCTTCAGGTCGAAGACGGCCGACTGCGCAGCCTCGTGACGACGCCCTTCGGTCAGCGCATAGCCGACCGTGCCGGGCAGCAGGATCGGCTTCGCGAAGGACACATCCCAGCGGTAGGACTCGAGCCGCGGATCCATCGCCGAGAACGCCCGGGAGGCGCTGTACATCCCATGGGCGATCTGCCGCGGAAATCCGAATCCCTTCGCGGCCAGACCGTTGAGGTGAATCGGGTTGTAGTCACCGGAGACCTTCGCATAGCGCTGACCGATGATCGGATCCAGACGCCACAGGGCACTGGGCTGCGGCGCCGTGAACTCGAGGTGCGGCACCTGTGCCTTCGGCTTGGCTCCGGAGAGCTTCCGCCCCTTGGCCAGGTACGTTGAAACCTCGACCATCACGGGACGACCGTCGACCTTCGCCTCGAGCCGAACCTCGATCGTGGTGCCCTTCGTGTGCTCGAAGGGACCGGCGAGCTCGAGGTGGAAGTCCACGACCTCGCCGAGGCGGGCCTGCGAATGCATATCGACGCGATTGTGGATGTGGACCATCCCCATCATCGGCAGCGGCACTTCGGGGTCGGCCAGCAGCTGCATGCTCAGCGGGAAGCCGAGGATGTGCAGGTAGCCGGGGTGGACGATATCGTCCAGACCGTGGCCGACGACGTGGGCGAATCCCGCATAGGCGACCGGTTCGAGCGGAATGCTGCGATCGATCGCATGATCCGGCAGCTCCGGACCGGTGCGCGGGCCCACCGGCAGGGTCTTGAGCAGTGCACGGGCATAGATGGGAAGCATCGAATCCGCCATCATGCACCCACCATGTTCTGACCGCACACGCGCAGCGTCTGTCCGTTGATGCCGCGGGCACCGCTGGATGCGAGGAAGCCGATGGCTTCGGCCACATCGACCGGCTGCCCGCCCTGCTGCAGGCTCGAGAGCCGGCGCGCGACCTGGCGTGTGAGGGTCGGCATCTTCGCGGTCATATCCGTTTCGATGAAGCCGGGTGCCACCGCATTGATCGCTCCCCCGCGGGCGGCGAAGTCCTCCGCCGAGGCGGCCGTGAGTCCGATGACTCCGGCCTTCGAGGTCGCATAGTTCGTCTGTCCGCGATTGCCCGCGATTCCCGAGGTCGAGGCCAGGGAGACGACCTGGGCGCCGTCGGCGAAGAGTCCCTTCTCCGACAGGCGCGCATTGATCATCGTCTGCGCGGCGATGTTGACGGCGATGACAGAATCCCATCTGGCCGCGTCCATGTTCGCCAGCATCTTGTCGCGGGTGATGCCGGCGTTGTGGACGAGGATGTCCACGGGTGCTCCGAGCGCCTCGGTGATCTTGTCCGGGGCATCGGCTGCGGTGATGTCGAGCTGCAGCGACTTGCCGCCGATCCGGTTCATCACCTGCGCCAGCGCCTGACCGGCCTGCGGCATGTCGACGCCGACGACGTAGGCGCCGTCGCGGGCGAGATTCTCGGCGATCGCGGCTCCGATTCCGCGTGCGGCACCGGTGACCACGGCGGTGCGTCCGGCCAGCGGGCCGGCGGCACCGGTGGACATGAATTCGTCTAGGCTCAGCCGCTGACCGGCGTCCGAAGACACCGTGAGGAACTGGCCGGAGACATAGGCGGATTTGCCGGAGAGCAGGAACCACAGGGCCGCTGCCACCGAGGGTGCGGTGAGGTCGACTCCGTCGAGCAGGATCCCGTTGGCGGTGGCGCCGGCGCGCATCTCATGGGCGACCGACCTGGTGAAGCCGGTGATGCCCTGGGCGGTGGCGGCCTGCTCCGGCGTCTGGCTCTGCGCATCCGGTGCCGTCGAGATGGTGATCACTCGACCACAGGCGGCCAGTGAACGCAGGGCGGCGCCGATCTCGAGGACGACCGGTGACAGGTCGGCTGGGGACTGCGCGTCGTCGAGGACGGCGATGACGGCCCGCAGCTTCTCCCCGGTTTGGGCGTTGCGGCGGACCTCGAGTCCGTTCTCCAGCAGCTGATCGGCCAGCCCCTGGGCTCCCGAACCGGTGCCGAGGACGAGGACCGGCTTGTTCTCATAGGACGCCGGGGTGGAGCCGAAGCGGTTGAGTTCCACCGGCTGCGGCAGGCCGAGGGTTTTGGCCACCTGCTTCAGCGGTCCGTTGACGAGGGAGAGATAGGTGTCTTTCATGCTGCCTCCACAATCGCAGTGAGTCCCTGTCCGCCTGCGGCGCAGATCGAGACCAGGGAGCGCTTCTTGCCGGTGGTCTTCAGGTGCTTGGCGGTGGTGGCGATGATACGTCCGCCGGTGGCGGCGAAGGGGTGACCTGCGGCCAGGCTCGAGCCCAGCGGGTTGAGCTTGTCGCGGTCGATGGTGCCCAGTGCCGCATCCAGTCCGGCCTTGTCCTTGCAGAACTCTTCGGATTCCCAGGCGGCCAGGTGCGAGAGCACAGTGGAGGCGAATGCTTCGTGGATCTCGAAGACATCGAAGTCGTCGAAGGTCAGCCCGTTGCGGGCCAGCAGCCGCGGAACTGCGTAGGCGGGGGCCATGAGCAGACCTTCGTCGCCGTCGACGAAATCGACGGCGGCTGCTTCGGCATCGACGAGGCGCGCCAACGGGGTGAAGCCGTGTTCGGCGGCCCAGTCCTCACTGCCCAGCAGCACCGAGGAGGCGCCGTCGGTCAGCGGAGTCGAGTTGCCGGCGGTCATGGTCGCCTCGGCGGCGAGCTTCCTGCCGAAGACGGGGTTGAGCTTCGCCAGGGATTCCACGGTCGAGTCGGCACGCATGTTCGTATCGCGGCTGACCCCGAGGTACGGGGTGGTGAGGTCATCGAAGAAGCCGGATTCCCATGCCGCGGCGAGGTTTTTGTGGGAGGCCACGGCCAGTTCGTCCTGGGCCTGTCGGCTGATGCCCCAGGCGGCGGTGGTGATCGCCTGGTGCTCGCCCATGCTCAAGCCCGTGCGCGGTTCGCCCGTGCTCGGAGCCTGCGGTGCGAGGTAGGCGGGGCGGATCTGGGAGGCGATCTTCGCCTTCTGCACCATCGTCTTCGCACGGGTGAGCTCGAGGAGGATCTCGCGCATCGAATCGTTGATGACGATCGGAGCGTCGGACGTCGAATCCACGCCCGAGGCGATTCCGGATTCGATCTGCCCGGCGTTGATCTTGTTGTTGAGGCTGACCACGGCTTCGAGGCCGGTGGCGCAGGCCTGACCAAGATCGAAGGCGGGGGTCGTCGGTGCCAGGGCGGAGCCGAGCACGGCTTCCCGGGTGAGGTTGAAGTCCTTCGAATGCTTGAGGACTGCACCTCCGGCGACCTCGCCGATGTTCTCTCCAGCCAGTCCGAAGCGGGCAACGAGCCCGTCGATGGCCGAGGTGAGCATATCGAGGTTCGTGGCCTTCGCGTACTGCTTGTTCGAGCGGGCGAAGGGAATTCGGTTGCCGCCGAGGATGACGGCGCGGTTGTTGGGAGCGGACATGTGCACCTCCGAGTGGTTGATTTAGCCGATACCGACAGTACCTGATACTGTCGGTTACATGAAATCGATCACAGACGGTCGCTCGACGAGATGGCAGAAGCATCGCAATGAGCGCCGTCGCGAACTTCTGCGTTCCGTGCGGCTCGTCGTCGAGGAGTACGGCGACGATATGTCGATGGAGCAGATCTCGGACGCGACCGGAACGTCGAAGTCGGTGCTCTACCGATACTTCACCGACCGGGCAGGTCTGCAGGCGGCCATGGGCGAATGGGCGATGGGCGTCATCGTCCGGTCTCTCGACGAGGCCGCGGCCTCCTCGGCGAAGGGCGAGGGCTCAGCCGCGGCGCAGGAGTCCCTGGCCGCGATGATCCGCGCATTCGTCACGCTCGCCGCGAATTCTCCGAACGTGTATCGCTTCTGCGACACCGCGGTCAACCGGTTCGCGCCCGAGGAGACCGGCGGTTTCTTCAATTCCGTTGCCGGGCAGCTGGCCGAACGCCTCGGCCTGAGCGGGGAGCAGGCTCGGCTGTGGTCGGCCGGAGCGATCGGTTTCGTGCGCGCCGCCACCGAGACGTGGCTGTCCCGACCGGACCGGCCCGAGGAATTCGCCACCACCATCACCCATTGGCTCTGGGCAACCCTGCCCGAACAACGAGGAGTAGAACAATGAAGCTGTCTCTTGACCCGAAAGCCATCAACGACGTCCTCGACGGACATTGGGCAGAAGCTCGCCGACTCGGGCGGACCCTGGCCGAAGCGTCGTCGACCCATGACGATCCGGCCGATGATCTCGACACCGCACGGGCGAAGACCGTCGACGGGGTCATGATGATGGCCGAGACCGGACTGCCGATGACAGGGCTGTCACCGGAGATGGGCGGAAGGAACGAACACGCCACGAACGTCGCCGGGTTCGAAGAGACCGTGACCGCAAACCCCAGCCTCCAGATCAAGGCCGGCGTCCAGTTCGGACTCTTCGGCGGCGCGATCCTCCACCTCGGGAATAAGGAGCAGCATCAGAAATGGCTGCTCGACGCTCAGTCCGGCCGGCTGCTGGGTTCGTTCGCGATGACGGAGATCGGGCACGGCTCCGATGTGGCGAACGTGGCGACCACCGCCACCTACGATGAGGCGACCGAAGAGTTCGTCATCGAGACCCCCTTCCGGGCCGCGACGAAGGAGTACATCGGCAACGCCGCCCGCGATGCCCGGGCCGCCGTCGTCTTCGCTCAGCTCATCACCGAGGGTGTCAAGCACGGGGTGCATGCCTTCTTCGTGCCCGTCCGCGACGAGGCCGGTGAGCCGATGCGGGGAGTCTCGATCGAAGACGACGGCTACAAGGGCGGGCTCAAGGGAGTCGACAATGGTCGCCTCGCCTTCGACTCCGTGCGGATCCCACGCACCAACCTGCTCAATCGCTATGGAGACGTCACCGCCGACGGCACGTACTCCTCCCCCATCGAATCGCCGGGACGCCGCTTCTTCACGATGCTCGGCACCCTGGTCCAGGGCCGGGTCTCGCTCGACGGCGCCTCCGTGGTCGCATCGAAGATCGCCCTCGACATCGCCGTGCGCTACGGACTCGAGCGCAAGCAGTTCACGGCCGGCGATGAATACGCCGAGACGACTCTGCTCGACTACGGCCAGCATCAGCGTCGCCTCATGCCGGCCCTCGCCGCCGTCTACGCCTCGGCGTTCGCGCACGAGAAGCTGCTGACCTCCTTCGAAGAGGTCTTCGCCGGAGCCGATGACTCCGACGAGAACCGGGCTCTGCTCGAGACCCGCGCGGCTGCGTTCAAGGCCGACTCGACCTGGATGGCGCTCGACGTCATCCAGGAATGCCGTGAAGCCTGCGGCGGTGCCGGATTCATGGCGGAGAACCGCCTCGTGGGGCTGCGCGCCGACCTCGACGTCTACGTCACCTTCGAAGGCGACAATACGGTGCTGCTGCAGCTCGTGGCCAAGCGCCTCCTCGGCGACTATGCCAAGGAATTCGCGAACCTCGACGTCGGCGGAGCCGCCCGCTTCATCGGCACCCAGGCCGCCGAACATACGCTCTACCGCACCGGTCTGGCCAATGCGGGACGGGCGATCTCGGATGCGCTGACCCCGAACCTCGGCGACAAGCGGATCAGGTCGGGACGCCTGCAGCGGACCCTGCTCGAAACGCGTCTGGAGGTCATGGTCGCCGGAGTCGCTCAGAAGCTGCGGCCTGCGACGAAGATGCCGGCCGCGCAGGCGGCCGATCTGTTCAACGTCCACCAGCATGAGCTCATCGAGATGGCACGCGCCTATGTCGAGCTCGAGAAGTGGAAGGCGCTGGACGAGAAGATGAAGGAGCAGACCGACGCCGATCAGGCCAAGGCCTTCCGTCGTCTGCGTGACACCTACGGTCTCGGACTGATCGAGACGCATATGGCATGGCACCTCATGTACGGTCGCCTGCCGATGTCGCGTGCACGCCAGATCAACGAGACGCTGAACCGTCTGTGCAAGAAGCTCGCGGCCAATGCGCTCGACCTCGTCGAGGCATTCGGCTACTCGGATGTCCACCGTCGGGCCACCATCGCCTCCGGCGTCGAAGCCGAGCGTCAGGCAGAGGCCGCCGACTACTACCGTCGGGCCCGGGCTCGTCAGGACTTCCCGGTCGACGAGAAGCAGCTGCTCAAGGCCGCGAAGAAGAAGGCGAAGGCCGCCGCAAGGTGACCGCGGGCCCGTGGTCCGGGCACACCAGAAGACTTTCGCAGCGAACGGTCTGCGGGGGTCTTCTGGTGCTTGGGGAGATTCGGGTCGCCGGCTGGCGACGGTGCCCGCCGCCAGCCAGCCCCGACGGTCTCAGTCGGCGAGGAAGTCGGCGAGCACCGCGGAGATCTTCTCTGTCTCGGTGAGGAACCCGTCGTGGCCGACCGGGGAGTCGATGATGTGGTGTCGCACTCTCCCGGGCAGCGCCTCGGCGAGGATGCCCACCTGTTCCGGCGGGAACAGCCGATCCGAGGACACGGAGACCACGAGGTTGTCGGTGCAGGCGTCGGCCAGTGCGACCGTGAGGTCAGAGGAGCGACCTCGGCGCACATCATGGTCGCGAAGGGCACGTGTGAGCACGATATAGCTGTGCGGATCAAACCGGGCGGTGAGCTTCTTGGCCTGATGGTCTAGGTACGAGGTCACTTCGTAGTAGTCCTCCGAACGCAGCCGACGGGAGAAGCGTTCATTGAGGTCGGCATCGTTGCGATACGTCAGGTGCGCGATCTGCCGGGCCAGTCCGAGACCATGACTGGGGAAGCTGCCGACGGCCGAATAGTCTCCGGAGTAGTAATCGGCGTCGAGTTCGATCGCGCGTTCCTGCATCATCGCCCAGGCGATCTGGTCGGCTTCGCAGAAGGCCGGTGCGGCGATGACCGCGCATTTGCGGACCTTCCTGGAATCCAACAGAGCGAACTCGAGCGCTCGCGCACCTCCCATGGATCCGCCGATGACGGCGGCCCAGGAGTCGATGCCGAGGATCTGGGCGAGATTGTGCTCCAGCCGTGCCATGTCGCGGATCGAGACCCGAGGGAATCGGGAGCCGTAGGCCAGGCCGTCATCATAGGACGACTGCGGCCCGGTCGTTCCCGAGCAGCCTCCGAGGGAGTTCGCACACACCACGAAGTACTTGTCGGTGTCGACGGCTTCCCCGGGGCCGACGACACCCGCCCACCATTCGGTGACGCGGGTATCGCCGGTCAGAGCATGCTCGATGAGGATCGCATTGGACCGGTCGGCGTTGAGGGTGCCGAAGGTCTCATAGGCGATCTCGACCGTGCCGAAGGTGTGTCCCGAGTCCGTACCGAAGCCGAGGATCCGTTCGACGGAAGTGCTCTGGGTGGTCATCTCAGGCCGCGGTCTGCGCCTTCGCCGCTGCTGCCGCGAAGCCCTTGTCGAGGTCGTCGATGATGTCGTCGACGCCTTCGATGCCCACGGACAGGCGGACCAGTGCCGGGTTCACTCCGGCGGCCTCCTGGGCTTCCTCGTCCAGCTGTGCGTGCGTGGTCGAGGCCGGGTGGATGACGAGCGAGCGGACGTCGCCGATGTTCGCCACCAGCGAGTGCAGTTCGAGGGCGTCGACGAAGGCCACAGCGGCGTCGTATCCGCCGGCGATGTCGAAGGCGAGCACCGAACCCACGCCGTTCGGCAGGTACTTCTTGGCCAGGCCGTTCCAGGGGCTCGACTCGAGTCCGGCGTAGGCGACGCGGTCGACCTGGTCGTGGGCTTCGAGGTAGGCGGCGACCTTGTTCGCGTTCTCCACGTGGCGTTCGATGCGCAGGCTCAGGGTCTCGATGCCCTGGGCCAGCAGGAATGCGTTAGTCGGGCTGAGCGAGGGTCCGAGGTCGCGCAGTCCCTGCACGCGAGCCTTGAGTCCGAAGGACACGTTCACTCCGAAAGCTCCGTCGGCGCCGAGGTCGCGGGCGAAGACGAGTCCGTTGTAGGAAGCGTCGGGTTCGTTGAAGCCGGGGAACTTCTCCGGCTGTGCGCCGTAGTCGAAGTTGCCGCTGTCGACGAGGACTCCGGCAACGGAGTTGCCGTGGCCGCCGAGGTACTTCGTGGCGGAATGGAGGACGACGTCGGCTCCGTGTTCGATCGGACGCACGAGGTAGGGGCTGGCCAGGGTGTTGTCGACGATGAGCGGCACACCGGCTTCATGGGCGATTCCGGCGATCGCCTCGATGTCGAGGATGTCTGAGCGCGGGTTCGACACGACCTCGCCGAAGAGGATCTTGGTGTTGTCCTGGATCGCGTTCTTCCATGCCTCGTGGTCGTCGACGTCGACGAAGGTGGTGTCGATGCCGAGCTTGCGCAGGGTGACGTCGAGGAGGTTGACGGTTCCGCCGTAGAGGCTGGAGCTCGCGACGATGTGGTCGCCGGCTCCAACGACGTTCGTGATCGCGAGGAAGGCCGCGGACTGGCCCGAGGCGGTGAGGACGGCGTGGACGCCGCCTTCGAGATCGGCGATCCGGTTCTCGACGACTTCGTTCGTCGGGTTCGTCAGGCGGCTGTAGACGGGGCCGACATCGGTCAGCGCAAAGCGCGCTGCGGCATGATTCGCGTCGTTGAACACGAATGAGGTGGTCTGGTGGATGGGCAGGGCGCGCGAACCGGTGGTCGGATCGGGGACCTGTCCGGCATGGATCTGGCGGGTTTCGAATGCCTGGGTCATGGTGACTCTCCTGTGTGAATGCGGTGGCGGTGTCGCTGGTTGAGGCGATGTGATGTGTCTACTGTCATCGACTTCGCCGGCTGGCACCCACCTGTGTGTCATGTTGGTGTCATCGTCTGTCATGTTTCGTCACACCGTGCCGTGCAGCTGTCATCTGGCATGCCTGCGTCGTGCTGTCATCCCGTCGCGTACGGGCGATGCCCTTGTCGCACGTGGCCAGGTGTCACACGTGTGCGGTTGCCACACGTGTGCAGTGCCGACATTCACCGGAAGTTCCGCGCCTTCGTCGGCAGCTGCACCTCGAGGGGGATGAGTTTGTGGGCGTAGAGGCTGACCACGTCTCCCCCGCGCTGGATGAGTCCGGTGACGACGAGGGCGTTGCGGGAGGTCGCGACCGTGCGGAAGCGTTTCATCAGCCCGGCCGTGGCTACGACGTTGAGCATCCCGAATTCGTCTTCGAGGTTGATGAAGGTGATCCCCGAGGCGGTGGCCGGGCGCTGCCGATGGGTGACGATCGCGGCCACCGTCATCCGGGTTCCGTCTGCGGCGGCGGCCGCATCCGCGGTCGATGAGTATCCGCGGGCGCGAAGCGTCTCGCGCATCATCTCCGTGGGGTAGCCGTCGACGGTGATCCCGGTGGAGAACAGCTCGGCCAAGGTCGTATCGAAGGCATCCATGACCGGCAGGCTCGGAGCCGAGTCCACGCTCGCCGTTCCCGGCAGCAGCCCCGGATGGGCACCGGCGACTCCCCCGGCCAGCCACAGGGCCTGCCGTCGGTCGAGGTCGAATCCGGACAGAGCCCCGGCCGTGGCCAGCGATTCCAGGGCCTGCTTGCCGGCTCCGGTGCGTTCGGCCAGGTCCGCCACCGAGGTGAACGGCGCGTTCTCGCGTTCGCTCGCGATCACCTCGGCGAAGGAGCCGACATGCGCGACCGTGTCCAGTCCCAAGCGGATCCCCAGCTCCCCCGCCGAGGCGGTCGTGTCCTTGTCCTCCCCCGCTGAGGCGGTGTCCCCATCCCCCGCCTCTGCGACCCGTTCGAGGTCCGTGGCCGCTTGGGAGCGGCGGATGTCGACGGGCAGGATCGGCACCCCGTGCCGGCGGGCGTCGGCGATGAGCGACTGCGGGGAGTAGAAGCCCATCGGCTGGCTGCGCAGCAGTCCGGCGGTGAAAGCGGCGTGGTGATGGTATTTGAACCAGGCGGACTGATAGACGAGGTTCGCGAAGCTGATGGCATGCGATTCGGGGAACCCGTAGTTCGCGAAGGCGGCGATGGTGGCAAAGATCGCCTCGGCGGTCTCCGCGTCGACTCCGCGCGCACGCGCTCCGGTGCGGAACTTCTCGGCGAGTTCGGCCATCCGCTTCTCCGACCGGCGGGAGCCCATGGCCTGCCGCAGCCGGTCGGCATCGGCCCCGGTGAACCCACCGACGTCGATGGCCATCTGCATGAGCTGCTCTTGGAACAGAGGGACCCCGCAGGTCTTGGCCAAGGACTTCTCGAGCAGCGGGTGGAGGTATTCGACCTGATCCAGACCCTGCCGTCTGCGGATATAGGGGTGGACGGAGCCGCCTTGGATCGGCCCCGGTCGGATGAGGGCGACCTGGACGGCCAGATCGTAGAACGTTCTCGGACGCAGCCGAGGCAGGGTGGCCAGCTGGGCGCGGGATTCGACTTGGAAGACCCCGATCGCGTCGGCACGGCAGAGCATCTCGTAGACGGCTTCGTCGTCGTCATCGATCTCCGCCCGGTCGATGAGGACCCCGGTGTGACGGTGGACGAGTCCGACCATCTCGTGCAGGGCGGTGAGCATGCCCAGACCGAGCAGGTCGAACTTGACCAAATCCATGGCCGCGCAGTCGTCCTTGTCCCATTGAACGACGGTGCGGTGGCCCATCGTCGCCCTCTCGACCGGCACGACTTCGCCGATGGCACGGTCGGCCAAGATCATCCCACCGGAATGGATGCCCAGATGGCGTGGTGAGCCGAGCAGATCCTCGGCGACCTTGAGCACCGGTGCGGGCACCGGTGAGTCCTCGGCATCGGGCAGGCTCGACCACCGGTTGCTCGACTTCGAGAACGCATCCTGCTGGCCGGGGGCATAGCCGAGGCTGAAGGCGGCGTCCCGGATGGCCGATTTCGCACGGTAGGTGATGACATTGGCGACCTGGGCGGCCCGGTCACGGCCGAAATGGTCGTACACGTATTGGATGACCTCTTCGCGGCGGCCGGATTCGATATCGATGTCGATGTCCGGGTACCCCTTGCGGTCCGGGGACAGGAACCGGTCGAAGAGCAGTCCGTGTTTGACGGCGTCGACGGCGGTGATGCCGAGGACGTAGCAGACCGCGGAGTTCGCCGCCGAGCCCCGGCCTTGGCAGAAGATGCCCATATTGCGGCAGAATTCGGTGATGTCGAAGACGATGAGGAAGTAGCCGCAGAAACCCAGTTGGGCGATCATGTCCATCTCCCGGTCCAGCTGCTCCCAGGCCCGCGGGTGCTCTGCTCGGGATCCGTAGCGGGTGCGGCCGCGTTCGGCGATGAGGCCACGCAGATACGTCTCCCCCTCGGTCTCATCGGGCATCGGCGCCTTCGGCAGGTCGGGACGGGCTGAGGAGAGGACGAAGGAGCAGTCCTGACCGATCCGCACCGCATTGTCCACAGCCTGCCGCGGGAAGCGTGCGAGCATCTCCTGGCCGGTGTGGATGCGTGCGCTCGCCGTCGCCGGCAGCCATCCGGCCAGTTCCTCCAGGGACTTCCGCGACCGCACCGAGGCGCGCACCTGAGCCGACTTCCACTCGGCCCGGGTGGCGAAGTGGACGGCATTGCTGGCGATGATCGGCAGGCCCGTCCGCTGGGCCAGATCGCCGAGGTGGTGCAGCCGTTCGTCGTCATCCGGGGCTCCGTCCCGGCTGAGTTCGACGGCGACCCGGTCGGGTCCGAAGAGTGCGGTGAGTTCGCGCAGAGCGCTGAGCCCGCCGTCATCGTTGCCCAAGGCTCGTCGCAGCGGTCCTTTGCGACAGCCTGTGAGGATCATCCAGTCTCCGTCCTCTGCCGCGAGTTCTTCGAGGTCGAAGAGCGGACGGTTCTTCTCACCACGCAGGTTCGCCTCGGTGATGACCTGAGAGAGCTGGTGGTAGCCCTCGACGCTGCGGGCGAGGACGAGCAGGTGGGTGGCATCGGGGTCGGTCTGTCCGGGGATCTTCTCGGACAGCCCGATGGACAGTTCGGAGCCGAACACGGTGTCCAGTCCCGCCTCGGCGGCGGCATGGGCGAAGCGGACGGCACCGTAGAGTCCGTTGTGGTCGGTCAGCGCCAGGGAGCTCAGCCCGGCGGCGGCGCCGGCGGCGACGAGCTCTTCGGGGTCGGAGGCTCCGTCGAGGAAGCTGAACTGGGAGTGCACATGCAGCTCCGCCCAGTCGACCTGCTTCCGCAGCAGTCCCGGTCCGCGGTTCAGCCCCTGAGCGCTGCCGGCGCCAGCCGACTCCTGATAGCGGCTGCGTCCGTCCGAACCGCCGGGGCCGACCGAGACTTGGTGGCGGTCAAGGCGGGAGAACGCAGGGGCATCGGAGCCGTCGGCGTGCTTGTCGACAGGCTGTTTTCCTGCGAAGTTCTCGCCAGCAGGCTGTTTGTCCGCCGGGGAAGACCGGATGTCCTTACCCTCGAGGCGGCGGGCCAGCTTCGACCACGGTGTACGCGGGTTCGAGAATCCCATCGGGATCTCCTCCTCTCAGGTGGGGTCGCTCTCTCAGTTGGAGTCGTTGGTCGGCAGGTTGCCGGTCAGCGGTAACGGCCGGTGAGGTACCACTGACCGTGCTCTTTGCTCAGCAGAAGGGCACGGCCGGCATCGGTGACCACCTGCAGCCGGGTGCGGTAGACAGCTCGGTTCGGGTCCCACCAACCGGATTCGATGGGCCAGGAACCGGAGTAGTCGGTGATGGTCTCGGTCTGCCCGGTGGGGAATCTGATCGTCGCCGGGGCCGCACCCAGACCCGAGGGGCGTGCTTCCACCGGTGAGCCGTCCGCGGCGAGCACGTCGACGGCGGAGTGTTCGACGGTCGTCGGACGGGGTGCGTGCAGAGCACCGGGCCAGGGAGCGGCAGGGCTGCGTTCGGGGACGGCCGCCTGCTGCCACGGGGTCCACAGGTTCGTCTCTGCCGGGTCCCACCCGCCTTGGATGCCCGGAACCAGGACGGCATCGGGACCGAACAGTCCCTGCAGACGCTCGAGCGTATGGGTGATCTGCCCGGTGTTCTCGTCGAACAGGCTGCGTGTGGCACCGATCGGGGTGGTCAGTTCGGCCGCGATGAGGCGCAGCGCGATGATGCCGTCGTCGGAGAAGTCCTCGGCGTCGGGTGCCGGCTCGTCGACGATGTCGAGTTCCTGCGGGTCAGGCTGCGCCGTGCGGGGGTTCTGTCCCGGAGGCGAACCCCGGCCCACTCCCGCCAGCCAGCCTTCGGCCTGCCACCGCAGGCGGTCGGCGATCGCATTCTCCTGCATGTCCTCGATCCGCCAGGTCCGGGACGAGGACTGGCCGCCCGCGGCATCGAGTTCGATCGTGATCTGGGTGCAGACCAGCGCCTGTCTGCGTACCTTGGCCAGCAGGTCGGCACCGAGCTGGCGGGCGAGGAAGCCGAGGGTGTCGCTGCGGGTCGTCGGGGCATCGAGGTCGAGTTCGACGTCGAGCTGTTCGCCGCGGACATGATCGGCGAGCGGGGCTCCTGCCCGCCCGGAGGCCAGGTCGTGCAGATGCCGACCGAAGGCGCCGAAGCGTGCGTTCACGTCTTTGGTCGCGAGGCGGGCGAGGTCGCCGAGGGTGCGCAGCCCCAGCTGCAGAAAGACCTCGATCAGCGCGGTCGCCTCGGCGCCGGCGTATTCCAGGGTGGTGATCGGCTGGGCGGAGAGGAAGTCCACGGTCTGTCCGGGTTCGACGCGGCGCGCCTGTCCGGCGGCGAGGACCGCGGCGAAGACGGTGTCGGCGATCCCGGGGAAGAACTCCCATCCGGTGTCATCGACAAGCGCCGAGACCAGTGTCTCGACCGCATCGGCTTCGTCGGCGTAGCCGTGTCTGAGCGAGTCGAGAGGGATCGCCAATGTTCCCGGGCTGAGCAGGGTGAACCGTGCGACGAGGTTGTCGAGGGCACCGACCCCGGCACTGAAATGTCGGTTGTCGGCCTCTTCGTCCCAGACCGCGATGTGGGCTTCGGGACAGCGGTATCCCACAGCGCGTTTGTTGTTCCCGGCGGTGATTCCGGCGGCACGGGCCGGAGCATCGGCGGCGATGACCTTGCCGGCGTGGAGAACCGCGACAGGGCGGCCCGGTGCGATGTCGTGTTCGACCGCGGCGGCCACCGCCGGCCAGTCGGGAACGGTGAGCACGAGGGTGCGGCCGGACTCATCCGACATGGCTGATCACCTGCCGCAGCTGTGTGATCGTCGACCACCGAGGATCGTCGTCCGTGTCCGTGGCCGGATCTGTGCCCAGATCCGTTGTCGGGGCAATGGAGGCTCCGCCGTCTGCGACCACTTCCAGCGTCCCCGCGGGGACGCTGGCGGGAGTTCCTGACGGTCCCGGCAGCAGGAACCGGTGGGTTCCCGTCTGTGAACGAGCACGGACGAGGCAGGACTGCAGACGGCCGTGACCGTGTTCGGCGCCCGACCAGCGAGTGTCGGTGATCTCGATCTGCTCCGTACTGCCGGAAAGAGGTCGGAGGCTGATGAGGCTCATTCGTCGTTCACGGATCTTCGCCAGGAGTCGGGCCCGTTCCGACGCGCTCGGGGCGAAGCCGGGGTCGACGAGGATGATGTCGAAGGATTCGATGAGGATCGACGCCACTCGCAGCCAGTCCTCACCAGGGGTCGCGAGATTGACGAAATGGTCGAGATCGACACCGAGGTCGGCGATCGAGGACACGGACGGTTCGCCGAGCCCGATCCCGGCACACCACTTCTGTTCCCGGGTCGCCGCAGCGATCGTCGCCAGGCCGCAGCTCAGCGACAGCTCACCGGTGACGGTGACGAGTTCCCCACGCGGCAGACCGCCGCGACGGAACAGCGGAGAGAGCACAGGATCCACCGGATGGGGTGGGATCTTGTCGAACAGTGCCGCAGCCGTGGAGATCCCCGTCTCCCGACTGAGCTGTTCGATGACCGGTGCTGCTGACATGACATCCATTATCGAACTGACGTTCTAAATTGGCAAGATTCAGACAACAGCTTCGCCTTCCCGGGCGTGTCGCCATTCGGCTTCGAGCCTTCATGCGGTAGCAAAACGAGGTCAAAGCCGCAGCACTCACCGCCGCCTCCCGGGTCGGCCGCCTCCGCCGCATTCGGCTCATCGTCTCTCATGGCGCTCCCCTCCCGCGGTCGCTTCGGCCCTCCGGTCCGGCGATCCCCATGACCACCGACCGCGCCTCCACTCTAGGATTCGGCACTGACGCCAGAATTCGAGCAAGACAGTCTCCAGCGCTCGATCATTGCCGAGATTCGATTGAGTTTCGTTTCTTCAGGTGACCGAACCGAACCAGGTGTGTCCCGAAAGTCGCCGAACTGCCTTACACCGGTGGTGTCAGCGCCGACGGGTAGGGTGACGTCATGACTGACGAAGCCCGCATCCGCGAAGCGGCCACGCGTGACTCCTATGATGCGATCGCCCGGACCTACACGGACTGGGTCGCCGATGAGCTCACCGCCAAACCGCATGACCGCGCCGTTCTCGGGGCCTTCTCCGAGCTCGTCCTCGGCACGGGCTCAGCGGAGGTCCTCGACATGGGCTGCGGGCCCGGTCGCATCACGACGTTCCTCGCCGCCCTCGGACTCGAACCGCGCGGACTCGACCTCTCCCCTGCCATGATCGAACTCGCTCGGGGCCTCTATCCGATGCATCAGTTCGACGTCGGGTCGATGACCGTCCTGCCCTATGCCGATGAGTCCTTCTCCGGTCTCGTCGCCTGGTACTCGACGATCCATGTCCCCGACGATGAGCTTGTCCTCGCCTTCGCCGAGGCGGCCCGTGTCCTTCGTCCGGGCGGCTGGTTCCAGCTGGCGTTCCAGCTCGGGGACCGGGTCGATCATTGCTCCGATCTCGCCGGCTTCGGCGTCGATCTCGATTTCCATCGCCGCTCGATCGATGACGTGCTCACCGCGCTCGAACCGCACGGCTTCATTCCTGCCACCCGCATCGAACGCGAACCCGACCGGACCGGTCGGTTCCCGGAAGCGACCAGGCAGGGGTACCTCCTCGTTCGTAAGGCCAGCCTCTGAGGTGAGAAGATGAGGGTGATATGAACATCGACATCGTCTTCCACACTCCCGAGATCCCCGGCAACACCGGAAACGCCATCCGGCTCGCCGCGGTCACCGGAGCCCATCTGCATCTCGTCGAGCCCCTCGGCTTCGACCTCTCCGACGCGAAGCTGCGCCGAGCCGGTCTCGACTATCACGACCTCGCCCATGTCACCGTCCATCCTTCGATCGACGAACTCTGGGGCCGCCTCGGTGAACGTCGGGTGATCGCGTTCAGCACGCATACGGACAATTCCTTCGCCGAGGTGGACTACCAAGACGGTGATGTCCTCCTCTTCGGGCGCGAGTCGACGGGACTGCCCGACGAAGTCGTCAACGACGAGCATGTGGATATGACAGTGCGGATCCCGATGCTGCCGGCACGCCGTTCGCTCAACCTGGCGAATTCGGCATCCATCGCCATCTACGAAGCCTGGCGTCAGCACGGCTACGCGGGCGCCTGAACCCGCGTAGACTTCTTCGCGAACGCTTTACCTGAAAGGACCACTATGACCGCAAAGGTGCTCACTGTCGCCGGATCCGATGTCTCCGGAGGAGCCGGACTCGAAGCCGATCTGAAGATGTTCGACGAATACGGGGCCTTCGGCACTGCCGTCGTCACCTGCATCGTCACTTTCGATCCCAATGACGGATTCGCCCATGTCCTCGAGTTCATCGAGCCCGAGGTCGTCACCCGTCAGCTCGAATCGACGCTGGCCGTGCACGAGTTCACCGCCATCAAGTCCGGAATGCTCGGCTCCGTCGACTCGGCGCTGGTCCTCGCAGAAGAGCTGAAGACCAATGATCTGCCGTACGTCTTCGATCCTGTGCTCGTGTGCAAGGGCGCAGGCACCATGGTCGATCTCAAGGATCTCTTCGTCGAGAACCTCGTGCCTCTGGCCACCGTCGTCACCCCGAACCTCGAAGAGGCCGCGACCCTGGCCGGGGTCGATCCCATCGACTCCGTCGAGGGCATGATCGAGGCCGCGAAGATCATCCACGGGCAGGGCGCGAAGAACGTCGTCGTCAAGGGCGGAGCACGGCTGGCTGGGGGCGATGCCATCGACATCCTCTTCGACGGAGAGACCGTGACGACTCTGCGCTCGCGCAAGGTCAACAACAAGCTCGTCAACGGCGCAGGCTGTTCCTTCGCGTCCTCGATTGCGGCAGGAATCGCCACCGGTCTCGACATCAAGGACGCCGTCGTCTCCGCGAAGGAGAAGGTCGCTCACGGAATCGCGAACTGCCTCGACAATGCCACCGGCGTCGCCTCGCTCTACCATCCGGCGTCACGAGTGAGCCCCTCCTCCGAGGTCTCAGTCACCGTCGGCTGATCATCGGTGCTTCGGCTGCGTCCCCGCGGGGACGCAGCCAGTCACAGTCGGGACGTCGCATCAGAGTCAGTCGGCTTGCAGACGACAAATCGCCCCGCACACCTTTCCGGTGTGCGGGGCGATTCGTATGAAGCTGTTGGGAACGCCCGAGATCAGCGCTTGCCGAAGCCCTTGTAGCGGTCCTTGAACTTCTCCACGCGGCCGGCGGAGTCGAGGATGCGCTGCTTGCCCGTGTAGAACGGGTGCGAAGCGGAAGAGATCTCGACGTCGATCACGGGGTAGGTGTTGCCGTCTTCCCACTCGATGGTCTTCTCGCTCTTAGCGGTGGAGCGGGTGAGGAACTTGGTGCCGGAAGCCAGATCGTTGAACACGATCGGCGCGTATTCCGGGTGGATGTCCTTCTTCATTTTCTTACCTCTGCTGAATTCTTTCAGGCGCCTGATATGAGTTGAACTCATCTGCCAGTGCCCGAATTCGTCTGCTGGACACGCTCCGAACCGTAGGAACCGGACCCGGAGCGACAGTCCATTCTATCTGATGGGCCCGGACAAAGCGATTCGACACGGATCTCCTAAACTGTGGCCATGACCACGAAGGAACGCCTCTCCACTCAGTTCACCCTCCAACCCGCCGCCACCGCTCCCGAACTCATGGCCGAATCGACTGCCGCCGCCTTGTCCACGGTTTCCGGCGATGTCGACGTCTTCGACATCGATCCGCGGATCGCCGATACCGCTGCTCTCCTCGCTGCCACGGATCTGCCTCCGGCCACCTCGGCGAACTGCGTTCTCGTCGCCGGCTCGCGGGGTGGTGAGGAGCGGATCGCCGCCTGCATGGTGCTTGCGAACACCCGCGCCGACGTCAACAAGCGGGTCAAGAAGCTCCTCGATGTCCGCAAGGCCTCGTTCCTGCCGCTCGAACGCGCCGTGAACGAATCCGGAATGGAGTACGGCGGTATCGGTCCGATCGGCCTGCCGGAGAATTATCGGGTGCTCATCGACTCCCGCGTCGCCGAGGCCGACGAACTCATCATCGGTTCCGGTATCCGCGGTTCCAAGCTGCTGCTCTCCGGATCCACTCTCGCATCCCTGCCCGGCTCCGAGGTGATCGAGGATCTCGCGAACGAGATCGGCTGAACGTGGCGCTCGGGCATGCATCGCCCGCCGGTCGAGCGCTGCTCGTCAGTTCAGTCCGGAACAGTCGATGACGAAGTCGATGAGCGGGGCGTAGAGGTTCGGCACGACATCGTCGTCGAGCGGGATTGTCGCTTCGATCTGCCCCTGCGCCTCGGCGACGAAGAGTGCCGGATCATTGCAGTCGGCATAACCGATCGTTCGCAGCGCTCTGCTCGAGGCGGCTCCGGCCCACCCGTGGTCGGCGACGACGAGGTCGGGGGCAGATCCGCCGCGGGCGGCGATATCATCAAGCAGCGCATGCATGGGTTCGGCCAGGTGCGTGTGCGGGCTGCCGCCGTGCAGGTGCCAGGTCCACACGTTGCTGATCTGTCGCACGTCCCCACCGATCTCCGGAACCGGGATGAAGTGATCACGGGTGTCGATGACGGCGCCGGCGTCTTGCGCCGCGGCGGCAATTGCCATATGCACAGGCAGAAGCCCTGCGGGGTGGCCGGTGGCGAAGAGGATCTGTCCGCCGGCGCGCGCGACCTCGCCGACCGCCTCGGCGAGCTTCTCCAGAGCGTCGATGCAGGCGTCGGTGGAGATCGTGTCCACGCCTTCGACGAAGTCGGGATCGGGCCGCAGGCCACAGCGCGCAACCATAAGCGCGAACACTGAGTCATAGTTCCATGTGCGGGTGAGCTCGACACCGAAGTCGAACTGGCGTTCCTGGTCGAGGAACCGGTGGATATGGGAGAGATTGTTCTCTCTTGGAGTGGCGACCTCCCCGGTGATCCGTCCGGCTTCAAGGGCATGGGCTAGGGTGCTGCGGTCCACTGGGGTCCTCTCTGTAGCTTGCGGGGAAAGGGCACTGGAACAACTCACTCTTCCTGCAGGGCGAAGCAGGTGACCGCCGAGGCGGCAGCGACATTGAGGGAGTCGACTCCCCCGCTCATGGGGATCATCACGGTCGAGTCGCAGGCGGCGATCGTCGATCTCTTCAGACCGTCGCCTTCGGTGCCGAAGACGACGGCGGTACGTTCCGGTGCGGTGGCGGCGAACTGGCGTAGGCTCACCGATTCATCATCGAGTGCCAGTGCGGCGACATGGAAACCGGCTTCCTGGAGCTCTGCGATCCCGCCCGGCCAGGATTCGATGCGAGTCCAGGGCACCTGGAAGACCGTGCCCATCGACACGCGGATCGACCGTCGATAGAGCGGATCGGCACAGCGTGGGGTCACGAGCACGGCGTCGGCGCCGAATGCGGCCGCAGACCGGAAGATTGCGCCGACGTTCGTATGGTCGACGATATCTTCGATGACGACGAGTCGCCTGGCATCGGCGATCAAGGAGGAGACCGGAGCCGGAGCGGGGCGGCCCATGGCGGCCAGCGCTCCTCGGTGGAGGTGAAATCCGGTCAGGGACTCCACGGCGGCATCCGTGCCGATGAAGATCGGCACATCGCTCTCGGAGATGATGTCGGCCAGGTCGAACAGCCATTTCGGGCTGGTGAGGAACGACCGGGGTGAGAGGCCGGCTGCATGAGCGCGGCGGATGATCTTCGAGGATTCGGCGATGAACAGCCCCTCGGCGGGTTCGCGGACGCTGCGCAGGGCGACATCGGTCAGCTGCGTGTAATCGCGCATGCCCTCGAGACGCCGGTGCAGGGCATCGCTGGAATCACCGCCCTGGCTCCCCGAGGTCAGGTCCGCCTCGTCGAAGAAGCGCAGACGCTCGACGGCGATCCCGAGTTCAGCGGACCGATTGATGACCTGCTGACGGGTCAGGGGTGCCTTGGCCGGAGTGTTCACAGCGCGCTCCCGTTCACAGCGGAATTCCGTTCACAGCGTGAGGATCCTCCAGATCGCGACGAGTCCGAGGGCCACGATGACGGCGCGCAGCAGCACGGGCGAGAACTTCCGCCCGATTCGGGCACCGAAGTACCCGCCGATGAGTGAGCCGATGGCGATGCAGACGACGGCGATCCAGTTGATCCGGTCGTGGCCGACGATGATGTACGTGCTCGCCGAGACCGTATTGACGACGAGGACGAGGACGTTCTTCAGCCCGTTGAGTCGCTGCAGATCATCGGGCAGCAGTAGACCGAGCAGGGCGATGAGGATGATGCCCTGGGCAGCGGCGAAGTAGCCGCCGTAGATCGCGGTGAGGAAGACGACGATGAGCACGGCGATGTACCGGCCCGTGGACAGGCGATCCCCCGCCTTGGCGGCCCGATGCTCGACGCCGGCGGCCTCGGCCCGGCGCAGGGACCGATTCTTCAGGTAACGGGAGAGGTACGGCTGGCCGACCACCATGATCAAGGCTACGACGAGGAGGACCGGTACGATCGTCTCGAATGCGTCCTCGGGCAGGTGCAGCAGCAGATACGCCCCGGTCAGCGACCCGAGCAGAGAGGCGGGAACGTATCCGAGAATCCGTTTCCACTGCCCTCGCAGCTCTTCACGGTATCCGAACGAGGAGGCGATATTGCCGGGGATGAGACCGACGGCGTTGCTCATCGTCGACACCACCGGCGGCACCCCGAAGGCGACGAGCGCCGGGAAGGTGATGAGCGTTCCGGAGCCGACGACGGCGTTGATGCCTCCTGCCGCGATTCCGGCGACGATCACGAGGCCGATCTGCCACGGTTCGAGGCTCAGGTTCGCCAGGAACTCCATGCTCAGAGGGCGGAACGTGCGTGGTAGCGCTGACCGTCCCGGGTGAGCTTGACATCGATGCCGAAGGTCGCCGCAAGGTTCTCCGCCGTCAGGGTCTCCTCGATCGGACCGGCGGCCAGATCGGTGCCCTCGGACAGCAGCAGCACATGCGTGATGCCCTCCGGGATCTCCTCGACATGGTGGGTGACCATGATCGTGGCCGGCGCCCACTTCGACGAGAGGATCTCCGAGAGTGCGCCGAGCAGCTCCTCGCGCCCGCCGAAGTCGAGTCCGGACGCCGGCTCGTCGAGCAGCAGCAGCTCCGGGTCGGTCATGAGCGCACGAGCGATCTGCACACGCTTGCGCTCGCCCTCGGACAGCGTGCCGAAGGTGCGATCGGCCAGATGGGTGATGTGGAACGCGGCCAGCAGATCGCGGGCACGTTCGATATCGTCCTGTTCGTACTCCTCCACCCAGCGTCCGGTGACGCCGTAGGCGGCGGTGAGCACGGTGTCGAGCACGGCTTCGGAACTCGGAATGCGGTTGGCCAGAATCGTCGAGGCATAACCGATGCGCGGGCGCAGTTCGAACACGTCGACGCGCCCGAGCTGCTCTTCGAGGATGTTGACCGTACCCGTCGTCGGATGCATGCGACCTGCCGCGATTTCGAGCAGGGTCGTCTTGCCCGCACCATTGGGTCCGAGCACTGCCCAGTGCTCGCCTTCGGCGACGGTCAGCGAGAAATCGTCGAGGAGGAAATTGGTTCCCCGGCGCACGGACACAGAATCCAGATTCAGGACTTCACTCATATTTTCAGACTCTATCGCAGACGAGCCGTCTATCCTGGTTCGACATGGACCTCACGACCGACTCACTGCTGCTGACCCTGGCCCTCAACCACCGTCTGCGCTCGACCCTGCCCCCTGACGAGGTGACCTCTGCCTTCCTCGACGATGATCGTGATGTTCCTCTCATCGTCTCCGATGAGGTCTTCGACTCGGCTGTACCCACCGGTCTGCTGCTCTTCGCAGCCGAGGCGGCCGCCGCCGGAATCACACATGCCCGCTTGGCACTGCACCACCCGTCCCTGCCACACACGACTCCCCCGGTCGATCGCACCGCCCGAACGAAAGTGGGACGTCACACCGCCCCCGTCGTCCTCCAGCGGGGCGACGAACAGGCGGCGATCGCCCTCATCGGCGCCGAGGCGAACGTGGAGATCGTCGCCTGTGCGCCCACCGTCTTCCGCCCCGTCACGGTCGGGTCCGCCCCCGAGGCGCTGCGGCGTCTGCGGCTGCTGGTGATGGAGGGCCTGCGCCTCATCGAGACCATCGACGTTCCCGAGGACTGGCGGCAGGGGCCGTGGCGTGACTGGCAGGAGGAGCTGTCGACGCTGCATCCGATCTCCCGGCTCATCCCCACCGAGGCGGATTCCCGCGCGATCTATGCCGCGCTCGACATCCACCACCGGATGCGCACGGTGCTCGCACCTGCGACGGTCGCCCCGCCCGAGTTCGGTGCGCTGCTGTCTCAGCTGCACCCCGCCGCCGCGGACTACATCATGGCTGTGGCTACGATGAAGGGGTGAATGAGACGTCTCAGGCCACCGCCTCCCAGATCCCCGTCCAACTGCTCGTCATGGACGTCGACTCGACGTTCATCAACGAAGAGGTCATCGACCTCATCGCCGCCCATGCCGGGGTCGGAGACAAGGTCGCCGACATCACCGAACGCGCCATGGCCGGTGAGCTCGACTTCGCCCAATCCCTCGCCGAACGGGTCGCCCTGCTGAGCGGGCTGCCGGAGACCGTGCTCGATGAGGTGCGAGAGCAGATCACCCTCACCGAGGGGGCCGCCGACCTGGTCGCGGCTGTGCACTCCTCCGGCGGCAAGGTGGCGCTGGTGTCGGGCGGCTTCACCGCCATCATCGCTCCCGTCGCCGCACAACTGGGCATCACCGATGTCTTCGCCAACGGCCTCGACATCCATGACGGGCTGCTGACCGGGCGGACGAACGGCCGTGTCATCGACCCGAGCGCGAAGGCCGAGATCTTCGAGGATCTGCTCGCAGCCGGCGGATATGATCGTGCCGCCTCGGTGGCGATCGGTGACGGCGCCAATGACATCGGCATGGTCGAAGCCGCCGGTCTCGGAGTCGCCTTCTGTGCGAAATCGGCCCTCGTCGCCGCAGCGGACGCGTCCGTGGAGACACGTGACCTGAGAGCCGTCATCGACTTAGTCGCTGCCCGTGCAGACGTGTGAGCGATCCCTGCGAGGGTGTGGCAACGGCGCCATTGACCACTGACTGACCGAAGACGCCTGGGGCGCTGACGATTGCTTCGTCAGCGCCCCAGGCGTCTTGTCGACCGATCGCGTCGTTCAGGCGGAGCGTTCAGACTCCGTGGAAGACCCGGATCTGTGGGGCCGGGTAGTGGCCCGGCTCCACGTCCCAGCTCTCGAGGTCGAAGACCGCGATCGACGAGGGACGGAAGGTATCGGGAACCCCGCCTTCCGGATTGAGGTGGCCGACCACCTCGGCGACGGTCGGCTGATGACCCACGATATACGCGCACTGCGCATCCGCGGGGATCGAGTTGATCGCATCCAGCCAGTCGTCGACGGACCCGGAGTACAGCGAGGGGTCCTCGAGCAGGGTCAGGTCACCTGGTTGGTCGAGGGTTCCTCCGTGAGCACGGTTGACGGCTTCGACGACGGCCTGTCCGGTCTGCACGGTGCGCCTGGCCGCCGAGGCGATGGCCACATCGGGTGACCAGCGCTCGGCGATCTCGGCTCCGGCCTCGACCGCTTGAGCCAGACCCTTCGCATCCAGGGACCGTTCGAAGTCTGTCGGACCGTGCGCTTCCGCCTTGGCGTGGCGGGCGAGGATGAGCACAGGCATGAGTGGTCTCAGGCGCCGGTGGAGTGGAATCCGCCGTCGACGTGGATCATCTCGCCGGTAGTGGCGGGGAACCAGTCGGAGAGCAGGGCGACGATGGCCTTGCCGGCAGGAGTGGTGTCCTTCTGGTCCCAGCCCAGGGGTGCGCGGTCGCCCCACATGTCTTCGAGCGTGCCGAAGCCGGGGATCGAGGTTGCTGCGGTGGTCTTCAGCGGTCCAGCCGAGACGAGGTTGACGCGCACGCCGTCTTCGCCGACGTACTTGGCGAGGTAGCGGGCGGTCGATTCGAAGGCGGCCTTGGCCACACCCATCCAGTCGTAGACCGGCCAGGAGACGGTCGCGTCGAAGGTCAGGCCGACGATTCCGGCGCCCTTGTTCAGCACGGGCTTCGCGGCCACGGCGATGGCCTTGAGCGAGTACGCGGAGACGTGGATGGCCGCGGACACGGAGTCCCACGGGGTGTCGAGGAAGACTCCGCCGAGGGCGTCCTTCGGCGCGAAGGCGATGGCGTGGACGATTCCGTCGATATTGCCGCCGAGGCGCTCGGGCAGGGCTGCGAGGTCCTCTTCGTTCGTGGCGTCGAGTTCGATGACCTGCGGGGTCTCGGGCAGGCGTTCGGCGATCACCTGAGTGATCTTCATCTGTCGGCCGAAGCTCGAGAGGATGACTTCGGCTCCCTGCTCCTGTGCGATGCGAGCAGCGGCGAAGGCGATCGACGCCTCGGTGAGTACGCCGGTGACGAGAATGCGCTTTCCGTCAAGAATTCCCATGGTGGTCCTTTCGAAAGGAAGGTGGTTGCGTGTGCATGACGCCGCTTCGGGCGGTGTCTCTGTATCGAAGTCTACGGGCTGTGGCCCGACCGGGCCGCATCGTCTGCGGCCCGGGAGCCGGTCGTGACCTGCCCAGCGCCGTCTGAGTCAGTGGCCCATGCCCAGTCCGCCGTCGACGGGGATGACGGCACCGGAGATGTACGCGGCTTCGTCGGAGGCCATCCAGCGGACGACCTTGGCGACCTCAGCGGGTTCGGCGAAGCGCTTGGCCGGGATGGTGGCAAGGTACTCCTTCTGCTGCTTCTCGCTGAGCTCATCGGTCATATCCGTGCGGATGAAGCCCGGGGCGACGACATTGGCGGTGATTCCGCGGGAGCCGACCTCACGGGTGATGGAGCGGGCGAAGCCGACGAGACCTGCCTTCGACGCCGAGTAGTTCGCCTGACCGGGCACCCCGTAGAGACCCGACACCGAGGAGATGAGGACGATGCGGCCCTTCTTCGCGCGGATCATCCCGGTGATTCCGCGCTTGACGGTGCGGAAGGCACCGGTGAGATTCGTGTTGATGACGGATTCGAATTCGTCATCGTTCATCCGCATGAGCAGATTGTCGGCGGTGATTCCGGCATTGGCCACGACGACCTCGACGGGGCCGAGCTTCTCCTCGATCTCGGTGAACGCCCGATCGATCGATTCGCTGTCGGTGACATCGGCGGCCACGGCCAGCGCTCCATCCGGGGCCTGACCGTTGCGGGAGGTGACTGCCACCTTGTCCCCCTGGGCGAGGAATTCCTCGGCGATGGTGCGACCGATTCCGCGGTTGCCGCCGGTGACGAGGACTGTGCGTGGTTCTGACACGTTGGTCTCCTGTTGATCGACTGTGTTCTTCAAATCTATCGTGGACAAACTTATCCTGTCCTTTGTCCGATGGATATGACTCTCACAAAGGACGAGTATCATGTTTGGCAGTCATCGATCGAAGAAGGATATGGTCAGGCACGCTCAGCAGATCACAACGGCAGACACCGCCCTTGATGACGATATGCGGTCTCGGATCATCAAGTATTCGATCACCATGGGCATCAGGACGGTCTGCTTCGTGGCCGCCTATTTCGCTTTCGTCGCCGACCTGCACATCCTCATGTGGATCTGCGTGGCAGGGGCGGTAGTCCTCCCCTACCCTGCGGTGATCTTCGCCAATGCGGGCCGCGAACGCACCCGAGATGATCGATCCGCCCTGCTCGAACAGGCCCCGCTGACAGAGCTGCCGCCGGCGCGCGGTGAGACGATCTCCGGGGACACCCTCGGCGGAGAGACGGTCGGTGACGAGACGGTCGACGACCCAGATCCCCGAGGCGGCTTCCCTGACGAGACCGATCCAGGCGCGGATCACCGGCACGAAACGATCCGGGGCGAGACGACCATCCCGGGCGAAACCGTCCAAGGTGAGACCGTCGACCACAATGACGAGGACAGGAGGGACCAGGCTTGAGCGAGCAGCTGCAGTGTTCCGCGAAGGAATGCCGGGCGTTCGCGACCCGTGCCCTGCTGTGGAACAATCCCCGCGTCCACACTCCCGAGCGGAAGAAGACGTGGTTGGCATGTGATGAGCACCTCGACTATCTGCGCGACTTCCTGACTCTGCGCGACTTCTTCATCAGCGACGTCTCCGTCGACGAGATTCCGGAGGATGCAGGTTGAGCCGCTATTCCTTCCTCTTCTCCGCACGCTGGCTCAAATACATCGCCATGGCGATCATCGTCATCATCGCCTGCGTGTTCCTCGCCCTGTGGCAGAAGGACCGCCGCGATCAGCGGGAGCAGGAGATCGCGACGATCACCGCGAACTACTCCGCCGACCCCGTCGACATCACCTCGGTGCTCTCGACACCGAACTCGACGCTGGAGACCACCGAAGAGTGGACCCAGGTGGAACTGACCGGAGAGTTCTCCGACGAGGACACCGTCCTCGCCCGCAACCGTACGGTCGAAGACGAACCCGGCTTCTATGTGGTGACTCCGTTCGAGATCTCCGGCGGTTCGACGATCGCCGTCGTCCGCGGCTTCACCGCCGAACAGGGTTCCGTGCCGCCCGCTCCACGGGGTGAGCAGACCGTGGTCGCCCATCTGCGTCCCGCTCAGGACGGATCCGAGGATGAGAACCCGAAGGGACTCATCAAAGCCATCGATCCCGCGCGCATTCCGGGAATGGACGATGCCTATTCGCACGTCTACGTCGAGGCCTCACCGGCCGAGACCGGCGGCTCCCCGGAAGAGGGACTGACCCCGCTGCCGATGCCCGAGCTCGATCCGGGCAACCACCTGTCCTATATGCTCCAGTGGTTCGCCTTCGGAATCATGATCATCATCGCCGTGGTCATCTCGGCCCGTCGTGAGCGCAAGGCCGCCGCCGAGGCGGTCGAGCACGGCGCTGTCGACAACGAAATGGTCGTCATCGACAAGGCCGCCCTCGACGCGGGTGCGAAGATCAGTCAGCCCGGCAGACGCTATGGCCGCAACCGCTGGGCCTCGCCCACCGTGCGCGGGCAGGCCGAAGCCGATGAGGATGCCCTGTTCGAGGAGCGCTTCCGCTCTCAGTGAGCCGATCAGCCGAGTGAGGCCGACCGGCTCAGCCGAGCGTGATGAGCCGGCTCAGGCGAGCGTGACGAGATCGAGGTACGTGTCGTTCCACAGGTCCTCGTCGCCGTCGGGCAGCAGCAGCACGCGGTCGGGGTCGAGCGCGGACACCGCACCCTCATCGTGGGTGACGAGCACGATTGCGCCTTCGTAGCGGCGGATCGCCGAGAGGATCTCCTCGCGAGAGGCCGGATCGAGGTTGTTCGTCGGCTCGTCGAGCAGCAGCACATTCGCGCTCGAGACCACGAGGGTCGCCAGAGCCAGACGCGTCTTCTCGCCTCCGGAGAGGACCCCGGCAGGTTTGTGCACATCGTCACCGCTGAAGAGGAACGAACCGAGCACATTGCGCACCGCGGTGTCATCGAGATGCGGAGAGTTCCGCGACATGTTCTCCAGCACTGTGCGTTCGAGGTCGAGGGTCTCATGCTCCTGCGCGTAGTAGCCGAGCTTGAGGCCGTGTCCGGGCACGACTTCTCCGGAGTCGGGTTCGTCGAGTCCGGCGAGCAGTCGCAGCAGCGTCGTCTTTCCGGCACCGTTGTAGCCGAGTACGACGACTCGTGTGCCCTTGTCGATGGCGAGATCGACACCGGTGAACACCTCGGTCGACCCGAAGCTGCGAGAGAGTCCCTCGGCCGTCAGCGGCACACGTCCGCAGTCGGCCGGGGCCGGGAAGCGCAGATTCGCGACCTTCTCCGTGGCGCGTTCGTCCTCGAGACCGGCGAGCAGACGGTCGGCGCGCTTGGCCATCTGCTGGGCGGCGACGGTCTTCGTCGCCTTCGCCATCATCTTGTTCGCCTGAGCGTTGAGCGCCGCGGCCTTCTTCTCGGCGTTGGCACGTTCGCGGCGGCGACGCCGCTCATCGTCCTCACGCTGTTTGAGGTAGAGCCGGTAGCCCATCGAATAGATGTCGATGGTCTGACGGGTGGCGTCGAGGAAGAAGACCTTGTTGACCACTTCGTCGATGAGATCGAGGTCGTGGCTGATGATGATCAGACCACCGGAGTAGGCCTTGAGGTGGTCGCGCAGCCACAGCACGGATTCGGCGTCGAGGTGGTTCGTCGGCTCGTCGAGGATCATCGTATCCGGGGCCGAGAACAGGATCCGGGCGAGTTCCACACGGCGACGCTGACCGCCGGAGAGCGTCCCGATCTCCTGGCTGATCAGCGCCTCGTCGAGGCCGAGGTTCGCAGCGATCGCGAAGGCTTCGGATTCGGCGGCATAACCACCGGCCGCGATGAACTCCGCTTCGATGCGCGGGTAGCGGTCGATGGCCTTCGTCGCCACCTTCTCGTCCGGTGAGGCCATCTGCCGTTCGGCCTTGCGCAGACGCTTGACGAGGACGTCGAGATCACGCACCGAGAGGATGCGTTCCATGCCGGTGGCAGTGAGGTCACCGCTGCGCGGATCCTGGGGCAGATAGCCGACGGTGCCCGAGATCGACACGGATCCGGATTGGGCCGGGTGTCCGCCCATGATCACCTTGGTCAGAGTCGTCTTGCCGGCGCCGTTGCGGCCGACGAGACCGACCCGGTCGCCCTTGTCGACGCGGAAGGACACCTCGGACATGAGGGTGCGGGCGCCGACGGCGACTTCGAGGCCTGAGGCCTGAATCATTCTGTCTCCAAACTGCGGCCGATGAGTTCGGCCAGAAATTCTTGGGGGTGGATGCCGCGGGCCTGGGCCCGGGCGACGAGTTCATCTGCGACTGAGGACGGCACACGGCAGGACACGACAGTGGTGTCCGGCCCGGCTGCTGCGGCCACGGGCGCGACGGAAACGTCGTCCTGAGCAACAGGTTCCGCCGGGTTGTCTGCCTGTTCGCCCGCCGTCGCGGTCGACGTCCCCGCGGGGACGTATCCGGGGCCTTCCGGCACGGGCGTGCCCTTCTGGAAGGCGGTGGCTGCCGCGCGGGCGCGAACGTCGGCGGCCTCATTGAGTTCGTGGTGGTTGTGTCCTTTGACCCACTCGAACTCGACCGTCCGCCCGCTCAGTTCCTCATCGAGAGACGCTAAGAGGTCCTTGTTGAGGACTTCTTTTCCATCGGCTTTCTTCCACCCTTTGCGTTTCCACCCCGGCATCCATTTGGTCAGGGCGTTGATGACGTACTGCGAATCACAGTATATCTTCAGCTCGTCGTCGCTGTCCGCGGTCGACTGGAGCAGGTCGAGGACGGCCATGAGCTCACCGCGGTTGTTCGTCGCGTTCTTCCACCCGCCGGCGTGCCAGGAGGTGTCGTCGATGTACCAGGCCCACCCGGCGGGTCCGGGATTGCCGAGCGCGGATCCGTCGGCGGCAGCGATGATCGTCAATGGTTCTCCTTGGAAAGTCGGATTCCATTCTTTCACGCCGCTGCCTGGTTCTCGGTCCGCGGGGCGGTGATCTCCGCGACCCTGCCCGGAGACGAGTGCCGGATCGGACGACAATCGCCGAGGCGGGGCTGACCTTCTCAGGTCGCCCCGCTTCGGCGATGTGATCGTCCGCGTCCCCGCGGGGACGACCGAACGTCGTCGGTGTCGGATCAGATGTTGAATCCGAGGGCGCGCATCTGTTCGCGGCCGTCCTCGGTGATCTTCTCCGGACCCCATGGCGGCATCCAGACCCAGTTGATCCGGTAGGCCGGCACGATTCCCTCGAGCGACTGTGCGGTCTGGTCCTCGATGACGTCGGTCAGCGGGCAGGCCGCCGAGGTCAGGGTCATCTCGATCACGGCGGTGCCGTCGTCTTCGACCGAGAGTCCGTACACGAGGCCGAGATCGACGATGTTGACACCGAGCTCGGGATCGACGACGTCCATCATCGCCTCGCGCACTTCGTCGACGCTGGCATTCTGCGGTGCGTCAATGACTTCAGGCATTGTGTTTCTCCTCACGAGCTGCTTGTGCTTGGTTGAGTGCGTCCTTGAACGCCATCCATGCCAGGAGAGCGCATTTGATCCTGGCCGGGAATTTCGACACTCCGGTGAACGCCGCGGCGTCCCCGAGAATCGACTCATCCGCTTCCATTGTCCCACGTGAATGCATGAGTTCGTGGAACGCGCCTTCGATCTCGAGCATCTGCGCGACGGAGGATTCGGCGGCCAGTTCGGACAGCACCGAGGCCGATGCCATCGAGATCGAACAGCCGTCGCCGGTCCACCGCACCGCGATCGTGCCGTCCTCGCTCAGTTCGGTCTCGAGCTCGATCTCATCGCCGCACGTCGGGTTCACCTGATGCGAATATCCGTGCGGTGACGCTGCGGCGTCACGGAGCAGTTCGGTGTTGCCGATGCGTGCCCGCGACTGGTCGAGGATGACCTGCTGGTAGAGCTGTTGCATCTGTGTGCTCATCGCTTCACTCCCCTCCTCAGGCTACTCCGAAGAAGGGCCGCACTTCCGCCAGAGTAGAAAGGAAGCGGGTGCAGTCTTCGACGTTGTTGTACAGGTACGTGCTCGCCCGCGTCGAGGCGGTGACCCCGAAGCGGCGGTGCAGCGGCTGAGCGCAGTGGTGGCCCACCCGCACGGCGATGCCCTGCGAGTCGAGATACTGTCCGACATCGTGGGCGTGCACGCCGTCGACGTCGAAGGCCACGGTTCCGATCCGGTCCTCGGCCTCGCCGAGGATGCGGATTCCGGGGATCTGGCCGATCCCGTCGAGGAGGACTCGGGCGAGTTCCTTCTCATGTTCGAGAACATTGTCCAGCCCCACCTCGGCGAGGTACCCGATCGCTGTCGCGAAAGCCGCCACCTCGGCGACCGGCTGAGTGCCGGCCTCGAACCGCTGCGGCGCGGGCATGAACTCGGTCTCCTCCATGGTCACCGTGGTGATCATGGATCCGCCGGTGAGCACCGGCGGCAGAGCGTCGAGCAGTTCGGACTTGCCCCACAGCACACCCAGACCGGTGGGGCCGAGTGCCTTATGAGCTGAGAAAGCGGCGAAGTCGACGTCGAGGTCGACGAAGTCCACGGGCATATGCGGAACGGACTGGCAGGCGTCGAGCACGACGTAGGCTCCGACGGCGCGGGCCCGGTCCACGAGGCGGTCGACCGGGTTGATCGTGCCGAGGACGTTGGAGACGTGCGTGAACGCGAGCACCTTCGTCGATTCGTCGACGATCGTGTCGAGATCGGTCAGATCGAGTTCACCGGAGTCAGTGACCGGCAGCCAGCGCAGCTGTGCACCCGTGGAGGCAGCCAGCTGCTGCCACGGCACGAGATTCGCATGGTGCTCCATCTCGGTGACGACGATCGAGTCACCGGGGGCGAGGGCGAAACGCTCTGCGTCGTCTCCCCCGAAGCCATGGCTGGCCCGATCCATGCCGAGGGCCACGATGTTGAGCGCCTCGGTCGCATTCTTCGTCCAGCACACCTGTTCCGGTGTCCCGCCGACGAGTCCGGCAGCGGCGATCCGACCGTTCTCGAAGGCGTCCGTGGCCTCGACGGCCAAGGAGTGCGCGCCTCGGTGGACGGCGGCGTTGCGCTGTTGGAAGTACTCGACGAAGGTGTCGATGACGCACTGCGGCTTCTGCGATGTCGCTCCCGAATCGAGATACGACAGCGGCGACTCCCCGACCCTCACATCGAGGATCGGGAAGTCGCCCCTCAGACGTGAGAACATCAGACGCCGGCGGTGAAGAAGCGGTCGTAGCCTTCGTTCTCGAGGCGTTCGGCCAGTTCCGGTCCGCCTTCCTCGGCCACCCTGCCCTTGATGATCACGTGGACGTGATCGGGCTTGATGTAGTTGAGGATGCGCGTGTAGTGGGTGATGAGCATGATGCCGACGTCGGTGGCGTCCTTGACGCGGTTGACGCCTTCGGACACGATGCGCAGCGCGTCGACGTCGAGTCCGGAGTCGGTCTCGTCGAGGACGGCGAACTTCGGCTTGAGCATCTCGAGCTGCAGGATCTCGTGACGCTTCTTCTCGCCGCCGGAGAAGCCTTCGTTGACGTTGCGCGAGGCGAAGGCGGGATCCACGCGAAGGTTCTCCATGGCCTGCTTGAGGTCCTTGGTCCAGTTGCGCAGCTTCGGAGCTTCACCGTCGATGGCGGTCTTGGCCGAACGGAGGAAGTTCGTCACGGTCACGCCGGGAACCTCGACGGGGTACTGCATGGCCAGGAACAGTCCGGCCTTGGCACGCTCGTCGACGGACATCTCGAGGACGTCCTCACCGTCGAGGGTGACCGAACCGGAGGTCACTTCGTACTTGGGGTGCCCGGCCAGGGCGTAGGCCAGGGTCGACTTGCCGGAGCCGTTGGGGCCCATGATGGCGTGGGTCTCGTTCGTGTTGATGACGAGGTCGATGCCGTTGAGGATGGGCTTGAGACCGGTATCGGTGTTGACACCGACGTGCAGGTCTTCGATCTTGAGAGTGGACATAATGATCCTTCTTCTTCGGTCTTGAGTCAGTTCAGGGTGGTGTTCGGGTCGACGAGGATGCGGCCGGCGATCTCTTTGCAGTCATAGACCGCGACGGGTTCGAACGCCGGCGGATTCACCGGCTTGCCCGTGTTGAGGTCGAACTGCGAGCCGTGCAGCCAGCATTCGATGGTGCAGTCCTCGACGTCGCCTTCGGCCAGCGACACCTCACCATGGGTGCACAGGTCGTCGATGGCGTGGATCGTGCCGTCGGAGTCGCGAGCGATGCAGATCTCGTACTCGCCGACCTCGATGCGCATGGTGCCGCCGGGGTCCACCTCGTCGGTGGCCGCCACGTCGATCATGGTCACAGAACACTCCGGGACAGTTCGTCCTCGATGCGTTCGTTGATCACGTCTTCGATCTCGGGCACCTGGATCTTCTGGATCACTTCGTTGAAGAATCCGCGGACCACGAGCTGACGAGCGACATCCTCGGGGATGCCGCGGCTCATGAGGTAGAACAGGTGCTCCTCATCGAAGCGACCCACCGAGGAGGCGTGGCCGGCACCGGCGATGTCACCGGTCTCGATCTCGAGGTTCGGCACCGAGTCGGCGCGGGCGCCATCGGTGAGGATGAGGTTCCGGTTGAGCTCGTAGGTGTCGATGTCGAGGGCTTCGGGACGGATGAGCACATCGCCGATCCACACGCTGCGTGCGTCCTTGCCCTGCAGAGCGCCCTTGTAATGGACGTTCGACTGGGCCTTCGGCGTGTTGTGGTCGATGTAGGTGCGGTGTTCGAGGTGCTGACCGGCATCGGCGAAATAGAGTCCGAGCAGTTCGGCCTCTCCCCCGGCTGCCGAGTAGCGCACGTTCGTGTTCAGGCGCACGACGTCACCGCCGAGGGTGATGTGGATGTGCTTGAACTTCGCGTCCTTGCCCACGATCGCATCGTGCTGACCGAGGTGCTGGGAGCCGTCGTCCCACAGCTGCAGCGATACGAAGGTCACGTCCGCACCATCGCCGATGACGAGGGAGACGAGTTCGGAGTACCGGGCCAGTCCCTCGTGTTCGACGACGATGGTCGCCTTCGAATTCGCTCCGACCGTGACGACGACATGGCCGTGGCCGAGTGCCTCACCGGTGCCGTCCGCGTGGATGATTGCGGCCCGCTCGAGTTCGGTGTCCGCGGGGACCGAGTAGTGCGTCACCGCAGAGGCGCGGTTGGCGGCGACGGCCGCGGCGCGGTCCTCGGGCTCGAGGATGCCCAGTTCCTGAGCCGACTCGAGCGAGATCTCCTCGACGGACAGGCCCGCGGGCAGATCCGACTCGAACTTCAGCTTCGCCTCGGTGGCGGTGTCCTGGAAGAACTCGCTGAACTTGCGGACGGGAGAGAAGCGCCATTCCTCCTCCCGGCCGGTGGGCACGGGGAAGTCGGCGACATCGAAGCTGCGCGTGCGCGCGTCGCGCTTCGAATCGGGCACCTGGACCTCGGAACCATGCGAATGCTCCGAGAGGCCAAGCGGGTTGGTGGTATCAGTCACAGATTTACTCCTTTGAGTGCAGTGGGCGCCGGGACGGGTCTCAGCCGACCGCGCCTTCCATCTGCAGTTCGATGAGGCGGTTGAGTTCGAGGGCGTACTCCATCGGGAGTTCGCGTGCGATGGGCTCGACGAAGCCGCGCACGATCATCGCCATCGCCTCGGTCTCCTCCATGCCGCGGGACATGAGGTAGAAGAGCTGATCCTCACTGACCTTCGACACGGTGGCCTCATGGCCGAGTGTGACGTCGTCTTCGCGGATGTCGATGTAGGGGTACGTGTCCGAACGGGAGACATTGTCGACGAGCAGGGCGTCGCAGAGGACGTTGTTCGACGAGCCTTCGGCACCCGGGTGGACGTGGACGAGTCCGCGGTAGCCGGCGCGGCCGCCGCCGCGGGCCACGGACTTCGACACGATCGACGAATGGGTGTGCGGAGCGGCGTGGACCATTTTCGCACCGGTGTCCTGGTGCTGTCCCTCGCCGGCGAAGGCCACGGACAGCGTCTCGCCGCGGGCGTGCTCACCGGTCAGCCAGATGGCCGGGTACTTCATGGTCACCTTCGAGCCGATATTGCCGTCGACCCATTCCATGGAGGCGCCCTCTTCAGCGATGGCGCGCTTGGTGACGAGGTTGTACACGTTGTTCGACCAGTTCTGGATCGTCGTGTAGCGGACCTTCGCATCCTTCTTCGCGATGATCTCGACGACGGCCGAGTGCAGGGAGTCGGTCTTGTAGATCGGAGCGGTGCAGCCCTCGACGTAGTGGACCGAGGAACCCTCGTCGGCGATGATGAGCGTGCGCTCGAACTGGCCCATGTTCTCCGTGTTGATGCGGAAGTAGGCCTGCAGCGGGATCTCGACGTGGACGCCCTTGGGGACGTAGACGAAGGAACCGCCGGACCAGACAGCGGTGTTCAGAGCGGCGAACTTGTTGTCACCGGAGGGAATGATCGACCCGAAGTACTCTTCGAAGATCTCCGGGTGCTCGCGCAGGCCGGTGTCGGTGTCCATGAAGATGACACCCTGAGCCTCGAGCTCCTCGTTGATCTGGTGGTAGACGACCTCGGACTCGTACTGAGCGGCGACACCGGCGACGAGACGCTGCTTCTCGGCCTCGGGGATGCCGAGCTTGTCATAGGTGTTGCGGATGTCCTCGGGCAGGTCCTCCCATGACGTCGCCTGTCCCTCGGTGGAGCGGACGAAGTACTTGATGTCCGCGAAGTCGATTCCGGTGAGATCGGCGCCCCAGTTCGGCATCGGCTTCTTGTCGAACAGACGCAGGGCCTTGAGTCGACGCTTGAGCATCCACTCCGGTTCGTCCTTGAGCTTCGAGATGTTGCGGACGACTTCCTCGCTGAGGCCGCGGGTCGCGGTCGCGCCGGCGTCGTTCTCGTCGTGCCAACCGTATGCGTACTGCCCGAGGTCTTTGAGCTCGGGATTCGCATCGATGATCCGATTTCCTGTGTCAGTCATCGTGAACCTCCTTGAGGTCGATCATTGCTGTGGATGAGTGGTCTGGTCAGTTCCGAAGTCGGAATGTGGGTGGTGCACACATGGTCGCCCTGCGCCAGCGACGACAGCCGCCGCACGTCGACACCGAGGTAGTCGGAGAACATCGCGAGCTCTGCTTCGCAGATCTCCGGGTACTCCGCCGCCACGGCCTGGATCGGGCAGTGCCCCTGGCACAGCTGCATCGCCTCCAACGGGGTTCCGGCCGCGACCGGGGTCGCCGAGGCGGCGTACCCTTCCCGTGTGAGTGCGGCGGCGAGTGCACGTGAGCGAGACGCCACTGTGGTGCCGCCGCGCTTCTCGAGTTCCGGTCCGAGTCGCTCCCGCAGTCGGCTCACGAGGTCTTCTGTGAATCCCTCCACTGCCGATCTGCCGTGCTTGTCCTCCATGAAGCGCAGGATGTTCACGGCCAACTCGTCGTAGGAATGACTGACCGAATCGTGTCCGGCCGTCGTGACCACATAGTGCCGGGCCGGTCGGCCCCTGCCTGCCTGTTTGCCGGCGAGTTCACGGACCTCGAGAAGGCCCTCACTCTCCAGCGCGTCCAGGTGACGACGGATCGCCGCGGGAGTCAGCTCGAGGGCTTTGGCCAAAGACGAAGCAGTGATCGGACCTTCGTCGAGCACCGACTGGAAGACCTTCTGCCGGGTTCGGCGATCTTCCGTGTCGTTTGCAGCCATAATCCACCTCCTTGACTAACACAACAATATTGTTGCGTAATTTGTTTCGTAAAACTAGGTGAGCCTAACCATCGCCCGCGTCGCGTGCGGACACCTGCGGTTTCGACACCTGTTTCGACGCGTCGTAGAATAACCTGGTGTCCTCTCCGGCCCTGACCATTCGCGGTCTCCAGTACTCCTACGGCACCCACCGTGTCGTCGACGGAATCGACCTCACGGCCGAGTCCGGATCCGTCCTCGGCGTGCTCGGACCCAACGGCGCAGGAAAATCCACGACCATCTCCCTGGCCGTGGGCACCCGCCGTCCCGAATCGGGTACGGTCGAGATCTTCGGGCACGACCCCGTGACCGAACACGCGACGACGTCGCAGCTGGCCGGGGTCATGCTCCAGGACGGCGGACTGCCGATGAGCTCGAAGCCCCTGCAGGTGCTGCGGCACCTCTCCACCCTCTATGAGAATCCCGTACCGGTCGACGAACTCGCCGAACCCCTCGGTCTCCACGACTTCGCCGGACGCACGATGCGCAGGCTCTCCGGGGGACAGAAGCAGCGAGTCGCACTGGCCGCGGCCCTCATCGGACGTCCGCGCCTCGTCTTCCTGGACGAACCCTGCGCCGGTCTCGACCCGCAGGCTCGCGAGGTCGTCCACAGCTTCATCCGCGATCTCGCCGACCGCGGAGTCGCCGTCGTCCTCACCACCCACGACCTCGCCGAGGCCGAGGAGCTCTCCGACGAGGTCGTCGTCATCGATCGCGGACGGATCATCGCTCAGGGAGCGCCAGAGGAGCTGCGCAGCGCCTCCGCCGGGTCACGGTCGATGACGATACGCGTCGACTCCCCCGTCCCCGCCGCCCTCGTCGATCGGCTCACCGAGCTCGGTCCCGCCTCGGCGCAGGGTTCGATGATCTCTCTCGACGGAGCACCGACTGCGAGCCAGATCGCGGCTGCGTGCACTGCCGTCGCCGAGGCAGGCCTGCAGATCACGGACATCGGCATGCAGAGGCAGTCCCTGTCCGACGTCTTCTTCGAACTGACCGGGAGGCCGCTGCGATGACATCGACCCGCATCGTCTCGCAGGCGAAGTTCGAGACTCTGTCCGTTCTGCGCAACGGCGAACAGCTGCTGCTCTCAATCATCTTCCCGCTGGGTCTGCTCGTCTTCCTCGCGAAGACTCCCCTGCTCACCGGGCTCGGGGTCATCGAGGCCGGCGCCGATCCACTGTCGATCGCCGTCCCCGGCGCGCTGAGCCTGAGCCTGGCCTCCAGCGCCTTCACCGGGCAGGCGATCGCAACCGCCTTCGACCGCCGCTACGGGGTGCTGCGGCAGCTCGCGACGACTCCGCTGGGGACGAACGGGCTCATCCTCGGCAAACTCGGCGCCGTCATCGTCGTCGTTCTCATCCAGTACGCGCTCGTCTTCGCCGCGGCGGCGATTCTCGGCTTCCGAGGCCCCGTCGACATCCTCGGACTGATCCTGGCCTCGCTGTTCGGCACCGCAGCGCTGCTCTCGCTCGGACTGCTCATGGCCGGCACACTCCGCGCCGAGGCGACTCTGGCGGCGACGAACCTCATCTGGGTGCTCATGGCAGGCGTCGGTGGCCTCGTCATCGCACGTCCGGGAGAATGGGGAACGGTTGTGGGCTACCTGCCCTCCGGTGCGCTCGGCGACGCCATGCGGTCGGCCATCGGACACGGCGGCACAGACATCAAGGCAATCATCGTGCTCCTGGTATGGGGGCTTGTGGGAACGCTTGCGGCACGCAGGTGGTTCCGTTTCGAATGAGGAGTGAAGTGGTCACGAAGAAGATCCGCATCGCCGCTTGGGCCATGCTCATCGCCCAGGCAGGTATCATCCTGACCGGGGGAATCGTCCGGCTCACCGGCTCTGGGCTCGGCTGTTCGGATTGGCCGAAGTGCACCCCGGATTCGCTCGTGGCCACCAGCGAGATGGGCATCCACGGCGCCATCGAGTTCGGCAACCGCCTGCTGGCTGTGGCGCTGGCGATCCTCGGCGTGTGCATTGCGCTCATGCTGTGGAGGCACCGGAAGCAGCGCCCGGATCTCTTCTGGCTCAATATCGGCCTGCTGGCCATCGTGCCCGTCCAGGCCGTCGTCGGCGGAATCACCGTGTGGACGAAGCTCAACCCCTGGGTCGTCGCCGGACACTTCGTGCCCTCGGCCGTCGCTGTCGGGGTCGCCGCCTATTTCGTCCGCCGCACCTATGACACGGGAGTGCGACTGAGGACGAAGGCCCCGGCTCCGCTGCCGACTCTGGGCTGGATCATCCTCGGTCTCACCGCGATCATCGTCGTCTTCGGCGTGCTCACGACGGGGGCCGGGCCCCATTCGGGTTCGACGATCTCGACCCGCAACAACCTCGACAACATCTGGGTCACCCGGCTGCATGCCGCGCCGGTGTGGCTGCTCGTCATCTCCACGATCTCCGCGCTCGTCGTCGCCCGGAAGAAGGCGCAGACGGCGATGGTCGCCCCGCTGACCGTGCTTCTCGTCGTCGAGGTCGCCCAGGGAATCATCGGCTACGTCCAGTACTTCCTCGGTGTTCCCGAACTGCTCGTGGCCCTACACATGGTCGGCCTGTCGGCTACGATTGCGGCAAGCGTTGCCGTCCTCGACAGCGCATATCCGAGGAGCACCGATGTCCATACCGATCGTTCCGTGTCTGTGGTTTCCTGACTGCGCCGAGGAGGCCATGGAGTTCTACTGCTCCGTCTTCCCCGATTCGCGAGTCCTGTCCATCGAACGCTATCCCGACGAATCCCTCGACGAACACTTCAAGGGGATGAGCGGGAAGGTCCTGACCGGCCGGTTCGTCCTCGACGGCACAGAGTTCATCTGCCTCGACGGCGGACCGGTGTTCACATTCAACGAGGCGATCTCGCTGACCGTCGAATGCGCGGACCAGGCCGAGATCGACCGCTATTGGTCGAATCTGTCGGCTTCACCCGAGCACGAACAGTGCGGTTGGCTCAAGGACCGCTTCGGAGTCAGCTGGCAGATCGTTCCCGCGAATCTCGGCGAGCTGATGACCGGTCCGGCACAGACTCGGGCGCTCATGAGAATGAAGAAGATCGTCATCGACGACCTCGTCAACGCCGCCTGAGAATTTGCGTTCCCACCCGAAGCGCAAGGCACAGACGCACAACGGCCCAGTTTGAGTTGGATAGCACTGTTTCAAATCTGTGCTATCCAACTCAAACTGGGCCGAATGGATCAGCGGGTTCTTCGGCGAGTCACCAGATACCGGGGAACAGGGTGGGCACGAACGGGTCGATGGCCACCGCCAGGAAGAGCAGCGACAGGTAGGTGATCGAACCGTGGAAGACCTTCATCGCCTTGAGCGAGGTGCCGTCCTTACCCTGCTTGGCACGGGAGACCAGCGAGTAGCACGACGACAGGAACCAGACTCCGGCGCCGACGGCCACGATCGTGTAGACAGGACCCATCGGAGCGACGGGAATCAGCGCGAGTGAGCAGGCGATCATCGCCCAGGTGTAGAGGATCATCTGACGGCCGACGGATGTCGGCGGAACCTTCGACGGCAGCATGGGCACGTCGGCGGCGTCGTAGTCGGCCTTGTACTTGATCGCCAGCGGCCAGTAGTGCGGCGGGGTCCAGAAGAAGACGACGAGGAAGAGCAGCACGGGCTCCCACGCGATTCCTCCGGTCACGGCCGACCAGCCGATGAGCACAGGCATGCAGCCTGCAGCGCCGCCCCAGACGATGTTCTGTGAGGTGCGGCGCTTGAGGACGAGGGTGTAGAAGACTGCGTAGAGCAGAATCGCCGAGGCGGTGAGTCCCGCCGTGACCCAGTTCGTGAATCCGCCGAGCCAGAAGATCGAACCGATGCCGAGCACGAAAGCGAAGATGAGTGCAGAACGGGGGCTGATCTCACCGGTGACGAGGGGACGGCCCTTCGTCCGTTCCATCTTCGCATCGATGTCACGGTCGACGTAGCAGTTGAAGACCGAGGCCGATGCCGCAGCGGCGGCTCCGCCGATGAGGGTGTTGATGACCAGCCAGATGTTCGGCAGTCCCTGAGCGGCCAGGAACATCACGGGCGCGGTCGTGACGAGGAGCAGCTCGATGACCCGCGGCTTGGTCAGCGCGATATAGGCGCTGATGATCGAACGCGGTCGGGTAGCGAGACTCTGCTCGTCGATGGCCCTCTGCAGAGGTCGTTCACTCTGCTCTTCCCGGTTCTGACGAAGTTTGCTCACGCCCTAGATTCTACCTGTTGTCGAAGTTTTTGCCAGTCGCACGCAGGCGAGTCGAGTCACTGACGATGCGGACGAGGAACGCCACCGCCGCACACACCGGAGCAAGCACGACGACCTGCGCGATGAGCACTGAGATGAAGCTCAGCGAAGCGGACTGCGGATCCGTGCGGAGGAGATTCGCATCGACGCACAGTCCGATGATTCCGGCGATGACGGAATAGACGAGCGCGGTCGTCCACACCAGCCCGCCGCGCCGCGCCTTGAGCATCACGGCCAGCGTTGCCGCGAAGGGGGTGAGCAGAAGGAGTGTGCCCAACGTCCACAGGCCGAGCTCCCCGATGTCGACGTTGCCGCGCAGCGGCTGGGCGATCGCCGACGACACGGCGACGGTCGCCACGGCGAAGATCACCGGGCACGCCGTGCCGATCCGGGAGATCAGCCGACGCAGCCCCCTCGTCTGTTCGGCCACCTCGGCGAGGTCGGGGCGCCTGCCCGTCAGCCGATCGGATCGCTGGTCTCCGCAGTCTGCGACGGCGGCATCGATCACGGGATCAGCACCTTTGCTCACCCTGTCACCTCTCTCAGTCAGTACCAGTCGCTCTTCAGTCTCTTCGGCGCACCGCAGTTGTTGAATGTCGAATCACAGCTGTGCGCGAGACCACACTTTACCCGTCGGTAGCCTAAATGTCTCGCTCCCCGTCGGCACGGCAGACGAACAGGGGCGGCGCTTCAGGCATCCGACGGGTAGAGTTTGACTGCACGCTCTTCAGACGAACGAAGGATCGCTCGACGACATGACAACTCTGTCCTGGACTGAACTCGATAATCGCGCAGTCGACACCGCCCGCCTCCTCGCCGCGGATGCGGTGCAGAAGACAGGGAACGGGCACCCGGGCACCGCAATGAGCCTGGCTCCCATTGCCCACTACCTGTACCAGCACGGACTCACTCACGACCCGGCCGACCCGACTTGGGTCGGCCGAGATCGTTTCGTCCTCTCCTGCGGTCACAGTTCGCTCACCCAGTACGTCCAGCTCTACCTGGCAGGGTTCGGGCTCGAGCTCGACGACCTCAAGGCGCTGCGCACATGGGGTTCGCTCACCCCGGGGCACCCGGAAGTCGGCCACACCGCCGGCGTCGAGATCACCACGGGGCCCCTGGGCTCCGGGCTGGCCTCGGCCGTGGGCATGGCCATGGCCGCTCGCCGCGAACGCGGACTCTTCGACCCCGAGGCGGCTCCCGGCGCCTCACCGTTCGACCACAACATCGTCGTGCTCGCCTCCGACGGCGACCTCGAAGAGGGAGTGTCCGGTGAGGCGTCATCGCTGGCCGGGACACAGGAGCTGTCGAACCTGCTGGTGATCTGGGACGACAACAAGATCTCCATCGAAGACGACACCGCGATCGCCTTCGGGGAGGACACGGCCGCCCGGTACGCCGCCTACGGCTGGCACGTCCAGCACGTCGACTTCACCGCCGGTGGTGACTACCACGAGGACATCGAAGCCTTCCACGCCGCCGTCGAGGCCGCTCGCGCGGATTCCCGCCCCTCGTTCATCCGCCTGTCCACGATCATCGCCTGGCCCGCCCCGAACGCGCAGAACACCGGCGGGTCCCACGGTGCGGCCCTCGGCGAGGACGAGATCCGTGCGACCAAGGAGGTCCTCGGCTTCGACCCGGAGTCGACCTTCGCCGTCGACGACGAGGTTCTCGCACACACTCGTCAGGCCCTGGACCGCGGTCGTGCCGCCCATCTCGAATGGGACAAGTCCTTCGCCGAATGGCGCACCGCCAACCCGGACAACGCCGCCCTCTTCGACCGTCTGTCCACGCGCGAACTGCCCGCCGGGCTCGATGCGGCCGTCCCGGTCTTCGAAGCCAGCGAGAAGGGCATCGCCACTCGCGCGGCCTCCGGTCAGGTGCTCAATGCGATCGCCGAGACCATGCCCGAACTCTGGGGCGGTTCCGCCGACCTCGCGGGCTCGAACAACACGCTGATCAAGGGTGAGCCGAGCTTCCTGCCCGCTCACCGCTCCACGGGTGCATTCTCCGGCCATGAGTACGGACGCAATATCCACTTCGGCGTCCGCGAGTTCTCCGCCGGACTCATCGGCAACGGCATCGCCCTGCACGGCGGAACCCGCCCGTACAACGGCACGTTCCTCGTCTTCAGCGACTACCAGCGTCCGGCCGTACGCCTGGCAGCCCTCCAGCAGCTGCCGAACCTGTTCGTGTGGACACACGATTCGATCGGCCTCGGCGAAGACGGACCGACCCACCAGCCGATCGAGCACCTCTCCGCGCTGCGGGCGATCCCCGGCCTCGACCTCGTCCGACCGGCCGATGCGAACGAGACCGCGGTCGCGTGGCGGAAGATCCTCGAACGCACCGACGGTCCCAGCGGACTCGTGCTCACCCGACAGGCCGTGCCGGTCCTCGACCGTGAGAAGTACGCTCCCGCCTCCGAGGCCGCACGCGGCGGCTATGTGCTCACCGATACCGGTGACCAGCCCGAGGTGGCCATCATCGCCAGCGGTTCCGAGGTCGCCATCGCCGTCGAGGCCGCCGAGGCGCTGCAGGCATCGGGCACAGCCGCTCGCGTCATCTCCATGCCGTGCCAGGAATGGTTCGACGCTCAGCCGGAGGACTACCGGGCCACCGTGCTGCCGCGTTCACTCAAGGCACGGGTGAGCATCGAAGCCGCCTCGGCGATGAGCTGGCACAAGTACCTCGGCGATGCCGGTCGTGCCGTGTCCATCGAACACTTCGGCGCATCCGCGGACTACCAGACCCTGTACGAGAAGTTCGGCATCACGGCCTCGGCCGTCGTCGACGCAGCCAAGGAATCCATCAACGCAGCAAAGGCAGAAGCATGAGTGAACGTCTCCAGCAGCTCAGCGCGGCAGGAGTCTCGATCTGGCTCGACGACCTCTCCCGCACCCGACTCGAATCCGGGGATCTCGCCCGCCTCATCGAGCAATCCTCCGTCACGGGTGTGACGACGAATCCGACGATCTTCGCGAACGCGATCTCCAGTTCCGACGACTACGACTCTGCGGTCGCCGAACTCGGTGCCTCCGGTGCCGATGTCGATGAGGCCATCGAGGCGCTGACCACAGCGGATGTCGCCGAGGCGGCCCGCCTGTTCCGTCCGGTCTTCGAGTCCACGGACGGTGAGGACGGTCGCGTTTCGATCGAGGTCGCTCCCCCGCTGGCCCATGATACGCAAGCGACCGTCGCCTCGGCGAAGGCCCTGTGGGAACGCGTCAGCGAACCGAATGCGATGATCAAGATCCCCGCCACCGAGGAGGGACTCCGCGCGATCTCCGAAACGATCGCGGCCGGAATCAGCGTCAACGTCACGCTCGTGTTCTCCCTGACCCGCTACCGTCACGTCGTCGAAGCCTTCCTCCAGGGACTGGAGAAGGCCCGCGCCGCCGGTCATGACCTCTCGACGATCCGGTCGGTGGCCTCGGTGTTCGTCTCCCGGGTGGACTCGGAGATCGATTCCCGACTCGACTCCATCGACGACCCGAAGGCCGCCGAACTCAAGGGCAAGGCGGGCATCGCGAACTGCGTGCTCGCCCATGAGATCCATTCGCAGCTGTTCACCTCCGAACGCTTCCGAGTCCTCGAACTCGCCGGGGCCCGTCCGCAGCGTCTGCTGTGGGCTTCGACCGGAGTGAAGAATCCCGACTATGCCGACACGATGTACGTGACCGGGCTCGTCGCACCGAACACCGTGAACACGATGCCCGAACCCACCCTGGAGGCGTTCGCCGACCACGGTGAGGTCACCGGCCAGATCACCTCCGAGCACTACCGTGCCGCCGACGAGGTCTTCGACGCTCTGGCACGACTGGGCATCGACTACGCCGAGGTCATGACTGTCCTCGAAGAGCAGGGGCTGGAGAAGTTCGACATCAGTTGGACCGAACTCCAGGAAACGATCCGTACGGCTCTGGACCGCTCATGAAGCTCTCACTCTCTGTTCCCGTAGATGAGGAGTTCGAGGCAGAGGCCGCGCGTCTCATCGACGCCGGCCTGGCTTCCCGGCTGAGCGCCAAGGATGCGGACCTGTTCGACGGGGCCGCCGACGCCGCGGACCGGATGGGCTGGGTGGATCTTCCGCAGAACGCCGCAGATCTGCTCGATGAGATCGAATCCCTGCGGGTGCGTCTGCAGGAGCAGGGTCTGCGCACGATCAGCTTGGCCGGAATGGGCGGATCATCGCTCGCTCCCGAGGTGATGGCTCAGACGGCCGGTGTCCGACTCGAGATCATCGACTCGACGGATCCCAATCAGGTCGCCGAGGCGATCGGCACCGATCTCGACCACACGGTCCTCATCGTCGCGTCGAAGTCCGGAACCACGGTGGAGACGGATTCGATCCGCCGCAGCTTCGCCGCGGCCTTCGAGTCGATCGGTGTCGATCCGGCGTCCAGGATGATCGCGATCACCGATCCGGGAACCGAACTCGAGGCGCTGGCCGCCGATCAGGGCTTCCTTGCGACCTTCCTCGTCGACCCCACGGTCGGCGGACGCTTCAGCGCTCTCTCGGCCTTCGGACTCGTCCCCGCGGGTCTGGCCGGTGCCGATGTGCGCGGAATCGTCGCCGAGGCCGCCGCTGCCGACGCCGACCTGTCTGCCGACCGTCCGGACAATCCTGCGCTGCGGTTCGGCGCTTGGCTGAGCATCGCTCACGCCCGGACGACGGAGAAGCTCGTCCTCGCCGAGACCGCTGAGCAGCTGAACGGGCTCGGGGCCTGGGTCGAGCAGCTCGTCGCCGAATCCCTCGGCAAGGACGGTCAGGGCATCCTTCCCGTCGTCGTCGACTCCCCCGCCGACATCGGGTTCTCCGATGCACGTGCAGACGCGCTCCTGTGCCTGCTCGGGCCGGCAGCCGATGATTCAGGGCTGGGTGCGCCGTCCGGATTCGAAGCGACGATCACGGGTGGATTGGGCGAGCTGCTCCTGTTCTGGGAATACGCCACGGCGATTGCCGGATACAGCATCGGGGTCAATCCCTTCGACCAGCCTGATGTGGAGGCGGCGAAGGCACAGGCCAGGCATCTGCTCGACGGACCGGACTCCGGTTCGACGGAGCAGCCGCGGTTCCGTGAGGGTGACATCGACGTTCTCGAGGTCGTCGATGAGGCCACGGATCTCATCGGAGCCCTTGAGGAGCTGTTCTCGCAGGTCGACGAGTACGGTTATGTCGGCATTCAGGCCTACCTCGATCGGATCGCCGATGCCGAGGCTGCGGATCTGCGTCCGCTCGTGTCCACACATGCCGGAGTGCAGACGACCTTCGGCTTCGGCCCCCGCTACCTGCATTCGACCGGTCAGTACCACAAGGGCGGTCATCCCAACGGAGTGTTCCTCCAGATCACCGGTGAGGCTCGCACGGACCTGCTGGTGCCGGGACGCGGCTTCGGCTTCGCTCAGCTGCAGCGCGCCCAGGCCGCCGGCGATGCGGCGGTCCTGAGCGAAAAGGGCCGGCCCGTGCTGCGTCTGCATCTGCTTGATCGTGCTCGTGGGCTCCAACAGCTGCGGGAGGCGATCGGGTCGATCAGCCCGCGCCACCACTTCGGCCACGACTGATCTGCCTGAAACGGCACTGATCCGCCGGAACGACGGACAGAGCACGAACAGAGAAGGACCCCGACCGATTCGGTCGGGGTCCTTCTCATTCGACCGGGACCTGGCCTCGGTGTCTCACGGTCTCGGCATCAGCGGGCCACGATGGCTCAGGAGTTGAACCGGGTGAGGACGCCCAGCAGGATGATGCAGGCCGCCCAGATGATCGCCATGAGCGTCGTGAACCGGTTGAGGTTGCGCTCCGCGACGCCCGAGGATCCCAGCGACGAGGACATTCCGCCGCCGAACATGTCGGACATGCCACCGCCCTTGCCCTTGTGCATGAGGATCAGCAGGGTGAGGAAGATGCTCGTGAGCACGAGCAGCGCGATGAGAATGATGTTGAGGATTTCCACGTCGGATTCAACCTATGTTTCGTCGAGTGTGTCGTCGAATGATGCGTCTGTCAGTCTACTTCGCGACCGCGGCCTTGCACAAAGCGGCGAAGTCCGGACCGCTGAGGCTCGCACCTCCGACCAATGCGCCGTCGACGTCCGCGGAGGCGACGATCTCGGCGACATTGTCGGCCTTGACCGACCCGCCGTAGAGAATGCGGGTGGTCTGGGCAAGAGCATCGCCGTACTTCTCACCGATGCGTGCGCGGATCGCCGACGCCATCTCGGCGGCATCGGCGGCCGTGGCTGTCTCTCCGGTGCCGATCGCCCAGACGGGTTCGTAGGCGATGACGAGTCCGGAGAGGTCGCCTGCGTCGAAACCGGCCAGCGACTCCTCAAGCTGACCGAGGGTGAACTCGACGTGGCTCTTCTCCTGCCGCTGCTCCAGCGACTCCCCCACGCAGAGGATCGGAGTGAGTTCAGCCGAAAGTGCGGCCTTGATCTTCGCGGCCGCGACCTCGTTGGTCTCATGGTGGTCGGCACGGCGTTCGCTGTGGCCGATGACCACGTAGCTGCAGCCGAGGCGGGAGAGGAACGATGCGGCGATCTCTCCGGTATGCGCTCCGGGAGCGTGCTGGGAGACGTCCTGGGCACCGTACTTCAGCCACAGCTTGTCGCCCTGGACGAGTGTCTGCACCGAACGGATGTCGGTGAACGGCGGAATGACGACGACTTCGCAGTCGCTGTCGTCGAGTTTGGCGTCCTCGAGTGCCCAGGCGAGCTTCTGGACAGTGGAGATCGCCTCCAGATGATCGTGGTTCATCTTCCAGTTGCCTGCCAGCAGCAGGGTGCGGTCGCTCATGGTGTCTGTCTTCCTCATTTGAGTGCGTCGAGTCCGGGCAGGGTCTTGCCTTCGAGATACTCGAGGCTGGCACCTCCGCCGGTGGAGATATGGCTGAAGGCGTCATCGGCGAAGCCGAGGCTGCGCACGGCGGCCGCGGAATCGCCGCCGCCGACCACGGTCAGTCTCTGCCCCCTGCTGCTGCCTTCGCCGGCCAGAGCTTGGGCTACGGCTTTGGTGCCGGAGGCGAAGGCCGGGAACTCGAAGACGCCCATCGGCCCGTTCCAGAACACAGTGGTCGAGCCCGCGATGATCTCGGCGTAGGCGCGAGCCGATTCGGGGCCGATGTCGAGGCCGAGGCCGTCGCCTCCGGCCGGAGTGTCTTCGAGTTCGGCGACGGGCCGGACCCAGTGCTCGGCGTCGGCGGCGAAGGAGGCGGCCATGACGATGTCCGTGGGCAGGACGATGCGTGCACCACCGGACCGGGAGCTTTCGAGGTAGCCCTTGACGTCGGCGATGCGGTCCTTCTCGACCAGGCTCGACCCGATGTCGTGGCCGAGTGCGGCGAGAAAGGTGAAGACCATTCCCCCGCCGATGAGCAGATTGTCGGCACGGTCGATGAGGTTGTCGATGACGCCGAGTTTGTCCGAGACCTTGGATCCGCCGAGGATGACGGTGAACGGTGGTTCGGGGTTGTTGAGCAGCCTGTCGCTGACCTCGACTTCGGCGCGCACGAGTGAGCCGGCATAGTGCGGGAGGAGGCCGGCGATGTCGTAGACCGAAGCCTGTTTGCGGTGGACGACGCCGAATCCGTCGGAGACGAAATCGTCGGCCAGCGCTGCCAGCTGGGTGGCGAATTCCTGGCGCTCGGCATCGTCCTTCGCCGTCTCGCCGGGGTTGAAGCGCAGGTTCTCCAGCAGCAGCACGTCGCCGTCGGACAGGGCTGCGGCCTTCGTCTGCGCATCGTCACCGACGGTGTCGGCGGCGAAGGCGACCGGACGGCCGATGGCTTCGGCGAGTTCGGGGACGATCGGGGCCAGTGAGAACTGCGGATCCGGTTCTCCCTTCGGCCGACCCAGATGTGACATCACGATGACCTTGGCTCCCGCCTCGGCGAGGGACCTGATGGTTCCGGCCGAAGCCAGGATGCGACCGCGGTCGGTGATCGTGCCCTCGTCCATCGGCACGTTGAGATCGCTGCGGACGAGCACCGTGTGTCCGGCGAAGATGCCCGCATCGTCGAATGTCCTCATGAGTCCCTTTCGCTGAGAATGTAGCTGACCATGTCTTTGAGTCGGTTCGTGTATCCCCACTCGTTGTCGTACCAGGCCACGACCTTGATCTGGTCGCCCAGCACCATCGTGAGCTTGGAATCGACGATCGCCGAGGCGGAGGTGCCGACGATGTCGCTGGAGACGAGTTCGTCGGTGGAGAAGTCGAGGTAGGGCGATCCATCTGCGGCGGAGGCGAGGATCGCGTTGACCTCGTCGCGGTCGGCGCTCGTGGAGGTGGTGAAGGTGAAGTCGATGATCGATCCGGCGGGCACGGGCACACGCACGGCGAGTCCGTCGAGCTTGCCTTCGAGGTGGGGCATGACGCGGCCGACGGTGCGTGCGGCTCCGGTCGTGGTCGGCACGATGTTGACGGCGGCGGCTCGGGCGCGACGCAGGTCCCTGTGGGGTCCGTCGACGAGCATCTGGTCGCCTGTGTAGGCGTGAACGGTGTTGAGCAGACCGGATTCGACGCCGAGGGCATCGTCGAGCGCCTTGACCACAGTGGCCATGCAGTTCGTCGTGCACGAAGCGTTCGAGACGACGGAATGTGCGGACGGGTCGAAGGTGTCTTCGTTCACCCCCATGACGAGCGTCGCGTCGACGTCCTTTCCGGGTGCGGAGAGCACGACGGTCTGCACGGTGCCGCCGAGGTGGGCCTCGGCCTGATCCTGCCGGGTGAAGCGTCCGGTGGATTCGACGACGAGTTCGACCTTGTGCGAACTCCAATCGATGGCGGACGGGTCGGCTTGGCCGGTCACCGCGATCTCTCGTCCGTCGACGATGATCGCCTCGTCGGCGGCGTCGACTTCATGGTCGAAGCGAGGCCACACGGAGTCGTGGGAGAGCAGATGAGCCAGGGTCGTCGTATCGGTGAGATCGTTGATGGCCACGACCTCGAAATCAGCATCGGGTTCGAGGGACAGACGGAACAGGGCACGACCGATGCGGCCGAAGCCATTGATGGCGATTCGTCTCATGCCTCGATCTTAGCGATCTTCGAGCATTTCCGGGGTCAGGCTGGCTTCGGTGCCGGGAATTCCCAGTTCTTCCGCATGCTTGTCCGCTGTGGACAGCAGCCTGCGGATCCGGCCGGCCACCGCGTCCTTCGTCATCGGCGGGTCGGCGAGCTGACCGAGCTCTTCGAGGGACGCCTGTTTGTGGGTCACCCGAAGCTGACCGGCGTAGCGGAGGTGTTCGGGGACTTCGTCGCCGAGGATCTCCAGGGCGCGTTCGACCCGGGCGCCGGCGGCCACGGCGGCACGTGCCGAGCGACGCAGGTTCGCATCGTCGAAGTTCGCCAGGCGGTTCGCGGTCGCTCGGACCTCCCTGCGCATCCGCCGTTCCTCCCAGACCAGCACGGCGCTGTGGGAGCCCATGCGGGTGAGCAGCGCGGCGATGTCGTCGCCGTCGCGGATGACGACGCGGTCGACTCCGCGGACCTCGCGGGCTTTCGCACTCAGTCCGAGCCGGCGCGCTGCGCCGACGAGGGCAAGAGCCGCCTCGGGGCCGGGGCAGGTGACTTCCAACGCCGAGGAGCGCCCCGGCTCGGTCAGTGAGCCGTGGGCGAGGAAGGCTCCGCGCCAGGCGGCTTCGGCATCGGCGACGGAGCCGTTGACGATGGCCGAGGGCAGTCCGCGCACGGGACGGCCGCGGTTGTCGACGAGTCCGGTCTGGCGGGCCAGTGCTCCCCCGTCACGGGTGACGCGCAGCAGGTAGCGGTTGGAGCGGCGGATTCCGGCGGCATTGATGACGACGATGTCGGCATGCTGACCGTAGAGATCCTTGATCTCCGCTCGCAGCCGTTTGGCGGCCTGGGCAGTGTCGAGTTCGGCTTCGAGAACGATCGAGCCGTTGACGAGGTGGAGGGCGGAGGAGAAGCGGAAGATCGAGGACACCTCGGCCTTGCGGGCGGAGGTGCGAGTGATCGTCACTCGCGCCAACTCGTCCTTGACCTGAGCGGTCAGTGCCATAGCTCGTCCTCCTGCACCTGTAGTTCTACCACTGCTCGGCGACGCCGATCCCGGCGTCCAACAACATGTCACGGTAGCATGCCGCCAGCTTGAGGCTGTCATGCTGTCCCTGCCTCCGTGAGCGCAGGGGACGTTCCCAGAGTTTCGCTCCGAACATATCCTCGGCCCGCTGCGGCAGGTCGGGTTCGAGTTCGGTGGCCGCCTCGTCGACGAGAACATAGTCCAAGGTCAGTGAGCGGGCATGACGGTGGAGGGAGACGAGGTGTTCGCCGAGGCTCAGGTCCTTCGTCTCACCGTCGGTGGAACTGAGGTTGAGCGTGAGGGATTTCACCGCTGTCGAGGCCACGATCGCCTCGGCGAGCGACGGCACGAGCAGGTGCGGCATCACCGAGGTGTACCAGGAGCCGGGGCCGAGGTTGAGAACCTCGGCCTCCTCCACGGCTTCGATCGTCTCGTAGCGGGCCGGTGGAGCCGCCGGGTCGAGGCGCACGGTCTCGACGTGGCCGATCGTGGAGGCGAGCACGGACTGTCCGCGCACGACCTGGAAGGAGCCGGGGAACTTCACATCGGCTTCGATCGTCAGCGGCACCGAGGACATCGGCAGCACGCGACCGTGAGCGCGCAGCAGCCGGGCCATCCAGTCAAGGCCGGCCACATGGTCGCCGTGGATCTGCCACAGTGCTGCGATGAGCAGGTTGCCCACCGCGTGACCGTGCAGCTCACCTGTCGATTCGAAGCGGTGCTGGATGACATCACGCCAGGTCTGCCCCCACGTGCCGTCGTCGCAGAGTGCGGCCAGAGCCATCCGCAGATCGCCGGGAGGCAGTCCGCCGAGTTCGTCGCGCAGTCGTCCGGATGAGCCGCCGTCGTCGGCGACTGTGACGACCGCGGTGAGGTCTTCGGTGAGCAGACGGAAGGCCCTCAGCGCAGCGTAGAGTCCGTGGCCTCCGCCGAACGAGACGATGTTGGGACCGTCCTTCTGTGCGCCCGTGGAGATGACGGGCAGATCTTCGGTCTCCATGTCATTCTCTTCCCAGATCGCGGTGACGCACAGCCACTGGGATCCCGGTCTGGGCCGACAGCAGTCGTCCGACCCTTTCGCTGATCGCCACGGAACGGTGTTTGCCGCCCGTGCAGCCGATACCGATCATCGCGTAGCCGCGGCCCTCGTGCAGATATCCCTCGGCGACGGTGGACAGGGTTGCGGCATAGCGTTCGATGAATTCCTCGGCGCCGTTCTGCTCGAGGACGTAGGCTGCGACATCGGAGTCGAGTCCGTTGTGTCCGCGCAGATGGGGAATCCAGTACGGATTCGGCAGGAAGCGGACGTCGGCGACGTGGTCGGCGTCCTTGGGCAGGCCGTATTTGAATCCGAAGCTCATCACCGTCAGACGCAGCGGCGGGGTGTCGTCGTCGCTGAAGCGTTTGCGCACCTCCGCGGAGAGCTGGTGCACGTTGAGGTCGGAGGTGCCGACGATGATATCGGCGCGGTGTTTGAGGGACTCGAGCTCGGCACGTTCGGCTTCGATGCCGTCGAGCAGGGTCCCCTCCCCCTGCAGAGGGTGGGGCCGCCTGGTCGATTCGAAACGTCGGACGAGGACTTCGTCGGAGGCGTCGAGGAAGACGATGCGCAGGGACAGACCCTGATCGACGAAATCGCTGATCGTCTCCTGCAGTTCGGTGTATTTGGTGCGCCCTTTGGCGTCGATGACGATGGCGATCTTCGGCAGGGCACCGTCGGCACGGGCGACGAGTTCGACGAGCGGACGCATCATCTGCGGCGGCAGGTTGTCGACGACATACCAGTCCATGTCTTCGAGCACATTGGCCACGGTGGTCCGGCCCGCTCCGGACATTCCGGTGACGAGCACAACCTCGATGGGGTGGTCGGATCCGTTCGATTCGGCCTGCACGCTCACTCGTCCTCCTCTGTCAGTGCCCGATCGGTCGGTGGGCACTGTACCTCTCGGCACTACTCTAGGGCAGAATCGCAGAGCTCAGTCGGCCAGGGCCGTGACGATCTTCTCGGCGAGGGAGGGACCGATTCCCTTGACCTCGCAGATCTCCTCTGCGGTGGCAGCACGGACCTTCTTCACGGATCCGAAATGGCGCAGCAGAGCGGTGCGTTTCGACTCTCCGAGACCCGGAATATCGTCGAGCACGGAACTCGTCATCGCCTTCGCTCGTTTCGACCGGTGATAGGTGATGGCGAAGCGGTGGGCCTCATCGCGCAGGCGCTGCATGAGGAAGAGCCCTTCGGAGTTGCGTGGGAGGATGACCGGGAACGGATCGTCCGGAATCCAGATCTCTTCGAGCCGTTTGGCCAGACCGACGACGGAGATGTCGACGATGCCGAGATCCGTCAGTGCCCGCGTCGCTGCCGCAACCTGCGGGCCGGCACCGTCGACGACGAGGAGGCTGGGTCGATAGCCGAAGCGCTCATCCGGCTCCTCGGAGGTCATCTGTTCGAGGTAGCGGCTGAAGCGACGGGAGACGACGTCGTACATCGAAGCCGTGTCGTCGGCCGCGGCTTCACCGTGGATGGCGAAGTGTCGGTAGTCGCGCTTCTTCGCCATTCCGTCTTCGAACACGACGAGGGAGGCGACGACGTTCGATCCCTGGGTATGGGAGATGTCGATGCATTCGATGCGCAGCGGTGCTTCCGGCAGGTCGAGGTGCTCCTGGATCTCCTTGAGAGCCTGGCTGCGGGTCGTCAGGTCGGACGAGCGTTTGAGCTTGTGCTGGATGAGCGCTTCCTTCGCGTTCTTCCCCACGGTCTCCAGTGCCGCCTTCTTCTCCCCGCGCTCGGGTACCCGCACGGTCACCCGCGAACCGCGCTGCTCGCTCAGCCAGGCCTCCAGGGATTCCAGATCCGCCGGCAGTGTGTCGACGAGGATCTCCTTCGGAATGGCATCGGCATCGAGCCCGGAGTATGCCTGTCGCAGGTAGTCGGTGGTCAGTTCCGCGGGAGTGTGATCATCGGAGCGTTCGATGATCCAGCCGCGTTGGCCGCGGATACGACCCTGGCGCACGTGGAAGACCTGGACGGAGGCTTCGAGCTCCTCGGTGACGAGGGCGAAGATATCGCAGTCGGCGCTCACCGACAGGACGACGGCGGATTTGTCGAGGACCTTCTGCAGGGCGGAGATCTCGTCGCGCAGACCGGCCGCGCGTTCGTAGTCGAGTTCGGCCGCAGCTTTGGCCATCTCCTTCTGCCGGTGGCTGATGAACCGGCCGGTGTTTCCGGACATGAAGTCGGAGATGCTGCGGGCCAACTCCTTGTGATCGTCCTTGCTGATCTGACCGACGCAGGGAGCAGCGCATTTGTCGATATAGCCGAGCAGGCAGGGCCTGCCGCTGCGTTCGGCCCGCCGGTAGACCCCTGCTGTGCAGGTGCGCATCGGGAAGGCCTTGAGCAGCAGGTCGAGGGTGTCCTTGATCGCCCACACCTGAGCGAAGGGCCCGAAGTACTTCACGCCCTTGCGTCGTTTTCCCCGGGTGATGAAGGCCCGAGGCACCTCGTCATTCATCGTGATCGCGAGGTAGGGGTAGGACTTGTCGTCGCGGAACATGACGTTGAACCGCGGGTTGAACTCATTGATCCACGTCCATTCGAGCTGCAGCGCTTCGACCTCGGTGTCGACGACGGTCCATTCCACCGAGTTCGCGGTGTGGACCATCGTCGAGGTGCGCGGGTGCAGCTGGGCAGGGTTGGCGAAGTACGAGTTGAGTCGATTGCGGAGGTTCTTCGCCTTTCCGACATAGATCACCCGCCGGTCGGGGTCACGGAATTTGTAGACCCCGGCCGATGTGGGGATCGACCCGGTGGCCGGACGGTAGGTGGATGGATCAGGCATTCGGATCAGGACTTGAGCATCGGTTTGAGGAACCGTCCGGTGTGCGATTCGGCCACCTCGGCGACTTCCTCGGGTGTGCCCTGCGCGATGATCTGCCCACCGCCGCGGCCGCCCTCGGGTCCGAGGTCGATGATGTGATCGGCATTGCCGATGACATCGAGGTTGTGTTCGATGACGATGACCGTATTGCCTTTGTCGACGAGTCCCTGGAGGACCATGAGCAGCTTCGAGATGTCCTCGAAGTGCAGACCGGTCGTCGGTTCGTCGAGCACGTAGACGGTGCGACCGCGGGAGCGCTTCTGCAGTTCGGCGGCCAGCTTGACACGCTGTGCCTCACCGCCGGAGAGAGTCGTGGCCGGTTGGCCGAGTCGGACATAGCCGAGCCCTACCTCGACGAGGGTCTTGAGGTGTCGCGAGATCGCGGGAATCGCGGCGAAGAAGTCGTTGGCCTCCTCGATGGGCATGTCGAGGACCTCGGCGATGTTCTTGCCCTTGAACGTGACCTCCAGAGTCTCCCGGTTGTACCGGGCTCCCTGGCAGACCTCACAGGGGACGTAGACATCGGGTAGGAAGTTCATCTCGATCTTGATCGTGCCGTCGCCGCTGCAGTTCTCGCAGCGTCCGCCCTTGACGTTGAAGGAGAATCGACCGGGCAGATAGCCGCGGACTTTCGCCGATTCGGTTTCGGCGAACAGCCGGCGCACATGGTCGAAGACGCCGGTGTAGGTCGCGGGATTCGACCGCGGGGTGCGACCGATCGGAGACTGGTCGACATGGACGACCTTGTCGAGATTGTCCAGGCCGGTCACGCGTTTGTGCCGTCCCGGCACCCGGGAGGCGCCGTTGAGGACGTTGGCCATCTGTGTGTAGAGGATCTCGTTGACCAGAGTCGATTTGCCCGAACCGGACACGCCGGTGACGGCGGTGAGCACACCGAGGGGGAAGGACACCGTGACGTCGCGCAGGTTGTTCTCCACGGCCTTCTCGACGGTGACCATCCGGTCCTTGTCGACGGGGCGGCGGGTCGGCGGGATCGGGATCGCTCGTCGGCCGGAGAGGTAGTCGCCCGTGATCGATCCTTCGGCATCCTTGAGGCCGGTGACGGGACCGGAATAGACGACCTCTCCCCCGTGCTCGCCGGCGCCGGGTCCGACATCGACGATCCAGTCGGCGGATTCGATGGTGTCCTCATCGTGTTCGACGACGATGAGGGTGTTGCCGAGATCCTTGAGCTTGTTGAGTGTTTCGATGAGTCGGCGGTTGTCTCGCTGGTGCAGTCCGATCGAGGGCTCGTCGAGGACGTAGAGGACGCCGACGAGGCCGGAGCCGATCTGCGTGGCCAGGCGGATGCGCTGGGCCTCACCGCCGGAGAGCGTACCGGCTGCCCGGTTGAGGCTGAGGTAGTCGAGGCCGACGTCGAGGAGGAATCCGAGTCGGGCGTTGATCTCCTTCATCACCTGTGCCGCCACGGCGGCATCGCGGGAGCTCAGCTCCAGGGAGCCGAGGAAGGAAGCCGCTTCGTCGAGGGCGAGTTCGGAGACCTCGGCGATGGACCTGTCCCCGACCTTGACGGCGAGGATCTCCGGTTTGAGGCGCGTACCGTCACAGCTGGCACACGGGATCTCGCGCATATAGGACTCATAGCGTTCCCGCGACCACTCGGATTCTGTTTCCTCGTGCTTGCGCTGAATGTATTGGTAGACGCCTTCGAAGCCCGTCGAGTACGTGCGTTCACGCCCGAAGCGGTTCTTGTACTTGACGTGGACCTTGTAGTCCTTGCCCGTCAGAATCGCGGTCTTCGCGGACTTCGGCAGCTTCTTCCACGGCGTCTTCATATCGAAGCCGAGTTCGTCGCCGAGCCCCTTGAGCAGACGGTTGAAGTACTTCGAGACCTGTTTGCCTCCCGACCAGGGGGCGATGGCCCCGGAGCCGAGGCTGAGATCCTCGTCGGGGACGACGAGATCTTCGTCGACCTGCAGGCGCGTGCCGATGCCGTCGCAGGTGGGGCAGGCGCCGAAGGGCGAGTTGAAGGAGAACGAGCGCGGTTCGATCTCGTCTATCGTCAGCGGGTGCTCGTTCGGGCACGACATGTGCTCGGAGAAAGTGCGGGTCGTGCCTTCGTCCACGAGTTCGATGTCGATGCGTCCGTCGGCGAGCCCCAGAGCGGTCTCGACGGAGTCGGTCAGCCGCGGGCGCATTCCCGATTTGGCGACGAGGCGGTCGACGACAACGGAGATCGTGTGCTTGTACTGCTTCTCCAAGGTCGGCGGTTCGCTCAGGCTGATCTGCTCGCCGTCGACGATGGCCCTGGAGAAGCCCTTGGACTGCAGGTCGGCGAAGAGGTCGACGAATTCGCCCTTGCGGGACCGGACGACGGGAGCGAGGACGAGGAACTTCGTCCGCTCCTCGAGTTCGAGCAGCTGGTCGACGATCTGCTGCGGGGTCTGCTTCGTGATGACCTCACCGCAGACGGGGCAGTGCGGGATGCCGATCCGCGCCCACAGCAGGCGGAGGAAGTCATAGACCTCGGTGATCGTGCCGACGGTCGAACGCGGGTTGCGCGACGTCGACTTCTGGTCGATAGACACCGCCGGAGACAACCCTTCGATGAAGTCGACGTCGGGTTTGTCCATCTGCCCGAGGAACATCCGGGCATAGGAGGATAGGGATTCGACATAGCGTCGCTGCCCTTCGGCGAAGATCGTGTCGAAGGCCAGCGAGGATTTGCCGGAACCGGACAAGCCGGTGAACACGACCATCGAGTCACGCGGCAACGCGATCTCGACGTTCTTGAGATTGTGTGCCCGCGCTCCCTTGACCCACAGGGTGTCGAGATGGGAGACGCCTGTCACTTGCTCACCGTTATTGGTTTTCATCACCTGACCACTGTATTACTCGGCACTGACATTGCTGTATTCGCAGCGGTTTCCGGCTCATCTGCCGATCTCTCCGACGGAGAGGATGCGGAGCACGATATCTCCGGATTCGTCGCTGGCGGCCACGTCCACCTCGGCGTCGATGGCCCAGTCCCGGTTGTCATCGGGATCGGCGAGGATCTGTCGGACGCTCCATGTGTCTGAACCGGGGCTGATGTCGATATATTCCCGACTGCGGGCCTTCTGGTCGACGATGAGCTCTCCGTATTCGTCGTAGAAGTCCTCGATCACGTCCTCCCAGGCACGGGAGTCGAATCCGGATTCGGCGTCGAGGCGGCCGAGCTCCGTATAGTTCGCACGTTCGGCCAGCAGCACTCGGTGGAACAGGGCATTGCGGATCTCCGCGGTGAACACCTTCGTGTTTTCGGAGAAGCGGCGGTCGAGTGCCGGCAGCTCGTCGGAGGCTTCGGTGGGGTCGAGTCCCTGCAGGGTGCGCCATTCGTCGAGCAGCGACGAATCCGTCCGGGCAATGGTCTCACCACACCATTCGATGATGGTCTCGAGCTCCTCGGTCCGGTTCTCGGCGGGAACGTTGTGGAGCAGTGCACGGTAGGCGTCGGTGAGGTAGCGCAGCAGGCTGCCCTCGGCCCGGGCCAGACTGTAGTAGCCGACGAACTGGGTGAAGCCCATGGCCTGCTCGATCATGTCGCGGACGACGGATTTGGGTTCGAAGCCGCCTCGGTGGAGCCAGGGATGGGTCTCGACGAAGTGGTCGAAGGCCGGGTCGAGCATCTCGGCCAGGGGTGCGGGGCTTTCGATCTCGTCGAGGATCGCCATGCGTTCGGCGTATTCGACGCCTTCTGCCTTGAGCTCGGCCAGGGTCTCTCCCTTGATCCGGTCGAGTTGGCCCTTCAGTATCTGGAACGGCACCGAGGTGGTCGCCTCGACGATGGATACGACATCGAGGGCGTAGGTGTCGTCGTTCTCGTCGAGAAGCTCCAGTGCGGCGAGCACGAAGGGAGCCAGGGGCTGGTTGAGCGCGAACTGGGGGCCGAGGTCCTGGGTGGCGATGAGTTCGCTGCCGCGGACCTCGATGAGTCCGGCGTCGATGAGGGAGCGCCCGATGCTGATCGCGGTGAGTTTGAGGTCGAGCCGGCGTTCCCTGGTCTCATGTGTCTTGTCGATGAAGTCGCTGATCGTCGACACATCGGAGCCGGGGCGGGCGACGAGGTTGAGGATCGTCGAATGGTCGATCTTCATCCGCGGCCGCAGGGTCTCGGATTCGCCTTCGATGAGTTTTGCGAAGGTCTCTTCGGACCAGCCCACGAAGCCGACCGGAGCGGCCTTCTTCTTGACCTTCTTCTTTTTCTTCTTGTCATCGTTGGCCGCTTTGGCTTCTGCCCTGAGGTTGTCGATGACGTGTTCGGGGGCTTGGGCGATGACGTAGCCACGGGTGTCGAATCCGGCACGGCCGGCACGTCCGGCGAGCTGTTGGAATTCGCGGACGCTGAGTCTGCGCATCTTCCGCCCGTCGAACTTCGTCAGTCCGGTCAGCAGCACGGAGCGGATGGGCACATTGATGCCCACGCCGAGGGTGTCGGTGCCGGAGATGACGAGCAGCAGTCCCTTCAGCGCGAGCTGTTCGATGAGACGGCGGTACTTCGGCAGCATACCGGCGTGGTGGACGCCGACGCCGTGCAGCAGCAGTTTGCGCAGGCTGGTCCCGAATCCCTTGCCGAAGGTGAAGCCCTTGATGGCTGCGGCGATCGCGGCCTTCTGTTCCTTGGAGGCGAGATCCACCGAGAGCAGGTTGGTGGCGAGGTCGATGGCACCGTTCTGAGAGTAGGAGACGACGTAGACCGGGGCTTTGTCGTTGCGGACGAGGCCGCGGAGAGTGTCCGAGAGCGTCTCCGTCGAATATTCGTAGTCGAGCGGGACCGGCCTGGTCGCCGAGGTGACCACGGAGGAGTCGCGTCCGGTCGTCTCCGTCATCGTCCGTCGGATGTCGGTGGTGTCGCCCAAGGTGGCGGACATGAGGACGAACTGGGTCTGCGGCATCTCGAGGAGGGGCACCTGCCAGGCCCATCCGCGGGAGGGGTCTGCGACGTAGTGGAATTCGTCCATGACGACCATTCCGGCGTCGAGCATTCCGCCTTCGCGCAGCGCCTGATTGGCCAGGATCTCCGCCGTGGCGCAGATGACGGGCGCCTCCGGGTTGACGGTGGAGTCGCCGGTGATCATCCCGACGTTCTCGGCGCCGAAGGCGTCGATGAGGGAGAAGAACTTCTCGCTCACCAGGGCCTTGAGCGGGGCCGTGTAGTACGACCGGATCCCGCGGGTGAAGGACTGGTAGAGAGCGAACAGAGCGACGAGTGACTTCCCCGATCCGGTCGGGGTCGCCATGATCGTATTGTCTCCGGCCAGGATCGTGAGGAACGCCTCGTCCTGAGCCGGGTAAGGCTCGACACCGATCTCTCGGCAGTATTCGCCGAAGGACTCATAGATCGTGTCGTCGTCAGCGAATTCCGCTGGGATCTCCTGCAATCTGGCCACGCTGATGCACAGACCTTTCCGATTAGACTGATTCCATCCTATTGCTCGACACCGAGGAGTCACATATGCCGGTCTTCGCCGTCACCTACCACTATGGTCCCGATACGAATACGCGGATGGAGCACCGCCCCGCGCATCGCCGCTGGCAGGCGGAGCTGAATGAGGCCGGGACGATCCTCGCCTCCGGCCCCTTGAACAACGATCCGCAGCCTGGAGGGCTGCTGATCCTCAACGCCGCCGACCGTGCGGAGGTCGAAGGCCACCTCGCCGCCGATCCCTATGCCTCGCTCGGTGTCATCGAGTCGACGGACATCCGCGAATGGACTCCCGTGTTCGGCCCCTTCGCCCAGGGCTGAGGGCCGCACTGCCGGTCCGGTTCTGCCCTGACCGGGAAGACGCCAGCGGGGTCCGTCTCGAGAGATCGAGACGGACCCCGCTCGTTCTGAGCCGACACCGAGGCGGTGCCGGCGCGACCGGGTCCGATCGGCTCAGGCCTCTTCGGATTCGTTCGAGCTGACGTCCTTGAAGGAGATGCCGTCCTTCTTCATCTTCGCGAGTGAGGCGACGGTGGCCACCGCCATGGCGAGGACGATGACGGTCAGGGACAGCCATGTCGGCACCTCGGGGATCGAGTGACCCCACGAGAGGAACTCCCAATCGCTCGAATGCAGAGCGTGGATGATGAGCTTGACGCCGATGAAGCCGAGGATCGCGGCGATTCCGTAGTGGAGGTAGACGAGCTTGTCGACGAGTCCCCCGAGCAGGAAGTACAGCTGACGCAGTCCCATGAGGGCGAACACGTTCGCGGTGAACACGAGGAACGCATTCTGAGTGACGCCGAAGATCGCGGGAATCGAGTCGAGCGCGAACATCACATCGGTCGAGCCGATGGCGATGAACACGATGAACATCGGGGTCCAGTACTTCTTGTTGTCGTCGAGGGTCACCCGAAGCTTGTTGCCGTGGTATTCGTCGACGACGTTGATCCGCTTGCGCAGGAACCGGATGAGACCGTTCTCGCCGTCGCCCTCGTCTTCGGAGCTGAAGGCCTGCCGGTAGGCGACGATGAGGAGGAAGATGCCGAAGATGAAGAAGACTTCGACGAAGGCGCTGATGATCGCCGCACCGGCGAGGATGAAGATGCCGCGGAAGATGATGGCGATGATGATGCCGACCATGAGCACTTCCTGCTGGTACTTCCGCGGTACCGAGAAGCTGCCCATGATGATGATGAAGACGAACAGGTTGTCGATGCTCAAGGAGTACTCGAGCAGCCAACCGGTGAGGAACTCGCTGCCGTGCTGGGCATCGCCGATGGCGAAGAGCGCGCCGGCGAAGACCAGCGCCAGGGCGACGTAGAAGGCGACCCAGATGCTCGCTTCCCGCATCGACGGGGTATGTGGTCGCTTGACGACCAGCAGGAGGTCGAAGACGAGGATCGCAACGACGATGATTCCCGAGGTGATCATGAACCAGACGGGAATCGGAGATTCGCTCGCAGCAGCTGCGTTGCCGCCGGCTGCAAGCGTGGAGGACAGGATATCCATGGATGCCTTTCGTGGTGAACAGGATGTATCCAGGTCGAAAGTCTCTCCCACGCGGTGAATCTGCGTGCGCTCCGCGTCCGGACCCCTGGTGGGGTCGTGGTGACGACCGCGGATGGACGGGATACTCCCTTTCGCCAGCACACCAGTATAAACACGCGAGCATCACTCGCGCGTCACCGGTGCGGATCAGGCGTGCCCGGCCTCCTTCATCTGGCGCAGCTCCTGTTTGAGGTCGGAGAGCTCATCGCGCAGTCGTGCGGCGAGCTCGAACTGCAGCTCCGCGGCGGCCGAATGCATCTGCGAGGTCAGTGATTCGATGAGTTCTGTGAGATCAGCCGCCGGCGGGCGCAGCGAACCGGGCTTGCCGGCGGCTTCCCTCTGTTCGTCGGTCAGGGTCGAGTTGTAGCCGCGTTTGCCCTTGCCGTAGTCGAACTCGGTGAGCAGCTCTCGCGTGTCCTCGTCCTCACGCTGCAGTCGTTCGGTGATGTCTGCGATCCGCTTGACCAGCGGGGCCGGATCGATTCCGTGCTCTTCGTTGTAGGCGATCTGGATGGCGCGCCTGCGGTCGGTCTCGTCGATGGCGGTGCGCATCGAATCCGTGATCGTATCGGCGTACATGTGCACCTGGCCGTTGAGGTTACGTGCGGCACGACCGATCGTCTGGATGAGCGATGTCGACGACCGGAGGAAGCCTTCCTTGTCGGCATCGAGGATCGCCACGAGGGAGACCTCGGGAAGGTCGAGGCCCTCACGCAGGAGGTTGATGCCGACCAGCACATCGAATTCGCCCGCGCGCAGCTCTGTGAGCAGCTCCACACGTCGCAGAGTGTCGACGTCGGAGTGAAGGTACTGGACGCGGATATCGTGTTCGAGCAGATAGTCGGTGAGATCTTCGGCCATCTTCTTCGTCAGGGTCGTCACGAGCACACGCTCATTCGCGTCGACACGGGTCTTGATCTCGTCGAGCAGGTCGTCGATCTGCCCCTTCGTCGGCTTGACCTTGATCTCGGGGTCGACGAGTCCGGTGGGGCGGATGATCTGCTGGACGTATCCGTTGGCGTTGCCGAGTTCGAAGTTGCCGGGTGTGGCCGACAGGTACACGCTCTGTCCCACGCGCTCCCGGAACTCGTCGAACTTCAGCGGCCGGTTGTCCATGGCACTGGGCAGACGGAAACCGTGCTCGACGAGGGTGCGCTTGCGCGACATATCGCCTTCGTACATTCCGCCGATCTGCGGAACCGTGACATGGGATTCGTCGATGACGAGCAGGAAGTCCTCGGGGAAGTAGTCGAGCAGGCAGTTCGGTGCCGAGCCGGGTGCACGACCGTCGATATGCCGGGAGTAGTTCTCGATGCCGGAGGTGAAGCCCATCGATTCCATCATCTCGAGGTCATAGGTCGTGCGCATCTTCAGCCGCTGTGCTTCGAGCAGCTTGTTCTGAGATTCGAAATCGCTCAGCTGCTTCTGCAGCTCCTCCTCGATCCCGCTGATGGCCTTCGCCATCCGGTTCTCACCGGCGACGTAGTGGCTGGCCGGGAACACGTGGATGGTGTCCTCGTCGCGCACGATCTCACCCGTCAGGGGGTGGAGGGTCTGCAGCGATTCGATCTCGTCGCCGAAGAACTCGATGCGCAGCGCGAGCTCCTCGTACTGCGGGATGATCTCGACGGTGTCTCCGCGCACACGGAAGGTCCCGCGGGTGAAGGCCATATCATTGCGGGCGTACTGCATCGACACGAAGCGTTTGAGCAGTTCGTCCCGATCGCATTCGTCGCCCTTGTGAAGGGTGACCATCCGGTCGACGTACTCCTCGGGTGTGCCGAGACCGTAGATGCACGACACCGTCGAGACCACGACGACGTCGCGTCTGGTCAGCAGCGAGTTCGTGGCCGAGTGCCGGAGACGTTCGACTTCGTCGTTGATCGAGGAGTCCTTCTCGATGAACGTGTCCGTCTGCGGCACATACGCTTCCGGCTGGTAGTAGTCGTAGTAGGAGACGAAGTACTCGACCGCGTTGTTGGGCAGCAGCTGTCGGAATTCGTTGGCCAGCTGCGCGGCGAGAGTCTTGTTCGGCGCCATGATCAGGGTCGGTCTCTGCACCTGCTCGATGAGCCATGCAGTCGTCGCCGACTTGCCTGTGCCGGTGGCACCGAGGAGGACGATGTCCCGCTCTCCTGCGTCGAGCCGGTCGGAGATCTCTCGGATCGCCGTGGGCTGGTCACCGGAGGGAGAGTACTCGGACACGACCTCGAAGGGTGCCACTTCGCGGGTGACGTCGGGACGGTGGCCGATCGCTGGCAGGGGGCGTTCTGAGCTCATAGTCCAACCCTAGCCCTCGCCCCTGACATTGGGCAGATCGGAGTCGGACCGACAGCCTCGGCGAAGTGCCTGCCGACATGTGTCACCGTGTCAGTTGAAGCTGTCGGGCACCAGTCGGCGGCGCATCTGCAGGAAGTACGGTTCCTTCGATTCCGCATATGCTCTGATCATCTGCCCGTTCGTCCCGCCCGCAGCCTTGGCTTCGGCCACACGGTCTCTCTTCAACTCGAGGTAGCGGTCTCTCTCCCCCGCGTCCTGGATGAGCAGGTCCCGGAATGCGCGGGCGAAGCGGGCACCGACGGAGTCCGCAGTGCGCACATGCAGATTGACGGCCCGACCAGGGTCGGTGTTCGCGTGGAACCATTTCCCTTCGGTCGACTCTTCGCCGAGGTGGTCGCTCATCTCGGCTCCCGGATAACCGAGTTCGGCCAGTCGGGGTGCCAGCTCCCTGGCGGCGGTGAGATCGGGGACGAGGAGCTGCAGATCGATGACGTCCTTGGCTGGCAGTCCCGGCACAGAGGTGGAGCCGATATGTTCGATGGCGAACTTCTCGCCCGTGCCGTGTCGCAGCTTCCTGATCGCTCTCTGCGCGTCACCAATCCAGTCGGCATCCGCGGGATCGACGAGTTCGAGGGCTGCCCTCGGTGCCCACTGCCCGGACGCGAGATTGGCGGCGAAGGGGCGGATCCGGGATTCGATGAGCCGGGCGACCGCGGCCTTCGTCTCGTCGACGGGACCGGAGTTGTCGATGGTGACATCGCAGGCTGCTCGCCGGGTGTCGTCATCGGCTTGGCGGGAGATCCGTGCGGCGGCGTCGTCGCGGCCCATTCCGCGGGAGTCCATGAGCCGCTGAAGGCGCACCTCGGCGGGCACGTCGACGAGGAGATTGAGGTGGTAGGCCGGTGTCATGTCGTTCTCGACGAGCAGCGGAACGTCGTGGACGACGATCTCGGCGGCGGCGTGTCTGGCGAAGTGTTCGGCGGTGCGGTCGCGGATCGCCGGATGCATCAGGCTGTTGAGCCGCGCTGTGTGGTCGGAGTCGACGAAGGCTGCCGCGGCCAGTGCCTGCCGGTCGAGCGAACCGTCGGAGTGCAGCACCTGCGGCCCGAAGGCCTCGGCCAGTTTCTCGAGCAGCGGCTGTCCGGGTTCGACGACTTCGCGGGCGATCCTGTCGGCGTCGACGAGCACTGCCCCGTGTTCGACGAGCATTGCGGACACCGTTGACTTTCCGGCGCCGATTCCGCCGGTGAGACCGATTCGCAGCATGGGATCATCTTACTGATCCAGTCGGTACACCCGCACTCCCTCCTCGGCGAAGATCGGATCTCCGACTGCGGCATCGAGGAATTCCGCATAGTCTCCGTCGCCTCCCGGCAAGAGCGGAGCTTCGGGGACGAGAACGATGAAGTCGACCCCGGTCTCCCTCAGTTCGGCGATCGCCGAGGCGACTTCCGGGCTGTCCGCGCGCGGAATGGGCTCACCGTCGAAGACGGAGCCGTGCAGGAGTTCGTCGAGGGCATCCTCGGGGGCGGAATAGGTCACCGGCGATTCCGGACTCGAACCGATGAAGTAACCGCCGGTCTCGCGGTAGCGGAATCCGCTCACCGACTGCCACACCATGGCTTCGTCGGCGTGGGGCTCGGCCCATGCGAGGGGGCGGGGGAAGGTCTTGACGACGGATCCGGCGGGGATCACCTCGGCGATGGAGTGCTCGTAGAAGTCTGGAACTGTCACCTCATGGGCGGTCTGCGGAGCGGGGAGGATGGCAACGGCGGCGAGGACGAGCAGGATGAGGAGGGCGCGGGCGCGAAGCAGCTTCCGGTGGCTCAGGGCCCACTGGAGGCCGATTCCGAGCACGGCGAAGAGCGCGATCGTCGAGTGGAGGACGAGCCGCATGGGCAGGATGTTGTTGAGTACGGGGATGGCTTCGATGAGCGCGAACGGACCGGTCGCGAGGGCGATTCGGCCGCCGAGGAGGATCGGTGAGCCGAGTGCCAGCAGGCCGACGAGGATGCCGGTGCTCGCAGCGATGCGCACCGGAACCGCGTGTGTGGACCGGTGGGCGAGGCCGAGAACGATGAGCACAGCCGCCGCCAGAGCTGGCGCGCCGACGTAGGCGCCGAGTTCAGCGGGATCGATCTCCATGATCCGGGGCAGAGGGGACACTCCGGAACTCAGCCAGGCCGGGGCTGCGGGGAGGATCGGGTCGAGCAGGTCGGTGTTCCATACTCCGTGTGGGCGAATGGCGCCCTGTGGGGCGTTCGGTCCGGACATGGTCACCAGCAGCGGGATCGCACACAGCATGGCGATGCAGCCGGCGACTGCGGAACCGAGACCGAGGGCGACCCATGACCGGGCGCGGTAGAGGCGGCGTCCGAAGACGGCGAGGCTGGCCAGGAAGCAGAGTGCGGCGAGGAAAGTTCCGGCCAGAACTTCGGTGGAGACGTAGAACTGGAAGCCGAGGAGGAGCCCGAAGCCTCCTCCGAGCAGCCACAGGCGACGGCTGCGCAGCAGAGAACGGCCGGGATCCGCCTGTATCGCGCGGCCGAGGTCGAGGAGAGCGAGGATCGCCCACGCGGTCAGGGGCGGGGTGACGATATAGGCGAGGTTCGGGTGGCCGCCGAGCTGGGCGACGACATAGCTGGAGAAGCCGACCCCGGACGCGGCGATGAAAGCGGGCAGACGATCGAGGAAGCGGCGGAAGAGTACGGCTGCGGCCAGGCTGCCGAGCACCGGGAAGACGAGGATGAGGAGGTTGTAGCTCACGATGGGGCCGGCCACCCACGTGACGGGAGCGAGCAGGATCGCAAACCCTGCGAGCGAGGTGTTCCAGGCTCCGTTGACTCCCCCGCCGAGGGCGTTCATCGATTCCGTGTACAGCAGGCCGCCGGTTTCCCCCGGTGCGAATCCGAGGATGTCTGCGAGAACCTGCGCGCCGTGCCCGAGCCACCAGATGAACAGTGAGGTGTCGTCATTGGAAGCGACGACGCTGCCGCCGGGGTCCGCAGCGACGGAACCGAAGACGGTCAGGCTGCCGACACAGAGGATGAGGGTGTACCACAGCCACGGGCGCAGGCGTACCCGAGCCGTGGGGGCATACAGAAAGGGCTCCCGGCCTTCCGACCGGGAGCCCTTCTGGTGGCTGCTATCAGCTGCCTGCAAGCTTCTCACGCAGGGCTGCGAGAGCTTCGTCGCTGGCCAGGGTGCCCTCGTCGTTCGCCTCTTCGGAGGAGAACGATCCGGTGGCCGGAGCGGCTTCGGCAGATCCGACGGCATCGGCTGCGGAGGCCTCGGCATCCGCTGCGATGGCCTTGGCGACCTGCTTCTTGTGCTCTTCCCAGCGTTCCTGAGCGGCGGCGTACTGCTGCTCCCAGGTCTCGCGCTGGGCCTCGTAGCCCTCGACCCATTCGTTGGTCTCGGGATCGAAGCCCTCGGGGTACTTGTAGTTGCCGTCCTCGTCGTACTCCTGCGGCATGCCGTACAGAGCGGGGTCGAGGAACTCTTCGGCCTCGGGGTCGACGCCTTCGTTCGCCTGCTTCAGCGACAGCGAGATGCGGCGGCGTTCGAGGTCGATGTCGATGACCTTGACGTAGATGGTCTCGTCGACCGAAACGACCTGCTCGGGCAGATCCACGTGGCGCACGGCCAGCTCGGAGATGTGGACGAGGCCTTCGATGCCGTCTTCGACGCGCACGAATGCACCGAACGGAACGAGCTTGGTGACCTTGCCCGGCACGATCTGTCCGATGACGTGCGTGCGAGCGAAGTGCTGCCAAGGATCTTCCTGGGTGGCCTTGAGCGACAGCGAAACGCGCTCACGGTCCATGTCGACGTCGAGAACCTCGACGGTGACTTCGTCGCCCACGGTGACGACCTCACCCGGGTGATCGATGTGCTTCCAGGACAGTTCGGAGACGTGGACGAGTCCGTCGACACCACCGAGGTCGACGAACGCACCGAAGTTGACGATGGAGGACACGACACCAGGACGGACCTGGCCCTTCTGCAGGGTCTGTAGGAAGTCGTGACGAACGGCCGACTGGGTCTGCTCGAGCCAGGCACGGCGCGACAGGACCACGTTGTTGCGGTTCTTGTCGAGCTCGATGATCTTGGCTTCGACCTGCTGGCCGATGTAGGGGGCGAGGTCGCGGACGCGGCGCATCTCGACGAGGGACGCGGGCAGGAAGCCGCGCAGTCCGATGTCGACGATCAGGCCGCCCTTGACAACCTCGATGACGGTGCCGGTGACAACGCCGTCGTCTTCCTTGATCTTCTCGATGTCGCCCCAGGCACGCTCGTACTGAGCGCGCTTCTTCGACAGCATGAGACGACCCTCTTTGTCTTCCTTCTGAAGAACGAGGGCTTCGATTTCGTCCCCGACCTCGACGACTTCGCCGGGATCGACATCGTGCTTGATGGAAAGCTCACGTGCGAGGATGACGCCTTCCGTCTTGTATCCGATGTCGACGAGGACTTCGTCACGGTCGACCTTGACGACTTCGCCCTCAACGATGTCGCCATCGTTGAAGTACTTGATGGTCTCATCGACGGCGGCGAGGAAATCCTCAGCGGTTCCGATGTCGTTGACAGCGACCTGCTTCGGCTGCACCGATTCCGGCGTGGTGGTGGTCATATAGGTAGGGACTCCGATGGAATATTGGTCCAGATCCGGTACCCTGGCGACAGGTCGTGTAAGTTGCCGCAAGAACCGAATCCGGTCTCGATTGCGAATTTGGACTTGTATGCACAGGCGCATACGGTTGTCAATGCTAGCACCTTTTCGGGTGTGAATGCACGCCGAAGAGACGAATCATCACCACCTGGGGCCACGGAGGAACCATGAGCGAAGGAACTGACGGAGCCGAGGTCATCAGCGGTGGCTATCTCCCGATCGACGAAGAGGCTTCCGTCCGGGCCAATCGCAGCTATTGGGACAACTCTGCCGAGGAGTATCTCGCCGAACACGGCACGTTCCTCGGGGCTTCGGATTTCATCTGGTGTCCGGAAGGAATTCACGAATCCGATGTGCGCCTCCTCGGCGATGTCGCCCGGAAGCAGGTTCTCGAGGTCGGCTGCGGTGCCGGTCAGTGCTCCCGGTGGCTGGCCGAGCAGGGCGCGATCACCACAGGCGTCGACGTCTCCGCCGGAATGCTCGAGCAGGCCTCGCGTCTGCAGCGCGAACATCCCCTGAGCGCCGAGGCGACTCCCCCGACGTTCCTCCTCGCCGATGCCCGACAGCTGCCATTCGCATCGAACAGCTTCGATCGCGCGTTCTCCTCCTACGGTGCCCTGCCCTTCGTCAAGGACGCCGAGGTCGTCTTCGCCGAGGTGGCCCGAGTGCTGCGCAACGGCGGACAGTGGGTCTTCTCGACGACTCACCCGATGCGGTGGATGTTCCCCGATGTTCCGGGTGAGGCCGGTCTGACGGTTGAGTACTCGTACTTCGATCGCACTCCGTACGTCGAGCTGTCCTCGGACGGTCAGCCGGTCTACGCCGAGCACCACCGGACGATGAGCGACTGGGTCCGTCTCCTCGTCGAAGCCGGCTTCACGATCGATTCGGTGACCGAACCCGAATGGCCCGAGGAGAATCGGACCGCTTGGGGCGGCTGGTCGCCGCTGCGCGGTGCGCTCATGCCCGGTACCGCGATCTTCTCCACCACCCTGACCAAGGACTGAGGTCGCCGTCAGCGGACCCAGCTGAACTCCCCCGACCGCGCCCCTGTGGACCCTGGCATTGGACCGGCTGGCGCTCTCGTTCAACCGCAATCGCACTTTGCAATCGGTAGGCGCCGCGAAAAGCGCGCTGTCACTGGAACGAGCGTGCACGATAGCGTCTTCTGAGCCGACCCTTGAACGAGGAGGCGCGAATCGCCTGCGGCTATCGCTGTGCCGCCTTTCGGCACCCGGCGTCCCCATTCGAGCCGTCCTCGCCCCGCGCAACTCAGCCGACGCACTCTCGTTCAAGCGCTAGCGCGGATGTCGTGTGGTACAAGTCGCGCAATCTGCGGGGACGCTTGAACGAGCGCTGGCGAGACCGCTTTCTGCGCTAGCGCTTGAACGAGAGCGGCAGGTCAGCGGGCAGAGGTCAGTGGGCGGCTGCGTGCCAGGAGCGGCCAGTGCCGACGTTGACGTCCAGAGGCACATCGAGTTCGAAGGCCGAACCCATTTCCTCCATGACGATCGTCTTCACCTCATCGATCTCGTCCGGACGGACGTCGACGATGATCTCGTCATGGACCTGCAGCAGCATCGGCGAGCGGAGACCGTCCAGACGGGCGGCCACCTTGAGCATGGCGATCTTCATGATGTCGGCTGCCGAACCCTGGATCGGAGCATTGAGTGCGGCGCGTTCGGCCATGTCCCGCAGCTGCCGACGGTCGCTGTGCAGCGCCGGCAGATAACGACGACGGCCCATGATGGTCTCCGTGAACCCCTTAGCGCGAGCCTGCTCGACGATGTCGTCGAGGTAGTCCTTGACCGCACCGAAGCGTTCGAAGTACTGATCCATCAGCCCCTTGGCTTCATCGACGCCGATCGCCAGCTGCCGGGAGAGGCCGTATGCGGAGAGACCGTAGACCAACCCGTAGGACATGGCCTTGACCTTCGAACGCATCTCCGAGTCCACCTCGTCGATGCCGACTCCGAAGACCTTCGAGCCGACATAGGAGTGGAGATCCTCGCCGTCCTTGAACGCCTGGATGAGCGCGGCATCGCCGGACAGATGCGCCATGATCCGCATTTCGATCTGCGAATAGTCGGCGGTGAGCAGAGTCCCCTCAGCCACCTCGGGATCGGCGACGAAGATCTCTCGGATGCGCCGACCTGATTCGGTTCGCACGGGAATGTTCTGCAGGTTCGGGTCCAGGGACGAGAGCCGTCCGGTGGCGGCCACGGTCTGCTGGTAGGTGGTGTGGATGCGGCCGTCGTCGGCAACTGTCTTGAGCAGACCGACGACGGTCTGCTTGAGCTTCGTCGAATCCCGGTAGGCCAGCAGGTGCTGGAGGAAGGGGTGTTCGGTCTTGACGAACAGTTCGGCCAGGGCGTCCGCATCGGTCGTATAGCCGGTCTTCGTCCGCTTGGTCTTGGGCATATCGAGTTCGTCGAAGAGCACGGTCTGCAGCTGTTTGGGAGAACCGAGGTTCACCTCGTGGCCGATCGCGTCATAGGCCTCCTGCGCACTGGCTTCGGCCTGTTTCGTGAATTCGTCGATGAGGTTCGACAGTCCGGTCTTGTCGACGGCGATCCCGGTCGCTTCCATGCGCGCGAGCACGGGCACCAGCGGCAGTTCGATCTCGCGGTACACCTGCGTCATGTTCGCGTCCTCGACGGCCTTCGCGAGCACCTCGTGGACCTCGAGCAGGGCGGCGGCACGTTGGCCGTGCGTGGTCGCCGCGGCATCGGAGTCGAGGTCGAGGGCCAGCTGTCCTGTATCGGCCTCGGGTTCGCTGAGATCGATTCCGGCGCGGTCGGCGGCGATCTGACCGAGTTCGTAGGACCGGGCATCGGGAACGAGGAGGTAGGCGGCCAGGGCCGTGTCCCCGGCGACATCCGTCACGGACAGTCCCATCGACTCCCACGCTTTGATCTGTAGCTTCGAGCTATGGAGGATGAGCGAATGTCCGCCCAGGGCGGAACCGAGCGCGCCGACGGCCTTCTGCCCTGCCTCGGCGAGGTCGACGACCCAGGCCTGGCCGGGTTCGGCGGAGACCGCCAGGGTCCGTGCCTGACCGTGGCCGAGTTCGAAGGAGGCGTCGGAATCAAGCCCCAGCACATCGTGGTCGGCGATCTTCGTCAGCAGAGTGTCGATGTCGACGGTCTCGATGTTCGTCTCGCGTGTCGGTGCCGGCTCGGACTCGGCTCCGGCCTCGGGGAAGATCGCGGCCAGACGTTTGCCGAGGGCCTGGAACTCAAGTTGGTCGAACAGGCTCGACAGCTCGGCGGGGTCGCCTTCGCCCCAGGCCAGGTCGTCGAACTCCAGTCCCAAGTCGACGTCGTCGAGGAGGCGGTTGAGTCGGTAGTTCCGCTCCACCTCGCTGATATGGTCGCGCAGCTTCTCACCGACTTTGCCGCCGATCTTGTCGGCATTGGTTAACACCCCGGGCAGATCGCCGTGTGCGGTGAGCCATTTCGCGGCGGTCTTGTCACCGACTCCGGGCACGCCGGGCAGATTGTCGGCCTTCTCACCGACGAGTGCGGCCAGCCCCCGGTAGTTCGCGGGGCTCACCCCGTACTTCTCCTCGACCGCGGCCGGCGTCATCCGGTTGAGGTCGCTGACTCCGCGTTTCGGGTAGAGGATCGTCACCCGGTCGGAGGCGAGTTGGAACGAATCCTTGTCTCCGCTCATCACCTCGACGAACGAGCCGGCCTCGGTGCCCATCTTCGCCATCGTCGCCAGAGCATCATCGGCCTCGAACCCCTCCTTCGTCACCACCCGGATGCCCATCGCCGTGACGATGTCCTTGATGAGGTCGATCTGCGGGTGGAACTCGGGCGGAGTCTTCGCCCGTCCGGCCTTGTACTCGGGGTATTCCTCGAGGCGGAACGTCTGGCGTCCGAGGTCGAAGGCCACGGCCACGTGGCTGGGCTGTTCGTCGCGGAGGACGTTGATGAGCATCGAGATGAAGCCGTAGATGGCGTTCGTCGTCTGCCCCGTGCTGGTGGAGAAGTTCTCCACGGGCAGCGCATGGAAGGCCCGGTACGCCAGGGAGTGTCCGTCGATGAGCAGGAGGGATTCGTTTGAGTGACTCACATGGCATAGCCTAGCGTTCGAAGCTGACTTGAAGGAGAACCGATGTTGCGTCCCGACGTGTCCCTGACCGCTCACACCTCCCCTGAGGAGATCGACACGCTGCTCGGGCAGCTTCGCTCGCCGGGGTCAGGGGGTGAGCTGGCCGAGAGGATGGGAATCGAGTTCGTCGAGCTCGCCCACGATCATGTCGTGGCCACAGCTCCGGTCGTCGGCAACCGGCAGCCGATGGGTCTCTTCCACGGAGGCGGCCACGTCGTTCTGGCCGAATCCCTGGCCTCGATGCATTCGTATCTGCTCTCCGGCGGTAAGAACGTCGTCGGGGTCGATCTCAACGCCACTCACCTGCGTGCCGCGCGAGAGGGCGTGGTGACCGGTCGCGCCGAGGTGCTCCACCAGGGACGCACGATCGTCTCCCATGAGGTGAAGATGACCGACGAGGCGGGGCGCCTGCTCTCGATCGTGCGGATCACGAATATGATCCTGAAGACCGAGCCGAAGGGCTGAGGCACGGCTCCTCCTCGGCGAAAGTCCACAGCGAAAGCAGAGGGCCGGCGAATCCATCTCGGGATTCGCCGGCCCTCTCGGGTTCCGGATCCGGACCGTGACCGGTCCGGGAGGTGATTACTTCTTCGTGCCGATCTGCTTGAGCACGGTCTCAGCGACCTCGCGCATCGTCAGGCGACGGTCCATCGAGGTCTTCTGGATCCAGCGGAATGCTTCGGGCTCGCTCAGACCCATGGAGGTCTGCAGCAGGCTCTTGGCGCGCTCGACGAGCTTGCGGGTCTCGAAGCGTTCGGTGAGGTCGGAGATCTCGGACTCGAGCGAGCTGATCTCGGCATGACGCGAGAGCGCGATCTCCAGGGCTGGGATGAGGTCGGCCGAGGTGAACGGCTTGACGACATAGGCCATGGCACCCGCATCGCGGGCCCGCTCGACGAGCTCCTTCTGCGAGAAGGCAGTGAGCAGCACCACGGGGGCGATGCGGGCCCTGGCGATGCGCTCGGCGGCGGAGATTCCGTCGAGGATGGGCATCTTGATGTCCATGACGACGATGTCCGGGCGCAGCTCCTCCGCCAGGCGGATGGCGGATTCGCCGTCCGCAGCTTCACCGACGACGTCATAGCCGACTTCGCGGAGCATTTCTACGATATCGAGACGAATCACGGCCTCGTCTTCGGCCACGACTACGCGGCGGACCGGCACGGACTCATCTGAAGTTGATTCTTCGCTGTTTGAAAGCACGGCACCAGTCTAGACCAGGCGCTCAGCGTCATGGCCAACGGACCCGGAAGTTTATTCTGTGAGGGTGGCCACGGGCGGTGACGGTGGCCACCGGAGGGCATCCTCGGCGGGTGGCGATTGTGCAATCGGTCCGCGCGCGCAGTAGAATCGTTCCCGTTGCACAGGCGGTCCTGAAAGGACAGCTCGTAACGAGCCGGATTGGCGGAATCGGTAGACGCGGTGCACTCAAAATGCATTGTCGAAAGACGTGCGGGTTCGAGTCCCGCATCCGGTACAGACGAAGGCACTGTCGAACGTGATGTCGACAGTGCCTTCTGCATTTCCCCGGGTGACGGCGGCTCCAACTCCCGAATCCAGGTCGCAATCGGACATTTCGTGCGGCGGAATGTATCCGATGGTGACCTGGATTTGCCCTCAGAGAGATGGTGGCGGGTTCAGTTCAAGCGAAATCACTGGCCTGCGCGCAGGTCGAGGGAGTACAGCAGCGTGTCGTATCGCTTCTCCCCCACCGCCACGAAGTCCGGGAGTCGTCCGTATGAAGCCGAGGGATTCATAGAGACCGATGGCGGCCGCATTGTCCCCACCCAGGTCGAGAGTGACCACTTCCGTGCCGTGATGACGTGCCGCCCGAATGAGCGCCTCCATCAGCTTCCTGCCCGCGCCCTGACCTTGAGCGTCCGGGGCGACGGCCACCTTTTCGATGTCGACATGGGGGCGGAACGTCGGGCGAGCGTACCGATTCCAGTACGCGAAGCCGGTGATCTCGGTTCCGGTGCGAGCGATTGCGGCAGCGGAATCCCCGCTGTCAGTGCCCGCAGCCAGGCAGCCGACGAGATCCGCGATCTCCTCGACAGACGGAGCTGAGACCCAACCGAGAGCGGCACCTGCATCGACGAGGCGGCCGAGCAGCGATGTCACGTGCAGGACATCGTGCTCGGCCACCCCCTCGGCTGGGAGAAGATCAACTGTGACTGCGGACGTCCTCGGTGCGGGTCTCGTCGACATCTGCGTCCTCCTCGGTCGGAACGTAGCCGTTGATGCGCGGGGCATCGTAGCGTTCGACGTCCAGGATCTCATGCCGCTTGGCAACGATGGCCGGGACGAGTGCCTGACCGGAGACGTTGAGCGCGGTGCGGCCCATGTCCACGATCGGCTCGATGGCCAGCAGCAGTCCGACGCCTTCGAGGGGCAGACCAAGGGTCGACAGGGTCAGGGTGAGCATCACGGTCGCACCTGTCGTGCCGGCCGTTGCGGCCGAGCCGATGACGGCGACGAAGATGATGAGCAGGTACTGGATGAGGGAGAGATCGATGCCGAAGAACTGTGCGACGAACACGGCGGCGATGGCCGGATAGATCGCGGCGCAGCCGTCCATCTTCGTCGTCGCACCGAAGGGCACGGCGAAGGCGGCGTAGGAGTGGGGCACCCCGAAGTTGTCGGTGGCGACCTTCTGCGTCACGGGCATGGTGCCGATCGACGACCGGGAGACGAAGCCCATCTGAGTGGCCGGCCAGACTCCGGAGAAGTACTGGCGCACCGACAGTCCGTTGGCGCGAGCCAGGGCCGGATAGACGATGAAGAAGACGATCGCGAGACCGATGTAGACGGCGACGACGAACCACAGCAGCGAGCCCATCGTCGACCAGCCGTAGGAGTTCACTGCGTTGCCGATGAGGCCGAGCGTACCGATCGGGGCGATGCGCACGATCCACCAGACGACCTTCTGGACCACGGCCAGGGCCGCCTCGGTGAACTGGAGGAACGGCTCTGCGGCCTTGCCGACCTTGACCGCTGCGATGCCGATGGCACCGGAGACGATGATGAGCTGGAGGATGTTGAAGTTGACCTCGGAGGTCATGACTCCGGAGTCATCGGGTGCGGTGGCCACCTCGAGTCCGAGGAAGTTCACCGGGATCAGTCCGGTGAGGAAGCCCAGCCAGCTGCCCTGGGAGTCGGGTGCACCGGCGTTGAGCGAAGCGGCATCGGCGTGGGCGCCGGGCTGCATGACGATGCCGATGATGAGTCCGAGGACGACGGCGATGAGAGCGGTGAGGGCGAACCACAGCAGGGTCGACATCGCCAGCCTGGCGGCGTTGGTGACCTTGCGCAGGTTGCCGATGCTCGCGATGATCGCGGTGATGACCAATGGGACGACGGCGGCCTTGAGCAGTGTGACATACGACGAGCCGATGGTGTCCAGGGTCTGGCCGAGCCAGTTGTCAGCGGTGTCGCTGACCGGTCCCCATGAGCGGGCGATGAGCCCGAGGATGACACCGGCGACGAGTGCGATGGTCACCTGCACTCCGAAGGACTTGCTCCATGCGGGCAGTCTCATTGAATTCCTCTCCTAGCGGGTCCTCCCCTGGCAGATCCGCAGGGAGGATTGGGCAACAGAGAGCACAACTGTTGAGCAATTTGCAAAATTCCCTGGCCACTTGTGAGCTGTCTCGCAGTTTGGAATCGGTCCACGCTCGGTCCCGGACACAGAGACCCCGGCGGCGCCCGCCCCGCGGTCGTGGGGCAGGCGCCGCCGGCGTTTGAGCCTGGGTGCGGTCAGTGTCGTGAGTGGCCCTCGCGCACGATCGGCACCTCACGGGTGATCGGCGCTTCGGCGACGACTCCATATCCGGCCAGCGGATCCTCTTCCGAGTCCGAGGCGTCCTGGTATGCGGCCGTCACACCCTTGGCGGCGTCACCGATGGTGTGGATGCGCAGAGCGTTCGTCGAGCCGGGGATCCCAGGAGGCGAACCGGCCACGAGGATGCTCTGATCGCCTTCGCGGGCGGTGCCGTCGGCGAGCAGAACGGCGTCGACCTGCCGTGCCATCTGGTCGGTGTGACGCACGGTCTTCACGAGGTACGGCCGGACTCCCCAGGTCAGCGCCAACTGGTGACGGACCTGCGGGTCGGGCGTGAAGCCGAGGATCGGCCAGGCCGGGCGCAGACGCGACATGCGCCGCACGGAATCGCCGGTCTGCGAGAAAGTGCACAGAAGATCGATATCGAGCTGCTGAGCAATCTGCACGGCCGCCGCAGTGACGGCTCCGCCCTTCGTGTGCGGGACGGTGCCCAGCGCCGGAATCCGCTCGAGACCGTGCTCCTCGGTGGAGCCGATGATCCGGCTCATCGTCCGAATCGCTTCGACCCAGTGCGCACCCACCGAGGTCTCGCCGGAGAGCATGAGCGCATCCGCGCCGTCGAGGACGGCATTCGCGCAGTCGCTGGCCTCGGCGCGGGTGGGCCGCGGAGCGTCGATCATCGTCTCGAGCATCTGTGTGGCCACGATGACGGGCTTGGCCTGTTGACGGGCGATCTCGACGGCCCGCTTCTGCACGATCGGCACCTGCTCGAGCGGCAGTTCGACACCGAGGTCGCCGCGGGCGACCATGATTCCGTCGAAGGCGTCGATGATCTCGACGAGCTGGTCGACCGCCTGCGGCTTCTCGAGCTTGGCGATGACCGGAGCGGTGATTCCGACCTCGTCCATGACCGCGCGCACATCGTTCATGTCCTCGGGGCTGCGGACGAAGGACAGGGCGACCCAATCGAAGCCGAGCTGCAGCCCCCACTTGAGATCGTCGACGTCCTTCTCCGACAGGGCGGGGACGGAGACCGGGACTCCGGGCAGGTTGATGCCCTTGTGGTTGGAGATGGTTCCGCCGATCTCGACTTCGGTGACCACATCGGTGGCGGTCACCTCGGTGGCGCGCAGGCGCAGGCGCCCGTCGTCGATGAGCAGCGGGTCTCCCACGGACACGTCCTCTGCCAGGGTCGGCAGGGTCGTGGATACGAGCTCCGCGGTGCCGGGAACGTCACGGCTGGTGATGGTGAAGGAGGCCCCTTCGACGAGCTCTTCCTTCCCATTGGCGAAGGTGCCCACGCGGATCTTCGGACCCTGGAGGTCCAGCAGGACGGCGACGGGGCGGCCGGTGTCGAGTGCGGCCTGCCGGACCCAGGCGAACTTCTCTTCGTGCTCTTCTCGCTTTCCGTGGCTCAGATTGAATCGGGCGACATCGACGCCTTCATCGACGAGCTCGCGGATCTCTTCATAGGAGTTCTGGTTCGGACCTAAAGTTGCGACTATCTTTGCACGCCTCATACGCTCCACCCTACCTAAAGTCTCAGCCGGCGGTTTCCACCGCTCTGCGCTGGTCACGGGCGGTGCGGGTGCGGCACTTCGCTGTGCCGCCCCCACCACCCATTCTCAGTGTCTGACATGAACTATCTTAGCATTTGAACCCTTCGTCGGTGGGCTGCACGGGCGCCGGCAGCCGCGTCGACCCGGTGAGGAACCGGTCGACTTCGGCGGCCGCGGCGCGCCCCTCGGCGATGCCCCACACGATGAGCGACTGTCCGCGTCCGGCATCGCCTGCGACGAAGACTCCGGGGGTCTCCGAAGCGTAGGAGTCATCACGGGTGAAGGCTCCGGAATCGGCGACGTCGAGACCGAACGAGTCCGACTCCGGTCCGGAGAATCCCAGTGCCAGCAACACGAGATCGGCCTCAAGGACGTGTTCGGTGCCCGGTGTCGGAATCCGGCGGCCGTCGACGAACTGGGTCTCGGCGACCTCGATCCCGCTCACGCGGCCGGTGTCGTCGCCGACGAAGCGCGTGGTCGAGGCGAGGTACTTCCGCGTTCCGCCCTCCTCGTGCGAGGACTGGACTTCGAAGATGCGAGGAACGGTCGGCCACGGATCGCTCTCACTGCGTTCGGCGGGCGGCTGGGCGCCGATCGCCAGGGTCGTCACAGAGGCCGCCTTCTGGCGCAGGGCCGTGCCCAGGCAGTCGGCGCCCGTGTCCCCGCCGCCGATGATGATGACGTGTTTGCCCGCGGCGTCGATGAACGCCGACGAGTCGGCCTCGGGCCCGCGATGGTCGCCCGCCTGATCCCGATTCGAGGGCACAAGGTAGTCCATGGCGAATTCGACCCCGTCGAGATCGCGGCCGGGGATCGGCATGTCGCGCGGAACCGTCGCACCTGTGCACACGATGACGGCATCGAAGCTCGAACGCAGGGACTCGAGCGTGACATCGCGTCCGACTTCGACCGAAGTCTTGAAGCGGGTGCCCTCCGCACGCATCTGATCGAGTCGACGATCGATGTGGTGCTTCTCCAGCTTGAAGTCCGGGATGCCGTAGCGCAGGAGTCCGCCGAGGCGGTCGGCGCGTTCGTAGACGACGACCGTATGCCCGGCTCGGGTCAGCTGCTGGGCTGCGGCCAGCCCGGTGGGACCGGATCCGATCACGGCGACCGTCTGGCCTGTGATCCGCTCGGGGATGATCGGCTGGATGAGACCGGCGTCGAAGCCCTGATCGACGATCGTGACCTCGACCTGTTTGATAGTCACTGCCGGCTGGTTGATGCCGAGGACGCAGGAGTTCTCGCACGGGGCCGGACAGGCACGCCCGGTGAACTCCGGGAAGTTGTTCGTCGCGTGAAGCAGTTCGACGGCGCGGGGGAGCTCGCCGCGGTACATCGCGTCGTTGAATTCCGGGATGAGGTTGCCCAGCGGACAGCCCTGATGGCAGAAGGGGATGCCGCAGTCCATGCAGCGTGATGCCTGCCGTCGCAGCTGCTCGGGATCACCCGCCTCGTAGACCTCCTTGTAGTCCATGAGACGGATCGGGACGGGGCGCCGCTTCGGCAGCTCCCGGTGTTCGACAGTGAGGAATCCGTGCGGATCAGCCATTGGTGGCCTCCAGAATCGTGTGCCAGGCCTCGTCCGAGTCGACGGCCTTGCCGGCCGCGGCGAACTCGTCCTGGATGTCTTTGACCGTCGCGTAGGCGACGGGGATGATCTTCGTGAAGCGGGAGAGGACGTCCTGCCCTCGGCGCAGTCCGTCGAGGAGCTCGCCGGCCAGCGGTGAGGCAGTCCATTCGACATGCTCACGCAGCAGCCGCTCGAGAATCTCCATATCTTCCACGCCGACACCGGTGAAACGGAAGACGCCGGCCGCCCGCTCCTTCGGATTGAGTCGGGCCGGATTGAAGTCGAGCACATAGGCGGTGCCGCCGGACATGCCTGCGGCGAAGTTCCGGCCGGTGCCGCCGAGGATGACGGCCACACCTCCAGTCATGTACTCGAGGCCGTGGTCGCCGATGCCCTCGACGACCGCCTCGGCGCCGGAGTTGCGGACGAGGAATCGCTCCCCCACCTGGCCCGAGACGAACAGCTTGCCAGCCGTCGCCCCGTAGCCGAGCACATTGCCGGCGATGACGTTGTGTTCGGGTCGGGTGGGGTTCTCCGCATGCGGCCGAACGCTGACGATTCCTCCGGACAGGCCCTTGCCGACATAGTCGTTTGCATCACCGTGGAGTTCGATGCTGACACCCTTCGGCAGGTAGGCGCCGAGGGACTGTCCGGCAGTTCCGCGCAGCTCGAGCCGGATCGTGTGCTCCGGCAGGCCCGCTTGCCCGTGGGCGAGAGTGACGTGATGGCCGAGCAAGGTGCCCGCCGAGCGGTCGGTGTTCTCGATCGCCGAGGTGATCGTCGTCTCCGTGCCCTCCGAGATGGCGTCTCGGGCCTGCTCGAGCAGGCGGAGGTCGAGCTCGTCGGCGAAGCCGCGGTCGACGCGTTCGCCGCATTTGCGTGCGACGTCAGAGCTGCCGTGGAGGTCGACGGGGACCTTGAGGATCGAGGCGAGATCGAGGTCGAGCCCCGTTGCGGCCGCCCGCTCCTCGTCGATGCTCAGCCGCTCGACCGCGCCGATGGCCTCATCGAGGCTGCGCAGGCCGAGCGCCGCCAGGTAGGCGCGGACCTCCTCGGCGATGAAGGTGAAGAAGTTGACGACGTGATCGGCCTGACCGTGGAAGCGCTCGCGCAGCTTCGGGTTCTGGGTCGCCACACCCACCGGGCATGTGTCCTTGTGGCACACGCGCATCATGATGCAGCCGGAGACGACGAGGGCCGTGGTCGCAAACCCGAACTCCTCTGCGCCGAGCAGGGCTGCGATGATGACATCCCGGCCGGTCTTGAGCTGACCGTCGACCTGTACGCTGACCTTCTCGCGCAGACCGTTGAGCACGAGGGTCTGCTGGGCCTCGGCGAGGCCGAGCTCCCAGGGAGTGCCCGCGTGCTTGAGCGAATTGAGCGGACTCGCTCCGGTTCCGCCGTCGTGCCCGGAGATGAGGACGACGTCGGCACCGGCTTTCGCCACTCCGGCAGCCACCGTGCCCACACCGATCGCGGACACGAGTTTGACGTGGACCCGGGCCTTGGCGTTGGCGCGGCCGAGGTCGTGGATGAGCTGGGCCAAGTCCTCGATCGAGTAGATGTCATGGTGCGGCGGCGGCGAGATCAGCCCGACGCCCGGAGTCGCGTGGCGAGTCTTCGCTATCCACGGGTAGACCTTCGTCCCTGGCAGCTGCCCGCCCTCGCCGGGCTTGGCTCCCTGGGCCATCTTGATCTGCAGGTCGTCGGCCTCGGTGAGGTAGTGGCTCGTGACGCCGAAGCGTCCCGAGGCGATCTGCTTGATCGCCGAACGGCGCTCGGGGTCGATGAGCCGCTCGGTGTCCTCGCCGCCTTCGCCCGTGTTCGACTTGCCGCCGATCCGGTTCATCGCGATCGCCAGGGTCTCGTGGGCCTCTTTGGACAGCGAACCGTAGCTCATCGCTCCGGTCGAGAACCGCTTCATGATCTCCTCGGCGGGTTCGACCTCGGAGATGTCGATCGGGCCCGATTCGCGTGGAACGAGGTCGAAGAGACCGCGCAGCGTCATGAGTTCGCGCGACTGTTCGTTGATCTGTGCCGTGTACTGGCCGAAGATGTCGAAGCGTCCCGTGGCCGTGGAATGCTGGAGCTTGAAGATCGTCTCCGGGTTGAACAGATGCTCCGGCCCTTCGCGACGCCACTGGTACTCCCCGCCGACGTTGAGGTTCCGGTGCGAGGGTCGGGGGTGATCATCGCGGTAGGAGTCCCCGTGGCGGGCACTCGTGTCCGCTGTGATCTCCCTGATGCCCCTGCCGCCGAGCTGGTGCGGAGTCGAGGTGAAGTACTTGTCGATGAATGCCTCGGACAGACCCAGAGCCTCGAAGGTCTGGGCCCCGTGGTAGGACTGCACGGTCGAGATGCCCATCTTCGACATGATCTTGAGCAGTCCCTTGTTGAGCGCGGTGAGCACGTTGGCAACTGCGGCCTCTTCGCTGATGCCCCGGATCCGGTCCGAGCGGACGAGCGCCTCGGCGGATTCCATGACGAGGTACGGATTGACCGCGGATGCCCCGAAGGACACGAGGGTCGCGACGTGGTGGACCTCGCGGACGTCACCGGCCTCGACGATGATGCTCGCCCTCGTCCGCGAGCGTTCACGCACAAGGTGGTGGTGCAGCGCCGAGGTGAGCAGCAGCGACGGGATCGGAGCGAGATCGGCCGTCGAGTCCCGGTCGGAGAGGATGATGAACACGGCGCCGGCCTCGATCGCCGCGCTCGCCTCGGCGCACAGCGCCTCAAGACGCTCGGCCATCGCGTCCTCTCCCCCGTTGACCGAGTAGAGGCCGGAGAGGATCACGGAGGGGTGTGCGTTCTCCACGCCGAGGTGGCTGCCCTTGACGTGCGCGATCGCCGTGAGCTCGTCGTTGTCGATGACCGGCTGGTCGAGCAGGATGTGCGCAGAGTCGGGCTTCGAGAACTCGAGCAGATTGCCCTCTCGGCCGATCCCGGCAGCCATGCTCGTCACGATGTCCTCGCGGATCGAGTCGAGCGGCGGATTCGTCACCTGAGCGAAGTTCTGGTGGAAGTAGTCGAAGAGCAGACGAGGTCGCTGACTCAACGCTGCGATCGCGGTGTCCGTGCCCATCGCACCCAGCGGTTCGGCCCCGGTCTCGGCCATCGGCGAGATGAGGATTCGCAGCTCCTCCTCGGTGTAGCCGAAAGTGCGCTGACGGCGCCTGACTGAGGACTGCGGGTGAGTGACGTGGACGCGGGTGGGCAGGTCCTTCAATCGTTTCGAGCAACTGTCTACCCAGTCGGAATAGGGGTGGTCGGTGGCGAGCTGATTCTTGATCTCCGTGTCGGAGATGATGCGCTCGGACTCGGTGTCGACGAGGAACATGCGGCCCGGGGTGAGACGGCCGCGGGCGACGACCTCGGACTCCGGCAGATCGACGACTCCGACCTCGCTGGCGAGCACCACCGTGTCCTCGGTCATCACGTACCGGGCCGGGCGCAGGCCGTTGCGGTCGAGGACGGCGCCGGCGAGCCGGCCGTCGGTGAAGGCCACACAGGCGGGACCGTCCCAGGGCTCCATGAGCAGCGAATGATATTCGTAGAAGGCCCGACGCTCCTCGCCCATGCCCGGATTGTTCTCCCAGGCCTCGGGGATCATCATCAGCATCGCCTGCGGCAGCGATCTTCCGGAGGCGACCATGAGCTCGACGACGGCGTTGAACGATGCCGAGTCGGAGGCACCGGGCGGCACGATCGGGCACAGCCGGTCGAGGCTGCGCGAGGTCTCGGGCACGGGAGAGACGAGGAGTTCGGAAGCGAGCTTCGATTCCCTGGCCTGCATCCAGTTGCGGTTGCCGCGCACGGTGTTGATCTCGCCGTTGTGAGCGATCGTGCCGAATGGCTGGGCCAGCTGCCACGACGGGAAGGTGTTCGTCGAGAAGCGCGAGTGGACCAGTGCGATCCGCGACGTCAGCCGCTCGTCGTGGAGTTCTGTGTAGAACGAGGCGAGCTGACCGGTCGAGAGCATCCCCTTATAGGTGATGGTCGCCGGGGACAGCGAGGGAAAGTAGATGCCCGCGTGGTCCAGTCGCTTGCGCACGATGTATGCGCGACGGGTGAGGTCCGCGTCGTCACGGGCCGGGTAGCGCTCGTCGCAAGCGAGGAAGACCTGGCGCAAACGCGGCATGGTCGATCGGGCGATTTCGCCGAGCACACTGTCATCGTGGGGCACATCCCGCACCGCGAGGACGCGCAGGCCCTCCTCGGCGGCGATCCGGGCGACGAGATCGTCCTGGGATTCGTCGCCGGCCGCGGAGCCGGCACCTAAGTCCGGGGACACGTTCTCCGACAGCGGCGGGGTTGCGGCCTTGAGATCGCGGCCGTAGTCCTGGGCGAAGAATCCCACGCCCACGGCGTACGCGCCGGGCTCGGGCAGGTCGATGCCGTCGGCGGCGAGCACCTCGGCGAAGTAGTCATGGGGCATCTGGAGAGTGATGCCCGCACCGTCGCCGGTGCCTTCGTCCGAGCCGATGCCGCCTCGGTGCTCGAGCTTGCGCAGAGCGGTCAGGGCCTGCTCGACGACCTCGTGGTCGGCAGATCCGCGGTAGCGGACGATGAGGGCGAGGCCGCAGTTGTCGTGTTCGAGCGCCGGATCGTAGAGACCGATGCGGCCAGGCGGGGCCGTGGTCTTGGGGATCGACTGAGCGCTGTGGTTCATATCCTGCCTTCTCGGTGTTGAGTGCTTCCCGAAAAGACGGCGCTGTCCCTTGCGGTGTGGACGAGTCCGAAAAACAGCGTTTCCGAACCCGGCTGTGAGATCACTCTCACAGCCGGAGTCCTAACCTACACCATGTGCAATTCCAGAAAAAGCAGACAAAGGAACAAACAGCGAACCAATTCGTCTCATTTGCTGGACGTTCGCGGGTTCTCTTCGTGGGTGGCAGGCGCCGAATTTCCGCGCACATCGGGCACGATCGAGATCGCCGAGGTCACGGCTCCGAAGAATCCGAAGCTGTGGCGACCGCTGAGATCGATTCCGGATTCGTCCTCGGGCTCCGAGTCGTCCGATTCGGCGCCAGACGCGTTGCTGTCCGCTGTCGCAGACGCCGCACCGTTGACGTCTGCATGGCGCGCACAAGTACACACAGTCGAGTCGGAAGCCGGGGCGGGTGACGCGGTCACGGTCGAGCGCCGTGATGGCGGTGCCCCGGTGCCTTCGTGACCGTGCTGATCGTCCGGATCGGCCACCCGCGCTACGGAAGGCAGCGGGGCTCCGGAGGCTGCGGCCGCCTCAGCGATATTGGGTGCATTGATCTCAAAGGTGTGCTTTCCGCGGCGATGGCGGCGCAGCAGGGTCCGGGACCCGTGCATGTAGACACCGGTCTCATAGGTGCGGTGACGCAGTCGGGAGACGATGAGCCAGCCGAGGCCGAGGAGCAGGGCGAGGATGGCCGTCCAGACGTTGAACGGCAGTCCGAGGAGCAGGCGCGCGTCCTCGGCTGCGGGAGTGCCGATCCGCAGGGCCTCGAGCAGAATGCGGCCGAGGCCGAACAGGCACAGATACAGGGCGAAGACCTGTCCGTAGCCGAGCCGGAGGCGTTTGGACACGATGATGAGCACAACACAGGCGATGAGGTTCCACGCCGATTCGGTGAGCACAGTGACCAGTTCGAGGCGACCGTCGAACCAATCGCTGAAGGCTCCGGCGACGTGGCCGAGGATGAGCCCCGGTGCGACCGAGTCGAGCAGCGGTCGGAACCTGATGCCTTGGATGCGGGTGAGCACCCAGACGGAGAGGAAACCGAGGATGGTGGCTCCCCAGAAGCTGAACCCGCCGTCCCAGACCGCCAGCGCCCGCAGCGGGCTGCCGTCGGGGCCGAAGTAGGTGTCCGGCGCCGAGAGCAGATGTCCGAGACGTCCGCCGATGACTGCCGCAGGCAGACCGACGACCGTGATGGCCCAGAGGTCTCCCTTATGGCCGCCGCGGGCGCGCCATTGGATGCCTGTCATCCACAGCGCGAGTCCGATGCCGAGGACGGTGAAGACGACCCATGCAGGGCTGAAGCTCATGCACACCCTTCTGCGAGCTCGGCGGCGAGTCGACCGACTCCGGCCACTCCTTCGGAGTCCAGCGCCCGAACGAGGGCGGAGCCGACGATGACGCCATCGGCGTATTCGGCGACCTCGGCCGCCTGTTCGCGGTTCGATACGCCGAGGCCGACGCACGCGCGCTCGGCTCCGGCTTCCTTCAGCCGGGCGACGAGATCGCGCGCATGGTTGTCGACTTCGGAGCGGACACCGGTGACACCCATGGTCGAGGCGGCGTAGACGAACCCGGAGCTGTGCTCGACGATGCGGGCGAGTCGCTCGGGCGTCGACGAGGGTGCGGCGAGGAAGATGCGGTCGAGGTCGTGCTTCTCAGAGGCTGCCAGCCACGGACCCGCCTCATCGGGGATGAGGTCGGGGGTGACGATTCCGCCGCCTCCGGCCGAGGCGAGATCGCGGGCGAATCTGTCGATGCCGTATTGGAGCACGAGGTTCCAGTAGCTCATGACGACGGCGGTGCCGCCGGCTTCGGCGATGGCTTCGACTGCGGTGAAGACATCGGAGGTTCGCACACCGTTGTCCAGTGCCGCCTCACCGGCGCGCTGGATGACGGGTCCGTCCATTCCGGGGTCGGAGTACGGCAGTCCGACCTCGATGATGTCGACGCCGTTGCGGACGAGTTCGACCATCGCCTCTGTCGAACCGGCCACAGTCGGGAAGCCGACGGGCAGGTAGGCGATGAGCGCGGCCTTGCGGCCCGCCTCGGCGACGGCGTCGAGGGTGGTTCCTGTGCGTGGACCTGAGTGCGTCATACCTGCACCGCTCCTTCGTCGATGTAGTCGAACCATTTCGCGGCGGTCGTCATATCCTTGTCGCCGCGGCCGGAGAGATTGACCAGCAGGACCGCGTCGGGTCCGAGCTCACGGCCGATGCGCATGGCTCCGGCCAGGGCGTGAGCGGATTCGATGGCAGGGATGATGCCCTCCGTGCGAGAGAGCAGTCGCATGGCCTCCATCGCCTCCTCATCGACGACGGGTTCGTACGTCACTCGCCCGGTGTCGTGGAGGTGGGAGTGCTCGGGGCCGACCGACGGGTAGTCGAGTCCGGCGGAGACCGAGTGGGAGGCCTGAGTCTGACCGTCGGCATCCTGGAGGATGTAGGTGGCGGAGCCGTGGAGGACACCGGGGCGTCCGCCGGAGAACCGGGCAGCGTGATGGCCGGAATCGACTCCTTCGCCGCCGGCTTCGAAGCCGAAGATCCTGACGTCCGCATCGCTGAGGAAGGCTGCGAAGAGTCCCATCGCGTTCGATCCGCCGCCGACGCAGGCGCAGACGGCGTCGGGCAGGCGACCGGCCATCTCCTGGATCTGTTCGCGGGCTTCGACCCCGATGACGTTCTGGAAGGAGCGGACCATCGCCGGGAACGGGTGAGGACCGGCAACCGTGCCGATGACATAGTGGGTGTCGTCGACGTTGGCCACCCAGTCGCGCATGGCTTCGTTCATCGCGTCCTTGAGAGTGCGGGTGCCGTTGGTCACGGCGTTGACCGTGGCTCCGAGCAGACGCATGCGCGCGACGTTGAGGGCCTGGCGCTGAGTGTCCTCCTCGCCCATGTAGACCACGCAGGACATGTCGAGCAGGGCCGCGGCGGTCGCCGTGGCGACTCCGTGCTGACCGGCTCCGGTCTCGGCGATGAGACGGGTCTTGCCCATCCGCTTGGCCAGCAGAGCCTGCGCCAGGGCGTTGTTGATCTTGTGGCTGCCCGTGTGGTTGAGGTCTTCGCGTTTGAGGAACACTCGAGCACCGCCGCAGTGCTCGGCGAAGCGAGTGGCCTCGGTGAGCAGAGAGGGCCGGCCGATGTAGCTGCGCTGCAGAGTGAGGAGTTCGTCGGTGAAGGCCGGATCCACCTGGGATTTGCGCCAGGTCTCCTCGATCTCGTCGAGTGCCGGGATCAGCGCTTCGGGGATGAACCTGCCTCCGAACTCGCCGAAGTACGGTCCGGTCTCCTCGCTCAAATCGGTCATTGCGGTCCTTCTCGATCTCCTCGTGGCGCCAGCCTGTGGGGCGGAGAGACTCCGCCTCACCGGACGCCGGAATGGGTGCAGTGTCAGCTCATCGTCGGCCACGTGCAGCGGCCGACGCGGGCAGGGTTCAGGATGCGGACAGGGAGCGGCGTTCCCGGCCGAGTGCGGTGTACTCCTCGACTGCGGCCTGCGGACGGCCGCCGGTGACGAGGGCTTCGCCCACGAGCACGAGGTCGGCTCCGGAGTCCGCGTACTTCGACACCTCGGCGGCTCCGGCGACGCCGGACTCGGCAACTAGGGTGCAGCCGGCGGGAGCGAGTTGGGCCAGGGGCGCGAACCGGTCGGTGTCGACGCTGAGATCCTTGAGGTTGCGGGTATTCGCGCCGATGAGTTCGGCACCGAGTTCCGTCGCGATCTCCAGCTCTTCGCGATTGTGGGTCTCGACGAGCGCCGTCATCCCCAGCTCCGTGGCCAGGGCATGGAATTCGCCCAGCTGCACGGGATCGAGTGCTGCGACGATGAGCAGAACGATATCGGCACCGTGGGCACGGGCCTCATGGAACTGATATTCGTCGACCATGAAGTCCTTGCGCAGGACCGGGATGTCCACGGCAGCGCGCACCGAGTCGAGGTCCGCGAGACTGCCGTTGAAGCGTCGGGATTCCGTGAGCACGCTGATGGCCCGGGCTCCCCCGGCGGCGTACAGACCGGCGAGCGTGCCCGGATCGGGGATCTCGGCGAGGTCACCACGGGAGGGTGACTTCCGCTTGACTTCGGCGATGACGCCGAAGTCGGCGGACAGGTCGAAGGGGCGGACCGGTTCGGCCGCCGCGGCCCGCGCGGTGATCTCGCTCAGCGGAACCTCGTTCCGGCGTGCCTGCAGGTCTTCCCGCACGCCGGAGATGATGTCGATGAGGACTGTCATTTCTTCTTCGGCTTGTTGCCCAGTCCGACGGCGCGCAGGATCAGGCCGACGACGACGCCGAGGGCGACGATGCCGATGGAGATGTAGGTGATCGTGGGGTTGTGGATCGTGAAGCCCACACAGCCGACCGTGACACCGATGAGCATGATGATGACTCCGGTCCATCCCGCCACCGAGTTGCCGTGACCGGGATCGGCGATCGCTGCGTAGTCGATCGTGGATTTGTCGAGATCTGCGGCTCCGTTGCGGGCGAGGGACTGCGACATGGCGCTCCTTTGTGTGAGTGCGTGACACGCGTGTGGAATCTTTCCTCCATTGTGTCACGCTTCTTCGACTGACCGGACACCGACCCGGTCACAAGGTCATTTCGAATCCGGGTCGGCATCCGGATCGGTCGAGGTTTCGTCGTCGGGTGCGTCTTCGACGTCCTCTCCGCGGGACAGTGCGTCCCAGGTCGCGGCAGAATCGAATTCCCCGGACGCGGATTCGGCGGTGCGGGCGTAGCGGTTGGAGTTCATCCACCCGTTCGAGGCGACCGCGACCCAGACGATGCCGATGACGCCGATGCCTGCGGCCACTGCGGCGATGATCGCCCAGGAGGTGGCTCCCGGCGCCGAGGCGGCGCTCAGTGCGGTGATCCCGTAGCCGATTCCGGCGATGCCTGCCAGTGCCAGGACGACGAAGCGGCCGATCCGTCCGAGCATCGCGGCGAGCAGTCCCGAAACCGCGATGATCGCCACACACGCGGTGGCCACGGGTGAGGTCTGGGAGCTCGCATCCTCGGTGACCTTCGCCACTCCGCTGGGTCCGAGCGTGTCGCCTCCGGCGCCGGCCTGCCAGGCGGAGATCGTCAGCGCCCACAGTGCAGCGGCGATGACGAGGATGATGAGGACTCCGCGTGATTTCGTCATGGGCTCACCTCTGACTTCCTTCTGCCGCATCCAATGCGTCGGCCGCGGCGGCGGCACGCAGCACCGCTGCGGCCTTGTTCTCGGATTCCTGGTACTCGGTCTCGGGCACGGAGTCGGCGACGAGTCCGCCTCCGGCATAGACGCTCATCGTGCCGTCCCGGAGCACCCCGGTGCGGATGGCGATGGCGAGGTCGAGGTCGCCGGTGAAGGACATATAGCCGACCACTCCCCCGTAGATTCCGCGTCCGACGGGTTCGAGCTCGTCGATGATCTGCAGCGCCCGGGGTTTGGGCGCGCCCGACAGAGTGCCGGCGGGGAACGTCGCCCGCAGCACATCGATGGCCGTGGTTCCGGGTTCGAGTTCGCCGCGCACGGTCGAGCTGATGTGCATGATGTGGCTGTAGCGGACGATGTCCATGAACTCGCTGACGTCGATGGTTCCGGCTGCGCAGACCTTCGCCAGGTCATTGCGGGCGAGGTCGACGAGCATGAGGTGCTCGGCTCGTTCCTTCTCATCGGCCAGGAGCTCTCGGGCCAAGGAGTCATCGGCTTCAGGTGTGGTCCCGCGGGGGCGGGAACCGGCGATCGGGTGGGTGACCACCTCTCCTGACCGGACGGTCACGAGCGCTTCGGGTGAGGAGCCGATGATGCTCACCGGTTCCCCTCCGTCGTCATGGAGGTTGAGCAGGTACATGAAGGGGCTCGGGTTCGCATGTCGCAGCATCCGGTACACGCTCAGCGCATCAGCCTCGCACGGGGTGTCGAATCGTTGGCCGACGACGACCTGGAAGATCTCCCCGTCGACGATCTTCTGCTTCGCCGTCTCCACACCGTCGAGGTACACCTGCGGCTGGGTGCGGGTGGCCACCTCGGGGTCGGCTTTCCGGGGGCGCAGGACATCTGCCGGGCTGGGCTGCTGCAGACGCTCACACATCGCGGCGATGCGGGCGACTCCTGAAGCATGGGCGTCGTCGATGCCGGTATCGGCGCCGTTGACGTTGAACACGTTGGCCACGAGGGTGACCATTCCCGAATAGTGGTCGAAGACGGCGATATCGCCGGGGATCATCAGCTGCACGGTCGGCAGGTGGTGTTCATTGGGCCGCGGCGGCCCGAGCCTCTCGAAGCGACGGACGATGTCCCATCCGAAGTAGCCGACGAAGCTCGAGACCATGGGCGGCAGCGCCGATTCCGCTTCGGCCACGGCGAGGAGATCGAGGGTGGCGGTGACCGCGTCGAGGACGTCGCCGTCGGTGGGGATGCCGACCGGAGGGGTGCCGGTCCAGTGGAATCCGTCTTCGGTCGAGATGAGGGTGGCCACGGGCGCCGAGCCGATGAAGGAGTACCTGGCCCAGGATCCGGCGACGGCGGATTCGAAGAGGAAGCTGCCCGGTCCGCCGTCGGTGAGTTTGCGGTAGAGGCTCAGCGGTGTCTCCGAGTCCGCGAGCACCTGGGTGTGGACCGGTACCAGGCGATGGTCGGCGCCGAGGGCGCGGAACTGGTCGAGGCTGGGTCGGATCGGCAGGTTCGTGGGGTTCGCCGCTGGGTCAGTCGACACTGATGGTCCTTCCGGTGAAGCAGGTCGGGGTGTTCGTATGGCAGGCGGGTCCGGTCTGGTCGACGAGCATGAGCAGGGCGTCGGCATCACAGTCGAGGCTGAGCGAGCGAAGGTGCTGGACGTGGCCCGAGGTCTCCCCCTTCACCCAGTACTCCTGCCGGGAGCGGGACCAGTAGGTGGCCCGCTTCGTCTCCAGTGTGCGGGAGACGGCTTCGACGTCCATCCACGCGAGCATGAGCACCTCTGCGCTCGTGGCCTCTTGGACGATGACGGGGATGAGCCCGTCGGCGTTCGTTCGGATGATCTCACGCCAGTTCTCCGGAGTCGCGTCGATGTCGCTGCTCATCGGACGTCGATTCCCTGGCCGCGCAGGGCGTCCTTGACCTCGGCGATGCTCAGTGTGCCGAAGTGGAAGACGCTGGCGGCCAGCAGGGCATCGGCTCCGGCTTCCACCGCCGGAACGAAGTGTTCGACCGCTCCGGCACCGCCCGAGGCGATGAGCGGCACATCGACGGCGGCGCGGGCGGCACGGATGAGTTCGAGGTCGAATCCCTCACGTGTGCCATCGGCGTCGATGGAGTTGAGCAGGATCTCGCCGACCCCGCGGTCGGCGGCTTCCCGGATCCAGTCGATGGCGCAGCGGCCCGTGCCTTCGCGGCCGCCGCGAGTGGTGACCTCGAAGCCGGATTCCGTACTCGCGCCCTGAGCGCGGCGGGCATCGAGAGAGAGGACGAGGACCTGGTTGCCGAAGTGCCGGGAGATCTCGCTGATGAGTTCCGGGTTCTTCACCGCCGAGGTGTTGACCGAGACCTTGTCGGCTCCGTCGCGCAGCAGCCGGTCGACGTCGGCGACGCTGCGGATCCCTCCGCCGACGGTGAGTGGGATGAATACCTCTTCCGCGCAGGCGCGGACGACGTCGTGGACGGTCTCCCGATCACCGCTGCTGGCCGTGACGTCGAGGAAAGTGAGTTCGTCGGCACCGGACTCGCCGTAGCGGCGGGCGAGCTCGACGGGGTCGCCGGCGTCCCTGAGGTCGGCGAACTTCACTCCCTTGACGACGCGTCCGCCGTCCACGTCCAGACAGGGGATGACTCTGACAGCTACCACGCAGTCCTCCTAGATTCCCAGGCCCCGGTAGCGATCCATCCGGCGGGCCAGGCGCCTGGCCGAAGGTTCGCGCATGAGCGAGATGAGTTCGTATTCGAGTGTCTCACCGACCCGGGCGACGAAGTCGAGCGGTTCGTCGCTGGCGTCGGGATGCTCGGCGATGATCCGGTCGACGACTCCGTTGGCCTGCAGCATGGGAGCGTGCACGCCCTGGCTCTGAGCCATCTCGGCGGCTCTCTCCGTCGTGCGGTGCACAATCGCCGAAGCGCCTTCGGGCGGCAGGGGCGAAAGCCAGCCGTGTTCGGCGCTGAGCACCCGATCGGTCGGGATGAGGGCCAGTGCTCCGCCCCCGGATCCCTCACCGAGGATGAGCGAGACGGACGGAGCGTCGAGGTTGGCGAGGTCGGCGAGGCTGCGGGCGATCTCGCCGGCGATGCCGCCTTCTTCGGCTTCCTTCGACAGGGCAGCGCCGGGGGTGTCGATGACGGTCACGAGCGGCAGGTGCAGCTCCGCGGCCAATCGCATTCCGCGTCTGGCCTCACGCAGGGCCGCCGGGCCCATGGGTGCGCGGGAGTCCTGCCGGAATCGGTCCTGGCCGAGGACGATGCACGGTGCGGAACCGAACTTCGCCAGGGCCAGCAGCAGTCCGGGGTCCTTCTCCCCTTCGCCGGTGCCGTTGAGCGGCAGCACGGTGTTCGCTGCGGTGCGCAGCAGATCACGGACTCCGGGGCGTTCGGGGCGACGCGAGCTGGTGATCGCGGCCCAGGCATCGGAGTTCGGGTCGACGCTGTCCGGGGCCGTGTCCGGGTCCGGCACCGGGCTGGGAACTTCCTTGGCGCCCATGAGCACGTCGAGGACGCGGGAGACCGTGCCGGCGATGCGTTCGGGTCCGATGACGGCGTCGACGATGCCCATCTTGTGCAGGTTCTCCCCGGTCTGCACGTTCTCCGGGAACTTCTCTCCGTAGATGGCCTCGAAGACTCGGGGGCCGAGGAATCCGATGAGGGATCCGGGTTCGGCCACGGTGACGTGCCCCAGCGATCCCCAGGAGGCGAAGACTCCTCCGGTGGTGGGATGGCGCAGGTAGACGAGGTAGGGCAGTCCGGCCTTGCGATGGGCGATGACGGCGTTCGTGATCTTCACCATCGACAGGAAGGCGATGGTGCCCTCCTGCATGCGGGTGCCGCCCGAGGCCGGACCGGCCAGCAGGGGCAGCCCTTCGAGGGTCGCACGTTCGATGGCATCGACGAGGCGTTCGGCCGCGGCCACGCCGATCGACCCGGCGAGGAAGCGGAATTCGCCGGCGATCACGGCCACGCGACGTCCGGCGATGGTGCCTTCGCCGGTGATGACGGATTCGTCGACCCCGGACTTCTGCGCCGCGGCTTCGAGTTCAGCGGCGTAGGCGTCAGAGATCCCGCCGGCGGGCTGGACGGGAGTGGTGTCCCAGGACAGATACGATCCTTCGTCGAGGACGATGTCGACGAGCTCGAGTGCGTTGAGACGCGTCATGGCGGTTCCGTTCAGTTTCCGTCGGCGAGCCACGCCACGATGGATTCCGCGTCTTCGTCGAGCAGCGGCGGGGCATCGTGAGCGGTGCGGGTGGTTTCGACCTCACCGGAGGAATCGGCGTCGAAGAAGCGCAGCGGCGGTCCGGGCAGGTCGATGTCGCCGAGCACGGGGTGGTCGACCGAGACCTTGAGTCCCTGGCTGAGTGCCTGCTCCCACTGGTAGACCTCGGGCAGGGTGCGCACCGTGCCTGACGGGATTCCCGCCTCGGTGAGCCTGTTCAGCAGATCGGCTGCGTCGTAGGCGGAGAAGCGGTCTTCGATGAGTTCGATGACGGCGGGACGGTTGTCCACGCGCTCGGAGTTGACGGCCATACCCTCGGTGGCAGGATCGATGTCGAAGGCAGCGCAGAACTTCTGCCACAGGTTCTCGTTGCCCACGGAGATCTGCACGGCGCCGTCGCGGCAGGTGAAGAGTCCGTAGGGCGACAGCGAAGGGTGGTGGTTGCCGCCGGGCTGCGGTTCCTGACCGGCAACCGTGGCCCGGGTGCCCTGGAAGGCGTGGACGCCGACCATTCCCGCGATGAGCGAGGTGCGCACGACCTGGCCCTTGCCGGTGCGTTCGCGTTCGAGCAGGGCCGCCAGCACGCCGTATGAGCCGTAGATTCCGGCGAGCAGGTCGGCGATCGGCACGCCCACGCGCTGCATATCATCGGGTCCCGAGCCGGTCAGCGACATCAGCCCGGCTTCGCCCTGGGCGATCTGGTCATAGCCGGCGCGGGAGGCTTCGGGACCGTCGTGGCCGAATCCGGTGATGGACAGGATGACCAGGCGCGGGTTGATCTCCATGCAGCGGGCGGTGGAGAAGCCGAGTCGGTCGAGGACACCGGAGCGGAAGTTCTCGATGAGCACATCGGCGCGTGCAATGAGTCCGGTCAGGGTGTCCTTGCCCGTGTCGGATTTGAGGTCGAGGGCGATGGATTCCTTGTTGCGGTTGCACGAGAAGAAGTAGGTGGCCTGAGGATTGTCCGCAGGCCCGACGAAGGGAGGTCCCCAGGACCGCGAATCATCGCCCTTGCCGGGGTTCTCGACCTTGATCACCCGCGCGCCGAGATCGCCGAACATCATTCCTGCATGAGGGCCGGCCAGGGCACGAGAGAGATCGACGACGGTGTATCCGGTCAGGGGCCCTGCCTCGGGTGTCTCGTTCGCCATTCCTAATCCTCCTTGAAGTGGGTGCGTCTCTTGATGAGCATACGCAATCGTGCGACCTCCGCATGGGCGCGGCGACCGTCTGCGTGCTGGATCGCCATCACCGCGCAGGTGGTGCCGTCCGTGAGGTCCAACAGGGGCCACGGGTCATCGCCCTCGGGTGAGAACGTCACACCGAGGATCTGTCCCCAGTCGAGCCGACGGGTGCGCACCATGTTCCTGACCACCAGGCCCTCCTCGGTGGGCCGGGCCTGGATATCGGAGATGCGCAGCAGGGCGGCTCCGAAGAGAATGCCCAGCAGGTTCATCCATATCATGTCGAGCACTGTCCACGGTTCCCAGTCCACGACGAACAGCGCCACGGACAGGACCGCGAACCCAGCGGTCACGGCAAGGGCACCGACGAGGCTGACGATGCGCACCTGTCGTGGCCGGAACACGGCCAGATCAGATTCGGCAGGCGCCAATGTTCGTCACCAGAATCGCACGCGCCCCGACTCCGTAGAGTCGGTCCATGACGTTGTTGACTTCCTTCGCTTCGACCATGACGCGCACGGCGACCCACCCGGTCTCCTGCAGCGGGGACACGGTCGGGGATTCGAGTCCCGGGGTCAGCGAGATCGCCTCGGGAACCAGTCGCTGTTCGATGTTGTAGTCGACGAGCACGTACTGACGGGCGACCATGACCGACTCGAGGCGGCGTTTGAGCACGCCGATGCGGGATTCGGCTCCGGCGCGCTGGATGAGCACACCTTCTGATTCGAGCAGCGGCTCGCCGAAGGTTTCGAGTCCCGCGGCGCGCAGCGTGGATCCGGTCTCGACGACATCGGCGATGGCGTCGGCGACTCCGAGCTGGATGGAGACCTCGATCGCTCCGTCGAGCTGCACGGTCGTTGCCGCGATTCCACGTCGCTGCAGGTCGGCTTCCACGAGGTTCGGGAAGCTCGTGGCGATGCGGGCACCGGCCAACTGGTCGGCCGAAGTGAAGGAGCCGACTGTGCCGGCGTAGAAGAAGCGCGAGGCGCCGAATCCGAGTCCGAGCACCTCATCGGCTTCGGCCTGTGACTCGAGCAGCAGATCACGGCCGGTTATTCCGGCGTCGAGGATGCCCGAGCCGACGTAGATGGCGATGTCACGGGGACGCAGGTAGAAGAATTCGACTCCGTTGACCTCGTCCTGATGGACCAGGGTCTTGGTTCCGCGTCGAGTGGAGTATCCGGCCTCGCTGAGCATGTCGGAGGCGGCTTCGGACAGTGCGCCCTTGTTGGGCACGGCTACACGCAGCATGGGGTCCCTTTGGAGTTCGATGGCGTCGGGTCGGTCAGGTTCGCGGGAGGGTCTTACAGGTGGGTGTTGACGTCGTCGAGGGTCAGTCCCTTGGCGATCATCATCACCTGCACGTGGTAGAGCAGCTGCGAGATCTCCTCGGCGAGCTCTTCCTTGGTTTCGTATTCGGCGGCCATCCACACTTCGGCAGCCTCTTCCACGACCTTCTTGCCGATCGCATGGACTCCGGCGTCGAGTTCGGCCACGGTCTTCGAACCGGTGGGGCGATCGAGGGATTTCTGCTGGAGTTCGGCGTAGAGAGTCTCAAAGGTCTTCACTTCTCCAGCCTAATGCATGCCTCTCGGCCGCAGCATTCGGGGTCTCATGTTCTAGAACGCGGCAGGCCGGGTCTCACCGGTGCTGCCGGGGACTGACCTCAGTCCTCGGGGTCGCGGCCGATGTCGGTGGCCGGACGGTGAGGCGCAGAGATCGTCTGCCGTGACCGTTTCGACCAGTCGATGAGTCCGAGGATGACCATGACGAGGAAGAACAGGTACACGGCGCCGGAGAAGACGAGTCCGCCGGAGATCGCAAGCGGGATGCCGACGAGGTCGACGGCGAGCCAGACGAACCAGAATTCGACGATGGCCCGCCCCTGGGCGTACATGGCCACAATCGAACCGATGAAGATATAGGCGTCGGGGTAGGGGTTCCAGGACCATCCGCCCAGGGCGAGGACCCAGCCGAAGACTCCGGTGCCGATGACGAGAGCTGCGAGCAGGATCGCCCGTTCCTTCCAGCTCGCCCAGCGGACGAGGACTTCACCGGCGGCAGCCTTGGACTTCTTCCATTGCGTCCATCCCCAGACCGCGGCGACGATGATGACGACCTGCCGAGAGGCGTTGCCGCCGAGGCCGGCGGAGAGGCTCGCGGAGAAGAGGAGGATGGAGCCGAGGATCTGCACCGGCCAGGACAGGATGTTCCGGCGCAGCGCCAGGACGACCGTGGCCAGCGCACAGATGTTGCCGAACAGGTCGGAGTATGGCACAGGCTTGCCCAGCAGTTCGAATGCCGGGGTGTTCAACCAGTCGAACAGGTCCATCGCAGGCTCTCTTCAGGTGTGGGCCGTAAGCATAGTTCGGCCCGGTTCGGTCAGTGGGTGTGTGCGGCGGCGAGGGTGCGCAGTTCGCTGATGGCGGCCGCCGCATCGTCGGCTCCGTAGACGGCGGAGCCGGCGACGAGGACGTCGGCGCCGGCGTCGACGACACGGTCGATCGTCGCCGCGGAGACTCCCCCGTCGACCTGCAGCTTGATCTCGAGTCCGGAAGCAGAGATCGCTTCGCGGGTCCGCGTGATCTTCGGCAGGCACACGTCGAGGAACTTCTGACCGCCGAATCCGGGTTCGACGGTCATGATGAGGATCTGGTCGAATTCGCCGAGGAGGTCGATGAAGGGTTCGATCGGGGTGGCCGGCTTGAGGGCGAGGCTGGCCTTGGCCCCGAGACGGCGCAGTTCCCGGGCGAGACGGACGGGGGCGGCAGCCGCCTCGGCGTGGAAGGTCACCGAGGCGCAGCCGATCTCCGCGTACACGGGAGCGTTGCGGTCGGCGTCGGCGATCATGAGGTGGGCGTCGAGCGGGATCGGTGAGATCGCCTGGATGCGTTCGACGACGGGCGGGCCGAAGGTGAGGTTCGGCACGAAATGGTTGTCCATGACGTCGATATGGGCCATATCGGCGGTGCTGATCTTCGTAAGCTCACCGCGCAGATCGGAGAAGTCCGAGGACAGGATGGAGGGGTTGATGTCGATCGACATGGGTCATTTCGCCTTTCGCAGGAGAGCCAGGAACATTCCGTCGCTGTTGTGGACATGGGGCCAGAGCTGGGCGTATCGCCCGCCTTCCCGCGTCACCGACGCGAACGACTCCGCCTCGGTGCCGGTGATCGCCGACAGCGCGGCCGGGGTGTCGAGGACCTCGATGTCCGCGCTTCCCGACTTGGTTCGCAGGCGCAGAACCTCGTCGACGACGAGCACGGTTTCGGCGTAGTGCGGTGAACACGTCGAGTAGGCGACCACTCCCCCGGGCGCGCAGGCATCGAGGGCAGCGGCGAGCAGTTCGCGCTGCAGTCCGGTCAGGGAAGTGATGTCTTCGGGCGACCTGCGGTAGCGGGCTTCGGGGCGGCGGCGCAGGGCGCCGAGTCCGGAGCAGGGCACGTCGACGAGGATCTTCGAGTAGGGTCCGCGAGCGTCGCGGCCGTCGCGGACGGCGGCGGTGACGTTGCTCAGCGCCTTGGTGGAGTCGCGGACGAGGTCGACACGGTGCTCGCTGGAGTCGAAGGCCTCCAATGTCGTCGATTCGCCCGCGGCCGCAGCACCGAGGACGGCGGCCTTGCCGCCGGGTCCGGCGCACAGATCGGCCCAGGTTCCGGCGGGTGCGTCGATATCGGCCAGAGCAAGGGCGACGAGGGCCGACCCTTCGTCCTGGACGCGGGCACGTCCGTCGGCCACGGCTGCCACGTCCCGGGGAACCGCGGTCTCCAGGGTGACGCCGATCGGTGACAACGGGGTGGGTTCACCCGGCAGTTCGGCGCGGTCGATGAGCCCGGGCAGGGCGGTCACTCCGACCTTTGCGGGTGCGTTGTCGGCTTCGAGGAGAGCTTCGAGCTCGGCGGCGTCGCGGCCATGTCCCTTGAGCGCCTGGCTCAGTGCCCGGACGACCCATTCGGGATGGGAGTGTTCGATCGCCAGCCGGGTGGTCTCGTCAGCCTCGGCGGTGACGCGGTCGAGCCACTCGGTGGGTTCGGCTTCCGAGATGCGGCGGAGCACGGCATTGACGAATCCGGCGGTCTTCGCCGCCGATCGTTTGACCACGGCCACGGTTTCGGACAGTGCAGCATGGTTGGGCACCCGCATCGACAGCAGCTGGTGGGCGCCGAGGCGCATCGCTGCCAGGGGTTCGGGATCGATCTTGTCGACGGCTCGGGACGAGGCGATTTCGATGACCGCATCGTAGAACTTCTGCCGACGCAGGGTTCCGTAGGTCAGTTCGGTGGTGAAGGCAGCGTCCTGAGCCCCCATATGGGTGCGGGAGAGTTTGGCCGGCAGCAGCAGGTTCGCGTAGGCGTCTTTCGTCGCCACGTCGACGAGGACTTCCCAGGCGATGCGCCGCGGCAGGTTCTTCCCGGCCCGTTCCCCCTGTGGTGCTCCACCGTCCTGACGGGGGCGGTCGCGACCCTGGCCTCCGCGATCCTGGCCTCCGCGACCGCTTCGTCCGCGGCCGTGGCCGTCGCGTCGGTCGGTGTCTCGGGGGCCGCCTCGGCGCTGCCCGCGATTGCCGTCGTTTCCGCGGCTGCCGCCTCGGCGGTCTCTGCCTGCTGACTCAGCCATGGCTCTTATGCTTGCCTCTCGGTATAGGGGTCGAAAGTCACGTCTCCACGGCCGCGCAGGAAGTCGGCCGTGGCCATCCGGGCCTTGCCGAAGGGTTGGATCTGTTCGACCCTGACCCAGCCGTCACCGCAGCGCAGCACCGGCTGCTGCTGCCAGGTGGTCAGTTCGCCGACAGCCCCGGGGGTCGTCACTTCGGGTGCGGGTGAGAGTCCGAAGAGCTTCGTCCTCTTCCCGTCGAGTTCCACCCATGGTCCCGGTGCGGGACTGGTTCCGCGGGCCCGGTCGATCACCCGGGCGGTCGGAGCGGACAGATCGAGGTGGGCGTCGGTGACGGTGATCTTCTCCGCATGGCTGGACTCACCGGTCTGCGGGGTCAGAGTGGCGGTGCCGGCGGCGAGATCGTCGAAGGCGGCGACGAGTTCGGGGGCCCCGCGGCGTGCATAGTCCGCAAGTGCCTCTGCGACATCTGCGTGGTCGAGCGGCAGTTCGAGTCGTCGCAGCACGGGGCCGGTGTCCATGCCTTCGTCGATGCGGAACACGCTGATCCCACTGGTGGTCTCGCCGCCTATGAGTGCGCGTTGGACGGGGGCGGCTCCGCGGTAGGCCGGCAGCAGTGAGAAGTGGAGGTTGAACCAGCCGAGTCGGGCGGTGGCCAGTGCGGCGGGTCCGGCGATGGCTCCGAAGGCGACGACAGCGACGGCGTCGACGTCGAGTGCCTGCAGCTGGGCGATGACGTCGCCGCGCAGACGCCCGGCTTCGATGACGGGCAGTCCGAGTTCGAGAGCGCGGGTCTTCACCGGTGACGGGGTGAGGACCCTCTTCCGTCCGACGGGCGCATCGGGTCGGGTGAGCACCGCACGGATGCGGTGGCCCGATTCGGCAAATGCCTCAAGGGCGGGAACTGCGACATCAGGGGTGCCGGCGAAGACGATATCCACGACTTGGATTCTACTGGTTCGCCGCGCCGTCACAGCGACCGGGGATCATCGATGCGCACGCGCACCTGCCGTTGCTTCTTGGCCGACCGGGAGGCGATGATCTCGGCCGCTCTCGTTCCGACGCGGTCTCCGGCGGAGAACGGGTAGGCGCTGACGCTGCGCTGCCCGTCCTCGGCGTCCTCGCGCAGGAGTTCCTCGACCTCGCCGATCTGTTCGAGCACCTCGTCGATGTCGGCGCCTGCTCCCGTGAGTTCGAGGATCCGTCGGTAGGGCGGGAAGCCGAGAGTCTTCCGGTCGCTCAGCTGTCGTGACATGAAGGTCGTGGGGTCGAAGGCGGTCAAGGTCTGCCGGATGAGTTCGTCTTCGTCGCCGAGGTAGACGACTCCCCCGTCATCGCGTGAGCGCACGAGTGAGGCGGCACGCAGTCGGCGTGCCACACTTTCGTCGATCGAGCGCATCCAGGGCCCCGGCCACAGCGAATCCAGAAGGATCGCCGCGGCATAGCCGCCGAGCACATAAGGTTCGGCTCCGGTGGTGGCGACCACGAGTCGCGGGGTCTCGTCGAGGGCAGTGGAGATGTGGTCGCCTCCGGATTCGACGATCTCGATATCGGGCAGCGCCCGGGCGAGCTCTTCGACGGTGCGGGCCCGGCCGCGCACGATCGATCGCACACGGTTCGAATGGCAGCGCAGGCAGCTGAACGTCTCCGAGTGATAGCCGCAGGACCGGCAGGCGAAGGGACCGACTTCCGACTGTGTGGTCAGCGTCGCCTGACATTGCGGGCAGCGGGCGACTTCCTGGCAGCGGGCACAGGCGAAGACAGGATAGTAACCGGAGCGCGGCACTTGAACGAGCACCGGACCGGGCACTCCGCCGTCCCGGGGCCGCGGACGCAGCGCCGTTCGCATGATCTGCCAGGCGCGGCTGGGAATGCGCTGCCAGGCGAAGGGGTCGCGGTCCTCATCGGGGACGAAGACGACGGGGGCGGCATGCCGCCTGGCCGGTCCGACCGGTGTGACGTCGGCCAGCCAGCCGATCTCGACGAGGCGCTGCACTTCGGCGCTGCGGTCGGTGGAGACGAAGAGCAGCTCGGTGTCCTCGATGGTCGACCGCAGCAGGCAGACCTCTCGGGCGTGCGGGTACGGGGCGTGCTGATCGAGGTAGTTGAGGTTGGCGTCATCGGTGCAGATGATGAGTCCGAGGTCCGCGACGGGGGCGAAGGCCGCCGCACGCGTGCCGATCGTGATCCGCGTGTGTCCGAGCAGTCCGCGCAGCCAGGCCTGCCACCGCAGCTCCGGTGACTGGTCGGCGCTGAGCACCGAGACCTCCGCGATCCCAGCGTGGGTGAGAGTCGAATGGAGCACGGCGAGTTCACGATGATCGGGCACGAGCCAGAGCACGGATCTGCCGGCCTCGAGACTCGCGCGTGCGGCATCGAGTCCGGCACGGATCCAGCTGAGACCCGGCGTCGGCCCGGGTGTGCACGCCAGGGCTCTGCGCCGAGGCGATTCCGAGGCATCGTCGGCCGTGGGTTCCGTCCCCGCCGTAAGAACCCATTCGCCGAGGCGGTTCAGCAGCTGCGGATCATCCGCCGGCCCGTCGTTCGGTCCGGTCGCTGGGTCCGCGGCGTCCGCGTCGGTCTGTACGGCCGGATCTCCCGCCTTCTCAGCGTTGAGCACGGCTTTCTCGCCGCGGGCATGACGCGGTGGGATGGCCAGACGCAGCACATCGGCGAGGGTGCCGCCGTAGCGACGGGCGACAGCTTCGCTCAAGGCGAGCAGATCCGCACTCAGCACCTGGATGGAGCCGCTGATGCGTTGGATCGTCGCCAGCGGACCGATGTGGTCCGAGGCTTCGACGCGTTCGAGCAGATAGCCGTCGCGCAGCTTTCCGGCGAATTTCACCCGCACCCGCACACCGGGCAGGGCAGCCTCCGCGAGCTTCTCCGGCACCGCGTAGTCGAAGGTCCGCGCCAGGTGCGGGACGGAATGGTCGATGAGCACTCGGGCGACCGGTTCGGTCGGGGCCAGGGGAACCTGGCCCTCGGCCGAGGTGCCGGTGTCGATCGGGAGGGGTTCGTCCACGCCGACGGCAGACTAGTTGGAGGACACGGCGCGCAGCAGATCCTCGGCGCGGTCCGTGACCTCCCAGGTGAAATCGGGCAGTTCACGGCCGAAGTGGCCGTAGGTCGAGGTCTGCGAGTAGATCGGGCGCAGCAGGTCGAGTTCCTGGATGATCATCGCAGGGCGGAGGTCGAAGACCTCCCGGATGGCGGCCGAGATGGCCGCAGGGTCCGCCTTCTCCGTTCCGAAGGTCTCGACGTAGAGCCCCATCGGATCGACTCGGCCGATCGCATAGGACACCTGCACCTCGGCACGGTCGGCGAGACCGGCTGCGACGACATTCTTCGCCACCCAGCGCATCGCGTAGGCCGCCGACCGGTCGACCTTCGACGGGTCCTTGCCGGAGAACGCACCGCCGCCGTGACGGGAGAACCCGCCGTAGGTGTCGACGATGATCTTCCGTCCGGTCAGACCGGCATCGCCCATCGGTCCGCCCGTGACGAAGGGACCGGCCGGGTTGATGTGGATGTTCGCACCCGAGGTGTCGAGACCGGAGTCGGCGATCACCGGATCGATGACGAGCTCCTTGATCTCGGTGTGCAGCTGGGACTGGCTGGTCTCCGCCGAATGCTGGGTGGAGACCACGACGTTCTCGATCGACACTGCCTCATCGCCGTCGTAGCCCAGCGTCAGCTGCGTCTTGCCATCGGGACGCAGGTAGTCGAGCCGACCGGACTTGCGCACCTCGGAGAGCTGCTCGGCCATCCGGGAGGCCAGGTGGATGGGCAGCGGCATGAGCACATCGGTGGAGTTGTCGGCATAGCCGAACATCAGTCCCTGATCTCCGGCGCCGAGGCTGGTGCCGTGGTCTGAGGATTCGACGGCCTCACGGAAGTCCAGCGGATTCGTCACCCCGGAGTGGATGTCCGTGGACTGGCTGCCGATGGACACTGAGACTCCGCAGGAGTGTCCGTCGAAGCCGGTGTCCGAGGAGTCGTAGCCGATGCCCGTGATGAGGCTGCGTACGATTCCGGCGACATCGGCGTAGGCGGCGGTATTCACCTCACCGGCAACATGGACGAGCCCGGTGGTGACCATGGTCTCCACGGCCACTTTGGCGTTGGGGTCCTGCCGGAGCAGGTCGTCGAGCACCGCATCGCTGATCTGGTCGCAGATCTTGTCGGGATGTCCCTCGGTGACGGACTCGGATGAGAAGAAACGCAGATTTGTGTGTGTCACGTTGTCGATTCTACGTGGGTGAATTGGTCGGAGACGGCCGTGATGACCTTTTGTGAAACATGGTCCTTCGACCCGTGGAATTCGTCGCCGACGACGATCTCGCCGTGGTGGGCGGAGATGATCTGGACCATGGTGTCATCGTGGCCGAAGGCGCGGTCGTCCGAGACGTCGTTGAATACGAGAAGGTCGACGCCTTTGCGCTCGAACTTGGCTCGAGCGTAGTCGAGGGCGGCGGTGGCGGCGTCCCCGGTCTCGGCGGCGAATCCGACGATGATCTGATGGCGGAGGCTGGTCTGACGGCTGCGCTCGTCGACGAGTCCGCGGAGGATGTCCGGGTTCTGTACGAGACGCAGAGTCAGACCGTCGTCTCCGGACTTCTTCATCTTCGAGTCCGTCGTCTCGGCCGGCCGGTAGTCGGCGACGGCGGCGGCCATGATGATGGCATCAGCCCGCACCTGGGCCGAATGCATCGCCGACTGCAGCTCCAGAGTGGATTCGACCGGGGTGATCGTGATGCCCGCAGGCAATCCCGTCAGCAGCCCGGTGTCGATGTTCGCGGCGACGAGTTCGACTGATGCGCCCGCGGCATGGGCGGCCTTGGCCAGCGCGATGCCCTGTTTGCCTGAGGAGCGGTTGCCGAGAAAACGCACTGGGTCGAGTGCTTCCCGCGTGCCGCCTGCGCTGATGACGATGCGACGACCGGACAGAGCACCGCTGTGGTCATTGGACGCGTCTGCCGAGTCGGCGGAGGTGCCGTCCTTGACCGAGAGCGCGAAGTCGACGATCTCTTCGGGTTCGGGCAGTCGGCCGGGCCCGGAATCGGGGCCGGTGAGGCGTCCGACAGCAGGGTCGAGGACATGGACGCCGCGGGAGCGCAGGGTCGCGATGTTGGCGACTGTGGCGGGGTTGAGCCACATCTCCGTGTGCATGGCGGGGGCCACGACCACCTCGGCGGTCGTAGTGAGCACGGAGGCGCTGAGCAGATCATCGGCTCGTCCGGCGGCGATCTTCGCGATCAGATCCGCGGTCGCCGGAGCGATGATGACGAGTTCGGCTGCCTGTCCGATGCGGACGTGATTGACGGTGTCGATCTCGTCGAAGACATCGGTGGTCACGGTCTGGCCGGACAGTGCCTCCAGGGTGGGGGCACCGATGAATTTCAGTGCGTTGGCCGTCGGAACGACCTTGACGCTGTGGTCGAGCTCCCGGAGCCGCCGGATGATGTGTGCCGCTTTGTAGGCGGCGATCCCACCGGCGACGCCGAGTACGATTCTCACTGGTCGCTGAAGTCGATCGCGCCGTCGTTGCTCACAGGAGCGGTGGCTTCGGCCTCGGGTGCGGCCTGGATGAAGTCGGCTTCGGAGACCTCGCGGGCGACGATCTTCGACTCGTTGACCTCACGCAGAGCGATCGACAGAGGCTTCTCGTTGGTGCCCGGCGTGACGAGCGGACCGACGTTCTCGAGCAGTCCCTCCTGCAGCTGGGCGTAGTACGAGTTGATCTGACGGGCGCGCTTTGCCGCGATCGAGACCAGTTCGTACTTCGAACCGGTGACGTTGAGCAGATCGTCGATCGGAGGGTTGGTGATGCCTTCAGGCTGTGCGGGCAAGGAGATTCCCATCTAATCGGAAGTGGATATACCCATCAATGATAGGAGTTCTTCGGCCGCAGTGCGAACGTGGTCGTTCACAATGGTCACGTCGAACTCCGATTCGGCGGCCAATTCGCGTTTCGCGGTGGCCAGTCGTCGTTCCTGCTCCTCCTCCGTTTCGGTGCCTCGACCGGTCAGGCGGGAGACGAGTTCCTCCCAGCTGGGCGGGGCGAGGAAGACGAAGCGGGCATCGGGCATCTTCTCTTTGACCTGGCGGGCTCCCTGCAGATCGATCTCCAGCAGCGCGGGAATCCCCTGTTCGAGCTTCTCCTCCACCGGGGCCGAAGGCGTGCCGTAGCGGTGGCGTCCGTGGACGACGGCGTATTCGAGCAGGCGATCCTCGGCGATGAGGGTGTCGAAGGCGTCGTCGGTGAGGAAGTGATAATGGACACCATCGATCTCACCGGGGCGTCTGGGTCGGGTCGTGGCCGACACGGAGAACCAGACCTCGGGGTGGTTCTGTCGAATATAGGTGCTGATGGTGCCTTTTCCGACGGCGGTCGGACCCGCGAGGACGGTGAGTCGATTATTCACAGATCTGAGGTTGTCACACTCAGGAATATTTCTCCAACAGGGCGGACTTCTGGTGCACGCCCAGACCTTTGATCCGACGGGAGGTGGCGATGCCGACCTCTTCCATGGCGGCTTCGGCGCGCCGGTCGCCGACTCCGGGCAGAGCTCTGAGCAGATCGAGCACACGCATCTTCGCCAGTGCTTCGTCGTCTGCTGCCTTCTTGAGCACGGCCGCGAGATCGGTATCGCCGGTCTTCAGCGCCGACTTCACTTCGGCTCGTGCCTGACGTGCCTTGAACGCTTTGTCCAACGCAGCGGAACGCTGTTGCGGGGTCAACGGTTCGAGTGCCACTTTGTCTCCTCTGTCACCATGAACGGGCAGGTAGGGAAGTTGTCTCAGTCTAAGACAAAATCCCTGCCGAGAGGCGATATGAGAAGAAATTGGTGTCGTGGCGAGCCGGAATCCGCCCTTCGACGGAACACCGAAACCGGTGTTCGGAGCGCCCCCGCGATCCGAACACCGGTGTTCAGTCGGTGACCGTCAGCGCACGATTGAGCGCGGCGGCGGTTTCGGCCAGACCGTCGGGTCCGGCACCGAGCACCGCACGGGAGGCGGTGGCGAGCACCTGTCCCGATTCCAGCGCCCGGCTGCCGAAGACGGCCCGCAGCTCGGTCAGGCCTGCGCCCTGTGCGCCGACGCCCGGAGCGAGGATCGGTCCCCCGCAGTCGCTGGGATCGAAACCCAGATCGCGCGCGGCGGTGCTGATGGTCGCTCCGACGACGAGTCCGAAGGGGCCGAGGTCGTCGGGTGTCCCCAGTGCCTGAGCATTGCGCTGCCGGACTCGGGACACGATCGATCCGGCCACCGATTCGCGGTCTCTCACGGCATGCTGGACTTCTGCCCCTTCCGGGTTCGAGGTCAGTGCCAGGACGAACACGCCCTTGCCGTGAGCGGCAGCGAGTTCGAAAGCCGGCTCCAGGGCGCCGAATCCGAGGTAGGGCGAGACCGTGATCGAGTCCGCGGCCAGCGCCGAGGCGGGGTCGAGGTAGGCCTTCGCGTAGGCACCCATGGTCGACCCGATGTCACCGCGTTTGATGTCGAGGACGGTGAGCAGTCCGGCGTCCCTGGCCGCGGCCAGCGTCTCTTCGAGAGCAGCGACGCCGGCGGAGCCGTACTGTTCGAAGAACGCGGACTGCGGTTTGACGGCGGCCACCGAGCCCTTGAGCTCGGAGACCGTGCGGAGGGCGAACTCCCGGACCCCTGCGGCGCTGGCAGGCAGCCCCCAGGAGGCGAGGAGATGCTCGTGCGGGTCGATGCCCACACACAGCGGTCCATGCTCGTCCATGGCGGCTGCCAGTCGGGTGCCGAACATCAGGCGCTCCAGTCCTGCAGGCTGCGCACATCGAACTTCGAGTCGCGGATGACTTCGAGGGAGGTCACGGCGGCGGCGAATTCGGCCAGCGTGGTGATCAGCGGCACGGAGTTCGCGGTCGCCGCGGCGCGGATCTCGTAGCCGTCGGCGCGTTCCTGCCGACCCGACGGCACGTTGATGACCATGTCGATGGTGCCCGCGGTGAGGTAGTCGATGACCGTGCGGTCTTCGGCGTCGGCCTCGAAGTGCTTGTGCACCTGCGTGGTCTTGATCCCGTAGCGGGAGAGCACAGCTGCGGTGCCGGTGGTCGCGACGACGTCGAAGCCCATATCGACGAGCTCCTTGACCGGCAGCACCATGGCGCGCTTGTCCCGATCGGCCACCGACACGAACACGGTGCCCGAGGTCGGCAGCTTCACGGACGACCCGAGCAGTCCCTTCGCGAAGGCGGTCGGGAAGTTGTGGTCGATGCCCATGACCTCACCGGTCGAGCGCATCTCGGGACCGAGGACCGAGTCGACGATCTTGCCTTCGACGGTGGTGAACCGTCGGAACGGCAGGACTGCCTCCTTGACGGCGATCGGATGGTCGAGCGGCAGGGTCGAGCCGTCGCCGACCGCCGCCAGCAGATCGCCGCGCAGATCCTCGATCGTGCGGCCCACGGCGATGAGCGCCGCGGCCTTGGCCAGCTGGGTCGACGTCGCCTTCGAGACAAAGGGCACGGTCCGCGAGGCACGTGGGTTGGCTTCGATGACGTGGAGGACATCCGCGGCGATGGCGAACTGGATATTGAGCAGTCCGCGCACGCCCACACCTTCGGCGATGGCCTTCGTGCCCTGGCGGACGCGCTCGAGCACGTCCTCACCCAGAGTCAGCGAGGGCAGTACGCAGGCGGAGTCGCCGGAGTGGATTCCGGCTTCCTCGATGTGCTCCATGATTCCGCCGATGTAGACCTCGTTGCCGTCGTAGAGGGCGTCGACGTCGATCTCGATGGCGTCTTCGAGGAACCGGTCGACGAGGACCGGACGATCGGTCGAGATCTCCGTGGCGCTGGCCATGTAGTCGAGCAGCTGCGTGCGATCGTAGACGATCTGCATTCCGCGTCCGCCGAGGACGTAGGAGGGCCGCACGAGCACCGGGTAGCCGATGTTCTCCGCGATCGCTGCGGCCTCCGCTGCGGTCACCGCAGTGCCGTGCTTGGGCGCGGTGAGTCCGGCCCTCTCCAGCACGGCTCCGAACTCACCGCGGTCCTCGGCCAGGTCGATGGCCTCGGGCTGGGTGCCGAGCACCGGTACACCCGCGGCCTTGAGCTTGTCGGCCAGGCCCAGCGGTGTCTGTCCGCCGAGAGTGCACACGACGCCGAGGACCTCGCCGGCGGCGAGTTCGGCGTGGTAGACCTCCATGACGTCTTCGAACGTCAGGGGTTCGAAGTACAGACGATCGGCGGTGTCGTAGTCGGTCGACACGGTCTCCGGATTGCAGTTGACCATGATCGTCTCGTAGTCGGCGGACCCGATCGCCATGGTCGCGTGCACGCACGAGTAGTCGAACTCGATGCCCTGGCCGATGCGGTTCGGGCCCGAGCCGAGGATGATCACGGCCGGGCGCTCGCGCGGCATGACCTCGGTCTCGGAGTCGTAGCTCGAGTAGTGGTAGGGAGTCTTCGCTTCGAATTCTCCCGCGCAGGTGTCGACCGTCTTGAACACCGGGCGCACGCGCAGTGCGTGGCGGATGCCGGTGACGACGCTCGTGTCGAGACTGCGCAGTCCTCCGATCTGCTCGTCGGAGAAACCGTGGTTCTTCGCAACCCGCAGGACCTGCTCGTCGAGTTCGTCGGCGTCGCGGACATAGGCGGCCACCTCGTTGATGAGCTGGATCTGATCGAGGTACCAGGGGTCGATCTCGCAGGCGTCGAAGACCTCGGCCGCGCTCAGGCCGGCGGCGAGTCCGCGCTGAACCGAGTGGATGCGGTCGGCAGTGGCGTGCGAGATCGCTTCGAGCACGGATTCGCGGACGTCGTCGTCGGAGACGTCGGGCAGGTCGGCCCAGCTGAACGCGGAGTCCTTCTGCTCGAGTGAGCGCATCGCCTTCTGCAGCGCGGTGGTGAAGTTGCGGCCCAGGGCCATCACCTCACCGACGGATTTCATCGTCGTCGTCAGGGTCGGATCCGCGGCCGGGAACTTCTCGAAGGTGAAGCGCGGGATCTTCACGACCACATAGTCCAGGGTCGGTTCGAAACTGGCCGGGGTGACCTTCGTGATGTCGTTGGGGATCTCGTCGAGCGAGTAGCCGACGGCGAGCTTCGCGGCCATCTTGGCGATCGGGAAGCCGGTGGCCTTCGACGCCAGCGCCGAGGACCGGGAGACGCGTGGGTTCATCTCGATGGTGATGATGCGGCCGGTCCTGGGGTCGACGGCGAACTGGATGTTGCAGCCGCCGGTGTCCACGCCGACGGCACGGATGATGGCGATGCCGATATCGCGCATCGACTGGTATTCCCGGTCGGTCAGCGTCAGTGCCGGAGCCACTGTGATCGAGTCGCCGGTGTGCACGCCGACCGGGTCGACGTTCTCGATCGAGCACACCACCACGACATTGTCCTTGTTGTCGCGCATGAGCTCGAGTTCGTATTCCTTCCACCCGAGGATCGATTCCTCGAGCAGCACCTCGTGGGTGATGGAATCGGACAGGCCGGCGCCGGCGATGCGGCGCAGATCGGCTTCGTCATAGGCCATGCCCGAGCCGAGGCCGCCCATGGTGAACGAGGGGCGGACGACGACCGGGTAGTTGAGCTCCTCGGCTGCGGCCAGGGCTTCGTCAAGGGTGTGGCAGATGGCGGATCTGGCCACTTCGGCGCCGCAGGCCTCTGCGATGTCTTTGAACTTCTGACGGTCCTCGCCGCGCTGGATGGCGTCGACGTCGGCACCGATGAGTTCGACGCCGTACTTCTCGAGCACTCCGGCGTCGTGGAGGGCGATGGCCGCGTTGAGTGCGGTCTGTCCGCCCAGGGTGGGCAGGAGCGCGTCGGGGCGTTCCTTCTCGATGATCGTCTCGATGACGTCCGGATCGATGGGCTCGACGTAGGTCGCGTCGGCGATGTCCGGGTCGGTCATGATCGTCGCCGGGTTCGAATTGATGAGGATGACGCGCAGGCCCTCGGAGCGCAGCACGCGGCACGCCTGGGTGCCCGAATAGTCGAATTCGCAGGCCTGGCCGATGACGATGGGGCCGGAGCCGATGACGAGGACGGATTTGAGGTCGTGTCTCAGTGGCATTGGGTGTTCTCCTTAGACCTGGGCAGCCGAATCGGCCTGGGAAGCGGACATGAGGTCGACGAAGCGATCGAACAGGTAGCTCGAATCGTGCGGGCCGGCCGCAGCCTCGGGGTGGAATTGGACGGAGAAGGCGGGAATGTCGAGGCAGGCGAGTCCCTCGACGACGTCGTCGTTGAGGCACACGTGGGAGACGATCACCCGGCCGTAGTCGGCCTTGTGCGGGGCGATGGTCTCCCCTGTCAGCGGAGCGTCGACGGCGAAGCCGTGGTTCTGCGAGGTGATCTCGACCTTCTCCGTGGTCCGGTCCATCACGGGCACGTTGATTCCACGGTGGCCGAAGGGCAGCTTATAGGTGCCGAAGCCCAGGGCCCGACCGAGCAGCTGATTGCCGAAGCAGATGCCGAAGAACGGGATTCGGGCGTCGAGCACGGCGCGCAGCAGTTCGACCTGGTCGTCTGCGGTCGCGGGGTCGCCGGGGCCGTTGGAGAAGAAGACTCCGTCGACGCCCAGGGCCCGGATCTCTTCGAAGCTGATCGTCGACGGCAGCAGGTGCACGTCGATTCCGCGTTCGCTCAGTCGTTCGGGGGTCATCGATTTGATGCCGAGGTCGACGGCGGCGACGCTGAAGCGCTTCTCCCCGCGGGCGGGGACGAGGGTGGGTTCGGTGATCGAGACTTCGTCGACGAGGTTGGCTCCGACCATCTGCGGAGACGCCTGGACACGGGCGAGGAGTTCGGATTCGGGCGCCTCGGCGGCGGGTCCGGAGAAGATGCCCACGCGCATGGCTCCCTTGTCGCGCAGGTGGCGGGTCAGGGCTCGGGTGTCGACGTCGGAGATGCCGACGATCCCGGACTCGGTCAGCCAGTCGGCCAGGTCGCCTTCGGAGCGCCAGTTCGACGAGATGCGGGAGGCATCGCGGACGACGTAGCCGGCGGCCCAGATCTGGGCGGATTCGTCATCGGTGCGGTTGACTCCGGTGTTGCCGATGTGCGGAGCGGCCTGGATGATGATCTGTCGGTGATAGGACGGATCTGTCAGCGTTTCCTGGTAGCCGGACATGGCGGTGACGAACACGGCCTCACCGGTGGTTTCGCCGATGTGTCCGTAGGCGGATCCGTGGAAGGTCCGGCCGTCTTCGAGGACGAGGACGGCGGGGGTGGTGGAAAAGCTCATTGTGCCTCTTCGATCATTTCGCGGATGCGGTCGACGGTAGGTGTGGTGGATGCGGCGTAGCGGGCGCGGAAGCCCGTGTCGACGAGGGTGTCGCCCAGGTGCCAGGTGATGCGGATGATGCCTCCGCGTTCGACGAATTTCCCGATCATCCCGTTCGTGGTGTCCACGGAGACGATGTCGCGGCGTGGGATGAGGAAGTCCTCGCGTCCGGCCAGGTCCATGATCACTCCCCCGTCGGTGACGACGAGTTCCCCGGTGGTGCGGATGCCCAGGCCGTGGACGGCGACGCGTTCGAGCGGATGGCCGGCCTTCGTCGTCGACACGTAGGAGCCTTCGACGGGTTCGCCCACGGCCTTGATTCCCATGTGGGGCTTCGGCGGGGTGACGACCTCTGACTGGGCCCGTTTGCGTCGGCTCCATCCCCAGGCGATCGCGACGATCACGAGGAGGATGACGGCGGCGACGATGAGTGTGCCTACTGCTGTGTCCATGTTGCTCCTGCCGGGTGGGGTGTGGTGAGTGCCCCTGCGGCCAAGACCCGGTGGCCGTAGAAGAAGGTGTCGGTGACCTGCGCGGTGACTTCGACGCCGGCGAAGGGGTTGTTGCGTCCCTTCGTGGCGTGGTCGGCGGGTTCGATGCGGTGAGGTGCGGTCGGGTCGACGAGGACGATGTTCGCACTCGCCCCGATCTCGAGGCTGCCGTGTCCGGAGGCTCCGGTGATCCGGGCCGGAGCCGAGGACATCACGCGGGCCACATCGCCGAAGTCGAAGTCGTGGTCGGCCATGGCGGCGACGACGATCGACAGGGCGGATTCCATGCCGACCATGCCCATGGCCGCTGCGGTCCATTCGCTGCATTTGTGTTCGGCCGTGTGCGGGGCGTGGTCGGTGCCGACGACGTCGATCGTGCCGTCTGCCAGCGCTTCACGCAGCGCCTGCACGTCCCGGTCGGTGCGCAGCGGCGGGTTGACCTTGTAGACGGGGTCGAACGTGCGCACGAGTTCGTCGGTGAGCATGAGATGGTGCGGTGTCACCTCGGCGGTCACGGCGATCCCCCGGGCCTTGGCCCAGCGGATGAGGTCGACGCTGCCGGCCGTGGAGACGTGGCAGATGTGCAGCCGGGACCCGACGTGTTCGGCCAGGAGCACATCGCGGGCGATGATCGACTCCTCGGCCACGGCGGGCCAGCCGGGCAGTCCGAGTTCGGCCGAGACCGTTCCCTCATTCATCTGTGCGCCTTCGGTCAGGCGCGGCTCCTGGGCGTGCTGGGCGATGATCCCGTCGAAGGTCTTGACGTATTCGAGGGCGCGGCGCATGAGCAGCGGATCGGAGACGCAGATTCCGTCGTCGGAGAACATCCGCACGCGGGCTCCGGAGCGCGCCATGGCTCCCAGCTCGGCGAGCTGCTGTCCCTCGAGTCCGGTGGTCACGGCGCCGACAGGTACGACTTCGGTGAATCCGGCGGCGCGGCCGAGGCGGTGAACCTGTTCGACGACTCCGGCGGTGTCGGCCACCGGCGCGGTGTTCGCCATGGCGTGGACGCAGGTGAACCCGCCCGAGGCGGCTGAACGTGATCCGGTGAGCACGGTCTCGGCGTCTTCCTTGCCCGGCTCGCGCAGATGGGTGTGCATGTCGACGAGTCCCGGCAGGGCCACGAGTCCTGCGGCGTCGACGGTCTCAAAGTCGCTTGAGCTCAACAGTTCGGGGTCGACGATGCGACCGTCCTGGATCGCGATATCGGCGGCTCCGCGTCCGAGCAGATCGGCACCGCGGATGAGGTAATCAGTCATTGGTCTCCTCCTGACCGGTCAGCAGACGGTAGAGGACCGCCATGCGCACGCTCACTCCGTTCTCGACTTGGTCGAGGACGAGGGCGCGGGGTGAGTCCGCTGCGGCAGCGGAGATTTCGAAGCCGCGGTTCATGGGCCCTGGGTGCATGATGAAGCTCGTCTCCGGCAGTTTGGCCAGACGGGCCGCGCTCAGTCCCCACAGGCGGGCGTATTCGCGTTCGTTGGGGAAGAAGGATTCGTGCATCCGCTCGTGCTGGACCCGCAGCATCATCACGGCTGCGAAGTCCTCGGCGCTCAGCGCCGAATCGAAGTCGTAGTGGATGGTCACCGGCCAGTTCTCCACTCCCCAGGGCAGCAGCGTGGGTGGTGCGATGAGGTGGACGTCCGCGCCGAGGCGGGCGAGCAGGTGGACGTTCGACCGAGCCACTCGGGAGTGCAGGATGTCTCCGACGATGGCGACCTTCGCTCCGTCGAGTCCCTGACCGCGCGGTCCCCCTTTCACCGGGCCCGAGGCGGGGACTCCGGCGAGTGCCCGACGCAGGGTGAACGCGTCGAGGAGCGCCTGGGTGGGGTGTTCGTGGGTGCCGTCGCCGGCGTTGACGACGGGGACGTCGATCCACCCGGTATGGGCGAGGCGGTGGGCGGTGCCCGCTCCGGAGTGGCGGACGACGATGGCATCGGCGCCCATCGCCGAGATCGTCTGGATCGTGTCCTGGAGGCTCTCGCCCTTCGACACGGAGGAGCCCTTGGCGGAGAAGTTGAGCACATCGGCCGAGAGGCGTTTGGCTGCGGCTTCGAAGGACAGTCGGGTCCGTGTGGAGTCCTCGAAGAACAGGTTGACCACTGTGCGTCCGCGCAGCACGGGCAGCTTCTTGACCTCGCGTTCGGAGACGAGAGTCATCTCCTCGGCGATGTCGAGGATGCCGATGGCGTCGTCCCGGCTCAGTGATGCGGTGTCGAGCAGATGCTTCATTCGCGGCCTCCCGAGATGCTCACGGAGTCGTCACCGTCGATTTCGGTCAGGGAGACGTTGACGCGTTCGCTGCTGGAGGTCGGCAGGTTCTTGCCGACATGGTCGGCACGGATCGGCAGATCCCGATGGCCGCGGTCGACGAGGACGGCGAGGCGGACCTTGGCGGGTCGACCGACATCGGCGAGGGCGTCGAGGGCGGCGCGGATGGTGCGTCCGGAGAAGAGCACATCGTCGACGAGGACGACGGTCTTCGCATCGATTCCCGCACTCGGGATGGTGGTGGGTTCGGGTGCCCGGTAGGAGCCGCCGCGCAGATCATCGCGATACATCGTGATGTCGAGGCTGCCGGCGAGTTCGCCTGCGGTCTCGGGCCGACCGGAGATGGAGGCGATCGCCTCGGCGAGTCGGTGGGCGAGCGGGACTCCGCGGCGCGGGATCCCTAAGAGGACCAGGTCGTCGCTGCCCTTGTTGGATTCGATGATCTCGTGCGCGATGCGGGTGATCGCCCGGGAGATATCGGGGGCGTCCAGCACTGTTCGCTGTGTCATATTTCCCCTTCTCCGCCTCTCTGGACGGTGGTTAAAGGAGTGGTTCGATTCGATTGTAGACCCGGTGGGGCGCCCACCGGCGGGCGGGTCCGGAGTGCGGACCCGCCGCCTCAGATGAGTGTCGGTTTGACGTCGAGGATGCGGGAGAGCAGCCCCGAGACGAAGCCGGGAGAGTCATCTGTGGAGAACTGTCTGGCCAGAGACACTGCTTCGTCGATGGCCACTTTGTCGGGAACCTCGTCGTTGAACAGCATCTCCCAGGTTCCGATCTCCAGCAGCGATCGGTCGACAGCCGGCATCCGATCCAGGGTCCAGCCTTCTGAGTAGGTGGAGATGATCTCGTCGATCTCCGCCTGCTTCTCGGTGATGCCCTTGACGATCTCGACCGCGTATTCCTTCATCGGGTAGTCGGGATCGTTCGACCGCATGGTGACGAGTTCGTCCATGGCCAGTCGACGCTGCCCGGCTTCGAAGAGCAGCTCGAGAGCCCGGCGACGGGCTCTGGTACGTGCGGACGCCACTTACTTGACGCGACCGAGGTAGTCGCCGCTGCGGGTGTCGACCTTGACCTTCACGCCTTCTTCGAGGAACAGGGGCACCTGGATCTCGTAGCCCGTCTCGAGGGTCGCAGGCTTCGAACCGCCGGTCGAACGGTCGCCCTGAAGTCCGGGTTCCGTGTGGGTGATGGTCAGTTCCACCGAGGGCGGCAGCTCCACAGAGAGCGGGGTGCCCTCGTGGAAGGAGATCTGCAGATCCTGGTTCTCGAGCATGTAGTTCGCGGCGTCGCCGACGAGCTCTGCGGAGATGTTGACCTGGTCGTAGTCCTTGGCATCCATGAACACGTAGTCGGTGCCGTCATGGTAGAGGTACTGCATATCGCGGCGATCGACGTTCGCGGTCTCGACCTTGGTGCCGGCGTTGAAGGTCTTGTCGATGATCTTGCCGGAGATGACATTCTTCAGCTTGGTGCGGACGAAGGCCGGTCCTTTTCCGGGCTTGACGTGCTGGAATTCGAGCACCTGCCACAGCTGGTTGTCGAGGTTGAGCACAAGGCCGTTCTTCAGGTCGTTCGTTGTCGCCACTAATTCGTCCTTCTTCGGTTCAGTCCTGATCACCGAATGGTGATCGCAGTCGGCACGACGCGCCGGAGAACCCCGAGGTGCGGGGTCGACGAACGCGCCACTGGGCAAGTCTAGCAAGCTTAAGCGGGACGCTTCCATCCGGGCGGGGTCAGTCGAGGCCGAGGCCGATGCCGAGGGGAACCGTCGGCGAATCCTCGCCGATCTCCTGGTAGGCGGTGAAGAGGATGGAGGCATCGGGGATCTCGACGGTGCTCGGTTCGCCGATGTCGCTGAGCAGCACCATCCGCAGCATCGCTCCGCGGGCCTTCTTGTCTCTCTTCATCGTGTCCAGCAGCTGCGGCCACACGTCGGAACGGTAGCCCACCGGCAGTCCGAGCTTGCCGAGCAGTTCACGGTGGAGGTCGACGACTTCATAGGGCAGACTCTTGATCATCGACGCCACCTCGGCGGCGAAGACCATGCCCACCGATACGGCGGCACCGTGGCGCCACTGGTAGCGCTCCTTGTGCTCGATCGCGTGGCCGAGGGTGTGGCCGTAGTTGAGTATCTCCCGGCGTCCGGACTCCTTGAAGTCTCCGGAGACGACTTCGGCCTTGACCCGGATGGAGCGTTCGATGAGCTCGCGCAGCACGGGGCCGTGCACATCGGCGATCTCGTCCTTCGAATGGTTCGACACGAGATCGAGGATTGCAGGGTCGGCGATGAATCCGGTCTTGACCACCTCGGCGAGGCCGGTGAACAGTTCGTTCTCCGGCAGGGTCCCGAGCGTGTCGAGGTCGACGAGGACACCGGCGGGTGCGTGGAAGGAGCCGACGAGGTTCTTGCCTTCGGCCGTGTTGATCCCGGTCTTGCCGCCGACGGAGGCGTCCACCATGCCGAGCACGGTGGTGGGGATGTGGATGACCTTGATTCCGCGCAGCCAGGTGGCGGCGACGAAACCGCCGAGGTCGCTCACCGCTCCCCCGCCGACGGTGATGATCGCGTCCGTGCGGGTGAAGTCGGATTGGCCGAGGACCTGCCAGCAGAATGCGGCGACCTGGACGTGTTTGGCTTCTTCGGCGTCGGGGATCTCCGCGGCCACAGCCTCCAGACCGGCGGCGGCGAGGTCGTCGCGAACGGTCTCACCGGTGGTGCGCAGGGCGCGGGGGTGGATGACGAGGACCTTCTCGACGCGGTTCCCGAGCAGCTCGGGCAGTTCGCCGAGCAGTCCCTGGCCGACGAGGACGGGGTAGGTCCCGCCGGCGTCCACATTGATGCGTGTGAGGCTCATTCGTCCGTCTTCCTGCTCGTTCATCGTCTTCTCTCAAGGCTCGGCCGCCCGGTGAGTGCTCGGAGCCGAGGCACCTGTTCCGCGGGCCGGATCCAGCCTAGCCCTCACAGGCTCCCGGCGGCGAAACGGGTGACCGATGTGGTCACAGGCGTCTCACCGCCGGGGCCGTGCTCAGCGCGGCTGACCGGATCCGTCGTCGTCGGGATCGGCGTACTTCGCGTACTCCTCCGCTCGTTGCAGGCCGGTGAGAACGTCGACGACTCGGTTGACCACCGTCGACGGCGGTGAGTTCGAGGCCTGGACCCGGAAGGTCGCGACCTGTTCGTACAGCGGTTCGCGTTCGTTGACCAGGGCCAGCCAGTTCTCCACCGGGCTGCCGGCACCGCGCAGCAGCGGTCGGTGCGGGGCGGTCAGCCGCTGGGACACGGTGTCGACATCGATATCGATGTGCACGACCTTGATCGACGGATGTCGCAGCTGAGCTCGGGTGCCGGGGTTGAGGATCGCTCCTCCGCCCAGGGACACGATGCCCGGACGATCGAGCAGACGACGCAGGGCTCTGCGCACGACCTCGCGCTCGATGCGCCGGAAGTGATCTTCGCCGCGTTCGACGAAGATCTCCGAGATGACCCCGTACTTGTCGACGATGTTCGCGTCCGTGTCCGTCAGCGGCAGGCCGAGTCGGTCGGCGAGCAGCCGACCGATCGTCGATTTCCCTGCCGCCGGCGGACCGGAGAGCACGATGCGCGAGAGCGCGGCGGGAACCGGTTCCAAGGGCGGAACCGGTTTGGGCAGCGGGGTGTGGTTCATCGTCCGATGCGGAGGTTCTCCGGAATGGCCGCGACATAGGCGTCCAGGTTCCGCTTCGTCTCGGCAACGGAGTCTCCGCCGAACTTCTCGACGACGGCTTCGGCGAGCACCAGTGCCACCATGGCTTCGGCGACGACTCCCGACGCGGGAACTGCGCACACGTCGGAACGCTGATGGTTCGCCTTCGCGGCCTCACCGGTTTCGACGTCGACCGTCGCCAGGGCACGCGGCACCGTGGCGATCGGCTTCATCCCCGCCCGCACGCGCAACGGACCGCCAGTGGACATTCCGCCTTCCGTGCCGCCGGCACGATTGCTGGTGCGACGGAATCCGTCGGGTCCGACTTCCAGTTCGTCATGGGCCTGCGAGCCGGGACGCTTCGTGGTGAGGAAACCGTCTCCGACCTCGACGCCTTTGATCGCCTGGATGCCCATGAGGGCACCGGCCAGGCGGGAGTCGAGACGACGGTCCCAATGCACGTGGGAGCCCAGGCCCGGAGGCAGGTCGTAGGCGAGGACTTCGACGACTCCGCCGAGGGTGTCCCCGGCCTTCTTCGCCGCGTCGATCTCGGTGACCATCGCCGCCGAGAGGTCGGCGTCGAAGCAGCGGACCGGATCGGCGTCGAGGGCTTCGACATCGGCCGCGGTCGGCAGCGCGGGCAGCGCATCGGCTGCGTGTTCGGCGCCGCCGATGGCCACGGTGTGGGAGACGAGGGTGATGCCCAGTTCGCCGAGGAACTTTGCGGCCACCGTGCCCAGTGCCACGCGCATCGCGGTCTCACGCGCGGAGGCGCGCTCCAACACGGGGCGGGCTTCGTCGAATCCGTACTTCTGCATGCCGACGATATCGGCATGGCCCGGACGAGGCCGGGTCAGCGGGGCGTTGCGCGCCAGTCCTTCGAGCTCGGACGCGTCGACGGGATCCGGGCTCATCACGGATTCCCACTTCGGCCATTCGGTGTTGCCGACCTCGATCGCCACCGGTGAGCCCAAGGTCTGCCCGTGGCGGACACCGCCGAGGAGACGCACCTCGTCGGCTTCGAACTTCATCCGTGCGCCGCGGCCATAGCCGAGTCGGCGGCGAGCCAGGCTCGCACGAATATCGTCCCTGGTGATCGGTACATGGGCGGGAAGCCCTTCAATGATCCCGGTCAGCGCTTCGCCGTGGGATTCGCCTGCAGTCAGCCATCTCAACATTCCACTGATTCTACAAAAGTATTGGGGCGAACAGGCACCCGAGCCACATGCCGGAAAGCATGGCCGGTCCGAAGGCGATGGTCACCCCGCGCACCCGACCGGCCCGGATCGCGCCGATGAGCGCCCAAACTCCGCTGATGAGCATCATGGCGACAAGCACGATGGCAGGTGCCCACGGGTCGAAGAGACCGGGCACGGCGAAGACGATGAACGCAAGCTTGACGTCCCCGAGCCCCATCGTCCGTGCTCGCAGCGCTCGACCCATCAGGTGCACTGCCGTGAAGAAGACGAGGCCGATCAGTCCTGCGAAGAACGACGCGAACCACATCGGCAGCGCTCCAAGCACGGACCCTGTGATGATGAGTCCGAGTGCGACCAGAGACAGGGGGATGACGATCCGATCAGGCAGCCTGCGTACGCTGACATCCGCAGTGACGAGGAATGATGTGGCGCCTGCGATGAGGCCCAGCAGCAGGGCGGAGAGGATGCGATCGGCGGAGTTCGGCTGGTCTGGGGCGAACGTCGTCTCGCTCAGCGGCGCATAGGCGCTCCACCCGGTCTCAAGTGGTGCGAGCACAGTGAGGGTGAAGACGACGGCGGCTCCTGCGGCGATGATGACGCCCCCCCACCACCGGACCCGGACCACGTGTCCATCTGGAGGCCCGCCACCGCTGCAGGTGCGAGGCGTCGTTGAGCCAGGCACCCGGGGTCACGGAGAGGAGGAGACCGCAGGCCAGAGCGACCAGAACCGTGACACCGATGGTCATCCCGTGCAGCACTCCGGTGTCCATCGCGATCGCCGGTTCAGTCCTGGGTCCGGACCGGCGGGACCTCGAGTGCTGCGTACATGGCCGCCGTGACCCGCGCGGTCAGGTCGTCTGCTGCCGGCAGGGTCTCCGACGTCGGCAGGGTCTCCGTCGTGGTTGGGTCGTCGGCCGTTGCTGCGGCGAGGAACATCTCGAACTGGGCGACGGCCTGTTCGACGAGCATGGCGGTTCCCGGGACGGGGCGCAGACCGTGTGCGGCAGCCGCGGCGAGGAAGGTCGAATCGGCGGCGTAGGCGACGTCGAGGGCGATCGCGCCGGGGGCGAAGGAGTCATCCCAGGTCGGGTCGGGCGCCGCCTCGGCGGGCAGGGTTGAGATGACGAGCTCCGATGGACCGATCCGGGTCAGGTCTCCCACCGAGGCGGTCAGACCGGTCCGCTCGGCTAAGTCGAGGACCCGGCGGGCACGGTCCGGGCTGCGGACGCGGAAGTCCACGTGTGCGATCCCGAGATCGCGGCAGGCCACGAGCGCCGAGGCGGCCGTGGCTCCGGCGCCGAGGATCGTCGCCCGACCGGCTCCCCCACCACCACCGGACGCGGACGGACCCGAATTCCTGTGCGGGGCGATGGCACGCACGATGCCCTCGACGTCGGTGTTCGCCACCTGAACGTCTCCGCCCCGGCGCACAATCGTATTGCCGGCTGCCGTCAATGTCGCCGTCTCGTCGAGGTTCCACCCGCGAACGGCGGCGAGTGTGACGAGTCGGTCCTTCAACGGCATCGTCAGGGAGAAGCCGGTGTGATCGGGGTGGGAGTCGAGGAATTCCTCGAGCTCATCGGCTCCGAGTTCGTACCGGGAGTATTCGCTGGATTCCAGGTTCAACGCTGCGAAGGCGGCGCGGTGGAGCAGCGGGGACTTCGAGTGTGCGATCGGCGAACCGAGCACTGCGGCAAGTATCCTCACCGGTTATCCGTCGTCCTTGCTGTGCTCGCGCAGCCACTTGCGGTAGATCTCGACGTTCTTCTTGTGGTCTTCGTAGTTGTCGGCGAACTTGGTTTCCCCCGTGTCCGGGTTCGTCGCGACGAAGAACTGCCAGTCACCGTCGGCGGGATCGAGCGCGGCCTCGACGGCGCCCTTGCTCGGCGAGTTGATGGGCCCGGGAGGCAGCCCCTTCCTCTTGTACGTGTTGTACGGCGAGTCGGACTGGCGTTCCTTCTTCGTCGTCGTCAGGTCGGAACGAGCACCGTGGATATAGGCCACGGTCGCATCCGATTGGAGCAGTCCTCCGGTCTGCGACTTCTCGGAGATGCGGTTGAGGAAGGACCTTGCCACCTTCGAGCGCACCTCGGGGTCTCCCGGGGATTCCTTCTCCACGAGGCTGGCCAGCGTGAGGATGCGGTTGGCGTCCTTGCTCTCGATTCCCAGTTCGTCGAGTTCGGTCTCGGTCTTGTCGACCATCTCCTGGACGATGTCCTCGGCGGTCTTCTGCTTGTTGAGGTCGTAGGTCGCCGGATACAGATACCCTTCGAGGCTCGGTGCTTCGATCTCGAGTCCGTAGTCCTTCGGGGTCTTGTCGTCGATGGCTTTGTCGACCTCGTCGGCGTTCATCCCCGATTCGATCATAATCGCCTTGATCTCTTCGACCTGTTTGCCTTCGGCGACCGTGATCTTGGGCGGGGCGATGGGGTTGATGAGCGCTTCGACCGCGGCCTTCGAGCTCATCTTCTCCCGCATCGTCCAGGTTCCGGCCTGGATGGTCGCCTCGCGGCTTTCGATCTCGTCGAGGAAGGGCTCGGAGTTCATGATCACTCCGGCTTCGACGAGCTGGTTGGCCACGGTGCGGGCCGAGGATCCGGGTGCGATCTCGATCGAGACCTCGTTCGTGCCCTGACCCTCGTAGTCGCCTTTCGGCCCGAACAGGTCGTCGAAGACTCCGCCGGCCGCGCGCACACCGAAGAATCCCCCGATGCCGAACACGAGGACGCAGATGATCACGATCGTCGTCGTCCGTCGTCGGCGCATCATCCTGCGCCGCTTCTTCGCGCGGATCTCTGCGCGGGACAGTCCTTCGTCGGTCGAGAACTCTTCGGTGATCGGGCTCATACGTCGCTCTCCTCGTCGGGCATCTCACGGCCGGCGGGGACACCGGTGTTGTGTTCGTACTCGAGGGCGTTCTGGAGGATGATCACGGCGGCTTGGGCATCGACGATCTCGCGTCTCTGGCGTGACGATTTCCCGGCTGCGGCGAGAGCTTGGTGGGCCTCGACGGTGGTGAATCGTTCGTCGACGAGACGGACAGGTGTGCCGGTGGCCGCGGCGATCCGGCGGGCGAATTCCAACGCCGAGGTGGCTGCGGCGCGGGCGGCGCCGTCGAGGGACTTCGGGTCCCCCACCAGGAGTTCGATGGGTTCGTATTCGTCGACGATGTCGCGCAGCTGCCGCAGCGCCGCCGGTTCGTCCGCTCGACGAACGACGGTGAGCGGGGTGGCCAGAATCCCGTCGGGGTCGCTGGAGGCGACACCGATCCGCACGGAACCGATGTCGAGACCCAGCCGGCGACCTCGGCGGAAACTCACTGGATGGCTGCCTTGACCGCCGCGATGGCTGACGGGATCGCCGCGGGGTTGCTGCCCCCACCCTGGGCGAGGTCGGGCTTGCCGCCGCCTCCGCCGCCGAGTTCTCCGCAGGCCAGCGACACGAGCTTCCCTGCGTTGAGACCGGCGGCGCGGGCCGCCTCGGTGGTGGCGATGACGACGACGGGCTTTCCGCTGCTGACTCCGATGCCGAAGATCACCGCCTGACGGTCGGCGACCCGGTTGCGCAGATCGGTGACCAGTGTGCGGAGATCTCCGGCATTGGCGATGTCGCCGAGTTCGGCCTGCACGAACAGCGTCTGGCCCACGGTCTGCGCCTCATCGAGGAACTTGCCCGAAGAGGCCAACAGCTGCTGGGCGCCCAGTCGGGCGATCTCCTTCTCGGCGTCCTTGAGCCTGCTCATCAGGTCGGACACGCGTGATGTGACATCGGCGCCGGGGACCTTGAGCATCTCCGAGAGCGAGGACACGATGGTCCGCTCGGCGGCCAGGGACCGGAAGGCGTCCATGCCGACAGCGGCTTCGATGCGTCGGACTCCGGAGCCGACGGATGCTTCGGAGAGCACGGAGATCGGGCCGACCTCCGCGGAGGCTCCGACGTGGGTGCCGCCGCAGAGTTCGCGGGAGAATGGTCCGCCGATATCGACGACGCGCACGACGTTCGGGTACTTCTCGCCGAAGAGCGCAATGGCACCGGACTTCTTCGCGTCGTCGAAGGACATGTATTCGGTGCCGACTTCGTAGTTCGAGCGCACTGCGAGGTTCGCGACCTCTTCGATCTCGGCCCGCATCTGGGTGCTGGGGGCTTCGGGGAACGAGTAGTCAAAGCGCATGTATCCGGGCTGGTTGAGCGAACCGGCCTGCACGGCGTGGCTGCCGAGGATCTCGCGCAGCGCAGCGTGGACGAGGTGGGTGGCGGTGTGGGCCTGTGCGCCCTGAAACCGGTGGTCGTGGTCGACGGCGGCGAGCACCTCGTCGCCGACGCGCAGCTCTCCGTCGATGACCTCGACCCGGTGGGCGGGCAGTCCCTTGACCGGATTCTGCACGTCGCTGACCCGGGCGGTGAAGCCATGGCCGGAGATGAGGCCGACGTCGGCGCGCTGACCACCGGATTCGGCGTAGAACGGGGTCAGGTCGAGGATGACGTCGCCGCTCTGACCGGCGGTGAGCACCTCGGCGGCGACCCCATCGACGACGATTCCTCGCACGCGGGAGTCGGACTCGAGTCGGTCATAGCCAACGAATTCGCTGGGACCTTCGTCGAGCAGCGCCGAATAGGCGGACAGGTCGGTGTGGCCGCCGCCCTTCTTCGCCTTGGCATCGGCCTTGGCGCGGGTGCGCTGTTCACTCATCAGCTCACGGAACCCGGCCTCGTCGACGCTCAGTCCGGCTTCGGAGGCCATCTCGAGAGTGAGGTCGATGGGGAATCCGTGGGTGTCGTGGAGGGCGAAGGCGATGTCTCCACTGATGGTCTTGTCCGCGCCGTCGAGTGACTTCGCGGCATTGGCGAACAGCTGAGTGCCGGATTCGAGGGTGCGCAGGAACGCCTTCTCCTCGGCGTAGGCGACCCGGGAGATGCGGTCGAAGTCGGTTTCGAGTTCCGGGTAGGACAGCTTCATGGCCTGCATGGAGACGGGCAGCAGCTCGGGCAGGACTTCTTCCTTGACTCCGAGCAGACGCATGGCACGCACGGCACGGCGGAGCAGGCGGCGGAGGATGTAGCCGCGGCCTTCGTTGCCGGGGCGGACCCCGTCGCCGATGATGATCAGGGCCGAACGGACATGGTCGGCGACGACGCGCAGCTGCACATCGGCGTGCTCGTCCTCGCCGTAGGTCCGGCCGGCCAGACGACTGGCGGCCTCGATGACGGGGAAGACCTCGTCGATCTCGTACATGTTCTCCACGCCCTGGAGCAGGAAGGCGACACGTTCGAGTCCCATGCCGGTATCGATGTTCTTCGCCGGCAGCTCGCCGGCCACGTCGAAGTCGACCTTCGAGCGAACCGCGGAGAGTTCGAACTCCATGAACACGAGGTTCCAGATCTCGATGTAGCGGTCTTCGTCGGCCACGGGTCCGCCGTCGACGCCGTAGGCGGGGCCGCGGTCGAAGTAGATCTCCGAGCAGTAGCCGCCAGGGCCGGGCTGGCCGGTGTGCCAGTAGTTGTCCTCGTTGTCGCGCAGCTGGATGCGCTCGCGGGGAACGGAGGTCTCCTCGAGCCACATGTCGATGGTCTCTGCATCGTCCTCGTGCACTGTCGCCCACAGCAGGTCCGGGTCGAAGCCGAGGCCGCCCTCGGCGACGGGGGTCGTCAGCAGTCCCCAGGCGAACTTGATGGCATCGCGCTTGAAATAGTCGCCGAAGGAGAAGTTGCCGTTCATCTGGAAGAAGGTGCCGTGGCGGGTCGTCTTGCCGACCTCTTCGATGTCTCCGGTGCGCACGCATTTCTGGACGCTGGTGGCACGGTTGAACGGGGCCGGCTCCCGGCCGGTGAGGTAGGGAATGAACTGGACCATTCCCGCGATGTTGAACAGGATGGACGGATCGGAGCTGATCACCGACGCCGAGGGGACCACGGTGTGCCCGTTCGCTTCGAAGTAGTCCAACCAGCGTTGTTTGATCTCTGCCGTCTTCAATCCAAGGCCTTTCAGATATTGCCTGTGCGCCGCCGAGCGGATGAGCCCGGCGCGACACTTACTCGTGCGTACCCGCACTTAACAGGAACCAGTTTAATGGCTGCGCCGCAATATGCGATGTGGCGCGGCGTGCCGTGAATGCACGACTGCCCGGAACCGTGCGGTCCCGGGCAGTCGCGGTGGCGCGATGCGCTGTGTTCAGCAGATCAGCGCGAGTAGAACTCGACGACGAGCTGAACGTCACAGGTGATCGGCACCTCTTCGCGCTTCGGGGTGCGCAACAGGGTTGCCTGCAGGCCCTCGAGGTTCACGTTGAGGTATCCCGGCGTTGCGGGCAGGACGTCCTTGTGACCACCGGCGGCGGCGACCTGGAACGGATCCATCGAAGCCGAACGCTCGTGCACCTGGATGGTCTGGCCTTCCTTCACGCGGAAGGAGGGACGGTCCACGCGCTGTCCGTCGACCGTGATGTGACGGTGGACGACGAACTGACGGGCCTGGGCCATGGTGCGGGCGAAGCCCGAACGCAGGACGAGGGCGTCGAGACGCGATTCGAGGAGCTCGACCATGGTCTCACCGGTCAGACCGGGCAGACGGTTGGCTTCCTTGTAGGTCTTGAGCATCTGGGCCTCACGGATGCCGTACTGCGCGCGCAGTCGCTGCTTCTCCTTGAGGCGGACCGAGTAGTCGCTGTCGTTGCGACGACGGGCGCGACCGTGCTCACCTGGAGGGTACGGGCGACGCTCGAAGTACTTCTCGGCCTTGGGTGTCAGAGCAATGCCGAGGGCGCGCGAGAGGCGCGTCATGCGGCGATTACGTGCTGGTGCTGGCACTGTATTACCTTTCATCAATGTGTTCTGCCGCGGTGGGCCTCTGCGGTTCTCGCCCCGAACGCGACTGTTGTTTCCCCGGATGGGAAAGAGGGATTGAGCGTCGAGATCCGCTCGCACCGACCGCCTTTAGGGTGCAGGCACAACAGCTGTCCATCTTAGCGGGTGCACACCGCCCGTCGCAAAGCCGATCGGCCGCGTCGCCGCAATGATCTTGCCGACTGAGGCGAACCGTCCGCCCCTGTCGGCCGACTAGTCCGCAAACACCGTTGTCACTTCCGGCACCGAGGAGGACCACCGTGATCATGTGCCGCGCAGCGGTGCCGTGGGCTTCGGGTTGGAGCAGGGAGCGCAGATCGAGTTTCAGTCCGATCGTGAACAGCAGCAGGACGACTCCGCTGTCCGATACCTGCTGCAGTCCCGCGAAGGCGGTGAAGCCGAAGACGTGCAGGAGGAACCGCGTCTGCTCAGCAGCTATCAGGGTCGCAGCAGCCGCCTGAGGTTCTCGAGCCTCTCAGCCATGCTGCGTTCCATTCCGTTGCCGGTCGGGGAGTAGTAGTGCTTGCCTCGCAGCGACTCCGGCAGGTACTCCTGATCGGCGACCCCGTGCGGATAGTCGTGCGAGTATTTGTAGCCCTCACCGTGGCCGAGCTCTTTCGCCCCCGGATAGTGGGCGTCGCGCAGATGCATCGGCACCTCTCCGGCGAGCCCGTTCTTCACATCGGCGATCGCGGCGTCCAGGGCGCGGTAGCTCGCGTTCGACTTCGGGGCCAGCGCGAGGTAGGTGACCGCCTCGGCGAGGGGGATCCGTCCTTCGGGCATGCCGATGTTCTGGACGGCCGTCGAGGCGGCCACGGCGATCGGCAGCGCCTGCGGGTCGGCCATGCCGATGTCCTCGGCCGCGGAGATGACGACTCGACGGGCGATGAAGCGCGGGTCCTCACCGGCGACGATCATCCGCGCGAGATAGTGCAGGGCAGCGTCGACATCGGATCCGCGGATGGATTTGATGAACGCGGAGACCACGTCGTAGTGCTGGTCGCCGTTCTTGTCGTAGCGCAGAACGGTTTCGCTGCTCGCCTCGGCGCAGGCCGATTCGGTGATTGCGATCGGTTCGTCGCCCTCCTCCTCCGACTGCGCGGCGGCGATTCCGGCGGCGGCTTCGAGGACGGTCAGTGAACGGCGGGCGTCGGCTCCGGCGATGCGGACGATGAAGTTCCGGGCCTCCTCGGTGAGGGTGAACTGTCCGGCCAAGCCGCGATCGGATTCGACGGCACGGTCGAGCAGATTGCCGACCGCCTCGTCGTCGAGCGGACGCAGCGTGAGCATGAGCGACCGCGACAGCAGGGGTGAGATGACGGAGAACGACGGGTTCTCCGTGGTGGCGGCCACGAGCACGACGAGCCGGTTCTCGACCGCCGGGAGCAGGGCATCCTGCTGAGCTTTCGAGAACCGGTGGATCTCGTCGAGGAAGAGGACGGTGGTCCGTCCGTACATCTCCCGTTCGCGGCGGGCGCTCTCGATCACCTGGCGCACGTCCTTGACGCCCGCGGTGATGGCGGAGAGCTCGACGAAGGTGCGGCCCGGGGCGTGGGAGATGACATGGGCCAGCGTGGTCTTTCCGACTCCGGGCGGACCCCACAGGATCACCGAGGAGGCTCCCGCCCGGTCTCCCCCGCTGGCTTCGACGAGTTGGTTGAGCGGCGACCCGGGGAAGGTCAGGTGCTCCTGGCCGACGACCTCGTCCAGGGTCCGGGGACGCATCCGCACCGCAAGCGGGTCCAGGGCCCTGCCCGAGGAGGTCCCGGAGGAGCCGGCGAAGCCCGGACCCGGTGTTTCCTGGTCCGGGCCGTCGGAGAACAGATTGGGTTCTTGGCTCATCAGGCCTCGGATTCGGCGTCTTCCGGTTCGAAGTCGACTCCGGCCTCGGCGCGCTGGGCGTCGGTGATCGGGGCCGGCGCCTGGGTCAGCGGATCGAATCCGCCGCCGGACTTCGGGAAGGCGATGACCTCACGGATCGAGTCGACGCCGGCCAGCAGGGACACGATGCGGTCCCAGCCGAAGGCGATGCCGCCGTGCGGGGGTGCACCGAACTTGAAGGCTTCGAGGAGGAAGCCGAACTTCTCCTCGGCCTCTTCGGCGGAGATTCCCATGATCTTGAAGACACGTTCCTGGACATCCTTGCGGTGGATGCGGATCGAGCCGCCGCCGATCTCATTGCCGTTGCACACGATGTCGTAGGCATAGGCCAGTGCCGCGCCCGGGTCCTCTTCGAGAGAGTCGAGGAATTCGGGCTTTGGAGCGGTGAAGGCGTGGTGGACGGCCGTCCACTGTCCGCCGCCGACGGCGACGTCTCCGGCCGCCTGCGCTTCGGCGGCCGATTCGAACAGAGGCGCGTCGACGACCCATACGAAGGCCCAGTCTCCGTCCTTGATGAGACCCGTGCGTTCGGCGATCTCATTGCGGGCGGCACCGAGGAGGGCACGGGAGGAGTTCGCCTCACCTGCGGCGAAGAAGATCGCATCGCCCGGCTGCGCACCGGCCGCCTCGGCGAGTCCCGCCTTCTCCTCATCGGAGATGTTCTTGGCCACCGGACCGGACAGGGTTCCGTCTTCGCCGATGAGCACATAGGCCAGGCCCTTCGCCCCGCGCTGCTTGGCCCAGTCCTGCCAGCCGTCGAGCTGACGACGCGGCAGCGAGCCGCCGCCGGGGTAGACGACGGAGCCGACATAAGGCGACTGGAAGACGCGGAACGGGGTGTCGGCGAAGAACTCAGTGAGGTTGTGCAGCTCGAGGCCGAAGCGCAGGTCCGGCTTGTCCGAACCGTAGCGCTCCATCGCCTCGTGATAGGTGATGTGCGGGATCGGCGTGGTGATGTCGTAGCCGATGAGCTTCCACAGCGCGGAGAGGATCTCTTCGGCCAGAGCGATGATGTCCTCCTGCTCGACGAAGGAGGCTTCGATGTCGAGCTGGGTGAACTCCGGCTGGCGGTCGGAGCGGAAGTCCTCGTCGCGGTAGCAGCGGGCGATCTGGTAGTAGCGTTCCATGCCGGCGACCTGAAGCAGCTGCTTGAACAGCTGCGGCGACTGTGGCAGGGCGTACCAGGAGCCGGGCTTGAGCCGGGCCGGGACGAGGAAGTCGCGGGCACCTTCCGGAGTCGACTTCGTCAGGGTCGGAGTCTCGACCTCGACGAAGCTGTGGGTGTCGAGGACCGACCGTGCGGCCTTGTTGACATCGGAGCGCAGTCGGATCGTCTTGGCCGGTCCCGAACGGCGCAGGTCGAGGTAGCGGTAGCGCAGACGGGTCTCTTCGCCTACTGCGCCGGAGTCCTCGGCATGGTCGGAGACCTGGAACGGCAGGGCCGCTGCTTCCGAGAGCACCTCGACGGCAGTGTCGATGATCTCGATCTCGCCGGTGGGCAGGTTCGGGTTCGTGTTGCCATCGGGGCGCACCGAGACGGTGCCGGTGGCCTTGACGACGGTTTCGTTGCGCAGCTGGTGGGCATCGTCCTCACGGACGACGACCTGCACGATCCCCGAAGCGTCGCGCAGATCGATGAAGGCCACACCTCCGTGATCGCGACGACGATCGACCCACCCGGTGAGGGTGACGGTTTCTCCTGCGTTCGCGGCTCGCAGGCTTCCGGCTTCGTGGCTTCGCAGCACCTAGGGCTCCTTTGTGATGTTGTGGTCTAGCGCCTGAATAATGATAGTCGCCCTGCGCTCAGCTCCGGTACACGCGGGGCCAGAGGTCGTCTTCCGCGGGCGTCCATGTGTCCGGGTCGGCCGTGGTCTGCTCTCCCGAGCGGATGTCCTTGACCTCGTGGCCGGACTCACCGTCGGTGAACCAGACGAACGGGATGTCGCGGCGTTCCGCGTAGCGGATCTGCTTGCCGAACTTCGCAGCGTTCGGCGAGACTTCGCACGGGATGTCCCGGGACCTCAGCGTCGCGGCCACGGCGTCGGCGTCAGCCCGTCGGGCCTCCTCGGTGACGGCGATGACGACGGCCGAGGGGGTACCGCGGGTGGCGCGGATCTCCGAGGTCTCGCCGAGGATGAATGCCATCAGGCGGGAGACGCCGATGGACATGCCCACCCCGGGATAGTTCTTCTTCCCCACGGTGACCAGCGAGTCGTAGCGCCCGCCGGAGGATACGGAACCGAGCTCCTCGTGGCCGATCAGCTGGGTCTCATAGACCGCGCCCGTGTAGTAGTCGAGGCCGCGGGCGATCTTGAGCTGGGCGACGACGACTCCGGGGGCGCGAACGGCTGCGGCTCGCAGCAGCGTCGTCAGCGATTCGAGTCCGGCTTCGAGCAGGGGGTGGTCGACGCCGAGGGCGCGCACCTCGTCGGCGAAGTCCGGGGAGTCGGATTCGATGGCGGCCAGCTCCAGGCACAGGCGCTGCTGCTCCTCATCGGCGTCGGCTTCGGCAGCCAGCAGCTTCGCCACTTCGGCGGGGCCGATCTTGTCGTATTTGTCGAGGCAGCGCAGCACGGCTTGGATGTTCGTCAGCCCGATTCCGCGGGCGAAGCCTTCGAGCAGCCTGCGGTCGTTGACGACGATCTTGATTCCGGGCACGCCGAGAGGGGCGAGACGGGAGAACGCATCGGCCACGGCCAGGGGGATCTCGACCTCGAAGTGTCCGGGCAGGTCCCCGTCGGCGATGACGTCGATATCGGCCTGGATGAACTCCCGGTAGCGGCCGGCCTGCGGCCGTTCGCCCCGCCAGACGGGCTGGACGCGAGCGGCCTTGAACGGGAAGCTCAGTTCGTTCGCATTGTCGGCGATATAGCGAGCCAGGGGCACCGTGAGGTCGAAGTGGAGTCCCAGAGGGTTGCGTTCGGTGCCCTCGGAGTGGAGGCGGGAGACGGCGAAGATCTCCTTGTCGATCTCGCCGTCCTTGGCCAACTGGCTGATCGGTTCGACGGCGCGGTGGTTGAGGGCGGAGAACCCGTGCAGGGCGAAGGTGTGTTCGAGGGTGTCGATGATGGTCTTCTCGATCACGCGTTCGGCCGGGAGTCGTTCCGGGAATCCGGACAGACGGGCTGACTTCGCCATGGTGCTCCTTGCTTTCGGTGCGGTTTCAGTGGTGTGAAGTGGTGGGAGATTTCAGAAGAACGGATTCGTCGCGAGCTCCGTGCTCACGCGAGATGCAGGGCCGTGCCCAGGATAGATCGGCACGTCCGGCAGCGTCGCGAAGGTCCGCAGGGATTCGGCCATCGCCTGGGGGTCTCCCCCGGGCAGGTCGACGCGGCCGATGGCTCCGGCGAAGACGACGTCACCGGTGAAGATGACTTCCTCGTCCCCGTCCTTCACTCGCAGCAGCATGGAACCTTCCGTGTGCCCGGGTGCGGAGACTGCGGTGATGGTCAGTCCGGCGATATCGAAGCTCTGCCCGTCATTGATGTCAATGGCTGCCGGGGCGTTCCAGTCTGCGACGAGCGGGGCCAGCATTGCCGCGAACTGCGGGTTGAGCGTTGTGGCCGGCGTTTCCAGGCGGTACCGGTCGGCGGCGCCGAGGTGGACGGGCACGTTCCAGCGGGCGAGCACGTTGGTCAGGCCCAGGATATGGTCGGGGTGGCCGTGGGTGAGGAAGATCGCCCGAGGTTCGAGTCCCTCTTCGCTCAGCAGCTTCTCGAGACCCGGGGCGCAGTCGTATCCGGAGTCGATGAGAATGCAGTCGCTGGAGCCGTCTGCGCGCACGGCATAGCAGTTGACGTCGAGGAATTCGGCGTTGGTCGAGAACACATCCATGTGCAAAGTCTATCTACACGCCCGCCGATGGTTATGCTGGGATAACGTCTATCCCACAATCGAGTGATCGGCGGGTGGAATGACCTGCCGGTTCGACCGATGGAAACAAGGTGAGAACCATGTCGACCCCGACACCGAAGCCGACCCCCCGTCCGTCGTCGCTGCCGCGTCCGCAGGCGGCACAGGTGGTCAATGCCAGCCATATCGACCACGACGCCGAGGTGGCTCGCGCGGTGACACATGGTCGTGCCGATGCGGAGGGCAATGTGTTCGTCACCACCCCGGAGGGCGAACGTGCCGTCGGTCAGTACCCGGACGCCACTCCTGAGGAAGCGCTCGAGTACTTCGCGAAGAAGTACGTCGAACTCGCCGAGAGCGCGGTCCTGCTGCGCAACCGTCTCTCCGCCGGCGCTCCCGGCCGTGAGGTCGTGTCTGCGGCGACGACGCTGCAGGAAACGCTTCCGGAAGCCAACGTCGTCGGCGATCTCAAGGGGCTGAGCGCCACTCTCGACACCCTCATCTCCGATGCCGAGGCCACGGAGTCCCGTCAGGCGGCCCGGGCGCAGGCCGCGAAACTCGCCGCTGCCGAGGATCGTGAGGCTCTCGTCGTCGAGGCCGAGACTCTGGCCAAGCAGGATCCTTCGAAGATCCAGTGGAAGCAGTCGGGCGCGCGTCTGCGTGAGCTCTTCGCCCAGTGGAAGGACATGCAGCGCAGCGGACCCCGTCTGCCGCGTGCGGTCGATCAGGAGCTCTGGGGTCGGTTCTCACAGGCTCGGAACACCTTCGAACACAAGCGCAAAGAGTTCTTCGCCGAGCTCGACAAGGTCAATGCCGAGGGCAAGCGGATCAAGGAGAAGATCGTCGCCGAGGCGGAGTCGCTGTCGGCCTCGACCGATTTCCGCACCGTGTCGCAGAAGTACAAGGACCTGATGAGCCAATGGAAGCGCGCCCCGCGTGCCTCGCGGAAGGACGATGATGCGCTGTGGGCACGATTCCGTGCAGTACAGGACGTGTTCTTCTCTGCTCGTGATGCGGAGAATGCCGCTCTGGACGAGGAGTTCAAGGGCAACCTTGTCGTCAAGGAAGAGCTGCTGAAGAAGGCTCAGGCGCTGCTGCCGATCACCGACCCGGTGGCAGCCAAGCGCGAGCTGCGCACCATCCAGGACCAGTGGGAGGACGCCGGCAAGGTTCCTCGCGCCGATGTCTCCCGGATGGAGAATGGTCTGCGCGATGTCGAACGTGCGCTCGCCGATGCCGAGGAAGCCGCGTGGCAGCGAAGCAACCCGGAGACGAAGGCCCGCACCTCGGGTGCGCTGAGTCAGCTCGACGAGTCGATCGTCGACCTCGAGAAGAAGCTCGAGGCCGCGAAGGCCGGCGGCGATGAGAAGTCCGTCGCCGAGGCGCAGGAAGCTCTCGACGCTCGCCGCGCCTGGCGGGATCAGCTCGCCCAGACCGCCGCAGAACTCGACTGAAGCCGCAGTGCTCGGCTGAGGCTGCGGCGCTCGTCCACAGCTTCCGACGTTCGAGTCAGCACCTGTCCACAGGCGCTCACCGGAGTCTTGTCAACGCCTCCACATCCGACGATAGTTCGGGTATGGAGGCGTTGTTTCATCTGCGGGACTTCGGGTACGAGCAGCTCACCGAGCTCACCCTCGACGGCCTGCTCATCCGACTGACCGAATCGACCTGGGTGCGCAAGGGTGCGATCCTCTCCCCCGCTGAGCGGATGGCCGCCCTGCATTCGCTCATCCCGCCCGGACTCGCGCTCTCTCACGACAGCGCCTGGTGGGTGCATCGCGGCCTCGGCCGGGCTCCTGCTCCGCTGAGCTTCATCACGCTGCCCAGGCGCCGGTGGATCGCCGATGACGGTTTCGACGTCCACGAGACGAATCTGGCGCAGGATGACTGGTGCCTCATCGACGAGCTGCCGATCACCACGGAGGAGCGCACGCTCTACGATCTGCTCTTCCCGCATTTCCGGAACCGGTCCGCGGAGTCGCCGCGGGCGCTCACGGGCATCATCGCGGAGATTCCCAGCGGTCTGCGCCTCCGTCTCCGGGACTACCTCACCGAGGTGGCCCGTCGGCCGTTCGTCGCCCAGATGCGCGCGGCGCTGGACAGGGAGGATCAGCCGCCGGAGATGCGGTAGACGTCGAAGACGCCTTCGACCTTGCGCACGGCCGAAAGCACAGTGTCGAGATGGCTGGCGTCGCTCATCTCGAAGACGAACTTCGATTGCGCCACACGAGCCCTGGAGGTGCCGACTGACGCCGACAGGATATTCACATGGGTCTCGGTGAGCACCTTGGTGATATCGGAGAGCAGACCGGCACGGTCGAGGGCCTCGACCTGGATCTGGACGAGGTAGATTCCGCTCGTCTTCTCACCCCACGAGACCTCGACCATGCGTTCGGGTTCACGTTTGAGCGAGGTGACGTTCGGGCAGTCGACGCGATGGACGGAGACTCCCGAACCGCGGGTGACGAAACCGAGGATCTCGTCTCCCGGCACCGGGGTGCAGCAGCGAGCCAGTTTGACGAGCACATCGTCGACGCCTTTGACGATGACGCCTTCGGACGAGGAATGATGCCCCGAGGACTGGCCGGTGCGGTTGCGCGGCTCCGGCGGCAGCACGACCGACTCGTCGTCCTCCCCCACTTCCTTGGCCAGCAGATCGACGACGTGCTGAGCCGAGGATACTCCGTTGCCGATCGCGGCATAGAGGGCGCTGACATCGGGCAGACGCATCTCCGTGGCGACGACTTGGAGGGCCTCCTGGCTCATCAGCGACGCGGCGGAGAAAGTATGGCGGCGCATCGCCCGGGCGAGCTGTTCGCGACCGTTCTCGATCGCCTCTTCGCGGCGCTCCTTCGAGAACCACTGACGGATCTTGCTGCGGGCACGCGGGCTCTTGACGAAGCCGAGCCAGTCGCGGCTGGGGCCGGCGTTCTCATCCTTCGAGGTGAAGACCTCGACGGAGTCCCCGTTCTTCAGCTCCGTGTCCAAGGCGACGAGGCGACCGTTGACGCGGGCGCCCATGGTCTTGTGCCCGACCTCGGTGTGCACGGCGTAGGCGAAGTCGATGGGGGTGGCTCCCGACGGCAGGCTCATCACCTCGCCCTTGGGAGTGAATACGTAGACTTCCTTCGAGTTCACCTCGTAGCGGAGGCTGTCGAGGAACTCATCGGGGTCGGAGACCTCTCGCTGCCAGTCCAGCAGCTGTCGCAGCCAGGCGGCGTCGTCGACCTCACCGGCGTCGGAGACCTTCACCGAACGCGCGGTGTTCGAAGTCACGGCCTTCGAAGACTTGTTCAGATCCTTGTACTTCCAGTGAGCGGCGACGCCGAATTCTGCACGTCGATCCATCTCGTGGGTCCGGATCTGGATCTCGACGGGCTTGCCGGCCGGCCCGATCACCGTGGTGTGCAGACTCTGGTACATGTTGTACTTCGGCATCGCGATATAGTCCTTGAACCGTCCGGGAACAGGATTCCAGCGGGCGTGGACGATGCCGAGGGCGGCATAGCATTCGCGTACGGATTCGACGAGGACGCGGACTCCGACGAGATCGTAGATGTCGGCGAACTCGTGTCCGCGCACGACCATCTTCTGATAGATCGAGTAGTAGTGCTTGGGTCGACCCGTGATTGAGGCGTCGATTCCGGATTCCTTGAGTTCGCCCTGGAGCTCCTCGGAGACCGTGGCCAGATACTTCTCGCGCTCGGGAGCACGATCCGCGACGAGTCTGACCACTTCGTCGTAGACCTTGGGATGGAGGACCTGGAAGGACAGGTCTTCGAGCTCCCATTTGATCGTGTTCATGCCCAGCCGGTGTGCCAGCGGGGCAAAGATGTCGAGGGTCTCGCGAGCCTTCTTCGTGCTGGACGACGCGGGCACGAATCGCCAGGTGCGCGCATTGTGCAGGCGGTCTGCGAGCTTGATGACGAGGACGCGGATGTCCTTGGCCATCGCCACGATCATCTTGCGCACGGTCTCGGACTGCGCGGCCTGCCCGTAGGTGAGCTTGTCGAGCTTCGTCACCCCGTCGACCATGGCCGCGACTTCGGAGCCGAATTCCTCGGTGAGTTCGTCGAGCGAGTACGAGGTGTCTTCGACGGTGTCGTGCAGGAGTGCGGCGGCGAGCGTGACCGGCAGCATGCCGATCTCCGCAAGGATCGTCGCCACCGCGATGGGGTGGGTGATATAGGCGTCACCGGACTTGCGGGTCTGCCCGCGGTGGGCTTCCTCGGCGACTTTGTAGGCCCTGACGACGAGGTCGATGTCCGCCTTCGGATGGTTCGACTGCAGGGCCCGGATCATCGGGCCGAGCACTCGGGGGTAGCCAGGGTTGTTCTGCGCCCTGGCCGCCCACCAGGCTAAGCGGGAGATGCCTCGCGGACGGCGCGAATCAGCGGACGAAGCCACAACATCTCCTCTCTCGGGAATCAGACTTCGGCGTGAGTCACCGGTGGGACGTCTGCTCCCCCATCCTTCAAGCGTAGTTCACGCACGGCCTCCTCCTGTGCCTTGACCGCCGGTTCATTTGCCCGGAGGAGGGCGTAGAGGGGGCTCGCGACGAACAGCGTCGAAGCGGCTGCCACTATAGTACCGATGAACAGCGACAAGGAGATATCGACCAGTGTTCCAGCACCCAGCAGGAACACGCCGATGAAGAGGATCGAGGCGATCGGAAGCACCGACACCACTGAGGTGTTGATCGAGCGCACGGTCGTCTGATTCACGCCGAGGTTGACGAGTTCGGAGAACTTGAGGTTCCGCTTCTCCTCGAATCTCGTCGTGTTCTCTCGGATCTTGTCGAAGACCACCACCGTGTCATAGAGCGAGAAGCTGAGCACGGTGAGGAAGCCGATGATGGCCTCCGGGGTGACTTCGAAGCCGGTGGCCGAGTAGATGCCCATGGTCACGATCATCACGACGAAGAGGCCGACGATCGCCGCGAGCGACATCTTCCAGGTGCGGAAGTACAGGGCCATGACGACGAGGGCGATGGCCACGAAGATGACGAGTGCGCGGATCATCTTCGACGTCACGTCCTGACCCCATTCGGGTCCGACGAACGTCGAGGTGACGTCTTCGACCTTCACGTCGTAGCCGGCGACGAGGGCGTCTCGGACTTCCTGCATCTGCGGGTCGGTGAGCTGGTTCGTCTCGATCTGGACGGCCGTGTCACTGGTCGGGGTCAGGCGCGGCTCGGCCCCGGAGACGACATCGTTGATGATGCCTTCGCCCTTGGCGGCCGAAGTGTCGCTGACGTGGTCGACCTGGAACTGCGAACCGCCCTTGAAGGCGATGCCGAAGTTGAAGCCGAAGATGAGCGGGACGAGCAGCGACAGGAGCACGAGGACTCCGGAGATGGCCAGCCACAGCTTCGCCTTGCCGACGAACGGGATCGATGATTCGCCGCTGTGCAGGCGGTTGCCCCAGGCAAAAAACCGTTTCACTTGTCAGCCTCCTTGCCGTCGTCAGCCGTCGAGTCTGCGACGGCATCGTCTTCCTCGGCCCGTCGGGCCGCGGCCTTCCGCTCGGCGATGGTCATTCCGCCCGTGACAGCAGCGGACTTCGCCGCTTTCGTGCTCTTCGACTTCGTGGCCTTGCCGTTCGTGGCCTTGTCCGTCTTGGACGTCGTCGTGGTCTCCCCCGACGCGGACGCAGCTGCTGCCGCGGCTGTCGCATCGGAAGAGTCGTCTGTGCTCATCCCGGCCTTGCGCATCCGTGCCTTCTCGCGCCGTTTGGCCTCGGGCGTCTTGTCCTTGTCGTCGATGGACAGGTTGAGCGCTCCGCGATAGGCGGCGGGTTTGACCCCCAGCAGACGCGGATCCATTCCGGACATCGGGTGGCCCTCGCCGAAGAACTTCGTGCGGGCCAGGAACTGCAGCATCGGGTGGGTGAACAGGAAGACGATGAGCACGTCGATGATCACGGTCAGACCCAGGGTGAAGGCGAAGCCGCGCACCGAGCCGACGGCCAGGATGTAGAGGATGACCGCGGCGAGCATGTTCACTGCCTTCGAGGCGTAGATCGTGCGTTTGGCACGGTCCCAACCGACCTCGACCGCGGAGAGCAGATTGCGGCCGCTGCGCAGTTCGTCTCGGACACGTTCGAAGTAGACGATGAACGAGTCCGCCGCCATGCCGATGCCGATGATGATACCGGCGACACCGGCCAGGGACAGTCGGTAGCCGTATCTCCATGATGCCAACAGCAGCAGCAGGTAGGTGAGCACACCGGCGACGACGAGGCTCGAAACGGTGACGAGACCGAGCACCCGGTACTGCAGCAGTGAGTAGACGACGACGAGGAGGAGTCCGACCAGGCCGGTGAGCAGACCGATCTTGAGGTAGTTCGATCCCAGCGTCGGTGAGATCTGATCCTCGCTCTGGACCTGGAAGCTCAGCGGCAGCGAACCGTTCTTGAGCTGGTTGGCCAGAGTCTGTGCCTCGTCGAGGGAGAAGTCGCCGGTGATCTGGGCGTTGCCGTCGTTGATCACCGCGTCCGATGACGGAGCCGACAGCACGAGACCGTCGAGTTCGATCGCGAACTGGTTGTAGGGCTGCTGTTTGCCGGTGATGTCCGAGGTGATCTGCTTGAAGATCTCACGACCGGTGGAGTCGAAGGAGAGGTTGACGGCAGGATTGTTGGTCTGCACGCCGTTGGCTCCTGCGGCATAGCCGGCACTGGCATCGGCGAGATGATCGCCGGAGAGTTCGACGGGGCCGAGGATGTACTTCGCCTGTCCGTCCTCCGAGCACGAGACGACCGGCTCGTCCGAGGGCTGCTGTTGGCCGCCCGTTCGGTTCTTCTTGTTCGTGCAGTCGAGCTCGGTGTACTCCTTGATGATCTTGTCGGACTGCCATTCGGAGGCATCCTTCTCCGGATCGAAGAGCGGCCGCGGCGTCGAGTCGGTGACCTTCGTGCTGTCGCTCGATCCGCTGCCTTCTCCGGACTTCTCCGCGTCCTTGCTCTCCGACTCCGAGGACTTCGTCTTCGCGGAGGCCTCGTCCGTCTTCTTCGCCTCGCCGCCGGCATTGACGACGTCGCCGCCGCCGGACGGAGCCTGGTCCTCGCTCTGTCCGTCGCCTTGCGAGTCGGCACCGGTGAGGTCCTCGAGGCGTTTGCGCTCTTCGTCGCTCAGCCCGTCATCGCCACCCGATTCCTCGCCGCTCTTCTCCTGCTCTTTCTGAATCTGCTCCTGCGAACGCGGGTCACCGACCAGCGCCACACGACGGAAGACCAGCTGAGCAGACGAGCGAACGAGGTTTCGGGTCTCCTCGTCGGGGTTGCCCGGCAGATTCACGACGATGTTGCGGTCGCCCTGCGTCGTGATCTCGGCTTCGGAGACACCGGTCGAGTCGACGCGTTGGCGGATGATCGCCACGGCCTGATCGAGCTGCTCCTTGCTGATGTCCGTGCCCTTGGACACCTGTGGTTCCAGAATGATCGACGTTCCGCCCTCGAGGTCGAGCGCGAGCTTCGGAGTCGTCGTGGCATTCGACCAGATGACACCGCCGGCGATGATTGCGGCCAGCACCAGAGTGATGATGGTCAGCCACAGGAAGCGCAAACCAGGGCGTGGTTTTTCTTCGATATCGGACACGTTTCAGCTTTCAGTCGGGAGAAGAGTGCGAGAACGAATCAGTTCTTCTTGTCGGAATCCGATCCAGTCGGGTCCGTGGACTCCGCAGCGGCGGAGTCGGCCTCGGTCTCAGCAGCAGCCTCGGTGTCGAGGTCCTCGGTCTCGGCGACTGCCTCGGCGTCGACGTCCTCGGTCTTCGCAGCGGACTCATCGTCGATAACGTCGTCAGATGCGTCGTCCGGGGTGTCCTTCTCGGCGCGTTTGCGTTCGTTCATGGCGTCGAGCTCGGCGTCGGTGATGGCCGGCTTCTCGTCTGCGTCGACATCGGCATCGGCGGCGGGAACTGCGGCACCGGGAGCGTCGACGGGAGCCGCGGCCTCGTTGTTATCGATCTGACCGATGGCCTGGCGGTGGACGCGCAGAACCGTGCCGGGACCCGACTCGATGGTCACCTGGTTGTTCTCTTCGTCGATGGAGAGCACGGTGCCGAAGACACCGAAGGTCGTCATCACGGTCGCGCCGGGCACGAGACCCGATTTGATCTGCTCCGCACGCGCCTTCTGCTTACGCCGAGAATTGAACAGGAAAAAGATCAGCAGCGCGGCAAGCGCAAGAGGGATCAGCAAATCGCCCACAGATATCAGCCTTTCATATGAATGAATCAGTGAACCAGCTTAGTTCGTCCTCACCTCTCATAGCGAACTCAAAGGCAGGGTCAGAACTCATAGTTTGCTGGGATCTGCATTTTCAGGTGCTTCCAGGCCGCCGTGGTGGCCACGCGTCCACGTGGGGTGCGACTGATCAGGCCCTCGCGGACGAGGTAGGGCTCGGACACGGTTTCGACCGTATCGGCTTCTTCGCCGACGGAGACGGCGAGGGTCCCCAGCCCGACCGGGCCCCCGCCGAAGCGCTTGCACAGCACCTGCAGAACCGACCGGTCGAGGCGGTCGAGACCGAGCTCGTCGACTTCGTAGACACGCAGGGCGTTGGTGGCGGCCACCTCGTCGATGATTCCGCTCCCCCGCACCTGTGCCCAGTCGCGGACGCGGCGCAGCAGGCGATTCGCGATTCGCGGGGTTCCCCGTGAACGCGTGGAGATCTCTTCGAGTCCGGCGAGCTCGGATTCGATGCCGAGCATCCGAGCAGACCGCTGCAGAACCGTGAGCAGATCGGCGCTCGAATAGAAGTCGAGCAGGGCGGTGAAGCCGAAGCGGTCACGCAGCGGCGCAGGCAGCAGACCGGATCGGGTGGTCGCCCCGACGAGGGTGAACTGTGGGAGGTCGAGCGGGATGGCGGTGGCACCGGGTCCTTTGCCGACGATGACGTCGACTCGGAAGTCCTCCATCGCCACGTACAGCATCTCTTCGGCGGCCCGGGCCATCCGGTGGATCTCGTCGATGAAGAGGACTTCACCTTCCTCGAGGGAGGACAGGATGGCTGCGAGGTCACCGGCGTGCTGGACCGCCGGGCCGGAAGTCACTCGCAGGCTCGAGTTCATCTCGTGGGCGATGATCATCGCCAGGGTGGTCTTGCCGAGCCCGGGAGGACCGGAGAGCAGCACATGGTCGGGGGCCTTCTGCCTGGCCTTCGCAGCATCGAGGACGAGGGAGAGCTGCTCACGCACCTGCGGCTGGCCGATGAAGTCGGCCAGCCCCTTCGGACGCAGTGCCGCCTCGGCATCGCGTTCGGCCGTCTCGGCACGACCGGAGACGAGTCTCTCCTGTTCGGCTCCGGTCAGGTCCTGATCACCGAAGTCCACCTCGTAGGAGTCGTGGTCGAACGAGCCCGTCATCTCTTCGCACCCAGGACCTTCAGAGCGGCCTTGAGGACCACGGAGGTGCCGGCATCAGCACCGGCCTCCTTGACGACGTCGGCGACGACGTCCTCGGCCTGCGCTTCCTTCCACCCGAGTCCCACAAGGGCGTCGACGACCTGCTGGTTGCCGCCGCCGAAGGACAGAGTGGGGCCGGGAGAGACAGCGGTGAGCTTCGGCAGTTTGTTCTCCAGCTCGAGGATGATGCGCGAGGCGCCCTTCTTCCCGATTCCGGGGACACGGGTGAGCGCGTTGGCGTCCTGGTTGGTGATCGCGGCGGCAAGTTCGTCGGGTCCCATCACCGAGAGGATCGCCATCGCCAGACGCGGACCGATCCCGGAGATCGACAGCAGCACCTCGAAGGTGTGGTTCTCGTCTTCGGTACCGAAGCCGTAGAGCGTCATCGAGTCTTCGCGCACCACGAGACTGGTGACCAGTTCGATCTCGGCGCCGTGCCGAGTCCCAGCCAGAGTATCGGGGGTGACGTGGACCTTCCGGCCGACACCGTAGGTGAGAACGACGAGGTGGTCAGCTGCGATCCGATGCACCGTACCGCTGAGGAAACTGATCACGGACAGCCTTTCTTAGGGGAACACGTGTACGAATCCAGATTAGCAGGCACCTGCTCCCCCATGCTCACTTGGCGCGCCGCATGGCCTCGGCCCACTGCTGCTGGGCCTTCGTCAGTCCGCTGCCCTGCCGCCCGCCGGCCTTGCGTTCGGTCAGGTCCTTATTCGTCCCCGGCGTCGATTGGGCCGACAGCGCCCCGCGCCAGGAATGGCAGATCGCGATCGCCAGCGCGTCGGCGGCATCGGCGGGCTTCGGTGGTGCGTCGAGTCCGAGGATCCGCGTCACCATCGAGGTGACCTGCTTCTTGTCCGCCCGGCCCGAACCGGTGATCGCGGCCTTGACCTCGGACGGGGTGTGCATGGCCACCGGCAGGCCGCGTCGGGCAGCCAACCCCATGGTCAGTCCCGATGCCTGGGCGGTGCCCATGATCGTGGATACATCGTTGCGTGCGAAGACGCGTTCGATGGCCACGACATCGGGACGGTACTTATCCAGCCAGCTGTCGAACGCCTCGGCGATGGCACCGAGGCGGAGGTCGACGGAATCGGCGGAAGGAGTCCGCAGAACGTCGACGGCGACCATCTTCGCTTTCCGGGCGGGCAGGGTGTCGATGACACCGAGCCCGCACCGGGTCAGTCCGGGATCAACACCGAGGATGCGCATCAGGCATCGAGTTCGGCGAGGACCTCATCGCTGACATCGGCATTCGAGTAGACGTTCTGCACCTCGTCGCTGTCTTCGAGCGCATCGATGAGTGAGAAGACCTTGCTCGCGGTCTCTGCGTCGAGGCTGACCTCGAGTTCGGGCACAAAGGAGGCCTCGGCCGAGTCGTAGTCGATTCCAGCGTCGACGAGGGCCGTACGCACGGCCACGAGGTCGGTGGCCTCGCAGATGATCTCGAACTTATCGCCGACTTCCTTGACCTCTTCGGCTCCGGCGTCCATCGTCGCCAGCAGAATGGCCTCTTCGTCGGTCTCCTCGGCACCCACGGTGATGACGCCCTTGCGGTTGAAGTTGTACGTCACCGAACCGGGATCGGCCATCGAACCGCCGTTGCGGGTCACGGCCACGCGCACCTCGGAGGCGGCGCGGTTGCGGTTGTCGGTGAGACATTCGATGAGCAGAGCCACACCGCCGGCGGCGTAGCCTTCGTACATGATCGTCTCGTAGTTGACTCCGGAGCCGTCGAGACCGCCGCCGCGCTTGACCGCACGGGTGATGTTGTCCGCAGGGACCGAGTTCTTCTTCGCCTTCTGGATCGCATCGAACAGCGTCGGGTTGCCGTCGGGGTCGGGTCCACCGTTACGTGCGGCTACCTCGATGTTCTTAATCAGCTTGGCAAAGAGCTTACCGCGCTTGGCATCGATGGCAGCCTTCTTGTGTTTAGTCGTTGCCCATTTGGAATGACCTGACACTGGTGTTCCTTCCTGTAGTTACAGCCTCTCAAGTCTATACGCTGACCGCGCCGACTCGTGCAGACTTCCCGTGCGCGATTCCGTGCGGGCTCGCACCGGACTTCGCTGCGGACCTGTTCGGGACCGCGATCGTGAGCTCAGTCGATGACCAGCGGCACGTCGGGAACGGACCCGGCGGTGGCCAGGTCGATAAGACCCAGGAGGTTCTTCGGATAGATCGTCTCCGTCGTGGCCAGGAGCTCCTCCCGAGTCCACCAGCGGAATTCGAGCAGGCTGCGCTTCTCGATGTCCGTCCAGACCGCATCTTCGAGCTCGATGTCCTCGCTGGTGCGGAACGCGAAGTAGGTTTCGACCTGGCGCAGCGACTTCTCCGTGAATTCGAAGACCTCGTCGCGCGTGGCCAAGGGACCGATGAGTTCGTGAGGTTCGCATTCGATCCCGGTCTCCTCCGCGAGTTCCCGGGCCGCCGTCTGCGCTGCCGACTCGCCGAGTTCGGAACCGCCTCCGCAGGTCATCCACCACTGGTGACTGGGGGTCAGCAGATCCTGGGCACGGATCAGGAGTACCTCGTCGCGCTCATTGAGTAATACGACCCGTGAGGCTTTACGAGGTTTCATGTTTCTCCAGTGGTCGGCGGCGAAGGGAGGCAAGTGTTTGCAGAATAATGACGCTGGGGGATTTCGGCAAGAGCGCGACAGCGGCCCAGAGAACGATATCGGCTCTGCGCGGTCCCGGCCAACTCGGCGCTCATGACGCGGAGTCGGCAGCTGCGGCCACAGCGGGATCAGCCGCTCCAGGACGAAGTCGTCCCTCCGGTGCCTGCTCCCGATCTTCACCGCCCAGACGGCGATCCCACCAGTCGAGGATGGCTTCGAAGCGCTGCCTGCGGTGGCGGGGCTGCCCGGCCCGGGAGAGCTCGTGGTTCTCCCCGGGGAAGATGAGCATCTCGGTGTCGACCCCGGCTCTCTGCAGGGCCGCATAGTACTGCTGCGCCTGCTCCAGCGGGCAGCGCAGATCGAGTTCCGAGTGCATCACCAGGGTCGGTGTGCCGACCTGTGGAGCGTGGGCCAGAGGTGATTGGGCCGCGATCGCCTCGCGGCTGCGGCTCGTGTACTCCTCAGTGAAGAAGCGGCCGATGTCGGAGGTCCCGACGAAGCTGTCGGGGTCGAGGTAGCCGCGTTCGACGATGGCGGCGCGGAAGCGATGGTCCGCGGCGATCGTCATGGCTGTGAGATATCCCCCGTACGATCCGCCCTGGATGCCCAGCCGGCTGCGGTCGAGGGAGGGATCGAGGTCGAGGGCATGGTCGAGGACGGCGAGCACATCGGCCATCGCCGGTGCCGCCATGTCTCCTTGGACGGCGGTCCCCCAGCTGCGGGTGCGGCCGCCGGATCCGCGCGGGTTCGAGAACACGACGGCGTAACCTGCGGACGTGAGCACTTGGGTCTCGTCGAACCACGAATGCGTGTACTGGGCGAAGGGCCCGCCGTGGATGTTGAGGATGACGGGAAAGGGTCCCTCCCCGTGCGGTTTGGCCAGCCAGCCGGTGATCGTCCCGGAATCGCCTGGCACCCGCAGGACCTGAGGCAGGACGGAGTTCGCCGGTGCCGGATGCTCCTTGACGATGACAGAGGACCCCAGCGCCGAGGCTGCCCCGGACGCCGTGGGCCCGCCGAGAGCGATGCGGCCGAGCACGGCCGGAGAGTGCGGGGTGGATCCGGTGAAGACGAGCGTCTCGTCGTCGGCATCGAAGCCGTTGACGACGGTGGTGTCGTCGGTGAGGAACTCGAGGTCGTCGATGCCGACCTCTGCGGCGTCGAGGCCGATGCGAACGATCCGGGTGGCCCCGTCGGTGTCGATGGCGGCGATGACCGCTCCCCCGTGTATCTGCGGCGGGATCGGTGCCAGCGCCACGGTCTCCGGGTCGGTCAGCCGCCTCGTGGAGCCGGTCGATACCGTGTGGACGAAGAGCCCGGGCATTTGCCCGACGAAGTCGAGTTCGTCCCGGGTCAGGGCGTTGCCGAGCAGCAGCACCCGATCAGCGTCGATCCACACGTGCAGACTCACACTCATCGGCGGCAGGTCGAGCGGGTGCGACTCCTCGCGGCCGAGCAGCCACACGGTGCTGCGCAGGTCGGGTCGCCCGCGATCGGGTTCGGCCGCGGCGATCACGCTCGCCCAGTGTCCGTCCGGGGAGAACTGCGGATCGTGGACGTCGCTGTCCGGGGTCGTCAGCAGCGTCGACAGCGGAACTTCGGAGGCTCCGCGCAGACCCACGGTGCCGAGACCGGGTTCGGCGAGGTCGACGAAGAAGGCCCGCGCCGGACGGTCGTTCGTATAGCCGAGGCCGTTGGCCAGGTACGAGGCCGTGGTGATCCGGCGTGGGGCTTCTTCGGCCGCCGGAATGTCATCATCGAGCCCGTAGCGTCCGGGTTCGGCGACTCGGGCGACGTAGAGGGCCCTGGATCGGGTGTCGTCGAGGGCGAATTCGGCCACGCCGAGGTGGTTGTCCGTGATCTGGTGTGCCGTCTCCAGGTTGTCGCCGACGAAGAGCTGGGGGACGTCCTTCTTCTCCGCGCTCAGGTAGCCGGACCAGTTCGGGCCGCACTGCGAGTTCGAGTCCGACCATGAGTGAGTCAGCCGTCTGGAGTTGTCGTCGCTCAAGGAGAACAGCTGGGAGAGGTAGCTGTTGGTCTCGAGGTCGGGTCGTCGGATCGTGATGACGACGTCGTCGCCGCGCAGCACGGGTGAGGAGTACTCGGCGAGAGTGCCGAGGTCTTCAGGATTCATCTGTTCCATTCCTTTTTGAGCCGTGCCTGCACATCGGCGTGCACTTGCGGCAGGGCCTTGGTCTGGGCGATCACGGGCAGGAAGTTCGCGTCTCCGCCCCAGCGCGGGACGACGTGCTGGTGCAGGTGGGCGGCGATGCCTGCGCCGGCCACGGGCCCTTGGTTCATTCCCAGGTTGAATCCGTGAGGACCGGATACCGCCCGGATGACGCGCATCGCCTTCTGCGTGAACTTCGCGAGTTCGACGGTCTCCTCTTGGGTCAGATCCGTGTAGTCGGCCACGTGACGATAGGGGCAGATGAGCAGGTGGCCCGGGTTGTACGGGTAGAGGTTGAGCACCGCGTACACGTGCTGACCGCGGGCGACGATGAGTCCGTCCTCGTCGGTCTTCGACGGCGCAGTGCAGAACGGGCACTCCTCGGCGCGGTCGTGCTTCGGTTTGTCCTGACCGTCGATGTAGACCATCCGGTGCGGGGTCCACAGACGCTGGAATCCGTCGGGTTCCCCAGGGAACCCGGCGGCAGCCTCGGGGTAGGGAATCCCCTCGCCGAGGCGGCCGTCCGAGTTCTCCGGTACGGGTCGGCTGTCGTCGCCTCCGCTCATACCTGGGCCTTGGTCTCGATCGCGTCGAGGATCCGTCGCACCGCCTCGGCGACGGCGACGCCGTTCTCCTGGTCACCGTTGCGGAAGCGGAAGGACACGGCACCTGCGTCGCGGTCCTCTCCACCGGCGATGAGGGTGAAGGGCACCTTCGACTTCGAGGCGTTGCGGATCTTCTTCGGGAACCGATCGTCGCTGTCGTCGATCTCGACGCGGACCCCGGACTTGCGCAGCTGGTCGGCCACCTCGGAGAGGTAGTCGTTGAATTCATCGGCCACGGGGATGCAGGTCACCTGCACGGGCGCCAGCCACACGGGGAAGGCACCGGCGTAGTGCTCGGTGAGCACGCCGAGGAAGCGTTCGATGGAACCGAACTTCGCCGAATGAATCATCACCGGCTGCTTGCGGGAGCCGTCGGCGGCGACGTATTCGAGTCCGAAGCGCTCGGGCTGGTTGAAGTCGAGCTGGACAGTCGACATCTGCCAGGTGCGGCCGATGGCGTCGCGAGCCTGGACGGAGATCTTCGGACCGTAGAAAGCCGCGCCGCCCGGGTCGGGAACGAGTTCCAGTCCGGTCTCCTGAGCGACCTCTTCGAGCACGCTGGTGGCTTCGGTCCACTGTTCGTCGGAGCCGATGAACTTGTCGGCCTTCTTTCCGTCCTCGTCGCGGGTGGACAGTTCGAGGTAGAAGTCGTCGAGGCCGAAGTCACGCAGCAGGCTGAGCACGAAATTGAGCAGGTGGCGGATCTCCTTGGCCGCATCTTCCTGAGCGACATAGGAGTGCGAGTCGTCCTGGGTCAGGGCGCGGACGCGCGTGAGGCCGTGGATGACTCCGGAGGCCTCGTCACGGTAGACGGTGCCGAACTCGAACAGCCGCAGCGGCAGGTCGCGGTAGGACCGGCCCCGGGAGCGGTAGATGAGGTTGTGCATGGGGCAGTTCATGGCCTTGAGCCGGTACGGGGTGCCCTCCTTGACGATCTCGCCGGACTCGTCGCGGACCTCGTCGACGGACATCGCCGGGAACATGTTCTCCCCGTAGTAGGGCAGGTGTCCGGAGGTGTAGTACAGCGTCTCTTTCGAGATGTGCGGGGTCCCGACGTATTCGAAGCCCTCGTCGATGTGACGGGCGCGGACGTAGTCCTCCATCTCCCGTTTGATGACCCCGCCCTTGGGGTGGAAGACGGGCAGGCCGGAGCCGAGCTCTTCGGGGAACGAGAACAGGTCCATCTCGGCACCGAGCTTACGGTGGTCGCGACGCTCGGCTTCGGCGATGCGATCCTGGTAGGCCTTGAGGTCGTCCTTCGACGCCCAAGCGGTTCCGTAGACGCGCTGCAGGCTCGCATTCGCCTGGTCGCCGCGCCAGTAGGCCGCCGAGGATCGAGTGATGGCGAAGCCGTTGCCGATGAGCTTGGTGTTGGGCAGGTGGGGGCCGCGGCAGAGGTCCTGCCAGACGACCTCACCCTTGCGGTCGACGTTCTCGTAGACGGTGAGTTCACCACCGCCGACCTCCACGGAGGTCTCCTCGTCGCCGCCCTTGCCCTTGTCGTTGATGAGTTCGAGCTTGTAGGGCTCGTCGGCCATCCGCTCGCGGGCTTCTTCTTCGGAGACGACGACGCGGTTGAAGGTCTGGCCGGACTTGACGATCTGAGCGGCCTTCTTCTGAATCGCCTTGAGGTCCTCAGGCGTGAAGGGTTCGGCGGCGTCGAAGTCGAAGTAGTAGCCGTCGGTGATGTAGGGCCCGATGCCGAGCTTGGTTCCGGGGAAGAGCTCCTGGACGGCCTGAGCGGTGACGTGACCGGTGGAGTGGCGCAGGATGTCGAGTCCGGCGTCGGAGCCGATGGTGATCGGAGCGATCCGATCTCCTGACTGCAGCTCGCGGCTGAGGTCGGCGGGTTCGCCGTTGAGCCACATGGCGACGACTGTGCGGTCGGTGGAGAAGATCTCCGTTCCGGTCAGACCCTCTTTCCAGGGAATGCTTTCGCCCGCGCAGTCGATGCTGTCTGCCACTGATTTCTCCGTTCGTCACATGTTCATTCGACCAGCCCTTCCGGTGGGCTGGTCACCCTCAGATTCTAGTACCAATTCGCTTGTGACAAATTAGTTGGGTGGCAGTCGAATGACTGCCACCCACACTGAGTCTGCCGAAGCCCGTGTCCGAGGCCTTAGGGCTGAAAGCGCCTTGTCACCTCGGAAAACAGGGTGTCACTGCTTGTAGAACTCGAAGTCCGTGCCCTTGCCGAGGTCGTCGGCGAGTTCGAGCTTGAGGTGCATCCCATCGATTTCGGCCTTGGGGACACCGAAGGCCAATTCGTAAGTCTGCTCGCCGCCGGCGGGAACCGGATCGGTGAAGGCCAGAGAGCCCTTGTAGTTTCCGCCGTCGAAGACGTCGTCGTATTCCGTGCTGCCGCCGTTGTTGGCGGACAGATTCGTGAGGGTCATCTCGACATCGGAGCTCGAGTTGTTCTTCACGGTCATCGTCACGATGGCGACCTCACCGTTGGACGACTGGGCACCAGAAGCCGACGACGAGACAGTGCCCGGGCGGACATTGATCTGGGCAGTGACATCGGTGCCGATCTCGACCTCTCCGGCCTGAGCAGGTGCGGCCTGTCCTCCGTCGGAGCTGCCGGAGCCCTGGCTCGGGTCCTGGCCGGCACCCTGGCTCGGGTCGGCGGGGGCGGAGGAGCTGGCGGCATCGTCGATGGCTTTGCCGAGCATTCCGATTCCGAGGATGGTGAAGATGACGACGGCGATCGAGATGACGACGGACACAATACCGAGGATGATGCCGGTGATGTTGAGGCCCTTGTTGCTGGCGAGGCCCTTCTTGACCGCGGAGAGTCCGACGAAGCCGAAGATCACCGCTGCGATGCCGAAGAGAGCGCCGCCGCCGAAGACGAAGGCACCGAGAACGCCGACGATGCCGCCGATGAGGGCGAGGATGCCCCAGATGTTCTTCGAGGTGTTGCCGCCGCTGCCCGAGGGGTACTGGCCGTAGCCGGAGTTCGGGTTGGCCGGAATGAACTGATCGGAGGATCCGTCTGCGCCCGCGTAGGCCGGCTGCTGGCCGTACTGGTTGGCATCGTACTGCGCATTGGCGTCGTAGGGGTTCTGCCCGTACTGGTTGTCCCCGTACTGATTCTGGTCAGGCTGGCCCTGACCGTACTGGTTCTGATTGTTCGGATCCTGGCCGTACTGGTTCTGGCCGTACTGGTTCTGGCCGTACTGGTTCTGGCCATACTGGTTCTGATCGTTCGCACTGTAGTTCGGCTGGGAGCCGTACTGGGGAGCCGGCTGTCCGTACTGCTGCGAGCCGTCGTTGCCGCCCTGACCGTAGTTCGGCTGCGAACCATTGGGCTGGCTGCCCGACGATCCGTACTGCTGACCGGGCTGCTCCGCTCCGTACTGACCGGGCTGCTGACCGGCGTTCTGATCGTTGCCGTAGTTGGGCGCATTCGGCGGCTGGTTGTTCGAGTTCTGCCCGTTGGGGTTGTTGGGCGAACCGTCACCCGATCCGTACGGGTTCTGGGGGGTAGACATAGGTGCTCCGAAGTCATCGTCGTTTTATACAACACCTAGCGTACTAGCAAACCCCATTAGGACCGCATGCTGAGCACGTTTCAGTCCTGGAACACGGTGAACTAAACGAACACAATTCTGTTTCGCGGGTTCAGCCCAGCTTAGAGTGAACAGCCCTGTTTCAAACATGGGCTATTCACCCAAAAGTGAGCTATTGCGAAAGGAACGCTTCATAGACAGACGTCTGCTCGAGCGTGAATGCACGAAGCCCCGAGTGGATCACTCGGGGCTTCTTCTGTGCGCGATACTGGGATCGAACCAGTGACCTCTTCCGTGTCAGGGAAGCGCGCTACCGCTGCGCCAATCGCGCTCTATTCATTTGTTGCACCGGAACCCGAGGGTCCCTGTGCGCGATACTGGGATCGAACCAGTGACCTCTTCCGTGTGAAGGAAGCGCGCTACCGCTGCGCCAATCGCGCTGGTCAACCGACATTTCTGCCGGTCATCCGAGGTGGCGACGGGATTCGAACCCGTGTATACGGCTTTGCAGGCCGCTGCCTCGCCTCTCGGCCACGCCACCGCCAAGGCAGTGCCATGACGCCTCCGAGCGGATGACGGGACTCGAACCCGCGACCCTCACCTTGGCAAGGTGATGCTCTACCAACTGAGCCACATCCGCATTTCTCGCTGCCCGGTTTCCCTGGCATCGAGATATAACTCTATACGCAGGTGGCGGCTTACGCAAAATCAGAATCGGGTGATCGTGGTCACACGTATCGATCAAGCTTTCAGGGTCGCCATCTTATAGTGGTTGGGTGAATGCAGAGAGCCCGCAGCCCCGCCCGAAAGGCTGGTTGTCACGCCACCACCGGCAAGATCCCCGACCGTGGCGGAAACTGCGTCTGGGGTTCCTCCGCTGGCGGCGCACAGTGTTGGCCAACCCGCACACTGCAGGCCTCTACCGCACCTTCGTCGGCGGCCTCGGCACACTCATCGTGCTCGTCGGCCTCGTTCTCGTCCCGCTGCCCGGCCCCGGTTGGCTCATCGTCATCATCGGCCTGTTCATCATCTCCAGCGAGTTCCACTGGGCTCAACGGCTTCTGCACTTCGTGCGCGTGAACGTCGAACGCTGGACGCACTGGATCATGGCTCAGCGGCTGTGGGTGCGGTGGACCATCGGGGCCGCGACGGCCGCCTTCGTGGCAGTCATCGTGTGGCTCACCCTGAAACTCACCGGCCTGCCCGGTTGGGTCCCGGACCTGCGTCTCTTCGATGTGATCGGCCTGCGCTGAGAGACGAGCGACGCCCGTCCCACCTTCATCAGAGGTGCGACAGGCGTCGATGGCTTCTCGGCTCAGGACGACAGAGCGGTCAGTCGCGAGAGGCAGCGCATGTACTTCTTCTTGTACCCGCCGGCCAGCGATTCTTCAGTGAAGACCTTGTCGAGAGCGGCACCGGAGTTGATGATGTGCACATTGCGATCGTAGAGCCGGTCGACAAGCGCCACGAAGCGCAGAGCCACGCTCTCGTTGTCGATCGTGCGCACGCTCTCCCACACAGCCGCGTCGATTCCGTCGACCATCCGCCCATAGCGTGAGGGGTGAACGGTGGACAGATGGCTGAGCAGCGCGGAGAAGTCATCGCGAGCCACAACTCCGTCAAGCCGGCTCGCGGCCGAATCGAGTTCGGATTCCGGCAGCGGGTCCGCTGGAGCGGTCAGCTCACGGGCACGGTAGTCCTTGCCGTCGATGCGATAGACCTCGAACTGATCGGCCAGCGCCTGAATCTCGCGCAGGAAGTCCTGAGCGGCGAAGCGCCCCTCCCCCAGAGACCCGGGCAGAGTGTTCGATGTCGCGATGATCTTCACTCCGGCGTCGGTGAGTTCGCGCATCAGCCGGGACATGAGCACGGTGTCGCCGGGATCGTCGAGTTCGAATTCGTCGACGCAGACGAGCTTCATCTTCGACAGGTCGTCGCGAGCCCGGGCGAAGCCCAAGGCTCCGACGAGGTTCGTGTATTCGACGAAGGTGCCGAAGGTCGCCGGCTTCTCGTTGGCATGCCAGGCCGAAGCCAACAGGTGAGTCTTGCCGACACCGTAGCCGCCGTCGAGGTAGACGCCCTTGGCACCGGATCTTCCCTTTGAGAACAGCTTGCCGAAGAATCCCTTGTCGGTCGAGCGCTGTGTGAATTCCCGCAGCTTGTTCCGTGCCTCTTCCTGCGAGGGCTCCGCGGGGTCGGTGCGGTAGCTGTCGAAGGACACGTTCTCGAACTGAGGCGGCGGCACGAGACCTGCGATGAGCTCTTCGGGGGCAACCTGTGGGGATCGGTCGCTCAGTGCGACCAGAGTCTGCTCGGCATTCACTCGGCCTAGTCTAAGGCAGGCTCGAGTGCCCGATTCAACTCGGGCCCAGCAGGGTGATGCCCGTCACAGGCAGCGCATCCGCGGCGCTTCCGCCGTCCGGCCTCCGCCGTCCGTCCACCGCCCCGCCGACGCGCTGTTCGCATCACCAGCGGCGACCGACCCGGCAGATCAGTTGTTGAAGTCGAAGCCGAGGCGGCCGAGCTGTTTGGGATCGCGCTGCCAGTCCTTGGCCACCTTGACGTGCAGGTCGAGGTAGACCTTCGTGCCGAGGAGCCGCTCGATGCCCTGCCGGGATTCCGATCCGATGGTCTTGAGCCGACTTCCGCCCTTGCCGATGATGATGGCCTTCTGGCTGGGACGTTCGACGTAGAGGTTGACGTGGACGTTCCACAGCGGATTGTCCTCGCTGCGTCCTTCCCGCGGGTACATCTCCTCGACCTGCACGGCCAGGGAATGGGGCAGTTCGTCACGCACGCCTTCGAGGGCCGCTTCGCGAACGAGCTCGGCGATCATCTTCTCTTCCGGCTCATCCGTGAGGTCACCGTCGGGGTAGAGCGGAGGAGATTTCGGCAGATGCGCCGCGAGCACCGAATCGACGGTGTCGACCTGGAAGTCCTCGACCGCGGAGACGGGGACGACATCGGCGAAGTCGGCGAGCTCGCCGACAGCCAGCAGCGCCTCGGCGATCTTGTCCTTGGGCACCCGGTCGACCTTCGTCACGAGCGCGACGATCGGGGTCCGTCCGTCCAGCAGCGCCAGCTGGGAGGCGATATAGCGGTCGCCGGGACCGATCGGCTCATCGGCGGGCAGGCAGAAGCCGATGACGTCGACCTCGCCCAGCGTGGATGCCACGAGATCGTTGAGTCGGGAACCGAGCAGGGTGCGCGGTTTGTGCAGTCCGGGGGTGTCGATGAGGATGAGCTGATGGTCGTCCTTGTGGACGATTCCGCGGATCGTATGCCGGGTCGTCTGTGGTTTGGCCGAGGTGATCGCGACCTTCTCCCCCACCAGGGCGTTCGTCAGCGTCGACTTTCCCGTATTCGGGCGCCCCACGAAGCAGGCGAAGCCGGCCCGATAGTCATCGGGGTAGTCCGTGCGAAATTCCATCTCAGTCCTCTTCCTTCGTCCCCGAACCTTCGGCTGCGGCGGTCCGCTGTGCGTGTCTGCTGTTCTCGTGGGTGCGGGTGACCCGCACGTGGGTGATCCGGTGGCGTCGGCCCTGGCCCTCCATGGCTTCGATCTCGAGGCCCTCGATCGACGCATGCGAACCGTCGATGGGCACACGGTCGATGAGCTTCGAGAGCAGTCCGCCGACGCTGTTGACATCGTCTTCGTCGATGCGCACATCGAAGTATTCGGCGAAGTCGGAGATCGACATGCGGGTGCTGATGATGAACGATCCGTCTTCGGCGGCGACGAGTTCGTCATCGCCGTTGTCGTATTCGTCTTCGATCTCGCCGACGATCTCTTCGACGATGTCCTCGATGGTCACCAACCCTGCGGTGCCGCCGTATTCGTCGATGAGGATCGCCAGATGGGTCGAATCCAGCTGCATCTGCCGCAGCAGGTCATCGGCCGGCTTCGTCTCCGGGACGAACAGGACGGAGCGGGCCAGGTTGCCCACGGGGCGGTCGGCCTCCTCGGGGTGGAGGTGGAGGCGGCGGGCGACGTCCTTGAGGTAGGCGACTCCGCGGACGTCGTCGAGATCCTCCCCGCAGACGGGGATGCGGGAGAAGCCGGAGCGGAAGAACAGGTTCATCGCCTTCTGCAGACTCACGTCCGCATCGACGGTGACGAGGTCGGTGCGCGGCACCATGACCTCGTTCGCCGAGGTGTCTGAGAGGTTGAACACCGACTGGATCATCTCGCGTTCGCCGTCTTCGATGATGTCGGATTCGCTCGCCCGCTCGACGAGATCGCGCAGCTGTTCGGAGGTCACGAACGGACCGTCCTTGTACACCTTGTCCGGGGTCAACAGATTGCCGAGCACGACGAGGATGCGGGTGAGCGGTTTGAGCGCGACGAGGACGATGCGCACGACCCAGCTGAGGTTGAGACTGACGGCCAGCGATCGGCGCTTGCCGATCGTCCGCGGGGAGACTCCGGTGATGATGAAGACCGCCACCGAGGCGGTGATCACGGTGAGGAAGACCATGAGCGGTCCCACGGAGTAGTAGGAGTCATAGGCCAGGGCGATGAACACCGTGGCGAGTGCTTCGAGGAAGTTGCGGACGAAGATGATGACGTTGATGTTCGTCGGCAGGTCCGCGAGGATCGTCTCGACACGCACCGCTGAGCGCTTGCCGTCCTCCTTCGCCTCTTCGACCGCATGGTGGGAGACGTTGAGCAGCGCGGCATCCACGGCGGAGAGGGTAGCTGCGATGATGAGGCACAGTGCAGCCCCGAGGAAGAACATGAACACGATCAGACCTCGGTGGGGGTGGGAATGTCGGTGCGACCGTCGTAGCGGGCCGCGAAGAAGGTCAGCAGCAGATGCCGCTGGAGGGCGAACATCTCTTCCCGCGCTTCTGGCTCACCGTGGTCGTAGCCGAGCAGGTGGAGGAATCCGTGGACGGTCAGCAGCAGGATCTCGTCCATCGTCGAATGTCCGGCCGCCCGGGCCTGGGCCTCGGCGACCTCGGGACAGATGATGATGTCGCCCATCTGACCTTCGGTCGGCTTCTCCGGCTCGCCCTGGTGGAGCTGGTCCATGGGAAAGGACATCACATCGGTCGGTCCTTCGAGGTCCATCCAGGTGACGTGGAGTTCGGACATGGCCGCCCCGTCGACCATGGTCACAGCCAGCTCCGCACCGGGGTGCATGTGCAGGGCTTCACCGAGATATTCGGTCAGTGCCACGACTTCGTCGAGGTCCACCTCGGCGTCGGTCTCGTTGAGGATCTCGGTGTTCATTCGGCATTCCCCCACAGGTCGTAGGCTTCGACGATCTTCGTCACCAGCGAATGCCGGACGACGTCCTTGCTGCCCAGTTCGCAGAACTGCAGGTCGTCGATCCCGTCGAGGATGTCGCGGACGACCTTGAGTCCGCTGCGGGTCTTGCCCGGCAGGTCGATCTGGGAGATGTCACCGGTGACGACCATGCGTGAGCCGAAGCCGAGGCGCGTGAGGAACATCTTCATCTGCTCGGCCGTCGTGTTCTGTGCTTCGTCGAGGATGATGAACGCGTCGTTGAGAGTGCGCCCGCGCATATAGGCCAGGGGCGCGACCTCGATCGTTCCGGTCTCGATGAGCAGCGGGATCGATTCGGGGTCGACCATGTCGTGCAGGGCGTCATAGAGCGGACGCACATACGGGTCGATCTTGTCGTTGAGCGTGCCCGGCAGGTAGCCCAGGGACTCCCCGGCTTCGACGGCCGGCCGGGTGAGGATGATCCGTGAGACCTCTTTGTGCTGCAGGGCGTTGACGGCCATGGCCATCGCCAGGTAGGTCTTGCCGGTTCCGGCCGGACCGATGCCGAAGGTGATCGTGTGGTTGCGGATGGCCCTGACGTAGTCGTGCTGGCCCATCGTCTTCGGACGGATCGACTTTCCCCTGGTGGAGAGGATGTTCGTGCCCAGCACCGCCGAGGCGGCCGCTCCTTCGGAGGAGAACGTCGTGACCCTCTCGATCGTCTCTTCGTTGATGCGATGGCCGGCCGCGTGGAGTTTCTTGAGTTCCCCGATGACGCTGACGAAGTCTTCGACGCGTGACGACTCGCCGGTGACCTGGACCTGGTTGGCCCGGACATGGATGTCGAGGTCGGCGAAGGTCTTCTCCAGGGCGCGGAGGTTCGATTCTCCGGGACCGAAGAAGGCGACGAGGTCGATGGAGTCGGGGATGACCAGTCGCACGGTGTCACGATCGGCACCTTGGGTGTCCGTCACGGCGTCAACGCCTGCGGCACCGTCGCCGGAGGCGCCGGTGTCCGAGTCGGTGGGGTTCATGGAGTTCGAGTTCGGTGGGGTGATGTCCAGAATGTTCCTTTGCAAGTGAGCGCACCGTCACCGGCAGCGCCTGAGTGTGCTTCCATCCTAGTCCGATGCCTCACCAACGGCCCAATGAGATCTGGGCCAGGACGAGACCGGCGGGTCCCGCCGAGGACGAGCGCAGGATCGTTGGTCCCAGCAGCACCGGGGTTGCTCCACGGCCGGTCAGGGCGGCGAGTTCGCCGTCACTGATGCCGCCCTCAGGGCCGACGACGAAGACGAGGCGCTCCGGCGGCTGCGCCGAGCCGTTCGCGATCAGATCGCCCAGCGCTTCGGAGAGCCTGAGCTGAGCGGTCTCGTGGAGGACGAAGACCGCATCGGCGTCGTCGAGGGTCTTGGCCAGGTCGGCTCCGCGGACGAGGTCGTGAAGGATGGGAAATCGTGCACGTCTGGCCTGCAGGGAGGCCGCCCCGAGGAGGTTCTCCCATTTCGCGGCCATCTTGTCCCGCTTCTTGGCCGGCCAGTCGGCGATCGAGCGTTCGGCGGCCCAGGGAACGACGTCGTCGACGCCGATCTCCGTTGCCGTTTCGATGGCTTGGAGGTCCCGGTCGCCCTTGGCCAGGGCTTGGACGAGGACGAGGCGCGGGCCCGTGCTGTTCTCGACCGTCACCTCGGTGACGTCGATCGTCAGCTCATTCGCCGAGGCGGCCGTGACGGTTCCGCGCGCACGTGTGCCTTCTCCATCGACGATGTCGATTTCCTCGCCGGGACCGATCCGACGCACCCGCACCGCGTGCCCGGCCACGTCCTCACCGAGGGTGAGGGCGGACCCGACGACCGCCTCGGCGGCGGTGGCGGAACGGAAGACGGGAAGACTCACCGACCGGCGAACCTCTCACGCATGCGGGAGAACACTCCGCGGTTCTCGGTCGAGATCTGGGCGCGCGGTGTCTCTTCGCCGCGCAGTTCGGCGAGTTTCTCGAGCAGTTCGCGCTGTTCGTCGTCGAGTTTGTCCGGGGTGAGGACGTCGACGGTGATGAGCAGGTCGCCGCGGGTCTCCGAACGCAGGCGGGCGGCTCCGAGCCCGGGGAGTTTGACGATGGTGCCGGACTGGGTGCCGGCGGCGATGGTGAGGTCCTGAGTGCCGTCGAAGGTCTCGAACGGGATGGTCGCACCCAGGGTCGCCGCGGTCATCGGCACGGAGACTGCGGCCCGGAGGTTGTCGCCGTCGCGCTGGAAGACCTCGTGGCGGGTGACCATGACCTCGACGAAGAGGTCACCGGCGGGTCCGCCTCCGGGACCGACCTCACCCTGGCTGCTCAGCTGGATGCGGGTGCCGTCGGAGACCCCGGCGGGGATCCGGATCTTCATGGTCCGCTGTTTGCGGACGCGTCCGTCGCCCTGGCAGTTGAGGCAGGGGTTCGGGATGACGGTGCCGAAGCCGTGGCAGGAGTTGCAGGTCTGGTTCGTGACCATCTGACCCAGCAGGGTCCGGGTCATGCGCTGGACGCTGCCGGCTCCGTGGCACAGCGAGCAGGTCTCGATCTTCGTGCCTTCCTGCGTGCCGGCGCCCGAACAGGTGTCGCAGACGACTGCAGTGGTGACATCGAGGTCGACGGTGCCGCCGAAGGCCGCGGTCTTCAGGTCGATATTGACGCCGACGAGGGCATCCTTGCCGCGCTGGGTGCGCGGGATCGGGCCGCCGGCCTGACCGCCGCCACCTCCGAAGAAGGTCTCGAAGATATCGCCGAATCCGCCGAATCCGCCGCCGGCCGGGAAGCCCTGACCGTTCTCGCCGCCGCCCATATCGTAGTTGCGGCGCTTCTCCGGATCGGAGAGCACATCGTAGGCCAGCGAGATGGCTTTGAATTCGTCTTCGTGACCGGGATTCACGTCCGGGTGGTACTTGCGTGCCAGCTTCCGGTACGACGACTTGATCTCAGCCGCGGAAGCGTCTTTGGACACTCCGAGTGTTTCATAGTGATCGGCCACAGAAACTTCTCTCTCCCTGACGTAGTGGTCTTCTCTGTTCGTGGTGGTGGCTGCGCCCTTGCGCGGTGCTCACCGGTTCTGCGCTGCCCGTCTGCGGGTGCCCCTGGTCGATGTCAAGGGACCTACCCTCGATCGAGGATCGAGGACACGTATTTGGCGACGGCACGGACTGCCGAGATCGTCGTCGGATAGTCCATTCGGGTCGGACCGAGCACTGCCAGTCTGGCCGAGGAACCCGCGTCATGACCATATTCGGCGGCGACGACGGAAGTCGAGCTGAACGATTCGTGAGTATTCTCACGCCCGATGCGCACGCTGATCTCCTCGTGGTCTTCGGCCATCGAGGTGAGCAGCTTGAGCAGGACCACCTGCTCTTCGAAGGCTTCGAGGATCGGGGCCATCTTCTCTCCGAATTCGCTTCCAGAGCGGGCGAGGTTCGCGGTGCCGGCCATGATGATGCGCTCTTCACGCGTCGCGGCCACGAGGTCGACGACGGCGGCCCTGACCTGTCTGAGTCCGGTGTCGTCACGAGCGGTCGGCTCACTCGATTCGGTGGCGGTCGCCTCGGCGGCGGGAGCCGATCCGAAGACCTGCGCGAGTGTGCGTCCGGCGAATTCGGCGTTGATCTGGTCGCGCAGCCCGCGGACGGCGTCTTCGTCGAGCGCGATCGTGGTGGTCACGGTCTTCTGCTCGACCTGGCCGGCGTCGGTGATGAGGACGACGAGAACCCGGCCTGGTCCGAGCCCGACGATCTCGATGTGCTTGATGCGCGCCCGCGACACCGTCGGGTATTGGATGAGCGCGACCTGCCGGGTCAGGCCGGAGAGGACGCGGACGGTGCGGTCGAGCATCTCGTCGAGGTCGACGTCACCATCGATGAGTTGGAAGATCGCGCGCCGCTCGGCGGTGGTCAGCGGTTTGAACTCATCGATCCGGTCGACGAACATCCGGTAGCCGAGGTCGGTGGGGATCCGTCCGGCAGAGGTGTGGGGCTGGGCGATATAGCCCTCTTGTTCGAGAGCGGCCATATCGTTGCGGATCGTGGCGGGAGAGACGCCGAGGGTGTGGCGCTGGACGATCGCTTTCGAACCCACGGGTTCGTTAGTGGCGACGAAGTCCTCGACGATGGCGCGCAGCACCTGTGCACGTCTGCTGTCATTCATCGCGGATCTCCTCTCCATCTCGCCGATCCATCGCGGTCCCGCCCCTGCGCTTGGCACTCTGTGAGCTTGAGTGCCAATTCTACGCTTCTCGTTCCCGGAATTCATTTCAGGGGTGGCCTGCGGGTCTGCACGCCTGCGGGACCGTCCTTGATTATGGTGGGTGCCCGTGAATGCTTTTGATCGCTATGGTCCCGATGTGCTCTCCGGTTCCTCCCCGTCGTCGCACCGTCCGAAGAAGTCCCGCCAGGTCGAACTCGGCCTGGGCATGGTTCTCGAGGATGCGATGAGCGGCTATGTCGGCGCTGTCGTCGGCGCGGAGAAGACCACGGCCGGTCTCGTCGTCAAGCTCGAGGATCGTGCCGGCAAGGTCCGGGCCTTTCCTCTGGGACCGGGTTTCCTCCTCGAAGGGCAGCCCGTCGATGTGCAGCTGCCGAAGAAGAAGGCACAGCAGCCCGGACGGACGGCCTCGGGGTCTCGCGCCGTGGTCGGCGCGAAGGCTCGAGTGGCTCGTGGGTCCCGGATCTGGGTCGAGGGCAAGCACGACGCCGAACTCGTCGAGAAGATCTGGGGCGATGACCTGCGCATCGAGGGCGTCGTCGTCGAGCCCCTGGGCGGTCTCGATGATGTTGCCGACAAGCTCGAGGCCTTCGGTCCGGATCGGGACCATCGAGTCGGTGTCCTCGCCGACCATCTGGTGAGCGGGACGAAGGAATCGAAGATCGCCGAGGCGGTCCGGTACGATCCGCGGTACCGCGATGTCGTCCACATCATCGGTCACCCGTACGTCGATATCTGGCAGGCGGTGAAGCCCCATGTCGTCGGCATCCGCGAATGGCCAGTCGTCCCCCGCGGTGAGGACTGGAAGACGGGGATCCTCCGTCGCATCGGGTGGCCGCACGCCGACCATCGGGACGTTGCCCGCGGGTGGGTGCGCATCCTCGGGAAGGTGAGCACCATCGCCGATGTCGAACCGACGCTGTCGGGTCGCGTCGAGGAGCTCATCGACTTCGTCACCGTCGGTTGAGACTCGTCGGTGGTGCGGCGCGGTGGACCGTGGTGGTCACGCGGAGCTGTCGACGTGTGCCGAATCTGTCACAGGAGTGAGGCTTTCCCGACATCCTCGGGGCACGCCGCTCCATTAGGGTGAATGGCAAGCACTCTTCGAAAGGATCCCCATGTCGTATCACCCCGAGCAGCCGGGCAGCCGGCCGATGCCGCCGAACTACTCTCAGGCCTCCGGTTCGCAGCAGCCCTACGCGCCGCAGGGCCAGCAGTATTCTCAGCCGTGGACGCACAGCGGTCAGACGGGCTCCGGTGGGCAGTCGGGGTATGGTTCGCAGCAGGCGTACGGCGCCCGGCCGGGATACAGCTCTCAGCCGAACTACGGGGGCCAGCCGGGATATGGCGCGCAGCCGGGCTACGGTATGCCGCAGATGCACAACCCGGCGATGTTCGACTCCCGCTCCCTGCCTGAGCAGGCCTACGGACCCGGCTCCGAGCAGTTCTGGATGGCCCACGAACCCGACCGGCCCACGGCAATGTGGACTCACCTCGGCTCGCTCATCTTCGGCTTCATGCCGCTCATCATGTTTCTCGTGAAGAAGGACGAATCGCCGTTCGTCCGGGAGCATTCGCGTCAGGGTCTCAACGCGATGATCACGAACACGATCGTCACCTTCGGAGCCTTCATGATCTTCATGTTCCTCGGTTTCATGCTGGCACTGGTGACATTCGGGATCGGCATGATCATCATGTATGCGGCGGTCATCGTCCCGCTCGTCTACTGCGTCTTCTACATCATCGCGGCCGTCGCCGCGAACAAGGGCGAGGGCTATAAGTTCCCGCTCACCATCAATTTCGTGAAGTGACCATTCCCGCTCACCCCGGATTCTCCGTGGCGCCCGGACTCCCTGGGTCAGCCCGGACTCTCTGGGTTAGTGTGGAGTGATCGCACACTCTGAAGGGACTCTCATGTCGGACAACCCGCAGCAGCCGAACAACGGACAGTCACAGCCGATGCCTCCGAACTATTCCCCGCAGTCGGGCTCGCAGCAGCTGTATACCCAGCAGCCGCAGCAGGGTTCGCAGCCGCAGCAGAGTGGTCCGGCCCAGTACGGCTCTCAGCAGCACAATCCTCAGCAGTCGTATGGTTCGCAGCCGGGCTACGGTTCACAACAGGCGGGTGGCGCCCAGCAGCCGTACGGGTCTCAGCATGCCTACAGCGCTCCGCAGGGACACTCTCAGCCCGGATACGGTTTCCAGGGCGCATCCTCGGCGCAGTCGGCTGCCGCCGGCGTGCCTATGGGGGCCGAACTGCCGGACGCCGCCTTTGGGCCGACCTCAGCCGGCTTCTGGAACGCCGATCAGAGCGAGCGGACGACCGCACTGTGGTCGCACCTCGCTCACGCCGCCACCTACGTCGTCGGTGTCGGCTGGATCGTCACGCTCATCCTCTTCATCATCAATAAGGACAAGTCGCCGTTCCTCCGCCACCATGGCGCACAGTCGCTGAATCTGCTGATCATCGGTGTCATCGCCGCGTTCGGCATCGGGCTGATCGGCGGAATCCTCACGATCGTCGGCATCGGCTTCCTCATCCTCCTGCTCCTGCCGGTGCTCTCGATCTACATGATCGTCATCGAGATCATCGCCGGCATGGCAGCCAACCGCGGTGAGGGCTACCGCATTCCGATGACGCCGAACTGGATCAAGTGATCTGACGCGCAGCGACAGCCTCTCCCCGTCAGATGCGCTGAGCATCTCGCCCCGCCATTCGTTCCCAAATGGCGAGGCGAGACACTTTCACACGTATTCGGTGAGGATGCGCACCATATAGTCGGCCATGAGACGTCCCTGCAGAGTCGGCTGGAACCAACCGTCCTCCGCACCGTCGGCGTCGAGCATCCCCTGCTTGACGAAAGTCCTGATCGCCTGTTCGCTGCCTGGAGCCAGAGAATCGAGGCGCAGCTCGCGGTCGATCCTGGCCGCCAGCATGATCCGTTCGATCTCCCGAGTCTGAACGTCGAGGACCTCACGACCGATCGACGGGGACTCCCCCGCCAGCAGCCGATCAGCCCAGGCCCGGGGGTGCTTGGCATTCCAGAACCGGACTCCCCCGACATGGGAATGTGCACCGGGTCCGAAGCCCCACCAGTCGGCATTGCGCCAATAGGCCATATTGTGCTCACAGCGGGTCTCGGTGCTGGTCGACCAATTGCTCACTTCGTACCAGTGCAGACCGGCAGCGGAGATCGCTGAGTCCGCGATCTCGTATTTGTCGGCCAAATCGTCTTCATCGGGCATCGGCAGTTCGCCGCGGCGAACCATCGCGCCCATCTTCGTTCCCGGTTCGACGATGAGGGAATATGCCGAGATGTGATCGACCTCGTTGGACAGGGCCACGTCGAGAGAGCGACGCCAATCGTCGATCGACTCCCCCGGAGTTCCGTAGATGAGGTCGAGGCTGAGCTCGAGGTCGGCGTCCTTGACCCAACGGGCCACCTCGGGGATCTTCTCCGGATCGTGGGTGCGGTCCAAGGTCGCAAGCACGTGCGGCACGGCCGACTGCATACCCATGGAGATGCGGTTGAAACCGGCTCCGGCAAGGGTCGCGATGTAGGCGGGATCCAAGGTGTCGGGGTTGGCTTCGGTGGTGACTTCGACGTTCTCCGCCAGGCGGAAGCGGGCACGGACATCGTCCATCACCCCGGCGAGCACATCCGCTGCGAGCAAGGTCGGAGTGCCTCCGCCGAAGAAGATCGTCGAGACCTCACGGTCGCCGGCCCCCACCTCGGCGAGGGTGGACACGGACAGATCGAGCTCACGGGCGAGATTGCTGCGGTAGTCCTCGCGGGACGCTCCCGGGCCGAGGTCGTCGGCGGTATAGGTGTTGAAGTCACAGTAGCCGCAGCGGACCCGGCAGTACGGGACGTGAATGTAGAGGCTCAGCCCCCGCTCGGCGGCCCCGATCCCCACCGATGTCGGCAGCGAACCGTCGCGCGGAGGGACCTCACCGGTCGGTTGTGCGGGCACTTACTTCTTACTGTCCTTCGTTTCCGGCTCATCGGAGGACAAGGCCGCGATGAACGCTTCCTGCGGAACCTCGACGGTGCCGACCATCTTCATCCGCTTCTTGCCTTCCTTCTGCTTCTCGAGCAGTTTGCGCTTACGGCTGATGTCGCCGCCGTAGCACTTCGAAAGGACGTCCTTGCGGATGGCGCGGATGGTCTCGCGGGCGATGATGCGCGAGCCGATGGCCGCCTGGATGGGCACCTCGAACTGCTGGCGCGGGATGAGCTTGCGCAGCTTCCCGGCCATCGCCACACCGTAGGAGTAGGCGTTGTCGCGGTGGACGATCGCGGAGAATGCATCGACCTGGTCGCCGTGCAGCAGGATGTCGACCTTGACGAGGTCGGAGGCGTCCTGGCCGTCATCGGAGTAGTCGAGGGAGGCGTAGCCCTTGGTCCGGGACTTCAGCTGATCGAAGAAGTCGAAGACGATCTCCGCCAACGGCAGGCGATAGCGGATCTCCACACGGTCCGAGGACAGATAGTCCATGCCCTGGAGTTTCCCGCGGCGATCCTGGCACAGTTCCATGACCGCGCCGATGTAGTCGCTGGGGGTGAGGATGGTGGCCTGCACCATCGGTTCGCGGACTTCCTTGATCTTGCCCGTCGGGTACTCGCTCGGGTTCGTCACCACGGTCTCCGAACCGTCTTCCATGGTCACGTCGTAGATCACGGACGGGGCGGTGGAGATGAGGTCGAGATCGAACTCCCGTTCCAAGCGGTCGCGCAGGACTTCGAGGTGGAGGAGCCCGAGGAATCCGCAGCGGAAGCCGAAGCCCAGCGCCGTCGAGGTCTCGGGCTCGTAGGCGAGAGAGGCGTCGTTGAGTTTGAGTTTGTCGAGAGCGTCGCGCAGCACCGGGTAATCGGATCCGTCGATCGGGAAGAGTCCGGAGAACACCATCGGTTTGGGTTCGCGGTAGCCGCCGAGTGCGTCTGTTGCAGGTGTCGCGGCCGAGGTGACAGTGTCGCCGACCTTCGACAGCCGCACGTCCTTGACACCGGTGATGAGGTAGCCGACCTCGCCGACCCCCAGTCCCTTCGTGGCCTTGGGTTCGGGCATGGAGGCGCCGATCTCCAGCAGCTCATGAGTGGTGCCGGTCGACATCATCTGGATCTTCTCGCGTGGGGACAGAGAGCCGTCGATGACCCGGACATAAGTGACCACACCACGGTAGGTGTCGTAGACGGAGTCGAAGATCATCGCTCGGGCCGGGGCATCGGCATCGCCGACGGGCGCGGGGATATCGGTGATGATGCGGTCGAGGACCTCCTCGACGCCTTCGCCCGTTTTGCCGGACACGAGCAGGCAGTCCTCGGGTTCGCAGCCGATGAGGTTGGCGAGCTCTTCCGCATATTTCTCCGGCTGTGCGGCCGGCAGGTCGATCTTGTTGAGCACCGGAATGATCGTCAGATCGTTCTCCATGGCCAGGTACAGGTTGGCAAGCGTCTGGGCTTCGATGCCCTGAGCGGAGTCGACGAGCAGCAGTGCACCTTCGCAGGCGGCCAAGGACCGCGACACCTCGTAGCTGAAGTCGACGTGCCCGGGAGTGTCGATCATGTTGAGCGCGTACGGGGTGTCCTCGTGTTCCCACGGCATCCGCACGGCCTGGGATTTGATTGTGATTCCGCGTTCGCGTTCGATGTCCATCCGGTCGAGGTACTGGGCGCGCATATCGCGGTTCTCGACGACACCGGTCATCTGGAGCATGCGGTCGGCCAGGGTCGACTTGCCGTGGTCGATATGAGCGATGATGCAGAAATTGCGAATCAGCTCGGGTGAGGTGGCAGACGGTGAGATCCGCTTTGCAGCTTCCTTATTCACCTGAGGTGACATGAACGCCCTTTCTTTGACAGACCAGGTCCCCAGACAGACCGGATCCCCCATTGTTTCATGACTTGCGCGCGGACCTGGAATTTACGGTCGTGTGCGGGCTGGTCGGACGCGTCTTTCGCGATTCGACCGCGCCGAGAGGTGCCGACCCCTGCACCGAATGCCGCCGATCGGGGAAGATGGAGTCATGAGCGAATTCCGGGTCATGAGCTTCAACCTCCGCTATCCCGCGATGGACGGTCATCCGGTGGCCGAGCGGCTGCCCATTGCCGCCGAACTCATCCGGCGTGCACGTCCGCACCTCATCGGCACCCAGGAGGGTGAACTCGACCAGCTCGAGACGCTCATCAGCCTGCTGCCCGAGGAGTACATCTGGCTCGGAGAGGGCCACTCCGGTGGCAACTCCGGCGAGTTCACAGCCGTGATCCTCGATTCGAAGCGCTTCGATGTGGAAACCGTGGACATCAGCTGGCTGTCCGAACAGCCCGACACCGTGGCCTCGGAATCGTGGGGAGTCTCGCATGCGCGCACCCTGACGACGGTCGATGTCCGTGACCTCGCATCCGACCGGCGGCTGCGTGTGCTCAACACCCACCTCGATCACAAGTCCGAGCGCGCCCGTCTCGAGTCCGGTCGGATCATGGCCGAGACCATCGCCGAGGCGGCCCATCCCTGCGTGGTCACCGGTGACTTCAACGTCGCCACCGGCTCCCCGGTCTACAACTTCTTCTGCACCGAGCTCGGCCTCACCGACACCGCAGCCGAGGTCCCCGGTGAGGACATCGGCACCTTCCACCGCTACAAGGGGCCGAAGGCAGGCGAGCCGCGCATCGACTGGATCCTCACAAGCCCGGGCCTGCGCACACTGTCCACGCGCATCGACACGTTCGAGGTCGACGGGAAGTACCCTTCCGACCATTTCCCCGTCGAGGCGGTCCTCGAATTCTCGTGACCGTGACTGCTCGTTCGCCGGACCGTGACGGCACACAGTTCTTTGCAGCCTGTGACAGCCGGCTCGTTTAGGCTGGACATATGAATTGGAGATCACTGGTCAATCGGGCCGCGAGAATCGGTGTCCGCGAAGGGCTGCGCTATCTGCGCCAATCGCAGTCGAAGAAGAACTCCGGAGGCGCATCGCAGCCGACGGATGGCAGCCGGCCGAATCCGGCACGGTCCGGCGGTGGAGGTGCCACCTCGGCGGGTTCTGCCGATCGTTCCGACTCGGGCGGCCAGGGCGGATCCGGTGCGTATCCCGGCGATTACACTGGCTCAATCACGGTCAGCTACTCCCCCGACTTCGACGGCGACGCCGATCCGGGCGAAGTCGTCTGGGGGTGAGTCCCCTTCGAGGAGGACCACTCGCAGGGCAAGGATCGACCGTCTCTCGTCGTCGGACGTGACGGCAGCTGGGTGCTCGCGCTCATGCTCACCAGCAAAGATCACATCCCCGGCGGCGTCGGCGAGGTCCGAGAGGATCGGCACGCGAAGTGGATGAACATCGGCACCGGGGACTGGGATTCGCAGGGGCGGCCCTCGGAGCTCCGCCTCGATCGCATCGTCCGGCTCGATCCCGATTCGATCCGCAGGGAAGGCGCGATCCTGCCCCGCGACGTCTTCGACCGGGTGGCCGAGCACATCTCCGGCTGAGATCCGGCCGCCCGGCCGAGCGAAGCTTTCATCTTCCCTGCGCAGCCGGGCCCCACAGGGATTTCCAGCCCGGGACCAGAGTCTGTATCATAGGTGATTGTGTCTTCATCAAGGCGTGTGTCTCGCCGAGGTCGGGTGAAGATGCCGTCGGATTCGATGTCGTCGATGTGTTTCCCCGCGGAGATGATCATGTCGGTTCGATGCGCCCTCACGACCATGTACCACTAACACGAAAGAGTGTTGAAATTGGCTAATATCAAGTCCCAGATCAAGCGGATCAAGACCAACGAGAAGGCTCGTCAGCGCAACAAGGCTGTCCGGTCCGAGGTTCGGTCCTACGTCCGCGTCGTTCGCGAGAACATTGCTGCCGGCAACAAGGAAGGGGCACAGCAGGCTTATGCTGTGGCTGCCCGCAAGCTCGACAAGGCTGTTTCGAAGGGTGTTCTGCACAAGAACAACGCTGCGAACCGCAAGTCGCGCCTGGCCACGCAGATCAACGCTCTCTGAGCGCACGACTGAGGCTATAGCTTCACGGGGTCCGAACCACACGGTTCGGACCCCGTTCTCTTCCCCTATTACTACCTGACGGCGGCCCAGCAACCGCGCGCGGGGTTGCTGGGCCGCCGTCAGGTAGTAATTAGCGGGTTTTGGCTAGGCGGGCGACTTCTGAGACGAACCATTCAACGGCGTAGACGGGGTCGCGTCCCCCGCCCTTGACAGCCGCATCGGCCTCGGCTGCGGCGATGAGCGACTGGCCGAGCGCCACCTCATTCCACCGCCTCACCTCACGGCGGGCCCGATCGACCTGCCACGGAGCCATCTTCAACTCGGAAGCCAGCTCGCCGCTGGTGCCTGAGAAACCCTGCACCTTCGCCATGCCGCGCAGCTTCATCGCGACTGCCGCTACCAGCGGGACCGGGTCGGACCCCGTCGACAGCGCATGCCTGAGCAGGCTGAGTGCGTTCTTCGCATCTCCGACCACTGCCGCATCGGCGACCTTGAAGCCGGTGGCTTCGACACGGCCGCCATAGTACTGGTCGACGACCTCGGCGGTGATCGTGCCCTCGGTGTCTTCGATGAGCTGGTCGACTCCGGCATTGAGTTCGGCGAGGTCGGAGCCCAGCGCCGACATGAGCGCGGCCATTCCCGCTTCGTCGATGCGCCGCTTCGCGGACTTGAACCGAGTCTGCGCGAACTTCGCCCGGTCGCTTTCGTTCTTCAGCACCGCCGCGTCGATGCGGGGAAAGCCGGCGGAGTCGAGTTTCTTGATGAGCTTCGCTCCCCGATTGCCGCCGGCGTGCAGCAGCACCACGACGGCGTCATCGTTCGGAGCGTCCAGATAGTCGAGCGCGTCACCCAGGAAGTCTTCCGAACACTTCTCGACCGCATCGACGATGATGAGCTTCGAGGACGAGAACAGAGACGGTGAAGCCGCCATCGCCAACTCGCCGGCCTGGTAACCGGCAGCGTCGAATTCGATCTCTTCGGGATCCTGTTTCCGTGCGGCCGACACGATGCGGTCCTTGGCCATGCGCACGAGCACCGATTCGCCACCGGATATCATGACGACAGGGGCGGGTTTCGCCGAGCTCCACGGGATCAGGGTCTTCTTCACTGCCATGGACCCCAGCCTATCGCGGCTGCCCGACATGACCGGCATGGCGGACCGACACCCGCCATCTCATCCCTTGTCCTCCGGACACCTGTGCCCCGTGCTGAATCGACTCTGCGCGTAGAGCGCAACCGAACCGCAGTGATCGGTGCGCAGCACTGGCACGGGACCGAAGGAGCGCAGCGACTTCTCACTCGGATGCCCGTAGCTGTTCTCCCCCACCGAGACGACGCCGAGGCCGGGAGCCGCGACCGCGAAAAACTCGGGAGCCAGATCGGAGGAACCATGGTGCGGTGCGACGAGCACATCCACCGGCCGCACCTGTTGAGCGAGCACATACTGCTCCTCGGCTCCGACGTCGCCGGGCAGGAGAGTGCTCAGACCCTCCTGTTCGACCCGCACCACCAGGGAGTCTTCGTTGCGCAGCTGCTCGTCCTCTGCCGCAGGTACCGAGCGCAGGGGCGGCCACAGCACCTCCACGCTCGCTGCCTCGAAGCTCAGCGTCTGACCACGGTGGGTGGGAACCAGCTCGGCACTGGTGTCAGCGATCACGCGCCTGGCCTCGGGCGAGGTCACGACGTTCGCGGAGACGAACAGCCGGTCAACCGTGCGCCCCCACGTCGTGCCCGCGTAGCCGGCGAAATGGTCGGCGTCGAAGTGGGAGATGAGCAGATCGAATTCCTCGACCCCGGATTCGTCGAGGCAGTTGTCGATGGGTTTCGCCTCACGCCCAGTGTCGACGACGAGACCCCGACCATCACCGAGGTTGATGATGGCAGCCGAACCCTGACCGACATCGCAGACGAGCACCAGCCAATCCGCTGCAGGCGGCTTCGCCCGCACAGTGACGATCACGGCGGCCATGAGCAGGCAGCACAGGACGAGGACGGGCAGACCCCAGAGGCGACGACGTACGAGCATCCACGTACCGGCCACGGCGAGGCCGAGCAGACCGAGCGCCAGCAGCGTTCCGAGCGGCGGCACCGGCCAGTCCAGTGCCGCTCCCGGCAGTGCGGCGCAGACTCGGGCGGCGAGGACGATCCACCAGGCCGGGAAGGACCCGATCCACGCCAGCAAGGCAGAGGCGAAGTCGGCTCCGGGCAGCCCAGTCGTCGCCATGCCGGTGGCCACGAGGCTGAGGAAGCCCGCCACCGTCGCCGGCATGACCGCCGGCGCGGCCGCGGCGTTGGCAGCCACCGACCACAGTCCGATGCGCGGGTCGATCGCCACGAGCACCGGGGTGCACGCGAGCTGGGCGACGAAGGGCACGATGAGCGCGGTCACGAGCACCGTGGGCAGCAAAGGCAGGTGCACGGCGAGACGGCGCAGCAGGATCGGGACGACGAACATGATCGCGGCCGTAGAGACCACGGACAGGACGAACCCCACCGAGGTGGCCAACACCGGCACGAAGGCGAGCAGCAGGCTCGCGGTCGAGCACATGACCGCGACCGGGGAGATCCCGCCGCCGCGCAGGAACACGAGTGCCGCCGCAATCGCCATGCCGGCGGCTCGGATGGCGCTGGGTTCGAACCCGACGATGAAGACGTAGCCGAGGCAGGTGAGCACTCCGATGCTCACGCGCAGCCGTGGGCCGGCTCGGCAGGCTCCGGCGAGCAGTCCGGCACCGAGGCTGACGATCGTGACGTTGCTGCCCGACACGGCCGAGACGTGGGTGAGGGAGACGACCCGCATATCGTCGATCATCCGGTCGTCCTGAGGCGAGGTGTCACCGACGACGAGCCCAGGCAGCAGCCGTCCGCCGTCGTTGCCGGCGGCGAGAGAATCGACGCGGAGTTCGGTGCGCAGCTGCTCACGCCACTGCCACAGTCGGTTCGGTTCTTCGAGCACCTGTGGTTCCGTCTCGGTCGAGCGGATATCGTCGAGGCGCTGAGTGCGCATCCGCACAGTCGCTCCGTCGGCAGCGATTTCGGGACTGAGCACGTGAGTGAAACCGGTGGAGGTGAGCAGGGTCAGTCGCGTCCAACCGGACGCTCCGGGTTCGCTGTGGCCGACGACGATCCCCGTGGTCTCGGCCTCCTCATCCGGTCCGTGGGCGGCGGCCAGGGCGGTGATCTGGATCGTCAGCAGACATGTGAAGACGAGAACCCCGACACCGAGGTGGTGGTGCCGACGCAGGATCACGATCCCGAGGACTCCGAGCACGGGAACGCCGAAGAGCACCCACGGCTCCGGTGACAGGAGAGCGCTGGCCCAGAGGCCGGCAGCACAGCAGAGGAGACGGACGGAGCCCGGCCACAGCGCCGCCCGCTCCCGCACCCAGGCAACCGCGGACGCGCACCCATGTCGCAGAGCAATCAGTCTGCGCTCCCACGCCAGGCGCCGAGACCGCCTCGTCCGCATCCGTGAGTGCGCCGCTGCGGGGCCCGGGTCAGCCGACCGTGACAAGGTCTTTGAGGCTTTCGAAGGTCTTCGGCCCGATGCCTTTGACGAGCAGCAGATCATCGACGCTCGCGAACGGCTGCTGGGTGCGATGGCTGATGATCGCCTCGGCTGTGACCGGTCCGACCCCGGGCAGCGTCTCCAAGGTGGTGGCATCGGCGGTGTTGAGGTCGACCTTCCCCGCCTGACCGGGTGCCCCGCCGCTCGCGGCTGCAGATGAATTCGCAGTTCCCGGCGAACCGCCGCCTCCTCCCGCGCCCGCTCCCCCACTTCCATCCGAACCGGTTCCGTCCTGACGGGTTCCGTTCGCCCCAGCCCCGTTCGCATCGGCACCATCGACTCCGGCTGCCGGTTCTTCACCTTCGGTCGGGATGTGGATCTGCTCACCGTCGGCGAGCACGCGCGCCAGATTCACCGCTTCGCCGTCGGCTCCGGCGCTCAGTCCTCCAGCGGCTTCGACTGCGTCCTGGACCCGCGCACCTGCCTTCAGCGTGACCACGGAGGGGTCGTTGACCGCCCCGGTGATATGGACGATCACCTCGCCGTTCGCATTCGCCGACTTCGCCGAGGCGGCTCCTTCCCGTCCTGCGGCTGATCCCCCCGATCCTTCACCGGCTTCTCCTGTTTCACCGCCCTCGCCGGTCGCGGCAGGCGACTGACCGGCGCCTGCGTCTTGGCCGGGATCGTCACCGCCGCCCACGGGCGAATGCTGTGGAGCGGGACGGAAGAGGAAGAAGGCGAGAACGAGGATTCCGACTGTGGCGATGCCGAGAGCTGCCAGCACGGGCAGACGCACGCGACGGGGCTCGACGAGTTCTTCCTCACCGGCGGTGTCGGCGGTATAGACGTCGCCCGGCACCCAACCGCCGCGCTCGGCACTGGCGCCCAGGAGGCCGGCGAAACGATCATCCGGAGACACAGCCATGGTCCGAGGTTAGGAAGCTCCGACACACAGCAGCCAGGGCGGAATCGTCGCCTGTGGACAGCGCATCTGCGTCCACAGCGCAGAGGCGACCAAGTCACCCGAGCATCCCCAGGCAGGAATGTGTGAGTCAGGGTGTGGTCTGCACGGTCACACCGACCGTGCCGGGGCCGACATGCGCGGTGATGATCGTCGACAGCGTCCTGAACGAGGAGTCGAATCCGAGCTCGCGCAGCCGTGAGCTCAACAGCTCGGCATCGGCGGTGTCCATCTCCCCTTCGGCGTTCTGGACCTCGACGTGCACTGTGTCTTCCGGGTCGGCCACCTCCGCAGCGGCCTGCGCGGCCAGGGTGACGATCTTCTCCAGAGCCTTGGTGCGAGTGCGCACCCGGGCCAGCGGAACGACGACTCCGGCGCTGAGACCGAGCACGGGGACGATCTGCAGGGCCCGGCCGAGCAAGGACGACGCGGCGCCGATCCGGCCGCCTCGGCGCAGGTGTTCGAGGCTGCCGGGGGCGAACACGGAACGAGTCTCGGCCGCGCACCAATCGGCGATGGTTCCGGCGATCGATTCGACGTCGAGTCCCTGCCGGATCCCGGCCACGGCCACAGACAGTGCCCCGGCCAGTCCCGCCGAGGTGGTCCTCGAGTCGACGACATCGACGAGGATGTCCTCGGCTTCGGCTGCCTTGACCGCGGAATCGCGGGTGCCCGAGAGCTCCGCTGACATGGTCACGACGATGATGGCTTCCGCGCCGTCCTCGCGCAGCCGTGCATAGGCGTCGGAGAACTGGGTCGGGGTGGCCATGGACGTGGTGACCTCGACTCCGTCGGTCATCTTCGCGCACAGATGCCCGGCATCGACCTCACCGTCGGCGAAGGCGACCCCGCCGATGAGCACGGTCAGCGGCACCACGGCGAAGAGACCGCCGGTGGCCTCGCTGAGCTCTTCGCTTTCGTCAGCGGAGAGCTGCGCCGTGGAGTCGGTGACCAGTCCGATCCTCATGGACGGCCAAGGGCTCGGTAGGTCCAGCCCGCTGCCCGCCACAGTTCGGGAGTGAGCACATTGCGGCCGTCGACGAGCACTTTACCGCTCACGAGTTCGGCGGTCGCCGCCGGGTCGAGGTCGCGGTATTCGCGCCATTCCGTCAGCAGCAGCACGGCTTGCGCCCCGGTGATCGCCTCGGCGGTGTCGGCGACGTAGTCGAGTTCGGGGAACGACTTCTGCGCATTGCCGATGGCCTGCGGATCGGTGACGGTGACCAGCCCGCCCTGGGTGGCGATGAGCCTGGCCACGGCCAGGGCCGGCGAGTCGCGGACGTCGTCGCTGTCGGGTTTGAAAGCGGCACCGAGGATGGTGATCTTCTTGCCGATGAACGACCCGCCCAGGGCATCGCGGGCGATGTCGACCATCCGCACACGACGGCGCATGTTGATCGAGTCGATCTCCTTGAGGAACGCCACCGCTTGATCGGCGCCGAGCTCTCCGGCCCTGGCCATGAAGGCGCGGATGTCCTTGGGCAGGCATCCGCCGCCGAATCCGAGCCCGGCGTTGAGGAATTTGCGGCCGATCCGGTCATCCATGCCGATCGCGTCGGCGAGCTGGGTGACATCGGCTCCCGATGCTTCGCAGAGTTCGGCCATGGCGTTGATGAATGAGATCTTGGTGGCCAGGAACGAGTTCGCCGCGGTCTTGACCAGCTCGGCGGTCGCGAAGTCAGTGATCATCCGGGGCGTGTCCTCGGCGAGGATCGAGGCGTAGACCTCGTCGAGGGTCGCGGTCGCGGCCTGCCCCGGCTCACCGTCGGCGACTCCGTACACGAGACGATTCGGGTGGAGGGTGTCTTCGACAGCATGCCCCTCTCGCAGGAATTCCGGGTTCCACATCATGGCGGCGCCGGTGTCGGAGATGATTCCGGCCAGACGCTCGGCGGTGCCCACGGGAACGGTCGACTTTCCCACAACCACCGACGTCGCAGTCAGGTGCGGGTGCAGGGATGACACGGCCGCATCGACATAGGTGACATCGGCGGCGAACTCACCGGGCTTCTGCGGAGTGCCGACACATACGAAGTGCACGGTGGCGTCGGCGGCACGGGAGATATCGGTGGTGAATTCGAGTTTTCCGCGCTCCTGAGCCTTCACGAGGAGTTCACTCAGTCCCGGTTCGTAGAAGGGCGGACGACCGGAGGTCAGGGCCTCGACCTTCTCCGTGTCGACATCGACTCCCGTGACCTCATGGCCCAGAGACGCCATGGCTGCCGCATGGACCGCGCCCAGATATCCGCATCCGATGACTGAAATCTTCAAACCGAGCTCTCCTGGGTATTGGCATGCGTTTTCGACCACACTATATGCCACCCGGTTGCACGATATGTGGAGGTTGAAACAGTAGGCTTGGAATTGTGAAGCGTTTCCTTGATTTCCTCACCAACTCACCGGCCGCTGTGACGTTTGCGGTGCTCACCGTGCTCGGCATCATCGCCTTCGCCATCCCCGGGCTGCACTCTGCTGCCTGGGTCATCGGACTCGTGCTGTGCCTCGGCGTGATCGCCGCGCTGCTGATGTTCCACGGCGAATGGCGACGTGCCCAACAGCAGATCGACGCACTGCGCCAACAGCTCAGCGTCGAGCGCGGGCGGATGGACACTCTCGGACTGACCCCGGTGGAGGACAAGGTCGAGCTGCTTCCCGATGAGCGTCGCGCCCGTCGCATCCTCGAGCTCATCCCGGATTCGTCGGGCCTCGTCCAGTCCCTGCGACTCGACGCGACCTTCGCCACCGTCGCCGTCGACGAACTCGAGCCGCTCACCACCTTCTGTGCCGAGTTCAAGAAGGCCAGCTTCGACAACCCCCGTTCGCACGCCGCGTTCATGAACCTCTATCGGGCAGCCGAGGGCCTGTCGATCTGGGTGAAGGAGGAGACTCAAGTCTCTCCCGATGATGCCGGCACCCGTGAGATCCGTCCCGGCGATGCCCGCAAGGACGGCTGGCGCGGTTACACCGAGGCTCAGAGCCGGGGCGAACGCCTCAGCGACGACTTCGTCTCCTCCCGATGGGAGTTCAACCAGACAGCACTCGAACTCGGACTCGTCTCAGGCAGTCCGCCGTTCAACGACTGACAACGTTCCACAGCCGACGTTCGACAAACTGTTGGGGCCCTCACATTGTGAGGGCCCCGACTGCTGTCAGTGTTCAGCTGCTCGGCTCAGTGCCGGATCCACCAGGAATCGACCGGAGCCACGGGTGTGCGGCGTTTATGCTCTGAGCGGCGGTACTTCTCGATGAGTGCCGAGGCGGCCGCAGGCTCGATCGCCTTTCCCTCGAGGAAGTCATCGATCTGGTCATAGGTCAGACCCAGCGACGATTCGTCCGTCTGCCCGGGCTCGTCATCGAGCAGATCCGCGGTGGGGACCTTGACGATGAGATTTTCGGGAGCGCCGAGGTGGCGCAGCAGCTCCCGTCCCTGCCGTTTGTTCAGACCTGCCAGGGGGATGACGTCGGCCGCGCCGTCGCCGAACTTCGTGAAGAACCCGGTGACCGCCTCGGCGGCGTGGTCCGTGCCGACGACGAGCGCCTTCTTCTCCCCTGCCAGCTCGAACTGCGCGATCATCCGCATCCGGGCCTTGACGTTGCCCTTGCCGAAATCGGTGATCGGCTCTCCGGTGGCCTTCTCGTACTCCTCGGCGGCCGCATCCGTGGCGGCGCCGATGTTGATCGCCAGCTCATGATCGGCGGCGATGAACGACAGAGCATTCTGGGCATCGGCCTCATCGGTCTGCACATGGTGAGGCAGGCGCACGGCCCAGAATTCGGCATCGGCCCCGCGGCGGCGCAGGTCCTCCACCGCCAGCTGGCAGAGCCTGCCGGCCAGTGTGGAGTCCTGCCCGCCGCTGATGCCGAGCACGAGACCTCTGACTCCGGTGGTGAGCACATAGTCGACGAGGAACTCGACACGGCGGGCGATCTCCGTCGCCGGATCGATCTGCGGTCGCACGCCGAGGGCGTGCCGAATCTCGTCTTGGACTCTGTCGTTCGTCATGCTCACACCAGTCGTAGTCGGGGGCGAAGCGCCGCCGTTCGGCGCCCGCACTCATGCAGTCTCCCAGATGCCGTGTTACGGCGAAGTATCGGCCGGGCCTCAGGCGTCGGGGACGATGTTGACGAGCTTGGGGGCTCGCACGATCACCTTGCGCACTCCGGCGCCGCCGAGGGCCTTGACGGCGTTCGGCGATTCGAGAGCCAGCTTCTCGAGCGCTTCCGCGGTGATGTCCGGGGCCACCTCGAGCCGTGCGCGCACCTTGCCCTTGACCTGGACCACACAGGTCACGGTCTCGGCGACGAGGTGGTTCGGGTCCGCCTCGGGGAAGGCCGCATAGGTGACCGTCGACTCGTGCCCGAGACGTGACCACAGCTCCTCGGCCAGGTGCGGTGCGAAGGGCGCGAGCATGATCGTCAGCGGTTCGAGGACGTCCCGGGTCGCACCGCCCTGCTTGGTGGCATGGTTGGTGAGCACGATGAGCTTGGAAATCGCGGTGTTGAACCGCAGATGGTCCATATCCTCGCGCACACCGTCGATGACCTGGTGAAGGACCTTGAGCGATTCGGCGTCGGCCTCGCCGTCTGCGACCACGGACTCACCGCTGGTCTCGTCGACGAAGAGTCGCCACACGCGCTGCAGGAACCGCTGTGCGCCGACGACGGCGCGGGTGTCCCAGGGGCGGTCCTGCTCCAGCGGGCCCATCGACATCTCATAGACGCGGAAGGTGTCAGCACCGAAGGCGTCGTACATCTCGTCGGGCATGACGGAGTTCTTCAGCGATTTGCCGATCTTTCCGTACTCCCGGTTGACCTGTTCGCCGCCTAACCAGAACGTCAGCTCACCGTTCGATTCGGTTCTCTCCTCCACCTCGGCGGCGGGGACGTAGACGCCGCGGGAATCGGTGTAGGCATAGGCCTGGATGTATCCCTGGTTGACAAGACGGTGGAACGGCTCGGACGAGGAGATGTGCCCGAGGTCGAAGAGGATCTTGTGCCAGAAGCGGGCATAGAGCAGGTGGAGCACAGCGTGTTCCTGTCCGCCGACGTAGAGGTCGGCGCCACCGCGCGGTTTCGAGGCCCGCGGTCCCAGCCAGTACTTCTCGTTGGCGGGGTCGACGAGGCGTTCGTCGTTGTGCGGGTCCGCGTAGCGCAGCTGGTACCACGAGGATCCGGCCCAGTTGGGCATCGTGTTCGTCTCACGCTGGTAGGTCTTCGGACCGTCGCCGAGGTCGAGTTCGATGCTCGTCCATTCCTGATTCCGGCTCAGCGCCGGTTCGGGACGGCTGTCGGCATCGTCGGGCGCGTAGGTCCGCGGGGCGAAGTCGTCGACTTCGGGCAGCTGGACGGGCAGCATCTCGTCGGGCAGAGCGATCGGGGTGCCGTTCTCGTCGTAGACGATCGGGAACGGTTCGCCCCAGTAGCGCTGGCGAGAGAACAGCCAGTCGCGCAGGCGGTACTGGGTGGACTCGGTGGCCAGCCCCTTTCCCGCCAGCCATTCGGTGACCTGGGTCTTCGCCGCGTCGATCTCGAGGCCGTTGATGTCGATCTCGGCATTGGCCGAGTTGATCATCACCCCGGTGCCGGTGAACGGCGCGTCCTCGTCGTGGTCGGCCGGAGGCTGCACGGTGCGGATATAGGGCAGTCCGAACGCCTTTGCGAAGTCCCAGTCACGGGCGTCTTCGGCCGGCACGGCCATGATCGCTCCGGTGCCGTATCCCATGAGCACATAGTCGGCGATGAAGATCGGAACCTCTGCCCCGGTGGCCGGGTTGAGCGCATAGGAGCCGGTGAAGATGCCGGTCTTCTCCCGGCTCTGCTGCCGGTCGGCGTCGGTCTTGGCCGCAGCGGCGCGCTGGTAGGCGGCGATCGCCTCGGCGGGGGTGGCCTCTCCGCCGCGCCACGACGCGGGGGTGGACTCATCCCATGACTCAGCGGTGAGGTCGGCGACCTGCGGGTGTTCGGGGCTGAGGACGAGGTACGTGGCGCCGAACAGGGTGTCCGGGCGTGTGGTGTAGACCTCGATGTCGGAAGCATCGTCACCGGCGATGGGCAGGCGCAGCAGGGCGCCCTTCGACCGGCCGATCCAATTGACCTGCATCGCGTGGATCGCATTCGGCCAGTCCAGCACGTCGAGGTCGTCGATGAGGCGGTCGGCATACGCAGTGATGCGCATGTTCCACTGGCGCAGACGGCGGGTGAAGACCGGGTAGTTTCCACGCTCGGAAAGACCCTCGGCGGTGACCTCTTCATTGGCCAGCACGGTGCCCAACCCCGGGCACCAGTTGACCGGGGATTCGGAGACGTAGGCGAGGCGGTAGCCCTGCAGGACGTTCTCGCGCTCCGTCGAGCTCAGCTCCGACCAGGCGCGACCGTCGGGTGTGGGGCGAGCACCGGAAGCGAACTGCTCGATGAGCGTGTCGATCGGACGAGCCGCGCCTTTGGCCTCACCGTCGGGGGTGGTCGCCTCGGTGTCGTACCAGGAGTTGAAGATCTGCAGGAAGATCCACTGCGTCCATTTGACGAATTCGTCGTCGGTCGTGGCGAAGCGACGGCGCACATCGTGGGCCAGCCCCAGGCGGCGCAGCTGCTCGGTCATGTTCGCGATATTGGCATCGGTGGTGATGCGCGGGTGCTGACCGGTCTGCACCGCGTAGAGATCGGCGGGCAGTCCGAAGGCGTCGTAGGACAGGGCGTGCATGACGTTGTGTCCGCGCATCCGCTGGTAGCGGCCGTAGACGTCGGTGCCGAGGTAGCCCAGCGGATGGCCGACGTGCAGTCCCACACCGGAGGGGTACGGGAACATATCCATGATGTACAGGGATTCGCGCTCACTCAGGTCGGCCGGAGGACCGTAGGGCGACGAAGCATCCTGGGAGTCGAGCTCGCCGAGGTCTCCGGTGGGGTTCGGGGTGTGGAACGTGCCCGATTCCTCCCATGTGCGCTGCCAAGACTTCTCGATCTTTTCGGCCAGCGCCGCATCATAGCGGAAACCGGTCTCCTCAGGGTTCGTCGTCATTACCTTCCTTCGCAGAACAGACGTGAGCGGGTTCTGACCATCGTACTCTGAACGCCCCCTGATTCGACTTGGTTAGACTGCTCACAGGTCAGCGGACGCCGGTTATCTCGGCAAACGTGATCGATTTCACTGAGACCCGGCCGAACTGTAAGATAACCGAGCAGTAACTTACGTCCTCGAAGGAGACTCATGAGCTCAACGACCATGCCGCAGTCGTCAACACCCGTTGTCGGTTTCGAGGTCGATACCGCCTCGTCGACCACCGATATCTTCCTCAGCACCGTCGCTGAGAACCCCAGCCGCCCTCTGGTCGCCAAGCCCGACGGCGACGGTTGGAACGAACTGACCGCGGCCGAATTCCTCGCAGAGGTCAAGGCGGCCGCAAAGGGGCTCATCGCCTTGGGCGTGGAAGTCGGTGACCGGCTCGCGATCTTCGGCCCCACCTCGTATGAGTGGACGCTCAGCGACTATGCCATCTGGTACGCCGGCGGAATCTCCGTGCCGTTCTACGACACCTCTTCGGAGAGCCAGCTCAGCTGGATGCTCACCGACGCCGATGTCACTCGTGGGCTCGTCGCATCACGCGAGCATGCCGATCGGGTGCGAGCGGCGGCCAAGGTCGCCGGACGGGAAGAGCCGGCCCTGCGGGTCTGGGAAGACGGCGCCTTCGCCGATCTCACCGAAGCCGGCAAGGCCGTCACCGATGAGGAGCTCGAAGCCGCTCGCTCGCAGGTCGGCTCCGATTCCGTGGCGACGATCATCTACACTTCCGGCACCACAGGAAAGCCCAAGGGCTGTGTGCTCACCCACGCGAACTTCGTGCAGACCGCCCAGGCCGCGCGCCACCAGATCCCCAGCGTTCTCGACACGAATATGCGCTGCCTGCTGTTCCTGCCGCAGGCTCACGTCTTCGCCCGGTTCATCGAGGTCCTGGCCATCAGCAACGGTGCTCTGCTGGCGCACCAGTCGGATCTGACGAAGCTCACCGACGCCATGGGCAGCTTCCGCCCCTCGTTCATCCTCGGTGTGCCCCGTGTCTTCGAGAAGGTGTTCAATTCCGCGCTGGCGACCGCTCAGGCAGGCGGCAAGGAGAAGATCTTCCGCCGTGCCGAGCAGGTCGCAGTCGCCTACTCGAAGGCACTCGACACCGGCAAGGTGCCGACCGCCCTCAAGCTCCAGCATGCCCTGTTCGACAAGCTCGTCTATTCGAAGCTGCGCGCAGTTATGGGCGGCAACGTCACTCACGCGGTCTCCGGCGGTGGCGCACTCGGCGCTCATCTCGGCCACTTCTTCCGCGGACTCGGCATCATCGTTCTCGAAGGCTACGGACTCACTGAGACCACGGCACCGATCACCGTCAATATTCCGGAGAAGTCGAAGATCGGAACTGTCGGCGTGCCGCTGCCGGGCGCCTCGGTGGCGATTGCTCCCGACGGTGAGATCCTGGCCAAGGGCGTGCCGGTCTTCCGCGAGTACTGGAACAACCCCGAGGCCACGGCCAAGGAGTTCCACGACGGCTGGTTCGGCACCGGTGACCTCGGCTCACTCGATGACGACGGCTACCTCACGATCAACGGCCGCAAGAAGGAGATCATCGTGACCTCCAGCGGCAAGAACGTCGCCCCGGCTCCGCTCGAAGATGTGCTGCGTCGCCACCCGATCATCGGCCAGCCGGTGCTCGTCGGCGAGAACCGCAGATTCGTCTCGGCGCTGATCTTCCTCGATTCAGAGATGCTGCCGGGCTGGCTGAAGAATCACGATCTGCCGCAGATGGATCTGCGCGAAGCCGCCGAGGACGATGCGGTCCAGGCCGAAGTGGCCAAGGCCGTCGAACAGATGAACAGGACCGTCTCGCGGGCCGAAGGAGTCAAGAAGTTCACAATCCTGCCGATCGAGCTCAGCGAGGAGAACGGCTACCTCTCTGCCAAGCAGTCGGTCAAGCGTCACCTCATCAACAAGGACTTCGCCGCCGAGATCGACGCGCTCTACGCCGGCTGACGAACAGTCGCTGCCGGCTGGGACACAGTTGCTGAACTCAGCCTGCGGGGTACGGCCCGGGCACGGACTCGAACGGTCTGTCCCGGGCCGTCGTCGTCCCACCTCGGTGGTGGTGGGCGGACTCTTCCCAATCGGGAGGGCACGACAACGGTGACGTCGTCCCGCCTCGGCGAGGGCTTGCCTCAGGGTCGTAAGCTGAGGACAGAAGTCGAACTCATCGATCTCATCGATCTCATTGGAGGCAGCGTCATGTCCGAGACCACCGATCACACACCCAGCTACGTGACCGAAGGGGCGGAATTCAACCGGGATACGAACTACATCGACGATCGCATCCTCAACGATCCCAACGCTCAATGGCCCGTCGAACCCGGCCGGTACCGCCTCGTCGCCGCCCGTGCCTGCCCGTGGGCGAACCGGTCGATCATCGTCCGTCGCCTCCTCGGGCTCGAGGACGTCATCTCCCTCGGCATGCCCGGCCCCACCCACGATGCGCGGTCGTGGACCTTCGACCTCGACCCGGGCGGGGTGGATCCGGTGCTCGGCATCGAACGGCTGCAGCAGGCGTTCTTCGCCCGTTACCCGGACTATCCGCGCGGAATCACCGTGCCGGCCGTTGTCGACGTGCCCACCGGCGTCGTCGTCACCAACGACTTCGCGCAGATCACGGAGGACTTCTCCACCCAGTGGACCGAATACCACCGTGAGGGTGCCCCGATTCTCTGGCCCGAGGAATCACGGGAGGAGATGGAGAAGGTGATGCGCCATATCTACACGGAGATCAACAACGGGGTCTACCGCTGCGGCTTCGCCGGCTCCCAGGACGCCTACGAAGCGGCCTTCGACCGCCTATTCAACGCGCTCGATATCGTCGAGGATCGGCTCAGCCGGTCACGGTTCCTCATGGGTGAGACCATCACCGAGGCGGATGTGCGACTGTTCACGACGCTCGTGCGCTTCGATCCCGTCTATTTCGGTCACTTCAAGTGCAACCGGCAGCCGCTCACTGCGTTCGAGAACCTGTGGGGCTACGCCCGCGACCTGTATCAGACGCCGGGCTTCGGCGACACGGTGGACTTCGAGCAGATCAAACAGCACTACTACATCGTCCACCAGGATGTGAACCCGACGCAGATCGTACCTAAGGGCCCCGATCTCTCAGGTTGGCTCAGCGATCACGGTCGCGACCGGAAGTTCGGCGGATCCCCCTTCGGCGAAGGGACCGCTCCCGGACCCGTCAAGCCCGGCGAAGAGGTCGCACCAACGCATACGGCAGCGGCCTGGGTGAGCTGAGCTGAGGAATCACCTCAGGCTTCGAATTCTCCGGGCTCGATATGATCGTCTTCGGTCGTGTCGAGCCCGGCGGCTCTCTTCCGCCGCTGTTTGCGGATCTTGAACACGATCCACACGATGACGAAGACCACGACGGCGACGATGACGACGTTCTGGAAGTAGCCGGCGTAGGTCTCGACGACCGACCAGTTCTCACCGAGGGTGAAGCCTGCAACGATGAGGATCGTGTTCCAGATCGCGCTGCCGGCCGTGGTCAGCAGCAGGAACTTGGTCAGGCGCATGTCCCGCATGCCGGCGGGGATGGAGATGAGCGACCGGAAGATCGGGATCATCCGACCGAAGAACACGGCCTTGTCCCCGTGCTTGTCGAACCAGTCGACGGTCTTATGCACGTCATCGACGTCGACCAACGGCATCTTCACCGCGATCCGGGCGATGCGTTCGATGCCGATCCACTTGCCCAGCGCCCACAGCAGAACCGCGCCGACGACTGAGCCGATCGTGGCGAAGACGATCGCGGCCACAATATTCATCTGGCCTTGGCTGGAGGTGAATCCGGCCAGAGGCAGGACGAGCTCACTGGGGATGGGCGGGAAGATGTTGTCGAGGAAGACCATGAAGCCGACACCGGCCGGCCCCAGGGTCTCCATGATCGTCACGGTCCAGGCCGAGAACCCGCTGAGATTGTCCGCAGCGCTGCCGCCGGCGGCGAGGACATCGGCAGGGACTCCGCCGGCAGGCAGGCCGGCAAGGCTGTCGGTGGCAACGGGTGCGAAATCGGCAGTCGGAGCGAACGAATCAGTGATCGGCATGGTCAAAAGTCTAGATAAGGGCGCGGCCCGCCGCTCACAGTACGCTCTCAGCGGCTAGTGTGGAAACGAACACCTCAGACCGGAATACGAACGCACCTTGCGGATACGCATCGAAGGAGCACACACGTGGCACCTGCCAAAGTACTGGCCTCGCGCAACACCGTCGCTGAGGTCGGCCACAATGCCGTCAACCGACCCGGACCCGCCCACCTCATGCGCGCAGTCCAGCGTTTCGGACAGCGTCTGGGCAATCAGTTCGGCGCCGCGATCACCTACTTCCTCGTTCTCGCGGTCATGCCCATCGCCATGGTCAGCCTCGCAAGCATCGGCTTCGTCCTCGACGTCGCACGCCCCGAGCTCCTTCCCGAGGTCACCAAGCAGATCGAGACCTTCACCGCCGGCAACTCGTCGCTGACCGAGCAGCTCGAGAGCTTCCTCCTCGACTGGCAGGGAGTGGGAATCATCGGTATTCTCACCGGCCTTTACACAGGTCAGGGATTCATCGGCAACCTCGGTGCCGCGGTGCGAGCTCAGCTGCACGACGACTTCGACGATGCCGTGCCGGAGAAGTCCTTCGTCAGCAAGGTCATCAACAACGTGATCACCCTCATCGGCCTCATCATCGGCCTCCTCCTGGCCGTGGCGCTCACCGTCGTCGGCACCGGCTTGCGCTCGATGATCGCCGACTTCCTCGGGCTCGGCGGATTCGCCGGCAGCCTGCTGTTCATCGTTCCGGTCATCCTCACGTTCGGAGCCGCCTGGCTGATCTTCTGGTTCCTGTTCACGATGCTGCCGGAGAAACCGGTGGACAAACAGGCGAAGAATCGCGGCTCGCTCATCGGCGCGACCGCGTTCCTCATCCTCATCAACTTCTCCACAGTGCTCGTCAACCTCTTCTCCGGGAACAAAGCCGCCGGTGTGTTCGGGTCGATCATCGCGATCATGCTCACGCTCAACGTCTTCGCCCGCATCATCCTGTTCATCGCCGCGTGGATCGGCACGGCGAAACCACCGCGGCCGCGTGAAGAAGAGCAGGAGTATCGGTTCGTCGAACCGAAGGTGCAGGCGCAGAGCCTCGGCGCGCTCATCACCGGTGCGGGAATCGTGGCGCTGACCCTGCTGGGCTTCAAACGGTTCGAGGAACGCCGGTCCGATCGCGAATAGGCGAGACGGTAGACTGTTGGCGCATCCGTTATAACTGACCGAGGGGACACGACCTTTGACTGACGCTACGACTGCTCGCCTGGACGATTGGGCGAAGAAGCAGACCGCCGCCGAAGAACTCATTCCGCTAGTCGGACGCCTGTACCGTGAGAACGACGTGCTTCTGACCCTGTTCGGGCGGTCGCTGCTGAACAAGTCGGTGACCGGCATGATCAAGGCGCACCGCTATGCTCGCCACTTCCTCGGCGAAGAGCTCGACATCCAGATCACCCACCGCATCGTCAAGGCGCTGTCCGGGCTCAACCTGGCTCCGGCCCGCATCGATCTGGGCCGTCTCATCGAGAAGCTCGATGATCCGAACGCCGACGTCGACGCCTTCCTCGCCGCCGAGCTCGCCGAGGTCGTCGAGTCGCAGTCCGGCAAGGGTGAGGTCCGCGACGTCGTCCTCTACGGCTTCGGTCGCATCGGCCGTCTGCTCGCCCGCATCCTCATCGATCGCGCTGGCGGCACCGGTATGCGTCTGCGTGCGATCGTCGTGCGCCGCAATGGGGAGAACGACATCGTCAAGCGCGCCTCCCTGCTGCGCCGCGATTCGGTGCACGGAGCCTTCGACGGCAGCATCGTCGTCGACGAAGAGAACAGCACCATCCAGGCCAACGGCACCCTCATCCAGGTCATCTACTCGAATGACCCGTCGGAAGTCGACTACACCGCCTACGGAATCAACGACGCCATCATCGTCGACAACACCGGAAAGTGGCGTGACGAAGAGGGCCTGTCCAAGCACCTCGCGTGCCCCGGTGCGTCGAAGGTCCTGCTCACGGCTCCCGGCAAGGGCGATGTGAAGAACATCGTCTTCGGAGTCAACGACGACGCGATCCTCGACACGGACACCATCGTATCGGCCGCATCCTGCACGACGAATGCGATCACCCCGGTGCTCAAGGCCATCAACGACAAGTTCGGTGTCCGCAACGGCCACGTCGAGACGGTCCACTCGTTCACCAACGACCAAAACCTCATCGACAACTTCCACAAGGGCTCCCGCCGCGGCCGTGCGGCCGGCCTCAACATGGTCCTCACCGAGACCGGTGCCGCCAAGGCCGTCGCCAAGGCTCTGCCGGAGCTGGCCGGGAAGCTCTCGGGCAATGCGATCCGCGTACCCACCCCGAACGTGTCCATGGCGATCCTCAACCTCAACCTGGACAACGCCACCACCGTCGACGAGCTCAACACGTTCCTCCGCGAAGTGTCGATGCATTCGCCGCTGCGCAACCAGGTCGACTACGTCACCTCTCCCGAGCTCGTGTCCACCGACCTCGTCGGCTCCAAGCGGGCCGGTGTCGTCGACGGTCTGGCCACGATCGTCGATGAGGACCGCGTCGTCGTCTACGTCTGGTACGACAACGAATTCGGCTACTCCTGCCAGGTCGTGCGCTGCGTGGCCAAGATGGCTGATGTCGACGTCCCGGCCTTTCCCTGATATCGCCGAGGCGGCCCACCGAACCGTTCGGATGAGCGTTCGGTGACCCGCTGAGACAGGCGCCCGGAGTCTCACGACTCCGGGCGCTTTCGTCATTCACCGGCAGAGTCACCCCTTTCACCTCCTGCGATCGCAAGTTCTGCACTTCGGGCCGCACCATCCTTCACCGGTACTGCTACGCCCTAGACCTCCCACCGAAACCTCTCGGGAATGACAAAACCTCCCGTAGGAACGAGAGGTTCTGCCGGCAACGAGGTGTTCTGCCTACTTCGCGGCGTCGGACTCCATGGCCTCATGCAGCCAGATCGGGGTGAAGGTGGCGAATCGCTCCGCCAGATCGTCGTCGCTGTCGAGGATGACGGCGAGTCGGTCATCGGCATTTGCCAGCTCATTCGCCCAGATGGGACCCAGGCAGGCCAACAGCAGGCAGGCGATGACGACGGCGCCGGCCAGGATCGGAGTCTCGGCCCACAGCAGCATGCCGAACAGGATACCGACGATGGCGAAGCCGACCGCGACGGCGAGTCCGGCATTCCGAGTCCGCGGCGCCTTGGCACGAGCCGGTCGCGACGCAGCGATCGAGTCGAGCACGTCCCGGTTGATCCGCGTCCAGGCGATGATCGCGCCCAGCGCGCAGACGATGCCGATCATGATGAGGCTGAACGCCGAGAACAGCAGCACCGCATCGATGTGATCGCCTTGGGCTTGGAGCGCGGCCCCGAGTCCGGCGACGAGCATCGCCAGGGCGAGCACCAGCATGCTCAGCAGACGGGCACGGCGCACGGCGATGAGTTCGGCGATCACCCTGGCCAGGAAGACCCGCTGTGCCGCGGGGTCGTCGGCCTGGCTCACCGCACGTACCCGAGCTTCTTGTCCACGGTGTGCGGGAACTGCTCCCCGGCCAGATACTGTTCGAACAGGGCGTGGAACTGCTCGGCCAGTCGCATTCTCCACCCGTCGGTATCACCGCTCATATGCGGGGTGATGATGACATTGTCCATCGACCACAGAGGATGGCCGGCGGGCAGCGGCTCTTCGTCGAAGACGTCGAGTCCGGCCCCGCCGATCTGCCCGTCGCGCAGTGCGGTGACGAGTGCGTCGGTGTCGACGGTGTCTCCGCGTCCGACATTGATGAACACGGCTGTGTCGTCCATGGCCGCGAACGCCTCGGCGCCGATGAGCCTCTCGGTCTTCTCCGTCAGCGGTGCGATGTCGATGACCCAGTCGAATCCGGCCACGTGCTCGGGCAGGGTGGCGGAGTCGATGACCTCACCGAAGTCGGCGTCGCCGCTGCGGGCGCGCGATCCGGCTCCGGTGACGTCGATGTCGACGGCCTTCAGCAGGCGTGCGATGCCCCGGCCGATCGCTCCGGTGCCGACGATGAGAGCCTTGGTGCCGGCGATATCGCGCGTCGACCGGCGGTTCCACTTCTTCGCGGCTTGATCGGACAGCGAGCCGATCGAGCTCTTCGCGTGCATGAGGATGTAGCTGAGGACGAACTCGGCGATCGGGCGGTCGAAGATCCCGCGGGCGTTCGTCACGGTGACCGGTGATTCGACGAGCTCATCGAAGAGGAGCGAGTCCACGCCGGCTGCGGCGGCATGGACCCACCCGAGTCTGTCGGCGCTGCCATAGGCATCCTTGAGCGCGGTGGAGAAGAAATCCCACATCAGCAGCACATCGGTGCCGGGCAGCGCCTGGGCCAGGGTCGACGCCTCGGCGATGCGCAGTTCGATCCCGTCCCGCTCCCCCAGATCAGTGATCAGTGCGGGGATCTCGGTCCCGGGTGAGTTGAGTATGGTCAGTACCGTCATTCCTCGGCTCCTTGGACAGTGGGCTTTCTGCCACACTAACCGATGAAGTCTCTGCCGGGGTGGAAACCGGCGCGGACACGACACCCGCGCGCTCGGCTTCGACATCGAGGCTCTCGCGCTTCGCCGGTTCGCTCTTCAGGGTCTGTGCCAGCGGAGTGTTCGGCAGGAAGCAGAGGAAGACGAAGCCGAGGACGGCCAGCGGAGCCACCCACAGGAACAGGGGCACGAGGGCGTCGTTGTAGGAGGTGATGATGAGCGAATGCATCGGCTCCGGCAGCTTCGACACGATCTCCGGGGTCAGCCCCGTCGAGGAGACCTTGGGCATGTGGCCGTGCGGGGCCGCCTTCGCGATCTCCGTGATTCCGGACTTGATGTTGTCCATGAGGCGCTGGGTGAACACGGATCCGATGAAGGCCATGCCGAGGGTGGCACCGACCTGGCGGAAGTAGTTGTTCGACGCGGTGGCAGTGCCGACCATGGACACCGGGAAGGCGTTCTGGACGACGAGGACGAGTGTCTGCATGCTCAGGCCCAGTCCGAGTCCGAGCAGCGCCAGGCAGCCGATGGTCTCCCAGGCCGAGCTCTCGGCCTTCAGCTGGGAGAGCAGAACGAGCGAGCCGGCCATGATGAGGATGCCGGTCAGAGGGTATTTCTTGTACCTGCCGGTGCGGGAGACGATGAAACCGACGAGCGTCGAGGACACGAGCATGGTGCCCATCATCGGCACCATCATCAGACCGGCGACGGTGGCGTCGATCCCGTGGACCATCTGCAGGTAGGTCGGCATATAGGAGAGCACACCGAACATGCCGATGCCGACGAAGAGACCGGCGATCGTGCACAGCAGGAAGTCGCGGTTGGTGAATAGGTGCATCGGGATGACCGGTTCGCTGACCTTGAGTTCGACGAAGACGAAGGCGACTGCGGCGATCACTCCGGTGACGATGAGCCCGTTGATCTGCCAGGATCCCCATTCGTAGTCGTGTCCGCCCCAGGCGGAGGTGAGCACGATGCAGGAGGTGACGATCGAGATGAGCGCCATGCCGATGACGTCGATTTTCGGACGAGGGCCTGCACCTTTGGTGTGCTTGGGCACCTTGAGGAACACGGCGGCGGCGATGAGGGCGATGATGCCCAACGGGAAGTTGATGGCGAAGGTCCAGCGCCAGCCGGGTCCCTCTGTCAGCCAGCCGCCGATCAGCGGTCCGGCCACGGAAGACACGGCGAAGGCCGAGCCCATGATGCCCATGTACTTGCCGCGTTCGCGGGCGGGGACGACGGAGGCGATGATCGACTGCGAGAGGATCATCATTCCGCCGCCGCCGATGCCCTGGAGTACGCGACCGAAGATCAGTGTCGACATCTCATTCGCGATGAGGGCGAAGACCGACCCCAGCAGGAAGCAGCAGATGGCGAACATGAACAGCGGCTTGCGTCCGAACAGGTCGCCGACCTTGCCGTAGACGGGCATCATGATCGTTGAGGCGAGCATGAATGCGGTGGAGACCCACAGCATCTGGTCGACGCCGTCGAGTTCGCCGACGATGGTCGGCAGCGCGGTGGCCAGCACCGTCTGGTTGAGCGAGAACATGAACATCGCGATCATCAGGCCGACGAAGAGCAGAATGGTCGCTGAGGTGGCCATCGGCTCTGTCTGTGCGTCGGGTCCCGCAGGGGCGGAGTTCTTCGAGGTGGTTGCCGTCATCGTCTTCTCATCGGTTTCGTGGTTGCTTCTCATCACAGCGTTCGTCATGGCAGTCGGTCCAGAACCTTGCGGAACAGGCTCAGGGAGTCTTCGAAGATCGCTTGGGTTCCGCCTTTGTCCTCGACCGCCTCGGGATTGGCTTTGATCACCTGTCCCGCATGATTGAGCGGGACCCGGCAGAGTTGGGTGAGCATGCGCGCACTGCGCCAGGCGGAGTCCTCTGAGGAGAACTCTTGTCCGAGGCGGCGGAGCCGGTCGAGCACGTGCCGGGTGACGATCTCTTCGAGTTCTTCTGCCCGGTCGAAGCTCTTGCTCACGAGTTCCGGGTAGAGAGCGAAGAGGCGGCGGCGCCGAGCCGGAAGCTTGGGGTCGACGGAGCCGACGAGCAGCGCCTCGCGGACGAAGCGCGCCGTGTCCTCGGCCAGGGTGTCGAGCCCGGCGGGGCTGTGGACGTAGTCGAAGGCGAGGCCCTCATCGACGCTGACATCGGCTCCGAGACCGACGATCGCGTCCTCCTTCGTCTCGAAGTAGTTGAAGAAGGTGCGTGTGGACACTCCGGCGTCGGCGGCGATCGTCGCGACGGTGGCACAGGCCAAGCCGTCTTCGAGGACGCGGGTGATCGCCGCCTCGTGGAGGGCGTTGCGAGTCAGTCGCGCCTTTTTCGAGCGCAGGGATTCTTCAGCGGGCATAGACACATTTTGCATCACATGCAAACTTTCACCAACTGCAAATCTGCAATTGTGCACTATTTCACTGTGCGCAGTCTTCTACATGAGCATCTTCAGCCGTGCCCGGTGCTGCTCGAGAGTCTGCAGCTGACCGAGCAGTGCTGCCTGACCCGCTCCATCGGAGGTGTCCTGGCGCTGGAGACGGGAGTGGAGTTCCTTGGCGATGCGTTCGAGGTCGTAGTCGAAGAGGCGTGCGACGATCCCGCGGGCGAACCGATCGATCCCGTCTCCCTCGATGACCGGCAGCGGGGTCACGAGCAGCTGGGCCACATAGGGCTTGAGGTCCTCGGCTGCAGCGTCGAGGACGCGTTCTGCCCATTTCGACTGAGCCGTGCCGGCTGCACCCAATCCCCCGGCCTGTTTGATGGCTTCCTGGATCCGCCGGTAGCCGGGGTGTTCGAAGGCCTTCGCGGACAGCGAGTCGAAGAGCTTCGCATTGACTACCTCCGGATGCTGGAGGGCGACCATGAGAGCCCCCTTCTCCGTCTTCAGCCGGGCGGGGCTGATCGGGGCCGAGAGGTTCGAGACGTCGGGGCGTTCGTCGTAGACGTATTCGATGCTGCGCTCATCGGAGACCTCCCCCGCCGAGGCGGAACCGGGAGCGCGTGCGCCTCCGGACGGAGCGATCTCCCGCTCGGTGCCCGGACCGGTCCCCTGCCCCGAACCAGGCCCGTGCCTTGGTCCGGATGTGGCCGGCGACGAGGGTGCGGGTGCGCTCGGTGCCGGCGGTGGGCCGTCGCGGTAGGACGACTGGCGGGCGGGCGCCTCGGCGGGCTGGCGGTTCTGCTTCGGTTGGCGGGCGGCGGTGCGGACCGCGGCCTCCACCTCGTCGATATCGACGCCGATGCGACCGGCGACGAACCGGTAGTAGTGAGAGAGGCTGTTGCGGTCGCGGATGTCGGTGAGCACCTCGGCGGCGGCGCGGACCGCGGAGATTCGTCCTTCGACGGTGTCGAGGTCGAAGCGGGAGATCGCGGTGGTGATGACGAACTCGAAGAGCGGCTTGCAGCCGTCGATGAGTTCGCGCAGGGCTGCGTCGCCCTTCTGCATGCGCAGGTCACAGGGATCGAGGCCATCGGGTTCGACGGCGACGAAGGTCTGGGCAGTGAACAGGTTCTCGAATTCGAAGGCTTTGAGCGCAGCCTTCTGACCGGCGGCGTCACCGTCGAAGGTGAAGATCACCTGTCCGGTCGGGTCGTCGCCGAGGAGGCGACGGATGATCTTCACGTGTTCGGCGCCGAAGGCCGTGCCGCAGGTGGCCACGGCCTGGTCGACTCCGGCGAGGTGGGCGGCCATAACGTCGGTGTAGCCCTCGACGACGACGACGCGTTTGGTCTTCGCGATGGACTTCTTCGCCAGGTCGAGTCCATAGAGAACCTGATTCTTGTGATAGAGAGCGGTCTCGGGAGTGTTGAGGTACTTCGGTCCCTTGTCATCGTCATAGAGTCGGCGGGCGCCGAAGCCGATGGTCCGGGACGTCATGTCCTTGATCGGCCAGATCACCCGACCACGGAATCGGTCGTAGATTCCCCGACCGCCCTCACTGGCCAGCCCGCCGGCGAGGATCTCCTCATCGGTGAAGCCGGCCCTGCGCAGATGGCTCGTCAGGGCATCCCAGGATTTCGGGGCGAATCCGATGCCGAATTCCCGGCTCGACTCGGCGGGAAAACCGCGGCCGGACAGGAACTCGCGGCCGATCTGCCCGGCCTCGGACTCGAGGGCCTGGGCGAAGAACCGCCCCGCGACCTCGTGCATCTCCAGCAGCCGCTGCCTGCGGCTGGCCTGTTCCCGGTCCGGGCCCTTCCCGTCCTCGTAGCGCAGGTGCATTCCGGCCTTGCCTGCCAGCGTCTCGACGGCTTCGACGAAGCTGAGCTGTTCGACCTTCTGCAGGAAGGTGAACACGTCGCCGGACTCACCGCAGCCGAAGCAGTGGTACATCCCGACCTGCGGACGCACCGTGAACGACGGCGTCTTCTCGTCGTGGAACGGGCAGAGTCCTTTCAGCGATCCGATGCCCGCGGTCTTGAGGGTGACGAATTCCCCGATCACCTCGTCGATGCGGGTGCGGCTGCGCAGTTCGTCGATGTCCTCGCGTTTGATGAGTCCGGCCATGGTCTAGAGCCGATCCTCCGCTCCGGCGTTGAGGTGGTGGTACAGGGCCCAGGCGGAATGGTCAGTCAGGGAGGCGATCTGGTCGACGATGACGCGCAGCCGTGCGGAGTCGTCGGCGGCCTCGGCGTGGTCGGCGCGGAACATCGGATCGAGCTTGTCCGGTGACTGCGAGTACCATTCGGCGAGTTCGTCGATGACCGCCGCCTGGATGTCATGCAGCCGCAGTCGATCCTCGGCGACCATCACCGTCAGCGTGGCCATGCCTTTGAGTACGGCGATCTCGACGGTGGTCGTCTCGGGCACGACGAGTGAGGCCGAGTATCGGGCCAGGGGCTCCCAGCCGAATTCCTCACGGGTCGCGGATTCCGCGGCACCGACGAAGCGCCCGATGAGCTGACTCGTCATGTGCTTGAGGCCGGCCTGAGCACGACGGGATCCGTCGAAGGCCTCCTTGGGCCAATAGGCGGCGGCCTGCAGTCGACCGAGCGCCTTGTCCATCTCCGCATCGGTGGTTTCCGGCAGGTACCACTGACGGGTGATGTCGAAGAGTTCTGTCCGCCGCTCATCGGCAGCGAAGTCGGCAAGGTCCAGATGTCCGGCGACGATGGCGTCCTCGACGTCGTGAACGGAGTAGGAGATGTCGTCGGCCAAGTCCATGACCTGGGCTTCGATGCATTTCTGACCGTTGTCGATGCCGTCGCGGTAGAAGTCGAAGACGGTCCGGTCGTCATCGTAGACACCGAATTTGCGAACCCCGGAGTCGCGACGACCGGCCGTGGCTTCGGCTCGGGGCCATGGGTACTTCGTCAGTGCGTCGAGGCTCGCGCGGGAGAGGTTGAGGCCGGCCGGGCGACCGTCATCGGCGATGACCTTCGGTTCGATCCGGGTGACCAGACGCAGGGTCTGGGCGTTGCCTTCGAAGCCGCCGATGTCTGCGCACAGGGCGTCGAGGATCGTCTCACCGTGGTGGCCGAAGGGAGGGTGTCCGAGGTCGTGGGACAGGCAGGCGGTGTCGACGATATCGGGATCGCAGCCGAGGTAGCGGGCGAGTTCGCGGCCGACCTGGGCGACCTCGAGGGAGTGAGTGAGACGGGTGCGGACGAAATCATCCGTGCCCGGGGACACGACCTGAGTCTTCGCGCCGAGGCGGCGCAGTCCCGAGGAATGGAGGACGCGGGCTCGGTCGCGTTGGAAAGCCGAGCGCCGCGGATTCTTAGCCGGTTCGCTCACCCACCGTTCCTCGTCCCGCGACGAGTAGACCGCCACGGTCCCCGTCTCCACCGAGGTGTGCGGGTGAGTGTCGAAGGGCATTCTCATCCTCCTGAGATGTCGAGTTCGGCCTCCGACAGCAGCGACTTCCCGCTGGGATCGAAGATTCTGGAGTCCAACCAACCTTCGGGCAGGTGCGGCTTCTTCGGCCGGGTGGTGCGGCCGCGGGACCCTTCGGCGGCTTCTCCCGGGTAGGGCGCGGTCTTGTCGAGCTGGTCGAGCAGTCCGGCGAGTTCCTCGAGCGAGGCGACCATGGCCAGCTGGCTGCGCAGCTCTCCCCCGACGGGGTAGCCCTTGAAGTACCAGGCGATGTGTTTGCGCAGGTCACGGACGCCGAGGAATTCGTCCTCGAAGTGATCGACGAGGTATTCGCCGTGTTTGTACACGGCACGAGCCACCTCGGCGAGTCCGGGACGGTGGCGTTCGTCGCTGCCGTTCAGCGCGTTCGCGAGGTCGCCGAACAGCCACGGCCGTCCCTGGCAGCCGCGCCCGATGACGACGCCGTCGCAGCCGGTCTTGGCCATCATGTCCAGGGCATCCTCGGCGGCGAAGATATCACCGTTGCCGAGCACCGGAACGGTGTCGCCGAGGTGGTCCTTGAGCCGGGCGATCGCGTCCCAGTCCGCGGTCCCCGAGTAGAGATCGGCCGCGGTGCGGCCGTGCAGAGCGACGGCGGCGACACCGGCGTTGCGCGCGGTCTCGGCGGCGTCGAGGAAGGTCGTGTGGTCGGCGTCGATGCCTTTGCGCATCTTCACGGTCACGGGTACGTCCCGGCGGGCCGCCTCGGTGACGGCCGTGGTGACGATGGATTTGAACAGGTCCTGCTTCCACGGCAGCGCGGAGCCGCCGCCCTTGCGGGTGACCTTGGGGACGGGGCAGCCGAAGTTGAGGTCGATGTGATCGGCCCGGTCCTCCTCGACGAGCATCCGCACGGCCTGGCCCATGGTCACCGGGTCGACTCCGTAGAGCTGGACGGAGCGCGGAGTCTCATAGGGCTCGTGGTGGATGATGCGCATCGTCTTCGGATTGCGCTCGACCAAGGCCCGGGTGGTGACCATTTCGGTCACGTACAGGCCGGCTCCGTATTCGCGGCACAGGCGGCGGAAGGCGGTGTTCGTGATTCCGGCCATGGGCGCGAGCACGACGGGCGAGGACAGCTCGATGGGCCCGATGCGCAGGGCTGTTTCGGGCTTCGGGGATGCGGTTTCTGGGGCACGACTGATGACACTCACAGGGCCATTATCCCAGTCAAGTCAAAATCGCACATTCGTCTGTCTCTCCCGCCTGCTTAGCCGGCTCGGCTCGTCCTTTTCGTCTCAACTCAATCAACGGCTTCGGTGCGCAGAAATTCCCGCACATCCCATTCGGTGTCGACGGAGAGTTCGGCGGCGAGCCGGTCGTCGTGGGTGACGATCACCATGGCACCGCCGAATCCTTCGAGAGCGGTCACCAGCGCCTCGATCGATGACAGGTCGAGATTGTTGCCCGGTTCGTCGAGGATGAGCAGCTGCGGAGCCGGGTCCTGGAGGAGCCCTGAGGCCAAGGCGACACGGAAGCGCTCCCCACCGGACAGGGTCTGACAGATCTGGCCGGCGCGTCCGGCGCGCAGTCCCATGGCCGCGAGCACTTCGTGGACGCGGTGCGGGTCAAGCTGCGGGTTGCCCGCGCGCACTGCCTCCATCACCGTGAGCTCCCCCGGCAGTCGGTACTGCTGGTCGAGGTGAGCCGTCGGTGCAGAGACGGTGATGGCGAGGTCGCCGAAGAGTGCGGCGATCGGCGGACCGGTTTCGCCAGCTCCCTCTCCCCCAGCTGTCTTTCCTGTGTCCTCGTCCTGTCCGTCCTGGCCGTCCTGTCCGTCCTGGCCGTTGGCAGCCGCCAGGATCGCTGCCAGCAGGGTCGACTTCCCCGCCCCGTTCGGTCCGGTCAGCCGGATCCGCTCGGGACCGACGATAGAATGCGGACGTTCGGACCTCGCCGAGGCGGCCGCGGAGATCTCGAGGACCCGTTTGGTCGCGTGCACCTGGGTGTCCGGCAGGTCGAGGCGGACGCTCGAGGACCGGCGCAGCGCATCCTTGGCGTTGGTGAGTTCGTCCCAGGCGGCCGCTTCGTCGGCGGCTTTGTCGTCGCGTCGTTTGGCCGCTGACTTCTCCGCGAAGTGAGCCATGGCGTTGGCTGCGATCCGGGGACGACGCCTATTCAGTTTGTCCTTCGCCCCTTTCTGCTCGCTGCGGGCGAGCTTCGTCTGCAGTTCGATCCGCTGTCGCTTCTCGATCTGGTGGGACTTCTTCGCATCGGTGACCTTCTGCTGCTTCGCCTCTTCTTCCGCGGCGACCATGGCTTCGTAGTCGTCGAAGTTCCCTCCGTAGACCCGCAGCCGGTCGGTCATCTCGATGATCGAGGTCATATGCGTCAGCAGCGTGCGGTCGTGGGAGATGACCAGGGTCGGTCCGCGCCGTTCGGCGAGCAGGGACGTCAGCAGGGCCCGCCCGTCCTCATCAAGGTTGTTGCTCGGTTCGTCGAGGATCAGCCAGGCTTCACCGACCAGTGCCGCTCGGGCCAGTCCGATGCGTGTGGCCTGTCCGCCGGAGAAGCTGCTCAGACTCCGGTCGAGATCGCTGACGCTCAGCTGCAGACCGAGTTCGGACAGCGCCACCAGGGCTCGCTCTTCGATGTCCCAGTCGTCGCCGATGAGGTCGAAGTCGGCGCCCGTCGCTACTCCGGCCAGGGCGCGGCCCAGCGCTTGTCGGACGGGTGCGATGTCCAGTTTGGTGTCGACCCGCTGCGTCGAATGCGGCAGCAGCTGGTCGATGTAGACGGCGCCATCGGGACCCGTGACGGTTCCTGACGAGGCTCGCAGTCGACAGGCGAGGATGCGGGCGAAGGTGGATTTGCCGATCCCGTTGTCGCCGACGAGTCCGACGAGGTCGGCAGGGATGGTGGCGGTGAGTCGGGAGAAGATCTCGGTATCGTCGCCGAGGCGGTAGTCCAGTTCGGACACAGTGATTGCTGCAGGCATGAGGGTCCTCATTGCGTGTACGCAGAAGCGCCGCGGGCCCGTGGCACCCGCAAGTCACGGCATGAGGATTCACTTCACAGCAGATACGTCCTTGAACGGAAACGGAACATAACAATGATCGCCGAGGCGGCTCGCCCGGTCAACACCACCCCTCCTTACTACCTGACGGCGGCCCAGCAACCTGGCGCGAGGTTGCTGGGCCGCCGTCAGGTAGTAAGAAGGGGTCCGGCAGATTCAGATGATGATGAGCATGAGTTCGGCGGGCTCGTCGTGAGGGTTGGCCAATTGGTGCGGAACGTCACCGGGAGCCTGGGCGCAGTCACCGGCGTGCAGGGTCGTGCGGCGGTCGATGGTGGCGACCTCGATGCTGCCCTTGAGGACGAAGAAGCTCTCACACGATCCGCTGCGGTGGGCAGCGAAGGCCGAGGTCTCGCTGCGCGGGTCGAGGCGGTAATGCACGACATCCATATTCTCGATCGCCGATGGCAGATCCCGCCGCCAGACCCCCTTGCCGAAGGTCGAGGTCGTGGGGATCGCCTCGCTGCGGGTGATCGTGACTTCCGGGGCGGCCAACAGTTCGCCGACATCGACGCCGAGGGCGCGGGAGAGACCCATGGCGTTCGATACCGATGTGTCCTGCTCACCGCGTTCGATCTTCGACAGAGCGGCGCGGGACAGTCCCGCCCTCACCGCGAGCTCATTGAGGGTGAGGTTGTTGTACTTGCGCCGGGCTCTGATGCGGGCGCCGAAGACACGTGCGCCGAGATCCTCTTCTTTCGCCATTGGAGCATCATATTCTATTCTTGGATCGTAGAATCACATCTCACAAAGGAAACTTCACCCTATGGCGGCAGTGCTGGCTCTCACACCGATCCTGATTGCCATCGTCCTGCTACTGCTCAAACAGAGCTCCTGGGTCGCCGCTCTCGCCGGCGGCGTGCTCGCGGCCGGTCTCGTCGCCTTCGTCTTCCCCACCCCCGCCTCGGTGTTGGTGGAATCGGGAATCGACTACTTTCCGCTCATCCTCGAGGTCGCGCTCATCCTGCTCTTCGGCATGCTGCTCGCCCGGCTGCTCGAGTCCGCGGGGTCGATGTCGCAGATCTCGTCCTGGGTCGAGTCGCTGTCACCGGGGCGACCGCTCGGGGTCGCGCTCGTCGTGTTCGGCATCGTGCCCTTCGCAGAATCGGTCACCGGCTTCGGCATCGGCGTCACCGTCGGGGTGCCGATCCTGCATCATCTCGGCTGCACCCTGCGGCAGTCCGCGATCCTCGGCCTCCTCGGTCTCATCGCGGTGCCGTGGGGTGCCCTGGGACCGGGCACCACCGTCGCAGCGGCGCTGGCCGGACTGGACGTCGACGAGCTCGGTCTGGCCACGGCGTGGATCAATGCGATCCCGGTCATCATCGTCGCGATCGCCGTGGTCGCGATCATGCGACCGTCCGCCGCCTCGGCGCTGGGGATCATCGGTTCCGGCGCACTCATGTGGGCGGGGATCCTCGCCTCCAGCTCCGTCATCGGCATGGCCCCGTCGGGGATCATCGGCTCCTTGATCGTCATCCTCCTCCTCGGTGCGCTGTTCATGATCCGGAAGAGAGCCACGGGGCTGACGCGTCGCCTCGGCGTGGCGGTTCTGCCCTACGGGGTGCTCACGGTCGGGCTGCTGTTGGCGCGGGCCCTGGACGCCGCGCTGCCATCGACGGTCACCCAGATCATCGCCTCTCCCCCGTTCTGGCTGGCCGCCGCCTGCCTCATCGCCGCCATCACTGTCGCCGGCAGACGCGAAGTCACCGTTGCGGCCGTGCGTTCCTGGATTCCCATCGGCGTCGGCACCGCCGCATTCATGCTCATGGGCTGGATCATGACGACGACGGGGATGAGCGAGGCGATCGGTTCCCTGCTGCCGGCCGGGCTCATTCTGCTGACTCCGTGGCTGAATTCCATCGGGGCAGTGCTCACCGGCTCGAACACGGGAGCGAACTCGATGTTCACCGGCACCCTGACCGCGGCCGCCGCATCATCGCAGGTCTCGGCTCTGCCGGTCGTCGCGGCCGGAAACGCGGCAGGCTCACTGGCCGCTCTCGCCGCTCCCCCGCGGGTGGCGATGGCCGTGCAGATCGCCGATGCGTCGGTGGCCGCCTCGGCGAAGGACATCTCCTGGGTGCAGGGCCGGGCGCTCGCGGTGGCGGGGATCAACGCCCTGGCCCTCGGTCTGTGGATCCAGTTCTTCGCCTGATCGAGGCAGGCGAGTTCGGCTCAGCGAAGCGAGCGGATAGTGCCGGGACGGGCTGGCTGCGCCCGAGGCACGCCCGCGGAACGGCTCAGACGCGGATGATCTCACGCGGGAAGTTCGTGAATGGCTCGCAGCCGGTGTCGGTGATGAGCACGGGTTCCGACAGTTCGATTCCGTAGCCGTTCATCCACATTCCGCCGATGAGGTGGAAGGTCATTCCCGCTTCGAGAATCTGGTCGTCCTCGGTGCGGATCGAGATCGTCCGCTCGCCCCAGTCGGGCGGGTAGCCGATCCCGATCGAGTAGCCCAGGCGGCTGGGTTTCTCCAGTCCTGACAGAGCCAGCACGCGATTCCAGGTGCGGGCGAGTTCTGCGGTGGGCACCTCGGGGGCGGCGACGTCGAGGACAGCGGACAGCGCCTCGGCGACAACGCCTTCGAGGCGGACGAGCTCCTGTTTCGGTCGCCCGGTCACCGCGGTGCGAGCCAGCGGAACATGGTAGCGGCGGTGGACGCCGGCGAGTTCGATGCTCACCGATTCGTCGCGTTCGAACTTCCGGTCGGTCCAACTCAGATGCGGGGTGTCCGCGCTTTCGCCGGTGGGCATCAGCGGGACGATCGAGGGGTAGTCGCCCCAGACTCCGTCACCGCCTCTGGTCTGGGCTTCGAAGATCGCGGCCGCCACTTCGTTCTGGCCGACGCCGACGCCGATCGTGCCCAGTGCCGCGTCCATGGCAACGGTGGTCACCTTCGCGGCCTTGCGCATGAGCGCGATCTCCGCCGGAGATTTGACCGCGCGGATCCAGTTGACGAGTTCGAAGGAGTCGACGAGGCGCCATTCGGGCACGCCGTTGACCAGCGCCCGGAAGGCACGCGGGGAGAAGAAATGCGAATCCATCTCGACGCCGACCGGAGAGGTGGAGGCACGGGCGACCTCCCACCGTTGGCGCAGGGCGAAGGCGACCCAGTCGAAGGGGTGGATATGCGGACGCTGCACATACCGTTCGGGATAGCCGACGATGTCCTCCGGTGGCAGCCAGGAAGTGTGCGAGGCTCCCCGCGCGTCCATATCGCGCATGAACAGAGTCATGGGTCCCGACGACGGCACGAAGAGCAGCTGCGGGGTGTAGAAGGACCACGCGTTGTAGCCGGTGAGGTAGTAGATGTTGGCCGGGTCGGTGACGATGAGCGCGGCCAGGCCCTGGTCGAGCATGCGGTTGCGCACCGAAGCGATCCGCCCGAGGTACTCCTCAGCGCTGAACGACAGTTCGTTCGCGCCGATCGTATCGACTTCGCCGGGAACCGGCTGCGGGCGCGCCTTGACCTCTTTGCCGGCCTGCCCCTGCTCGGCCCCGGGACGCATCCCGTGCACATCCGGGCGATTGTCGTCGCCGCCGTAGAACAGCTCACCCTCATTCATGATCCCAGTGTGGTGATCTCTCTCACATACTGTCAATCACTGTCGATGCGCGTGTTGTCGACGGTCTGCCTATCCGGGCGCCTGCGGGGATCTGACGGCTTTCGCAACGGCGATTCACAGAGCTTCTCAATAGGGCTTCGGACTGCCGCCGACGTCGGTCCCTGGCAATCCTCGGACCGCCGCTTCGGATGGTCGGCGAACGGCGGATTCGGATCGTCAGTGAACTACGGATTCGGGTGGTTGCTATCGGCGGATCCGGGCGACCCGGCAACGGCGCTTGACGCGGATACCCGTCGGCCTCCTCGGCGATATTGACGAATCCAGAACCAAACATTTTCAGTTTCGACTGAATTCGCATACACAACAGCGCATTTCAGCAGATTCGGTGATAGATTGTCCTGAGACGCACATCACGGAGGTGAAGAATGGACCCGCTTCTGCCGAACGGCAGCGGTTCCCGACTGGGGAATCTCGACGAGAAATCTAAGGCGATCATCGTCGAGCTGCAGCACGACGGAAGGAAATCCTATTCGGCCATCGGCAAGTCCGTCGGCCTGTCCGAGGCCGCCGTGCGCCAGCGGGTGTCGCGGCTCATCGATTCGGGTGTCATGGAGATCGTCGCCGTGACCGACCCGCTGAGTCTGGGATTCGCGCGACAGGCGATGGTGGGGCTCAAGGTCCGCGGGGACATCTCCGCGGTCGCCGAGAAGCTGCACGACTACGACGAGATCGACTACCTCGTCGTCACCGCCGGTTCGTTCGACCTCCTGGTCGAGATCGTGTGTGAATCGGATCGGCATCTGATCGAGTTCGTCAATGAGGAGCTCCGCTCGATCGATGCCGTCGTGGATACGGAGCTCTTCATGTACCTCTCACTCGAAAAGCAGAAATACAACTGGGGGACGCGATGACAGACAATGTCACCAGGGCCGGCACTCCTTATCAGGATGCCATCCGCAATAACGTGTGGATGCACATGTCACCACACCAAGCACTGTTCAACGGTGGTGAGGCGCCGGTCATCGTACGCGGCGAGGGTCACCACATCTTCGACGACAAGGGCAAGAAGTACCTCGACGGTCTCGCCGGTCTGTTCACCGTTCAGGTGGGGCACGGTCGTGAGCAGATCGCGAAGGCGATGTATGACCAGACGCTCAAGCTGCCGTTCATGCCGCTGTGGTCGTACGCCCACCCGCAGGCGATCGAGGTCTCGGAACGTCTGGCCAGCTATGCGCCGGGCGATCTCAACCGGGTCTTCCTCACCTCCGGCGGCGGCGACTCGGTCGAGTCGGCGATGAAGCTGGCGAAGAACTACTTCAAGCTCGTCGGCAAGCCCGGCAAGCACAAGATCATCTCGCGGGCCACCGCCTACCACGGCACGCCGCACGGTGCGCTGTCGGTGACCTCGCTGCCGGGTCTGCGGGAGCAGTTCGCTCCGCTGGTCCCCGGTGCTCACAAGGTGCCGAACACGAACTTCTACCGAGCACCTGAGCACCTCGCCCACGATGAGAAGGCCTTCGGCCGCTGGGCCGCCGACCGCATCGGTGAGGCCATCGAGTTCGAAGGTGCCGACTCCGTGGCCGCCGTCTTCCTCGAGCCCGTGCAGAACTCCGGCGGATGCTTCCCGCCGCCTCCCGGATATTTCGAGCGGGTCCGCGAGATCTGCGACGAGTACGATGTGTTGCTGGTCTCGGACGAGACGATCTGCGCCTATGGTCGCATCGGCGACATGTTCGCCTGCAACGACTTCGGCTATGTTCCCGACATCATCACCTCGGCCAAGGGCATCACCTCCGGCTATGCACCGCTGGGTGCGATGATCGCCTCCGATCGGCTCTTCGAGCCCTTCGGCCCCGGCGGCGATGAGACCTTCTACCACGGCTACACCTTCGGCGGTCACCCCGTCGCCTGTGCCGCCGCGATGGCGAACTTCGACGTCTTCGAAGAGGAGAAGCTCAACGACCACGTGCACGAGAACGCTGCGGCGTTCAAGTTCACGCTCGAGAAGCTCAAGGATCTGCCGATCGTCGGTGACGTCCGCGGTGAGGGATTCTTCTACGGAATCGAACTCGTCAAGGACAAGGACACGAAGGAATCGTTCACCGAAGAGGAGTCCGAACGGATCCTCAAGAACTTCGTGTCGGCGAAGATGTACGACAGCGGTCTGTACTGCCGCGCCGACGACCGCGGCGACCCGGTCATCCAACTCTCGCCTCCGCTGACCGTCGGTCAGAACGAGTTCGACGAAATGGAGCAGATCATCCGCGGCGTCCTGCAGGAAGCCTGGACAATGTTCTGACCCCAATTGCTACCTGACGGCGGCCCAGCAACCTCGCGCGAGGTTGCTGGGCCGCCGTCAGGTAGTTCCGGGGCGAAGTTCAGCGGTTCTGGTCGCGTTCACGGGCCTCGCGACGGGGCATCGGCGGCCGCTCCTCGGTGAGGTCTGCAGCCGCGATCATGCCCGAGTCGGCAGCCGCGATCGTGCCGGGGGCAGCCGCGATCATGCCGGGCGCAGCCGCGGATCCGGTGGGCCGCCCCGGCGGGCGCACTCCCGATTTCACCACGAGGACACCGAGTCCGGTCGTCAGCGGAATCGCGATGACCAGACCGATCGAGCACACGAGGATGCTCACCACCTCGACCGACATGTCTCCGAGTGTGAACGTGTCGAACAGCGGCTGATCGTGCGCGGAGACGATGATGAGCGTCATCAGCGCCGAGCCCACATACGCGAACGTGATCGTATAGACGGTCGAGGCGATATGGTCACGCCCGATGCGCATCGCCCGGGAGAACAGCTGACCGGGCTTCATCTCCGGGGCAGCGGCTGCCAGCTCCCACACCGCCGAAGCCTGTGTGATCGTGACGTCGTTGAGCACTCCGAGTCCGGTGATGAGGATCGCGCACACGATGATGTCCGTCATCCCCAGATCGGTCGTATCGACCAGCAGATACCCGTCCTCCGAATAGGCGATGCCCAGATTCGCCCAGGACGTCATCCACGCACCGAGGATGCCCGTGATGATGATGCCGAGCACCGTTCCGAACAGCGCCGTCGACGTCCGCGTCGAGATTCCGTGCGCCAGGTAGAGCGCGATGACCATGATCAGACTGGCAGAGACCATCGCCACCAGCACCGGCGGTTTGCCGTCGAGCATCGCCGGGAGCATGAAGACGAACAGCACGGCACCGGCGAACCCGAGTCCGATGAGTGCGCGCAGGCCCCTCAGACCGGCGACGAGGAGGACGACGATCGCGTAGATGATCGCCAGGGCGAGCATCGGGACGTTGCGGTCGAAATCGATGAACACGTAGTCAGTGCCCATCTCCGCCCGGTCCGGTGACTTCGTGAAGTCGAGGGCCTTGATCGTGTCGCCGACATCGACGCCGGCCTTGACCGCGTCGGGGGTGACATAGAGGCTGCCTTCCTGCCCGTTCGCCTCCACGGTGTACGTCGTGCAGTCAGCGCGGACCATCGGGTCCGTCTCCCCAGGGTCGCAGTCCGAAGCGTCGACGGCGGTGACGGTGACCTTCGTATCGCTGGTCCCTTCGGCCGAGTTCGTCGTCGGTCCGCCACAGGGCAGATCCTTGTCAGGTCCTGACGGCCACAGCACGAAAAGTCCGGCGATCGTGACGACGATGAGCGGGATGAGGCAGGCGAGCATGATCAGACGAACCTTCGGCGAGGCCTTCGGTTCGTGTGTGGACGTCATATGCATGGCGGTCCTTCAGAGACGGCTGACCGGACAGATGCGGGGGCGGTCGACCAGGGCGGAATGGCGGCTGGTGCTCACCGAGGCGGCCAACCATTATCACAACTACCTGACGGCGGCCCAGCAACCTGGCGCCAGGTTGCTGGGCCGCCGTCAGGTAGTAATTGGGGTCAGGCTCCGGCGAGGTGGTCGGCCAGGTAGTTCTCCACCTGATCGATGCTCACGCGCTCTTGGCTCATGTCATCACGCTTGCGGATCGTCACGGCCTGATCATCGAGGGTGTCGAAGTCGACGGTGATGCACAGCGGCGTTCCGATCTCGTCCTGGCGGCGGTAGCGACGGCCGATGGCACCGGCATCATCGAAGTCGATGTTCCAGCGTCGACGCAGCGTCGCAGCGAGGTCCTTCGCCGCCGGTGTCAGCTTCTCGTTGCGGCTCAACGGCAGCACCGCTGCCTTGACCGGTGCCAGGCGCGGATCCAGCTTGAGCACAGCACGCTTGTCGACTCCGCCCTTCGTGTTCGGCGCCTCGTCTTCGGAGTAGGCCTCGACAAGGAAGGCCATCATCGACCGGGTCAGGCCGAAGGAGGGTTCGATGACATACGGGGTGTAGCGGTCTCCGCTGGCCTGGTCGAAGTACTGGAGCTTCGCTCCCGAGACCTCCGTGTGAGTGCCGAGGTCGTAGTCGGTGCGGTTGGCCACACCCATCAGCTCGCCCCATTCGGACCCCTGGAAGCCGAAGCGGTATTCGATGTCGATGGTGCCTGCCGAATAGTGCGCACGGTCCTCGGCGGGAACGTCGAGGCGGCGGACGTTGTCCTCGGAGATGCCGAGATCGAGGAACCAGGACCAGCAGTCTTCGACCCACTGCTTGTAGTAGTCGTCGGCCTCGTCCGGGTGGACGAAGTACTCGATCTCCATCTGCTCGAACTCGCGGGTGCGGAAGATGAAGTTGCCGGGGGTGATCTCGTTGCGGAAGGCCTTGCCGATCTGGCCGATGCCGAACGGCGGCTTCTTCCTGGCGGCGGTGAGCACATTGTTGAAGTTCACGAAGATGCCCTGCGCGGTCTCCGGCCGCAGGTAGTGGAGTCCGGCTTCGGAGTCGACAGGTCCGAGGAAGGTCTTGACCAGGCCGGAGAACTCCTGCGGCTCGGTCCACTGACCGCGCGTGCCGCAGTCAGGGCAGACGATATCGGCCATGCCGTTCTCCGGAGCCTTCTTGTTCTTCGCCTCATACGCCTCGACGAGGTGGTCCTCGCGGTGGCGCTTGTGGCAGTTGAGGCACTCGACGAGAGGATCGACGAAGGTGGCGACGTGGCCGGAGGCTTCCCAGACGCGCTTGGGCAGGATGATCGAGGAGTCGAGGCCGACGACGTCTTCGCGACCGCGCACGAACTGCTGCCACCACTGCGCCTTGATATTGTCCTTGAGCTCCACGCCCAACGGCCCGTAGTCCCATGCCGAGCGGGAACCGCCGTAGATCTCTCCTGCTTGGAAGACGAATCCTCTGCGCTTGGCCAGGGCGATGACGGCATCCAACTTGGACTGTGCCACTAGTTCTCTCCTTGTTTCAGTTCGCCGACGGCCGGCTGCCGTGGCTCGCAGATACCAGCCTAACTGGTCACGCCGTCGCTTCCTCAACACCGACCGGACCCACCCTGACGTCCGCCCTCGGCGACGACAGGTGACGGCAGGAGACCATCGGAGGCGACTGATCTCACACTCGGTTTCCCACTCCGGGACCGCCTCGGCGAGGGTGCGGCATGTAGACTTGGGGTACACCCAAACCTTTCTCCGTACCGACGTCTTCACGTCTGTCCAAGCGAGTTCTTGGATCTCTACGGTTTCGGCCCGGATTGCTCACGATGATTGCACAAGCGGCCGCAGGGTAGATCGCCACTACAGTCATCTGCGATCAAGTGTGTGCCGACGTGAGAGAGATCACTCATGACCGATGTGTCCGCAAACGACGAAACCACTCCGAGATTCTCCGAACTGGGACTCCACCCGCTCGTGCTCAAGGCCGTAGAGGCGCAGGGCTACGAGATCCCCACCCCCATCCAGGCCGAGACGATCCCGACCCTCCTGTCGGGCCGTGACGTCATCGGTCTGGCCCAGACCGGAACCGGCAAAACCGCAGCTTTCGCCCTGCCTGCCCTGTCCGACCTCGCCGAGGCGGGGCGCGCCGACGACGGCCCGTTCGCTCTCGTACTCACCCCTACTCGCGAACTTGCGATCCAGGTCGCCGAGGCGTTCACCTCCTACGCCACGGAGCTGTCCGACTTCTCCGTGCTCCCGATCTACGGCGGTCAGGCCTACGGCCCGCAGCTGGCGGGTCTGCGCCGTGGTGCGCAGGTCGTCGTCGGCACCCCCGGTCGTGTCATCGACCACCTCAAGAAGGGATCGCTCAAGCTCGGCAGCCTCAAGCACCTCATCCTCGATGAGGCCGACGAGATGCTCAAGATGGGCTTCGCCGAGGACATCGAAGAGATCTTCAGCCAGGTCGGTCCCGACCGTCAGGTCGCATTGTTCTCGGCCACCATGCCGTCGTCGATCCACCGGATCACCGGGAAGTACCTGGACGACCCGAAGGAAGTCCGGATCGCTGCGAAGTCGCAGACCGGTGCGAACATCCGCCAGCGCTACTTCATGGTTCAGCACTCGCACAAGCTCGATGCGCTGACCCGGATCCTCGAGGTCGAGGAGTACGAGGGCATCATCATGTTCGTGCGCACGAAGCAGGCCACCGAGGAGCTGGCCGAGAAGCTGCGTGCCCGCGGGTTCAAGACCGCCGCGATCAACGGCGACATCCCGCAGCAGGCTCGTGAGCGCACGATCGATCAGCTGCGTGAGGCGAAGATCGACATCCTCGTCGCCACCGATGTGGCCGCCCGCGGTCTCGACGTCGAGCGCATCACGCTCGTCGTCAACTACGACATCCCGCACGACACCGAGTCCTACGTCCACCGCATCGGCCGCACCGGTCGTGCCGGACGCTCCGGTGAGGCGATCCTCTTCGTCACTCCGCGCGAGCAGCGCATGCTCGGCTCGATCGAGCGCGCCACGAAGCAGAAGGTCGAACCGCTGACTCTGCCCAGCGTCGAAGAGCTGACGAACACTCGCGTCGACAAGTTCACGAAGCGCATCGACGATGTGCTCGCGCAGACCGAACTGTCCGAACTCACCGACGTCATCGAGGCGTACTCGCTCTCCCGTGATGTGCCGGCCTCGAACATCGCCGCCGCGCTGGCGTCCCTCGTCCTCGAGTCGAATACGCTCAAGGCCCAGCCGATGCCCGAACCGGCACGTCGTCCGGGCCGAGACCGTGATCGCGACGGCGGTCGTGACGGCGGCCGTCCGGGCCGTGGCGGACGTGCCCGTGATGAGAACATGACGACCTACCGTCTGGCCCTCGGCCGCAATGAGCGTCTGCAGCCGGGCGCCGTCGTCGGTGCGATCGCGAACGAAGGCGGAATCACCTCGAAGCAGATCGGCCATATCGACATCCGTTCGAACCACACGCTCGTCGACCTGCCCAAGGACCTCGATCCGTCGGTGCTGCGCAAGCTCTCCCACACCGAGATCCAGGGCCGGCCCATCGACATCCGTCCGGATTCCGGACGCCCGGGACGCCCGTTCAAGAAGCGCAACTTCGACAAGCAGCCCGGTGACGGCCGCAACTTCCGGGGCGATCGCCGAGGCGGCAAGAAGTTCGGCGGTCGCAGCGACCGCTCCCGCGACCACTACTGATCCGCCTCCGGGACACGACCGGGGCTCCAGCTCCACGAACGTGGTCCCTGACCTGGGTTCGCTCTGAAGTGACAGTTCGGCCCCGCAGCATTGCGCTGCGGGGCCGATCTTCGTACCCAGACCAGTTCTTGACTACGCTCGCGGCTCCATAGCTTGGTGAAGCTGCAGCAGCTTGGTCCCTGCACCAAGCTGCTGCAGTTTCACCAAGCTGCTACGGAAATTGCGCGGGGCACCTCAGATGACCACGGCGCACCGCTCAGGTGTGCATGCCCCTCAAGCGCTCGGCGTGTCGACGGCGGCGCCGAAGCGACGGTCGCGGCGGGCATACTCTTCGATCGCCGCCCACAGGGTGCGCCTGTCGACGTCGGGCCACAACACATCCTGGAAGACCATCTCGGCATAGGCTGCCTGCCAGAGCAGGAAGTTCGAGGTCCGCTGCTCCCCCGAGGACCGCATGAACAGGTCGACGTCGGGCACGATGGGTGCGTAGAGGCGGGAGCGGACGGTCTTCTCCGAGACCTTGCCGGGTTTGAGCTTCCCGGCGGCCACCTCGGCGGTGATCTCATTGATCGCGTCGACGATCTCGGAGCGTCCACCGTAGTTCACGCAGAACTGGAGCACGAGACCGGTATTGTTCTTCGTCATCTCCGCGGCAGTCTCGAGTTCGTCAATGACCGAACGCCACAGCCGACCGCGCCGGCCGGACCACACGATCCGCACGCCCAGGGCGTTGAGCTCATCGCGGCGGCGGCGGATGACGTCACGGTTGAACCCCATGAGGAAGCGCACCTCTTCGGGTGAGCGCTTCCAGTTCTCCGTCGAGAACGCATACGCCGACAGATAGTCCACGCCGATCTCGATCGCGCCGTGGATGACGTCGAGCAGCGAAGCTTCCCCAGCTTTGTGCCCTTCCGTGCGCGGCAGCCCCCGCTGATTCGCCCACCGACCGTTGCCATCCATGACGATTGCGACGTGCCGAGGCACGAACTTCGCGTCGATGCGCGGAGGTCTCGCTCCGCTGGGGTGGGCCGGTGGTGCGGGGTAGCTCATGTGCTCTCCAGAACTCTCAGTGATCGGATATTGCGCTCGAGGTGCCAGGACACCCAGTCCGAGACCAGCTTCGACCCGTCGATCTGATCGTGCAGGTCGGAGGCCTCGGCACGCTCCCAGTCGCCGGACAGGAGCGCGGCCATATGCTCGAGCGCATCGGTGTCGGGCAGTGCCGCACCGGAGGGGCGACAGTTCGTGCACACGGCACCGCCCAAGGCTGCGGAGAACGCGCGGTGGGGTCCGGGATTCCCGCACTGGGCGCAGTCCAGCAGGCTCGGTGCCCACCCGGCCACGGACATCGCCCGCAGCAGGTACGCATCGAGGGACAGCCTCGGCGGGTGTTCGCGGTTGCACAGCGAACGGATGGCAGAGACGAGGAGGAGGAAATGCGTACGCGACTGGGGTTCGACTTCGGTGATGCTGCGTGCCGTTTCGGCCATCACCGAGGCGGCCGAGTAGACATCGAAGTCCGTGGCGATTCCGCGGGCGAAGGGTTCGACGAGTTCGACCTGGGTGACGATGTCGAGGCTGCGCCCGACATGGCATTGCAGATCGACGAGCATAAAGGGTTCGAGACGGGAACCGAACCGCGATTTCGTCCGTCGCACCCCCTTCGCGACGGCGCGGACGAGGCCGTGGCTGCGAGTGAGCACGGTGACGATGCGGTCGGCTTCGCCGAGCTTGTGCCCCTGGAGCACGATGCCTTCATCACGATAGTTGTGCACCTGCCCATTATCGCTTAAGCGCGGCGGGGAATCACCCCGCCGCGCTCTGCTGATGCTGTGAGATCGACCGCGTAGCCTCAGCTCTGACGGTCGCGAGCCGCACGGTTGACGGCCGAGACAACGGCCTTGAGCGAGGCCTTCGTGATGTTCGGGTGCAGACCGGCGCCCCAGACGACGCGGTCTTCGACGGCGAGTTCGACATAGGCGGCGGCGTTGGTGTCAGCACCGGAGCCGATGGCGTGCTCGGAGTAGTCTTGGAGTCGCACATCGACGTCGAACTGATCGATGAGGATCTTCACCAGCGCGTCGATCGGTCCGTTGCCGCGTCCTTCGTAGGTGCGTTCCTGACCGTCGACAATGAGGTCGACCTCGATGCGCTCTGCCGATGAGCCGCCACCGTCGACATTGCCCGAATCGGTACGCAGGCCGACGATCTGGAAGCGGCCCCATGCTTTCTCTGAGTCTTCGGCGGGCAGGTATTCGTAGTTGAAGATGCGGCGGATCTCCTCGGCGGAGACCTCGCCGCCGGCTTCGGTGTGCTGCTGCACGGCGCGGGAGAATTCGACCTGCATCCGACGCGGCAGGTCGAGTCCGTACTCGCTCTTGAGCAGGTAGGTCACTCCGCCCTTGCCGGACTGCGAGTTCACACGGATGATCGCCTCGTAGCTGCGGCCGAGGTCCTTCGGGTCGACCGGCAGGTAGGGCATGTCCCATTCCATGAGGTCGACGGGGGTGCCCTGGGCGTTCGCCTTCTTCTCACGGTCGGCAAACGCCTTGTTGATCGCGTCCTGGTGCGAGCCCGAGAACGAGGTGAAGACGAGGTCGCCTCCGTAGGGGTGACGTTCGTGTACTCCGATCTGGTTGCATTCGGTGACGGTGTGGATGACCTCGTCGATATCGGAGAAGTCGAGCTCCGGGTCGATGCCCTGCGTGTACAGGTTGAGGGCGACGGTGACGAGATCGAGGTTTCCGGTGCGTTCACCGTTGCCGAACAGGCAGCCTTCGATGCGGTCGGCGCCGGCCATCATTCCCATCTCCGCAGCGGCCACGCCGGTGCCCCGGTCGTTGTGCGGGTGCAGGGACACGGCCACTTCGTCGCGGTAGGGCATATTGCGGCAGAACCATTCGATCTGGTCCGCGTAGGTGTTCGGTGTGCCGCGTTCGACCGTGGCCGGCAGGTTGACGACGGTCTCGCGGCCGGCTGCCGGCTGCCACATATCGAGGACGCTGCCGACGATGTCGAGGGCGAACTCGGGTTCGGTGTCGACGAAGATCTCCGGCGAATACTGGTAGCCGAAGTCCGCGTCCGACAGCAGCGTCTCGGCGTGCTTCATCACGGCCTGAGTGCCCTGCAGTGCGATATCGCGAGTCTGGTCGAAGCCGTCTCCGTCGAAGCCGAAGACGACCTTGCGGAAGACCGGCGCGGTTGCGTTGTAGAGGTGCACGGTGGGCATCTTCGCGCCGACGAGTGATTCGACAGTGCGTTCGATGAGGTCCTCACGAGCCTGCGTGAGCACGGAGATCCGGACATCATCGGGAATCGCGTCCTGTTCGATGATCTCGCGGACGAAGTCGAAGTCGACCTGGCTGGCTGCCGGGAATCCGACCTCGATCTCCTTGAACCCGAGACCCACGAGCAGATCGAACATCTTGCGTTTGCGGTCCGGGGTCATCGGATCGATGAGCGCCTGGTTGCCGTCGCGCAGATCGGTGCTCAGCCAGCGAGGCGCCTTGCTGATGATCTGGTCGGGCCAGGTGCGGTCGCGCATATCCAGCGCGATGCGGTCCTGGAACGACTTGTACTTGCCGAACGGCATGGGAGAAGGCTTCTGCAGTTTCATTGTTCCTCTAACTTAAGTTTCTCAGCGCTTGACCAGCATACGAGGACTCCGCGACGAGCGTGCTGTCCGTTCAGGACTCGTCGCGGCAAGGAAGGAGGAGGAACCTATGAGCCACACCATCACCGTAGTCCCCCTTCCGCGGTCCGTCCGAATCCCGTCCACATCCTAAGATCGCCGAGGCGGCTCCCGGCTCCTACTTGAGGAAGTCGACCGAGGCACGGCGGACGTTGAATCCGACTCCGGTGTCGTCGGATTTGCAGGTCATGCCCTCTTCGCTGGAGGTGCAGGTCATCCCCGCCGCGGAGATCGAATCCCCGTAGCCGAGGACGCGCGCCGGGCCGTTGCTCTCGGGGGCCTCGACGCAGGAGAAGCCTGAGCCTTCCTTGTTCGCCACGACGATGGAGCCCCAGTCGTCGAGCTTGCAGTCGTCGGGCTTCTCCGGTGGGGAGTACTCGTAGTCCTTGATCACGCAGCGTGCTCGTTCGGAGTCGATGGTGCAGGCGATATTCCCCGACGGAGATGTGAAGGTCTCTTCGGCGACGGGAGCCTTCGAGCTGCCCGAATCGGACGGCTCGGGATCATCGGTCTGACCGATCGACGGTTCGTCCGTGGGTCCGACGGTGGTGGTGTCGTCACCCTGGGTGGAGTCCCAGACGATATAGCCGACGATGCCGAGGGCAAGGATGAGCGCGATGGCAGCAAGCACCCACAGCCACGCGGGGACCTTCTTCGTATCACTTCGCCGACCATAGGGGTCGTGCGGGCCGCCGGGATTCCCCGGTCCGCCGAGGCCTCCCGGCCCTCCTGGTCCGCCGGGCCGTCCTGGCCCGCCTGTTCCTCCGGGACCGGCAGGTCCACCCGGCGCATATCCGGCGGCATAGGCACCGCTATAGGCGGGAGCAGGGCCTGCCTGCTCGTATCCGGGCCCCGCGGGGCGACCGGTGCCGGGCTGAGCGTGATCGGGTCCCGCCGGCGACTGCACCGGTCCGGCGGCCTGCGGCTGAGATGCTGCGGCCTGACCGGCGGCACCGAACTCTCCGCCCCACTGCCCCTGGTGCGGGTGAGGATCTCCCCGATGCGGGTGCGATTCGGGCTGCTGCGAATGCGGCTCGGCTCGGTGTGGGTCCGCAGGCGCCGGCTGCGAGCCGGGCAGCGGGTTCCACTGCTTCGGCACCGAGGGAGCCTCAGCAGCGGCAATATCATCGGAGTTCACCTTGCGCGGCGCGGCCGGCAGCCCTCCGGTCTGATATCCATCGGCGGCGGCCAGTCCGCGCAACTCTTCGAGGCTGAGCACCTCGGTGGCATCGGTGCCGTCGGATTCGACCATCGACCGCAGCCTCTGCAGTTCTGCGGGAGTGAGTGCTTGGGTGGAGCCATCAGCGGCCGCGGACTCATCCTCGCCGATGAACAACTGGGTTGTGATCGACTCCGGAGACTCCTCGGCCGGCTTCCGACGCCCGGGGCGCGGAGGATGGTTCGGCACAGGTGGAATGCTCATGGTGTCATTTTCGCATAGTCGCTACCGGCGAGTTCTCATGCTTCGTGAGATGATGGCCTCATGTCCGATGGAGTCCTCCGGCGCGCGGGAGTGCCCGCGCTTCTCGCCTGCGCTCTGCTGGTGACCGCCTGCGGGGCCGAGGCCGACGACGGCACGGACGATTCCTCGGCGGCCGAATCCGCCGGTTTCGCCGCTCCGGCACAGCAGACGGGTTTCGGTGATTTCGCAGCCCCGGCCCAGGATTCCCCCACCGGCGCCGACTCCGCATCGACGACGTCCGATCAGTCCGGCACCGAGGCGACCGGCCCGGTCCATCCCGTCCCTGTCCCCGGTCTGGCGAAGGAGTTCGCTGACCAGATCCCGGCAGAGACCTCGCAGGTCCTCGTCGCGACCTCGCCGACAGCCGCTTCGGAGAAGTCGACCTTAAGCTTCTATGAATTCGCGGACAAGAAGTGGAAGAAGCTCAAGACCTTCGACACCCACAACGGCTCCGAAGGATGGCTGAAGGATCGCCGCGAGGGCGACAAGACCACCCCGATCGGAGTGTTCACGCTCAGCGACGCGGGCGGTTTCAAGGCGAACCCGGGCACCGACCTGCCGTACACCCAGGACAATCGTCTGCCATCCTCGGCGACGGTGGCCTATGGGGCGGACTACGAATCGGTCTTCGACTACATCATCGCCATCGACTACAACCGCAGACCCGGCACTCCCCCGACGGACAAGACCCGACCGATGGGCTGGGACAAAGGCGGCGGAATCTGGCTGCACCTCGACCACGATTCCGGCACGAACGGCTGCGTCACCCTCGACGAGGCGGACCTCAAGTGGATCATGCGCACGATCGATCCCGACGCTCACCCGCGCATCGCCATGGGGCCGGCACCCGAAGTCAAGAAATAGCAGCGCCTGAGAAGCAGAAGAGCAGGAACCCGTGCGCCGTCTCATCATCTCCCTTGTCCAATCGATCAACGGATCCTTCGCCGAGAACGGCTGGTCGACCGGGGTGTCCACGGACGCCGACTTCCGGCGCTTCCTCGCCCTGCGACGCAGCGCGAACGCGATCATCGTCGACCGGCGCACCGCGCTGAATCCGCAGCTGCCCGTCATCAACGCCGCAGGCAAAACGCTGGAGCACACCCCCGTGCATGTGCTCACCGAGTCCGATCCGACGGCCCTGCAGAGCGAGCTCGACGCCCGCGGCCTCGACTATCGTGCCCAGCACTTCACAGCAGACACGATCACCGAGGTGGCTGCCTTACTGCCGACGGCACCGTCCCCCGAATCGCGGCCCTCCGATGAGACGGTGCTGCTGTGCGAGTCGGGTCCGAATCTCGCGTTCCGGCTGCTCGAGCACTATCCGGGTGCGGAACTGCATCTGAGCGTGAGTCCGCGCTATATCCGCACCCCCGGCAGCCACTTCTCCGGGCTCGAGGCCGAGATCGCTCTGCGCCTGGTCGATGTGCGCACCGAGGACGACCAGATCTTCCTCCGCTACACCCGCGCCTGAGTCGAAGCAGTCAGCCGGCAGAGGTCCCAGCGTTCGCGTGGATCTCGGTGCTCACCTCGAAGCGATCGGGCGAGTCAAGGAGCGCGGTGATCCCGTCGGCCACCTCGGTGAGATGGACGGTTTCGACTCCCCCGGACAGATCATTGCGATCATCACCGCCAATGGGAGCCATGATCCGCAGCTCGCGGAAGGCCACGCTCGTCGATTCCGCCGCGGCGACTTCGATGAGCATCTTCTGTGCGGCGCCGAAGACGCTGATCGCCCCGGACCCGGCCAGCGCTTCGACGCTGGCGACGCCGTTGAGTGCCAGGTGGACGAATCCGCGGACCCCACTCGCCCGGTCGGTGGCCAGGGACTGCGAGAGCGCACAGGCCGTGAAGTGCCCGCGCAGGTAGGAGTCATAGTCCGCATCGAACTTCTCCAGACCTCGGTCGAGCACCGGTTCGTCGATGTACCACCCGCCGATGGCGGCGATGACAGCATCGACCGGCGGCAGGTCTCTGGAGGCGAGCGCCGAGGTGACCGCCTCCGGCTCGTCCACCCAGTTCGGCACAGTCACCGGCTCGTACGCCGTCTCCGTGTCCGGAGCGCGGCGGACGATGCCGGTGACTGAGTGCTGCGAACTGAGCTGCTGGGCGAGCCCGGTGCCGACGTGGCCGGAGGCGCCGAAGAGGAGGATGTGCATGAAGCGAGTCTATGTCCCCTGCGTATTCAGCGTCCTCCCTCCTCGGCACCCGTCCGCCTCTGCGGCGGACAGTGTTATTTGCGGATATAGACCTTGAGTCCGGTCTTCTTCGTATAGGTCATATAGCCGCGTTCGAAGTTCTGGCGTTTGACGCCGCTCTTCACAGTCCGGTCAGCGGTGGGCAGACCGAGCTTGCTTCGTTCATAGCCCAACTTCTTCCACTTCGTGAGGAAGCCGCCGTAGATGACATCGCTGCCTGTCTGCGGCGACCAGGTGATCATTCCGGAGTGGAATCTCTGGTATCGAGCGCTCTTCCGGTATTTGAAGGTCTGCTTATCGCTGCTGGGGAACCCGAGGACGCCTTTCTCATACTTCACTCGCTTGTAGGCGTCACGGATCTGGCCCTTGGTGAGGAAGTGCGCACCGGTCGATTTCGACCAATAGACGGTGCCCTTGGCGAACGGCTGGTAGGCACCGTTCGGGTTCTTCAGGTTCTTCTCCGAGCCGACCGGTTTGCCGGTCTTTCCCGCGTTCTTCTGATAGTACGAACCGATTGCGCCCTTCGTCGGGTACGTCTTCGGCTTCGGTGTCGGACTCTTGGTGGGCGTCTTCGTCGGTGGCGGGGTCAGCTCAGGCACCAGTGCTTTGGCTCCCGAGCGGATGCTGCCGAGCTTGTTGTAGAACGCGAGTCCCGGGCATTCGGTGTAGCTCGTGTCCCGGTGTCCGGCGACGACGTTGAGGCTGACCTTCTTCCCGAGGGCGTACTTGCTCGTGCCGCCCCCACCGGAGGTCAAGGTCATCTTCCCGGTGGGGTTGAACCCGTACTGCCCTGCTTTCCATGCGACGAGGCGCTTGACCGAGGTCTGTGCTGCCGAACTCGGAGCCGCCGACGAATAGGTGCCGAGCACGCTGATGCCGATGGTCCATGAATTGAACCCGGAGGCGTGAGCTCCGGTCACTGCCTTGTCCAGGCTGCCGGCACGGCCCTCGTACATGGTGCCGTATTTGTCGACGAGGAAGTTGTATCCGAGGTCGCACCACCCGCGGTTCTGCGTGTGGAAGGCGAGGTAACCGCGGATGATCGCCGGTGCCTGTGCTTTCGAGTACGAGTTCGAACCCGCTGTGTGGTGGATGAACACGCCCTTGGCCGACGACGTCTTGTCCGTGGCGCAGCGGACGAGCTTCTCATCGGCACCCCACTGTTTGCGGGTGACGATCTTAGCCCGCAGATCCTTGGCCGAGATCTGAGCGTCGACTGCCGGTCCCGTGGCCGAATGCGTGGTCACTCCCCCAGCGGACTTCGCGACCTGTGCGTCAGCCTCGGTGACTGCAGTCGACACCTGAGTGATCTGCAGATCATCGGTATCAGCCTGCTTGTCTGCGGCGCGCACCTCGACAGTGTCCGAATCGAGCACCGGAAGGGCAACGGACTGCGACTGGTGTGAGGCAGCGGGGATCTGAGCGGCCTCTGCGGAAACGGCGTCGGGGCCTCCCTCGTCATCGGTCGGCAGGCTCTCCCACGCCGACCAGCCGTTGCCGTCACGAGTGCGGATTTCGAGTTCGGGATCATCTCCTTCCCACGTGGCACCGATGATCGTGACGTCGGAGGAATCGACTGGCAGAGTCGTGACCTCATCAGTCTGGGCATCGACGGTCCTCTCGGAGGGAGTGCCGTCGGAGGAAGTGCCGTCGGCGGCAGAAGCGCCGGGCGTGTTCGTGTGTGTTTCCGGTGTGGCGGCGAGCGCCGGTCCCGATAGGGTCGCAGTGAGGAGAATTCCGGTGAGTGCCGAGGCGAGGAATGGCAACGGTTTCATCAGTTATGATCCTTGAGGTCATCCATGACCAAGTGAGCGTTCTTCTCACTGGATGGGGCCGAATTACGGGCACCCAGTGTGACCGCAGGATTATCTTAAGGTTATTCTCAGATTTTCGGAAGTCGGTACTTCAGCAGATGGCTGATCGCCGCGAACTCACGCGCCTCGAGGCTGTCCTCGATGCCTTCGCCGACAGGCTTCTTCCTCGTCATCCTCGCCGTGCTCATCCAGATCGGCATGCTCGTCGCTCGACTCGAGACCGGCCGCGAGCTCATCGTCATCATCGTCTTCCACATCGTCGGCACCGGAATGGAGATCTTCAAGACCGCCGTGGGTTCATGGAACTACGCCCCCGGCGGGGTACTCCACATCGGCGCCGTGCCGCTGTTCACCGGGTTCATGTACGCCGCCGTCGGCTCCTATACCGTCCGCGTATACCGTCTCTTCGACTTGCGGTTCAGCCATTACCCGCCGAGGTGGCTGACCGCGATCATCGCCGCCGCCATCTACCTCAACTTCTTCACCCACCACTTCATCGTCGACCTCCGACTGCTCCTCGTCCTGGCCACCGTCATCCTCTTCTTCCCCTGCCGCATGTACTTCCATATCCATCGCAGGACACTGACGATGCCCGTGCTGCTGGCCTTCCTCCTCGTCGCCCTCTTCATCTGGGTGGCCGAGAACATCGGGACCGCGGCCGGTGCCTGGCTGTATCCGAGTCAGGACGACGGCTGGCACCTGGTGCCGCTGACGAAGCTGGTGGCCTGGTTCCTGCTCATGATGATCTCCGTAGTCCTCGTGACCTTCGTCCACAGACCCAGGCCGCCTGAGGTCCACAGACCCGAGCCTCCTGACACCTATACTTGCTGAGAACCGAAACTTCCAGGACGGCCGAAGGAGACTCATGGCGGCACCCGATGCGCAGAATGAGAAGGAATCGAGCGCATTGCTCGAGGTGCTCCGCCCAACCAGCGGATCCAACCTGTCTGTCAGCGCTCGTGTGCTGCTGCGCATCATCGCCGGAGTCCTCGTCTTCGCTCTCATCCTCGCCCTCGTCGGACTGTTCCTCGTCCGCCGCTCCTTCCCGACCACCGACGGCGAGATCTCACTGCCCGGCCTCGACGCGCCGGTCACCGTCCACCGTGACGAATCGGGTGTTCCCACCATCGAGGCCGAATCCGCCCATGACCTGTTCCTGGCTCAGGGATTCGTCCACGCTCAGGACCGGTTCTGGGAGATGGACTTCCGCCGACACGTCACCTCGGGACGACTCTCCGAACTCTTCGGCAAATCCCAGCTGGGCACCGACACCTTCATCCGCACACTCGGCTGGCGGAAAGTCGCCGAGCAGGAGGTGAAGAAGCTCGACAAGACGAGTCTGGGCTACTACGAGGCCTACGCGGACGGCGTCAACGCCTACCTCAAGGACAAGTCCCCCACCGAGCTGTCCCTCGAATACGCCGTCCTCGGCCTCGAGACCGGCAGCACCGAGGTCGAGAAATGGACCCCGGTCGACAGCGTCGCCTGGCTCAAGGCCATGGCATGGGATCTGCGATCGAACCTCGAAGACGAGATCGACCGGTCGATCCTCAGCTCGGAGCTCACCGACGAGCAGATGAGCGATCTCTATCCGGATTACCCGTATGCCACCCGTCCGACGATCCTCGGCGGCAGAGCCGGCGACAAGGCACCGAAAAACCGCAGCGGCGACGACGTCGAGCAGAAGCCGCGAGTCGATGACCGTGCACGGGAGGACGATGAGGCACAGGCCGGAGGCACCGTCACCGAGGCACCCCGAACCGGGAACACCGACACCGAGGCGGCCGTCCCCACCGATGATCTCCTCGAACTGCGGAATACGCTCACATCGCTGCCGCCGATGCTGGGACAGAACAGCGACGATATCGGGTCGAACTCGTGGGTGATCTCCGGGGAGCACACGAACACCGGTCGACCGCTGCTGTCCAATGACCCGCACCTCGCCCCGGCGATGCCCTCGGTCTGGTACCAGGTGGGACTGCGATGCAAGAAGGTCACCGACGAGTGCCCCTTCGACGTCACCGGTTTCTCCTTCTCCGGACTGCCGGGAGTCGTCATCGGCCACAACCAGTCGATCGCCTGGGGATTGACGAACCTCGGCGCAGATGTCACCGACCTCGTCGTGGAGAAGATCCGCGACGGAAAGGTCATCCACGACGACGGCGACGAACCGCTGCAGGTGCGCAAGGAGACGATCGAGGTCGCGGGCGAGGACCCTCGCGAGATCACCATCCGCTCCACCCGCAACGGCCCACTCGTGTCGAAGCTCGACGGCACGTATCGCAAAGCGCTCGATGCGACGACCGGGGCGGATTCGCAGGACCCGAAATCGGGGCCGGCCGAGGAGCACTACGGTCTCGCCCTCGATTGGACGGCTCTGCGTCCGGGCACGACCGCCTCGGCGGTGTTCGCCATCAACAAGGCCACGAACTGGCAGGAATTCCGGCACGCGGCGTCCCTGTTCGACGTGCCCTCCCAGAACCTCGTCTACGCCGATGTCGCCGGGAACATCGGCTATCAGGCCCCCGGGATGATCCCACGCCGAGGCAAGGCCGACGGCACCGTGCCCCGCCGCGGATGGAAGTCCGACGAGGATTGGCAGGGCTGGGTCGACTTCGAGGATCTGCCCAGCCTGTACAACCCCGAACGCGGATGGATCGTCACCGCGAACAACCCGGTCGCCGCCCCCGGTGAGACAGTGCAGCTGGGTGAGGACTTCGACTACGGGGATCGCGCCCGCCGCATCACGAAACGCATCAAGGACGCGGTCGACGAGGGCCGGAAGCTGCGGCCGATGGACATGGCGGAGATCCAGAACGACGACCAGAATCCGTTCGCCGCGAAGCTCGTACCCGAAGCGGTGAAGATCCACTCCCATGGTGACGAGGACATCCTCGAGGCGAAGAAGCTGCTGAAGAGCTGGAACGGCTTCGACTCCGCAAACAGCGCGGGTGCCGCCTACTTCAATGTGCTCACGAAGACGCTGCTCGAGCAGACGATCAGCTCGAAGCTGCCCGACGGGGTGTCCCCCGCCGGCGGTTCACGGTGGTACCTCGTGCTCTCGGAACTGCTCGAAGACCCGGATTCCCAGTGGTGGTCGAGCAAGGGCGTCGAAGGTCGGGACCAGGCTCTGCGCAAGGCCATGAAGACGGCGTGGGCGGAGACGGAGGACCTGCTGGGACCGGAGCCCGTGACGTGGCGGTGGGGAATCCTGCACCGCCTGACGATCCGCAACGCCAGCCTCGGCGAATCCGGGATCACACCGGTGGAGAAGCTGTTCAACCGCGGCCCTTATGAAGTCTCCGGCGGTTCGGGCGTCGTCCATGCCACCGGGTGGGATGCCTCGGTCGGGTATGAGACGAACTGGGTGCCGTCGATGCGTCAGACGGTCGATCTGTCGAACTTCGACGCCTCGAACTGGATCAACCTCACGGGCGCGTCGGGGCATGCCTTCCACCCGCATTACGACGATCAGACGAACGATTGGGCCGCCAACGTCAATCGACCGTGGCCGTACTCGAAGAAAGCCGTGGCTGCGGCGGCGGAGGACACACTCACTCTCGAACCGTGAGGACGGGGTTTCAGTCCTTGGGCAGGATCTTGGCTTCGAGGAAGTTCGCGACATCGTCTTCCCAGCGCACCGGGTCGATGTTCCATTCCTTCGTGTGATGGGCCTTGCCGTATGAGGGCATGGTGACCAGATCCCGTCTGACCCCTGCCAGCGCGTGAGAGGGGCCGGAGGGAACGAATTCGTCGTCATCGGAGTGGATGAGCAGAACCGGCACATCGAGTTCGGCGGCACGGGTCACCCAATCCATGCGATCGAGATCGAGCGGGGTCTCCAGTCCGGTGATCGGCCGTGCCCATGGCTGCGTGATCATCTCGAGCGTGAGTTTGGCGATAGGTGTCGGCAGCATGTTCTTCTTCGCCTGCCCGTCGAGGACGTTCACCCAGTCGACGACGGGTCCGTCGAGGACCAGCGAGGTGACGAACCTGCGGTTGCGTCCGCGGGAGGCCGCCTGCAGGGCGATGGCTCCGCCCATCGACCAGCCGAAGAGCACGACGTTCTTCGCTCCGTGTTCGACCGCGAAGTCGATGGCGGCGTCGACGTCGATCCATTCGGTGTCGCCGAGCCCGTAGCGAGATGTGGTCTCCACCCGAACCTCGGCGTCGTTGCGGTAGGACATCGCGATCGAGGGCACCCCGAGGGTGTTGAGCACGGGGGCGGCACGCAGTCCCTCGGCGCGGGTGCTGGCTCGACCGTGGATGAGGATCGCCCAGGTGTCGTGCGGTTTCGGATGGTCGGTCGGCAGCAGCCACGCGGGCAGGTCCCCGGCGTCGGAGCGGATCTCGATGTCGTCGAAATTCACTCCGGCAGCGATCGGATCGGGATAGACGACTCCGGTCCACCGTCCCCGCCAGGCCCGTCGGATATCGCCGCGGGTGACGGACAGGATCTCTCGGGAGACCGTGCGCGAGCGCGGATCGTACTCGACGATGTCGCCGACGACGGCATGTCCCGAACCCTGGTTGAAGTAGAGACCATAGGTGCCGGGCACCGTGGTCTCCTCGTCGGCGGGCAGCTGAATGCGCATATTCGGCGGGAAACCGTCGATGTGCAGGATGTCGAGTTCTTCCGGGGCGTTCTCCGGAACGATGATCTTGCGGGCGAAGTAGGCGGCCAGACCCGATGACGCCACAGAGATCAGGGCACCGAGTCCGGCGCCGACGCCGATACCGGCAGCGAGCAGGCGGGCGGGGAACTTCGTGTCGCGGACCATGAAAACCTCCTGTGTTCATTGTTGCCTACGGAATGATCAGGCACCAAACGCTGTTGTGCGGAATGAGCGAGTGTCACTCGCTGTTGCGCTCACCAGGGGCGGAGATCTTCTCCTCCTCGTCGCAATCACCGTCACTGACAGAGACCGGAGGTCACGATGACTCAGTCATCAGATATCAACGCTGGAACTTCGACGAACGAGGAGGCCGCGGCTGAGGAGATCCGTTGGCAGGACGTGCTCTCTCCCGAGGAGTTCGCGGTGTTGCGCCAGGGCGCGACCGAACGTCCCTTCACTGGCGAGTACAACGACGAGACGGCAGCCGGGATGTACCAGTGTCGGGCCTGCGGAGCCGACCTGTTCCCCTCCGATACGAAGTTCGCCTCGCACTGCGGATGGCCGTCGTTCTATGCGCCTCTGGCCGAGGACCGGGTCCGCTACATCCGCGACACCTCGATGGGCATGGAACGCGTCGAGGTCCGCTGCGCGAACTGCGACTCGCATATGGGCCACGTCTTCTCGGGCGAGGGCTACGGCACTCCCACCGATCAGCGCTACTGCATCAACTCGATCTCGTTGAAGCTCAACACCGACGCTGCGGACAGCTGAGGTGGCGACGGACGCTCGGAGCACCGGGGCGACCCAGCTCGTCGTGAAGACCTTCGACGAGCTCCGGCCCAGGGAGCTCTACGGAATTGTGCAGCTGCGCTCCCGGGTCTTCGTCGTCGAACAGGAGTGCGTGTTCCTCGACCCCGACGGGGTGGACTCACTGCCGGAGACCCTGCACTTCTTCTACCCGCGACCGGCCACGGCGATGTCGGACACTCACGGCGCCGAGCACGGACGCGACCTCTCGCCATGGGCCTATGCCCGTCTGCTGCCGGCGGAGGTGCCCGACGGTCCGGCAGCCAGGCCGGGAGCGCGCAGCATCAGTCGCGTTGCCACCCACCCCGATGCCCGCGGGCAGGGGTGGGGCCGCCGACTGCTCAGCGACATCGTCCACGCCTGGTCGGCTTCCCCGCTGACGCTCAACGCGCAGTCACACCTCGAAGGTCTGTACTCGTCCCTCGGCTTCGCCCCGAACGGTCCGCGCTTCGATGAGGACGGGATCGAGCACACCCCCATGGAGCGCCCGGCAGGCTGACCGATCAGCCCTCGGCCTCGACGGAGGCGTCGACGGAGGCGATGATCTTCTGCATCACAGCGTGCAGTTCACGCACTCCGTCGACGTCCATGCCGAGCTTGGCCATCATCGTTCCGGGAATCGCCTCGGCGGTCTTGCGCAGTTCACGGCCGGTGTCGGTGAGGGTGACCTCGACAATCCGCTCATCGCTGTCGCTGCGCGTCTTCGTCACATAGTCCAGCGCTTCGAGGCGTTTGACCAACGGGGACACAGTCGCGGGTTCGAGTCGCAGCAGTCGAGCGATCTCGCGCATCGGCAGCTTCTCGTGCTGCCACAGCGCAAGCATGACCAGATACTGCGGATGCGTCAGACTGATGGGTTCGAGCACGGAGCGATACGCGCCGATCACCCCGCGGGACGCCACCGCCAGAGCGAAGCAGATCTGACTTTCCAGCGCCAGCGGGTTGTCCAGCGGCTCCGTCGAAGCTTCGGATTCCAGCATCGTGTGTCGTCGATCCTCCGTGTCGGCAATCAGGGCGTACATACTCTTCGCAGATTACTTAGTGCACTAATGGTTAGTGTACACTAAGGGTGAAACCTGCCCAATCCTCGCCCAAGCGGCACCTCGTCGATAGGATCCTCGCTATGTCGTCCGCCTCGCAGCCTTCCCCCGATGGTTCGAACCGGAAGCTCGACAAGAAGCAGAAGAATTCGGCACGGAAGACGAACCAGCACCCGGAGTCCCAGCGCGGAGTGGGCTGGCTCAACAACTTCTTCCGCAAGATCGTCGGACCGGCGCAGGTCGACAACACTCGCCCGGGCGGATACTTCGAGGACGAGACGCTGCGGCACCAGCAGCTCGATGCCATGGGGCTGGAGATGCGCACCGACGCAAACGGCCATTCCTATGTGGTGAAGAAGGGCAGCCGGTAGCCGCCGGCCGCTCCCCGACCATGCGCAGGGCCGCCGCACCGAATCGGTGCGGCGGCCCTTTCTCGCTGTCTCGTTCTCGCTGCCTCCGTCCCGGCCGGGCGACCTGCTCTCTGCCGCAGTCCCGGCCGGGTCAATGACGTTCGGTCAGCGCCAGTCGGAGATGATGTCGACGAGTTCGCGACGCGGTCCGGTGTAGAACGGTACCTCTTCGCGCACGTGCAGGCGCGCCTCGGTGTTGCGCAGATCGCGCATCAGGTCGACGATGCGATGGAGCTCGGCGGCTTCGAAGGCCAGCAGCCATTCGTAGTCGCCGAGGGCGAAGGAGGCGATCGTGTTCGCCTTGATGTCCTTGTACCCGGCGGCGGCCATACCGTGGTCGCGCAGCATCTTCGCTCGTTCGGCGGGGTCGAGGAGGTACCAGTCGTAGGACCGCACGAACGGGTACACGCAGATGTAATCGCCGGGTTCGGGATCGGTCAGCAGAGCGGGCAGGTGCGCCTTGTTGAACTCCGCAGGGCGGTGGATTCCGACGACGGACCACACTGGTTCGAGCACTCCGCCTACCAGGCTGCGGCGGATCGCCGAGTACGCGGCTTGGACGACTTCGATCTCGGGGGCGTGGTACCAGAACATGACGTCGGCATCGGCGCGCAGGGCGGAGACGTCGTAGATTCCGCGCACGATCAGACCACGTTGCTTCAGGGGCCCGAGAGCCGCATGCAGCTCATCGGCGAGTTCTCTCCGGTCGGCATCGCCGAGTTCTCCGGCAGAGGCGAAGACGGAGTAGGCGATATACCGCGTCTGCTCGTTCGCTTCCTCGATCTGGGCGTCGGTGGGCTGAGTGAATTCGCTCATATCTGCTCCTTCTGTCTTCTCTTCATTCTGAAGTGTCACGGTGGTCGTCTGCGCGTCGGTTCAGTCTCCGGGCCGCGGCGTCCGCGCGGGCGATGCAGGCGGGAATGCCGACTCCCCCATAGGCGGATCCGGCGAGTTCGAGGCCGGGCAGCGACGCGATCTCTGCGTCGATGGCGGCGATGCGTCCGGCGTGGCCGGGCAGGTATTGCGGCAGCGCGGAGTTCCAGCGCTGCACTACCGAGCCCAGCAGCTGCGACTCCGGACGGGAGGTGATCGTCTGCCAATCGGCGAAGGCACGTTCGACGATCTCCTCATCGGAGAACCTGCTCCAGACCTCGGGTCCGTCGCCGAAGCGTCCGATGCTCATCCGCACCAGGGCCGTCCCCGCGGGGATATGGTCGGCCGTCCACGGCCATTTGTTCGACACGAAAGTCGAGGCCTTGATGAACGTGCCCTCGGTCGCGGGGACGAGGAACCCCGAACCCTTCAGTTCGACTCCCCCGAGGTCGACGAGGGCGGCGACCAAGGCGGTGGAGGCATAGGGAATCTCGCCGAGGCGGCTCGCCGATTCCGGGGCCACCGACCTCAGCAGCCCGGCAGTCACATGCGCGGGCGTGGCGAGAACGAGCCCATCGGATTCGATGTCGTCCCCCTCACCGCGGACGATCCACCTTTCGCCGTCGCGGTCGATCCCGGTGACACCGGCGCCGAGGCGGACCGTCCCGCCGTCCAGCACGATCGCCTCGTGCAGGGCCGGGATGAGGCGGTTGATTCCGCCTTCGAAGCTCATGAACACCGGTTCCGGGTTCCCTGTCGACGCGGTCTGGGCATCGCGGGCGGCGAGGAGCCGTGCGACGAGGTCGAGCACCGAGGTGCCCTCGATCGCAGCGGGCAGCAGCGCGGGCACCGTTTCGGCCAGGGACAGGTCCCGGCAGCGACCGGCGTAGACGCCGCCGAGCAGCGGATCAACGAGTTCGTCGACGATGGCGCCGCCGAGGCGCTCGGACAGGAAGTCCCCCAGCGAGACGTCATCACCCTCGATCGGCGGGGTGATCCGTTCGGCCGCCAAGCGAGCGGCCGCCTCGGTGCCGATGAGGGATTCGACCTCGGCCGCTTCGGCGGGCACCCCCATGATCGTCCGTTTGGGAATCGCGTGCAGGCTTCCTCGACTGAGCACCTGCGAACTGTGCCGGGTCGAGGGGAACACCGAGGCGAGGCCGAGTTCGGCGGCCAGGATCTTGGTCTCCGGACGTCGGTTGAGGCTCGCTTCGGCTCCTGAGTCGATGCCCACGGGCACGCCGCCATCGAGCGTGGTCGCTTTCAGACAGCCGCCGAGGAGGTCGCCTGATTCCAGCACGGTCACTCGGTGGTCGGCGGAGAGACGATAGGCGGCGACGAGGCCGGAGATCCCTCCTCCGACGACGGTGATCTGAGACATTCGATCAGCCGCGGCTGCCGAGGATCTCGGCCGAGACGCGGTGCACGAGGTCGACGACGCGTCCGGGCACCTCGGGGTCGGTGTCGGGCAGGACGCCGTGGCCGAGGTTGAAGACGAATCCGCGGTCGAGTTCGAGTCCCTTGCGCACGATCGCCTCGACGCGGGCCGACAGCGCCTCCCACGGGGCGAAGAGCAGGGCCGGGTCCAGGTTGCCCTGGAGTGCCTGACCGGGATTGACGCGAGTGGCGGCATCGGCGAGGTCGACGCGGAAGTCGACGCCGACGGTCGTCGATCCGGCCTGTGCCATGGAGCCGAGCAGCTCACCGGTCTGCACGCCGAAGTGGATGCTGGGCACGTCGTGTCCGGACAATGCGTCGAAGACTGCGGTGGAGTGTTCGAGGACGTGGTTCTCGTAGTCCTCCCGAGCGAGGTAGCCGGCCCAGGAGTCGAAGAGCTGGAAGGCCTTGGCACCGGCGTTCAGCTGCACGTCGATGAAGGTCGCCGACATCGTCGCAAGCTTGCTCAGCAGGGCCGAGAACGCCTCGGGGTCGGAGACCATGAGCGACTTCGTCTTCTCGTGGTTCTTACTCGGCCCGCCTTCGATGAGGTAGCTGGCCAGGGTGAACGGAGCACCGGCGAAGCCGATGAGCGGGGTGGCCTCGCCGAGTTCGGCGGTCACCCGCTGGATCGATTCGGCGATGTCCGGGATGTCGGCGGCGTCGAGTTCGGGCAGGGCGTCGATATCGGCGCGGGAGCGCACCGGGGAGGCGATGACCGGGCCGACGCCGGGAACGATCTCCACCTCGACTCCGGCGGCCTGGAGCGGGACGACGATATCGGAGAAGAAGATGGCCGCGTCGACGCCGTGGCGGCGGACCGGCTGGAGGGTGATCTCGGAGACCATCTCGGGGTCGCGGCAGGCATCGAGCATCTGAGTGCCTTCGCGCAGCTTGCGGTACTCAGGCAGGGAGCGGCCGGCCTGCCGCATGAACCAGACGGGAGTGTGCGAAACCGGCTCCGAACGCAGGGCAGCCAACAGGGGTGATGTCATGGGGCCATCTTCCCATTCTTCGATCGCTCATGCCCACTCGTCGTCGGTTTCAAGACGGGCCGTCTTGCCGTCTCAGCATCCGGCCGAGGACACGATCCGACGGATTGTCCGGGGCCGCCTCGGCGTGGATGATTCCTCTGTCCGCACGGCTGATCTATCGTGGCAATTGTGGTCAACACCTCACCTCTCAATCGCATTCCGGCGGAGTTCTCCGCCGTGACGTCGGTGCTGCGTCAGGCGCGCAGCACGAACAACGTGTCGATTTCCGAGATTCCCGCCCCGGCCCGTCTGGCGCCCTACTCCTATGCGCTCGGGGCCGAGGTCAGCGCCGATGAGACGTTTCTGCGGGCCAGCGGCGAGGCCATCGACGAACTCGCCACCGGCCGTATCGTCGTCCTCTTCGATCCCGCCGCACCCGAGGAGTGGGAAGGCTCGTTCCGGGTCGTCTCCTATATCCGCGCCGAACTCGAACACGAACTCGGCAACGAGACGATGCTCGGGCATGTGGCATGGAGCTGGCTCGAGGATGCCCTCGATGCCAACGACTGCCAGGTGCTCGCCGCCGGCGGGACGACCACACGGGTGCTGTCCGAGAGCTTCGGCACCTTGGCCGATCGCCCGGCCACGATAGACTTGGAGCTGCGCGCCTCGTGGACACCCGTGATTGACGAGCCGGATCTGATCGGCAATCACTTCGAGGCCTGGATCGATCTGCTCAGCACAGTCGCCGGACTGCCACCACTTCCTGAAGGAGTCACAGCCCTGCCCGGGCGCCGTCGATGACAACTGAACTACCGCTTTTGGAAACACCCGCGAACGGCATCCCCGACGTCGTCGACACACCAGAGGACCTCTCCACCTCGATCGCCAGTCTGGCCGCCGCCCAGGGTCCGATCGCCATCGACGCCGAACGTGCTTCCGGCATCAGATACGGGCAGCGCGCCTTCCTCGTCCAGCTGCGACGTGAAGGTGCGGGCACCTTCCTCCTCGATTCCGAGACGCTCGGTGACCTCAGCGACCTCAACCCGGCTCTCGGCTCCGACGAGTGGGTCATCCATTCGGTGACGCAGGACCTGCCGTGCCTGCAGGAGCGCGGAATGCGCCCGGCCGCTCTGTTCGACACCGAGCTGGCCGCCAGGCTGCTCGGGTGGGAGAAGTTCGGTCTGGCCGCAGTCGCCGAACGCACCCTGGGGGTGCGACTGGCTAAGGAGCATTCGGCCGCCGACTGGTCGACGCGTCCGCTGCCGAAGGAGTGGCTGAACTATGCCGCCCTCGACGTCGAGGTGCTCCTGCCGATCCGCGATATCCTCCACCAGCAGCTTCTCGACTTGGACCGGTGGGAATTTGCGCAGCAGGAGTTCGCGCACCTGCTCGACTTCACCCCGAAGCATTTCGATGAGCCGTGGCGACGCACGCATGGACTCTCGAAGATCAGGTCCCGCCGCGACATCGCCCGAGTCCGCGAGCTCTGGCAGGCGCGGGATTCCATGGCCCGTGAAGCCGATCTGGCTCCCACGAAGATCCTGCGCGATCGTGAGCTCGTCGCCCTCGCCCAGTCCGGTGTGAAGTCCAGCGATGACATCCTGGCGCAGTGGCGCCGGCTCTCTCGCGCCGAGGCGGCCCGGCTCTTCCGTGCCTACCGCAAGGCCTCCCGGTTGGGTGCCGAAGAGCTGCCGGGACGGTTCGAACGCGGACGGTCGAAGCGCAGCGCGTTCAACCCGGCGGAGCTCAAGGAGCGGGTGGCGGCGCTCAAGGCCGCAATGTCGGAGCTCTCCGACGAGCTGACGATCCCCCATGATGTGCTCCTCCAGCCGGCAATCGTGAAGTCCCTGGCTGCGGAGTCGAACGTCGATGTCGAGGATTACCTCGCCGAGGCGGGGGCACGGCCCTGGCAGGTCGAGCTCAGTGCTCCCGAGCTGCAGAAGGCCTTGGCCGGACTCCCCCAGGCCTGAACTCACGCTCAAGTCCCAAGGGTCGAACTTCTGTCCTCCGTCGCCCCTGTGAGCCCGAACTCACACCGCGCGGCGGGAACTCTGATCGGCTCGATCGGCCACCTCGGCGGGCAGGGCCTTGAGGATTTCGGACAGGATCGTGTCGACGTCGAGGCCCACCTCGGCGAGGATCTCTTCACGTGTCCCCTGCGGCAGGAACTCATCAGGCACGCCGAGTTCGAGCACCCCGATCCGCGAATCGGCTTCGCGCAGGTCGGAGCGGACCTGTGAACCCACACCGCCGATCTTCACTCCGTCTTCGATGACGGCAACCAGACTGTGGTCGGCGGCGAGGTCGATGACGGATTCGGGTACGGGCAGCACCCATCTGGGATCGATGATCGTCGCGTTCAGTCCGTGTTCGGCCAGGCGGTCGGCGACGTCACCGGCCAACCTGGCGAAGGGTCCCACGGAGACGATGAGCACATGGGATTCGGACCCGGCCGGTCCCTCACGGAGGATGTCGACGCCGTCGTCGAGCCGCCTCAGCGCCGGGATGTCGGCACCGACGCCGCCGCGGGGAAATCTCACCACGGTCGGGGCGTCTTCGACGGTCACGGCTTCGCGGAGCTCTTCGGTCAGTCGGGCGGCATCGCGGGGTGCGGCCAGGCGCAGTCCGGGGACGACGCGCAGCATCGCGATGTCCCAGATTCCATGGTGGCTGGCTCCGTCGGGGCCGGTGATTCCGGCGCGGTCGAGCACGAAGGTCACGCCCTGGCGGTGGAGGGCGACGTCCATGAGCACTTGGTCGAAGGCGCGGGAGAGGAACGTGGAGTAGATGCACACGACCGGGTGGAGTCCGCCATAGGACAGACCGGCGGCGGAGGCGACAGCGTGCTGTTCGGCGATGCCGACGTCGAAGACGCGGTGTGGGAATTCCTCGGCGAATTTCGCCAATCCCACGGGCAGGAGCATGGCCGCGGTGATGGCGACGATGTCCTCGCGCTCTTCGGCGAGTTCGCAGATCTCGGTGCCGAAGACTGAGGTCCATGACGTGGATTTCGAGGGCGTCGATCTCCCGGTGACGGGGTCGATGACGCCGACGGAGTGGAACTGGTCGGCGTCATCGTTGACGGCCGGGTCGAATCCGTGGCCCTTCTGCGTGATCATATGGACGATGATGGGGCCGCCGTCGAACTGTTTGGCCAGCTGCAGGGCTTTTTCAACCGAGGGCAGATCGTGTCCGTCGACCGGGCCCAGGTATTTGATGCCGAGTTCGTCGAACATTCCGGTCTCGGGCGGGCTGACCATGTCCTTGAGTCCGCGTTTGACGCCGTGGATGGCGCTGTAGGCGGCGCGACCGGGGCGACCGGATTGGCGCAGAGTCTCTTTGCCCCAGCTCAGGAGCTTCTCGTAGCTCGAGGTGGTGCGCAGTTCGTCGAGGTGGGCGGCGAATCCGCCGACGGTCGGGGCGTAGGAGCGGCCGTTGTCATTGACGACGATGACCAGCCGCCTCGGCGGGGTGGAGGTGTCGGCGGCGATGGTGTTGAGCGCTTCCCAGGCCATTCCCCCGGTCAGGGCTCCGTCGCCGATGACGGCGACGACGTGGCGGTCTCGCTCACCGGTGAGCTGGCGGGCCTTGGCGATGCCGTCGGCCCAGGACAGGGAGGCCGAGGCGTGGGAGTTCTCGACGACGTCGTGCTCGCTCTCGGACCTGTTCGGGTAGCCGGAGAGGCCGTCGCGCTGTCGGAGGGTGGAGAACTCCTCGCGGCGGCCGGTGAGCAGTTTGTGCACATACGTCTGGTGGCCGACGTCGAAGATGATCGTGTCGCGTGGCGAGTCGAAGATGCGGTGGAGGCCCATCGTCAGTTCGACGACGCCGAGGTTGGGGCCCAGATGTCCGCCTGTGCCGGACACGGTCGTGATGAGGTAGTCACGGATCTCTTTGGCCAGCACTTCGCATTCCGATGCGTCGAGTCGACGCAGATCGGCAGGCGAGCCGAGGGATTCGAGAAAGGTCATGCGGCCTCAGTTCTGACGACATCGTTGGCGGACAGATTCCATGCGCCCCATCCTATCTCTCACCGATGCGTCCCTCACCTTTCGCGGCATATCTCCGCGCTGCAGTACCCCTCAGTCTTCCCGTCGCACCGCCTCGGCGCCGGCAATTCACACCATTGCGAACGCACCCCTCACCGTTCGTGGCACACCACCCCGTTGCAGCACGGTGTTCAGTGACTGCCGATGAGTGATGGTCGCATTCGCGCCCACCCCCACCCACGCCGAGGCGGCCGACCACCAGCGCACGGATTCCCGCGGACGCGCTCACGCTCCCTGACAATCCCGCACGACAGCGACCGTCCCTCACCCTTCGCCGCACAGCGCACCGCTGCAACGAGGCGATCTGTCACGAACGGTGACGGATGCCGAACTGCATGGAGGACGTGACACGAACGGTGAGGGATGCTCGATCAACGGCATCGTCACACGCGTCCGGGCACGACGAAGGCCGGTGGGAAGAATCCCACCGGCCTTCGAAGTGTCCCGGTTCAGCGCCTCAGCCCGAACCGACTACCGCGAGTCGGAGACTCATAGCGCAACCTGGTGCGGCGAAGTCGCCGCTCAGGCGTCGTCTCCTGCGATCAGGCTTCTGCGAGCTGACGCAGAACGTACTGAGACATGCTTCGATAGCCCCTGTCACCGCCAATTCAGCGGTCCGGCGTCGATGCTGCTTCCGTCGGTGTCCATCGCTGCGGCGTTGACGACCAGTCCCGAGCTGATGATCGCCTGGCGCGCCGTCCTCGGCGTGGGAGGAGCCATGATGCTCCCGTCCACGCTGGGACTGATCTTCGTGCTCTTCGCCGACCCGAAGGCGCGAGGCGTCGCGATCGGCGTGTGGGCCGGCGGGATCTCCGCCGGCGTCGCCCTCGGACCACTGCTGTCCGGACTGCTGCTGGAAGTCTTCGGCTGGCAGGCGACGTTCCTGGTCGCGGTGCCCGTGATGGCGTTGGTGGCCATCGGCGCGCCGCTGCTGCTGCCTGAGCACAAGGATCCGACCGCGAAGATCGATCTGCTCAGCGCACTGCTCCTGGTCGCCTCGCTGCTGGCCATCATCTACGGCGTCAAGCGCTTCGCCACCCAGGAGCCGGCCGGTCCGTCGATCGGCCTGCTGATCGCCGGAGCACTGGTCGGGTTGTGGTTCGTGATCCGGCAGCTGCGCGCGACCCAGCCCCTGCTTGACGTGCGGCTGTTCGCCAACCGCACCGTCAGCGGAGCACTTGCGGTGTTCCTCCTCTCGGCCGCGGCGCTGGGTGGGGTGTACTCGCTGTTCACCCAGTACCTGCAGCAGGTCCAGGGGCTCTCGCCCATGCAGGCCGGGCTGTCAATCCTGCCCGCCGCGGCAGTCCTCATCGTCGTCTCGACCCTCTCGCCGATGCTCGCCCGAAGGTTCCGGCCGGGCAACGTGATCGCCGTCGGACTACTCACCCAGGTCGTCGGCTACATCCTGTTCACCCAGCTCGACGCCGGCACCGGCCTCGCGCTGGTGATCGCGAGCTTCGTCGTCACCTACCCCGGGGTCGCGCCGTCCATGGCGCTGACCACGGACCTGGTCGTAAGCTCGGTCCCACCGGAGAAGGCCGGCGGTGCCTCCGGGCTCGCGACGACCGTCAATGACCTCGGGATCTCCCTCGGCGTCGCGGTCATCGGCAGCATCGGGATCGCCGCCTACCGCAGCCAGATCTCCGGCTCCCTGCCCGATGGGCTGCCACCGGAGGCCGCGGCCGCGGCTGAGACCGGAATCGACGGGGCCATCGACGCCGCCGGGCAGCTGCCGGGTGACATCGGAGAGGCACTGACGACCGCGGCCCAACAGGCCTTCACCAGCGGACTCAAGGCCGCCGGGATCACCTCCGCCGTCATCGCTGCCGTCGCCGCGATCATCGCCGCCGTCGGCCTGCGCCATATCCGCCCCACCGGGCAGGCCCACGACGACGCCGAGAAGGAACCCGCTCAGGAGTCGTGACGCATCCTCGACCCTTCGTGTCCGGCGGACGGATGAGTCCGCCGGACACGAACGCCGACACCCGCCATAGGTACACCGAGAAGACGGCAGAACCGCCCCGCGACGAGGCCGCCGAACCACGCCGAAGGAGACACGATGACCACGCTCAGAACCACCATCGACACTGTCCGACACTTACCGACGGCGCGGCGCGTGCTGCACTGCCTGCTCCGATGCGCCGCGTCGGGGGCATTGGATCGTTTCTCCCGAACGACGCATACGTCTTGTCCGCGCAACTGAGTCGCAGGCCGCGCACCCGAAGAGGTTCGCGGCCCCGATGCTTCAGTTGACCTGGTAGGCGATCGTCGTCATCATCCCGGCTTCCCCGTGGTAGACATTGTGGCAGTGCGAGAGCCACCGTCCGGGATTGTCGGCATCGAACTCGACCCGCAACGTTGTGCCGGGAACAACGATCGAGGTGTCCTTGCGCGGCCCTCCCCCTGGATGCTGGTAGGTGTGCCCGTGCAGATGCATCGGATGCCACATCGTCGTCGAGTTCTTGAACTCGAGGGCGACCCGCTCCCCTTCGACGATGCCGAGGGCGTCGCGCATCGGCTTGTCCATGTTCATGCGCTTGCCATTGATCGCCCAGTCGTATTTCTCCATGCCACCGGTCAGCTCGAGTGAGAGAGTGCGGTCGACGGCGCGCTTCGGCAGAGCGACTGAACTGGTTGCTTTGAGGATGTCCGCGGTGGCGGGGGTCTTCTGCTGGGGCAGCTTCACGTCCTTCGCGGGCGCGCTTCCCAACCCAGTGCGCAGAACAGCATGGGCCTGGTTCTGCTTCCCTAGGGCTTCGGCGATGACTGCGAATGCGCCGTCGCCGGCGGTGATGATCGCGTCGTAGCGCTCCCCCATTCCAAGAACGAGGCTCTCTGCCTTGAGGGGTTTGACGGGGAATCCGTCGGAGTGCGTGATCGTCATCTCGTGCTCGGTGACGCCAAAGCGGAAAGCGGTGTCGCCGCCAGCATTGATGATCCTCAGCCTGATCCGCTCTCCGGGCTTGGCGGCAAAGGTTTGCGGGTCATTGGCGGGCTTGCCGTTGATCAGGTAGAGGGGGTAGTAGACGTCGCCTGCGTCGCCGCCGAGCAGAGGCGAGGTCGCGCCCATGAGGGTGTTGCCCATTCGCATCGGGCCCATCTCCATGTCACCGTGTCCCCCACTATCGTGGTCCATCATTCCCTGGCCGAGCTGCTTCATCACCTCGTCCGGCGTCGCGGTGACGCCGTCGAGCCAGTCATCAAGGACGATGACCCATTCCTTGTCGTAGTCGCCCTTCTCGTTCGGGTCATCGATGATCAGCGGCGCATACAGGCCACGGTCTTGTTGCGTGCCGACGTGGGGATGGAACCAGAACGTGCCTGATGCGGGCAGTGTGAACTCGTAATCAAACGACCCGCCGGGCTTCACGGCATCCTGGGTGAGGCTCGGCACTCCGTCCATGTCGTTGCGCAGCGCCAGTCCGTGCCAGTGGACGCTGGTCGGGTCAGGGAGATCGTTGGTGAAGGCGACTTTCAGGGTGTCGCCGACGTTGCCGCGCAGCGGCTGGGCCGCCGAGGCTCCCCGGTAGGCCCAGGTCTTCGCGGTCTTCCCGCCGAGGTCGAGGGTGACCGGTTCGGCAGTCAGCGCGCGCTGCACGACGGTACCGGTGCTGCGTCGCTTCGCCTCCGCGGCGGTGACCGCAGCGCTGGTGGGCCTCACGAACGAGGTTGTCTTGGTGGTAGTGGTGCTGCATCCGGCGAGGCCGGCGGCGGTCAGCGTCAGTGCGCTGACGGACAGGAACTGCCTGCGGTTCAGGGTGGAGTGCATGGGTGATGTCCTTCTGTGTCGATGGTGAACGGGGCCACGAGATCGCGCCTGCGCGCTCGACGATCATGGGTGGTCGGAGGCGCAGGGCTGCTTGGCCTCGGAAGAAGGGCCAGCGTTTTTGGACACGGTGTCGTGGCAGGCACGGCAGGGTCGTGAACCCGCCGAGATTGCTGGCTGAGGAGCGCCGCATCGGCGCTCCTCAATGCTCACGTTCGGTAGATCGACAGCTCCAGATGCGTCAGCGCGAACCGGCGAGGCGTCTCGGACGGCGGAGCCGGCATGGGCGCAGAGACGGGTGTGGGCACAGCCGCGACGGACGGAACGGGGAGGGCCGGAATGCTCTCGGCCGTAGGCGCGGAGACACAGGTGGAGTCGCCGCTGTTCATGGCGTCTGCGCAGCCGCCGGAGCCGCGCACCAGGCCCTGTGCTCCGGACGCGCTCGACATGGAGGCGGTAGTCGTCATGCCCGTCATGCCGGGAGAAGACGAGGATGCGTGAGCAGGCGACGCCGTGGAGGTCGTCGCCGCTGCCGGCCCGCCGACCAGCGCGTGCATGCCGAGAAGACCCGTGATCAGCAGCGCCGCAAGAACGACCAGCTGAAGCCAGTGCCGGCTGCGGCGGGGTTCATCGGTCACGGTCTCCACACCCAAAGCATACCCCGGAGGCGTATCCCTTCGACGCGGCGGGACCATTCACCGGCGAGTCCGGCCCGCCTTGCAGGAATACCCTCAAGGGGTATACGGTTGCACTCACATAGGTACCCGCCGGGGGTACCCAGATTGAGGAGGCTATCCGATGGCTGCGAACGAATACCAGGTGACGGGCATGACCTGCGGGCACTGCGAGATGTCGGTCCGCGAGGAGGTCAGCGAGATTTCCGGTGTCACCGACATCCAGGTCAGCGCACAGACCGGCAAGCTCGTCGTCTCCGCCTCCGACGAGGTCGACGACGCGAAGGTCCTGGCCGCTGTCGAGGAAGCCGGCTACACGGCGGTCCGGGTCTGATGAAGGCACCAGTCAGGCTCGCGGCCTACGGCGCTGGGCTGGTGGTGGCGTTCGGCGCAGCCTTCGGGCTCGCCGGCGTCGCCGTCCCCGACAGCGTCGTGACCGCCTGGGCCAAGAGCAGCGACTCGAACGCCCACGGCGAGGGTCACAGCGACACGGAGGAGCAAAACAAGGAGCACGCGATGAACGGCGTCTCGGCCAGCGCTGCCGGCTACATCCTCTCCCCCGTCACGGCCCCCTCGGGCACCAATGATGCCGGCACGCTGAGCTTCCGGATCCTCGATGAGGACGGGCAGCCGGTGACGGAGTACACGACGACCCATGAGAAGGATCTGCACCTGATCGTGGTGCGCACCGACGGGACGCAGTTCCGCCACGTGCACCCGGACTTGGACGAGGCCACCGGCACCTGGTCGGAGTCATCGTGGAGCTGGGACGAGGCGGGAACCTACCGCGTCTACGCCGACTTCACAGCCGGGCAGGACGCCGAGGGGGTCACGCTCACCCGCGCTGTCGAGGTCGCCGGCGACTACGCCCCGGTCGAAGCGACTGTCTCGCGCACCGTCGAGGTCGACGGGTACACCGTCACCCTCGATGGTGACCTCGCCGCCGGAAGCACGAGCGAACTGACAGCCACCGTAGAGCGCAACGGCAAGCCGGTCACCGCACTCCAGCCCTACCTCGGCGCGTACGGCCACCTGGTCGCGCTGCGAGAGGGCGATCTGGCCTACCTGCACGTTCACCCCGCCGGCGAAGAGCCCCAGGCGGGATCGACCGGAGGACCAGACGTCGGCTTCGCCGCCGAGGTCCCCACCGCCGGCCGGTACCTGCTGTACCTGGACTTCCAGGTCGACGGGCAGGTCCGCACCGCCGAATTCGTGCTCGACGCCGGGCACGGCGACGGTAACCAGGCAGACGATGAATCGCATTCGGGCGGCCACTGACCCCCTAAAGGGCCAGTCCGTCGACGAAAGAAGCAACAGGAAAGGACTTGCAGTGAGCACCCAAGCTGCAACGAACACCGAAACGCCGCTGGTCGCGGACGCCGGCATCGAACTCGAGATCGGCGGGATGACCTGCGCCTCCTGCGCGAACCGGATCGAGAAGAAGCTCAACAAGCTCGACGGCGTCTCCGCCACGGTCAACTACGCCACCGAGAAGGCCAAGGTCACCGTGCCCGCCGGCTACGACCCCGCCCTGCTGGTCGCCGAGGTGGAGAAGACCGGGTACACCGCCGCCATGCCCAAGCCCAAGGACGCGACGTCATCGGGCCCGACCGGCAACGACGGCGAAGCTCCCGACTCCGAACTGACATCGCTCAAGCACCGCCTCATCGGCGCGATCGTGCTCACCGTCCCGGTGATCGCCATGGCCATGGTTCCCGCGCTCCAGTTCACCTACTGGCAGTGGGCCTCTCTGGCCCTGGCCGCACCGGTGATCGTGTGGGCGGCCTGGCCGTTCCACAAGGCGGCCTGGACCAACCTGCGCCACGGCACCGCGACCATGGACACCCTCATCTCCATGGGCACGACCGCGGCGTTCCTGTGGTCGCTCTACGCCCTGTTCCTCGGCACCGCCGGCACCCCGGGGATGACACATCCCTTCGAATTCACCATCGCTCCGTCCGACGGCGCGGGCAACATCTACCTCGAGGCCGCCGCCGGGGTGACGATGTTCATCCTGGCCGGCCGCTACTTCGAGAAGCGCTCCAAGCGCCAGGCCGGTGCCGCACTGCGCGCTCTCCTCGAGCTCGGCGCGAAGGAAGTCTCGGTCCTGCGCGGCGGGGCCGAGGTCAAGATCCCGACCTCCGAGCTGGCCGTCGGCGACGAATTCGTCGTCCGCCCCGGCGAGAAGATCGCCACCGACGGCACCGTCGTATCCGGGACATCGGCCGTGGACGCCTCTATGCTCACCGGAGAGTCCGTGCCGGTCGAGGTCGTCGCTGGCGACCCGGTCACGGGCGCGACCGTCAACGCCGGCGGCCGCCTGGTCATCCGCGCCACCCGCGTCGGATCGGACACCCAACTGGCGCAGATGGCCAAACTCGTCGAGGACGCCCAGACCGGCAAGGCCGCGGTCCAGCGCCTGGCCGACCGGATCTCCGGCGTGTTCGTCCCGATCGTCATCGCTATCGCCGTCATCGCCCTCGGCGCATGGCTCGGTGCCGGATTCCCCGTCTCCGCCGCCTTCACCGCAGCGGTCGCGGTCCTCGTCATCGCCTGCCCCTGCGCCCTCGGCCTGGCCACCCCCACCGCACTGCTAGTCGGCACCGGCCGCGGCGCGCAGATGGGCGTGCTCATCAAAGGCCCCGAGGTCCTCGAATCCACCCGCAAGGTCGACACTGTGGTGCTGGACAAGACCGGCACCGTCACCACCGGCAAAATGACCCTGGTCGAGGCGATCACCGAGCCCGGCGTCGACCGCACCGAGCTGCTGCGCCTGGCAGGCGCGTTGGAGGACGCCTCCGAGCACCCGATCGCCCAGGCCATCGCCAAGGGAGCAGTCCAGAAGGTCGGGCCGCTGCCCACGCCCGAGGACTTTGCGAACATCGAGGGCAAGGGCGTCCAGGGAGTCGTCGACGGCCGCGGCGTGCTCGTCGGCCGGGAGTCCCTGCTGGCCGACTGGTCTCAGCACCTTTCCCCCGATGTCGCCGCCGCCAAGGCCGCAGCCGAGGACGAGGGCAAGACTGTCGTCGCCGTTGGTTGGGACGGACAGGCCCGCGGGATCCTCGTCGTCGCCGACGCCGTCAAGCCCACCAGCGCCGAGGCCATCGCCGGCCTGAAGGGTCTCGGCCTCACCCCGGTCCTGCTCACTGGCGACAACGAGGCCGTCGCCCGGCGGATCGCCGCCGAGGTCGGCATCGAGAAGGTCATCGCCGAGGTTCTGCCCAAGGACAAGGTCGACGTCGTCACCCGCCTGCAGGGCGAGGGGAAGGTCGTCGCGATGGTCGGCGACGGCGTCAACGACGCCCCGGCGCTGGCCCAGGCCGACCTGGGCCTGGCGATGGGCACCGGCACCGACGTCGCCATTGAGGCCTCCGACATCACGCTCGTGCGCGGGGACCTGATGGCCGCGTTCGACGCGATCCGGCTCTCCCGCAGGACCCTGGGCACGATCAAGTCGAACCTGTTCTGGGCGTTTGCCTACAACGTCGCGGCCATCCCGGTCGCAGCGCTGGGCATGCTCAACCCCATGCTCGCAGGCGCGGCGATGGCGTTCTCCAGCGTCTTCGTCGTCGGAAACAGCCTCCGCCTGCGCGGGTTCCGCAGCGTCGCCAAGCAGTGACGCCGCAGAACCGATCATCATCCGAACACACGAAAGGCATTCACCGAGAATGAGCAACGAAGACCAGGCATCCACCAGCTGCTGCAGCACTTCCCCCGCAGCCAAGGCATCCGCCGCCGAGGAACCTGTCAGCGATGGTTCCAGCTGCGGCGGCATGATCGGCGCAGAGAACCCCGCCGCCGATTCCGGACATCGCGATAACCTTCTCGTCGAAGGAAGCGACGACGACATGACCACCTGCCCCGTCATGGTCGGCAATCCGGTCAACAAGCAGGACGCCGAAGAAAAGGGCCTATTCCGCGACTACTACGGGCAGCGCTTCTGGCTCTGCTGCCCAGGCTGCGGACCGACCTTCGACTCCGATCCAGCCAAGTACGCCGCCAACATGGCCTGATCCTTCGACGACCCGGGGCTGCAGCATCACTGCTGCCGCCCCGGGTCGACTGGATCGTAGCTGAGCGATTCCACGCCCGCCGATCGATATTTGACCGATACCCCAGAGGGGTATAATGTTGATCGGGCCAGAATGAATAGGAGACTTTATGCGCAAGCGCCTCATGACCACCGTCGCCGCAGGAGTGCTCGGCGGAGCACTCGTGCTCACCGGCTGCAGCAACGGAGGAGACCAGGACCAAGCGACCCCCTCATCGACCAGCCAGCACGAGGGCCACGGAAGCAGTGGCAGCAGTTCTGACAGCGGCGGGATGGAGCATCCGATGGACGGCGGCCCCGCCCCCGAGGGCATCGAGAAGGCTGCGTCGCCGAAGTACCCGGCCGGCACCGAGGTCACGCTCACCGCCGAACACATGGAGGGCATGGACGGCGCAAACGCCACGATCGCCGGCGCGTTCGACACCTACACCTACGCGGTGAACTTCACGCCCACCACCGGCGGGAATCCGGTCAAGGATCACAAGTGGGTCGTGCAGGAAGAGATCAAGGACGCCGGAGACCAGCGTCTGGCCGACGGCACCGAGGTCACTCTCGAGGCCGAACACATGGAGGGCATGAAGGGCGCGAAGGCCACCATCGCCTCCTCCACCGACCAGACCGTCTACATGGTCGACTACGAGTCCGACGGCATGACGATGACCAACCACAAATGGGTCGTCGAGAGCGAGATCAAGCCGGCCTCCTGAGCCGGTCGCCGCGGGCCCATTCAAGGTCCGCGGCGAGACACGACCCGATCGAAGGAAAGACCGGGGAAGAACGAGGGAAGCGAAGAGCAATGACGGACCCGACCACGCATCACCATCACCATGACCACGACGGTGTCGCGACCACCGAGTCCGGCCACGTTAACGACTCGCACGCCGAGCACGACGGCCACACCATGGAACACGGTGACCACGCCGGGCACGGCGATCACGGCAGTGGTCATGGTGGTCATGCGGGCCACGGCGACCACGTCGGCCAGTTCCGCAGGCTGTTCTGGATCAACCTCGTCATCGCCATCCCGGTGGTCGCGTTCTCCCCCATGTTCGCCATGCTCCTCGGGTACTCCGTGCCCGGCTGGGCAGGCTGGGTCGCCGCAGTCCTCGGCACCGTCATGTACGCCTGGGGCGGCACCCCGTTCCTCACCGGTGCCGTCAGCGAGCTGAAGAGCCGCCAGCCGGGGATGATGCTGCTCATCGCGCTCGGCATCACCGTCGCCTTCCTCGCCTCCTGGGCCGCCACTCTCGGCCTCGTCCACCACGAGCTCGAGTTCTGGTGGGAGCTGGCACTGCTGATCGTCATCATGCTGCTGGGCCACTGGATCGAGATGCGTTCCCTGGCCCAGACGACCTCGGCGCTGGACTCCCTGGCCGCGCTGCTGCCTGACGAGGCCGAGCGCGTCGAGGGCGACGACGTCGTCACGGTCGACCCCGCCGACCTCCGCGTCGGTGACATCGTCGTCGTCCGCCCCGGTGGCAGCGTCCCCGCCGACGGCACCATCGTCGACGGTCGCGCCGATATGGACGAGTCCATGATCACCGGCGAATCACGCCCCGTCGCCCGCGGCGAAGGCGAGAACGTCACTGCTGGCACCGTGGCCACTGACTCCGGCCTGCGCGTGGAGATCACCGCCACCGGCGACGACACGGCTCTGGCGGGCATCAACAGGCTCGTCGCCGAGGCGCAGGGCTCCTCCTCCCGCGCCCAGCGCATCGCCGACCGCGCCGCCGCCCTGCTGTTCTGGTTCGCCCTCGGTGCTGCCCTGATCACCGCAGTCGTTTGGACTCTCTTCGGGCTCCCCGACGATGCGGTCATTCGCACCATCACCGTCCTCGTCATCGCCTGCCCACACGCGCTGGGCCTGGCGATCCCGCTGGTGGTCTCCATCGCCACCGAGCGCGCCGCCCGCGGCGGCGTCCTGGTCAAGGACCGCCTCGCGCTGGAGTCCATGCGCCAGGTCGATGCGGTGCTCTTCGACAAGACCGGCACCCTGACCAAGGGCGAGCCCACCGTCACCGGCGTCGAATCGACCGGCGACCTGGACTCCGACGAGGTGCTCGCCCTGGCCGCCGCGGCCGAGGCCGACAGCGAGCACCCGCTCGCCCGGTCCATAGTCACCGCCGCCAAGGAGAAGAGCCTCGCCCTCGAGCCGGCCAGTGGGTTCTCCTCCTCCCCGGCAGTCGGCGTCACCGCGACCGTGGCCGACCAGGAGATTCGCGTCGGCGGTCCACGGCTGCTCGAGGAGACCGGGCAGGACGAGGTCGACACGGCCGACGCGTGGCGGGCCGAGGGTGCGATCATCCTGCACGTCCTCCGCGACGGCCAAGTGATCGGCGGCCTCAAGCTCGCCGACGAGGTCCGGCCCGAGTCCCGCGACGCCGTCGACGCCCTCCATGAGCTCGGCGTCGAGGTCGTTATGATCACCGGCGACGCCGAGGCCGTGGCGAACGAGGTTGGCCGGGAACTCAGCATCGACCGTGTCTTCGCCGGCGTCCGCCCCGAGGACAAGTCCGCAAAGGTCGCTGCGCTTCAGGACGAGGGCAAGAGGGTCGCGATGGTCGGCGACGGCGTCAACGATGCCCCTGCGCTGGCGCAGTCCGACGTCGGTATCGCCATCGGGGCAGGCACAGACGTCGCCATCGCCTCTGCCGGCGTCATCCTCGCCAGCTCCGACCCGCGCAGCGTCCTGTCGGTCATCCAGCTCTCCCGTGCCGCATACCGTAAAATGAAGCAGAACCTGTGGTGGGCTGCCGGATACAACCTGCTCTCTGTACCGCTCGCGGCGGGCGTGCTCGCACCTGTCGGGTTCGTCCTGCCGATGTCGGTCGGCGCGATCCTGATGTCGATCTCCACTGTCGTCGTCGCGCTCAATGCCCAGCTGCTGCGTCGCATCGACCTCACCCCAGATGCCAGCACTCGCTCCGTCCTGGAGCACCAGAAGTGAAGGACACACCCATGAACACCGACACTGCAACCGATGAGACCGGGGCGCACCAGCACGGTTACATCAGCGACAAGGACCGTTACCGCAACCGCATGAAGCGCATCGAAGGCCAGGCCCGCGGCATCACCAAGATGATCGACGACGAGAAGTACTGCATCGACATCCTCACCCAGGTCTCCGCCTTGACCCGCGCCCTGCAGGGAGTGGCGACCGGCCTGCTCGATGACCACCTCAAGCACTGCGTGCTCGACGCCGCCAAGCAAGGCGATGAGGACGCGGCCATCGCCAAGATCCAGGAAGCCAGCGACGCCATCAATCGCCTCGTACGCTCCTGACACCATCCGATTTCGTCAATACAGGATGCCTCGGACCGGTTGCGCCCCAGGTCAAGACAAGGCTCTCGATGTCTCCTGGCAGGCGTGCGCTGCGCTTCGTCTTGCCCTTGGCACCGGCGAAATCGGGCTGCTTTAGGTCTTACCTGACGACATGAACACCTTCACCTGAGAAAAGAGTTGGGCATGCCCCTTGCCATTGTTACTCCGATCCAGCCCTCCAGGAGCCGCCTGAGACTCTGCGCGACCATGACTGCGCTGGCGACCAGCGCCGTCCTCCTGCTCAGCGGCTGTGCTGATGCGGAACCGTCCGCTGACGCAGGATCCGATCACTCACTGGTGGTCGAGCATAATCTAGACGGACTGAATGCACGGGAAATCATCAAGCGCCTCGACACAACGAAGGTGGCAGATCGCTCGTCTGAACTCATCGCTTCGATTGAACCCGACCAACTCGTCCTGACCGACGATCAGAACAATCAAACCACTCTGCCGATGCCAGAAGACGAATTCTACGTCTCTATCGCCCCATATCGCGGCCAGACTCACGAATGTTACTTTCACAGCCTCACTACTTGCCGCGGCGAGCTCGCCAATACTGACGTCGACGTCACCGTGGTCGAGGCGACGTCCGGGAAGACCATCCTCGATGAAACACTCACGACTTACGACAACGGATTCGTCGGACTCTGGCTGCCCCGCGGCATTGACGCGACGCTCACGGTCAGCACCGGAGACCGCATCGCGAAGCAGGACATTTCGACCCGCATCGACGACCCCACCTGCTTGACTGGTCTTCAGCTGACTTGACGCCCGGACGCTGAAAATGGCGAGGAGCTGCAGATCACCGCGATGGGCGAGCCGCGGTTTCGGAGGGTGAGCACGACTGACTTGCTGATTGAATCGATATCCTTCAATATAGAGGCATGTCTAATCAAGCATCTCTCACTGCACCCCCTGTGACGCGACGGCTCTCGACCCTGGACAGGTGGCTGCCGCTGTGGATCGGGCTGGCGATGGTCGCAGGCCTCCTTCTGGGACGATTCATTCCTGGAATCTCGGAGTTGCTGTCGCACATGGAGATCGGCGGGATCTCCATGCCGATCGCGCTCGGCCTTCTCGTGATGATGTACCCGGTCCTGGCCAAGGTCCGCTACGACAAAGTCGCCGCCGTCACCGGCGACAAGAAGCTCCTCATCTCCTCTCTGGTACTCAATTGGCTCGCCGGGCCGGCGATCATGTTCGCCCTGGCCTGGCTGCTCCTGCCCGACATTCCCGAGTACCGCACCGGGCTCATCATCGTCGGTCTGGCCCGCTGCATCGCCATGGTCGTGATCTGGAACGACCTGGCCTGCGGCGACCGCGAGGCGACCGCGGTGCTAGTGGCGATCAACTCGGTCTTCCAGGTCGTCATGTTCTCCGTCCTCGGCTGGTTCTACCTCAGCGTCCTGCCGAGCTGGCTCGGCCTGGACACACAAGGGCTCGAGGTGTCGATGGGCCAGATTGCCCTCAACGTCCTCGTCTTCCTCGGAGTGCCCCTGGTCGCGGGATTCGCCTCGCGCTGGATCGGTGAGAAGCGCAAGGGCCGGGACTGGTACGAGGAGAAATTTGTTCCTAAGGTCGGACCATGGGCCTTGTACGGGCTGCTGTTCACTGTGGTACTGCTGTTCGCCCTCCAGGGTGAGCAGATCACGAGCCGGCCGCTGGACGTCGTCCGGATCGCTCTGCCGCTACTGGTGTACTTCGCCGTCATGTGGTTCGCCGGCCTGCTGCTGGGCAAAGGCATCGGCCTCGGTTATGCACGGTCGACGACACTGGCATTCACTGCGGCGGGCAACAACTTCGAGCTCGCCATCGCCGTCGCGATCGGCACCTTCGGCGCGACTTCCGGCCAGGCACTGGCCGGCGTCGTCGGACCGCTCATCGAGGTGCCCGTCCTCGTCGGCCTCGTCTACGTCTCCCTCTGGGCCGCCAAGGCGTGGTTCCGCACCGATCCCTATAACCAGGAGGTACGAACGTCATGACCGACATCGCCCTGACGCCAGCCGCCCCCGATGAAGACTGCCTGCCCCAAGTGACGCCGATCTCGACGGCCCTCGGCCAGGAGGTTGCCGCGACACTCGCGGGCACCCTCAAAGCCCTCGCCGACCCATTGCGTCTGCGGATGCTCTCGGCGATCGCAGCCGATCCTCGCGGCGAGTCGTGCGTATGCGATCTCGCCGACCTCGCCGACGTCTCACAGCCGACCGTCTCCCACCACCTCAAGGTCCTCCGGACAGTGGGGCTGCTCGATTCCGAGCGCCGTGGGACTTGGGTCTGGTACAGCATCGCGCCAGGGAAAAGTGACGCTGTCGCCGCCTTGCTCGAAGGATTCGCACCGGCGGCCGTCGCCCCCAGCATGGAACCGGAAACGACGGCCGCCGCAGAGCTGGAGAGCATGGACGAGCACATCGAGCGTCTGGCCGCCGACCTCGCCAACGCGACGTCGCAGCTGCCGCGGGATACCGTCACCAGCATCGTCCGGGAATCGTACACGGCGCTGGCCCGGTCGGCGAAGATCACACGCTACCTGGTGCCCCTGAGCGAACGCTTCGCTCGGCAGCGACTGGCTGACCTCACCCGCAACCGAGCAACCGCACCGCCTCAGGTGCTGTTTGTCTGCGTCGCCAACGCAGGTCGCTCCCAGCTGGCCGCGGCGCTGACCCGCAGCCTGTCCGAGGGCAGGGTCGTCGCCCGATCCGCCGGCTCGACCCCGGCGGCGGGCATCCACCCGCACGTGCGCGACCTCGTCGCCGAGATCGACCGCGAGGCCGCCGACGAGGCGTTCCCCAAGCCGCTCACCGACGACGCCATTCGCGCCGCCGATGTCGTGGTGACCATGGGCTGCGGCGACGCCTGCCCCGTCGTCCCCGGAGTCCGGTACGAAGACTGGGCTGTCGGCGACCCGGCCCTGGCATCGCCGGAGGGACTCGCCGCTATCCGCGACGACATCGCTACACGCGTCAGCCGACTCCTCCCCACCTTCACCACCGAATGAACGAGAGAAGCACAGATATGAACGATCGCACGCCCTCCGTCCTGTTCGTCTGCGTCCACAACGCCGGCCGTTCCCAGATGGCTGCCGGCTGGCTGCGCCACCTCGCCGGGGACCGCATCGAGGTTCGCTCGGCCGGGTCGATGCCCGTCGAGCAGATCAATCCGGTCGCTGTCGAGGCCATGCTCGAGGTGGGGATCGACATCACTGCCGAGCAGCCCAAGGTGCTCACAGCCGAGGCCGTGCAGGACTCCGACGTCGTCATCACGATGGGCTGCGGTGACGCCTGTCCGTACTTCCCCGGCAAGCGCTACGAGGACTGGGAGCTCGACGATCCCGCTGGTCAGGGCATCGAGGCGGTGCGCCCGATTCGCGACGAGATCAGGTCTCGGATCGAGACGCTCACCGCAGAGCTGCTCGGCCAGGACCCGGCGCGGGCGTGAGTGACGTCGTCGTCATCGGAGGAGGCCAGGCCGGTCTCGCCGCGGGATATTTCCTCCGCCGCGCCGGCTTGGACTTCGTCATCCTCGACGACCAGGAACAGCCGGGAGGAGCCTGGCAACACGGCTGGCAGTCGCTGCGAATGTTCTCCCCGGCCCAGTACAGCCCCCTGCCCGGTTGGTCGATGCCCGCCCAGGTCGGCGAGACGTTCCCCACCGCCGACCACGTCGTGGACTACCTCCAACGATACGAGGAACGCTACGAGTTGCCTATGCATCGGTCGGTCAGCGTCACCAGCGTCCGCCGGGAGAATGATCGTTGGATCGTGGACACGGACGCAGGCTCTCTCAATGCCTCTGTGGTGATCAGTGCCACTGGCACGTGGCAGAGTCCCTATCTGCCGTACTTCCCGGGTCAGGACACGTTCACCGGCAGGCAGCTGCACACCGTCGACTACGACTCCCCTGACATGTTCGCCGGCCGACGGGTCGTGGTCGTCGGAGGAGGGAACTCGGCCGCGCAGATCCTCGCCGAGGTCTCCACAGTCGCCGAGACCTTGTGGGTGACGCGTCGTCCGCCGCTGTTCATGCCCGACGAGGTGGACGGCAGAGTACTCTTCGACGTCGCTACTGCCCGCGAGGCAGCCCGTCGCTCTGGCCGGGACCACGACGGTGTGGCCGGACTTGGAGACATCGTCATGGTGCCTCCAGTGCAGGCGGCGCGCGATCACGGCGTCCTGGACCGCTCGCCCATGTTCGACCGCCTCAGCCCGACGGGAGTCTCCTGGAACGACGGCCGAGAGCACGAGTGCGATGCGATCATCTGGTGCACCGGCTTCCGCCCTCACCTCGGCCACCTGAGCGGGCTCGGACTGACACGCGAGAACGGCCATCCCGCCACCGACGGCACTCGGAGCATCGACCACCCCGGGCTGCAATTGCTCGGCTACGGCGACTGGACCGGATTCGCCTCCGCCACCATCATCGGCGCGGCTCGCACCGCCAAGCCCGCCGTCGCCGAGATCGGCGCTCGGATGGCTAGGACTTAACGCTGATGTCGGACGTATCGATGGCGCAGATGATATTGACGTCTATCGATGCGTCGCGTAGATTCCATATAGATCATCATCGAATCAAGGAGTGGCAGATGGACTGCTGGGAACACGAAACGGCCGGGCAGAGTTCTGTCCCCGCCGTCGCCTTCTGCCGGCACTGCGGCGCAGCGCTGTGCCGGGATCATGCGATAGTCTGTACGGACGAACGCGTGCGCCAGAACGCCGTGGGCTCGCCCACGCGCCTGCTGCCCGATGGCCGGAAGATCTGCTGCTCGACCTGCCGCGACGCTTTCGCCGAGTCCATCCCCGTGCACCGAGTTGAGCAACGTTGGCGTGAATTTGCAGCCACTGGGCCAGAGTCCGCAGCCGCGTCGTGCTGATCCGACTGGCGCGCCCCTGTTGATGAGTGGTGGACATGAACGCCGTCCACTGGACCCTCGACGTTGGCCAGCCGCCGGCATGCCGGGACTGCTCGGCCGCGATGACATCGCGGCAAGTGTCCACGAGCTCAACGTCGTTCTTACCAACTATTGAACAAAGGTAGATATCGTGATCGAGAAGAAGCCGTCCGTCCTGTTCGTCTGCGTCAAGAACGCAGGCAAGTCGCAGATGGCCGCCGCACTCATGCGCCAGGTCGCCGGCGACTCCGTCCGGGTGCACTCGGCCGGCACCTCCCCCGGGACAGCGCTCAATGCCTTGTCCGCTGCCTCTGTCGCCGAGGTCGGGGCTAGCATGGCCGACGAGCACCCGAAGCCGATCGATCCCACTATGCTGCAGACTGCGGACCGCGTCGTCGTCATCGGCGACGAGGCCGTCGTCGAGCCCGTGCCGGGGATGGCCGGGACCATCGAGACATGGACGATCGACGAGCCCTCGGCGCGAGGGATCGAGGGCGAGGAACGAATGCGCCTGGTCCGCGACGAGCTCGCCGAGAAGGTCCGTTGCCTGGCCGCGGGGCTTGTCAAGACGTCAGAGCCCTGAGCCGGCCACGCACCCCTCGCCGTCGTCGCCTTCGCCCGCCTGGACGTTCTCTGGCGCGCTGGCGATCCTGAACACCTCCTCAAGGTCAGCGAGGACGGCGAAGTCGCTGGCGACGGTGCCGGTCGCCTCGGCCGTCGGCTTCACCAGGAGAGACTCGTCACCAGCAGCACTCAAGTTACTGCACATATGGATGCCAAAGGCCGATTGCGTCCACGATCGCCTCCCACCCGCTCGACATTCACTCCATCATCAGCCGGTGCGCCGGCGCGCCCATCCGGCTACGGGTTATCCGCATGTCCCCGTTGAGCTCAATACCGAATTGAGCAACTAATGGCACTCACCGCTGGCCGTCAATCCAGTCTCGCGCGCAGCGCCGCTTCGATCTGCTCCTGACCAGGTGCGCCAGCGAACCCCTTCCCTGTGGCATAAACCCGGCACGCCAGCGAACGAACCGGTGTCGTTGGGAACAGGTCGACACCGTCGACGAGGATCGTGGGCGAGCCTGCGAACTGCGCGTTCGTTGCATCGACCTCGGTGTGAATCGTGACCAATTGGATGGGCACGGCCGTGAGTCCGAGAACATCCAGTGCTGCGCGTGCGTTGGCTTCGGCGCTGGCCGTGTTCGGGCAGTCGACGATGTGGAGCAGTTCGACCTTCACGAGATCTGCTCCTTCCGGGCCCGGGCGGCACGCAGGCCGTTGAGGATCACGACGACCTCTGCGATCTCATGCACGAGCACCACAGCGGCAAGCCCCAAGACACCGAACAAGGCAAGCGGAAGCAGGACGGTGATGATCAGCAGCGACAGAACGATGTTCTGGTTGATGATGTGCCGTCCCCGGCGGGCGTGGTCGAACGCGCGCGGGAGCAGACGCAGGTCGTGGCCGGTGAAGGCGACGTCGGCTGACTCGATCGCGGCATCGGAACCGGTGGCACCCATCGCGATGCCGATGTCCGCAGCCGCGAGGGCCGGGGCGTCGTTGATGCCGTCGCCGATCATCGCGACCGATCCGTTCTTCTCGCCGAGCTCGGCGATCGCTGAGGCCTTGTCCTGGGGGCGCAGCTCGGCGCGCACGTCATCGATCCAGGCCTGCGCGGCCAGGGCGCGGGCGGTGCGGGCGTTGTCGCCGGTGAGCATCGTCACCTCGACGCCCTGTCCGGCGAGGGTGCGGACCACCTCGGGGACCTCGGGGCGCAGCTCGTCGCGGACGCCGATCGCAGCCGCGGCGGTGCCGTCACGGTGCACGATCACGACCGTCATGCCTTGCTCCTCCAGACCCGCGACCCGATCGCCGAGACTCCCGGCGTCGAGCCAGCGCGGGCTGCCGACCGTGATTCGCGCGCCGTCGAGGGTGCCTTCGATGCCGTGACCTGCCTGCTCGGTCACGGCATCGGCCACAGGCGTACCCGGTGCGGCGGCGGTGATCGCCGAAGCGAGCGGGTGGGTGCTGTGCTGCTCCAGTGCGGCCGCCCACGCCAGCGCCTGCGCCTCGGTCACTCCGTCGGCGGTGAGCACCGCGTTGACGGCGGGCTCGTTGCGGGTCAGGGTGCCAGTCTTGTCCACGGCGACGTGGCGGATCACGCCGAACCGCTCGAACACGGCACCCGACTTGATGATCACGCCGAACTTGCTCGCCGACCCGATCGCGGCCACCACCGTCAGCGGCACCGAGATCGCCAGTGCGCACGGCGAGGCCGCCACGAGCACCACGAGGGCGCGGGTGATCCACAGCTCCGGGTCGCCGAACAGCGACCCGATGACCGCCACCAGGACGGCGAGGATCAACACACCGGGCACGAGTGGTCGGGCGATGCGGTCGGCGAGGCGGGCGCGGTCACCCTTCTCCGCCTGCGCCTTCTCCACCAGGTCGACGATCGTGGTCAGCGAGTTGTCGGTGCCCGCAGCGGTCGTCTCGACTTCCAGCGCGCCGGCGGTGTTGATCGCCCCAGCCGACACCGTGTCGCCGGGCTCGACCTCGACCGGGATCGACTCGCCGGTGATCGCGGAGGTGTCCAGGCTGGATCGTCCCGTCCGGACGATGCCGTCGGTCGCGATCCGCTCGCCCGGCCGCACCAGCATGAACTGACGGACAGCGAGATCCTTGGCCGCGACCTCGACCGATGCGCCGCCTTGGCGGATCGTGGCGGTCTCCGGGACGAGCTTGAGCAGCGCCCGCAGCCCGCCGCGGGCGCGATCCATCGCCTTGTCCTCCAGTGCCTCGGCGATCGAGTACAAGAACGCCAGCGCAGCGGCCTCCTCGACGTAGCCGAGGATGACCGCGCCGATCGCGCTGATCGTCATCAGGAGGCTGATGCTGAGCTTGCCCTTGAACAGCTTCCGGATCGCGCCCGGGGTGAACGTCGACGCGCCCAACAGCAGACCGATCCAGAACAGCACCAACGCCGGGACCTCCAGCCCCGACCATTCCAGCACCAGGCCAGTTAAGAACGCGACGCCAGAGAAGACCGGGACCATGATCCCGGCATCACGCCACCAGGGACGCCCCTGCTCCTCCTCGGCTTCCTCCCCGGTCTGAGTCTCCGGCTCGTCGCAGCCGCACGCCGCGCTCACGCGCCCGACTCGCAGCAGCCCGGCACAGTGCACTCGGCGTCCACGCACGGCGCGTGCTCGTCGACCGCGAGGGTCACATCCATCAGGGCCGTCAGCGCCGCCGCGAGGTGCGGGTCGGCGATCTCGTAGCGCGTCTGCCGCCCCTCGGGCTCGGCCACGACGATCCCGCAGTCGCGCAGGCAGGTCAGATGGTTCGAGACGTTCGAACGGGTCAGCTCTAGCTCGCGCGAGAGCACGGCCGGGTAGCTCGGGCCGGCAAGCAGGGTCATCAGGATCCGAGAGCGGGTCGGGTCCGCCATGGCCCGGCCGAGTCGATTCATGACGTCGAGGCGTGAAGCAATAGTCAGCATGCACTGAACTATACAGTGGCCGCTGAACTATTGTCGATCCTTATGTTGGCTCGACGCTGATCCCACCCCGGGGATCCCCTCGATGACCTCAGGATTGACGGCGGAACTCGCCGACCTGCATATCCAGCGGGCGCATCCGACCGGCGGTTGTCGCCCTGCCGTGTGTGCTGGCGACCGTGAGGACGGTCCCTACGGCGGCCACCGCGGCCAGGACCGCGAAACCGGTTGCGTAGCTGCCGGTGACCTCGGCAAGGACCGCACCGGCCCCGGGAGCCAAGGCGGTGGCCAGCAGGACCGGGAGGCCGAGGACGCCGGAGAGGCGGCCGTATCCGCGTGCGCCCCACCGATCAGTGACCGCGGTCGCCTGGAGCAGCGTCGCGATGCCGCGCCCGACCCCGGCGGTCATCGACGCCGCGACCAGCAGACCAACCGGCCCGGGGACCACAGCGAGCACCGAGGTGCTGACGGTGACGAGGCCGAACACGGTCACGGTGCGCACGGTCAGCGAGGCATGCCGGGCAAGAGCGGTGTAGACGAGCCGACCGGCGACCTGCCCGAGTCCGCCGAGGCCGAGCACCCAGGCGGCGGCCTGAGGACTCAGGCCGCGCTCGAGCATAAGCGGCACCAGAGCCAGCAACGCGGCGTACATCGCCAGGGCCACCAAGGTCAGTCCGGCGGCAAGCAACCGGAACCGTGAGTCCCGCACGACGCCGGCAGCGTATGCCTTCTCAGCCTCTGGCTCCTCCGCGTCGACATGCACCGGGCGGGGCCAGGGGCGTCGCAGCACGAGCCAGTGGACCGGGACCGTGAGGACCGCCAGTACGACCGCCGCCCAGAAGTACGTGCCTCGCCATCCCAGCTGGTCATACGCGGCTGCGGTCAACGGCGCGAAGACCGTGCTCGCCAGTCCTGCCACCAGCGTCAGCGTGGTCAGCGCGCCGAGTCGGCCCGCAACGAACCAGCCGGTGATCGCGGCGAAGGCCGGCGGGTAGAGCACTCCGGCCATGGCGACTCCGGCCAGCGCCCAACCGACGACGAACACCAACAGATTCGGCGACGCGGCAATCACCACCAGCGTCACGACGCCGAGACCCGAGCCAGCCGTCATGACGAGACGGGGTCCGTGCCGATCGATAAAGCGCCCGACCGGCACCCCGGCCAACGCCGACACAGCCAGGGCCACAGAGAACGCCGAGGTCACGGCCACCGACGACCAGCCAGTGTCCGAGCTGATCCGCGGAACCAGGACCGGGAAAGCATAGTAGAGCAAGCCCCACGAGACGATCTCGGTCACGCACAGCGCAGCCAGCACCCTTCCCCGCCCGGGCCGCACAACAGCCTCAGCCAACGACGACGCCCCTCGACTGCCTGGCCAGGGCATCGACGACGTAACCCGCGTCGCGGTGGACACCGCGCAGGGTGTTCGACGAGAACGAGCGCTGGAACTCCAGGCCCAGGAACGCCAGGCCAGGCAGCACGGTCGAGACGCCGCGATCGTGCCTCGGCGCGCCGGCCTCATCGAGGACGCCGAGAGATCGCAGGTACGGCATGTGCGGCCGATAGCCTGTCGCGAAGACTATTGAGTCGACGCGCTCCCGCGAGCCGTCGGGCCACGCGACACCGTCCGGGACGTAATTGGCGAACATCGGCCGCTCGTCTGGATGTGCCGCCTCGAGCGCAGCCCTGTACTGTCCGTCGTCGATGATCGGTGTGCCTGTGATGATCCTGGCGAGGACCGACGGCGGCAGGAGGTCAGCGCGGGTGAACCGCAACCACCAGTGCAGGTCGCGCCCGGCAATGACCTGCGGCGCATACCGGACACGGTCCCGCACCGCCAGCGACGTCTCCGCGTGGTCGGCCAGTTCGTGGGCGATCTGGACGGCAGAGTTGCCCGCACCGACGACCACGACCCGCTGACCGGCGAACTCCTCCGGCGACCGGTAGTCGGCCACGTGCAGGACCCGGCCCTGAAATTTCTCCCGGCCGGGGATCATCGGCACGTAGGGGTTGGCGAACGACCCCGAGGCAGCGATGAGTGCATCCCCGACCAGGCTGCTCCCATCGGCCAGCTCCACGGCAAAGCCCGGGCCGTCGGCGGCGACCTCGGTGACGCGAGCATTGGTCCGCACCTCGACGCCCAGCCACTCTGCGTAGCCGCGGAGGTAGTCGGCGACCTCGTCGCGGCCCGGGTACCCGTCGGGGTCGCCGGGGAACCGGTGACCCGGGAAGGCGCTGTACCGGCGCGGGGAGAACAGCCGCAGGCTGTCGTAGTAGCGCGGCCACGACCCAACCGGCTCGTCACCGGCCTCGAGCACCACCGGCTCCCAGCCGCGGTCACGCCCAGCACGGGCCGCGGCGAGGCCCGACTGCCCGCCGCCCACGATCAACAGGCGACCGCGGCTCATCCGTCGGTCCTCGTGCCGATCTGGACCAGCTGGGGCGCGGGTGTGCAGCACCCGCCCGACGTCGCCTGCTCCGGGGCGTCGAACAGGCCCGATCCGCCGCACACGCCGGTGTCGGGCAGCTCCAGCTCGACACGGTCAGCCGCCTCGTGATCGCCGGCGAGCTCGGCGACGACACTGCGGACCTGCTCGTATCCGGTCATCGCTAGAAACGTTGGAGCGCGGCCGTAGGACTTCTCGCCGACGATGTAGAAGCCCGGTTCCGGGTGGGCGAAATCGGTCGCCCCCGTGGCGCGCACTGAGCCGCAGGAATGAAGATTCGGATCAACCTCAGTGGCGACCTTCGTCGGAGCCTGCAGGCGCACGTCGAGGTCGAGTCGGACTTCGGAGAGGAACGACAGGTCGGGACGAAAGCCCGTCGCGACGACCACTCGGTCCGCGGGTTCGAGTCGGCGTCCGTCCTCGGCGACGAGCACCGCCCGACCGTCTTCGACGAGGACCCGCTCGGTACGGAATCCGGTGACGAGGTCGATGAAGCCATCCTCGACTACCTTCTTCGCTCGCTGGCCCAGGGCACCGCGCTCGGGCAGTTCGTCGGCGGAACCGCCGCCGAAGGCGTTGCCGACGGTACCGCGGCGCAGCGCCCAGGTCACCCGGGTGCCCGGCTCGCGGCGGACCACTGTCGCGAGGTCGCCGATCGCGGTCGCGGCCGAGTGGCCGCTGCCGACCACGACGATGTGCTTGCCTGCCAGTTCGGCGGCCTCCTCGCGGCTCGGCGTGCGGTGATCAAGTAGGCCGGCTTCGACGGCGGCCTGTTCGCCGAGGGCGGGCAGTCCCTCCGCGCCCGCCGGGCTCGGTGCCCGCCAGGTGCCCGAGGCGTCGACCACAGCCTTGGCCTCAAGCCGTTCTTCAGTGTCGTCGGCGCGGCGGACGTGGACGACGAACGGCTGCTCCGCGCGGCCGGCGTCGACCGAGAGGTCGCGGCCCTTGCGGCCCACGCCTATGACGCGGGAGCTGTAGCGAACACGGTCGCTCAGCGTCTCGGCCAGCGGGGCCAGGTATTCCTCGACCCACTGAGCGCCGGTCGGGTAGCCGGTCTCGGGCGCGCTCCAACCGGTCGGCTCGAGCAGCCGGCGCGACGCTGGGTCGATGAGCTCGGACCACGGCGAGAACAGGCGGACGTGGCCCCACTCGGATACCGCAGATGCCGGACCGTCGCCCGACTCCAGGACCACGGGCTCCAGGCCTCGCTCGAGCAGATGAGCAGCAGCGGCCAGGCCCTGCGGACCGGCCCCGATAACGACGACGGGATTCACTTCAACCTCCATGTATTGATGTTCTTCGATGGGTCGAGCTTGCCCCACATATCGACAGATGTCAATGCATGAGGCAGAATGGACCCATGACCACTCCCCCAGCCATCGAGTCCGCATCCGACGTCGCGCCCTGCTGCGTCCTCGGCGAGACGATCGACGACGCGGTCGCCCAGGACCTCGCCAGGGTGTTCAAGGCTCTCGGCGATCCCACCCGGGTCAAGCTCATGTCCATCATCGCCGGAAGCAGCGCGGGCGAGATGTGCGTCTGCGACCTCACAGAACCGGTAGGCCTGTCGCAGCCGACGGTCTCCCACCACATGAAGCTGCTCGTCGAGGCCGGCCTGGTCGAGCGCGAGCAGCGCGGCCGCTGGGCGTACTACCGGCCGACCATCGACACCCTGGCGTCCGCAGCCAAGGCGCTCATCGCCTGATGGAAGGCGTGCGCGTCTGTCGACGGAGTGCCTGATTGCCGGACGACCCTCGCTCAGCAGCACTGGCGTCACCAAGACCGATTCTTCCTGCTGCGACAGCCTGCGGAAACCTGCGACGCAGCGGACACGTCGACCAAGACGAGCCAGTGCTAACTTGAAAGCACTACATCCCTCACGCCTCTCCACGATGCGCACTTGGGGGATTTTCTCTGCCCACGTCGTCAAGCTCAGACCGGTCGGTGCTGAGCCTTATCGAGCTCCGCCAGCACCTCGCCAGGATTCTTGACCAGGTCGAACAGGCTGCTTGTCCGGCGGGCCCACCGCGCTGGGTCGTCACCCTCAGCAAACGCGGCAGCCGAGGCGAACTGGTCGTGGAGATTGACCGGCAATGGGTCAGCCAGCTCCGCACCGAACTCGCCAGCGCGGCCGGCTCGAGGAGACGAAGGCCGCAAGAATCTGCCCGGCTTCCCGGTCGCCGGGATCAGTTCGTCTGATGCACCTTCAAGGGCTGCGACAGCGTCGCTCACCCAATCGGTGTCCCAGGCATCAGACAGAGGTACCGCGATCTGCTGAACGCCTTGGATCGCATCTCGTCCCAGCTCCAGTGAGAGCCCGCCTGGATCCTCGTGGTAGTTGAGGTAGCGTGCGACGTCGATTCCTGGAGGGCAGACCTCGGCGAGGACGACGTCACCAAGCCAGTTGCTGGGATCGACGATCCAACCCTCCCGTTCTGTGACAGATGGTTTCAGATGGACCCGGTAGAGGTAAAACTGATTGCCTCGGTCAGCCTGGTCGCGCATTCGCCTGAGCATGTTGTGCACCGCGGCCTCGTACGTGCCGACGTGGAGCGCTTTCGCCCGCTGCCGCGCGGCCCACGCTGTGACCCTCTCGTCGCCGCCCATCATCCTTCGGATCCCGGGCGTCAAGTCCGCCGCGGGGTCGAAGTCCCTCGACGGCCAGTCCGGCTGCGTGCTCGTGTGATACCAGAAAAACTGTGCTACCAGGTCGTCGTTCAGGGCAGGGTCGCCAGCATCGACCGTCACTCTGGGTGCGTCCTCGTGCTCGCACGTCAGGCCGCAGCCGGGACATGTCTCCTTCGCCTGCTCCCAGCGGTCGATCCAGTCCAGGTCGACGACGAAACAATGGCCGCAGCCGCCGCACAGCATGCGCCGATCGCGCCAGAAGTCAAGGGGTCGTTCCATGGCTCCATTCTCCAGGAACGTCTTGCAGAGAAGGACCAACAATCTGGTCCGGGTCGACGGGATGGTCTGTGGTCGTCGGTGCACGAACTCTAGAACGAATCTCAGAAAGGCTGATTGACCGAAGCCAATCGTGGCCGCCCTGAACGCACGACTCCAGACCTGCGAGCTCATCGCACATTTCGATTACACCAAAGGAGAACTCCTCCTCATAGGCGGAGACGTTCCGATCGTTGACGACAATGGCCGGCTGATAGATGCACTTGGCCTCCCGGGTGGCACCCCCGAGCAAGACGCGGAAGTCGCCCGCGATGCAACGGGCTACGAGCTCATCCTGCTCGGCGCGACGAAGCTGCTCATCGCACCGGCCTCCTCGACTGCCGCTGTGAAGTCCCGCTCGGATACTGAGTGCAGCAGGTCGGCCGGCGATCGATCCGAGCCGTCCGGACCCTTCGGTAATCCAGAGTGCGATGTCTGCCACCAGTCCAACAGCGCAGACGCGAGCAGTGTTGGGTCTGTGTCTGCGTATGTGGTGGCGAACATTCTGTTAATTTCCGCGAGGGCGTCGATGATCTTGCCGTCACGGAACTGGAAAGCGGGATAGTGCCTGGTCTTCCCGAGTTCGACCTCGATTACGACTTGGTATTTCCGATAGGCCCGCAACAGGCTGCGTTGAGCCGCCTTCATCGCTCGCGCGGCCTGCTCTGGCGTCCGATCGTACCCGGCGTCGATGACCTCTGCGCCAGTCAACGACGCTCGCGTCTCGGCGGCCGTCCGACACTCAGCACGGTCAAGCAGACTCGCCGCCAGCATGGGCGAAGTGTCGAGTGCGAAGCCCCGGTCCCATACAGGGCTGCTCCGCCAATCGTCGGGAAACCCGAGCTGCAACATTGAGAATCCAATCTCCTGCGACCTGGCTTCAATGAAGTCAGCGAAGTCGACGACATCCGACCGCTCCGGCGCGATGCTCAACATGAGGTGACGCAAGATGAGCAGCACGCCATAGAGCTTGTTATCCACGCCCTTGTCCGCGAGCGAAGCCAGAAGGTGGCTCGGGTCCGCGCGTGTCTGTCCCGGTGCGTCGATGACCACGTCGAACGTACGGTTCCACAAGCGGCCGTAATGCGCACAGATGTTCCGGACGTTGCGGATGTTGTTAAGCCAATTGCTCAGTGCACCGCGGTCGCCGCTACCGTCGGCGGTGCAGATTTGGAAGCGCGCGGCGAGGATCTCCTGATCGCCCTGGGGCATCAGGTCGTAAAGGCCGCTCAGGACGCCGAACGACATCACCTCCGTGGCGACCCAGATCGGCAGATGTGGACCGTATGTCTCGCGGAAGTGCACGACGAAGTCTCCGCGTGCGCGCTTCTCGTGGCGGTCGTACTCCTCGAGCCATTCGCGGTAGGCAGTGGTCGGCTCGGGAGACTCACTCGGGTCCGCCGACCGGAGCGCGCCAAGGTCGTCCGGCCGCCGATGGGCGAATCGGTCCGCCCTGCCGAGCCGGTGACCGATGTGGAACCGGAACGACGTTTCGACCATGCTGATGAAGTCACTTAGACGGGTCCGCAGCTCGTGGTCGAACTCGTACAGGGCGACCACGTGGGCCAGGCTCGTCTCGGGCATGAACGAGTCCAGGCGGATCTCGCGGCCGTCCTTGTCGAAACGGTCTGCAGGAGGCTCGGGTCGAGCTCGGTAGAGGTGCCAGTACCCCGACAGCCGGTAGTACCCGTAGCGTTCGAGGACGCCGGCAGCGAAGGTCTCTGTTCCGCAGTCCATGCCCCGCGTGCGCAGCCGCTGGATCTGCTCGGGGATCGTCAGGAATGGCTTGGCGTAGGTGCTGTCCGGCGTGCTCATCTGCTTATCGTCCTCGTGTCCCCGGCGCGGGGCAGAAAGAGAACAGGCCCGCGTCTCATCTAGAGAAGCGGACCTGTCGTGTTGGTACTAGCTTACGGCATCGGTTCACACGGACCAAACGGGCCGACGGAGCAGGACGAGGCCTTCATGAATCGCCAGCCTCACTAAGTCAATGCGTTGGCCGGGCTCTGGATTCACTCTGAAGACTGGCCATGCAACTGCGCGCTAGAGACATCGGCGACTGGGCAGACGACCCGTTCTGGCGTCGCCACCTCGACTGAACCATAGCCACACACATGGCCCCGTCAGGCCAGAGCCTGACGGGGCGCATGTGTGAGACGCTAGAGCTACACATAAGCGGGCATGTCAGCTGTCAGATCGCCTTCTATCTGAGCGGTTCAGCTCAACTACCGGCAAGTTGGCGAAGCACGTACTGCAGGATGCCGCCGTTGCGGTAGTAGTCGGCTTCACCCGGTGTGTCGATGCGGACGACGGCGTCGAATTCGACCTTCGTGCCGTCTTCCTTCTCGGCGGTGACCTTGACGGTCGCCGGGGTCTTGCCCTCGTTGAGCTCCGTGACGCCTTCGATGGAGAAGGTCTCGGTGCCGTCGAGTCCGAGCGAATCAGCGGATTCGCCGGCGGGGAACTGCAGCGGCAGAACGCCCATGCCGATGAGGTTCGAGCGGTGGATGCGCTCGAAGCTCTCGGTGATGACGGCCTCGACGCCGAGCAGCTTCGTGCCCTTGGCGGCCCAGTCACGCGAGGATCCCGAGCCGTACTCCTTGCCACCGAGGACGACCAGCGGGGTGCCGGCGGCCTGGTAGTTCACGGAGGCGTCGTAGATCGTCGTCTGCGGTCCGCCCTCCTGCGAGAAGTCGCGGGTGAAGCCGCCCTGGACTCCGTCGAGGAGCTGGTTCTGCAGACGGATGTTCGCGAAGGTTCCGCGGATCATGACTTCGTGGTTGCCGCGGCGCGAGCCGTAGGAGTTGAAGTCCTTGCGCTCGACGCCGTGCTCGACGAGGTACTTGCCGGCCGGGGTGTCGGCCTTGAAGGAACCTGCGGGCGAGATGTGGTCGGTGGTCACCGAGTCGCCGAGCTTCGCGAGCACGCGGGCACCCTTGATGTCCTTGACGGCTTCGGGCTTGAGACCCATGCCGTCGAAGAAGGTGGGCTTGCGCACGTAGGTCGACTCGTCGTCCCACTCGAAGACCTTGCCCTCGGGGGTGTCGAGCTGCTGCCATCGCTCGTCACCGTCGAAGATGCGACCGTATTCGTTGTCGAACATATCGGTCGAGATCGAATCGGCGATGACCGACTCAACCTCTTCAGGCGAGGGCCACAGGTCGGCCAGGTAGACGTCGACGCCTTCCGAGTCCTTGCCCAGGGGCTGGTTCTCGAAGTCGAAGTCCATGGTGCCGGCCAGTGCGTAGGCGATGACCAGCGGAGGCGAAGCGAGGTAGTTCATCTTCACGTCCGGGCTGATGCGGCCCTCGAAGTTGCGGTTGCCCGACAGGACTGCGGTGACCGAGAGGTCGTTGTCCTGGATGCTGTTCGAGATCTCCGTATCCAGCGGACCGGAGTTGCCGATGCAGGTGGTGCAGCCGTAGCCGACGATGTAGAAGTTCAGGGCTTCGAGGTCCTCGATGAGGCCGGCCTTGTTGTAGTACTCGGTGACGACCTTCGAGCCCGGTGCGATCGAGGTCTTGACCCACGGCTTCGAGTTGAGTCCGCGCTTGCGGGCATTGCGTGCCAGCAGGCCGGCGGCCATCATCACCGAAGGGTTCGAGGTGTTGGTGCAGGAGGTGATCGAAGCGATCGCGACGGCACCGTTGGCCAGCTCGAAGTTGCGTCCGTCGGCGGTGCTGACGTCCACGGACTTCGACTCCTCGCCGGGAGCGGCGTAGTTGTGGATGTCCTTGGCGAACTGGCTCTTGGCGTCGGAGAGCTCGATGCGGTCCTGCGGGCGCTTCGGTCCGGAGATCGAGGGCACCACGGTGGACAGGTCGAGTTCGAGGTACTCGGAGTACTCGACTTCGTTCTCCGGATCGTGCCAGAGTCCCTGCGTCTTGGCGTAGTCCTCGACGAGCTGGATCTGCTCTTCCGAGCGGCCGGTGAGCTTGAGGTAGTCGATGGTGACTTCGTCGATCGGGAAGATCGCGGCGGTCGAACCGAACTCGGGGCTCATGTTGCCGATTGTGGCGCGGTTGGCCAGCGGCACCTCGGCGACGCCCTTGCCGTAGAACTCGACGAACTTGCCGACCGCGCCGTGCTGACGGAGCATATCGGTGATCGTGAGCACAACGTCGGTCGCGGTGACACCCGAGGGGATCTCACCGGTGAGCTTGAAGCCGACGACGCGCGGGATGAGCATCGACACGGGCTGGCCGAGCATGGCGGCCTCTGCCTCGATGCCGCCGACGCCCCAACCGAGCACACCGAGGCCGTTGACCATTGTGGTGTGCGAGTCGGTGCCGACCAGTGTGTCCGGGTAGGCACGGAGGACTCCGTCGACCTCGCGCGGCATGACCACGCGAGCCAGGTGCTCGATGTTGACCTGGTGGACGATGCCCATGCCCGGAGGCACGACCTTGAAGTCTTCGAATGCGGTCTGGCCCCAGCGCAGGAACTGGTAGCGCTCACCGTTGCGCTGGTATTCGATGTCCATGTTGAGTTCGACGGCGTCAGCGGTGCCGAAGCGGTCGATCTGCACCGAGTGGTCGATGACCAGCTCGGCCGGAGCCAGCGGGTTCACCTGATCCGGGCTGCCGCCGAGTTCGACGACCTTCTCGCGCATGGTGGCGAGGTCGACGATGCAGGGCACACCGGTGAAGTCCTGCATCACCACGCGGGCGGGGGTGAACTGGATCTCCGTATCGGGTTCGGCATTGGGGTCCCAGCTGCCGAGGGCTTCAATATGTTCCGAAGTGATGTTTGCGCCGTCTTCCGTGCGCAGCAGGTTCTCCAACAGCACCTTGAGGCTGAAAGGAAGCTTCTCCGACCCTTTGACCTGGTCCAGGCGATAGATCTCATAATCCTTATCGCCTACGGTCAGGGTGCTCTTCGATTTGAACGTATCGACGTTGCTCATCGTGATTCTCCTGTTTCATCCGACACTCATCCAAGAAACCGGGTCCGTCCGACTCGGCGGTCGGACCCTTGCATCACGCACCGATTTACGCGACACATATGTTTCCAAAAGTATCTTGACGTCAAGATAAATTCTATCGCATTTGAGGGCCTTTGACCACCGTGGCACACGGAGGTGCGAAACCCTGCGATCGGGTTTTCCGCAGGCCCTCGTGCGGTCATCACCTGGGCCGCGGCCGGGCCTCACGGCCTAGCGTGGACAGCACACTCAAAGCAGCAGCGCACTCGCCTGCCGTCCCCGAGGAGATCCCATGGACCCGTTCACCCTAGGCGCCGGATTCGGCTTCGGCGCACTGCTCGTCGGCATCATCTTCGCCGTCGTCTGCAGCTCATTCGCGAAGGAGAAGGGCCGGTCGGGCAGCTGGTGGGGACTGTGGGGCTTCCTCACGACGTTCATCGCCCTCATCGCGCTCGTCCTCCTCCCCCGCCGCTCGGTCACCGCCTGAGGACTGTCACCGTCTCCAGGTGCGAGGTCAGCGGGAAGAGGTCGAAGCCGGTGAGGCTCTCGATCCCGAATCCCCCGCCTGTGAGCGCCGCGAGGTCCCGAGCCAGCGTGGCCGGGTCACAGGACACGTAGACCACGGTCCTTGCCGCTGATTCGATGATCGCCGAGGTGGCTTTCCTCCCGGCGCCCGCCCGTGGCGGGTCGAGGATGATGACGTCCGAATCGGGCAGTCGGGCCCGATCCACGCTGAGAGCGAGGAACCTGGCCTCGAGATCGGCGGCATTGTCACGAGCATGAGCAATGGCGGTCTCGACCCCTTCGACTCCGAACAGAGGCGCTCCGGTGGCCCGGGCGGCAGTGATGCCGAGGAGCCCGACCCCGCAGTAGAGGTCGGTGATCGCTTCGACATCAGCAGGCAGTGCTCTGACGACCTCCGAGCTGAGCAGTGCGGCCGCATCCCGGTGGACCTGCCAGAAGCCGTCGGCGCCGACGGCGAACTCACGACCGTCGACCGTTTCGGTCAGAGTGCGGTCTCCACGGATCACGCGCAGGGCGGGAGCCGGCGCATGAGCGCGACCCCGACCGCGGGGACGACCCCCGCGACCACGACCATGACTCTGCTCCGGTCCGGTCGCCTCGGTGAGGAGGGAGAACGACGTCGGCAGCCAGGACTCGATCTCGTCGAGGACCTGCGCAGTGGGCCGACCACGGACGATGAGCGCACCATGGTCGCCGGCCCACGCGAATTCGAGTCGGCGGACTCCGGGCACATGCAGTGTTGTCATGTCGAGGTCGTGCAGGGGCCCCGCGGCCAGAGGGGGCGTGGTCACAGGGATGACCGCATGTGATCTGGGGGCGAGCATTCCGGCGCGGCCCTCATCGTCGACGGCCAGCTGCACACGGGTGCGCCAGTCCGCGCCGTCGGTCTCGCCCGGTGCGGGCAGCACCTCGGCGGCGCGGTCGATATGTCCGATGCGCTGAAGCTGGTCGCCCAACACCTCGGCCTTGAGCGTGCGGGAATGGGCGAGGTCGACGTGGGCGAATTCCATTCCGCCGAACCCGGCCGAATCCGGCACGGCCCCAGCACCGGGGCCCGCAGCGAACCCCGCACCGGAACCGTCGGCAGAATCACCGGGAACATAGTCGAGACGACGATCGGGGACGCGGTGAGCCGAGGCCTCGATCACCTCGGTGACAGCGGCGCGGAGGAACCGGGCAGGCGGTCCCGCCTCGGTGCGGACTCGGACCTTCTCACCGGGCAGGGCCCCGGAGACGAAGACGACCTGACCGTCGTGTCGGGCGATGGAGGTGCCGCCGGCCGCCGGTGCCTCGATGTCGAGGGTGAGATCCTGGGCGGGAACCGAAGTGTCGCTCATGCGTGTTCTAGGCCTGTCTGTACAGCGAGGTGTCGGAATCGGGTCCGTCTCCGCCGTACTGTCGAGAGAAGGATTTCAGTCGCCAGGGCACGGACACCACGACGACATTGGGCACCAGCAGCAGTCGGGTGCGCAGTTTGAGAGCCACCTGGTTGTGCAGGATGTGCTCCCACCAGCGACCGACGACGAACTGCGGGATGTAGACGATGACGAGGTCCCTGGGCGACCTGCGGCGGATGGCGAGGATATGGGCGAGCATCGGGCGGACGAGTTCGCGGTACGGCGAGCCGAGCACGGTCAGCGGCACCGGCAGCTCCATCTCGTTCCATCGTTTCTGCAGAGCGGCCGCAGCCTCTTCGTCCACGGCCACGGTGACGGCTTCGAGCTGGCTCGATCGGGTCACCCGGGCGTAGGAGAGGGCCCGCATCGTCGGTTTGTCGATTTCGCTGACGACGACGATTGCGTGGGTGTTCGACGGGATCGTCCGGGAGTTCACGTCCGCGTCGGGGGCGAGCTCGCGGGCCACGCGCGAATAGTGGCGGTGGATGGCGCCCATGACGAGGTAGAGCCCGGCCATGGCGGCGACCGCCAGCCAGGCGCCGGCGAGGAACTTCGAGACGATGACGACGATGAGGACGCCGGCGGCGAGCACGCAGCCGACGGCGTTGACGACCTGGTTGAACTGCATCCGCATCCGGGCCTTCGAATCGATGACCAGGCGCAGCCGTTTGCGCCAGTGCAGGACCATTCCCGCTTGGCCGAGGACGAAGCTCGCGAAGACTCCGACGAGGTAGAGCTGGATGAGCACCGTCGCCGAGGCGGACGTGGCGACGACGAGGACGATCGCCGCCGCGGCCAGCAGCAGGATGCCGTTGGAGAAGGTGAGTCGGTCGCCCTTCGTCGCCAGCTGCCTTGGCAGGAATTCGTCACGGGCCAGCCGAGAGGCCAGTCCCGGGAAACCCTCGACCGCAGTATTCGCAGCGGCGATGAGCACGAGCGCGGTGATGAGGACGACGATGAAGAACATCGCCGGCGCATTGTCGAAGATCGCGTGCGCCAGCTGCGCGAGGACGGGTTCCTGTTCGTATTCGGCGCTGACCGGACTGCCGTCGCCGCGGACGAGATAGAGATGCGGATCGTCGACGTATTTGATTCCGGTGACCGACGCCAGATATGTCAGCCCCGTGAGCATGAGGGCGGCGAGCAGACCTGACAGCAGCAGGGTGTTGCCGGCGTTCTTGCCGCGCGGCTTCTTGAACGCCGGAACCGCCGTGGCCACGGTCTGCACACCGGCCAGTGCGACGGCTCCGGAGGAGAACGCGCGCAGGACGATGAGGACGGTGGCCAGGCCGAGAGTCGCCTGATCGCCGATGTTGCTGTGCACGACCGTGTAGTCGGCGGTCTGGGCGTGCGGGGTGTCACCGAGCCCGACGCGGATGAGACCGACCGACATCGTGAGGAACACGGCACCGAGGAACAGGTAGGTCGGCACGGCCAGCAGCATCGGAGTGGCCCGGGAACCGCGCAGGCCGGCGAAGCAGATGAGCAGGATGCCGACGATGGCCACGGGCACACGGTAGGGCGCGAGTGCCGGGAACGCCGTGGTGATGTAGGCGGCGAACACCGTCATCGACACGGCCAGGGTGAGCACATAGTCGACGAGGAGGGCCGCGGCCACGATGAGCCCGGCTCCGGAGCCGAGGTTCTTCGAGGCCACCTCGTAGTCTCCGCCGCCGGAGGGGTACGCACGCACGTTGATGCGGTAGCAGGCGACGATCACGAGGATGACGATGCCGACGGCCACACCGATCCAGGGGGCGACGGTCAGGGCCACAAGTGAGGTCAGTGACAGTGCCAGCAGGATCTCATCGGGGGCGTAGGCCACCGAGGAGAGCATGTCGGAGGCGAAGACGGGCATCGCGATGCGCTTCTTCAGCGCAGGCGCACGCCTGTCCTCACTGCGGAAGGGCCGTCCAACGAGTAGTCTTTTGACGGCATCAGAAAAACTGCTGGCCACGGCAACCAATGGTAGATCACTGCGGGAAGGATTACCCATGCACTTCGTGATTATGGGCTGCGGTCGAGTCGGGGCCTCCTTGGCCAAAGCCCTTGATGCGAATGGGCACTCCGTCGCAGTCGTCGACCGAGACCCCGACGCATTCCTCAAGCTCGGTCGGGATTTCAGCGGTTCGACGATCACCGGAGTCGGTTTCGACAGGGAGACCCTGTCTCAGGCGAAAACTGCCGAGGCCTTCGCCTTCGCCGCCGTCTCCAGCGGTGACAATTCGAATATCCTCGCCGCGCGTGTCGCTCGTGAGACCTTCGGGGTGAGCAATGTCGCCGCCCGCATCTACGATCCCGACCGTGCGCAGGTCTTCGAACGTCTCGGCATCCCCACGGTGCCCACCGTTCGGTGGACGGCCGAGCAGGTGATGCGCAAGCTCGTCCCGCAGGGGTCGATCACCGAATACCGTGAGCCCTCCGGCAACCTCGTCCTGGCGGAGGTGCATCTGGACCCTGGCTGGGTGGCCCGTCCGATCAAGGAGATCGAAACACGGACCAAGGCTCGGGTCGCCTATGTCACCCGCCTGTCCGAGGGCATCGTCGCCCACGATGATCTGCTCCTCCAGGACGGCGACCTCGTTCATCTCATGGCTCCGGTCGACCGCCTCGGCGAGATCGAACGGATCCTCGATCAGCCAGTGCGAACCGTGGAGGAAGAAATATGAGGGTCATCATCGCCGGAGCCGGCTCCGTCGGACGTTCGGTGGCCAGGGAGCTGCTGGACAAGGACCATTCGGTCCTGCTCATCGACCAGAGCAAGGAGGCGCTGGGCCATGAGCGCATTCCGGGTGCCGAATGGCTGCTCTCCGATGCGTGTGAGCTCGCCGGTCTCGCCGAGGCGGGGCTGGAGGAGGCCGATGTCGTCGTGGCCGCGACGGGAGATGACAAGACCAATCTGGTGCTCTCCCTGTTGGCGAAGACCGAGTTCGGAGTGCCGCGGACGGTCTCGCGCGTGAACAATCCGAAGAACGAATGGCTCTTCGACGACAATTGGGGCGTCGATGTCGCCGTGTCCACTCCGCGCCTGATGACCGCGCTCGTCGAGGAGGCCGTGGAGGTCGGCGGCCTGGTCCACCTCATGAGCTTCGAACGCGGGCAGGCGGGACTGCTGGAGTTCACCGTGCACGAGAACGCCGAGCTCGTGGCCGAGCGCGTCGGTGGGATCACCTTCCCGCTGGATACGGTGCTGGTGGCGATCCTCCGCAATTCGCGGGCGTTCGCTCCGAGCACCGATGATGTCATCGAAGCCGGCGACGAACTGTTCTTCCTCTCCTCCCCCGATCAGAAACCGGCGCTGCTAGCGCTGCTGCAGGAGACGGCGATAGCCGACGGAAACACAGAGGGCTGAGCCCGGTCGTCTGCGGCCGAGATCATCAGTTCTGCGGCCGACGGCTGCCCGGCCCCGTGAGGACGGTCAGTTGTCGGAGTCGTCGCGGGTCTGCAGGAGTTCGTAGACGGGATTGTGCGCGGTGAGCACTCCGTCCTTGCTGCAGAACCGTCCTTCCAAGACGATGAGGGACCCGGGACGGATGCCGCTGATCTCCCGGCGTCCGAGGAATTGGGCGCGGGCTTCGCCGGTGCCATCGGCGACGGTGATGTCGAGCCTGGGGCTGTCGGCGCTGCACGACTGAGTGGTCGCTGAAACGACTCCGGCGATGCGTGAGGTCTTTCGCGCCTCCAGCTCTTCGACCGGAATGACCCCGGGGATCTGGCTGACCAGTCGCAGATCGGCCCGGGCCTCGGCCTCACGGGATCCGAAGTCGCGCACGAGGCGAGGGATGAGGTTCCGCATCAGCGCTCAGCGGACCTCTGTGATCTCGGGGCCGCGCTCGAAGGGGTTGAGCTCGTCCTCGTCCTTCTTCTCCTCCGCCTCGTCCTGGTCGACCTGCGGTGCGGTCAGTGCGATGAGCTCGCGGGGAGCCATCGCTTCCTCACCGCGATCGACGACGACACCGCGGAAGAGTGCGGAGAGTTCGGCACGCACCTCGTCATCGGTCACGGCCTTGCCGGAGAACACGGCGCGGACGAACCAGCGTGGTCCGTCGATGCCGGCGAAGCGCATGGCGCGTTTGCCGGGGCGACCGGATTCCGTCTTCGCCGGAACCTCGATGGCCAGCTCCTTGCCGAGAGTGGTGTGCAGCTTAGTCGACTCCCCACCCTGTTTGGTCACGGATTCGGCGAGCTGACCTCGCACCGTGTTCCACAGGCCCTCGGAGCGTGGTGTCGCGAACGCCTGCAGCTGGATGCCTCCACCGTCGTGGATGAGGGTGACGGCCAGCACGCGCTGAGAATCGTCGTCCGTGTCCAGGCGCACCTGCATGCCGTCGACGACGGGCACCTTGAGCGCGCCGAGGTCGAGGCGGTCATGCTCCGGGTACTCCTCGGAGATGTCGAAGGGGCCCTTCTCGGACCGGCCGAAGGGTGCGGACTTCTCCAGCAGCGCTTCTTCCTCGTCGATATCGTCATCGGACTCGGCCGCCTCTGCGGACTCAGCCTCGTCGTCATCGGCGTCGTCGTCTGCACGATCGGCCGCCTCGGTGTCGGTGTCCTGAGCGTCGAGCTCATCGTCGTCGGTGAGTTCGTCGTCGGCGCGGACGTCGTCATCGGTCGGTGTGGATTTCTTGAACCGGGAGAACAGTCCCATGAGTCCTCACTTCTCCTTTTCGCTGAGGCCGGCGACGATTCCGCCGGTGGATCCGAATCCCCCGGCGCCGCGGGTGCTGTCTTCGAGGGATTCGACGATGTCGAAGTCGGCGTGGGCGATCCTCTGGATCACGAGTTGGGCGATGCGGTCGCCGCGCACGACGCTCAGCGGGGTCTTCGCATCGAGGTTGATCAGCGGCACCTTGATCTCGCCGCGGTAGCCGGCGTCGATGGTGCCCGGCGCATTGACGACCGTGACTCCGTGCTTGCTCGACAGGCCCGAACGCGGATGCACGAATGCCGCATAGCCTTCCGGCAGGGCGATCGCGATTCCGGTCGGAACGACACGGCGCTCGAACGGCTCGAGCACGAAGTCGATCGCCGAATGCAGGTCCGCCCCGGCGTCGCTGGCATGCGCGTAGCCGGGCGCGCTCATGCCCGCGTCGAGGAGCTGGAGGTTGATCTTCACGGTTTCCGTCACAAAGATGCACTCTAACGCTCCAGCCTGAGCGTGGCCAAACTTCTCGCTATGGGACAATGGCCCCATGGCAACAACTCAATCCGGAACCCATGTGGTCTATCAGGAGAAGGTCCGCCCCTCGGTCGGCATGTGGATCCTCGTCGTGGTGGCCGCTCTGTCCACGGCACTCATGGTCATGCCCGTCTGGCAGCTCGGCACCATCATCCTTCCCATCGTCAGCTTCGTCCTCTTCGCCTGGTGGCTGAATTCGCTGACGCTGACGATCATCGTCACCGAACGGCAGCTGTTCGTGGGCGAAGCTCATATCGATCGCACGTTCGTTCCGGGTGCGGTCGCCTTCGACGGCGAGGAGGCCCGCCAGGCCCGCGGTGTCGATCTCGACGCCCGCGCCTTCCTCAAGATCCGGCCGTGGGCGAAGTCCGTCGTCCGCATCGATCTCGACGATGAGACGGATCCGACCCCCTACTGGCTCGTCTCGAGCCGTCATCCCCACGAATTAGCCGCCGCCCTCACCCCCTAATTGCTACCTGACGGCGGCCCAGCAACCTCGCGCGCGGTGGCTGGGCCGCCGTCAGGTAGTAAGGGGAGAAGAACGGACCGCGACCCTTACGAGGGCGCGGTCCGTTTTCGGGTTTTCGCGAAGAGAAGCGATTCAGCCTGCACAGTCCGTGCAGATGGGGACACCGCCTTCTTCGGTCGCAAGCTGAGAGCGATGGCGGACCAGGAAGCACTCCATGCAGGTGAACTCATCGTTCTGCTTCGGCAGGACCCGAACGGAGAGCTCTTCGTTCGACAGGTCCGCACCGGGAAGTTCGAAGCCTTCGGCTACTGCAGTCTCGTCTTCGTCGATCTTGCTCGCCTGATCCTGGGAACGCTGGGCCTTGAGCTGCTCGATCGAATCGCTTTTGATCTCATCGTCTTGCTTGCGAGGTGCGTCGTAGTCTGTTGCCATATGGCCTCATCGCTCTCTGTCCGGAGGGGGTGCCGAAGAGGAGCATTTTCTCCTCTTCCGAGATGTGTCCCCAGCATTGTGCACTGTATGCTTGCCGTTGGCAAGATGGAATGAGCACCTGATGCGGTGATTCTCGTCACCAGCTTGTCCGCATGGACAGAGCACACATAGAGTTCACGAAATGCTCTGCAAGAATGCTTGTGATGGACAGCACCGACAGCCCGCTCTGTCGGTCGAATACCGGGTTCGTCCCCTGTGGAGGCGGCCCGAGGAAGGACGGATCCACAATGAGTGAATTCGCTGATCAGCTCGACACCCGAATCGATGATGTCCGTCATCGCATTCACGAGGCCCGTTCTGCCGGTGACGACTTCCTCGTCGAAAATCTCATCGACGACCTGCAGAACCTGATGGAATTGGCCGGACGCAACGATGTCGACACCGGTCCCATCGCCGAGGTGATCCAGGCCGAGACGGGGGCCCTGCCGGTCATCCCGAGCCCCGAGGATCACTGAGAGAACGCACAGAGAAGAACCCTCCCCCACCGCTTCGGTGAGGGAGGGTTCATTCTTTTCCCGGGATCAGTTCGCAATGGCCCAATTCGGGTAGGTCGCGCGTTCGATGCGGCCGCGGCAGCAGTCGATGCTGCAGGCCCCGCTGCCGGGCACCAGGGCCTTCGTCCCGGGCAGGGCAGGAGCGTCGACGCCTTCTCCGCGCAGCTGAGCCGCGCGCTCCTCGACGAGGTCGACGAGTCCCCTGACGAAGGCGTCATGGGTGCCGACGGTGTCGACCCGGGTGAAGTCGAGACCGAGTTCTTCAGCGGTCTCCTTCGCTTCGGTGTCGAGGTCGAAGGCGACCTCCATATGGTCGGAGATGAAGCCGATGGGCACGAGCACGACACCGGTCACCCCCTCCTCGGCGAGTTCGGTCATCCGGTCGTTGACATCGGGTTCGAGCCAGGGAACCTCAGGTGAGCCGGAACGTGAGCAATAGACGAGTTCGGAAGGAACACGATCGGCCTCATCGATGCGCCCCATGAGGTGGTCGATGAGCTCTTCGTGCTGGGCCCGGTATCCGTTCGTGGTCACCTCTGAGGCGTCCTGCATGACGTTCGGGATCGAGTGGGTGACGAAGAGGATCCGGTGCTTGGCCGAATCGATCCGCCCGACCTTCGACCGGAAGTCCGCGAGACCCTGGTGCAGGCAGTCGGCGCAGGCGTCGGCGTAGCCGGGGTGATTGTAGAACTGACGGATCTTGTCGATCGAGACGGTGAGACCCTCGTCCTGGAGAGTGTCGATCGTCTTCGCGAAGTCCTCACGGTACTGCCGGCACGACGAGTAGGAGGAGTAGGCGGAGGTGTCGATCGAGAGGAACTGCGTGGCACCGTCCTGTGCCAGCTTGCGCACCTCATCGGTGAGATAGGGATCCCAGTTCCGGTTGCCCCAGATCAGCGGGGTCTCGATCCCACGACGGTCAAGTTCACCGCGCAGCGCGGCCAGCAGCGCCTTGTTCTGATCGTTGATCGGAGACTTGCCTCCGAAACCGAAATAGTGCTCCCCCACCTCCTCGAGTCGTTCCTCGGGAATCCCGCGGCCGGCGGTGACGTTGCGAAGGAATGGAACCACTTCTTCTGGGGCCTCCGGTCCTCCGAATGACATGAGGATCAGGGCGTCGATGGGTGCAGTCGTATTCACCTTCCCGATTTTACAGACTGCAGAGCCGCTCGGCCCGCTGTCCACACAGTGAGCCGCGACCACTCACGGTGCAGACGTTGACAGGACGGGCCATCGCCCGCCCCCGACGGCGTGGTGGCGACGCCGGCGGCGTGGTGGCGACGCTGTCCGAGCCGACGCACGGGTTTCCCTCCCGCACATTTCTCGCACGTGCGTGGCCGGTCTCACAGAATCACTCCGCCGGCTCCCGATCCGCCCCGTGATTTCGCGACTCGCGCGGAAATCTGCCCGGCACGACGCGCCGAACGTGACACGATCTTTAAGAGACGCGACAAAGGAGCTTAAGGCAATGCGTGAACTGATCTTGAACGGAGTCAACGCAGACGGCACACATCTGCTGTTGAACGACGAGAACGGGCTTCAGTACCGAGTCGTCCTCGATGAGGCTCTCTTCGCCGCGGTCCGCAGGGACCGCTCCCACCCCAAGTCCGAGACTCCCGTGCGCCCGAAAGAGATCCAGGCCATGATCCGCGGCGGCATGGACGCCGAGGAGGTCGTGGCCGCCACCGGTGCCGACATCGAATACGTGCGCACCTACGAAGGTCCGGCGATGGCCGAACGCGAACGCACCGCCTACCTCGCCAGCCGCCATCCCATCTATTCCGATCATGATCCCAACGGTGAGCCGACTCCGCTCGTCGAGCTGTGTCAGGAACGTCTGGCGATGCGCGACGTCGATATCGAGACGATGGAGTGGGATTCCTGGAAGCAGCAGGACGGCAACTGGTACATCCAGCTCAGCTTCACCGCCGCTGATCGGGTCCGCACCGCCAGCTGGCATTACTACCGCCGTTCGCTGACCCCGATCGACGACGAGGCGAAGTGGCTCGCCGATTCCGGTCCCACCGACACCGGACCGATCCCGAACTACGGCAGCGGTGCCGAACGACAGAGGAACACCGAGGAGGTCGATGTCCTCCCGGCGACCGATCAGTCGTCCGCGTCGATCGCCGCAGACGGACCGGTGCGCCCCACCGCCGGTTCGGCGCCGTCGCAGCAGGCCCGCGATCATCAGGCCGAGACCGGCCGGATTCTGGAGAACCTGCGCAAGCGCCGCCACGCCGAGGAGGAGCCGCGGACCCGTCTGCGCGCGGTCACCGAGGACCCCGAGACTCACCCGCAGGGAGCGCACACCGCCCCGGGCCAGCCCGAAGCCGCCACGGATGACGAAGTCTTCGCCTTCGAGGAGGCGGCTCGGTCTCCCGAGGAGCCGCAGGAGCCGACCGAGAAGGTCGGTGTCTTCGACGACGAGAATCAGCTCTCCCTGCTCAATGAGCCCGGAGTGAGCGATCACGACGACCAGTTCAAGGACTCCGCCTCGGCGAAGGATTCGAAGCCGAAGTCGAAGAAGAACTCGCGCGCCTCGATCCCGAGCTGGGACGAGATCATGTTCGGGTCGAAGCGGGACTGACCTCAGACTCTCGAGTGTTCGAGCTCGGGATCGTGTGAGCCGAGGTCTGCTGCACCCGGTTCGACCGTGCCGAGGTCGACGACCTCGTCGCCGTCCGAGATCAGTCTCCTGTCATGGGTGACCATGACGACAGTGCAGTTGCCCAGGCTCCCACGCAGATCGTCGATGAGCAGCCGAGCCGTCTCGTCGTCCAAGTGCGCTGTCGGTTCGTCGAGGACGATCACATCGGCTCCCGTCAGCAGGGTTCTGGCCACCGCCAACCGCTGTCGCTGACCGCCGGAGATCTCCGCTCCGTGGTCGCCGACCCACCGGTCGAGACCCTCGGCGTCGGCCCAGTCGCTCAGCCCTGCCGCTCTCAGCACGGAGATCATCTCGTCGTCCCCGGGAACCGACCGCCCGGCGAGTGCGAGATTGCCGCGCACGGTGGAGCGGAAGACGTGTGCCTCCTGAGGGCACCAGGCGATTCGGCCGACGAGGTCCTCGGGTGAGTAGGTGAGCATATCGTGGTCGATCCCGTTCCGGTCACGGGCACGGTAGCCGCCGGACCAGGGGTCGAGGAACCGCAGGAGCACACTCAGGCTCGTCGTCTTACCGGTTCCGCTGTCACCGCACAGCACGGTCCAACTGCCGCGTTGAGCTCTCAGGTCCAGTCCTGCGACGACAGCCCGATCGTCCCATCCGACTGTGATCTCATCGAAGTCGAGGGCGTCGACGCCGACGAGCTCGACCGGGCCAGAGCGGCGCGACAAGTCGTCGCTCTCGCCGGCCGTCGTTCCGGCAGCAGGAGCCTGCACTTCGACGTCGTGCCCCGAGACCTCGGCTTCGCGGTCCGCACTGTCTGCATCGGGCAGACAGTCCAGTGCCGATCCCAGGGCGGGCAGCTGGCGGAATGCGTCGAGTGCCGAAGCGAACTCTTCGCCCAGGCCCAAGGCCATGAGGGAGAGCACCGCGACGATCTCGATCGGAGCATCCGTGGACACCGCCAGGATCACTGCGGTGGTGAACGTGCTCAGCTGCAGCCACAGTTGGGCGAGCCCGAAGTTGCGGGCAGAGGCCTTCTGCTTCTTCTCGAGGTCGGCCTCCAAGCTGGCCAACAGGCCGAGGACTGCGGAGTCGACCCGGTTCGTGCGCAGATCGTCCTTTGCATGCAGAGCGCGGGTGAGCACGGACAGGATCCGGTTGCGGTCCTCCCTGATTCCGTGCGCCAACCTGCTCTCTGCCCGGATGACGAGAATCGGGACGATGACGAGGTTGATGGCGCCCACCAGGACGAACCAACCCAGTGACCTCACGTCGAGAAGTGCCGCAGTGATGCTCACGCCGATGACGACCATGGTGGAGACGAAAGGCGGGAACAGAGTCCGGGGCACCAGGTCGCGGACGTCGTCGGCGTCGGCGACCATGGCGCGCAGCGCCGAATCCGAGGTCAGCAGACGCCGATCACTCATGCCGACGCGTTCGAAGTGCTCCCACAGCCGTGTGCGCAGTCTCGTGAGCGCGGCGAAGATCGCCGAGTGGAGTCTCAGCCGGCTGACATAGAGCAGCACGGAGCGACTGAGCCCGAAGAAGCGCACTCCGACGATGGCGACCATGAGCAGCATGATCGGCGGCTGGTACGAGGCTTCGACGATGAGCCATGCGGAGACGGCAGTCAGGGCGATGGCGGCGAGGCTGGACGCGCAGGCGGTGAGCGCGGCCACCAGCATAGTCGGGGTGAACAGCGGCAGGCTCGAGCCCAGTATCGACCAGCGACGTCGCAGTGCAACTGTCCAGGACTCGCTCCGGGAGTCCTGCGTCGAGACATCCGGGTGCCGCTCGACGCCGGACCGATGCCCGGGCTCGCTGCCCGACCCCGTCCGTTCCGCCCAAGCCGAAGCTTCAGCCCGAGCCTGCGCGGCAGGAGCCTCGGCGGCGTCGGCTCGGGCATGATCCGCGATCGCGGTCGCCTTTGAGTCCGCTGGTACACCGTTCTCTGCCGCTTCGACGTGCGTCTTCTCAGGGCGGATCTCTGAGTCGGCCAGCGCGCGAACCTGTTCGTCATGGCTGGCGAGGATCACGCGGTGGGTGGCGGCCGCCTCGGCGATCATGCCGATGACGATGGCGGCATTGGCGGCGTCGAGGTGGGCAGTCGGTTCGTCGAGGACGAGCAGCTCGGCCCCGTCACCGAGGCGGTGCCGCACTCGCACGAGGGCCAGCCGACGCTGTTGGCCGGGGCTCAGCGCCGCCGTCTGCACCCGCAGATCGGTGGGCAGTCCGGCAGCCGACAGCGCCGTCCGAGCTTGGTCGGCGTCGAGACCGAAGAGTGCCAGTTCGGCGCCGATGGTCTCGGCGAACATACGTGGAGCCTGCGGCACGTAGGCCGCGCTCACCGGGCCGACAGTGGTGTGTGCATCTGCCGGCAGACTGCCGACCAGCGCGCTGAGCACTGTCGTCTTGCCGGTTCCGGACCTGCCGCTGATCGTCGTCACTCCCGGCCGGGTGTCGATGTCGCCAGACCACGTGATGAGTGTGCCGTCGGCATAGCGAACCCACTGGTCCCCCGGACGGCCGGAGTTATCGAGTGCGCGTGACCTCGCAGCCGCCGACAGAGTCCCTGTATCCGCCGACGGCGTCTCCGACAGCAGCGCCCGAGCTCTCTCCCGAGCCTCACGCCCGTTCTCGCTCGCATGATAGCCGGCCCCGAGTTCTCGCAGGGGGATGAAGCATTCGGGTGCGATGAGCAGAACCAACAGGCCATCCCCGAGGTCCATCGACCCGTTGACCAGGCGCACACCGATGACCACGGCGACAAGCGCCACGGAGATCGTGGCGATGAGTTCAAGCGCCAGACTGGAGAGGAACGCGATGCGCAGCGTCGTGAGGTTCGCCTGATGGTAGCGCTCCCCCAGTTCCCGCAGCCGGCGCGCGTGATCGCGTGAACGGCCGAGACCGATGAGGACGGGCAGCCCCTCGGCGAGTTCGGCCAGGTGATCCGACAGCCGCTCCAGAGCAGCCATGGTCTCCGAGGTCGACTCTGCCGTGTAGCGGCCGATGAGCACCATGAACATCGGCACCAACGGCAGGCAGACCGCGATGATGACCGCCGAGAGGACATCGCTGAAGACGATGCGCACCAGCAGTACGATGGGCACCACCGCGGCCGCGGTCAGCGCCGGCACCACCGTGGTGAAGTAGTCGTCGAGATCGTCGATTCCGCGGGTGACCGTGACCGCCGCATTCGTCCGCGGGCGTCCCCGGCCGCGCAGCAGACCGGAGAGGATCGAGCGCCGCAGACCCTGTTTCGAAACGGCTGCCAGGCTGGTGCCCAGACTGCGGTCGAGCCAGAGACCGCCGCCGCGCAGCAGCGCACCGAGGGCTCCGAGGACCATCCACAGTCCGGGCGCGCTGTGGCCGATGATGGCTCTCACCAGGGCTTCGGCGATGAGCACGATTCCCACCGACCGGCACAGGGCGGAGAGCACGGACAGCGCCAACCCCCGCCGACCGGTCGGCAGCTCGAACAGGATCGACAGGGGCGAGCTCACGATCGGATCGCCACCGGCAGCTTGTGAGCTTCGGGGATGTGGGTCTCGGCGATGCGGGCGAGGAACATCCGGTAGCTGAAGATCTGGTAGGCGATGATGATCGGCAGGATCACGATCGTCACGATGAGCATGACGTTCAAGGTGTAGTCCGACGAGGATGCCGCAGCGATCGTCAGCGAGTTCGCGGGGTCGATCGTCGAGGGCAGGACATTCGGGAAGACACCGGCGAAGACCGCGGCCAGACCAGCGATGAGGTAGATCCCGTGCAGGATGAAGGCGCGCTTCTCGGCACCGGCGCGGACCGCGACGAACGCGAAGATGAGAGCGGCGATCGCGATGAGCACCGGAACGACGAGCCAGGTCCGCTGGGTGATCGAGAAGGCGAACCAGATGAGGAACGGAATCGCGGCCGGCAGCATGATCCGACCGGCCCAGCGCCGCGACCGCGCCCGGACCTCGCCCTGGGTCTTGAGACCGAGGAAGATGAGCCCGTGGGCCAGGGAGAAGCCGAGGCCGCCGAGTCCGCCGACAAGCGCAGGCCATGACATCCAGGCGAAGGCACCGCCGATCATGTCGCCATGATCATTGAGCGGCAGCCCGATGGTCGTGAGTGCGAGCATCGCACCGATGCAGAAGGCTGTTCCGGCCGATCCCACGGCCAGGGCCCAGGTCCAGAAGGCCTTCCACTTCTCCGAGTGCCCCTTTCCGCGGTATTCGATGGCCACGGCGCGGAAGATCAGCGCGAGCAGGCAGACGGTCAGTGGAATGTAGAGCGCGGAGAACAGTGAGGCGTACCAGTGCGGGAAGGCCGCGAACATCGCTCCGGCGGCGGTGATCAGCCAGACCTCGTTGCCTTCCCAGACCGGACCGATCGAGTTGAGCAGAACGCGCTTGCCGCGTTCGCTGCGGCTGAGGAAGGGCATCATCATGCCCACCCCGAGGTCGAAGCCGTCGAGGAACAGGTATCCCATCCAGAGCACGACGATGAGGACGAACCAGATTGTGGCGAGGATTTCCATCGTGACCTTCCCTCAGTACGCGAACGACAGGACGTCGTCGCCGTTGTCGGTGATCGTGGGTTTCGTATTCGTCTGGTCGAGTTCGGGCATCGCCGAGGCGACTCCCCCCTTGACGTACTTCGTGATCAGCCGCAGTTCGACGACCATCAGAATTCCGTAGACGGAGGTGAGACTGATCAGTGAGAACAGCAGCATCGCCGGTGTCACCTCGGGTGACAGCGCCGCCTGGGTGTACATGTACACTCCGTCGAGCTGAGCCGGGTTCGGTGCGACGACGAAGGGCTGGCGTCCCATTTCGGTGAAGATCCATCCTGCCGAGTTCGCCAGGAACGGCGCCGTGATGGCCAGGACGAATCCGCGGCTGAGCCATTTCGACTCGGGCACCGTGCCCTTACGGGCCAGCCACAGCCCGATGACGCAGACGCCGGCGGCCAGAACGCCGAACCCGATCATCATGCGGAAGCCCCAGTAGGTGACGATCATGATCGGCTGGTAGTCGATGGGTTCGCCGGCGTGGTCGCCGTACCGCGGGTCGTCGGGGATATGGGTGCCGTAGCGCTCCTGGTATTCAGGCAGCAGCGTCGTCACTCCGTGGACCGGGGTATCGAAGTCGCCGTTGGCCAGGAAGGACAGCAGACCGGGGATCTCGAAGATGTTCTGCACTCCGTCGCAGTCGTTCGACGACGGATCGGCGATCGTGAGGACGGAGAATTGGGTGCCGTCGTGGCAGGCCGCCTCGGCGGAGGCCATCTTCATGGGCTGCTGATCGAACATCAGCTTGGCTTGGACGTCGCCGGTGATCGAAACGCCGGCGAAGGCGAGGACGCCGACGATCGCGCCGATGCGCAGGGACTTGATCCACACCGCATGATCCGTCTTGTCCCGCCCGGGAAGCTCCTTCGAAGAGCCCACGACGACCTTGCCGTCGGCACCGACGGTGTCGATTCCGGCCTTGCGCCGGTGGTAGAGGTGGTACCAGGAGATGCCGAGGAGGAAGGATCCGCCCACTGCCAGGGCGCCGAAGATCGTGTGCGTGAAGGCGGCGACGGCGGTGTTGTTGCCGAGGACCGCCCAGACGTCGGTCATCACGGGCCGACCGTCGACCATCTCGACGCCGACGGGGTGCTGCATCCAGGAATTCGCGACGATGATGAAGTAGGCCGAGATCCATGTGCCGATGACGGCGAGCCACAGCGAGCCGAGATGAACCGCGCGAGGCAGTCGGCCCCAACCGAAGATCCACAGGCCGAGGAACGTCGATTCGAGGAAGAATGCCAGCAGAGCCTCAAGCGCAAGGGGTGCGCCGAAGACGTCGCCGACGAAGCGGGAGTATTCGCTCCAAGCCATGCCGAATTGGAATTCCTGGACCAGTCCGGTAGCCACGCCCATGATGAAGTTGATGAGGAAGAGCTTGCCGAAGAACTTCGTGCTCCGCAGGTACACCTCGTTGCCGGTGCGATGATAGATCGTCTGCAGGACCGCCACGAGCATGCCGAGTCCCAGGGTCAACGGCACCATCCAGAAGTGGTAGACCGTTGTGATTCCGAATTGCCACCGTCCGATGAGGACCGGGTCCAGCTCCATGGATGCTCCATTCAGGTTTCACGCAAGCAATGTTTCTACGTCTCGTAGAATTCTACAGTCCGTAGAAGCAGTGCCCGAGTGGTTTCATCATTCAAGACTCCCGGTTCCAAGTATGCGCTCGGGCAAGCTCCCCTGACCAGAGCCGCCCCTCTGCCGATGCGCACGCGTCTATGTGGAATTCGACAGACTGTAGAGATATACTGGGGCGATCAGACCGGCAAAGAAATTGAGGGCGAAAGAACTGTGGGAACACTGGGTGAACTCGAACGCAGCGTCATGGACGCCATCTGGGTCCACGACGACGGGTTGAGCGCCGCCGAACTCCGCGAAGTCCTCTCGGATCGCGAGCTCGCGCTGACAACGGTCCATACCGTCCTGTCTCGACTCGAGAAGAAGGGCTTCGTCACTCGCGATCGCAGCATCCGTCCGCATCGCTACGTCGCGGTATCGACACGTGAAGACCACGTGGCGGAGCTGATGACCGAGATGCTGTCTCAGGCACCGGATCGTCAGGCTGTCCTCGCTCGCTTCCTCGGCACCGTCTCTGAGGCCGACACCAAGGCGCTGCGCAATCTGCTCGGGCGCAATCACTCGACGCAGTCCTGACCCAGGCCGGTCACCTCAATGACCATCGTGGGAATCGTTCTGGCTGTGCTGGCTTTTCTGCTGGCATGGCCTATTCCTGCGGCACTCGCGCGTTTCCGCGGTGACCCGATCTCCGAGGTCGTCCTCTGGCAGGCAGTCGGACTCTCCGGAGGCCTCTCCCTCATCGGCGCCGCCCTCGCCTTCGCGGTCGCCCCGGGAACGACGAGTCTCCCGCAGGGACTCTTCGACCTCATCCGGGGCAAGGACCACACTCAGCTCTCACTCTTGGCCTGGATCTTCCTCATCATCGCCGTGCTCCTCATCGCTCGGCTGCTCGGTTGCCTGATCTTGACCCTCTATTCGGCGCGACAGACTCGCCTGCGCCACGACGAGATCCTGCATCTGCTCAGTGAACCGTCGATCGCCTATCCCGACACCCGCATCATCACGACCGACGAAGCCGTCGCCTACTGCCTGCCCAAGGGGCCGCGGAAGGGCACTGCCGTACTGTCGACCGGTCTGCTCAAAGCCCTCGACGAGGATGAGCGCACCGCCGTCATCGCCCATGAGCGGGCGCATCTGGATTTCCGGCACGATGTGCTCGTCATCCCGTTCGCCGCATGGCATCGGGCCCTGCCGTACTTCTCGGCCACGGCGATCGGGCTGAACTCGGTGAATCGGCTCATCGAACTCATGGCCGACGATGAGGCCCGCGATCATGTCGATCCGCAGATCCTGGCTCAGGCGGTGAGATCGGCCGCCGCGATCAGTCCCGACCACCGCAGCGATCTGTCCGCGCAGCGCATCCAGCGCCTGTCGCATCCCCTGGATCCGGCACGGATCCCCGTGCGGCTGATGTCGATCGGACTGGCCGTACTGCTGCTGCTCCTGCCGACCCTGCTCATCGTCACACCGTCCGCATTCGGCATCTGAGCCCGGACCGATTCTCGGTCCGGGCTCAGATGAAGTAGTGCTGACTCAGCATTGGTGCCGACTCAGCAGTCGAGATCAGCTGTCGATGCGTTCGGCGTCGAGGACAGCAGCTCCGGAGACGATGAATTCCTTGCGCGGCCCGACCGATGATCCCATGAGGAGTTCGAAGGTGTTCTCCGCCATCTCGGCATCGGCCATCGTCACCCGACGCAGCGTGCGCATGCTCGGGTCCATGGTCGTTTCGGCCAGCTGGTCGGCGTCCATCTCGCCGAGGCCCTTGTACCGCTGAATCGGTTCCTTGTAGGTCTTCTTCTGCTTTTCGAGCTTCTTCAGCAGAGCATGGAGTTCGGCTTCGGTGTAGGTGTAGACGATGTCGTTGGGCGCTCCGCGCTTCGTCACGATCTCGACTCGGTGCAGCGGAGGCACGGCCGCGAAGACGCGACCGGCCTCGACCAGCGGCTTCATGTACCGGAAGAACAGAGTCAGCAGGAGAGTGCGGATATGCGCTCCGTCGACATCGGCGTCGGTCATGATGATGACTCGACCGTACCGGGCGGCGTCGATATCGAAGCTGCGCCCGGAGCCGGCGCCGATGACCTGGATGAGTGCTGAGCATTCGACATTGGCGAGCATGTCGGCCAAGGTCGCCTTCTGCACGTTGAGGATCTTCCCGCGGATGGGGAACAGCGCCTGGTGGTCGGAGTTGCGAGCGGCCTTCGCCGTACCCATCGCCGAGTCTCCCTCGACGATGAACAGCTCCGTGTTCTCCACCCCGTTGTCACGGCAGTCGTAGAGCTTCGCCGGCAGCGACGAGGCTTCCAGCGCGGTCTTCCGCCGCTGGTTCTCCTTGTGTGTGCGGGCGGAGATGCGCGACTTCATCTCGGCCACGACCTTCTCCATGAGCACAGCGGCCTGCTGCTTTTCAGCGCGCTTGGTCGAGGCAAGCACCTCGCCGAGCTGAGACTCGACGGTCTTCGCCACGATCTGTCGCACTGCCGCGGTGCCGAGGACCTCCTTGGTCTGCCCCTCGAACTGGGGTTCGGCCAGCTGCACGGTGACGACGGCGGTGATGCCGGCGAGCACATCGTCCTTCTCGAGCTTGTCTTTGCCGACCTTGAGCTTGCGCGCGTTGGCGTCGACTGCCTTGCGCATCGCCTTCAGGCAGGCCTGTTCGAACCCGGCGAGGTGTGTTCCGCCCTGTGGGGTGGCAACGACGTTGACGAAGGACTTCAGCTTCGTGTCGTAGCCGGTCCCCCAGCGCAGAGCGATGTCGACGCCGACCTCGCGTTCGACTTCCTTGGACTCGAGGTGGCCCGAAGAGTTGAGGACCGGGACGGTCTCCTTGAAGGTGCCGGTGTTCTGCAGACGCCAAGTGTCGGTGATCGGCGGGTCGATGGAGAGGTGGTCGACGAACTCGGTGATTCCGCCGTCGAACTTGAAGACCTCTTCGCGCTCTTCGATGACGGCACCGGTCTCGTCACGGGCGACACCGCGACGGTCGACGATGCGCAGCTCGAGACCGGGCACGAGGAAGGCGGTCTGCCGGGCGCGTTCAACCAGATGGGAATAGTCGAACTGAGCCTTGGACAGGAAGATCTGCGGGTCGGCCCAATACTGGACTCGGGTGCCGGTGGCTCCGCGCTTGGCCTTGCCGACGATGTCGAGGCCGGTCGGCTCCTGGAAGGCCTCGAACGGGTTGTCGGGGCTCGGTGTGCCGGATGAGTCGTCGAAGCGGCCGGGCACGCCTCGGCGGAAGGACATCTTGTGCACCTTCGATCCGCGGGTGACCTCGACGTCGAGGCGAGCGGACAGGGCGTTGACGACCGAGGCACCGACGCCGTGCAGTCCACCCGAAGCGGCGTAGGAGGAACCGCCGAACTTGCCGCCGGCATGGAGCTTGGTCATGACGACTTCGACGCCGGTCAGCCCGGTCTTCGGTTCGATGTCGACGGGGATGCCGCGGCCCTTGTCGGTGACGGCCACCGATCCGTCAGCGGCGAGTTCGATGAGGATCTCGGAACCGTGTCCGCCGAGCGCCTCGTCAACGGAGTTGTCGATGACCTCCCACAGACAGTGCATGAGACCACGGGAATCGGTCGTGCCGATGTACATGCCGGGTCGCTTGCGAACCGCCTCAAGACCGGACAGGACGGACAGGTGCCTGGCGCCGTAGCTTTCGTCTTCCACACAATTCCTCTCGTTCGATTAAATTCTAATCGCTGCACGCTCAGGACCCTATTCCCTCGGGCCCGTGTCGGGAATACATCCGGTCGACCCCGACCATGGGCACTCCTGAGCTGAAACAATGGAGTCATGCCGCATCGCCTCCTCGTCCCAAGTCTCCTTCTCACCGCCGCTCTCAGTCTGCCCGGACTGGCGTCCTGCTCCCAGGACGCAGGCGCCCCCGGACGAACGAGTCAGGCCGCCGAGACGACCGGCGAGTCTCCGACTGCCGGCAACGGTGCGGACGGAGGCGACGACGCGAACTCGGGCACCGCCTCGGCGAAGGAGGCAGAGGCGGATCTCAAAGGGAAGGTCATTGCGATCGATCCGGGACACAACGGCGGAAATGCGGACCATCCGGAGAAGATCAACCGGCAGGTTCCGGACGGACGCGGCGGAACGAAGCCCTGCAACACCACGGGCACCTCGACGAATTCCGACTATCCGGAAGCCGATTTCACCTGGGCCGTGGCGAAGAAGCTGGAGCAGTCGCTGACCGACGCCGGAGCCGAGGTCGTGCTCAGCCGGAAGGACAACACCGGAGTCGGACCGTGCGTAGACGAGCGCGGAGAATTCGCCGACGACGCGGACGTGCTCGTGAGCATCCATGCCAACGGCAGCGAGTCGAGTTCGGTGAAGGGCTTCCACATCATCGTCGCCGATCCCGGTGAGGACGAGAAGACCGAGAAGGCCTCCGGGGACTTGGCGAAATCCGTGGGGAGTTCGATGGGTGAGGAATTCACCCCGAACAAAGCCTATGGAAAGGGTGCGATCAGCCGCCGCCCGGATCTGGCCGGGTTGAACAACGCATCGGTTCCCGCCGTCATCGTCGAATGCGGAGAGATGCGCAACCCTTCGGAGGCCAAGCTCATGGAGTCGAAATCCGGGCAACGGAAATACGCCGATGCCCTGTTCGACGGCATCGTCGACTGGTTCTGACTCGTGAATGCCGAACACCCCTGGGACGATCCCAGGGGCGTTCGAAATTCTCAGCGCCGGCGGTCACCCCGCCGCTGCTGACCGGTATCAGTCGAGGTAGTCGCGCAGCACCTGCGAGCGGGACGGGTGGCGCAGCTTGGCCATCGTCTTCGACTCGATCTGGCGGATGCGCTCACGGGTGACGCCGTAGACCTTGCCGATCTCGTCGAGGGTCTTCGGCTGACCGTCGTTGAGTCCGAAGCGCATGGACACCACTCCCGCCTCACGTTCCGAGAGCGTGTCGAGCACGGAGTGCAGCTGCTCCTGGAGGAGGGTGAAGCTCACCGAATCCGAGGGCACAACGGCTTCGGAGTCCTCGATGAGGTCGCCGAACTCCGAGTCGCCGTCTTCACCCAGCGGGGTGTGCAGCGAGATGGGCTCGCGACCGTACTTCTGGACCTCGACGACACGCTCGGGTGTCATGTCGAGTTCCTTCGCGAGCTCCTCCGGGGTCGGTTCGCGACCGAGGTCCTGCAGCATCTGGCGCTGAACGCGGGCGAGCTTGTTGATGACCTCGACCATGTGCACCGGGATGCGGATCGTGCGAGCCTGGTCGGCCATCGCGCGGGTGATCGCCTGGCGGATCCACCAGGTTGCGTAGGTCGAGAACTTGAAGCCCTTCGTGTAGTCGAACTTCTCGACGGCGCGGATGAGGCCGAGGTTGCCTTCCTGGATGAGGTCGAGGAACAGCATTCCGCGGCCGGTGTAGCGCTTGGCCAGGGACACGACGAGTCGGAGGTTGGCTTCCAGCAAGTGGTTCTTCGCGATGCGACCGTCGTGGATGATCCACTTGTAGTCCATCGTTTCGCGCGGGTCGGTCACCTCTCCGCCGTCGAGCAGGTGCTCGGCATACATTCCGGCTTCGATGCGCTTGGCGAGATCGACCTCCTCGGCGGCGTTGAGCAGGGCCACCTTGCCGATCTGCTTGAGGTAGTCCTTGACCGGGTCAGCGGTCGCACCGGCGGAGACGACCTGCTGAGCGGGCGCGTCCTCCTCGTCGGCGTCGGAGACGATGAAGCCACCGGCCTCGGCCACGGCGGCGTTCTTCTCCTTCTCCTCCGAGTTCTTCGTCTCGGTCGCCTCGGCGGGGCTCTCCTCTGTGGCCAGAGCGTCCGCGGCCGGTTCGACCTCCTCGGTGGTGTCGATATCGTCGTCGGTCTTCTTCGCCTTGGTCGCCTTCTTGGCTTCCTTGGCGGCGGTGGCCTTCGTCGTGGTCGTCTTCGGAGCAGAACTCGATTTCGCGGCGGTCTTCTTCGCAGCAGTCGTCTTCTTCGACGCAGCCGTCTCGGTCTTTGCTGCCGTCGACTTCGCAGTCGTCGACTTCGCGGTCGCTGTCTTCTTGGCTCCGGCCGCGGTCGTCTTCTTCGCAGTGGACTTCGACGCCGCAGTGGTCTTGGATCCACCGGTCGAGGTCGTGCCGGCCGTTCCCTCCGACTTCTCCGTCACCGTTGTGGATTCCTTGTCGACTCTGGGCACGTGTTCACCTTTCGCGAGCGTTGAAACTTCCCCATGCATTCGGACAGTACTAAGACCCAAGTCAAGTGGTCCGCGGGCGGTCCGGGGCGAACGCAGAGTTCGCCCATCATGCAATGACTGGGTCAACGCTTAATTTTCTCACGTTATTCCTCGCTTTGCGAATCGGTCGTCGAAGACTCCGGGACGATCCGTCCGGCCTGTCCCCGACAACAACGTGACCTGCGAATCTGTTCCTCCTGCGTCCTTCTCGCGTCGATCTCGCCGAGGCGGCCGACCGCCCACATCGGGGAGGCCGACCGGCCGCGCCGCTCCATCGTCGAGGGCGCCGTCTCATCGATGACAGGGCCGCCCCATCATTGACAACACCGGTCCATCAGCGCCAGTGCCTTACACGGCGGCCCGATCAGATGGTCGAACGCTGAGTCTCCGTCAGCCAGCGGGGCAGGCATCCCATTTCGACCGCGCTGACGATGAGCTCGGCCAGCCCGTGTTCGGCTTCGAGCCCGAGGGCGACGCGCGCATAGTTCAGCGCCATCGTCGACCCGCCCAGAGACCATTCGAACCAGGCGATGACGGCATAGGCGTTGGCTCTGGCCCGTGGGTGGCCGGCCGGCAGGTAGTCCTTGAGGAAGGCGATGGTGAGCATGATGTCGCGCGGCCTGGGCGCACGCGCTGAGAGCCCGACGAGCTGCTGAGCCGCCCGTGCTTGGGCGACCACACGGCGGCTCATCACGATGAGTTCGTCACCGTCGAGTCCCTTGACCAGCGAGGGCGGGAAGTCCGGGTGGTCGAAGCTGAGGATCATCTCGAGGGCGTCGCGCGACCACTTCTCGACGAGCAGGGTATCGAGTGCCATCACGGTGGGCAGGTCCATGAGGTCGTGGATGCGCGCCTCGTCGATCGCTTCCTCCTCGCAGCGCATGGCGTCCAGGCGCGGGTAGACCTCGGCGAGGATCGCGAAGGCCTCGTCCGTGCCCATCCATTCCTCGGCATGTCCGCGCCGACTGTCGGCGAAGGCTTCGGCGGGCATCGGGGCGATGACGAGATCCTCAGGATCGTTGACCGGGTTGGATCCGCCGGCGACGAGTTCCGTGGCACACGCCGAGGTGGTTGCCTCGATCAGCGGTGTGCAGTCATAGCCGTCCTCGTCGATGCGTCCGAAGTGCTCTTGGTTGACCCACCACGCGCTGAGGGTGTCGACGCTTCTGGCGGCGAAGGTGATTGCCAGTTCGTCGATCGCTGCTCGGATGAGACCACGGTGGACCTCTGCGTATTCGGCGTCTGCACCGACGCCGAAAGCGCTGACCGGCTGATAGTCATCATCATAGAGAACGAGGAAGACCCCGGTGACCGTACCGGCGCGCATGACGAGGTCGGCGTACCAGCCGCCGCCTTCGGACAGAGTCTGCGCCGCGCTCTCACGGTCGAAGTCGATGCGCAACGTGGTCGAACTGGTCTGTGAGCCGTTGTGCTCGGTGCCGACGATGACAGCGACGAGGCTGCGACGCGGGGTGTACCCGAGCGTGTGGGGGATGATCCCGATGATGTCCTCGGGCGTGCGGGCCGGTGTCTTCACTGCGTCCTCCTTGAGCGGTTCGGAACCGGCCGGTGCGGAGCGGTTCCCGTGCCTGAGGCGAGGCCCATGCCTGGGATGGGCTGCCTGTCTGGGTACCCACTTCAACTGATCCCGCATCCGTTCCTCCAGATCCTGGTCGACGCCTGTGGATGGACCGCACGAGTCCACAGCGCTCTGATGGGCGAGTGACATCCGTCATCCCCACGAGAACCCGGGCCGAATTGCCTCGAAAGCCGCGCTGGCATACAAGTGAGGGGTGGCGAAGAGACGGATATACACAGCTCCTGGTTCTCAAGTGGTCGATATCTCGACGGGTGAAGCCCGGTTGGAGAAGCTCGACGGTGAGGCCGGTTCCTATGTGCTCCACGTCAATGGGGTCCCTTCTTCGTCGATCACGCTCAGCGATCCGCAGCGACTGGACTTCGAGTACCTGGACTGGATGCGACGCAGCATCGACGTTCAGCTCCCTGACCGGACGGTGCGGGCCGCTCACATCGGTGCCGCCGGCTGTGCTCTGGCCCGGGCGCTGAACTCGGCACGACCGGGATCGAAGCAGACGGCGATCGACATCGATGCCAAGCTGCTCGACTTCGCCCGCGACTGGTTCGACCTGCCACGCTCCCCCGCCCTGGCGCTGCGCGCCGGCGACGGGGCGGTGGAGATCGGCAAGTTCCGGCCCGATACCCTCGACGTCCTCGTCCGCGACGCCTTCGACCACGACTCGGTTCCCGCGTCTCTGCAGAGTTCGGAGTTCTTCGCCTCCTGCGCCGAGGCGGTCAAGGACTCCGGGATCTACGTCGCCAATGTGCCTGACACAGGTGACCACCGCGTCCTCCGATCCGAACTTCGCAGCCTCGGCGACCACTTCGCCCATCTTGCCGCTGCCACGGAACCGGCGATCCTCAAAGGACGTCGACGCGGAAACGTCGTCGTCCTCGCTTCCAACACTCCCCTCGACACGGGCGGGCTGGACCGCAGTCTGCGCACCGCCGCCTCCTCAGCGACCTTCCTGGCGGGAGCAGGACTGCGCTCCCGGCTGGGCCTCTGACGCCTGCACCTGACTGCGCTTGTCCGGAATGTGAGGTACGCCCCGGTCCGAAATGACGATGCGACTACAGACACTGGGGAAAGTTCGGCATAATTGAATGCCGACCCAAGAAGGTGAGATGACCGAAACTTCAGAAATTCGTGTCGAGCAGACCAAGCTCGACGAGCTCTATGCCCGCCTCGATGAGCTCCGCGAGGAGACGACGGCCCGCCTGGGCACGGTGAGGGTCTCCGAGGTCGGAGGCAACCACCAGCACCGCACCGAACGCGATGCCTTCGCGACGATGTACGAAGATCAGCTCATCCGTCTCGACGGTGCCGAGGAGGGACTGTGCTTCGGTCGCCTCGACATCATCGACGAAGACGACCCCACCTACATCGGCCGCATCGGACTCACTGACGAACAGCGTCAGCAGATCCTCATCGACTGGAGGGCGCCGGCCGCCGAGCGCTTCTACCAGTCGACTGCGGCCAATCCCGACGGGATCGCCCGCCGCCGTCACCTCGTCACCGCGAACCGGAAGGTCACCGGCATCGAAGACGATGTGCTCGACATCGACGCGCTCGATGACGCTCAGCGATCGAATCTCCAGGGCGAAGGCGCACTCCTCGCCGCCCTCACCACTCATCGCACCGGACGGATGGGCGATATCGTCGCGACCATCCAGGCCGAGCAGGATGCGATCATCCGCCGTCCGCTCTCCGGCGTGCTCGTCGTCCAGGGAGGGCCGGGAACCGGCAAGACCGCCGTCGCGCTCCACCGTGCCGCTTTCCTGCTCTACCGTCACCGTGAGCGCATCGCGAAGTCCGGTGTCCTCCTCGTCGGCCCGTCGACGGTGTTCCTCAAGTACATCGAGAAGGTTCTGCCCAGCCTCGGCGAAACCGGGGCCGTTCTGCTCACTCCCGGTCAGCTGTACCCGGGCCTCGATACGGATGCCGCGGATGCACCCGCTGTCGCCGAGATCAAGGGCCGCTCCGTCATGGCTCGGGTGCTGAAGAACCATGTTGCGAACTATCAGCGCATTCCCGATCACGATGTCGAGATGCGGGTGCGTTCGCACACGATCGTGCTGCGTCGCAAAGACGTTCAGTCCGCGCGTGATCGGGCTCGTCGCAGCGGGGACCCGCACAATGCCGCCCGTACCGGATTCGTCACCGGTCTGCTGAAGATCCTCGCCGAGGATCTCGCCCGTGAGATGGGGATGGATGCGGCCGGCGAACGGCTGCCCGAGCTGCTCGAAGATCTGCGCTCCTCTGTTGACGTTCGTCGCGCCCTCAACCTCGCATGGTTCCCCATCGGCCCGGCTGCCGCTCTGCGTTCTCTGTTGGGCCGGCCGCACAAGCTGCGGGCCGCTGCCCGCAAACTCCTCACTCCTGCCGAGCAGTCGATTCTGCTCGAGCAGCGTCGGGATGAGTACACGGTCGATGATGTGCCGCTGCTCGACGAGTTGGCCGAGCTGCTCGGATCCGCTCCGCAGCAGACGCAGGCGCGGGATGACTCGGCACGCGAATACGCCGAAGCCGTCGTCGATATGACCGAGACCGGCGGGATGGTCTCCGCCGAGACCCTCGCTGCCCGCTGGGAGGAGCAGGGACCGACGATGACTCTGGCCGAACGCGCCCTCGAGGACCGGGAGTGGACGTACGGCCACCTCGTCGTCGATGAGGCGCAGGAGCTCTCCCCCATGCAGTGGCGGGTGCTCTTCCGTCGAGTGCCGTCGAAGTCGGCCACCGTCGTCGGCGACCTCGCCCAGTCCTCGCAGGTCGACAACGCCCGCACCTGGTCATCGATCCTGAGCGAATTCGTCGGGGATCGCTTCGCCCTCCAGGTGCTCACGGTCTCCTACCGCACCCCACAGTCGGTGATGGATCTGGCCAACCGCTACCTGCACCGGCATTTCCCGCAGCTCGAACTCGTCGAGTCGGTGCGCCAGGGAGGATCGGATCCGCGCCTGGATTCCTTCGCCGACGAATCGGAGATGCTGGGCGCCCTCCCCGAGACGGTCGGGGCCGAGGTGTCCGCCGCAGCAGGTGGGAAGATCGCCGTCATCACTGATGAGGAGCTCATCGAACTCATCGCCGAGGCGATCGCGGACTTCGATTTCGGGCGGTCGGTCACGGGCTTGGACCATCAGATCGCCCTCATCACCCCGCAGCAGGCCAAAGGCCTCGAGTTCGATGCGGTGATCATCGTCGAACCCGGCCGCATCGCTCCGCTCGGCAGCGAGGAGGGCGTCGGCGGTCTCTATGTGGCGCTGACCCGCACCACGGAACGTCTGCGTGTCCTGGCATCGGCATCGACGGAGCTCACCGAGCTCTTCTCCGCCGAAACGATCCGCCAAGCCGGCTGACCCCAAACCCCTATTACTACCTGACGGCGGCCCAGCAACCACCCGCGAGGTTGCTGGGCCGCCGTCAGGTAGTAATTGAGGGTGAATGTGAAAGGCCGCTTGGGTTCGGCTTCCCCTCCGAACCGCAAGCGGCCGCGCGCCGTAGCACGCACGTTCAATACTACACAACTATTTCTGTACCGCGGTACTCGAAACGGAGATTTCTGACAGAAATCTCAGCAGTCTCAGGATCCGGTCGGCCGAACCCCCTGGCTGCTCAGTCGGCGAAGTCGTCGGGGGTCGGTTCCCGAGTCTGACCGGACTGCAGCAGCGCATCGGCGCGCAGCGAATCGATCGCCGCCTCGAAGTCCTCGAGCGAGTCGAACCCCTGGTAGACGCTGGCGAATCGCAGGTAGGCGACCTGGTCGAGTTCGCGCAGCGGTTCGAGGATCGACAGCCCCACCTCATCGGCGTCGATCTCGGCGATTCCGCGCGACCGGATGTTCTCCTCCACCCGCTGAGCGAGCTTCGCGAGATCATCGTCGCTGACCGGACGACCCTGGCAGGCCTTGCGCACACCCGACATGATCTTCTGGCGGGAGAACTCCTCAGTGACTCCGGAGCGTTTGATCACCGACAGGCTCGTGGCCTCCATCGTGGTGAAGCGGCGACCGCAATGACGGCACTGCCGGCGCCGGCGGATCGCAGCGCCGTCTTCGCTGGTCCTCGAATCGACGACCCGCGAATCGGACTCACGGCAGAACGGACAGCGCATCTCTACTCCTCGAACCTGATGTCGACAGCCCGGCCGTGGGCCGGCAGCTGTTCGCCGGCGGCGAGAACACCGATGTGCTCTGCCACCGCGGACAGTGCCTGTCGGTCATAGTCGATGACCTGGCTGACCTTGATGAATGAGTGCACACCCAGCCCGGAGCCGTGAGCGGCGGTGCCCATCGTGGGCAGCACGTGGTTCGACCCGGCACAGTAGTCACCGAGCGACACCGGAGCCCAATCACCGAGGAAGACCGCGCCCCCGTTCGTGATCCGTGCCCCGACCGCTTCCGCATCGACCGTGTGGACCTCGACATGCTCACCGGCATAGCCGTTGACGACAGTGATCCCGGCGTCGAGGTCGTCGACGAGCACGATCGCCGACTGCCGTCCGGCCAGAGCCGCCTCGATCCGCTCGGTGTGCATCGCCTCCGGCACCTGCACGTCCAACTCCTTCTGCACCGCTTCGGCGAGATCGACGGAGTCGGTGACCAGCACCGAGGCGGCCAGTTCGTCGTGTTCGGCCTGACTGATGAGGTCGGCGGCGACGAAGCGCGGATCCGCCTGTTCGTCGGCGAGGATGATGATCTCTGTCGGGCCGGCGACCGCGTCGATGCCGACCCGGGAGCGGACGAGTGACTTCGCCGCAGCCACATAGGCGTTTCCGGGACCGGTGATGAGGTCGACGGGCTCGAGTTCCTCACCGTCGTCGAAGCCATAGGCCAGAGCGCCGATCGCCTGTGCCCCGCCCATCGCCCAGACCTCGTCGACGCCGAGGATGTGTGCGGTGGCGAGCACGATCGGGTGCGGCAGACCATTGCTCTGCGGCGGACTGGCGATCGCCAGCGAGCGTGCTCCGGCCGTCTGTGCAGGCACGACGTTCATGATCACCGTCGACGGGTAGACGGCCAGTCCGCCGGGCACATAGAGTCCGACCCGCTCGACCGGCAGATGCCGGGTGGTGACGAAGGCGCCGGAGGCCAGTTCGGTGCGGACATCGACGGGACGCTGATCGGCGGCGACCTTCCGGGCGCGGGCGATCGATTCGTCGAGCGCGGCCCTGACCGGGGGATCCAGTTCTGCCGCGGCCTCGGCCAGCGCGGATTCCGGTACCCGCAGCGTTTCGGGGCGCACTCCGTCGAAGCGTTCGGTGAAGTCCGTCACCGCGGCCGCTCCCCCACCGGCGACGGTGTCGAGGAGTTCAGCTACCCGTCGTTCGATATCGGCATGGGTCTCGGCGGCCCGAGGCAGCTTCTGCGCCAGGAATCGCTTGTTGAGGGTCTCACCACGGAAGTCCAGAATGTTCACCCGCACCATTCTAGTCTCCACGGCAGCAGCGCTGTCCTCCGACCCGAAGTGCGGACGAGAGGCGGGCGCGGCGTTCGCGCCTCAGACGCTCAGGCAACGGGATCCCAGCAGCGCCTTGAGGTCTCCGAAGAGACTCGGGTTCGGGTCGACCCGGATCGACCTGTCGAGGCGCATCACCGTCTGCCGTCCCGGCTGGGACAGAGTGATGTGGACATCGGTCTGGCCCTTGTTGGACTCGAGGATCTGCTTGAGTTTCGTCGCCATCTCCTCGGTCGCCTTCTCCATCGGCATGATGAGGTTGAGCGGGCGATCGTTGGGGTCGGTGACATCGGGAATCGTCATCGACATCGCCATCAGCGAGGTCGGACGGTCATCGGAGGTGCGGATGCGCCCGGTCAGGGAGATCACGAGGTCGGTCGCCAGGAGGCTCGCCACCGGTTCGTAGGTGTCGCCGAAGAACATCACTTCGATCTCTGCTTCGAGGTCCTCCAAGGTCACGATCGCATAGGGGCGCCCGGAGTTCTTCGACACCTTGCGGGTGACCTGCGTGATCATTCCGCAGACCTTGATCTGGGATCCGTCATGACGGTGCGACTCCGGATCGACCACCTCGGCGATGGAGGCATCGGATTCGGCGGCCAGCACGCCTTCGAGCCCGTTGAGCGGGTGATCGGAGACGTAGAGGCCGATCATGTCGCGTTCGAAGGACAGCTTCTCCTTCTTCTCCCACTCCGGACGATCGGGAATGGTCACGGAGAATCCGGGTGAGTCGTCTCCACCGCCGAGCCCGGCGAAGAGATCGAACTGACCGTTGGCTTCCTGCCTCTTGACGCCGATGACCGAGTCGACGGCCTCCTCGTGGACTTCGACGAGTGAGCGGCGGCCGTGGCCGAGCGAGTCGAAGCCGCCGGCCTTGATGAGCGATTCGATCGTGCGCTTGTTGCACACATGGCTGGGCACCTTGTCGAGGAAGTCCGTGAACGAGGAGTAGGAGCCCTTCTCTCCGCGGGCCTCGACGATGCCCTCGACGACGTGGGCGCCGACGTTGCGCACCGCTCCCATGCCGAAGCGGATATCCGTACCGACAGGGGTGAAATGGAGAGCGGATTCGTTGACGTCCGGAGGCAGCACGGTGATGCCGAGGCGACGGCACTCGTTGAGGTAGATCGCGAGCTTGTCCTTGTTGTCACCGACCGAGGTCAGCAGGGCCGCCATGTATTCGGCCGTGTAATGCGCCTTGAGATAGGCGGTCCAGTAGGACACGACACCGTAGGCGGCCGAGTGCGCCTTGTTGAACGCGTAGTCCGAGAACGGCAGCAGGATGTCCCACAGGGCTTGAGCGGCAGCTTCGGAGAAGCCGCGTTCCTTCATTCCGCCGAAGAAGCCGACCTGCTGCTTGTCGAGCTCGGACTTCTTCTTCTTGCCCATCGCGCGGCGGAGGATATCGGCCTGGCCCAGCGAATAGCCGGCGACCTTCTGCGCGATCGCCATCACCTGCTCCTGGTAGATGATGAGACCGTAGGTCGTGTCGAGGATCTCCTTGAGCGGCTCCTCGAGCTCCGGGTGGATCGGGGTGACCTCCTGCAGACCGTTCTTGCGCAGGGCATAGTTCGTATGCGAATCCGCACCCATCGGACCGGGGCGGTAGAGCGCCAGGGTCGCGGAGATATCCTCGAAGTTGTCCGGCTTCATCATCCGCAGCAGGGCGCGCAGACCGCCGCCGTCGAGCTGGAACACACCGAGGGTGTCACCGCGGGTCAGCAGCTCGTACGCCGCCGGATCATCGAGGGCAAGGTGCTCGAGGTCGAGATCGAAGTCCCGGTTGGCTTTGATGTTCTCAACAGCGTCGGAGATGATCGTGAGGTTCCTCAGCCCCAGGAAGTCCATCTTGATGAGCCCCAGGCCCTCAGATGTCGGATAGTCGAACTGGGTGATGACCTGACCGTCCTGGAACCGACGCATGATCGGGATGACGTCGATGATCGGGTCCGAGGACATGATGACACCGGCGGCATGGACGCCCCACTGACGCTTCAGCCCTTCCAGACCCTTGGCGGTCTCGAAGGTCTCTCGGGCCTCCGGATCGGTGTCGACGAGTTCGCGGAACTCCCCTGCTTCCTTGTACCGCTTGGACTCCGGGTCCTCGATGTCCTTGAGCGGAATGTCCTTGGCCATCTCCGCCGGCGGCAGCGCCTTCGTCAGGCGCTCACCCATGGAGAAGGGTTTGCCGAGCACACGCGCGGAGTCCTTCAGCGCCATCTTCGTCTTGATCGTGCCGTAGGTGACGATCATCGCCACACGCTCGTCGCCGTACTTCTCGGTCACATAGTCGATGACCTCGCTGCGGCGACGATCATCGAAGTCGACGTCGAAGTCGGGCATGGACACACGGTCCGGGTTGAGGAAGCGCTCGAAGAACAGTCCGTGCTGCAGCGGATCGAGGTCGGTGATGCGCATGGCGTAGGCGACCATGGAGCCGGCTCCCGAACCACGGCCCGGTCCGACGCGGATGCCGTTGTCCTTCGACCAGTTGATGAAGTCGGCGACGACGAGGAAGTAGCCGGGGAAGCCCATGGAGATGATGATGTCGAGTTCGTAGTCTGCCTGCCGGCGGACCTCGTCGGGAACGCCGTTCGGGTACCGGTAGTCGAGTCCCTTCGCGACTTCCTTGATCAGCCACGAGGTCTCGTCCTCGCCGGGAGGGCACGGGAACTTCGGCATGTAGTTCGCCGAGGTGTCGAATGAGACTTCGCACTTCTCGGCGATTTCGAGAGTGTTGTCGCAGGCTTCGGGGAATTCCTTGAACAGGGTCCGCATCTCTGCGGGGGTCTTGAGGTAGTAGCCGGAGCCGGAGAAGGCGAATCGCGAACCGCCCTGATCGTAGGTGGGTTCGATGAGCTTGGAGCCGGACTGGATGGCCAGCAGCGCCTCGTGCGCCTTCGCATCCGATTCGTGCGTGTAGTGGAGGTCGTTGGTGGCGACCAGCGGAATGTCGAGTTCCTTCGACAGCCGGATGAGGTCCTTCGTCACTCGCTTCTCGATGGACAGACCGTGGTCCATGAGTTCGACGTAGTAGTTGTCCTTGCCGAAGATCTCGCGGTATTTCCCGGCGGCCGCCTTGGCCTCTTCGTACTGTCCCAGACGCAGCCGCACCTGCACCTCTCCCGACGGGCAGCCGGTGGTGGCGAGGAGTCCGTCGGAGTAGCTCTCGAGCAGATCCTGGTCCAGTCGGGGCCATTTCGCCGTCACCGAGTCCAGTGAGGCATACGACGATGCCTTGAACAGGTTGCGCATGCCTGTGTTGTTCCGAGACAGCAGGGTCATGTGTGTGTAGAGACCACCGCCGGAGAGGTCGTCGCTCTTCTGCGATTCGTCGGTGCGCCACTTCACGCGGGTCTTGTCCCGCCGGTCCGTGCCGGGGGTGACATAGGCCTCGACGCCGATGATGGGTTTGATTCCGGCGGCTGTCGCCTGCGACCAGAAGTCGAAGGCGCCGAACAGGTATCCGTGGTCGGTCGTGGCGATCGCGGACATTCCCGATGCCTTCGTCGCGGCCATCAGATCGGCGAGGCGGGCCGCACCGTCCAACATGGAGTATTCGGTATGGACGTGGAGGTGGACGAAGTCCTCGTTCGGCACTGGGCGCCGCCTTCCTGAAGTTGCCGGAGTTGCCGTTCCAGCTTAGTGCATCGGCACCCGCGGGGAGTCTTCCCGCGACTGTTGTTCCGGGCACTTCACGACGAGGCTCCGGTTAGTGCGGATCCCGCCGGCGCGTGGCTCAGCAGTCAGTCTCCGACACAGTCAGGCGGCGGCAGCGCGTGGCCGCGGCGTCAGTGCGGGCGGATGCGGTCGAGCGCGGTCTGCAGGTCGTCGGGGTAGCCGCTTTCGAATTCGACCCACTTCTGCGTGTCGGGGTGGTGGAAGCCGAGTTTGACGGCATGCAGCCATTGGCGTTCGAGACCGAGTTCCTTCGCCAGCACCGGATCGGCACCGTAGGGCAGGTCGCCGACGCAGGGGTGTTTGGTGGCGGAGAAGTGGACGCGGATCTGGTGGGTGCGTCCGGTCTCCAGGTGGACCTCGACGAGCGCGGCACGGCGGTGGGCTTCGATCACCTCGTAGTGGGTGATCGCGTTCTTGCCTTCGGTGCGCACCGCGTAGAGTCCGTCGTGCTTGGGGTGTCGGGCGATCGGGGCATCGATGGTGCCGAGCACTGGATCGGGCAGTCCCTGCACGACCGCGTGGTAGGTCTTATCCACCGTGCGTTCCTTGAAGGCGCGTTTGAGCACGCTGTATGCGTACTCGCTCTTCGCCACGACCATGAGCCCCGAGGTTCCGACGTCGAGTCGCTGCACGATGCCCTGACGTTCGGGGGCGCCGGAAGTCGCGATGCGGAATCCCGCGGCGGCGAGCCCACCGACGACGGTGCGTCCGGTCCAGCCCAGAGCCGGATGCGCTGCCACACCGACGGGCTTATCTACCACTACGAATGCATCCTCGTCGTGGACGATGCGCATTCCCGGCACGGGGTCGGGCACGACCTCGAGGGGCTTCTTCGGTTCGGGCATCATGATGTCGAGCCGTTCGCCGGCGATGACGCGATCGGACTTGATGACCGGACGCCCGGACATCTCCACACCCCCGTCGGCGCAGATGTCGGCGGCGGCGGTGCGGGAGAGGCCGAGCAGCTTCGACATCGCAGCGTCCACGCGCTGACCGTCGAGTCCCTCTGGGACGAGGATGGAGCGTTCAGTCATGAGAGTCCTCTTTCACGCGGGTGGAGTCCGATCCGTCGATGTCGATGCCTCTGAGACTGACGATGACCAAGGTCACTGCGGCGGCGGAGATCGCGATGTCCGCGACGTTGCAGATGAACAGCGACAGATCGATGAAGTCGACGACGGCTCCGTGCAGGAATGCGGGCTCGCGGAAGAGCCTGTCGACGAGGTTGCCGAAGAGTCCGCCCAGGAGCAGACCGAGACCGATCGCCCAGGCTCTCGAGCCGAGCTTGCGCGAGATCACGAGGATCGCTGCGAAGACGCCGATGGCGATGATAGGGAAGATCCACGTCACGCTAGAGCCGAGGCCGAGGGCGGCTCCGGGATTGCGGTAGAAGGTGAATCCGGCCAGCGGTCCGAGCACAGGCACTGGAGGCTGGTCTTCGAGGAGACTGACGGCGAGGAATTTGGTGAACTGATCGATCACGAGCACGACTGCCGCGATTGTGAACAGCAGGGCCATCATGGCGGCGCGAGGTCGTTTCACCCGTGAGGCAGGATCGTTCATTTGGTTCATTCTAGCCCACCGCCGAGGCAGCGGGATTCAGCCGCACGACGGCGCGGTGTGCGAACACGACGGAGGCCCGGGTACTCCGCGGAGTTCCCGGACCTCGGTCGGTGATGCGCTGAGATCAGAGCTTGTGGTTCGACGAACCGCCGAGTGGGCCATTTCCGTCAAGGGTCTCCGGAGCCAGGCTCGTGGAGTTCTCGAGCTCACGCAGCTGATCGTTGAGGTAGCTCTTGAGTCGAGTACGGTACTGGCGCTCGAAGTTCGATAGCTGGTCGATCGCGCGCTCGAGGGCGGACTTCTGCGATTCGAGGGTCGACAGCGTTTCGTCGCGCTTGGCTTCGGCCTTGCCGACGATGTCGGCGGCTTCCTTCTCGGCTCGCTTGATGAGCTCGTCGCGCTTGCGCTCACCTTCGGCAACGTGCTCGTCGTGGACCCTCTGAGCGAGAGCGATGAGACCATGAGCGTCTCCGTCGCCGCTGAGCGCGGCAGCACCGAGACCGGCACCCGCAGCACCGGCGGCCGTCGCTGGTGCAGCGGAGTCGTCCTGCGGTGCGGGAGCGGCTTCCTTGACGACCGGAGCCGGGGTCTCTTCGACCGGTGCCGGAGCGGCAGGTGCCTCGGCCGGAGCCGGAGCCTCTTCCTTCTCTTCAGGAGCAGGAGCAGCGGTGGGCATTGCCTGTGTGGCGTCGATGTCCTGTGCCGGTGCAGCGGAGGCGCCGCCGGCTTCGAGTTCCTTCACACGCTGTTCGGCGGCGGAGAGCTTCTGACGCAGTTCGTCGTTCTCCTGGTAGAGACGGCGAATCTCAACGACGACCTCATCAAGGAAATCGTCAACTTCGTCCTGGTCGTACCCGTCGCGGAACTTCACATGCTGGAACCGCTTGTTTACTACGTCTTCAGGCGTGAGCGCCATGAGGTCACCTTCGGTCGATCTACATTCATTACTCTGCCGCCCAGAACGACGGCTTCAACGTCACATTAGCGTAACACCTGCAGTTTTGTCCCGCAGTAATGGCGTGTCTTGCTCTCAATGACGAAGTACTTCGCATTCGAGGCTAACAACTCGAACCTGCGATCAGCGAATCCTGGTCAGCGTCTTCACCATTCATCGGCTATTCACTCAATGGAATCCCGCTAATCAGCCGGAGCACTATTCAAGCAGATCTCGTCGCCCGATCAGTGTGATTCGTCAGGCGAGATCACCGACAGAACGGGGATCAGGCGGAGCTATATCACCTAGTTCAGCTAGCAAGCGCAAGACTACGAAAGACTCCGGAAAGGATCTGGACGCCGATGAGCAGAACGATGAATCCCAGATCGAGCGAGACCTGCCCCAGCCGCAGCGGCGGAATGATTTTGCGCAACATCCTCACGGGTGGATCGGTGAGTGTGTAGACGATCTCGGCGAGGACGAGGAGGAAGCCTGTGGGCCGCCAGTCGCGGGAGAACACCTGGACCAGATCGAGCACGACTCGCGCCAGGAGCACATAGACATAGATACCCAGCAGGACACTGATAAGACCAAACACAATATCCAAGTGGGTCCCCGCGCCTTTCGTTGTTATTAAAATGCCGACGCTTAAGCTTAACGGCTCCAGCTGAGGACGAGTTGAGAGATTCTCCAGCGCACTCAGCTCTGGTTGAAGAAGCTGGCCTGAGTATCCGAATCGGCTTCGCTTTCGCCGGCGACTTCGATGTTCTCGGGGGTGAGCAGGAAGACCTTGTTCGTCACGCGCTCGATCGACCCGTGGAGGCCGAAGATGAGACCGGCGGAGAAGTCGACGAGGCGCTTGGAGTTGTTCTCGTCCATCTCCGAGAGGTTCATGATCACAGGAGTGCCCTCACGGAAGGCGGCACCGATGACCATGGCGTCGTTGTAGCTGCGGGGGTGGATGGTCCTGATGCGATTCATTGAGGTTCCTGGCGCCGGGGTGTCTACGGGACGGATCGGTGACGGGTGAATCGGTGTCACCGGAGCCGGAGTCCGTTCCTCGGCGGCGGCCGGTTCGTCGTACTGGTCGTCCTCGTCGAAGGTCTCGACGACCTCGCGGTCCCGACGGGCGGGTTCACGACGGTCGGTGTGCTGGGTGGTCTCGTCCTCTTCTTCGACGAAACCCAGGTATTCCAGCGTCTTCTTGATTGCTGACATGTCTAAAGCTCCTCGGACTTCGGCACTTGCTCACCTGTCGCCCAAACTATCGCACGCGAGCATCTGGGCCGGTGAGTCCTATCGGTGTGTCGCGGTGTTTTCTTCCTGCAGCCAGATGATCCCTGCGAAACGGCCCGTGCGCTTCTGCCTGCGGTAGGAGAAGAGATCCTCGGATTCCTTCGTGCAGGTGCGGGAGAAATGATCGATGGTCACATCGTTCCGGCGCAGCTGTTCGGCCACGGCTCCGGCGACGTCGAGTGCCGGTGTTCCGGTCACCGACACCGAGGCGGCCGTCGGCTCGGTCGCCGCGACCTCGCTCCTCAGCTCGGCTGGGACTTCGTAGCAGCGCGGACAAACCGAGGGACCGATGACCGCGTGGATGTCCCGTGCACCGGCGTCGTGCATCGCGGTCACTGTTCTGCCGACGATTCCTGCGGCCATTCCCGGGCGACCTGCGTGGACGGCGGCGATGACTCCGGCGTCGGCATCGGCGAGCATGACAGGGGTGCAGTCGGCGACCATGATCGCCAGTCCGAGTCCCGGGACGGTCGTCAGCTGGGCATCGGCCTCCACCGGTGTCTGCCGCAGCTGAGCTTCGTCGCCGATGATGTGCACATCGGTGCCGTGGACTTGGGAAACGAACGAGAGCCGCTCGCCGCTCAGGCCGATGACCTGAGCGAGAGCGGCTCGGTTGGCTGCGACGAGTTCGTCATCGTCTTCGACGTGGCGGGCGAGGTTGAACGAGGAGAATTCCCCGCTCGAGTATCCGCCGTGCCGGTCGGTGAAGGCGACGTGGGCGGTGCGCCTGCCCGGGATGACGAACCTCGAGCGCAGCATATTACTTGAGGAAGTCCGGGATATCGAGGTCGGAGTCGAAATTCGAGCTGCTGCGTTCGCCCGGCAGCGAAGCGGGAATCTGGTGTTCCTCGCTGCGGCGCGGGGCAGGTGCAGGCTCGTCGGCTTCGGGCGCCTCGGGCTCGGACTCGGCGATGACGGGCGACTCGGATTCGGTCTCGGCCGGAGCTGCGGCCGGGATCGGCGCGGGGACCTGGTCGGATCCGGCGACCTCCGCATTCGGGGAGGTGTTGTCGAATCCAGCGGCGATGACGGTCACTCGGCATTCGTCGCCGATGTTGTCATCGATGACGGCGCCGAAGATGATGTTCGCCTCGGGGTGCGCGGCTTCCTGAACCAGGCGTGCGGCCTCGTTGACCTCGAAGAGTCCGAGGTCGCCGCCGCCGGTGATGCAGAAGAGCACGCCGTGGGCGCCGTCGATGCTGGCTTCCAGCAAAGGGGACGCGATCGCGGATTCGGCGGCCTGCACGGCACGGTCGTCGCCGGTTGCCGCACCGATGCCCATGAGCGCGGTCCCGGCATCCTGCATGACCGACTTGACGTCGGCGAAGTCGAGGTTGATCAGACCCGGGACCGAGATGAGGTCGGTGATGCCCTGGACACCGGAGCGCAGAACCTCGTCGGCGGAGCGGAATGCTTCGACGACGGAGACGCTGCGATCGGAGATCGAGAGCAGACGGTCGTTCGGGATGACGATGAGGGTGTCGACCTCTTCGCGCAGTGCCGCGATTCCGGCTTCTGCCTGCGCGGAACGACGGCGTCCCTCGAAGGTGAAGGGGCGGGTCACGACACCGATGGTCAGAGCGCCGAGCGACCGGGCCACGCGGGCCACGACCGGGGCGGCACCGGTTCCCGTGCCGCCGCCTTCGCCGGCTGTGACGAAGACCATGTCCGCGCCCTCGAGAGCGTCGCGGATGGCGTCTTCGGAGGATTCGGCGGCTTTCTTGCCGATCTCCGGGTCTGCGCCGGCGCCGAGGCCTCGAGTCTGGTCACGGCCGATCTCGAGCTTGACATCGGCGTCGGAGAGGACGAGAGCCTGGGCGTCGGTGTTGATCGCGATGAACTCCACGCCGCGCAGGCCGACGTCGATCATCCTCTGTACAGCGTTGACACCGCCGCCGCCGGTTCCGGCAACTTTGATGTCCGCTCCGGATTGTGGGAATTCAGCCAAGTCGGTTCCTCGTCTCAAGCGCTTGCGCTCCGCAGGGTCTGCGTGCGCATTCGGTCTGTGTTCTCTGCCCTGAGGCTATTGGGCGGGGCAATCTCACTGCAACCATTCTCGCCGGAGTGTCGGGGTTCGGCCAAACTTCACACCCGGTGTGTCGGGGCCAAACGGAGGCAATCGCAGCGGCTGGCCCGTACAGGGCAGCTCACGGAGGCCCGGACCTGCCGCGGCGGAGTGCTCGAGCCCGGTTCGGGCCGACGACTGGCCGGGCGGGACTCAGTCGGTCACGGGCACCGAGGGCACTGAGACATCGATCTCGGTGCGACCCTCGGCGGCCAGCTGGGCGGCGGTGCGCACCTTGAGGCTGGAGTCCGAGGAATCGCCGAAGACGACCGTGGCCTTCTGCTTTCCGGTGTCGAGTCGTCCCTTGAGGCTCATGGCGTCCTTGGCCTCGATCGTCACCAGCTGACGCCTCAGCTCCGGTCGCAGTTCGCCCATGAAGCGGATGACCGCGGAGACGGTCTCTCTGTCCGGTTGGTGTCCGCCGCCGCTGAGCACCGTGAGCTTCTTCGGTGCAGTGTCGACCGTGCCGAGGTCGACGGCTTCGGAGTCGTAGAGGCGATAGCCGGATTCGCCTTTGATGGCGATGACGGGGGTACGGTCGGTGATCTCGATCTTCAGCGCCCGGGGCCCCGCGTAGTGGACCGAAGCCGCTTCGGCCTTCGGGAATTCCTTCAGCACGGTGTCCTCGACGCGGCCGGGGCGCACCTGCGGCAGCGGTCGGCCGCCCTGGTCGTCGAGCACGGAATTGCTGACCTCATCGGTGTCGAGCAGTCGACTGCCGCTCACCTGCACCTTCTGCAGGGACAGCAGGGGTGAGAACCAGGCGACGGCGACGAGTGCGAGCAGCGCAGCCACGATGCCGATGGCGATGAGGCGTCGACGCCAGGTCCTGAGGCGGCGGGCCCGGATGACTCCGGTGAGATCCGCGGTGGAGTTGTCACCGGCCTGGGCCGGGGGAAGCGGCACCATGGGCGTCAGCCCTCCAGCGCGCTCAGCAGCTCGGGCCCGAGGATGGTCACGTCACCGGCTCCGACAGTGAGCACGAGATCTCCGGGCTTCACGCGAGCGGCGACGAAGGGGACGGCCTCGGCGAAGGACTCCAGGAAGGTCACGTTCTCGTGCGGGACTCGGTCGGCGATGAGCGCGCCGGTGACTCCGGGCACGGGATCTTCGCGTGCGGGGAAGACGTCGAGGACCACGACCTCATCGGCCAGGCCGAGGGCCTGTCCGAACTCCTCCCGGAATTCCATCGTCCGCGAGTACAGGTGGGGCTGGAAGACGGCCCAGACCCGTCCCCCGTCGGTGACGACTCCGCGGGCTGCACTGAGCACCGCACGCACCTCGGTCGGGTGATGGGCGTAATCGTCGATGACGCGCACGCCGGCGGCGATTCCGCGTTCCTCGAAACGGCGGCGGGTGCCTCCGTAGCCGGCGAGACCCGTGGCCGCACGTTCGACATCGGCGCCGAGGCTGTGCACCACGGCGATGGCGGCGGTGGCGTTGAGCGCGTTGTGCATTCCCGGCTGCCGCAGTTCGACTCGCAGCTCCTCGTCCCGCCCGGGCAGGTCGAGGACGAAGCTCGAGCCGATACCGGAGTCGAGGTCACGCAGCACGATATCGGCGTCCTCGGACGTGCCGTAGAGGACGACATCGGCACCCTGGCTGCGGGAGTGCAGGGCGACGTCGTGGGAGCCGGGATCGTCGGCGCAGGCGATGATCGTTCCGCCTCGGGTCTGGATGCCGTCGCAGAATTCGATGAAGGCTTCGCGCACCTTCTCCGGGGTTCCGTAGTGATCGAGATGGTCGGCTTCGACGTTCGTGAGGATGCCGATGGCCGGTTCGTAGAGGAGGAACGATCCGTCGGATTCGTCTGCTTCGGCGACGAAGACGTCTCCGGTGCCCAGATGGGCGTTCGTGCCCGTCGTCGACAGCACTCCCCCGATGACGAAGGACGGGTCCACTCCGCAGGCCTGCAGCGCCACGGTGGTCATCGACGTGGTCGTGGTCTTCCCGTGGGTGCCCGCCACGGCCACGGCCCGCCGGTCGACCATGAGCGAGGCGAGTGCTCCGGAGCGGTGGAGGATGCGCAGTCCCCGGCGCTGTGCTTCGACGAGTTCGGGGTTGTCCTTCCGGATGGCCGACGAGATGACGAGGGTGTCGGCCTCGCCGAGGTTGTCGGCCGAATGTCCGATCGTGACCGTGGCGCCCAGGGTCCGGAGAACGTCGACGACGTTGGATTCCTTCGCGTCCGAACCAGACACGGTCACTCCGTTCATGACCATGATCCGGGCGATGCCGGACATTCCCGATCCGCCGATGCCGATGAAGTGGACGGCTCCGAGGTCGCCGACGGGAACGATGTTCGCGGGGCTCGTGTTCGCAGAGGTCATGGTCAGCCTTCCAGCGCGCGGTTGACGATGCCGGCCATGCGGGCCGCGGCATCGGTGGGGTAGTTGAGATGCAGGGCCGCCTGGCTCATCTGCGTCAGACGGGACGCGTCGGCCAGCAGCGGCAGGATGGTGTCGACGACGGTCGAGGGTGAGAATTCGGCATTGTCGACCATGAGCGAGGCACCGGCGGAGACGCTTCCGGAGGCGTTGAGGCGCTGTTCTCCGTTGCCGATGGCCAGGGGCACGTAGACCGCCGGGACTCCGGCGACCGTGGCTTCGGAGACCGTGGCGGCACCGGAGCGGGCGACGAGCAGATCGGCGACCGCATAGGCCCGATGCATTCCGTCGACGTAGTCCACGACGTGGTAGTCGGGCAGTTCGGCCGCCGCCTCCCGCAGGGCCTCTCCCTTCCCGGCTCCCGTGATGTGCAGGACTTGGATGCCGGCCTCCTGGCACGCGGTCGCGGTGTCCAGGAATGCTTCGTTGATCTTCTGCGCACCGGAGGATCCGCCGGTCACGACGAGGACCGGATGGTCGTCGCGCAGCCCGAGATCGGCACGGAAGCCGGCACGCTGATCTTCGTCGCTGCGGTCGAGATCAGTGATCTCTGTGGGCATGGGCATGCCGACGAGGGTCGAATTGCGCAGCTCGGTGTCCGGGAAGGTGATCCCGACGCGCCCGGTGGTGGTCAGCCGAGCGCCGAGGCGGTTGGCCATTCCCGGCTTCGCATTGGCTTCGTGGACGATCAGTGGGATCTTCGCCTGTTTGGCGGCGAGGAAGGCCGGCGGGCAGACGTAGCCGCCGACGCCGACGACGGCGTCGATGCTGCGGGAGGCGATGATCTGCTTGACGGCGGAGATGTTGCCGCGGAAGCGTCCCGGGAATTTCAGCAGGGCGGGACTGATCGACCGCGGCATGGGCACCTTGTCGATGGTGAGCAGTTCGAACCCGGCGCGCGGTACGATTTCGGCTTCGAGTCCGTCGGGGGTGCCCAACGCCACGACGTCCCAGTCGGGGTGTTGCCGTCGCAGCTCACGGCCGATCGCCAGCATCGGCGAGATATGGCCGGTGGTGCCGCCACCGGCGAGGAGGATACTCGTCATCTCATTTCCTTTTCTTGCGGGCAAGCACGGCGAGTGAGGATCGCAGTCGATCCTTGTTGGCGGCGATGGCCGCCTCGGCGCCCGGTTCGGTGCGAGCGAACGACAGCACCACTCCCACGGCGAGGAGAGAGGCGATGATCGAGGAGCCGCCGTAGGACACGAACGGCAGCGGCAGACCGATGACCGGCAGCAGTCCGGTGACGACGCCGATGTTGATTCCTGCCTGCCCGATGATGAGGGCGAAGAAGCCGGCGGTGGCGACCTGGACCATGAGACTGTTCGAACGCATGACCACGCGGACCATGCCGAAGCCGAGGACGGCGAAGATGAGAATGACGACGAGGGTGCCGACGAGTCCCAGCTCCTCTCCGATGATGGCGAAGATGAAGTCGTTGTGGGCTTCGGGCAGCCAGGACCATTTCTCGCGGCTGGCGCCGAGACCGACCCCCAGCCATCCGCCGGAGGCCAGCGAGAACAGTCCGTGGTTGGACTGCCAGGCTTGGCCCATGGTGTCCGCGGCGCTCTGATCCGCGTGACCGGTGAGCATCGCCTGGATGCGGTCGAGACGGTTCTGGGAGCTGAGCACGAAGAAGGCGACCGCGGCGGTGAGCACGCTGCCGAGGAGGATGAAGTACTTCATCGGGAACCCGCCGACGAACAGGCAGACGATCGCCATGGCAATGATGACGAGTCCGGTGCCGAGGTCGTTGCCGGCCACGACGAGTCCGGCGGCGCCGAGGACTCCGGGCACGACGGGGATCATGGCGTGGCCGAAGGTGGTCATCTTTCCGACCTTCTGGGCGAGGATGAAGCCGAGCCACAGGGCGAGTGCGACCTTGAGGAACTCCGAGGGCTGGATCTGGAATCCGCCGAACCCGATCCAGTTCGCATTGCCCTTCGTCTCCTTGCCGAGTCCCGGGATGAAGACCGCAGCCTGCAGGAAGAGTCCGCCGACGATGGCGAACCATGCGATCCGCTTCCAGAACTGCAGCGGCATGCGGCTCGCGATGTACATGAGGACGAGACCGACCCCGGCGAACATCGCCTGCTTGTTGAAGTAGGCGAATGAGGAGCCCGCTCCCCCGTCGTAGGAGGTGATCGATGAGGCTGAGAGCACCATGACCAGGCCGAGTCCTGTGAGCAGGACGACGGAGGCGAGGATGAGGAAGTAGGTCGTCAGCGGGTGCGCGGAGAGGCTGGAGATGTCACCGCGCAGATGGGTCCATGCCTTCTTGAGCACCGAGGCGGTCTGGTTCTTCCCCGCTGCCTTCGCAGGCTTCTTCGAGGTGGCCTTCGCGGCCCCCGCCTTCGGTCTGGAGTCGCGTGCGGCAGATGTCGACCTGTCGGTTCCGGACGAGTGCCTGCCAGCGGTCTTCGCCGGCTTATTCGCGGCAGACGCTGTGCCTGCAGACTTCGCGTTTCGCGCCTTCGGGGCGGTCTTGACTCCCGTATGCTGCGGCCCACTCGTCGACCTTGAAGTCGTCGACGCCGTCGGAGCGGATGCGGAGACAGAGGTCTTCGCAAGCTTGCGGCGGCGGCGTTCATCCGCCTTCGCGGTGGTCTGCCGTCCCATCTCAGCGCTCCAGGTGCGAGTTGACGGCCTCGGCGAAGAGTTCGCCGCGAGTGTTGTAGTTGAGGAACTGATCCATGCTCGCGGCCGCCGGTGCCAGGAGAACGGTGTCTCCGGCTTCGGCCAATCGTGCGGCCGCGTCGACGGCGGCCGCCGCGACGGCCTCGCCGCGGCGCTTCGGGACTCCGGAGTCCACGGCCAGGGCCGGTTCGATCCGGACGACTTCGAGGTCGGGGATGGTCGCGGCGATCGCCTCTCGGTAGGCCGAATCGTCCGAGCCGATGAGCACGAGTGCCTTGAGCCGTTCGCGGTGGTCGGCGAACAGCGAGGTGAAGTCGGCGCCCTTGGGCAGTCCGCCGGCGATCCAGATGATCGAGTCGAAGGCGGCCAGCGAGGCATTCGCTGCGTGGGTGTTCGTCGCTTTGGAATCGTCGACCCAGCGGATGCCGTCCGCTTCGGCGACGGTGACCATGCGGTGGGCTCCGAGCGAATGGTTCTGCAGTCCTGCGGCGATCGCCTGACCGGGCACGTCGATGGCGCGGGCCAGACAGGCTGCGGCAAGAGCGTTGGCGACCTGGTGGGGGGCCGGCCGCGAACCCGCAACGCCGGTGGCCGTCGCCACATCGTCGAGGGAGGCGAGTTCGGCGGCCGATGAGTAGCGCTGCGGAATGAAGGCTCGGTCGACCAGCAGGTCCTCGACGACACCGAGCTCGCCGGGGCGAGGCACACCGGTGGTGAAGCCGATGGCCTTGGCCCCTTCGATGACGTCGGCGTCCTCGACCATGTGCAGAGTCACCTCGTCGGCGCAGTTGTACACGCAGGCGAGCTTCGCATTGTGGAAGATCTTCGCTTTGTCTGCCGCGTAGGCTTCGGCGCTGCCGTGCCAATCGAGGTGATCGGGAGCGATGTTGAGCACGGCTGCGGCGTCGGCGCTCATCGACTCCTGCCAGTGCAGCTGGAAGCTCGAGAGTTCGATCGCGAGGACCTCGAGCCCGGGTTCGAGCACGGCTTCGAGCAACGGGGTGCCGATATTGCCGCAGGCCTTGGCTTTGAGCCCGGCGGCCAGCAGCATCGATTCGAGCATCGTCGTGGTCGTCGTCTTGCCGTTGGTGCCGGTGATGGCGAGCCATTTGGCGTCGTTGGTGCCGCGGATCCGCCACGCCAGCTCGACTTCGCCGATGACCGGGATGCCGGCCTTCGCTGCGGCCGCGAGCACGGGCTGGTCCGGACGCCATCCGGGTGAGGTGACGACGAGGTCGAGTTCGCCCTCGGGCAGAGCTTCGACGTGTTCGGGTCCCCGTCGGATATCGACGTCGAAGACCTCGAGGATCTGCGCCTTCTCGCTCACATCTGCGGTGGCGTCACCGTCGATGACGATGACATCGGCTCCGCGTTCGCCGAGGTGGACGGCAGCGGGGAATCCCGTCACCCCGAGACCGGTGACGAGGATGCGCAGTCCTGCCAGGGATGAACTCGGTCCGTGCAGTGCGGCCGGGATCTCCTTGGTGGTCGGTTCATCAGCCAATGCGCGCCACCCAATCGGCGTAGAACAGGCAGATTCCGGCGATGACGAAGAGGGCCGCGATGATCCAGAACCTCACCACGATCGTCACTTCGGCCCAGCCCTTGAGTTCGAAGTGGTGCTGCAGCGGCGCCATGCGGAACACGCGTTTGCCGGTGGTCTTGAAGGAAGCGACCTGGATGATCACCGACAGGGTGATGATGACGAAGAGTCCGCCGAGGACGATGAGCAGCAGCTCGGTGCGCGACATGATCGCCAGTCCGGCGAAGGCTCCGCCGATGGCCAGCGAACCTGTGTCGCCCATGAAGATCTTCGCCGGCGAGGTGTTGAACCACAGGAAGCCGAAGCAGGCCGCGGCCATGGCGCCGGCGACCATGGCGAGGTCGCGGGGGTCGCGCATGTAGTAGCAGGCATTCGTGGCCTCGGACATGAGGTTGCAGTTCTGGGTCGACTGCCAGATGCCGATGACGACATACGCGGCGAAGACGACCACCGAGGCGCCGGCGGCGAGACCGTCGAGGCCGTCGGTGAGGTTCACCGCGTTCGAGACGGCGGTGACGATGAGGTTCGCCCAGATGACGAACAGGATGAGGCCGAGGATCGCCGAGCCGAATGCGAGATCGAGGTTCGTGTCGCGGATGAACGACACCTTCGTCGACGCCGGGGTCTCGCCGAAGGAGTTCGGGAACTGCAGCGCGAGCACGGCGAACGAGATTCCGACGAAGGCCTGGCCGATGAGCTTCGGCATCGGGCGCAGCCCCAGTGACCGCTGCTTCTTGATCTTGATGAAGTCGTCGAGGAATCCGACGACCGCCAGTCCCGCAGCCAGCCACAGCACGAGCAGGCCGGACGCCGTGGGCACGGAACCGGTGAACAGGTGTCCGAGCAGGTAGGCGAGCACAGCGGCGCCGATGATGACGACTCCGCCCATGGTCGGGGTTCCGCGCTTCGTCGCGTGCGAGGTCGGACCGTCGTCACGGACGAACTGGCCGTACCCCTTCTTGACGAGCACCCGAATGAACAGCGGAGTCCCGACGAGGGCGAAGATGAGAGCCAGGCAGGCTGCGAGCAGTACGGCAATCATTGGGCCCCCGATACTCCGGCGATTTCGTCTCCCAGGTAGCGCAGACCGGCATCGCGGGAGGATTTGAAGAGAACGATGTCGCCGGGAGCGAGTTCGGCGTTGAGGAGATCCTTCGCCTCAGCCGCGGTGGCGACCCAGGCCGCCTCGTTGCCCCAGGAGCCTTCGAGGTTCGCAGCGTTGAAGATCGGCTTCGCGCCTTCGCCCACGACGATGGTGCGAGTGATGTTGAGGCGCACGACGAGTTCGCCGATCTCCGAGTGCGCGGACACCGAATCGGACCCGAGTTCGAGCATCTCGCCGAGCACGGCGAAGGTGCGACGCGGGCTGGTCTCCTCATCACCGCGGCCCATCGAGGCCAGGGTCTTCAGCGAGGCCCGCATGGATTCGGGATTCGCATTGTAGGCGTCGTTGAGCACTGTCACACCCGACGGCGAATCGATGAGCTCCATGCGCCAGCGGCTGGCCGCCGAGGAGGTCGACAGGGTGGTGACGATCGACCTGGCCGCGACGCCGCAGGCGTGGGCGATGGCGGCTGCCGCCAGAGCGTTGCCGACGTGGTGTTCGCCGATGAGCGCCAGGCGCACATCGCGGGGCTCCTCACCGGGCAGGGTGAGGGTGAATGTCGGATGACCGGAGGAATCCGTGGACACCGAGGTGCCGCGCACGACCAGGTCGTCGGCGCCGACCCATTCGGGCAGGGACTCACGCTGTGAGAACCACAAGGTGGTCACGTCCGAAGCGAGCACCTCGCGCATCGCCGACACGCGGGTGTCGTCGGCGTTGAGCACGGCAGTGGATCCGGCCGTCAGGGACTCGACGAGTTCGGCCTTCGCCCGCGCGGTGTTCTCGATCGAACCGAAGACTCCGGAGTGGGCGGTGCCCACGGCCAGCTCGACGGCGATATCGGGGCGGATGAGGCTGGTCAGATAGGCGAGGTTGCCGATCGACCGAGCCCCCATCTCGAGGACGAGGAAACGGGTGGATTCGACCGCCCGCAGAGCCGTCAGCGGGACTCCGACCTCGTTGTTGTAGGAGTTCGGCGGCCACACGGTCTCGGCTACACCTGCGAGCAGGTCCGCGGCGAGGTCCTTCACCGTGGTCTTGCCGACGGATCCGGTGATCGCGATGACGGTGAGCTCACCATCTGTGCGCAGGCCTTCGATGCTGTGCTTGGCCAGCTGGCCGAGCGCTTCGGTGGCATCGGCGACGACGACGACCGGCAGCGGTTCGTCGTCGATGGTGGGGACGGATTCGCCGATGATCAGGGCCGCTCCCGCCTCAACGGCGGCGGCGGCGAATTCGATGCCGTCAAAGCTCTCGCCTCGGCGGGCGACGTAGATATCGCCGGGTCCGACTTCTCTCGAGTCGGTCACCACACCGGCGGTCAATGGGGTCTCGGGGTCGATGCCGTACAACTCGCCGCTCAGGGCGGTTGCGATTTCGGCTGCAGTCAGTCGCTTCATATCATCTGTGAACTTTACCTGGTTGTGCGCCGCCCAGTCGCATGGACAGCGCTGAGCGTGTCCTGGCCCGGTCGTCGAAATCGATGACCGTGGTGCCCACGGTCTGGCCTGTCTCATGTCCCTTGCCCGCGATGAGCACGGTCGCCGAGGCGTCTGCTTCGGCAATCGCCTCGTCGATGGCGGCACCGCGGTCGGGGACCTCGATGATCTTTTTCACACGAGCTCGTCCCGAATCCACCTCGGCGTCGATTCCCTGCCTGATTGCAGCGCGGATCGTGTCGGGATCCTCGGTGCGCGGGTTATCGTCGGTGAGAACGATCACATCGGCTTCACGTGCCGCCGCCTGACCCATGCCGAAGCGCTTGCCGCGATCGCGGTCGCCTCCGGCGCCGAAGACGATGATGAGCTCTTCGGAGTCGGCGTGGAGCGTTGACAGCGCCTTCGCGATCGCGTCGGGAGTGTGCGAATAGTCGACGATGGCGCGCGGCAGGATATCCGGGTGGGATTCGCTCAGCGCCCGCGGACCGGAGACGTCGATGATCTCCATTCGTCCGGGCACCGTGGCCACGAAGCTGCGACCGATCGCATCGATCTCTTCGGCGCTGACGCCGGCCTCGATGAGCATCGAGGCTGCCAGGGCCGTATTCGTGACGTTGAAATCGCCGGGCAGCGGTGAGCGGAGCCGGACGCTCTCCCCGTCGTCGAGGTGGAGCACGAAGTCCGAAACGCCTGGGGTGTGTTCGATGCGCCACTGGCTGCGGTCGTCGCGTCCCAGAGTGCGCACGGGCACCTGTGCGGCCTCCGTCATCCGCTCGCCCCATTCGTCTTCGACGACGATGACGGCCCTATCGGAGAATGTGCGGGTGAACAGCTGGGCCTTGGCCTCGAAGTACTCCTCCATCGTGTTGTGGAAGTCGAGGTGGTCCTGGGAGAGGTTCGTGAACCCTGCGACGCTGAAGTGAGCCCCGTCCACGCGGTGCTGGATGAGCGCGTGGGAGGAGACCTCCATCGCACAGGTGTCGACCTCGGCCGCGCGCATCTTCTTGAACAGGGCATGCAGTTCGGGGGCCTCCGGAGTGGTGCGCACGCTGGGCACGGTGTCACCGGCGATGAGAATGGCGACCGTGCCGATGACGGCGGTGCGATGGCCCAATGCCGCGAGCATCCCGTCGGCCAGGTAGGTCGTCGTCGTCTTCCCGTTCGTTCCCGTGACTCCGATGAGCTCCGGCACCGAGGTGGTCCCGTAGACGGCGGCGGAGACGAACCCGAGCACGGCGCGGGGCGCTTCGACGATGAGAGCGGTGACACCGGCGAGCAGGTCCCGGTCCGCCTCGTCCGTGCTCAGCTCTTCGGTGATGAGCTGCCAGCCGGCGTCGTCGGTGAGGATGGCGTCGACCCCGGATCGGATCAGCTCGGGGGCGAACTTCGCACCGTGGACGTTCGCACCCGGCAGGGCGGCGTAGAGCTGACCCGGTGAGACCGCGCGCGAGTCGTGGAAGACCCCGGTGACCTCCGTCTCGGGGTCACCGTGGAGGGTGCCGGGTGCGATCGGCAGCAGCTGTGAAAAGCGCATCATTTCCATTCTCGGGCGGGCAGGTCGGGCTTCTGCGTCGACGGTGGGATCTTGAGATGCCGCATGGCGAAGCCCGCGACGTCGGAGAACACGGGGGCTGCGGCCTGTCCACCGTAGTAGCCGTTCCGAGGTCGTTGCAAAGTCACGGAGATCGCGAGTTCGGGATCTTCGGCGGGCAGGACGCCGACGAAGGAGGCGGTGTATCCGTCATAGCCTCCGCCCTCGGCTGCCGGCGCCTGCGCGGTGCCGGTCTTGCCGGCGACCCTGTAGCCGGAGACCTGGGCGGACTTTCCTGTGCCTTCGGCGACGACGCCTTCGAGCATCCGCAGGGTCTCGTCGGCGGCCTTCTTGCTCACGACGCGTTCCTTCTCTCCTGCGGGAGTGGAGATGGTGCGTCCGTTCGGGGAGATCATTCCGTCGACGAGGCGGGAGGGCACGTGGACTCCCCCGTTTGCGATGGTGGAGATGACATCGGTGGTCTGGATCGCGTTCGCGGCCACGCCCTGACCGAACATCACGGTGTACTTCGTGCGTCCGTCCCACTCCTCGTACGGATGCAGAATGCCCGAGGTCTCGGCGGGGAAGTCGATTCCCGAACTGGTGCCGAAGCCGAACTTCTTCATGTATTCGTAGCGCTGCGCCTCGGTGAGTTCCTTGCCCGCCAGCACGGTGCCGGTGTTCGAGGATTGGGCGAGGATTCCGGCGAAGGTGAGCTTCTCGTCGGGGTGTTCGTGGGAGTCGCGGAACTCCTCGTCGTTCGGTGCCTTCCACTTGTCCGGGACGGTGAACTCCTGTTCGGGAGTGACGAGACCCTGGTCGAGCAGCGCTGCGGCGGTGACCATCTTCGCGGTCGAACCGGGTTCGAACATGTCGGTGAAGATGCGCGAACCGCGGTCGGGCCCGTCGACCTTGCCCGGGGAGTTCGGGTCGACGGTGGGAGCATCCGCGGCGGTGATGATGCGTCCCGTCTTGATCTCTTTGATGACGATCGACGCGGATTCGGCTTCGTGCTTCTTCCGCTGCTCTTCGATGGCCTGCTGTGCGTAGTACTGCATCGCCGGGTCGATCGTCGTCTGCAGACCCTGCCCGTCGACAGCGTCCTTCATGTTGTTGTCGCCGAGCGGGATGATCTCTCCGCGTGCTCCGCGTTCGTACTGCTGCTGGCCGTCCTTGCCCGACAGCTGTTCGTCATAAGCCGATTCGAGACCGGCCTGAGCCGTGCCGTCGGAGCTGAGGAATCCGACGAGGTTGCCGGCGACGCCTCCGGCCGGGTACGAGCGTACCGAGTACTCCTCGGCGGAGATGCCGAGGACCTCGAGTTTCTTCACCGCGCTCCAAGTTTCCGAGGTCAGTCCCTTGGCGACGGGGTTCCAGCGTTTGTCGCCGACGAGTTTCGGATAGAGCACACCCGGATCGGTCTTCAGCGGCTTCGACAGTGCTTCGGCTGCGCCCCAGGCTCCGACGAGTTTGCCGTCGACTTCGTACTGGGCGACGTTCTGCTGATCGACGACGAGCTGGTAGCGGGAGACGCTGTCGGCGAGCACGGTGCCGTCGGCGGCCAGGATCTGTCCGCGATCGGCAGGCAGGGTCCGGGTGACGAGTCGGTTCGACAGCGCCTTCTCAGCCAGCTTCATCGAGTCCATACCCTGGATGGATACGAGGCGCACGGAGGTGATGAGGAGGACGAGGACCGACACCGCGGCGATGAAGCCCATCCGCCACCGCAGATTCGGGCCACCGCCCTTGCGCTTCTTCTTCAGTCGGGTCTTGGCTGAGCCCATAGCTGGCGTCCTCGGTCCTTGGCGTGGTCGGCGAATGTTTCGGTCAGGCCGTTCCCTGGTCCCGGTGAGCTCGGACTACTTCGGCGCCTCCTGGCTCGGAGCCGCCACGTCCTGGCTCGGGCTGCCCCCGACGACCGGGAGCTTCTCATCCGATCGTAGATTGGGTCGGATGTCATCTCGTGTATCGGCGCGCGGGCCGGGCACGACTGTGGGCTCTTTCTCACCGCTGACGTCGATTCCGGGGGCGTCGATCATCTTCCCGGTCTTCGCGTCGAGGAATTCCGGTGAGGAATCACGGACGAGGCCGAGCTCCTCGGCGGCCAGGGAGATGTTCTGCGGGGACTCGCGGTACGAGTTGTCCTCGACGAGGCGGTCTTTCTGCTCGGCCAGGGCTTCCTTCTCGCTCGTCAGCTGGTCGACCTTGTAGGAGGTGTTGGCGACGAAGATGTTGAGCAGCAGCACGGCCACGAGGGTGGCCAGCAGGATCCCCACGCACAACATGGAGAAGGGCAGACGGGACTTCGGCAGTTCTAATTTGAGCAGCCTCAGCTTCGCACCGCCCTGCTGACCACCGGCCTCTTCGAGCCGGCGAGGACGTTCGGGGAAGTTATGCTGACCAGCTCTTGCCGAGGAATTGCTCACGATCGTGCCTCCCTGATCTTCTGCACTGCCCGCAGTCGGACGCTTGCCGCCCGCGGGTTGATCTCTGCTTCTTGCTCATCAGCCATTTCGGCTCCCCGGATGATCTCGGTCAGCCAGGGCTGGTGCTCTTCGGGCACGACCGGCAGGTCCGGCGGTGCCGAGGAGGTCGTGGCCGCTCGGAAGGTCTTCTTCACGATCGTGTCCTCCAGTGACTGGTAGGACTCGATGACGGCCACTCCCCCGAGGTGCAGCGATTCCAATGCCGCCGGCAGTGCGGTGCGCAGCACCCCGAGCTCGTCGTTGACCTCGATGCGCAGGGCCTGGAAGGTGCGTTTGGCGGGATGCGACTTCTTCTTCGTCTGCGGGATCACTCGGGAGAGCATGGCCGCGAGCTGATCCGATGTCTCCCACGGGGTGTCGACCCTGTCGGTGACGATGATCTTCGCGATCTTGCCGGCGAGCTTCTCCTCGCCGTATTCGCGGAGGATGCGGCGCAGCTCGGATTCCGAGTAGGTGGCCAGCACCTTCTCGGCGGTGAGCTCCTGGGTGCGGTCCATGCGCATATCCAGTGGCGCAGGTCGGGAGTAGGAGAATCCGCGTTCGTCCTCATCGAGCTGCAGCGAGGACACTCCCAGGTCGAGCAGGATCGCGCTGATCTGTGAGATGCCGAGGTCGTCTAGGACGTCGGGCAGCTCGTCGTCGACCGCGTGGACGATATCGATGCGGTCGGCGAAGCGGGCCAGGCGTTTCGTGGCGATGTCGATGGCCTGCAGATCGCGGTCGATGCCGACGAGGTGGACATCGTCGAACGCTGTGAGGACGGCTTCGGCGTGCCCGCCCATTCCGAGTGTGCCGTCGACGACGACCGGGGTGAGCCCGGCCTCCCTGGCGGCTTCGACCCCGACGCCGATGAGTTCGACCACGCGCGTCAGGAGCACCGGTACGTGCTGAGCTGTCATTCGTGGGTCCTTCATACGGGGGTGGTCGGGGGTGCGCTGCTGGAGCCAGAACCTTGACCGCCGTGGCCCTGCCACCGGGGAAGTGTGTCAGGACGTCCGAGCTTCGGAAACGGGGAAGTTCCCCGAAACTCGAGCACGGCGGGCAAGGATCAAACCCGAGCAGAATCAGATCACTCCGGGGATCACCTCCTCTTCGCGTTCGGCGAAGGCCTGTTGAGCGCCGACGAGGTAGTCCTCCCAGGTCGGTGCATCCCAGATCTCGACCCGGTTGCCCATGCCGATCACTGCGACTTCCCGATCAAGTGATGCGTACTGCCGCAATATGTTCGGGACCGTGATGCGTCCCTGTTTGTCCGGTTGTTCCGCAGATGCCGCCGACAGGAACACACGCTGGTAATCGCGGGCTTCCTTATTCGTCTTCGGCGCGTTCTGGATTCGCGCGTGCTCGGCTTCGAACTCCGTGGTGGGGAACAGGGTGAGGCAGTTCTCCTGGCCACGGGTCAGAACGAGTCCGGGCGACAGCTCCTCGCGGAACTTTGCGGGCAGGATGAGGCGACCTTTGTCGTCGAGCTTCTGCATATGAGTGCCCAAGAACATGTCGTCTCACCCCTTTCGAAACCCATCGGCTCCGATAGCAACCACAGTACTCCACTTCCCTCCACAGATTCCAGCTCTTCTCCCCACTGATGCTCTGGATCCATTGTTTTCCCAGGTCAGATAGGTGGAGGAAAGTGGGGAAAATTTCTCAGAGGCGCGTCGCGGGAGTGTCGGACACGGGGAGAACGGAGGGTCCACCGAGGCGGTGGGCCGCCTCGGCGAAAGTATTGGAAACGGCGCAGATCCGCGAGAATCCGGGGATCACGGGCGAGACCCGCGCCGAGGTGGAGGCGAGTGGGGAGGAAAGTGGAGGGTCCGCGTGGAGGAAAGTGGGGAGGGTGGTGGGGAGTGGGATGGGGCGCCTCGGGGAGGGAGTGGGAGCGGGGAGGAGAAGGGAGTGACGAAGCTGAAAGAAACTCGTGTGGCTGGGGTGCGGGCTTTAAGGGACAATGGAGGGTATGTCGACCAGCCAAGAAGGTACACAGACCAATTCCGTGATCGGCGCCGAACACATCGAGTGGGTGCAGAATCTGACCTCGCGGGCACGCACCGCGATGAACTCGGTGCTCGAGGGCAAAGATGAGGCCGTCGGGCTCTCGCTCATCGCACTGCTCGCCGGCGGACATGTCCTCCTCGAAGACGTCCCCGGCGTCGGCAAGACCCTGTTGGCCCGTGCCATGGGCAAGGTCGTCGACGGTTCCGTGCGCCGCATCCAGTTCACTCCGGACCTGCTGCCCACCGACGTCGTGGGCGTGAACCTGTTCAACCAGGAGACTCGTCACTTCGAGTTCCGACAGGGACCGGTGTTCGCGAACATCGTCATCGCCGACGAGATCAACCGCGCGTCCCCGAAGACGCAGTCGGCGATGCTCGAGTGCATGGCCGAGGGTCAGGCGACGATCGACGGGCAGACCTATCCGATGCCCACGCCGTTCATCGTCGTCGCCACTCAGAACCCGATCGACATGGAGGGCACCTACGCTCTGCCCGAGGCGCAGCGCGACCGCTTCCTCACCCGCATCTCCCTGGGATATCCGGCGACGTCCGATGAGGTCGATCTGCTGGACAACCAGATCCAGAACGATCCCCTCGAGACCGCTGCCGCGGTGACGAACCTCGAGCAGATCACTCAGGCCCGCACCATCGTCCGCCATGTCTCCGCCAGCCGGGCGCTGCGCGAGTACATCGTGGCGATCCTCCACGCCACCCGCAACGATCAGGCGATCCTGCTCGGCAGCTCCCCGCGCGGCGGCGTCCACCTGTTGCGCGCGGCGAAGGCCCGCGCGGCCCTGTCGGGGCGCACCTTCGTCACTCCTGACGATGTGCAGGCCCTGGCCCCGTACATCCTCGCCCACCGCATCATCCCCCGCGACGGCGACGACGCGGACCTGGCTGCCGACCTCATCGGTCGGGTGCTGTCCCGCGTGCCCGTCTCGGCGAACCAGTGACCGCATGCGACTGAGCACTTCGGGCATCATCTTCGTCCTGGCCGGGGCGGCCCTGATCATCACGGCCTACCGCTTCGCCCTGCCCGGCCTGCTGCCGGCCGGTCTGCTGCTGCTCGGCCTGGTCCTGCTCTCGGCGCTGCTCATCCTGTGGGGCACCCGTCGGGTATCGATCACGATGAGCACGAACCTCCACGAGGTGGCGCTGTCTCCTTCGGGAGACCGCTACCCGCTGGCAGCCGAAGGCAAAGAGGTCGAAGTCCAGGCGCGCGTGACCAATATCGGCCAGCTCGCGATTCCCGCCGCGACGATCGATTTCACTCCGGCCGAAGGGTTCGGCGACTCCACCTCCGGTGATGTCCCGGCTCTGGCCCACGGGTCCTCGCAGACTGTGCTGACGTCGTTCACCCCGAATCGCCGTGGGGTCTCCGGGATCGACGCGGTCCTCATCACCGTGTTCGGGCCCTTCGGCCTGGTGAAGATGAAGAAGAAGGTCCACGGGGCGTTCCCCGTGGCCGTGTCCGTGCCGATCCTGCCCGCGCGCATCCCGCAGGATTCGTCGATCCGGCCCGCCCGCCTCGACGATGGCAAGGTCCGCACCGGTCATACCACCCGGGACTTCCACACACGTGAGTACGTGCCCGGCGATGACCTCCGGCATGTGCACTGGCCCTCGACGGCGAAGTCCGGCGAGCTCATGGTGCGACACGAAGCCGATGAGGAGACGCTCCATTCGCTCATCCTCATCGACCTCGTCGCCGATGCGGGCGCCGAGGAGCCGAGCGATCTCGAGATCGAGTTCCTGCTGGCCGCGGCGACCGCGGCCGGAACCGCGTTCCTCAAGGCCGACTACGAGGTCAACGTCGTCGCTCCCGGACACCAGATCAGATTCAAAGGAGCCCGCGAGATCGACAAGCTGCGTCTGCTCTCCGCCCTTGTGCGCCCGGGCAGGGTCGAACTGCCCTCGCACGACAACCCGAACCACATCGTCATCTGCTCCGTCGGCGACCAGCGCGGGCAGGAACTCGCCTCGCACTTCTCCCGCCGTGTGCCAGTGACTCTGCGCACTCTCAGCGAGATCGACGATCTGACGATGCTCGGTCTCAGCGAGGACCTGCCGGAGTCGTGGACGACGTTCGAGTCCAAGCGGTCTCGCAGCGGCACCGGTCGGGCCTCGGCCGAACCCGGACCGGGAACCGTCGGCGCCGGCAGTACATCCGCGGCTCCGGGTGGTGCGAGCTCGACTCCGCAGGGGGTGCGCCGATGAGTCTGAATACTCCTGACACACGTCCGCGCGGAGTCGATGCCGAGTCTCCGGCGAACGACTATTCAGCTCCCGCGTCGACGGGCGATGAGCGTCCGAGCACGGGGTGGCTCGAGGCGATCGTCGTCTTCGTCGCCATGGCTCTGACCGCTGTCGCCGTATCGGCAGTCTTCAAGGACTTCACCTGGGTCTCGCCCGTCCTGGTCGCCGTCGCCGTCGTCGTCATCGTCGGCGCCGTGTTCCGCACCGTTCGGGCACTGCGCTCGAGCGGAACCGCGGTCATCGCCCAGTGCGTGGCCGGCCTCATCGCGGTCTTCATCGTCTGCGCCGGGGATTCGCTGCTGCTCGGGTTCATCCCGACCGGTGAGTCCTTCGGAACGGTGATCGATCTGCTCTCCGAGGGGGTCAGCGACCTCTACGCGACCGCTCCCCCGGCGGCGAGCACACCGGGCTTCATCGCGATGCTCACAATCGCCTTCACCCTCATCACGATCCTCATCGACGGCCTCGTCTCGGACCTGAGGGCACCGAAGGTCGGCGGCGTGCTGCTGCTCGTGCTGTGGATGATCCCCGTCTACTTCGCCGCGCAGGAGGTGAAGTGGTGGCATATCGTCGCGATCCTCGCGGCGTTCCTGCTGCTCATGCTCAGCCCCTATCTGCCGGCGACCCGGTGGCGCGGAGGGATGACGGCGATCCTCGCCGGAGCTCTGGCTCTGGCGATCGGCATCGGCCTGCCCCTTCTGCTGCCCCCGGTGCCCACCCTGCCCGACCGGGCCTCGAAGGGCCAGGGCGATCTGACGGTGACGAACCCATTCCTCAACCTGCGCCAGAACCTCGGTGACCGGGATGACAAGACGCTGTTCAGCTACCAGACGACGGACGAGGACGCGGATCCGATCCGGTTGACCTCGATCGATGACTTCGACGGTGAGAACTGGGCCCCGAGCCCGTTCAGCCTCGATCCGTTCGCGATCGCCGCCGACGGCATGCCATGGCCCGCGGGGATGCCGCGGGACAAGAACTTCAAGGAGCAGACGATCAGCGTCGCCGTCGGCGACAGCTACGACCAGCAGTACCTGCCGTCTCCGTATGCTCCGCAGCAGCCGAAGGATCTGAGTCGTCGGTGGATCTTCGACGAGAAGACCTTGACGGTCGTCGGCAACGGTGAGAAGACCGGTGGACTGCAGTATTCGATGGACTACCTGTCCCCGAATCCCGACGTCGAGGATCTGCAGTCAGCGACTCCGGTGTCCGAGAGCGACTTCGAGACCGAACTCGCCGTCCCCGATTCCCTGCCGACCAGCGTGAAGGAGACCGCAGAGCGGGTCACCGCCGATGCGGACAACCAGTGGGAGGCCGCAGTCATGCTGCAGGCGTACTTCCGCGGCGGCGATTTCGAGTATTCGCTCGATGCCCCCGAACGGGCCAGCGGCGACGCGATCTCGGACTTCCTGGCCGATAAGCAGGGCTACTGCGTCCAGTTCTCCTCGGCCATGACGATCATGGCCCGGACGATGGGAATTCCGGCCCGCATCGGCGTCGGATACGCCGGCGGGGACGAATCCGAGAACGGCGTCGATGTGAGCATGCAGGATTCGCATGCCTGGCCGGAACTCTACTTCGAAGGTGCCGGCTGGGTGCGCTTCGAACCCACCCCCGGCGGTCCTGCCGGAGATCCGCCGAAGTGGACCCTCGCCGATGGCGCCGACCAGCAGGAGGACGGCGACGAGTCGGAGTCCGCGAGCCCGAGCGAAGAGCCGAGCGAATCTGCTTCGCCGACCGGTGGCTCCGAGGAACCCACCGAGGAGGAGACGAGCACTCAGGCCGCAGAGCCGGCCGGTTCAAACCTCGGCACTGTCTTCGGCATCGCAGCCATCGTGCTCGTCCTGCTGCTTCTCGCCGCACTGCCCGCGATCTGGCGTTCGATTCTGCGCTCGCGCAGAACGAAGGATCCGCAGAATCTCGAAGCGGTGTGGACAGAGGTCCGTGCTCTGGCCACCGACTACGGGCAGAGCTTGGATTCGAGTCGGACGTTGCGCTTCAACGAGCTCGTGCTCGCCGGTGCCGCCCCAGCAGCCGGTGCTGCCGGCGGTGGTGGCACCGAGGCTGCAGATGCCTCGAGCTCGACCGGTACGGATGCCGGCCCCACGGCACCAGAGATCGATCCGGACACCGGCGAACCGATCCGAAAGTCCGCCGCCGAGGCCGCAGCCGGCTCCGGTGCCACCGCACAGAACGCAGAAGCCGCCGGTTCCTCGACGTTCGATCGTTCGGATGAACGGCTGCGGCGTCTGAGCAGCCCGGCCCCATCACGTCCTTCCGAGTCGGCTCATGATGACTCTGCGCTGGGAGCGTTCGTCGATGCTCTCGAAGCTCAGCGCTACGGTGCCGCTCCCGAGTCGCTCGATGACTCGGAAGTGCAGGCGCTCGTCGACGAGGTGAGGACGGACTTGTCGGAGAGGGCCACGCCGGGCAGTCGGATCTCTGCGAAGATCTGGCCGGCCAGCCTGTTCAATCGACCGAAATGACGAGGAGCTGACGATCCAGGCCGATACCTGGCGGTCCTGGTCGATGTGCGAAGAGGCGGTCCTGCGGGGCCGCCTCTTCGCTGTCTCGCAGAGCCTGGGCCCTCCATGCGAGAGTCTGGGACCTCAGCGCCCTGCCGCGTGTTTCGCGTTCTCTCGATCGAGTGCGCGCAGGGCGAGCAGGCCGCGCACGGCGGCGATGGGCTTCACCAGCGGCTGTTCACCGAATCGGTAGTCTCCCCCGCGGACCAGTCGTCGGGCCAGGTCCGGGCGCATCTGCCACAGGTGGTCACGGGCTTTCTCGGCATGGTAGGAGTTCGAGACGATGCTGATCGTCGTGGCCGGGGTGAGCTCGCGGTCGATGATGGGGATCGCGTTGGCGATGTTCTCCCACGTCGTTGTGCTCTGCTCTTCCAGCACAGTTCGGCCGGTGAAGCCGAGTTCGTCCCGGGCGAAGCGTTCGAGGATGAGGGCCTCCGGTGTTCGTCCTGTGACGGCCCCTCCGCAGAAGATGAGGAGAGTCGACCGGGCTGCCGGATCGATCGACCGCAGACCCGCGCGGACCCTAAACCGATTGATTCCGTTCGGTCGCTGACCGCGGTTGTCATATCCGAGGACGATGATGATCTGGTCGCTGTCGGCTGCGGTCTCGTTTCTGCCTGCCGCGGTCAGGGCCCGAACGCCTGGGCTCGACCACCGAGCGCTCCGTGGTCGCCGGACACCAGAGGATTCACAGTCTCCCAGACGACGGCGGCTCGATCGCCAGTGGGCCGCCTCGGCGAAAGCGAAGACACCGGCAAAGACACCAAGGACGGAACCGGCGAGTACGCGCACCGGGATTGAAAAAGGCACCCTCATGTCGAGAGTGCCTTGATCGCCCTGAGCAGGATCATTCGCCGCGCTGGCGCTTCTCCCACCGGTCTTCCATTCGGCTCATGAAGCCGGAGTTGCCCTTGGCACCGGTCTTCGCTCCGGAGTTCCGAGAGTCCGTCTGAGTGGTGTGCACCTGGCCGGGACGGCTGAATGCCCAGTACATTCCGGCGACCATGAGGCCGAAGCCGACGACGCCGAGGGCGATCCACCAGGCGGAGCTGGAGACAAGCGAGATCGCGAGGATCGTCGCGGCCAGCCCGGCGAGTGCGATGAGGATGCCGAGGACGAAGCGCTTCGCCGAGAACCCGGGACCGGTGGCAGCGGCCTGGGTTTCCGAGATATTCCGGGCAAAACGAGGGTCTTCACTGCGCAGCTGCTTCTCAAGTTGATCCAACAGCTGCTGTTCGTGATCGGAGAGTGGCATCTCGAACCCCCGTTTCGCTTCCCGAGTCTTTCCCTCAATCATAGTCTCTGAGGGCCGAAAAAACATCTCCGGGGGTCGTCAGGAGGCGGATTCCCACGGGGTCTTCAGACTGTGCTCCCGCTCACCCGATCTCAGGCCTCGGGGCGTTTGCGCAGAAGCGAGGCCTGCGAGATCGCTTCGCTGCCGAATCGCCGCCTCACCTCGTCGAGGGCGACCTCGGCTTCACGTCCGGAATGAACTGGTTCGTCCAAGGTGGCCTGCCGTCCGGTGACGGCGAAATCGCTGAGGCCGGCGGCTCGGACTCCGAGCAGCCTGACTCCCTGGGAGCGCTGCTCGCGCAGTTTGCGCAGAGCCGGGCGCAGCGCCTCGTACATCTCCCGGGCCAGATCCGTCGGCGCCGACAGAGTCACAGACCTCGACAGAGTCGTGAAATCCCCGAGTCGGTACTTCAGTCCGAGGCTTGTGGCGACCTTTCCTTCTGCACGGACTCGGTAGGCGACCTTGTCGGCGAGGCGCAGCAGTTCGTGTTCGAGCACGGCGACGTCCCAGATGTCCTCGCCGAAGGTGTTCTCCGCACTGATCGAGTGTTCCTTGGCCTGGTGGTCGAAACCGGACGAGTCCTGACCGTGGGCAGCCCGCCACAGCTGATGGCCGTGCGCGCCGAAGACGCGTGCGGCCCAATCCTCGTCGACTGCGGCGAGGTCGCCGATGAGGCGGATTCCATAGCGGAGGAACCCCTCCTGCGTCTTCTCCCCCACCCCGGGCAGTGCTTCGATCGGCATCGGGTCGAGGAACTCCTGGGTCGCGGCCGCGGGAACGAGCAGCTGACCGTTCGGCTTCGCCCTCGTCGAGGCGAGTTTGGCCACGACTCGGCTGACGGCGATGCCGACCGAGGCGCTCAGACCGGTGCGCTCCTGGATCTGGGCGCGCAGCTGCCTGGTGATCTCCACCGGGGAGCCGAGCCGGCGCACGGCTCCGGAGACGTCGATATAGGCTTCGTCGACGCTGACCTGCCGCACATCGGGGGTGACTTCGGCGACGAGATCGAAGACTTGGCGGGAGTACGAGGAATACAGGCCGTGGGAAGGTGGGATCACCTCGGCGACGGGGCACAGGTTCATGGCCCGCGACATCGGCATCGCCGCATGCACTCCGAACTCGCGGGCTTCATAGCTGGCCGAGACGACGACTCCGCGACCACTGCGTCCGCCGACGATGACGGGGCGGCCGACGAGATGCGGGCGACTGAGCAGCTCGACGGAGACGAAGAACGAGTCCATATCGAGGTGGAGCATGGTGGCACCGGTGTCGTCCGTGCCCAGACGGCTCAGATCACCTCCGGATCGTGCCAGCTGCTTCCGACTCATCGCCTGCCCCTCGCGCTTGTTACTTTCGGCTCCGCCGAACAGTCCAGGTACTCTTGAAGCATGGTATCGCGCACCGCTGTCATGACACTGCCCATCGTTGCCGCGCTCGCTCTCGCGGGCTGCTCGGGAAACGGTGGAGACACGGCCGAATCGACCCCTTCGGCTTCTCAGGAGGCCTCTGCCTCCGCTTCCCCGGCCGAGTCCGAGACCGCCTCGGCCCGAGCATCGACCGAGGCCACAGGCTCGGACCCCGATACATCGAACGATGTGAAGGATCTGCCCGAGTACATCAAGCCGTACCCGGATTCCGAGGTGCTCTCGGCGTCGAGTGTGAAAGCTCACAACGACAAGGACAAGAAACTGCCCGAACAGGTCAGCCTCGTCGTTCGGGCGAAGGCCGATGCCAAGGACATCTTCGAGTTCTACGAGAAGGAGCTCGGCAAGGCGGACTTCGAACGCCTCGGCGATGAGGTGAAGACGAAGAGCGCCCGCGTGGTCAACTTCAAGCACAAGGACAACGACAGCGTCCTCGTCGTCACGGTCGCCGAGGACTCGGAGGACAAGGCGAATTCGATCGTGACCGTCGGCGGAAACATCGGTTCATGACCTCGCACAGATCAGGGATGACCGGCGACGCCCCTGAGCCCGCCCCGTCCACCGCGCCCGGCTCGGCCGACACCCTTCCCACCCTCGTCGACTCCCTCGACTCTCCCGAGTCCATCGCTGCCGAGGTGTCCGCCCAGCTGGAGGCCTTCCTCGCTGAGAAGGCTGCCGAGTTCGAGGCGATCTCACCCGATGCGACAGCGATCGGCGACGCACTCATCGAGTTCACCCGCGGCGGCAAGAGGATCCGTCCCGTCCTGCTGTGGTGGGGCTTCCAGCTCGCCGGCGGTGACGTCCGTGCCGGCGAGGCAGACGGGACCACAGCCGACCGGACAACCGGCGCCGCAGCCGACGTCACCGCGGGTCTGGCTCAGGCAGCCGGTTCGCTCGAGCTGCTCCACGCCGCCGCGCTCATCCATGATGATGTCATCGACAACTCGGACACCCGTCGCGGCCGGCCGGCCCTGCACCGACAGTTCGAGGCCCGTCATCAGCGCTCCGGCTTCCACGGCGACGGCGCGTCCTTCGGCGTCTCCGCGTCCATCATCATCGGCGATATCTGCCTGGCGCTGAGCGAGGAGCTCTTCGAACGTTCGCAGGAGGCCCTGGGCAACAGCCGCACGGCCCTCGAGCTGCACGGAACCGTGCGCCGAGATGTCATGGTCGGCCAGTACCTCGATGTACTCGCCGAGGTCATCCCCCTCGGCGACAACCGGATCGCCGAACGCGCATGGGAGGTCCTGAGCTATAAGTCCGCGAAGTATTCGGTCGAACAGCCGCTCCTCCTCGGCGCGGCCCTGGCCGGAGCGGATGCTCAGCAGCTGCAGGAGATCTCCGCTTTCGGTCTGCCCCTCGGACAGGCGTTCCAACTGCGCGACGATGTGCTCGGAATCGCTGGTGACCCCGAGGCCACCGGCAAGCCCGCCGGCGACGATATCCGTGAGGGCAAGCGGACCGTGCTCATCGCCGAGACCGCGGCCCGGATCTCGGCGGACCAGCTCGAAGTCCTCGCCGCGCGGTTGGGCGATCCGGATCTCAGCGACGCCGAGGTGGCCGAAAGCGTTGACATGATCACGGACTCGGGCGGACTCGCCGCCGTCGAATCCTTCATCGCGGACAAGCATGCCCACGCAGCGACGATCGTCGATACGTGGGCAGAAGCCGATGCCGGTGCAGGTTCAGCGGCAGGGCCGACCGCCTCGGCGCGGGTGCGCATCGGATCGGCCGCACAGGAGCGACTCAAGGGATTCGCGAAAGCGCTGAGCTACCGCTCCAGCTGAGGCCGGCGAGCAGGTCTGCTCCCTTCGAGGGTCCCGCGTTGACCACGTCAAACGCTGCTCACCTCAAGGGTGCTGCGCTGCTCTCCTCGAGCCCGCGCAGATCAGAACGCGAGGGCCTGGGCGCGGCGGCGCACTTCCTTCTTGTTACCCGAGCGAAGCAGGTCGATGGGTCGGCCGGGCAGAGACTCGTCATGAGTGAAGAGCCACACGATGGCTTCTTCGTAGTCGAATCCGGCGTCATAGAGGGTGTGCAGGGTGCCTTTGAGCGGTTTGACGACCTCGCCGTCGACGAAGAAGGCCAACGGAACCCGCAGAACCTTCGGATTGCCGATCTTGATTCCGCAGATGGCGCCGTCTTCGAGCAGCCTCCGCACCTGGGAGATGCCGAGCCCGGTGAGCTCTGCGATGTCGGGCAGCGGGGCCCAGTCCTGGACGAGTTCTTCGGTATTCACGCCCTCAAGCGTAGCAATATTCGGCAGAAACACCCCGCCATGCGGTGCCGAATGCTCGGGTCGGGCCCGGCTACTCGTTAGGCTGGAGACCGTAGCTTCCCCACTCGACATGAAGTCAACAGGTGACAGATGACACGACCGCGACGGCACAGGCCCGTCACCGCCGCTCCTGACATCCGCGCCGCATCGAAGGTGAATTCGACCGGTCCGATCCCAGGAGCCGAACGGGTCGACCCCGAAAACGACTCCCCCGCCGAGGTGGCCCCCACCACCGAATCCCCCGACGATCAGTCCGGTGACGGTGCCGAGGACACATCCGACCGTCGCTCCGCTGACGAGGACGCAGCCACCTCGAGCACCGGTCCACAGTGGATCTCGGGCACCGCGAGTGCCACCGTTCCCGTCACCCACGGCGGCCGCACATACAAAGTCAAGCAAGGCGACACCCTCTACGGTGTGGCCAGCAAACACGGGGTCTCAGTGCCCGCACTGGCCGAACTCAACCGCATCTCGCCGCGTCAGAACCTCCACCAGGGGCAGGTCCTGTCCCTGCCGGAGAAGAACGATCTGCCCGATGATGACCCTTCGCATGTCGTCGCCCCGGGTGACACCCTGCAGGGGATCGCGGCGCGGCACGGAATCTCGCCGGCGACCCTGCGGCAGGCCAACGCCATGGGCGATGACTCGTTCATCACGGTCGGCGAACTCCTCCTGCTGCGTCCGTCGAAGGCCCGCCCGCGTCGCACCCCGACCGAACCGCCGAGCGACGTCCCCCGCGTTGCCGCCAGCGCGCAGGTCGAGGGCATCCGCCCCTCGGTGCTCCACGCGGCGCGACTGAACAAATACACTCTGCTGCACCGCCGCCATCCGGCCCCGGCGCAGGCGAAGCTGCTCGTCGCCTCGCTGGCTGTCGAGCTTGGTGCCGATCCCGCCCTCATGCAGGCCGTCGCCGCTGCCGAATCCGGTTTCCAGCACACGACGGTCTCGGCCGGCAACGCGATCGGGATCATGCAGATCACTCCCCGATCCGGTCGCTGGGCGTCCGATATCGTCGGTCGCGGACTCGACCTGCTCGACATCGAGGACAATATCGTCGCCGGCACCGTCATCCTCGGCTGGCTCATCGAAACCGCCGAATCGGAGAACGAAGCCATCGCCGGCTACTACCAGGACCTGCGCTCGGTTCGCGCCGACGGACTGCTGCCGGAGACGAAGGCCTTCGTTCGCGCCGTCCAACTGCAGCGTGCGCGTTTGGAGGAGGCCCTGTGACCGCCCGCCGAGATCCCCTCATCGGCACGGTGCTCAATGACCGCTACCGCATCGATGCCAAGATCGCCCGCGGCGGCATGGCCATGGTCTACCGCGGCACCGACCTGCGACTCGACCGAGAGATCGCGATCAAGGTCATGCATGAGCACCTCATCTCCGATGACACCTTCGTCGAACGCTTCCGCCGGGAGGCCATCAACGCCGGTCGGCTCACCCACCCGAACCTCGTGGCCATCCACGATCAGGCGCGCGACGGCGACATCGTCTACCTCGTCATGGAATACCTGCCGTCGGTGACGCTGCGCCGCGAGCTCAAGCACCGCGGAACCTTCACTCCCAGACAGGCGATCGTCGTCCTCGATGCGATCCTCGCCGCGCTCGAGGCCGTGCACTCGACCGGTATCATCCACCGCGACCTCAAACCCGACAATGTGCTGCTGGGAACCGACGGTCAGGTCAAGCTCGCCGACTTCGGTCTGGCCCGTGCCGTGACCACAGCAACGACGACCAAGACCCTCATCGGCACGGTCGGCTATGTTGCTCCCGAACTCGTCACCCGGGCCGGAGCAGATGCCCGCACCGATCTGTACACGGTCGGCATCATGTTCTACGAGATGCTCACCGGTGCCCAGCCGTATACCGACGACGTCCCGATCCAGGTCGCCTACCGTCACGTCCACGACACGGTTCCGCCGCCGTCGGACGTCGTCACCCGCCTGAGTCCGCGCCTGGACGCGCTCGTGCTGTGGGCGACATCGAAGGACCCCGAGGACCGACCTGCCGATGCCGCCGAATTCCGCTTGGCGTTGGCGGAAGCGCGTGCGGAGATGTCCGAGGCCGAGCTCGACCTCGGAGATCCGCAGATCGCCACCGGTGAGCACTCCCCCGTGCTCACCGCGAGCATCGACCTCGGCGAGGAGGTGCCGAAGGAGAAGCGCTCCCGCACCGACGAGATCCCATATCTCGAAGGCGAAGAGGACGACACCGAGGCAGACACTGGTGCGGCCGGTCCCGACGATGCCGATGACGATGAGTCCTCCGCCGAGGCGGCTGCCGCAGAAGCTTCCCGCGACGATGCCGACGGGGTCGACAGTACCGAATCGGACGACTCTGATCCTGACGATGACGCCGACTCCGATGACTCAGGTCGTGGCGATGACGACCACACGGACCGTGCTGACGGCGCGGCCGCCGTCGCTGCGGCCGGAGTCGGAGTAGCCGGTGCCGCGGTTGCCGGTGCCGGTGCCGCCTCGGAATCCTCGGACGCAGACACGACGGGTGCGGAAGCCGCAGGCGCTGCCGCCGAGTCAGCTGATTCTGACGCTTCGGACGGTTCCGCTGATCGAGAGGACTCCGACGACGAACCGGTGTCGAAGGATTCGGATTCCGACCGCAACGATAAGGCTGCGGTGGTCGCCGGCTCTGCGGCCGCCTCGGCGGGGGCATCTCCCGTCCGACGTCGCCGACGTCGTGTCCTCACGGGACTCGTCGCCGTGGTTGCCGTGCTCGCTCTAGTCGCCTGGTTCGTGGTGGCGAACCTGCCGACACCGAAATCCATCGTTCCCGGTGAGTTGGCGGGTAAACCCGTCGGTGAAGTCACCTCGCAGCTGGAGGACAACGATCTCAAGGCTGAGCCCAAAGAGGTCTTCGACGACAAGGTTCCCGCCGGGACTGTCATCGGCACCGAACCCGTCAGTGGTGCGGAGCTGGCCCCCGACTCTTCCGTCACGGTCGTCGTGTCCAAGGGTGAGGAGAAGTTCGCGGTTCCGAAGCTCGAGGGCACGACCCGCGACGAAGCAGAGGCCGCGCTCAAGAAGGTCAACCTCGAGGTCGGCAAAGTCGAGGAGAAGTACAGCGACACTGTCGCCAAGGACTCCGTCATCTCGGCATCGCAGAAGGCCGGAACCAAGCTGTCGAAGGGCGAGAAGATCGATCTCGTCGTGTCCAAGGGCGTCGAGCCGATCCCGGTTCCCAACGTTGAGGGGCTGACCTTCGACGCCGCCTATGCGACCCTGGCCAAGCGCGGATTCCGCGTCGGCAAGGACGAGGTGTTCTCCGACGACGTGCCCAAGGGCAAGGTCGTCTCGCAGTTCCCGAAGAGCACCGAGGCAAAGCCCGCGAACTCTCTCATCATCGTCCGCGTGTCCAAGGGCAAGGAGAAGAAAGAAGACTCCGGCTCGAAGGATGACAAGAAGGACGAGAAGAGCGATTCCAAGGACAAGAAGTCTGACGACAAGAAGGACGACGACACAGACAAATAGGACTCGTCGGTCAGTCACGCCGGTCGATCAGGCACGACAGTCGGACAGGTACGACGGGTCGGTCGGGCGAAGATGATTCCCGTCGATCAGACGACAAAGCCGGGGGCTCGCAGAGATTCTGCGGAGCCCCCGGCTTTGTCAGCTGTGGCGGTTACTGGCGACGGGTGAGGTACTCGGCGACCTGGAACGCCATCTCCAGCGACTGATCGTGGTTGAGGCGCGGGTCGACGAGGGTCTCGTAGCGGCGACGCAGACCTTCGTCGTCAATCTCGGTGGCCCCGCCCATGATCTCGGTGACGTCATCGCCGGTGAGTTCGATGTGCAGTCCACCGGGGATCGTGCCTGCATCGCGGTGCGCGTTGAAGAATCCTTCGACCTCGGCCATGACGTCTTCGAAGCGGCGGGTCTTGTACCCGGTGTTCGAGGTGATCGTGTTGCCGTGCATCGGGTCGCAGACCCAGGTCACATGCGGCAGACGGTCGCCGATTCCCGACAGCAGAGCCGGCAGCGACTCACCGATCTGACCGGCACCCATGCGGGTGACGAAGGTCAGGCGGCCGGGCTCGGCGTCCGGGTCGAGTTTCTCGGCCAGGGCCAAGGCGTCATCAGCCGTGGCAGTGGGTCCGAGCTTGACGCCGATGGGGTTGCGCACCTTGGACAGGAAGTCGACATGGGCGCCGTCGATCTCGCGGGTGCGTTCGCCGATCCACAGGAAGTGTCCGGACACGTCGTAGGCTTCACCGGTGCGTGAGTCGATGCGAGTCAGTGCACGTTCGTATTCGAGCAGCAGCGCCTCGTGGGCGGCGTAGAACTCGGTGGTCTTGAGCGCATCGAAGTCGGCTCCGCAGGCATCCATGAAGCGGATGGCACGGTCGATCTCGGCAGCGGTCTGCTCGTAGCGCTGGTAGCCGGGGTTCGATGCGAGGAAACCGCGGTTCCAGTCGTGGACGAATCGCAGATCGGCGAAGCCACCCTGGGTGAACGCACGGATGAGGTTCAGTGTGGAAGCGGAGATGTGGTACGCCTTGAGCAGACGTTCCGGATCGTGGCGGCGGGATTCCTCGGTGAACTCGTAGCCGTTGACGATGTCGCCGCGGAACGACGGCAGGGTGACTCCGTCACGGGTCTCCATATCGGCCGAACGCGGCTTCGCGAACTGCCCGGCCATGCGGCCGATCTTCACCACGGGCATCGATCCACCGTAGGTCAGCACGGCCGCCATCTGCAGAACCGTCTGCACGCGGGCCCGGATCTTGTCCGCCTGGGCTCCGTCGAAGGATTCGGCGCAGTCGCCGCCCGCCAGGACGAAGGCTTCTCCGCGCGAGGCGGCGGCGATCCGCTGCTTGAGCACATCGGCTTCACCGGCGAAGACCAACGGGGGTGAGTTGCGCAGATCGGTGAGCACCTCGTCGAGCGCAGCACTGTCGAGATACGTCGGCTGCTGCTTCGGATCCATCTCTCGCCAGTCGTCGAGACCGCGCAGATTGTCGTGGCCGGCAGCGGCGATTTCTCTGTTGGACAGGACCGGATCGGTGTGGAGACTCAATGTTTCACTTTCATGGGTTTTCGGTACCGGTCTCGAAGTCCTCGGCAGAGACATTGTCGAGGAAGTCCCTGAACTGTGCGACTTCCTCTTCATCGGCCTCGGGGGCTTCGATTCCGGACTCTTCAAGCAATTGTGTTTCGACGAACACGGGGCAGCCGGCTGTCAGCGCCAGAGTCACCGCGTCCGAAGGGCGCGCGGAGATCGACTTCCCGTCATTCGTGTGCAGCTCTGCCAGGAAGATCTGACCGTCCTTGCCGGTGATCGTCACGTCCTGCAGCTCGGCCCCGTACTTCTCGAGGACGTCGAGCAGCAGAGCATGTGACATGGGGCGCGGCGGGGTCAGTCCCCGCTGCGCGATCGAGAGCGCATTGGCCTCGATCGCACCGACCCAGATCGGCAGATAGTAAGCAGGTTCGCTGGCCTTGAGCAGCAGAATCGGTTGGTTGGCGGGCATTTCGATGCGGACGCCGACAACCTCGACTTCGACTTTTGACATTATCCCCCGGTCAGGAGCGCGGACGCTGCTGGAAGATCATTCGGAACTTGCCGATCTGCACATCGGCTCCGTTCTGCAGTTCGATGGAATCGATGAGCTGACGGCCTACATAGGTGCCGTTGAGCGAACCCGTGTCGCGCAGAGTGAACCCGCTGGGAGTGCGGATGAACTCGGCATGCTTACGCGAGACCGTGACGTCATCGAGGAAGATGTCGGCATTCGGGCTTCGCCCCACCGTGACCACATCGGTGTCGAGCAGGATCTGAGAACCGGAGTCCGGTCCGGAGACGACGACGAGCAGAGCATCGGCGTCCTGCAGACCGTCGAGGTCGGGCACAGGGTGGATCTCGCCGGTGTGCGGATCCAGGATTCCCTGGAATTGCTGGCTGCCCGAATCGTTCGACGGGCCCTGTCCGCCGTTGGTCGGCGCGCCCTGCGGCTGACCCGACTGAGCCTGACCGGACTGGGGCTGACCATACTGGCCGGGGCCGGGCTGGCTGCCCCGCTGCTGGTTGGGATCGAATTGGCCGTACTGGCCGGCCCCGTTCGAACCGTACTGCTGCTGGCCGCCCTGCTGCGGATAGTTCTGCTGCTGACCTTGGCTGCCCTGAGGCTGCGCAAACTGACCGGCACCATTGGAACCGTACTGCGTCTGACCTTGGCTGCCCTGAGGCTGACCGCTCTGCTGCTGGCCGTAGTTCTGAGGCTGATACTGCGGCTGCCCCTGGCTGCCCTGACCCTGTCCGGCATACGGCTGACTCGCCGGCTGCGACGCACCATAGTTCTGTCCGCCCTGCGGGGTGCCGCCGAACTGCTGGCCGTTGCCGTACTGCTGGCCGCCCTGGGGCGTGCCGCCGTAGTTCTGTCCGCCCTGAGGCGTGCCGCCGAACTGCTGGCCGTTGCCGTACTGCTGGTCGCCCTGCGGCGTGCCGCCGTGATTCTGGCCATTGCCGTACTGCGGTGCCGGCGGGGCATCGTCGGCAGGCTGCTGACCGTAGGGAGGTGTGTTCCCCCGACCGTTCTGGTCGACCTGAGGGTTCATCCGAGTCGCCGACTCGTCAGCGCCATTGCCGTTTCCGGCCCCGAACGGGAACTTCTTCGACTGCGGGACCTGTCCGTTGTCATACCAGGGCTGCGAGGGGGTCGGACGATTCTGATCGTGGTTCTGCGACATTACGCCTCCTCGCTCTGAATGAGCTCTTTGTACGCCTCGCTGTCCATCAGCGATTCGAGCTGTGTGGGGTCACTGAGTTCGACGAGATACATCCACCCGTCTTCGAAGGGAGACGAGTTCACCGTCTCCGGTGAATCGTCGAGTGAGTCGTTGACCTCTGTGACGGTCCCCGACACAGGTGCGATCAGGTCAGAGACACTCTTCGTGCTCTCAACTTCGCCGCAGGACGCCCCTGCGGTGACCGAATCCCCGGTTTCAGGCAGGTCGACATAGACGACGTCACCCAGCTGTTCCTGGGCGAAATCAGTGATACCCACACGGACTACTGCGTTGTCTTCCGTGGTCGCAACCCACTCGTGGTCGCGCGAGTACCGCAAAGACACTGGATAATCCAGATCTGCCATGTCGACTCCTCTAGTTTGTCGGTGTACCAAGCATAGCCGCCTGGGCCACTTTCATAACAATCACGAAACGGAAATGTTACTGAGTCACCCGGTCAGGCATCTGCAGGACCCGATTCTTCGGTATCTACCTGGGATGATACCTGTTTTTCGAAGGTCACGGAACGCGGTTTTGGCAGTTGGCCTCCGATCGGTATAAGCTAGTTCTCGTTGCCCACGAGGGAGTACGGTAACGGGCTATGGCGCAGCTTGGTAGCGCGCTTCACTGGGGGTGAAGAGGTCGTGGGTTCAAATCCCGCTAGCCCGACCACCCGGGTCATCACCCGCTTTCAATAGAATGTGTCGCCACTTCGCTGAGACGAAGGAGCGGCACATTTTTCATTCCCGCACTCGTCAGGTCCGACGGACGTCCAAGCGGTTCGCGAAGACCACCGTCAGGAGGCCGACGAGCACGAGGATGCCGAGTCCCCACCGCAGTCCCCCTCCGGTGGCGACAACCCCGACCAGCGGACTGGTCCCGAGGTACCCCACCCGCATCAGCCAATTCACCAGCGTCACTCCCCCTGCACGCCCGACCCCGGGCAGACGAGCGGCCGCTCCCAGTGCTCCGGGCACGAGCGTCGCTGACCCGAATCCGAGCGCTCCCATCGAGACGAGCAGCAGAACGGGCTCCTGCGCTGCGATGACGCCGATTCCGCCGCATGCGATGAGACCGCCACCGAAACCCGCGATCCGGCCGGCCCCGAACCTCGTCACGAGCACGTCCCCGCTGAATCGTCCGAGGCATTGGCTGCCGATGACGACGCTGAAAGCGATCCCCGCCGAGGCGGCCGGAACTCCTGCGAATTCGACCGCGGCCAGCCCCGCCCAGTTGTTCGCAATGTCCTCGACCGCGGCACCGCAGATCGCGACGATCGCCAAGGGCAGCGCCGCCCAGAGGACCATCCGTTTCGAACGCCCCACGGCCCCGTCTCCGCTACGGCCCTCAGGTGCGGCATCGGAATCGGCGACCCGCCTCGGCGAGGCATAGTCTCCGATGAGGCGGTGCCCAACGATCGTGATGACCACGGCGGCGACGCCGATGAGCCCCAGCCACGCCCGCATGTCGGCACCGGAGCTGGCGGCCGCGGTTGCGGCGGCTCCGCTGAGCAGACCGCCGAGGCTCCACAGCGCATGCATCGACGACAGGATCGTGCGACCGGCCCGTTCCTGGACGGAGATGCCGACGACGTTCTGCGCGACATCGACGATGGCATCGCAGCACCCCAACAGGAGCAGGCAGATCGCCATCATCACGCCGTTGACCGACCACGCCGTCGCCGAGGCGGCCACACCGAGCATCACCGTCCCTCCGATGACGACCCGGTGGGCTCCGAATCGGGCGATGAGGGCTGCGGGCAGGGCCGAGGACAGCAGCGATCCGACGGCGAAGCAGGCGACGACGAGACCGAACTGCCAGGAACTCAGTCCGAGTCGGTCGACGAGCAGCGGATACCACGGCAGGAGGGCGGCGAAGACGGCGCCGTTGCCGGTGAAGTAGAGGCCGACCCCGGCCGCGCCCCTCACTCTGCCTTCACGACTTTCGCCGCGCGCAGGTCACGCCCTGCCTGCCCGAGGATCACGAGCGCGACCAGGACTCCGAGCAGAATCCACCACAGTGAACCGGTCATGAAGATGAGCACCATCGAGGCGAGTATCGGCACCAGGCGGCGCAGCGACCACCACACGTAGCCGCCGAAGCTCGGCATCGCCACGTTCGCCGAATCTGCGACGGACTTGACCATGAAGTTCGGTCCGTTGCCGATGTAGGTGATGGCCCCACCCATGACGGCGCCGAGCGAGACCGCGATGAGCAGCGTCTCGGGCACTCCCGCCACCTTCGGTTCGCCCGGCACCCGCGCGGCCATCTCGAAGAAGGTGACATAGGTCGGAGCATTGTCGAGCACGGAGGAGAGACCGCCGGTGAAGATGAACAGGGAGATCTCGCCCAGCGGGATCTTGTGGGCGATCTGTCCGAGGTACTGCAGGGCCGGCATCATCGTGAGGAAGATGCCGATGAAGAGCGACCCCACCTCGAGGATCGGCGTCCAGGTGAACTTGTTGAGGTTGAACCGGGCACCGCGGTCACCGACCAGGAATGACGTCACCGCGGAGACGAGCATGACGAGCTCACGCCACGGCACGAAGTCCGAGGCGCTCGCATGTCCTGTCTCGATCGCATGCATGTCGACCGAGGGGATGAACGCGACGGCCACGATGATGATCGCGAGGAACAGCAGACCGCTGGCACCGCGCAGGCCGAGTTTCGTCGCATGCTCGGCATCCTTGGCCAGCGCCTCGGCCGGCTCCTTGGCGTACATCTTCTTATCGAGTGCGAAGTAGCTGATGAGCAGCAGGGCGTTGACGAACAGCCAGTACGGCCAGAGCCCGAACGTCCACTCGAAGGGCACTCCGCGCAGCATTCCGAGGAACAGCGGCGGATCGCCCAGCGGTGTGAGCAGACCGCCGCAGTTCGCGACGATGAAGATCGTATAGATGACGGTGTGGGTGCGGTGCTTGCGGTCCTGATTCGTGTTGAGGATCGGGCGGATGAGCAGCATCGCCGCACCCGTGGTGCCGATGAATGAGGCGAGCACACCGCCGACGGCGAGGAAGATCGTATTGTTCCGCGGAGTCGCCTTGATGTCGCCGACGAGGAAGATGCCGCCCGAGGCGACGAAGAGGCTGCCGATGAGGATGATGAATTGGAAGTACTCGAGCAGCGCGTGGATGACGGTCGTCGACTCTCCGCGGAGCAGGAACCACACGGCGATCGGCACACCGAGGATGAGCGCGACGATGAGCTTGACGAGGTTGCGATCCCAGATCTTCTCCGTGGCCGGAATGAGCGGGAGCACCGCGATGCACCCGAGCAGCAGCACGAACGGAATGATGCTCCACCAGGCCACGACCATCCGGGGACTCCTTTATTCAGTGTCGACGAGCAGACTCGTCCAGTCGACGTTGACGCTGTCTTACTCTACTGAACTCGTACGGCGCACCGGACCACGGTCTGCCACACAGACGCAGCTTGCCGCATGGACACAGAGAACCGTGGGCGATGTTCGTTGAGTTCACCGAGGCGGCCGGCAGGTCGGCAGGGATGCCGTTCAGTTCGCCGAGGCGGAGGCCGATTCCTCGGTGGGGGTGTGATCCTTGCGCAGTCCGATGAGCAGACCGCCGATCGCGACGATGAAGACGAGGCCGAGCCCGACGGTCAGCCCCGGTTCGGCTTGGTAGGCCTTGGCCACCGCCTTGAAGCCGAGGAACCCGACGGTCGAATAGATGAGCGCCCACAGCGATCCGCCGACGGCGAGCGCCGGGAGGTAGCGGCGGTAGCGCATCCCCGTGGTTCCGGCAGCGAGGTTGACCACGGTCTGCAGCCCGACGGTGAGGAAGCTCAGGGCCACGACGGGTGCCCCGAAGCGGTCGATGGTGTCCTCGGCGCGGCGGTATTTGGGTCCGGCCATGATCTTCTCGACTCGGTGGAACTTGCGGATTCCCTTGCGGGCGAAACGGCCGAGGGCGAAGGTGCCGCCGGCGCGGACGACGATGATGCCGAACATGATCAGCCATGTCACTGCGATCGGAAACGACCAGTCGAGCGGATTCATCGGTGCGGCGCACTCCTCTCTCTGGGCGTTCCGCTGCGCGGACGCACTGCGGCTTCACGGATCGGTCTCGATCATCATAGCCCCGTTAGGTTAGGTTTCCCTCACAGAGCGGCCGGTCGAGACCGATCTCACCCACCGAGGCGGTGAACCGCTCAGACGAGCCCACCGTCGAGGTAGACCGAGTTGACCCGGTCCTCGATTCCACGGACGTCGGCGGTGCGCAGGTCGCCGTCCACGACGACGAGGTCGGCCAGTCCGCCCTCGCTGATTCGGCCGACCCGATCGTCATCGAGCAGGCGGGCGGCCACGGAGGTTCCGGCGGCGAGCGCCTCCGTCGTGGACAGTCCCACCTCGGCCAGCAGGCTGATCTCTTCGAGGTTCTCCCCGTGCGGTCCGACTCCGGCATCGGTGCCCAGCGCGATCGGGACTCCTGCTGCGTGGGCCCGGCCGATCGACTCCTGATGGGCGTCGACGACGCGACGGGCCTTGTCGACGACGGAGGCGGGCAGTCCGGCCCCGGCGTCGGCGGCCTTGATGACGGCCTGCGGGGCCTGCAGTGTCGGGACGAGGAAGGTGCCGTGTTCACACATGAGGTCGATGGCTTCGTCGTCGAGGTAGATGCCGTGTTCGATCGAACGCACCCCGGCGCGGACGGCGTTCTTGATTCCCGGTGCGCCCTGCGCGTGGGACATCACGTGCGCACCTTGGGCGGCCGCCTCGGCGACGATGACAGCGATCTCGGCTTCGGTGAACTGGGAGTGACGCGGATCGTCGCGTGGGGAGAGCACTCCCCCGGTCGAGCAGATCTTGATGTGGTCGGCCCCGGCTCGCAGCATTTCGCGGGTCTTCTTCTGCACCTCTTCGAGTCCGTCGGCGACGCCGGACGGCCGGCCGGGGTGAGGGGCCAGGAAAGGAGACTCCGCCCCGGAGACGAGGTGGAAGTCTCCGTGGCCACCGGTCTGGGACATGATGTTGACGGCGATCGTCAGCCGCGGACCGCGCACCACACCGGTCTCCACGGCGACCTTCGCACCGAGGTCTGTGCCTCCGGCGTCGCGCACGGTCGTGACTCCGCCGTTGAGGGTGGCTTCCATATTCTTCACGGAGTTGAAGAACTGGAGCGAGAACGGGTCGTGGAAGTTCGAGGTGGCTGCCGCGCCGCTGCTCGTGAGATGGACGTGGCAGTCGATGACTCCGGGGATGATCGTCCTCCCCGTGCAGTCCACGTAGTCGTCACCTGCGTTGTGCGAACCCTGCCCTCCTTCCGCCACCGAGGCGATCCGTCCGTCGTCAATGACGACGTCGCGGGTGCCGGGCAGGAAGCGGGTTCCGTCGAAGACCGTAGCCTGGGTGAGAACTGTGACCATGGGCGTGCTCCTCATCGTTGAAAATTATCTGGACGACCGTGGACGGTCGGCTCCTCACATCTATCACGGACGCTTGCTCTGTGACGAGAGGGACCGCTCCGCGCTGTGACGAGAGCGACCTCTCCGTGACGATCAGGGCGGTATCGAAGAGAACTGTGACTTAAGATCAGACATCGGAACCGGAATGCGCACTGTTCGCGCCCCGACCCGTGTTCACGTCCGCGACACCTTCTTGGGTTATGGTCACCGGCGGCACCGGTCAGCCCGGCGCCGATCAGCTCCCGAGCGACCCGGAAGACACGTGAGAGAATACGCACCGCAGTTCCCGTCCCCCGCATGGCCCCGTGAGGACCGCACCCTCATCGACGTCCTCCTCGAGTCGGCCGCCGCGCATCCCGATCAGCCGGCTCTCGACGACGGCACCCGGGTGCTCAGCTATTCGGAGCTCATCACCGCGATCCGCGATCTCGCACTGGAGATGGCCGAGACCGGGATCGGCCCCGGTGACAAGGTCGGCGTCCGTGTCCCTTCGGGGTCGGTGGATCTGTACCTGGCGATCCTCGCCACGCTCATGCTCGGCGCGGCCTACGTCCCCGTCGACGTCGACGATCCGGATGAGCGGGCGCGCACCGTGTTCGCCGAGGCGGCCGTGACCGGAGTGATCACCGCCGGACCGCACATCGAATCCCGCACCGACCGCGGCCCGCTCGACCGTTCCGAGCTGCGGTCTCCCACGCCCGATGACGACTGCTGGGTGATCTTCACCTCCGGGTCGACGGGCACCCCGAAGGGCGTTGCCGTCGCCCACCGTTCGGCCGCGGCCTTCGTCGACGCCGAGGCGGCCCTCTTCTGCGTCGAGGAGCCGCTGGGTCCAGGCGATCGCGTTCTCGCCGGACTGTCCGTGGCCTTCGACGCCAGCTGCGAGGAGATGTGGTTGGCATGGCGGCACGGCGCATGCCTGGTCCCGGCCCCGCGTGCACTGGTGAAGTCCGGCATGGATCTGGGGCCGTGGCTGTCGTCGCGGCAGATCACCGTCGTCTCGACCGTGCCGACCTTGGCCGCGCTGTGGCCGGCGGAGAGTCTCGACAATGTCCGCCTCCTAATCTTCGGCGGCGAGGCGTGTCCGCCCGAGCTGGGGCGCCGGCTCAGCGATGACGACCGCGAAGTGTGGAACACCTACGGTCCCACCGAGGCGACCGTCGTCGCCTGCGCCGCCATGCTCGACGGTTCCGAGCCGGTGCGCATCGGCCTGCCGCTCAAGGGCTGGGACCTGGCCGTCGTCGATGCCGAGGGCGTGCCCGTCGCCGATGGAGAGACCGGTGAGCTCATCATCGGCGGGGTCGGTCTGGCCCGCTATCTCGATCCGGCGAAGGACGCCGAGAAGTTCGCTCCCATGCCGAGCCTCGGCTGGGAGCGGGCGTACCGGTCGGGTGACCTCGTCGTCAACGATCCGGCCGGGCTGGTCTTCGTCGGTCGCGCCGACGAGCAGATCAAGCTCGGAGGCAGGCGCATCGAGCTCGGCGAGATCGATGCTGCGCTGCAGGCTCTGCCCGGTGTCGAAGGCGCTGCCGCGGCAGTGAAGAAGACCGCGGCCGGCACGGACGTCCTCATCGGCTATCTCGCCCCCGGTGCCGGTTCCGGCGAGGCCGACCTTCCCGCCTGGGAGGCCCGGCTGCGTGTCGAACTGCCGACCGCGCTCGTTCCGCGTCTGGCTCTCGTCGAGGACCTGCCCACGAAGACCTCGGGCAAGGTCGACCGCAACGCCCTGCCGTGGCCGCTCGATGACGGCGCCGAGGCCGCCGGATCCGATGAGGTCTTCGATGAGGACACGGAGTGGGTCGCCGAGCAGTGGGCCGCGGTCCTCGGTGCCCGACCCGGCAGCGATACGGACTTCTTCACCGCCGGCGGCGGTTCCCTGGGAGCAGCCCAGCTCGTGTCCCGGCTGCGCACCCGCCATCCCAGCGTCACGGTCGGCGATATCTACGCCCACCCGCGCTTCGGCGCCCTGTCCAGGCTCTGCCTCGGCGAAGAAGGGTCCGGCATCGGACCGACGGGACCCAAGCGCACGATCACACGGACTTCCCGGGGGATGCAGGCTTTCCAGGTTCTGCTCGGGATCCCGGTGCACATCCTCGGCGGGGTCCGGTGGGTGGTGCTGGCGATGCTGGCGGCCAATATCGGTGTCGGACTCGGCGCGGATCTGCCGCTGACTCCGTGGCCGGTCGTCGCCGTCCTCTTCCTCGTCTTCGTCACCGCCTGGGGGCGGATGCTCATCTCAGCCGGAGCAGCGCGTCTGCTCATGATCGGGATCCGGCCCGGGGACTATCCGCGATCGGGCTGGGTGCACAAGCGGCTGTGGCTGGCCGAGCACATCGCCGATCTTGCTGCGGCGGTATCGGTGGCGAGCGCACCGTGGGTGACCTGGTATGCGAAGCTGCTGGGCAACCGGATCGGGCCCGATGCCGATCTGCACTCGGTGCCGCCGGTGACCGGCTTCCTCACCCTCGGCGAGGGTGCGGCGGTGGAACCCGAGGTCGATCTCAAGGGCTGGTGGGTCGACGGCGATCTGCTGCGCATCGGACGAATCGACATCAGTCGCAATGCCACGATCGGTGCCCGGTCGACGCTCATGCCCGGCGCCGAGGTGGGCGTCGGGGCCCTCGTCGAAGCCGGATCCTCGGTGACCGGTCGGGTGCGGAAGAATCAGATCTACTCGGGTTCGCCGGCCGTTCGCGTCGGGAAGGCGAAGAAGTCCTGGCCTGCTCCCCCGCCCAGGCGGCGTCTGCCGTTCCTGTTCTACGCCGTGGGCTCCCAGATCAATGCGCTCCTGCCGTATCTCGCCGTGGTGCCGGGCGTCGCGCTCATGCTCGGAGTCTCCGGGGTGGAGGTCGTCGAGTCGCCCTGGCTGCTGGTCGCGTGGTCACCTGTCGTGGCCTGTCTGTGGTTCTTCACCACTGCACTGTTCATCCTCATCGCAGTGCGGATCCTGGCGATCGGCATGGAAGAGGGAGAGTTCCCCGTCCGCTCGGCGCGCGGCTACCGGGTGTGGGCGACTGAGCGGCTGCTCGACATGGCGCGGGACCTGCTGTTCCCGCTCTACGCGTCGATGCTCACCCCGTGGTGGCTGCGCTTCCTCGGTGCGAAGGTGGGGCCGGGCACTGAGATCTCGACGGTCGTCTTCGTTCCGAAGATGACGACGATCGCGGCCGGTGCCTTCCTTGCCGATGACACGATGGTTGCCAGCTACGAGCTCGGCCACGGCTGGATGCGCGCCGGCCGCGCAAAGGTCGGCAAACGTGCCTTCCTCGGCAACTCGGGAATCGCCTCCCCCGGTCGCAGGGTGCCGAAGAACTCCCTCGTGGCGGTGCTCTCTGCTGCACCGGCGAAGGCGAAGAAGGGATCGTCGTGGCTCGGTTCTCCCCCGGTGCAGCTGCGCCGCGCCGCCGTGGAATCCGACGAGTCGCTCACCTACGCTCCGACCTTCGGGGTCAAGGCCGCCCGTGCCTTCTGGGAGACGCTGCGGATCTCATCGATCATCGCCGGCGGTGTGCTCATCACCGCTGTCGTGCTCACCATCTGGTTCTTCCTCGGACTCCCGGGCGGGGTGGCCGCTCAGTCGACGACGTTCCTCGCCTCCGTGCTGCTGGCCCTGCTCACCTCGGGGATCGTGATGATGGCCGCCGGTGCCGTGGCGGCGGGACTGGCCGTGGCTGCGAAATGGATCCTCACCGGTCCGATCCGGCCCGGGGAGCATCCGCTGTGGTCGTCATTCATCTGGCGCAACGAGGTCGCCGACTGCTTCGTCGAGCTCGTGGCCGCTCCCTGGTTCGCCCGGAATGCCGTGGGCACGCCGGCGATCGTGTGGTACCTGCGGGCGATGGGGGCGAAGATCGGTCACGGCGTGTGGTGCGAGTCGTACTGGCTGCCGGAGGCCGACCTCGTCGCTCTCGGGGACAACTCGACAGTCAATCGCGGCTGTGTGGTCCAGACTCACCTGTTCCACGACCGGGTGATGAGCCTCGATACCGTTCAGCTCGATCCCGGTGCCACTTTGGGACCCAACAGCGTCATCCTCCCGGCCTCCGCCTTGGGTGAGAACTCCACTGTTGGAGCGACGTCGCTGGTCATGCGCGGCGAGTTCGTGCCGGCCCATGCCTACTTCAGCGGCAATCCTGTCATACCCTGGGTAGATGCCCCAGAACTTCCCTCACTCGAAGAAGAAGGCCGAGACGAAAACCGATCGAGCCGATCGCATGCTTGATACCTATACCCAGGGCGTCGGCAATGCGGACCTTCACATCGACCACTACGATCTCGACCTCGACTACCGGATCGGTCCGAACCGGCTCTCCGCCAGGGCGGTGCTCAAGGGACGCGTCCTCACGGACACTTCGTCGATCGTCCTCGATCTCACGGGTCTGCGCGTGACGAAGGCCAGCGTCAACGGCAAGAAGGTCCGCTTCTCCGCACGAGGGAAGAAGCTGCGGCTGACGACCCCGGTGCTGAAGAGCGACCAGCCGGTGGTCATCGACATCAGCTACACGGGCAATCCGGAACCGGCGATCGGCACCTGGGGAGACATCGGCTGGGAGGAGCTCGAAGACGGTGTGCTCGTGGCCGGTCAACCCGTCGGTGCCTCGACCTGGTTCCCGTGCAACGACCATCCCTCGAACAAATCCCAGTACAGGATCTCCGTGCTCGTCGAGTCCGAGTACACGGTGGTGTCCAATGGATCGCTGACGAAGAAGACGCGCAAGGCCGGACGGACCCGCTGGACGTATGAGTCGACGACTCCCCTGGCGACCTATTTGGCGACGGTGCAGATCGGTCGCTACAAGTACGGGCAGATTCCATTGAGCTCCGGTGCGAAGAGGTTCGACGCCGCGATGCGCGGGGCGGCGAAGGATGCCGTTGCCGGTTCCGCCAGAGATGCCCTCTCCAGCGCTGTCCGAGGAGTCGCCGGCGCCACCGACAAGGACGTGTCTGTTCACGATTCGTCGGGCAAGCGAACGAGGCACAGCCGGACCGAATCCCCTGTTCCACTCGGCGTCTATGCCGATGATCATTGGGATGTGGCAGTCGAACGCCTCGGTGTCCAACACGGAATGATGAACCTGTTCATCGACCGCTTCGGACCCTATCCGTTCGACGTCTATGACGTGGTCGTGACCGATGATGTGCTCGAGATCCCGCTCGAGTCACAGCCGCTGTCCGTGCTCGGGCCCAATCATCTGGGACCGGAGTGGGAGGCCGAACGTCTCGTCGCCCACGAGATGGCGCACCAGTGGTTCGGGAACTCGCTCACGCCGTCCCGGTGGAAGGACATCTGGCTCAACGAGGGCTTCGCCTGCTACGCGGAGTGGCTGTGGTCGGAGGAGTCCGGGCGTGCGAGTGCCGATGAGCGTGCGCGGCAGTGGTGGGAGGAGCTGTCCGCTCAGCCGCAGGACATCATGCTCGGTGATCCGGGCGGGCCGGACATGTTCGATGACCGCGTGTATAAGCGCGGTGCCCTGTGCCTGCATGCTCTGCGCCTCGAACTCGGCGATGCGGAGTTCTTCGCCGCTGTCGCCGAGTGGACGAAGCGGTACCGTCATTCGTCGGTGAGCACCGAGGAGTTCATCCGCTGCGTATCCGAGGTGGCAGAACGTGACATCGCCGAGGTGGTCCGGCCTTGGCTCGAGGAGCTGGAACTTCCGAAGCTGCCGGAGCTTCAGTAACGGCCTGGTTGCGGCTCAGCCGGGTCCGGTCTGCTGCGGACGGGGCCGACCGCACCTCAGCGCAATCGCCTCACCCGAGGGAACTGATGTGCCTCGGTAGAGTCCAGCTCCCGAAGCTGTTGCGAACTCTCCGGTGTGCCTCAGCCGAGCTTGCGGACGAGCACGTCCGAGTCGCCGTTGCGTCCGACGGACACGAATCCGTGGTCGGCGTAGAGTTTCGCCGCCCCGTTGCCGTCCTCGACGGACAGGCTGACGGCGGGAAAGCCGCTCATCCGCGCCAGTGCACAGACCGTGTCGAGAAGGGCTCCGCCGATTCCCTGCCCCTGGTGGTCGGGCAGCACTGCCATCGAGAGTTCAGGAATGTCGGCTGCGACCCAGCCGTACCCGGTGAAGGGTGCCTGATCGTCGCTCGGCGTCAGATCGGCGGCCGCTGACCCAGCGGCCGCCGACTCAGTTGCTGCCGGCTCAGTGGCTGAGTTGTCTGCGTCAGCGGACTCGTCGGTGTCGGTGCCCGCCGGTACGTCTGAACCTGAGCCAGCCCCAGACTCCGCGTCGGTCTCGGAGTCGGCCCCCGCCTCCGCATCACCCTCGGGCACGACCTCGCTGCGGACCACCTCGGTGCCGGTCTTGTCCAGGGCTGAGGCGAAGTCTCCACCCACCTTTTCGTCGGCCCTCCCGACGACGTCGTCGATATCGGCCAGGCGCACCCAGGCGAGTCCGACGATCGGTGACTGCGCATCGGCTTCGGCGTGCGCGGCGACGGCGATGTCTCCCTCGCGTCCCCAGCCGCGGTAGTAGAAGACGGCATCGCTGCGGAATCGGAGGTCCTCGAGTTCGATTCGGGGCCTGTCCATCGACCAGTTGAAGCACAGGTCGAGGAAGGGCAGGAAGGTCTCGTCATCGGTCTCGGACGGGAGCGGACGGATCCGTCCGCGCAGGGAGGCGGCGGCCGCCTCGGCGGAGTTGTTCTGCGAATCAGCGGAAGTGTTCTGCGGATCATGAGCGTCAGTGTGTGCAGCGTTCATGAGATTCCTTTCTCGACGGCGCGTTCGATCCACGCCCGGTTGCGTACTCGCCAGCCCAGTGTCAGGGCGCGGAAACCGACGAATCCGATGCAGAAGCCAGCCCAGAGCCCAGGTGCTCCCGGCCAGATGTTGATGATCGGGATGAGCAGAATCGCGTATCCGATCACAGCGACCAATTGTGCCAGAGCCAGATATTTCGCGTCCTCAGCTCCCATGAGCACTCCGTCGAGGACGAAGACAAAGCCTGCGATCGGCATGCTCAAGGCGAGGACCGGCAGGAGGGCGGCCAGTGCCGACACCACGGCCGGGTCGGAGGCGAAGGCGCGGGGGATGATTCCGGAGCCGGCGAAGAGGACGACGCCGACGACGATGCCGAAGACGATCCCCCACAGGCACAGTCGGCGATTGATGGCGGCGACCGCCTCGGTGTTCTTCGCACCCAGCTCAAGTCCGATAATCGCCTGGCCCGCAATGGCCAGCGAGTCGAGGGCGAGCGCGAGAGCGAAGAAGATGCTCTGAGCGATCTGGATCGCGGCGAGGTCCGTCGTGCCCATCGCCGTCGCCAGGAAGACGAGGATGATAAGGGCCGCACGCAGCGAGGCGTTGCGCACGAGCAGCCACCCGGAGGTCTTCGCCGAGGTGAACACGCCCGTCCAATCCGGGCGGATGCTGGCGTGGAGGCGGCGGGCTGCGCGGATGGATATGGTGAGGTAGACCGCGCACATTCCGGCCTGCGCGAGGACTGTGCCCATCGCCGATCCGGCGACTCCCATGTCGAGGCCGTAGATGAAGATGGCGTTGAGGCCGATGTTGGCGATGCAGCCGGCGGCCGCGACGATCAGCGGGGTCTTCGTGTCCTGAAGTCCGCGCAGCAGTCCGGTGGCCGCGATGACCATGAGCATGAATGGCAGCCCCCACCATGAGATCGCAAGGTAGGAGTGTGCGCCCGCAGTGATGATCGGATCCGGGTCGAAGGCCTCGATCGCTGTATTCAGCAGGGGCAGCCCGATCATGATGAGCAGGAAGGAGGTTCCCAGTGCCAGCCAGATTCCGTCGAATCCGGCCGTGATCGCGCCCGGCCGGTCCCCCGATCCCATCCGTTTCGCGACCCGCGGCGTCGTGGCATAGGCGAGGAAGATCATCAGTCCGAGCACCGTCTGCAGGATCGTCGAGGCGATCGCCAGCGATCCCAGGGCACCGGCACCGAGGTGGCCCACCATGGCCGTGTCCGTGAGCAGGAAAATGGGTTCGGCGATCAGGGCTCCGAGTGCGGGAAGGGCCAAACGGAGAATGTCTTTGTCGATCGCTGCCACGCCCCGATTCTAGCGAACCGGTTGTGCGGTGAGCCTGTCGGGAACCGGTTGTGCGGTGAGCCTGTCGCGAACCGGTGGTGCGGTGAGCCTGTCGCGAACCGGTGGTGCGGTGAGCCTGTCGCGAACCGGTGGTGCGGTGAGCCTGTCGCGATCGGTCACTGCAGGTCAGTTGTGGGTTCGAACCCGATCGCGATGTCGTGTCAGTGCCGAACTGTAGATTCAGAGGACAAACAGGTCAGTCTCGATTACTTTGAGATCGAACTGGTTTTCATAAGTCCTAATAGATTTATTGTTCTATTTGTAATCGGATTGTGACATCTGTTTATAACGACAGATCATATGATTGAGATAAGCGACCTTCCTGACGACTGACTTCCACAGAGGCGTGGAGAGGTGAGAAACCGATGAAGAACATCGGAGACAGCGACGGACAGGCATTCGGCCTGCCCACCGCTCCCCCTGCAGGGTCTGACCGTCGGGCTCTGTCCCAGTTCCGCCGTGCCCACGGACGTCGCCTGGAGATCGCCGAGGAGAATGAGCTTGTCGACCTGCTGAGCACCTATGCGCAGAGCAGCCTCGCCCAGGTCAATTCCTTTATCGCCACCAGCCATGTCGTGGCCCAGGATGTCGCCTACGCGTTGGGGCTCATGGGCACTCAGCTCGATACGGTCTACGAGTTCGCGTCTTTCACCAGAACCGCTGCACGTCACCGTCTGGCCGAGGACAAGGGAGCCGATCGTGAGTCCGACAGCGACGACTGCATCGTCGACGTTGCTGACGACGATGCCTTCTCATCGAACAGAACCTGGACCCGAAGAGAGACACGTGCATGGACGCAGGCAGTGGCCGCTGTCGAGGCCGAAACCGGCATCAAGCTCGACGCAGGCAGAGGACGGAAGAAGGACCGCGCCGCCGGTCGCCGCACTCGTCGCGTGAAGAAGCTGGCGAAGCAGCTGTTGACCGACCCTGCTCTGCTGCCTGATTTTCCCGGCTATGACCCGAAACTGACGTTCTTCACGTGGCTGCGCGGCAGCATCGAACCGACCGAGGCCGGGGTCTATTCGAGTCTCCTCGGCGCAACGACGAGCAACTCGCTCAGGCATATGACCTCGTCGATGACGTTGACCCAGGGACTTCCGAAATTCCTCAAGCGATGCCTCGACGGAGACTTCACGATCGAGCACGTCGATTGTGTTACTCGCGCATGTCGTGACCTGCACTTCGAGCACCTGCCGGAGTTCGACGACTACCTGGCGCACAGGCGCGCCGACATCACGATCGAGACGTTCAAGCGCTCGGTCGCGCTGAAAATCGCGGTGATCCAACCGGCCGAGGACACTCTGAAAAGTGTTTCACTGCGTCGTCGGGTCGACTTCAGCAGCGGCGACGATGGGACTGCGTACCTCACCCTGACAGGGCCCGCACCGGAGCTTCAGGCCTGCTTCAGAAGGCTCGACGCCTTTGCCCGGGCAGTGCATAAGAGCAATACGAGTGCGTTCTCAGGTCAGTTGAAGGCTGGAGACTGCTTTGATGAGGAGCGCACGATCTCGGCTCTCATGTTCGACATCCTCACGCGCACGCGTCCACAGCTGAAGCTGCGCATCATCAGCACGAACGACGCCGACAACTCGTCGACAAGCACCGATTTCCCTCTCGACGGCCTCTTCGCCGGACCCGACGGCACCCCAATGCACGAGGGTGAGTCCCTACTCGACTACATCGAGCGGGTATTCGACGACATGGACAAGAGCGGTTACGAATCACCGGCGCAGCCTGCGCCAGAGGGCGATTCCTTCTGCGCGACGCAAGCTGAGCCTGAGGACGACTCGTTCTGCGCGGCGACTACGACTCCGGCCGATCGTATCTTCGAATCCCAGCTGCTCGAGGCGATCCTCAGCAGCAATAGCGCCACAGACCGCGACAAGGTCGACGCGCTCTCACCTTTCATCGGATCGCGTGCCATTGGAGCTCGCCCCGAAGTTGAGGCCGCCGGAGCAAAGACAGCGGGAGCTATCGATGCTTTCGGCAATCCCATCCTTGACGTCGGCGAGCGCCGCATCAGTTTCGAGTTCCTGCTTGATATGCCGACCAGTGAGTCTTGGCTGGCAAATCAGGCAAGCACCTTCATCACCGTTCCGCTGCTGACTCTGCTCAGCCAATTCCAGTCGGAAGACGGCAACGTTTCGCCGCCTACTGCCGATCCCCCGGGCGCGCCGCCGACAAACGATCCGCCGGGTCCACCGCTGCTGAGCACCGATCCCCCGAATGCGCCACCGCCGCCCACGAGTTCCTCGGACCTGCCACCCACTTCAGAACCACCGACCGCACAGACCAACTCAAACACACCGACCGCACAGACCGACTCAAACACACCGACTACAGGACCTGACGGACCGCTGACCTCAAATGAGGTGTGCGATCTGGCGGGCATGCTTCCAGACGGGTCGCCGATTCCCGCCGACATGGCGCGGCGGGTCGCAGGGTATTCCACCACCTGGACCCGGTTACTGACCGACCCTGCGACCGGAACACCGGTCGATGCGAAAGCAACGTCCTACGCCATTCCCAACAGCGTGCGCAAAACTCTCGTCGCTCAGTTCGTGACTTGCACGTTCCCTGGATGCACTCAACCCGCCGAGGTGTCAGAGGTGGACCACATCGACCCGTTCAATCACACCGACCCGACCCAGGGTGGTCTCACTCGCTTCGGAAACCTCCATTGCCTGTGCAAAGCCCACCACATGCAGAAGACCAACGGCAGCTTCGACGTGCGGATGACCGAGCCCGGCCACCTGGAGTACGTGTTCCGGCAGGGTGTCACCGCAGAGGTCATCTCCCCGGACAACCCCATCAGCGTCGAGCATGCGCGGCTGTTCCTCGAACGGTTCGGCAGGGGCCTCTCCCGCATGGGACGAGCAGCAGCACCGGCGGAGTTGAGCACAGAAGGTCCTCTGACCCGCGAGAGCGCTCCAGCAGCCGAGCACGAGTCCGGCAGCGGTCCTGGGTCCACCGGCGGTCCTGGGTCCGGCAGCGATCTTGAGTCTGGCGCCGAGACGTCGTCTGCACAGGGCGGCGATGCACACAGCGGCGATGCAGACACCGCTGATCCCGCGCCCGGCGATCGGAAGCGAGCACGGGAATGCCCTGAACCAGCGGCGGTCGACGGATCCCCTGGCTGGAGGGAGCTCACCGCCGACGACCTCTTCGCTTTCACACCCACGCCTGCTCCGAGCAGTTCCGGCACCACATCTGGCACCGCGCGTGCAGACGAGGACAACACCGAACTGCGCAGCTGGTTCTGGGACAACGGCGAACCTCCACCGTTCTGAGACGACTCCGACAACCCCGCAATGCCCTGAGGCAGGCCCTCTCAACCTGAGAGTCGTCGCTCTCCACATCAACGGAGCACGCAGAAAGGGCCGGCGATTCTCAGTCAGAATGACCAGAGAATCGTCGGCCCTCCGTTCCTGCTGGGCTGCCGGCGGAATGCCTCAGCAGACCTCGAACAGTCCGGCTGCGCCTTGGCCGCCACCGATGCACATCGTGACGACGACGTACTTCACTCCGCGGCGACGTCCCTCGATGAGAGCGTGACCGACGAGACGAGCGCCGGTCATCCCATAAGGATGTCCGACGGAGATGCCACCGCCATCGACGTTGTATTTCTCCGGATCGATGCCAAGCCGATCACGGCAGTACAGTGCCTGCACAGCGAACGCTTCGTTGAGTTCCCACAGGCCGATGTCGTCAATCGACAGACCATGGGACTTCAGCAGCTTCGGAATGGCGAAGACGGGCCCGATGCCCATTTCGTCCGGCTCACAGCCGGCCACGGCCATACCGCGGTAGATGCCCAGCGGTTCGAGTCCGCGTCGGCTGGCCTCATCGCTCGACATGACCACCGAAGCGGAGGCTCCGTCGGAGAGCTGAGAGGCGTTGCCGGCGGTGATGCTCGGAACCTTCGACGCCACACCGGGTTCGAGCACCGGGTTGAGTCCGGCCAGGCTCTCCAGAGTCGTCGACGGGCGATTGCCCTCGTCGGCTTCGAGCAGCACATCCTGACGCGAGGTCTCCTTTGTCTCCTTGTCGACGACGACCTTCGTCGTCGGCAGAGGCACGATCTCGTCATCGAACCGTCCGGCCTCCTGAGCGGCGGCGGTACGCTGCTGCGAAGACAGGGAGTACTCGTCCTGAGCTTCTCTGCTGACGCCGTAGCGTTCGGCCACTACCTCGGCCGTGGCCAGCATCGGGTAGTAGATGCCCGGGATGCGCTCCACGAGCCACGGATCCTTGGCCCGAAACGTGTTCATCTTGTCATTCTGGACCAGCGACACCGACTCCACGCCACCGCCGACGGCGATCTCCTGGCCGTCGAAGAGGACCTGCTTCGCCGCGGTCGTAATGCCCATCAGCCCGGAAGCGCACTGCCTGTCGATCGACATGCCCGGAACCGTCACAGGAAGCCCGGCTCGCAGTGCCGCCTGCCGAGCGACATTCGTTCCTTGGCTGCCCTGCTGCAGAGCGGCACCGAAGACGACGTCCTCGACCTCACCGCCTTCCAGACCGGCGCGCTCCACAGCATGCTTGATCGCATGGCCGGCCAACTCCTGAGCCTGGGTGTCGTTGAAGGCACCACGGTAGGCCTTGCCGATCGGCGTGCGAGCCGTCGACACAATCACTGCTTCTCTCATGGGTCTCACCTTTCGAAGATGTTCGTGAACTCGTCGTGAGGACGGTGGCGATCAGTCCTTCGGACCGCCGGCGACGTAGATGACCTGACCGGAGACGAATCCGGCGCCCTCAGAGGCGAGGAACGATGCGGTGTGGGCGATGTCCTCGGGCTTGCCCGATCGCGCCACGGGAATCTGCTGGACTGAGGCTTGGACGAACTCGTCGAAGCCCATGCCTACGCGCTCGGCGGTGGCCTTGGTCATATCAGTTTCGATGAAGCCGGGAGCAATGGCATTCGCGGTGATGCCGAACTTGCCGAGCTCGATCGCCCAGGTCTTCGTGATTCCCTGGATACCGGCCTTGGCAGCGGAGTAGTTCGTCTGTCCGCGATTTCCCTGAGCCGAGGTCGACGACATCGAGATGATGCGGCCGAACTTCTCTTCGACCATGTACGACTGCACCGCCCGCGCCATGAGGAACGCTCCCCCGAGGTGGACGGAGAGAACCTTGTTGAACTCCTCGTGAGTCATTTTGAACAGGAGGTTGTCACGCAGGATCCCTGCGTTGTTGACCAGAACGGTCGGCGCGCCGAGGGTCTCGGCGACCTGCTTGACCGCAGCGTTGACCGAGTCTTCGACAGAGACATCGGCTTCGAGGCCGAGCGCTTCGCCGCCGGCTTCCTTGATGGCGGCAACGGTCTCATCGGTGGGGCCCATATCAAGAACGGCGACCTTGAGTCCGTCGGCTCCGAGTCGCTTGGCGATGGCGGCTCCGATGCCGCGGCCTCCACCTGTGACGATTGCTGTACGAGTCATGAACAAGCTCCTAAAGATGATGTTGCGTCATTGCCGTGGGGAACCGAGTGTTCGACTGCGGTTCGCGTCTGCACCGGAACCGATGTGACACAGCTCTCCCATGCAGCTAAGGCCACTGTAGACCAATTCCGTCACTGAACGATTGTTTGCTCACCTTTCAGACAGATAGCCGCTTCGAACATGTCAGCGACCCGAAACAGCTCTCGACGGTTCAGCGCGCATGTAGCCCGACCTCGCCTTATGCTCTCCAAGCCAGGTCCGATCCCGAAGATTATCGAACGTTCAAAAATCTAGCTCAAAACCATTGACTTCACCAGAGTGATTTGGAATTGTTCACATCAGTCGAAGTCCATTACGGATTGACGACGACTCTGAGAACTGTCATCGACGACGTCTCGGACACCGTATGGAGCAAACGTGTTCCAAGAGCTTTTCAAAGGAGAAAAGATGAACTCTGTCTCGCGAAGTCGCCGCCGCAGACTTTCGGCAGCCGCAATCATGGGTGCCATCGCATTGACCGCCACAGCCTGCGGAGGCGGTGGTGGCTCGGGTGAGGGCGACACGGTCGTCATCGGCTACACCGGACCGCTCAGCGGAGGCGGTGCCGCGTACGGCGAGAACGTGAAGATCGGTCTCGAAATGGCCATCGACGACCTCAACGCAGACGGCGTAGAGGTCGACGGCAATCCCGTGACTCTGGAGTTGAAGTCCCTCGACGACAAATATGCACCATCCACCGCCGCAAGCAATGCTCAACGATTAGCCGATCAGGACAAGGCCCCGGTCGTCGTCTCCCCGAACGCCGGAGCCATCAAGGCGATTCAGCAGATCAACAGCGGCAGGTCGAACTTCCTCATCTCCGCCTACACCTCTGACCCGGCAATCGTGCAGGCCGGCAACCCTCTGACGATGATGATTCCTCCGAACTTCGAGTCCTATGCCGAGGAATTCTCCGAGACTGCCATGGAGCACGGAGGCAAGAAGCTCGCTCTGCTCGGAACTCAGAGTGAGTACGGACAACAGTGGACCAAGTCGATCACGGATGCCTGGAGTGAAGCCGGCGGGAAGATCGGCGGCGACAACAGCGTCGACTACGCCACCGTGTCCGACTTTGCGGGCCCCGTCTCGAAAGCCCTGTCGGAGAAGCCCGACGCAATCTTCGTCGGCGGACCTTCCCAACCGACAGCGCTGATCATGGAAGAAGCTCGAAAGCAGGGCTTCGAGGGCAGTTTCCTCGTCATGGACCAGGCGAAACTGGATGAAATGGCCACGGTGACGAAGCTCGACAATCTCAAGAATTCGGTCGGTGTCCTGCCGGTCTCCGAATATGAGGATCCCGGTACCGAAGACTTCCTGAAGAAATTTGCTGAGAAGGCCGGAGAAAAGAAGGTTCCGACCAGTGAAACTGCCCTGAACTACCAGGGAATTGCGATCATCGCGAAGGCGATGGAAACCGCTGGGACAACCGACGACCCCGAGAAGATTCGCGAAGCCATCAGCGAGGCACTGCCTGAGGTCGATGACAAGTACAAGGTCAATGGCTTCCCCGACGAGATCACAGAACAGGGCCACCTCCTCAATCCCAACCTGGAAGCAACCTTCCTCAACGAGGACGGCAAATACACCAAGGTGCCGATCGAACAGGTATCCGACGACAAGTAATCTCCGTCAGCGGCCGTTCTGGAGGTGAGGCGCATCGGTGCGCCTCACCCGGGCCGCTCTCATGCCTGCAGAGGACCCGACAATCATGACCCTCTTCATCCAGCAACTCTTCAATGGCCTCGCGCTGGGCGGTGTCTACTGTCTCGCTGCAATCGGTCTGACATTGGTGTTCGGAGTGCTGCGCATTCCCAACCTGGCACACGGTGCGTTGTATATGCTCGGCGCCTACATCACCTACTTTTTCCTGACAACCGTCGGCGTTCCCTATATCGCCGCAATCGGCATCGCTGCGATCGTGCTGTTCGTTGTCGGAGTCGGTCTCGAGCGCCTCGTCTTCCACCCCTTGCGCAACTCCCCGCATACTCACCACATGATCGCGGCCGTCGGTGCGATGTTCTTCTTCCAAGCACTGGCTCAAGCGATCTGGGGCGCTGACTTCCGCCGCATGGACACACCGATCACCGGCGAGCTCCGCATTCTCGGCGCCGAGATCTCTGCGCAGCGGATCGTCATCATCGTCACAGCGGTGATCGTCTTGGCGCTGTTGGCGCTGTTCATCAAGCGGTCCATCCATGGCCAGACGATCGAAGCGATCGAACAGGACCGCGTCGGTGCATCGCTGGTCGGCATCAACCCGTCGATGGTATCGATGCTGACGCTGGGGCTGTCCGCCCTCCTGGCCACCATCGCGGCCGGCCTCGTCGCACCGATCAATCTCCTGTCCCCGACGATGGGCGACGCGCTCAATCTCAAGGTATTCGCAATTATCATCCTCGGTGGTCTGGGGTCGCTTCCCGGCGCCATCGTCGGCGGTTTCGCACTCGCTATCGCAGAGACGATGACGGCGACCTACATCTCCTCAGCGCTCGGAGAGGCCGTGGCATTCATCGTTCTCGTCGCTGTGCTGGCCATCAAGCCGAACGGACTGTTCACGAAGGCGGTGCAGCGATGAGCTCAATGAAGAATCCTCGAATCATCGGCACCATCGCCGTCATCATCCTGCTCGGCCTCACGCCTCTGGCGTTTGCACAGGAGAACTACGCGATGCGAGTGATCACCGTGGGCATGTGTGCGGCGATCGCTGTCTACGGCCTCAACATCATCCTCGGTTTCACGGGACAGCTGAACCTGGCCCAAGGCGGGTTCTTCGGAATCGGTGCCTATGGAGTCGGGCTGCTCACTACCGATTACGACTGGAGCTTCTGGGCGGCGTTCGTCGTGTCCGTCATCGGGACTGCGGTGATCGGCTACCTCTGCGGGCTGATTGCCCTGCGGACCAAGGATGAGTACTTCGCCATCTTCACAATGGCAATCGGCTTCATCATCTTCCTCGTCATCAGCCGCTGGGAGCCTGTCACCCATGCCCATTCCGGAGTCAACAATGTGAAATTCCCCGAAGGCGGAGGACTCATCGACTTCGAATCTCCGGTCGCGATGTTCTACCTGGTATTCGCAATCCTGCTCATCTGCGTCTACACGACCTACGCGATTCGGCGCTCCAGCGTCGGCCGCACACTGCTGACTATCAGGACGAGCGAAGACCTGGCAGATGCGATCGGTGTGCGCGTCGGATTCAGCAAACAGCTCGCATTCGCCGCGTCGGCGGTCTTCGGAGGCGTCGGCGGCGGTCTCTACGCAACTGTCGTCGGCTTCATCGGACCCGACGCGGCATCGATCGACAAGACTTTCGAATTCCTCATGTTCATTCTCGTCGGAGGCATGGGCACTGTCGCAGGTCCTCTGCTCGGAAGCATGATCGTGACATTCCTGTTCGAACTCTTCCAGGACTTCCAGGCCTATCGATTCATCGTGCTGGGTCCCATCATCGTCGCCCTCGTGATCTTCGCACCGCGGGGAATCGTCGGGTACCTCGGCGGGTTCGTCGACAGACGCAATCGACGGCGCAGGGCCGAAGTTGCCCGTGGTGCCGACGACGATCTCGATTCGACAGGTGCTTCGACCTCCGGCGGAACAGGCGACCACCACGCACGGAACGTCGCCGACGGGACCGAATCGGGTGCCGGCCGGACCGGAGGCACCCCCACTTCCGAGGAGACGAAATGACAATGCTTGAAATACGAGACCTCGGTAAGCGCTTCGGCGGGCTCGATGCGGTCAAGGACGTCAGTCTGGACGTCGAGGCAGGTCAGATCACCGCAGTCATCGGTCCCAATGGAGCAGGCAAGTCAACGCTGTTCAACCTTGTCCATGGTTTCTATCGGCCCACAGCCGGGACCATCAGCTTCAAGGGTGAGGACATCACACATTCGTCCCCACACCGGACTGTCGCCGGCGGCATTGCCCGCACATTCCAGACAACGAACCTGTTCGATGACAGCACTCTGTTGGAAAACGTCTTGGCCGGTCGAATCGTCCGTTCGAAGTCCAACGTCTTCGACGCGGTCTTCCACACGCCTCGCCATCGTCGTGAATCACGCATCAACGAAGACAAGGCGATGGAAGCTCTTGAGTTCTGCGGAGTCGTGGAATATCGGCACGATCTCGCGTCCAATGTTCCGCAGGAGGTGCAGAAGCGCACCGCAGTGGCCATGGCGCTGGCCACTGAGCCCGAGCTGCTGCTGCTCGACGAACCCGCCGGCGGCATCCCCGAAGAGGAGACCGTCGATTTCGGCAACCTCATTCGGTCGTTGCCACAGCGAGGCGTCTCCGTCCTCCTCGTCGAACACAAGATGACGATGATCATGGACCTCGCGGACACGATCCTCGTCCTCGACCATGGGCAGAAGCTGGCGCTCGGCGCACCGGCGGAGATCCAAACGAATCCGGACGTCATCCGTGCCTATCTCGGTTCGACAGCACAGGAGGAGAACTGATGCTCACGCTCGACAATGTCAGCACCGGGTACGATGCCACGAACGTTCTCCACGGGGTGAGCATCACGGCGAATCCAGGAGAGCTCACCGTGGTCCTCGGAGCGAACGGGTCAGGCAAGACGACACTCTTCAGAACCATCAGCGGACTGATGCGTGTCCGTGCCGGGTCGATCACCTATGAGGGCCGTCAGCTGCAACGAGCTCGCCCGAATGCCATCGTCAAGGCCGGTATCGCGCACTGCCCCGAAGGTCGCCATCTGTTCGGCAAGATGTCGGTGGAGAAGAACCTGCGTCTGGGGTCCTATCCTCACCGGAACAGATCGCGGACGGAAGAGGTCTACGCTGAGGTCCTCGATATGTTCCCGATCCTCAAAGAGAAGGCGAAGCAACCGGCAGGATCCCTGTCCGGCGGACAGCAGCAGATGGTCGCAATCGGACGAGCGTTGATGTCCGACCCGAGCCTGCTGATCCTGGATGAGCCGTCGATGGGCTTGGCTCCCATCGTCGTCGAGCAGGTGCTCGAGTCAGTCGCCCAGATCAATCGAAACGGCATCGGCGTCCTGCTCAGCGAGCAGAACGCGAAGGCATCACTGGCGATCGCCCACAGAGGATACGTCCTTGCGGAGGGGCGGATCGTTCTCGCTGACGATGCCTCCCGGCTGCTCGACAACCCTGAGGTGCAGGCGGCCTACCTCGGCCTCTGACGAACGGACGCCTCCCACTCGTGCAGGGAGACTGCGCAGCACAAAGATCTCGCCGAGGCGGCCCGGCCACCTCGGCGAGATGTCGTTGAGTTCATCTGTCCGGTCGTTCCGGATATCGGTCACGCACTTTCGGTCCGACAGAAACGGCCAGTGCCGTCAGAACGGCTGAGACGGCTCGTACCGTCGGAGCGGCGGACACGGTCGGTACCGTCAGCCCGGCCCGGTCAAAGCGACCAACGTTTCAGGTGTCTCACTCATCCTGGAACCGGGAGACGTCCCCGGCTCCGACGCGAGCTACCTCGGGGTACCGTCCGGTGAAGTCGATGACCGAGGTCGGCACGACTCCGGGGACACCGGATTCGATGACGATGTCGAGGTCATTGCCGAGCTGGTCGATGACATCCTCGGCGTGAGTCAGCGGATCCTCATCGCCGGGCAGCAGCAGCGTCGAGGACAGAATCGGCTCCCCCATCGCCTCGACGAGGGCGAGTGCCGTGACGTTCTGCGGAATCCGAGCGCCGACCGAATGCTTCTTCGGGTGCATCATCCGGCGCGGAACCTCCTTCGTCGCCTTCATGATGAACGTGTACGGCCCCGGCGTCATCGATTTGATGGCTCGGAAATCGGAATTGTCGACGATGACGAACTGACCCAGCTGGGCGAAGTCATGGCACATCAGCGTGAAATGGTGCTTCGAGCCGAGATGACGGATGCGGGTGATCCGCTCGATGCCTTCCTTGTTGTCCAAGGCACAGCCGAGGGCATAACAGGAATCCGTCGGATAGGCGATCAGGCCACCGTTCCTGAGTGACTCAGCAGCCTTCGCGATCAGTCGGTCCTGCGGGTTCTCCGGATGGATATTCAGTAGTGTCGCCATACTTCATGCTAACCACTCTGCCGCCACAGTGCGAGGGGTTCACGGACAACCGACCCTAAAGCGCAGGATCGCAGGACTCATCCGGCCGTAAAGTCGAGCATGACCAGGCTAAACGCCGGGCGTTCTGTCCAGGCCCGCTGGACTCGTCAGGCAGAGGTGACTGGCTTCTTCAGCCCTTTGACCAGTTCGGCTCGGCCGGTGCGCGGATCGGAGGCGAGAAGGATATTGACCCACTTGGCCCGCGGATCCGCGTCGACCAGCAGAGCCTTGATGAGCAGTGTCGCCGGCAGTGCGAGCAGCGCGCCGAGCCAACCGAGGATCCACACCCAGAACAGCAGTGACAGGAACGAGATCAGCGGAGTCACTCCCACCGACTCACCGGTGAACTTCGGCTGGATGATCGCCTGGATGACGAAGTTGAGCACGCTGTAGGCGATGACCACCCACAGGGCCGACTGCCAGCCGCTGTCGACCAGCGCCAGCAGAGCCGGTGGGATCAGGCCGATGACGAATCCGATGTTCGGGATGTAGTTCGTCAGGAATGCGAGCACTCCCCACACCCAGATGAGCGGGACGTCGATGATCGCCAGGGCGATGACATCGAGGAATGCGACGATGAGGCCGAAGACCGTGGCCACCACCCAGTAGCGGCGGACGCCACTGGCGAAGTCGCCGATCGACGCCGACAGCGAGGGCTTCACATCGAGCAGCATCGCCATCCGCTTGTCGATGCCCATCGAGTCCATCGCCACGAAGAACACCGCCATGATCACCGTGGTCAGCAGGCCCGCAACCGATGACAGGTTCGTCAGCAGCGGGTAGACGGCGTCGAGGACGGAGCGGACGTCGAAAGCCGAGAGCTGCTGTTGGATCACCGAGGAGGTCACCCCGATGTCCGACAGCAGTGCCAGAGTGCTCTGGTAGGTGGCCACGAGTTCGTTGCTGTAGCTGGGGATGAGGATGACGAGCTCGGCGACTGACCATGCCGTGAGGCCGAAGAACGCGAAGATCATGCACAGCACGAGCACGACCGAGATGCACGCCCCGATCGCCCGCGGCACCTTGATCCGGGTGAGCGCCCGCTGCACCGGGTAGACGACGATGTAGAAGTTGAGCGCGAGGAACACCGGAGCCACGATGTCCTGGAGTCCGCGGAAGAACATCAGCGCGTACGCCAGCCCTGCCAGCGTCACCGCGATCATCAGCGCTCGCGCCGGTGGCCGCGCGTGCCAGGGCCGTGCCTCGCCCGCTGCGTCGGAGTCGGCACCGGATGCTTCATCGGCCGCCGCGCCCGCCACAGTTCCAGAAGCCGTGCCCGCCGTTGGATCTGAAGTAGTGGATCCCACTGTCGCCGAGGCGGCCGAACCGGTCCGGTCCCCCGCTGAGGCGGAACTCCCGGAAGTCTCCCCCGCCGTTTGTGAGGACGGCGCAGGCTCGGCCGGGCGCGCGGCATCGCCGGCTGATCCGGCCGCACCGTCAGCGGCGCCCGACGCCTTCGCCTGCTCGTCCTCGCTCATTCAGCGTCCCCGACGCTTCTCGCGGATGCGCATCGACACCTCGATCGGGGTGCCCTTGAAGCCGAAGGTCTCGCGCAGGCGGCGGATGATGAATCGGCGGTATCCGGGATCGAGGAAGCCGGTGGTGAAGAGCACGAACTTCGGCGGACGCGACTGCGCCTGAGTGCCGAAGAGGATGCGCGGCTGCTTACCGCCGCGCACCGGGTGCGGGTTGGCTGCGACCAGCTCACCGAGGAACGCATTGAGTCGTCCCGTCGGAATGCGAGTGTCCCAGCCTTCGAGAGCGGTCTCCATCGCCGGCACGAGCTTCTCCGCATGACGTCCGGTCTTCGCCGAGATGTTCACGCGCGGTGCCCATGCCACGTGGCCGAGATCCCGTTCGATCTCCCGCTCGAGATAGAAGCGACGTTCGTCATCGAGCAGATCCCATTTGTTGAACGCCAGCACCACGGCACGTCCCGCCTCGACGGCGGTCGTGACGATGCGGACGTCCTGCTCGCTCGGGGGGTCCTGGACCTCCATGAGGACGAGGGCCACCTCGGCGCGTTCGAGCGCGGTCTGCGTGCGCAGCGCTGCATAGAAGTCGGCACCGCTGGCCTGATGGGCGCGACGGCGGATACCGGCAGTGTCGACGAAGCGCCACTGCTTCCCGCCGAGCTCGATGAGCTCGTCAACCGGGTCACGAGTGGTGCCTGCGACATTGTCGACGAGCACCCGGTCGGAGCCGATGAGCTGGTTGAGCAGGGACGATTTGCCGACGTTCGGGCGACCGACGAGGGCCACACGACGCGGTCCGCCCTCCTCGACGCGGGTGTCGACGGCCGAGACCTCAGGCAGGATCGTGAGCACTTCGTCGAGCAGGTCGGCGACTCCCCGACCGTGCAGAGCCGAAACAGTCCACGGCTGGCCGAGGCCCAAGCCCCAGAGTTCGGCGGCCATGAGCTCGCCGCGCTCGTCGTCGACCTTGTTCGCGGCGAGGAGGACCGGCTTCTTCTTCTTGCGCAGCATCTTCACGACCATCTCATCGGTCGAGGTCGGGCCGGTCGTGGCATCGACGACGAGGAGCACGGCATCGGCCATGTCCACGGCGACCTCGGACTGGATCGCGATGCGCGAGGCCATGCCCTTCGAGTCCTGGTCCCAACCGCCGGTGTCGACGAGGGTGAATTCCTTCGTGTTCCATTCCGCCCGGTAGCTCACTCGGTCACGAGTGACGCCCGGAACGTCCTCGACGACGGCTTCGCGGCGGCCGAGGATGCGGTTGACCAGCGTCGACTTGCCGACGTTGGGGCGACCGACGACGGCCAGCACCGGTGCGGCACCGAGCGCTTCGTCTTCGTCTTCATCGAAGCCGTAGGCGCGCAGCAGCGCACGGTCCTCGTCTTCGAGCTCATAGCTCTCGAGTCCGGCCTCGAGCGCGGTCGCCCGCTGCTCGGCCTCCTCGTCGCTGATGCTTTCGACTCGATCGACAAGGTCTTCGTCAGGTGTCTCGTGGAATTCGGATTCGCTCATTGTGCGTCCTTCACCAGCTGCAGCACCGTCTCGACCACCTGGTCGAAGTCGATGTCACTGGTATCGAGTGTGAACACTCCGTCGGCGGCCTCTAAGAAGCTCGTCGTGGCGGAGTCCTTGGCGTCACGGCCCGTGACGAGGTCTTGGGTGGCGGCGATCGCCTCGGCGTCGGCATTGCCGTGCACTTCCTTGGCCCGCCGGGCCACGCGGACCTCGTCGCGGGCGGTCATGAGGATGCGCACATCGGCATCGGGGGCCACCACTGTGGTGATGTCCCGCCCCTCGACGACGATGCCCTCGGGTGCGGCGGCGATATAGGCCCGCTGCATCTCGATGAGCTCCTCACGGGCGTCGATGACACCGGAGACCGTCTGCACGTTCGCCGAGACGTCCTCACCGCGGATGTCCTCGGTGACGTCGATGTCGTCGACGGAGACGAAGAATTCGTCGGGGCTGAGCGAGATCTCCAGATCCGCTCCGCGCACCTGCTCGAGCACGTCGACGGGGTCGGTGACTCCGCGGTTGAGGCACAGCCACGCCATCGCCCGGTACATCGCACCGGTGTCCAGGTACTGGCAGCCCAGTCGACGCGCCACCTCCTTGGCGGTGCTCGACTTGCCCACTCCGGACGGTCCGTCAATGGCTACGACGCTCATGCAGTTCCTTCTTTCTCGATGGCGGATTCGGGGATCTGCCATCCCTTCGACAGCAATCCGATCTCCAGCTCCTGCTGGATGGCCGGGACCACGGACACGTCGACCATGCCCAGTTTCCGACCGGAGGCGTGATCCATCCGGAAGTCCTCGACATTGACGCCGAGGTCGCCGATGTCCTTGAACAGCCGGGCCAGCATTCCGGGCGTATCCGGAACCAGGATCGTGACAACAGCATAGGTGGTCGGCGGCTGCCCGTGCTTGCCGGGAATCCGGTCGTGTCCCTCGTTGCCCAAAGCGATCGCCTTGGCGAGCAGTCCCGTCGACCCGGGCCCGAGTTCGAGGGCGCCGATGACCTCATCGAGTTCGGTGCGCAGATCGATGAGCACGGAACGGACCTCTTCGGCGTTTCCGGTCAGGATCTGCGTCCACAGACCCGGGTCCGAAGCGGCGATGCGCGTGACATCGCGCAGCCCCTGCCCGGCCAGTGAGATCTCCTCCAGCGGTGCGTGACGCAGCTGAGAGGCGACGAGGGAGGACACGATCTGCGGCACGTGCGAGACCTTCGCGACCGCGGCATCGTGGATGCGCGGATCCAGGTGGAGCACCGAGGCACCCGTATCTTCGGCCATGGCGATGACCTCGCCGAGGCGGTCGGCCGGGGTCTGCTCATCCGAGCAGATCACCCAGGGCCGGGCCGTGAACAGGTCCGACTGGGCGGCGATCGCCCCGGACTTCTCACGTCCGGCCATCGGATGGCAGCCGATATAGCGATCGAGCTGAGGTTCCGTGACCAATTCGCGCACCGCTTCGAGGAGGCGGGTCTTCACGCTGGCGACGTCGGTGACCGTGGCGTTCGGGTAGTCCTCGAGCGCCGAGGCGATGACTCGTGCGGCGACGTCGGGTGGGGTGGCCACGACGACGATGTCCGGGTGCGCGGCAGGCGATGTCGCATCATCGGCGACGGTCGGGTCGGCCGCCTCGGCGAGGGCGGCCGTCGAGTTGAGCACCTGACCAGCACCGAGATCCGCGGCGAGCTGCTGAGCCGTCGGCGAGGTGTCTTCGAGGGTCACCTGATGGCCCTTTGCGCTCAGCGCCAACCCCAGGCTGGCACCGAGCAGGCCGGTGCCGATGATGTGGACTCTCACAGACCGACGGCTTCGAACAGTGCACCGACCTCGTCGGAGCGCAGCGGGCGGATCTTGCCCTGCTTCTGCTCGTCGAGGACGATCGGTCCGAACTTCAGCCGCACGAGGCGCTCCACCGGGTGACCGATCTCTGCGAGGAGGCGGCGCACGATGCGGTTGCGGCCGGAATGGAGGGTGAGTTCGACGACGGACTTGCCCGGGGTCGAATCGACGAGCTTGAAGTCGTCGACCTTGACGAACCCGTCTTCGAGGTCGATTCCGGCCTTGAGGATCGCACCGGCATCCTTCGCCAGCTGCCCCTTGACCTTTGCGAGGTAGGTCTTCGGGATCTCGTAGCGCGGGTGGGCCAGGCGGTTGCTCAGCTCCCCGTCGTTGGTGAGCAGGATGATGCCCTCGGTCTCGGTGTCGAGACGGCCGACATGGAAGAGGCGCTCGTTGTTGTTCCGCACGTAGTCGGCCAAGCAGGGACGGCCCTCGGGGTCGCTCATGGTCGACACGACTCCCGCGGGCTTGTTGAGCACGAGGTAGACCTTCTTGGTCTGTGTCGAAATTCTCACTGTGTCCACGTACACGGACTGTGTTTCGGGGTCGATCCGGGTGCCGAGTTCGGTGACGATGGACCCGTCGACCTCGACGCGGCCATCGGCGATGAGCTGCTCACAGGCACGGCGCGATCCCAGACCCGCCTCGGCGAGCACCTTCTGCAGCCGCACACCCCCGCTGACGTGGGCGTCTGATGTCCGACCGGCTCCCGAACCACCCCGGTTGGAGGCCTGATTCGCCGTCGCTGCGCGCTGTTTTCGGCTGGGTCGGTTCTGGCGCCCGCCGGGGGCGCGGTGATCACGGTAGGGACTCATACACCCATTCTCTCAAATCAATCAGCGACTCGTGACATCTCGGCGGCCGAATCGGAGTCATCGTCGAGATCGTCGTCGAGGGCGCCGTCGATCTCGGCGAGCACTTCGGTGTCTTGGGCGCCGAGTTCGGCGACGTCGGCGTCTTCGGGCAGGTAGGGGGCGATATCGGGCAGGTCATCGATCGCGTTCATGCCCATCGTGTCGAGGAACTGCGGCGTGGTGGCGTAGAGCAGCGCCGAGGTGGACGCCTCCTTGCCGGCTTCGACGATGAGTCCGCGCAGCAGCAGAGTGCGGATGACGCCGTCGACGCTGACTCCGCGGATGGCTGCGATGCGGGGCCGGGAGATCGGCTGCCGGTAGGCGATGACTGCCAGAGTCTCGAGCGCGGCTTGGGAGAGCTTCGCGCTCTGCCCAGCCGTGAGGAAGTCTTTGACCACCTCGTGATAGTCGCCGCGGGAGAAGATGCGGAAGCCGCCGGCGACATGGCGGATCTCGAACCCGCGCTGCCGGTGGTGCTCATCCCCGTCGTAGTCGGCTTTGAGCGTCTGGATTGCTTCGAGGACGGTCTCCTCGTCGAGGCCGAGGGAGCCCGCGAGGTCTTCGGCGGTCACGGCCGAATCGGTGATCATCAGCACGGCTTCGATGCCGGCGAGGATCTCGTCATCGATCATGATTGTTCCCCTTCTTCTTCGTCTCCGCTCCAGTCGCCTTCGGTGCGCAGGTCGACTCCGTCTTCGTTCATCTCCGTGCGGTGGATGAGCAGCCGTCCCAGAGGTTCGGGCTGGTCGAAGTCGCACAGGCCGACCTTGAACAGTTCGAGCAGGGCGAGGAACCTCGCCACGACGACCAGGGTGTTCTCGGCTGTTTCGAGCAGATCCTGGAAGTCGACGTCTCCGGCGCGCAACAGGGACAGGATGTGCCCGCGCTGCTCGGACACGCTTACGAGCGGCAGGTGGATATGGTCGACGGCGACGCTCGGCGGGGTGTGGTCGCGTTGGAGCACTGTGGCGAAGACGCCGGCGAGCTCACCGGGACCGATGTTCAGCTCCAGCGGCGGCAGCACATCCTGGAACTCCGGTTCGAGGTCGACATCGCGAGGGGCCCGGATCGAGCCGGCGGCCATCGCTTCGGCCAGGTACACGGATACGGACTTGTACGCCTTGTACTGCAGCAGCCGGGCGAAGAGGAGGTCGCGCGCTTCGAGCAGTTCGAGGTCGAGGACCTCTTCACCGTCTTCGTGGGGCAGCAGACGTGCTGTCTTAAGATCGAGCAGGGTCGCGGCGACGAGGAGGAACTGGGAGATCTCGGCGAGGTTCGCCTGATCCTTCAGCTCTGTGGTGTAGGCGATGAACTCATCGGTCACCTCGGCCAGCGCGATCTCTGTGACGTCGAGGCGTCGTTTCGAGATCAGTCCGAGCAGCAGGTCGAAGGGACCGGTGAAGTTGTCCAACCGCACCTGGAACCCCTGTGCGGCGTCATTCTCGGAGGCCGTGTCATCGCCGGACACGATGTCATCGCCGGAGGCGGTCTCGGTCGGATCAGATGCCGCTTCCTCCACGTCAGCTGCAGGGTCGCTCAGGGTGCGCCTCCGCGGGCGATGAGCTCCCGGGCGAGTCGGCGGTAGGCTTCGGAGCCGGCGTGCTTCGGGGCGAAGCTCGTGATCGGTTCGGCGGCCACGGAGGCGTCGGGGAACTTCACGGTGCGGTTGATGACGGTTTCGAAGACCTTGTCGCCGAAGGCTTCGGTGACTCGCGACATGACTTCCTTCGAGTGCAGGGTCCGCGAGTCGAACATCGTGGCGAGGATTCCGTCGACCTCGAGCGAGGGATTGAGCCGATCCTGGACCTTCTCGATCGTCTCGACGAGCAGGGCGACGCCGCGCAGGGCGAAGAACTCGGTCTCGAGCGGGATCACGACACCGTGGGCGGCGGTCAGAGCATTGACGGTGAGCAGTCCCAGCGAGGGCTGGCAGTCGATGAGGATGACATCGTATTCGTCGGCGACCTTCGACAGGGCACGGGCGAGCACCTGCTCGCGGGCGACCTCGCCGACGAGCTGGACTTCGGCGGCGGAGAGGTCGATATTGGCCGGCAGGATGTCGATGTTGTCGAATTCCGTTTCGACGATGACCTCGTGCGGGTCCAGTCGCGGGTTCATCAGCAGGTTGTAAATGCTGATGTCGAGCTCATAGGGGTTGAGGCCCAGCCCGACGGACAGTGCGCCCTGCGGGTCGAAGTCGACGAGCAGCATCTTGCGTCCGTAGGCGGCCAGAGCTGCACCGAGGTTGATCGACGAGGTCGTCTTGCCGACCCCGCCCTTCTGGTTGACCATCGCGATGATGCGGGCGGGTCCGTGCGAAGCCAGGGGTGCAGGCTCCGGGAAGTCCTGGGGCTCGTTTGCGGTCCGCTGCTGGGGGATATCCAACGCCTCTTGCGTATTCATCTCTCGGATGGCCACCTTTCGTTGCTCTTCATCCAACCCTACCGCGCTCGGGGGTGCGAGGTCGCGTACACTTCCCGCAGTGTCTCCTCGGAGACTTTCGTATAGATCTGCGTCGTCGTCACCGAGGCATGGCCGAGCAGCTCCTGGACGACGCGGATGTCCGCACCGCCCTCGAGGAGGTGCGTGGCGAACGAGTGTCGGAACGTATGCGGAGACACCTCGGCGTCGATCTTCGCAGCCGTTCCGGCATCCTTGACGATCTGCCACGCCGAGACCCGGGAGAGCCTGGTTCCGCGTGCATTGAGGAACAGTGCCCCGGCCGGGGCCGAGGATCTCGCCTTCGCCGCCATCGACGGACGCACGCGTGACACCCACGCTCCCAGGGCGCGGGCGGCGTGGGATCCGAAGGGCACGATCCGCTCCTTCCCGCCCTTGCCGTAGAGCCGGACGAGCCCCGAGTCGAGGTCGAGATCGTCGAGGTCGACACCCACGGCCTCGGAGATGCGCGCTCCCGTGGCGTAGAGGAGTTCGAGCAGGGCCGCGGCCCGGATCTGCACGGGTTCCTCACCGTCGGTGGTCGCGATCATCGCTTCGATCTCGTCGAGTGCCAAGGCTTTGGGCAGCCGCAGTCCTTCCTGCGGTGGGCTGACCTCGGAAGCGGGGTCCGTGGGCGCGAGGTTCTCCCCTAGCGCGAAAGTATGGAATCGCCGCACCGCGACGAGCGCGCGTGCCCGACTCCGCGGTGCCAGGCCCGAATCGAGCAGGTGGAGCGCAAAGTTCTCCACCTTCTGTCGATCGACCTCGCCGAGGCGGCTCACCCCGTCATCGGTCAGCCAGCTTCCGTACCGGGCGAGGTCACGAGCATAGGCGTCGATCGAGTTCATCGACAGTCCGCGTTCGAACCGCAGGGAGGCGAGATAGGACTCGAAGGCGCGCCGCAGGTCTCCGGGCAGATTCTCCGGCAGGAGTTCGGCGCCGTGCCGAGCCACAGGGTCTCAGTCCTCGCCCGAGCCGACCTGTGCGGACTGCGCGTCCCCGCCACCGGAGCCGGTCGTCTCCGCCGTTGCCGAACCGGTCGTCTCGACCTGAGCACCACGGCCGAAATCGGGGCGGCCGTCGACGAGTCGCCTCGGCGCATCGACGGAACGGAACTCCACCGGTGCTCCCGCCGCTTCGGCGCGCAGCACCCGGTCGACTTGGAAGATCGCGAGCTGGGCGATCGCGTTGGTGATCCGTCCATCGGTCACGGCCGCGAGTGCGTCGTCGATGCCGACCCAGGCGTAACGGAAGCCCGCCTCTTCTTCGCCGCGTTCGTGACGGTCGGCTTCGGGAACGGAGGACAGCCCGCGGGCCAGGTAGAGACGCATCGTCTCCGAGCTGCCGCCCGGGGTCAGGCAGGAGTCGCTGAGGACGTCCCAGTGGTCGGCCGTGAGGTCGGCTTCCTCGATAAGTTCCCGCTTCGCCGCATCGAGCGGGTCCTCTCCGGGAACGTCGAGCAGACCGGCCGGGACCTCCCACAGCCTGGCCCGGACGGGGTGCCGGTACTGCTGGGCCAGCAGGATCCGCTGCTCGTCATCGACGACGGCGACACCGACGGCACCGGTGTGCGCCATGAGATCTCGGACGAGCCCGGACGCCTCGGGCAGGTCGAAGGTCTCTCTGCGGATATCCCACACTGCGCCTTCGTAGACGACCTCGGAGGAGGTGATCGGCGGAATCACCGGATCGTCCTGCAGGATCTCATCGTGCTGAGTGCTCATCGGCTGCCTCCCGAAACTCGACGGTGGTGGAACGGCGAATGCCGCCGGCGCTCTGGCCGACGGCATTCGCTGTGACGATGGACAATGGTCACTGACGCTCGAGAGCGGCGGCGACCAGACCCGCGAACAGCGGATGCGGAGAGGTCGGACGCGACTTCAGCTCAGGGTGCGCCTGAGTGGAGACGTAGAACGGGTGCGTCTCGTGCGGAAGTTCGACGAATTCGACGAGCTCACCGTTCGGTGAGGTTCCGGAGAACTCGAGCCCCGCCTCGGCGAGCTGATCCCGGTAGGTGTTGTTGACCTCGTAGCGGTGACGGTGACGCTCACTGATCGTCGTGTCACCGTACACGCCGGCCACGACGCTGCCTTCGGTGAGCTTGGCTTCGTAGGTGCCCAGGCGCATGGTGCCGCCCAGGTCGCCTTCGCCTTCGACGATCGAGAGCTGCTCGGCCATGGTCGCGATGACCGGAACTGTGGTCTCGGGGTCGAATTCGGACGACGAGGCCGCCTCGATGCCGGCGACGTTGCGTGCGTATTCGATGACCATGCACTGCAGACCCAGGCACAGGCCGAGGGTCGGAATGCCGTTGGTCCGGGTGTATTCGAGTGCGCCGAGCTTGCCTTCGATGCCGCGGATGCCGAAGCCGCCGGGCACGCAGATCGCGTCGAGGCCGGACAGCGCCGCTTCCGAGCCGGCTTCGGTGGAGCAGTCATCGGACTGGATCCACTTGATCTTGACCTTCGCGTCGTTGGCGAAGCCGCCGTGGCGCAGCGCCTCGGTGACGGAGAGGTAGGCGTCGGGCAGGTCGATGTACTTGCCGACGATGCCGATGGTGACTTCCCGGGACGGGTTGTGCACGCGTTCGAGTACCCAGTCCCACTTCGTCCAGTCGACGTCGCGGAAGGGCAGGTTGAGGTTGCGGATGACGAACACGTCGAGGCCGCCGTCGTGGAGGACCTTCGGGATGTCGTAGATGCTCGGGGCGTCGACGCAGGACACGACAGCTTCGGTCTCGACGTCGCAGGCGCCGGCGATCTTCGCGCGGATCGAATCCGGCAGCTCGCGGTCGGAGCGCAGCACGATCGCATCGGGCTGGATGCCGATGGAGCGCAGGGTGGCCACAGAGTGCTGGGTCGGCTTCGTCTTCAGCTCTCCGGAGGGTCCGAGGTAGGGCACGAGGGAGACGTGGATGAAGAACACGTTGTCCCGGCCGATGTCGTGACGGACCTGGCGGGCCGCCTCGAGGAAGGGCTGGGATTCGATATCGCCGACGGTGCCGCCGATCTCGGTGATGATGACGTCGGGGCGGTCCGCCTCGGGGCGTTCGGCCTGGGCACGCATGCGTGCCTTGATCTCATCGGTGATGTGCGGGATGACCTGGACGGTGTCGCCGAGGTACGCGCCGCGGCGCTCCTTCGCGATCACCGAAGAGTAGATCTGTCCGGTGGTCACGTTCGCTGCGCCGTCGAGGTCGTTGTCGAGGAAGCGCTCGTAATGGCCGATGTCGAGGTCGGTCTCGGCACCGTCCTCGGTGACGAAGACTTCACCGTGCTGGAAGGGGTTCATGGTGCCAGGATCCACGTTGAGGTAGGGATCCAGCTTCTGCATGGCCACGGTGAGGCCGCGCTGAGTAAGCAGATGGCCGAGGCTCGATGCCGTCAGACCCTTGCCCAACGAGGAGGCGACGCCTCCCGTGACGAAGATGTGCTTTGCCGTATGTGTGCCGCCAGGGCCAGTTCGATTCACCACGGAATTTGATTCTATCAAAGTCCGGCTCACGAATCCGAGACGGCGTCGACCTCGGCGTACAGATCGAGCAGCGTCTCCGAGATCGCCGCCCCGTTGCTCACGTCGATGACCCGCTTCTTTGCTGCCACGGCGGAGGTTCCGCGTCCGGCCGGGTCGTCGAGAAGATGATTGATCTCACGCAGCAGCGCCTCCGTGTCGTCGGCGGGAACGGCCTTCGCGGCCTCTCCCCAGATGCCGGCGCGGCGTTCGCTGCCGATGAAGACCGCGGGCTTCGACAGCTGCATGAGGTCTTCGTGGGACAGTCCCGTCATCGTCTCGCTGGCGATGACGACATCGGCGGCGGCCACGACATCGACGAGGTCTCCGGCCGGTGCCACGAGGACTCCGCGGTCGGAGAATTCGCGGGAGATCGTCGAGCGGTCCTTGCCGGTGCCGGTGAGGACGAAGACGACCTTGCGGTCGCGGCGGCGCTGGTTGATCTGGTCGGCGGCGTCGAGGACCGTCGCCAGGGCAGTGTGGTCACGCAGCGCGATGGGGCTGGCGACCATCCAGGTGCCTTCGGACAGGCCGAGTTCGCGACGGACCTCGGCACGCGGGGTGCGCACGGTGAGGTCGGCGTCGATGTCCGGGTGGACGAGTTCGGCGCGTTCGACGACCGGGACGCGGCCACCGTAGTAGTCGACGACGGGTTCGGTCGTGCCGAGCACTGCGGTGGCCGTGCGTCCGACGATCTCGGCTCCGGTCTTCTCGATGACGTTGGCGGAGTCGAAGGATTCGATGGTGGCGACGACCTTCGGATGCAGGCGGGCGGGCAGACCGGTGAAGGCCAGTCCGGCGAGCGTCGCCGCATGCAGTCCGTGCGCGTGGACGATGTCCACGTGCTGGTAGTACTTGTGAAGAGTGAAGGCGGAGCCGGGGTCAGCGGTCGTGAGTCGGCGACGGGCGGTGAGTTCGATCTCGCGGAATTCGTCGGCCAGTTCCTCAGGAACTCCGAAGGTGCCCAGCAGTGACCGGTGCGCGGCGACGGCGACCTTGAAACCGGCCCGGAGGTGACCGAGCACGGCGAGCTTCGCCACTTCGACGACGGGACCGGTGGTATCGGCGAGCACGTGCAGAATCCTCGTGTCTGCGCTTAGTGGGTTGACCTCGCCGGATTCGCTCATTTCCTCATCCTCTACTTTCGTTCGACGCTGGTTCTAGCCTACCTGGGCAGACAGGAGTTCCGTGTAAAGACCTGCGAGTTCTTCGGCGACTTCCCTCTCATCGGGAAGCTCCGCTCCGCGCGCCCGGGCATTGGCTCCGAGTTCGGCGCGGCGGGCCGGATCGACGGCGAGTTCGGCCACGGCTGCGGCGAAGGCGGCATCGTCGTCATGGTCGATCAGCATCCCCGCGTCGCCGACGAGTTCGGCGCTGCCGCCGGTGGCGGTGGCCACGATCGCCTTGCCCGAGATGAGCGCCTCCTGGAGCACGAGCGCTCGGGCCTCCCACACGCTGGTGAGCGCGTAGATGTCCGCAGCCGCCGCGAGTTCGGCGATGTCATCGCGGGGACCGAGGAAATGCAGAGCCGGAATCGCCGAGGCGGCTGCGGCGGCGTCGTGCTGAGCGCGGACGTCAGCGAGCACCTCCTCGTCGGCGGCACCGGCGACGAGGGCGACGATCTCGTCGGGGTGGTTCTCCTCGCCGAGGCGGGCGAGCCCGCGTACGAGCATCGGGTAGTTCTTCTGTTCGGCGACGCGACCGACGGCAAGGACGATGAGTGCCCCAGGATCGAAGTCGAACTCCTCGGCCAATCTCGCGCGGGTAGCGGCGGCCGCCTCGGCGGATATGTGAATCACCTCGGGTGCGGCGGCCGGGAGGAAGCGGGCGGTCTGCGCACCGAGTTCGCGGGCGCGGTCGACGAGGTCGGTGCTCGCGCCGAGGACGAGGTCGGCCCCGCGGGCGAGCATCGTCTCGACTCGGGTTTCGACTCGTCCGCGCAGCCCCTGTCCGCTGGCCTGGTTGTGAAGGCTGAGGACGAACTTCGGCTGGGTCTTCAGCGTGCGCAGGGTCAGCAGGGTGATGAGCCCGGCGCGGAAACCGTGGGCGTGGACGATCTGCGGGGAGAAGCTGCGCAGCAGTGTGCGCTGTCGGCGGATGAGGGCGGCGTCGGAGGCGCCGATTCCGGTGCCGAGTTCGAGGACGCCGAATCGGACTCCGGGCAGCAGTGAGAAGCCGAAGTGTTCGTCGGTGGCGGCCGGTCCGATGACGCCGATCTCATGTCCGGCGGCGGCGAGGTCGCGGGCGAGTGCATGCACGTGGGTGCCGACTCCCCCGGTCGAGGTGCCGATGGTGAAGACGATTCTCATGAGTCTTCCTCCCTGTCGGTGTCGCTGGTCCTGTCGGTGTCGCTGGGTCCGTGGTCTCCATTGTGCGTGCCGGGTCTGCTGTCGGTGCTTGATGCAGCCGAATTCGCCTCGGCGGCATGCACGGTCGTCTCGTCGTTGACGCCGGCCCGGTTCCGGTCGGCGAGCAGGCCGCGGACCTCTCCGAGGAAGCCGCGGTCGACGACGAGCACGATGAGTCCGAAGACGATGCAGCCGAGGAGGGCAGCGACGATTCCGGCGATGACCGCGGAGCTTGCCGAGTTGTCGAGGAGTCCCCCGAACCACTGCGAGGTCACGACTCCGGCGGTGCCTGCGACGATGGCGGCCCCGAGTGCGAGCAGCGATCGGCGTCCGACGAGGGCGAGTCCGGTGGGGCCGAGGACGCGGCGCATGTTCACGAGCAGGAACACTCCGGCGACGGTCATGCCCAGCACATATCCGCTGCAGATGCAGATGAGGGTCAATCCGGGATTGCCGTTCGAGCCGGTCACGAGGATGGCTCCGACCATCCCGACGATGACGAGGATCCACCCCGTCGTCGTGGCGGCAGCCGAATAGCGCGAGCGTTCCACCGCATAGAAGACGCGGGTGCCCCACGCCACGAAGGACCACCCGGGCACGGCCAAGGCCATGACCATGATCGCCGTGGCCATGGAGTCGAAGGGGGCAGCGGATTCGCTTTCGGCGTCGATGGCGATGAAGAAGGTCTGCAGGGGGCCCGCTGCCGAGAGCAGGACGACGGCGCCGAGTCCGCCGATGGCGATGATGAGGGCCGTCGTCGTCGAGGTCACCGACCGCATCCGCGCCCCGGCTTCCGCACGTCTGTGCTCGGTCGCCTCGGTGTCGGTGGATCGTCCCACCCAGGTCGACAAGGTCGGGAAGACCACCGTCGCCACGGTCACGGCGAGCACCGCGTAGGGCAACAGGTAGACGGCGTTGATGTAGCTGAAGAGGACGAGTGTGCCGTCCCCGCCGACGTGGTTGGCCAGGCTCAGGGTCGCGAGCACAGCGGCCTGCTGGGCGAGCAGGGCCGACATTCCGGCTCCGGCCAGGCGCAGCGCACGGCGGGCGACTCCGGGCGGGAAGGAGAAGGTGGGGCGCAGCTTCAGCCCGGTCGTGGCCATCGGCAGGGCGAGCGGCAGCGCGAGGGCTGCGACGCCGACGGTGGTGCCCCAGCCGAGCCAGCCGAGGTGGGTCTGCCAGGTATCGTCGCTGCCGCCGACGGAACTGTAGGCGATGTAGCTGCCGATGACGATGAGGCTGGAGAGCAGCGGGGCGAACGCCGGCCACAGGAACTTCCGGTGGGCCTGCAGCACTCCGGTGAGAACGGCGCCGATTCCGTAGAGGACGAGCTGCGGGGAGAACATGAGCAGCAGCTCCACGGTCGCCTGCACTCCCGCGGCGCTCGTCTTCTCATCGACGAGGATCCTCGCGATCTCCGGAGCGAACACGGCCAGCAGGATCGACAGGGGCAAGGTGACGCTGACCGCCCAGGTCAGCAGGCCGGAGGCGATGCGTCCGGCGGTCTCCCGGTCCGATCTGGCCAAGGGAACGGCGAGCAGCGGGATGACCGCTCCGGCCAGGGCGCCTCCGGCGACGACCTCGAAGAGGATGTTCGGGACCTGGTTGGCACTCTGGTAGGCGGTGCCGACGGTGCCGGCGCCGACGTTTGCCGAGAACACCAACCAGCGTAAGAAGCCGACCAAACGGGTCAGCAGGGTGATGATCGATACGAGCAGCGCCGTGGAGGCGAGGACTCGAACGAGCTTGTTCACACGACCTCGCGGCCGAACGAGTCGATCTCCCGCAGTCCCGGAGTCGATTCGATGACGGAGGTGAACGAGACCTTCTCGCTGGCCAGGGTGAGTCCGGCGAGGACAGCGAGGATGAGTCGTCGCTGTGCCGGTGTGGCGGTTTCGGCGAGGATCACGCCGATCGCCGCTCCCAGGGAATTGGCTCCGGTGTCGCCGAGCATCGAATCACCGGCGAGGTCATCGGGCCAGGCTGCGGCCGTCGCTCCCGCGATCGCTCCGGCTGGTGCCCAGGACACGCGGCGATGGTGGTCGGTGAATGCCAAGGTCAGTGCTCCGGTCTTGAGAGCCCGGCCCGGCCGCAGGTCGAGGAGGTTGAACAGGTTCGCAGAGCCCGCGATCACTCCCCCGGTGACGATGACATCCGCGGCGGCCGCGTACCAGGGCCGGTCGCTTGGCGAGTGCGTGGAGCCGAAGAGTCCGGACGGCCGGGTGCGGCTGCGCAGAATCGCGGCGGCCGCGATCGAGGCGAGCGGAATGCCGGTGACCTTGATGGCCCCGGTTGTGATCTCCCCGCGGGCAAGGGCCGACAGATGACCGCGCAGTCCTTTGGAGGATCCGGATTCGCAGAAGTCGTCGACGGCGCCGAGGCTGCCCGCCGCGGCCGTGGCCAGCAGAGTCGCCGACCGCTGCCGTGAATCTTCGATGAGCAGGCTGCCGGCCAGCAGTCCCGCCGCGACGGCAGGGCCTTCGGCGAGCGAGACGTCGTGTCCGGCGTGGTTGGTGCGCACCACGGAATCGTGGGTGCGCAGCCGTGATCTGAGCACGGCTTTCGTCGCGGCGAAGCCGGCGAGTCCGGCGACGGCGGTGCTGACGATGGAGCGGATCATTTCTCGTCTCCGTTCGAAGTGTCGTCGGACTGCTTCTCTTCGATCTTGGCCGGCAGGATGCCTTCGGCGTCCTCGGCGAATCCGAAGTGTCCGTGCTTTCCGGCTTCTCCGGAGGCCAGCGCGCGCACGGTGATGACGGGACCGGCGCCGAGGCCGAGGCCGTCGACGGTGCTGGCACGGGACTTCTCCGTCCGCAGCACGTTGACGAGTCCGTTCTGTGCCGATCCGGCGTCGCCGGCGACGACCACCGAGTTCGCTTCGGCGGTGAGCGCGGTGATGAAGTCGGTGACGAGGGTGCGGGTGCCCTTGTCGTCGGTGGCTTTCGGGCTGGGTTCGGTGTCCTCGGCCAGTGTCGAGTTCTCATCGTCGATGACGATGAACAGCGAAGTGGTCTTGTGGTCCGTGTCGGTCCGCAGACGGTCGGCTTCGACGAAGACGTCGTAGAGCTTCGCCGCCTGCTTCTCCGCATCGGCCCGGTCGTCCTCGTCTTCGAGCATCGAGGCGTCACCGGTCAGGGCGATGACGAGGGCGGCGCGGATCGCGGTCGAATCGTCCTTCGGCAGGCTCGGCACAACGGTGCGAAGCCTCTTGAGGAACTGAGTGGAATCCTCGAGGCTGAGCGTGTTCGGCACAAACGAGACGTCGCCGGCGATGGTGCCGTCGGCTTCCTTGACCCGGTTGCTGACCTCTTCGACCTGTTCGGAGTCCGCCTCGGGGGCGGCGATGATGCTCACTTCCTGCCCGTCGAGGGTGCCGTCGATGAGTTCCGGGGCCGCGGCGGTGACGAATTCGTTCTGCTTGTCGATATTGCCCTTGGCGGCGTCGAGGTCGGAGCGCAGGTTGTCGCGGTCCGAGCGCAGGGCGTCGACCTGGCTCTGCAAGGACTCCCCGATCGGTTCCTTCAGCGGTCCCGCACCGAGGACGATGCCGACGGCCAGCGCCAGGAACACCGAGACGAGGGAGACGAGGTGGTAGCGGAAATCAATCACTGGTCAGTCCTTGGATGAGGCCGGCGGAGTCGGTCGATGCTGCGGGGTCGCCGCCGAAGAGGGAGCCGATCCAGCCGAAGAGGCCGTCGAGTTGGGCGCCGATGAGGCCGAGGAAGGTCTGTCCGGCCGAGGTCGCGGTCATCGCCACACCGAGGGCGACGAGTCCGGCGATGATGAGCACGGCCAGCTGCAGGCTGGAGATGCGCTGCCGGTAGAGCAGGGAGACGCCCTTGGCGTCGATGAGCTTCGAACCCACGCGCAGTCGGGTGATGAAGGTCGAGGCCATGCCCTTGCGGCCCTTGTCGAGGAACTCCATGACGGTGTCGTGGGTGCCCACGGCGACGATGAGTTCGGCACCCTTGTCATCGGCGAGCAGCATGGCGATGTCTTCGCTCGTGCCCGAGGCCGCGAAGGCCACGCATTCGACTCCGAGGGCTTCGACCCGTTCGGTGCCAGGTGCCGTGCCGTCACGGTAGGCGTGGACGACGATCTCGGCACCCGAGGTCAGAGCGGTGTCGGACACGGAGTCCATGTCCCCGACGATCATGTCCGGTCGGTAGCCGGCTTCGATGATGGCATCGGCTCCGCCGTCGACGCCGATGAGCAGTGGTCGGTATTCGCGGATGTAGGAGGCCAGCATCGCCAGGTCCTCCTTGTAGTGGTACCCGCGGACGACGATGAGCACATGCCGGTCGGTGAACGTCGTCTTGACCTCGGGCACGACGAGTTCGGCCGAGAGCAGGTCGGAGTCCTTGCGGATGTATTCGATCGTGTTGTCGATGAAGTCCACGAGCACGGAGTTCATTCCGGCTTCGGCGGCGTGCATGTCCTCGGAGATCGTCTCGGCGGTCTGCAGGATTCCCGTGGCCACCTCGGTTTCGCCTGCGTATACGGTGGCGCCTTCGATGGAGATCTCGGCATTTTCGTCGACCGCATCGAAGATGTCGGCACCGGCGGCGTCGATGAGGGGGATGCCGGCGTCGACGATGATGCTCGGACCGAGGTTCGGGTAGCGGCCGGAGATCGACTTGTCGGCGTTGATCACCGCGGCCGGCCGGCAGGCGACGAGGGCTTCGGCGGAGATGCGGTCGATATCGGAGTGCTTGATGATGGCGATGTCGCCTGCTTGGAGGCGTTTCGTCAGATTCTTCGTGCGTCGATCCAAGCGTGCAGGAGCGGGACCGTACCGGGTCGGTGCGGTGAGGTTCTCACGGTGTCTGCGCACTTTCATGGTCCGCCCATTCTCTCATCTGCTGCCAACGCCGGCCTCCTTGACCTGCCGAGCGTTGTCGAGCAGTTCGGCCGCGTGGGCCTTCGCCGAGGCGGAGTCGTCCATGCCCGCCAACATGCGGGAGAGTTCGACGACGCGTTCTCCGTCGGTCAGTTCCTGCACGCCGGAGCGCACGGTCTCGGCGTCATCGTCCTTGACGATGGTCACGTGGGTGTCGGCCCAGGCGGCGACCTGCGGCAGGTGGGTGACGACGATGACCTGAGCACCCTGGGCGAGTTTGGCCAGCCGACGGCCGATCTCCACGGCCGCTTTTCCGCCGACCCCGGCGTCGACTTCGTCGAAGACGTAGGTGGGGATGGATTCGCTGGCGGCTCGGACGACTTCGATGGCGAGCATGACGCGGGAGAGCTCGCCGCCGCTGGCGATCTTCGCGATGTCGTCGGGGATCGAGGATTCGTGGGCGGCGAAGGTCAGCCGGACCTCGTCGGCCCCGTGGGTGGTGGGTTCGCGTTCGGAGATCTCGAAGGCCACCGTAGCTTTCGGCATCGACAGGGCGGTGAGCTCTTCGCTGACCGCTGCGGAGAATTCGTCCGCGGTGGCCTTGCGGATCTCGGTGAGCGCCGAGGCGGCCGCCTCCATGGTCTCGCGAGCTGAGTCGAGTTCGGCGTCGAGTCCGTCGAGGTCGCGGTCCTCGGCTTCGAGTTCGGCGAGTTCCGCGGCCGAGCGGGTTTCGAAGTCGAGGACTTCGGCGACGTCTTGACCGTAGGGAGCCAGGGTGCCGAGTTCCGCGCGTCGTGCTTCGGTCTCTTCCAGCGATGTTTCGCCGAGTTCGTCGAAACCGGAGAGGTAGTTCGACAGTTCCGCGGCGGAGTCGGAGAGGCGCAGCACGGCGTCGCCGAGGGCTTCGCGGATGGTGACGAGTTCCTTGTCGGAGCCTTCGACATCGGCGATCGTGCTGATGGCCTGGTGGACGAGGTCGACGGCGGCGCCGGCATCGTCGATTTCGGAACCGAGCAGCAGGTCGTGGGCGGCGCCGACGGCGCGGGTGATCTCGGCGGCGGCACCGAGTTTCGCCGACTGCGCGGCCAGGGTCTCGTCTTCGCCGGGTTCGGGGCGGACCTTGTCGATGGTCTCCAGGCAGCCGCGCAGCCACAGGATGCGCTCGCGGCGGGCGGCGGTGGAGTCTTTGATGCGGCTGACGCGGGCTTCGGTCTCGCGCCAGTTCTCGAAGGCGGCACGGTAACGATCGGCCACCTCGGCGAGAGCAGTGCCACCGGCGGCGTCGAGGAGGTGACGCTGTTGGGCGGCGCCTTTGAGGCGCAGCTGTTCGGATTGGCCGTGGAGGGTGATGAGGTCGGAGGAGATGTCGGTGAGCACGGAGATCGGCACGGTGCGGCCGCCGGCGGTGGCTCGGGCACGGCCCTTGAGCGCCACGGTGCGGGAGATGATCGCTTCGTCGTCGGCACTGCCGCCGGCATCAATGATGCGTTCGCGCACGGGTTCGGCCACATCGGTGAAGATGCCTTCGACTTCGGCTTTCTCTGCGCCTTTGCGCACGACTCCGGAGCCGACCTTGCGGCCCATGAGCAGGGACAGGGCGGAGACGAACATGGTCTTTCCCGCACCGGTCTCACCGGTGACGACGGTGAAGCCGGTGTCGAGTTCGACGGCGGCCTCGGCGATGACGCCGAGGTGGGAGATGCGCAGTTCGGAGATCATTCAGGCCTCCTTGATCGGTCCTCGCCAGCCGGAGACGGGCAGGCGGAACTTCGCAACGAGTCGGTCGGTGAAGGGGCCGGTGTGGAGGCGCGCGAGCCGGATCGGTGATTTCGAGCGGGTGGCTTCCACGCGGGCCCCGGACGGCAGTTCGAGGGCGCGGCGGCCGTCGCACCACAGCACTGCGGAGAATTCGGGGTTCATCTGGGAGATCTCCACGCCGAGGCGGGAGGTCGGGTTGACGACGAGCGGTTTGGAGAACAGGGCGTGGGCGGAGATCGGGACGAGGATGAGTGCTTCGACCTCGGGCCAGACGATGGGTCCGCCTGCGGAGAACGAGTACGCGGTCGAGCCGGTGGGGGTGGCGAGGATGACGCCGTCGCAGCCGAAGGAGGACACGGGGCGGGCGTCGACGCCGAGGACGACGTCGATCATCCGGGATTTCGAGGTCTTCTCGATGGTTACCTCGTTGAGTGCCCAGGCGTTGAAGATGTTCTCGCCTTCGTGCCACACGGACACGTCGAGCGCGAGCCGCTCCTCGACGGAATAGTCACGTTGGGAGGCGCGGTGGACCGCCTCGGCGAGGTCTTCCTTCTCACTTTCGGCGAGGAAGCCGACATGGCCCAAGTTGATGCCCATGAGCGGGGCACCGGACCCGTGGAAGCGTTCGGCGGCGCGCAGGATCGTGCCGTCGCCGCCGAGGACGATGACGAGTTCGCAGGCGTTCTTCCACTCACCGAGTTCGGAGGGGTCGATGATGACGCAGTGGTTGAGGATGGGTTCGTCGTCGACGGCCTCGGCCTGGCGGGCACGGATGCCGACGATCTCATCGGAGAGGACGACGGGGGTGACTCCGTCGTCGAGGAGGGCCTTGAACACGCTGACGGCGGCCACGGCCGACTCATCACGTTGGGGGTGCAGCAGCACCATGATGTGTCTGGTCACGACTCTCCTCTCATCATTTCGTCCAGGTGGGCGGGGATGTCTGCTTGATCGAGCCTATCGGACTGGTGATGTGTTCGGCCTGGGCGAACACGCAGGAAGTACTCTCGGTTCCCGCTGGGGCCCGGCAGCGGTGAGGGTGAGATGTCGGTGACGCGTCCGGCGTGTTCTCTCACGGCGTCGAGGACGGAGTCGATGGCGCGGCGGCGTTTCTCCCTGCTGGTGACGACGCCGTGTTTGTCCAGCGATGCTCGTGCCAGTTCGAATTGGGGTTTGACCATGAGGAGGAGTTCCCCCGTCGCGGCGGTCGCGGCCAGCAGCGGTCCGATGAGCAGGCGCAGAGAGATGAAGGAGACGTCGGCGACGACGAGGTCGACGGTCGGTACGTCGGAGTCGGTCAGTTCGCGGAGGTTGAGTCCTTCGCGGACGTGGACGCGCGGGTCGTCGCGGAGGATGGTCGCGAGTTGATCGTGGCCGACGTCGACGGCCCAGACGTGTGCGACATCGTGATGGAGGAGGACTTGGGTGAAGCCTCCGGTGGAGGCGCCTGCATCGAGGGCCGTCAGACCCTGAAGTCGGTCGGTGAGGTCGAAAGCCTCGAGCGCGCCGAGGAGTTTGTGGGCGCTGCGGGCGACCCAGGGGTCGGGTTCGGTGACGGTGACGTCGTCGGTGTCCCTCACCTCTTGGGAGGCCTTGGTCGCGGTGCGGCCGTTGACGCTGACGCGACCGGCGGCGATTTCACGGGCGGCGCGAGAGCGGGAGTTCAGCAGCCCGCGGTCGACGAGTGCCCGGTCGAGTCTGCTCACAAGGAGCCCACCTGCGCGTCGAGGTCGCCCAGCAGGGAGTTGAGACGTTCGTGCCGCTCGGCCGCCGGTGCTTCTTTGGCCTCGGCGAGGCTGGACCGCCAGGTCTCGATCGGCACGTCCCCGCTCACCGAGGCGGGTGTCGGGGCAGAAGCAGGGCCGGCTGTCGGGGTCGAGTTCGTGCCAGGAGTCGGTCCGGGTGTCGGGGTCTCGCTCATTTGTCCCCTCCGATCCGGCGGGGCAGGCGTCCTTCGGCCAGGACCGCCTCGGCGTCGGTCTCCCCCGCATCGATGGCTGCCCAGGCTCGGCGGAGTTCGGCTTCGATCCGGGCGGACTCGCCGCGGTCGGTGCCGGTGATGAGCGCTTCGAGTCCGCGCAGATTCGGCAGGATGAACGTCGGTCGACGCTCCGGGCCGGCACGCAGGGCATCGTGGATGTCGTGGATTCCGGTGAGGACGAGGGCGGTGTCGATGCCGGCGGCACAGCCGCCTGCGATATCGGTGTTGAGGCGGTCGCCGACCATGAGGGGCCGGTGCGCGCCGAGGCGGCCGGCTGCGAAGTTCATCATGTGCGGTGCAGGTTTGCCGACGATGACTGGGGCGGCGTCGGTGAGTCGGGCGATGAGATCGACGAAGGCACCGTTGCCGGGGACTTTCCCGGTTTCTGTGAGGAGGGAGAAGTCGGGGTTGCTCGCCCACCATTCGGCGCCCGAGCGGATGATGTCGCAGGTGCGGACGATCTTCGCGTAGTCGATCTCCGGGTCGAGTCCCTGTGCGACGGCGACGGGTGACGCGTCGAGTGAGTCGGTGATCTCGAGGCCCGCCTCTTCGAGTGCGACCCGCAGTCCGGTCGTGCCGAGGAGGTGGACGCGGGCGCCCGGCCCGAAACGTTCGGCTAAGCGTTCGGCGAGCACCTGCGCCGAGGTGGTCACTTCGTCCGCAGAGGCGTCGACGCCCATTCCGGTGATCTTCTCGGCGGTGGCTGCGGCCGTGCGAGTGGCGTTGTTCGTGACGTAGTTGACCGGGATCGACTGGGAGTGGAGCCAATTGATGCCGTCGACGGCGCCATCGACGGCGTGGGTGCCGTGGTAGACCACTCCGTCGAGGTCGAACAGGACGCAGTCGATGGGCGTGCCCGATGATTCGGGCAGGCGCCCATCTGCTGAGTTGTGCTGTTCAGCGGTCAGTGTCACTGCTCTCCGTCGGCCTCGGCTGCTGTTGCGTCGGGCTCGGAGCCTGCGTCGGCGTCGGCTTCTGCATCGGCGAGGATCTCGTCGAGTTCGGCTTCGATCTCATCGTCGGAGACCTTGACCGACTTCAGTTCCTTTGCCGAGACATGTGTCTTCGACTTCGGCGCTGCGGCTGGAGCCTCGGTGCCGGCCCCAGCTTCTGCTCCCTCCGCGGAAGCGTCGACAGCGTCGGATTCCGTCTGCGGTGTCTTAGCTTCGGGCTCGCTGGCCGAGCCTACTTCGGCTTCGGCCGTCTCAGCGGTTTCAGCGTCGGCAGCCTCAGGGTCGTCCTCGACTTCTTCGACTGTTTCGATTTCAACGCCGGCGTTGAGGTCGGGCTCTTCGTCGCCGAACAGGGTGCCGGTCGCCTTGGCCGTCCGGCGGGAGAGCTCTTCGTACTTGTCGGCGAGTTCCGTTTCGCCGTCGATGCGCAGCACCTCGGCGTAGGCGGCCATGAGACGGACCAGTCCGCCGCCGGGCTTCTGGGTGAAGTCCTCGGCTTCGATGAGTCGGCGCGCACCGGCGATGTCGTCGAGGTCGGACTTGGCGCCGGCCGCGACGATGACGAGTTCGGTGCGGGTATCGTTGTCGAGGTCGAGCTCTTCTGCGTTCTTCAGCAGCTCGATGGCCTTCTCGGGCTTGCCGCGACCGCGTTCGGCGTCGGCGATCAGCGCGATGTTGTCATTCGAACCGGAGATGCGGCGATGGGTGCGCAGTTCGCGGACGGCTTCGTCATAGTTCTCCACGTAGTACGCGGCGATGCCGAGTGCTTCGCGGACGACGGCGACACGACCGGCGCGGGCCATAGCGGCCTTGGCGTGTTCGTGGGCGCGTTCCGGGTCGAGGTCGAGCAGCCCGCCTGCGGCGACGAGGTGCTTGGCGACCATGTCGGCGTTCTCTTTGTCGAGGGAACGCAGCTGTGACGAGATCTCTTTGTCGAGTTCACGGCCGGTGACGCCCTCGGGAATCTCGGGTTCCTGAATGCGCGGACGGCGGGCACGCTGTTCGCGTGCGTAGTCGCCGGTGTCGGTCTTGCGGGATGCACGGCGATCGTTGTCGTTGCGACCGTAGCCGCCGCGGCCTCCGCGGTTGTCATCCCGTCGGTTTCCGCGGTAGCCGCCCCGGTGATCGTCACCATCACGACGATCCCGGTTGAAGCCGCCTCGGCGGTCGTCATCGTTCCGACGATTGCCCTGGTAGCCACCGCGGCGGTCGTCGTTGTTGCGACGATTACCTTGGTACCCACCTCGGCGGTCATCTCTCTCACGACGATCTCGATTGAATCCGCCACGACGATCATCATCGTTGCGGCGGTTCTGACCATAGCCGCCTCGGCGATCATCGTCGTTACGACGATTGCCCTGGTAGCCACCGCGACGGTCGTCATCGCGACGATCTCGATTGAATCCGCCACGGCGATCGTCATCACGGCGATTCCGGTTGAAGCCACCATGACGATCGTCATCACGGCGATTCCGGTTGAAGCCACCATGACGATCATCGTCATTCCTGCGGTTCTGACCGTATCCTCGGCGATCGTCGTCGTTGCGACGGTTGCCCTGGTAGCCAGCCCGACGGTCGTCGTCGTTGCGACGACTACCTTGGTACCCACCCCGGCGGTCATCACCGTTACGGCGATCTCGGTTGAATCCGCCTCGGCGATCATCGTCGTTGCGACGATTGCCCTGGTAGCCGCCTCGGCGGTCGGACTGGCGTGGCCCGCGACCGTCCCGGTTGTCCGGTCGACGGTTGCGATTGTTGTCGCGATCTGAGCGGTGACCGCCATCTGCGCGGCGGTTGTCCTGGCTGTCTCGCGAATCCCCTTGGGCCACGATTCTCCCTATGATGTCTTTTCGGTGTTCCGCTCTATTCTAGTCCACTCACCGCTTCGTCGCCGTGTGGGCGGGGACACGTCAGCACCTCGATTCCCCTCAGCACCGTGCCCGTTGTTCTGTGGGTCAACGCCCAGGTCACCGCCTCAGCGCTCTGTTAGAATCAAGGCGAATCCAGTGGAACGGCCGACGGCAATCGAAGAGGTTCGGCGGCAGCGGATGTCCGCGCCGCCTCGACACCAGGGGACGAATGACACCTGACGTGGAAGCTCATTGTGCGGATGACGGATGTCTCCGCGATTCCACGATCAGAATTTCCGGCCCCGTTGCCTGCATGTCCCCCATTGCGGTTAGTGCCTGCCTGTCCCCCAGGGCCGCCGCCGTCCCCCGCCATGTGATGACCAAGATCACCTGCCGGTGTGACCAGCATCATCGGATTGCGCATTCGGCCCCTGATTTCGCCTATTGTGATTGCCGGAAGCATGTGAATGAATGCCGCCGGAGCACTTCGCATCGCCAGTCGAACGGCAGTTCTGCGGCAGTCCGGAAACTCCCCGACATCTCAGGCTCCACGGCAGCGACTGCGCGCTCGGCCCTTCAGATCGCACAACCATTCACCCGCTAGGAATAGGAGAAATCGTGCCAAACACACTCTTCATCGACGGACAGTGGGTTTCAGCCGTCAACGGTGGAACCCGAAAGATCCATAACCCGGCCGACGGCAGCTTCGTCGCCGAGGTGGACGAAGCCAGCCCTGAGGATACCGAGCTGGCGATCAAGGCCGCTCGCCGTGCCTTCGACTCCGGTGTCTGGTCCTCCGTGCCCGCCAGCGAACGCGGCGACCTGCTGCTGAAGTTCGCCTCCGCTCTGCGTGAGCGCAAGGACGAATTCGCGCGTGCCGAGTCCCTCGACACCGGCAAGCGCTTCGTCGAATCGCAGATCGACATGGACGACATCGCAAACTGCTTCGACTACTTCGGCAAGCTCGCCGCCAACGATGCCGGCCGCGTCGTCGACGCCGGCACCGACACCGTTGCATCGAAGATCGTGCACGAGCCCGTCGGCGTCTGCGCGCTCATCACCCCGTGGAACTACCCGCTGCTGCAGGCCGCGTGGAAGATCGCCCCGGCCATCGCCGCCGGCAACACCTTCATCCTCAAGCCTGCCGAACTCACCCCGCACACGGCGATCCTCACCATGCAGGTGCTCGAAGAGCTCGGTCTGCCAGCTGGAGTCGGCAACCTCATCCTCGGTGCGGGTGCCGATGCCGGTGCTCCGCTTTCGACGCATGAGGACATCGACATGGTCTCGTTCACCGGTGGACTCGTCACCGGTCGACTGCTGTTCCGCAACGCCGCCGACTCGATCAAGAAGATCGCCCTAGAGCTCGGCGGCAAGAACCCGAACGTCATCTTCGCCGATGCCGACTTCGATGCAGCTCTGGACAATGCGCTCAACGGCGCCTTCGTCCACTCCGGTCAGGTGTGCTCGGCCGGTGCCCGACTCATCGTCGAAGAATCCATCGCCGAGGAATTCGTCAACCGCCTCGTCGAGCGTGCCGAGCAGATCCGCCTCGGCGGTCCCTTCGATGAGAACGCCGAGACCGGTCCCCTGATCTCCGCAGCACACCGCGATAAGGTGCACGCCTATGTGGAGAAGGGCATCGCCGAAGGTGCGCGTCTGCGCTGCGGCGGCAAGTTCGGCGAAGGTGACCTGGAGAACGGGTTCTACTACCTGCCGACCGTGCTCGACCAGGTCAAGCGCGGAATGTCCGTCGTCTCCGATGAGGCCTTCGGTCCTGTCGTCACCGTCGAGACCTTCTCCACTGTCGATGAGGCTGTCGAGATCGCCAATGACACCTACTACGGTCTGGCCGGAGCAGTGTGGAGCCAGGATGCGGGCAAGACCCAGCTGGTCGCTCAGCGTCTACGCCATGGCACCATCTGGATCAACGACTTCCACCCCTACCTGCCGCAGGCCGAATGGGGCGGTTACAAGCAGTCCGGCTTCGGTCGCGAGCTCGGCCCCACTGGTCTGGCCGAATACCAGGAAGCCAAGCACATCTACCAGAACCTCGAGCCGGCAGTCACCGGCTGGTTCCCCGATCACACCAAGTGATCCGCCGCAGCCTGCAGACGAATACCGCAGTTTAAGGAGAGATGAACAGTGAAGACTACTCATAGCTTTGATTACGTCGTCGTCGGCGGCGGCTCCGCCGGCGCAGCGGTCGCGGCCCGACTGAGCGAGGACCCCGAAGTCACCGTCGGACTGCTCGAAGCCGGACCCACCGACACGGATAAGGACGTCGTCCTTGAGCTCAACCGCTGGATGGAGCTCCTCGAATCCGGCTACGACTGGGACTACCCGATCGAAGAGCAGGAGAACGGCAACTCGTACATGCGCCACGCCCGGGCCAAGGTGCTCGGCGGCTGCTCCTCCCACAACTCATGCATCGCATTCTGGGCTCCGCGCGAGGATCTCGACGAGTGGGAAGAGAAGCACGGCGCAGCCGGATGGGGTTCGAAGGACACCTTCGGCCTGTACAAGAAGCTCGAGAACAATGAGCTGCCCGGTGACCACCACGGCCATGACGGCCCCGTCCGTCTGATGAATGTGCCCCCGGTCGATCCCTGTGGTGTTGCGCTCCTCGACGCCTGTGAGCAGGCCGGCATCCCCCGTGTGCAGTTCAACGAGGGTCAGACCGTCATCAACGGTGCGAACTTCTTCCAGGTCAACCGCAAGGACGACGGCACCCGGTCATCCTCCTCGGTGTCCTACCTCCACCCGATCCTCGACCGTGAGAACCTCACGATCCTCACCGACACTCAGGCCAAGGAGCTCGAGTTCGACGAGGACGACAACTGCACGGCTGTGCTCGTGGTCAACAATGCCTTCGGCAAGACCAACCGGATCGAGGCGAAGAAGGAAGTCATCGTCTCCTCCGGCGCGATCAACACCCCGCAGCTGCTCATGCTCTCGGGCATCGGCCCGAAGGCCCACCTCGCCGAGGTCGGCATCGAAGCTCGCGTGGATTCGCCGGGAGTCGGCGAGCACCTGGGCGATCATCCGGAGGGCGTCATCTCGTGGGAGGCCAAGAAGCCGATGGTCGAGGATTCCACCCAGTGGTGGGAGATCGGCATCTTCTCCCCCACCGAGGACGGGCTCGACCGTCCGGACCTGATGATGCACTACGGTTCGGTGCCCTTCGATATGCACACCCTGCGGCAGGGCTACAAGACCTCGGAGAACTCCTTCTGCCTCACTCCGAATGTCACTCATGCGAAGTCGCGCGGCACCGTGCGCCTGCGCTCGAAGGACTTCCGTGACAAGCCGAAGGTCGACCCCCGATACTTCACCGATCCGGAAGGCCATGACATGCGCGTCATGGTCGCCGGCATCAAGAAGGCCCGCGAGATCATCGCCCAGGACGCCATGTCCGAGTGGGCCGGCGAAGAGCTGTTCCCCGGCAAGGACGTCCAGACCGACGAGCAGATCGCCGACTACATCACCCGCACCCACAACACCGTCTACCACCCGGTCGGCACGGCTCGCATGGGTGCTCCTGATGACGAGATGTCGCCGCTGGATCCGCAGCTGCGGGTCAAGGGTGTCAACCGTCTGCGCGTCGTCGATGCCTCGGCGATGCCGGAGATCACCACGGTCAACCCGAACATCACCGTGATGATGATGGGTGAGAAGTGCGCGGAGATGATCAAGAACGGTCAGTGATCTGACCCGATCGTCTGAATTCCCGATCACCGAGGCGGCCCTGTGCTGACTCAATGACCAGAGTGGGAACTTCGGCCCAGACCCGAAACGAAGGGGGCGCTGCGATCGCAGCGCCCCCTTCGTCATGCCCGAGCTCGGTCAACCGCCTCAGTCGGTGCCAGCGTCCCCGCCCTTACCTTGACCGTGGCTGGTCGCACGGCTGCCAGTGCGGGTGGCCAGCGTCCCCTCACGGCGTCCCTTCTTCTCGCGAGGGATTTCGACATAGGGGTCACGGAACTTCGGTGCCGGTTCGACCGCTTCGGGTTCGGTGACGACTTCCTCATCATCGTCGTATTCGTGACCGAACTGTTCGTCTCCGCCCTGTCGGCGTTCGACCTCCTCGGGTGGCAGGACCTTCTTCCAACGGCGCATGCGCACCCGCGGCAGAACGCCCGCATCCTCGCGCAGGGCTCGCATGAGAGCGTAGATCTGGAAGTAGGCGATGATGAAGAACGGCAGCCCGACGAGGATGATCGTCGACTGCAGCGCTTCGAGCCCTCCCGAGCCGGAGAACACGAGCAGTGCCGCCGTGACGACGGCGACGGCAAGGGCCCAGAAGATGCGCTGCGGCAGCGGGTTGAAGTCCTCATGGCCGTTGTTCATCGTGTCCACCACGAGAGCCGCGGAGTCGACCGAGGTGACGAAGAAGATCACCACGAGGACGATCGCGATCACCGACACAGGTCCGGCCAGCGGGTAGTGGTCGAGGAACGCGAACAGCGCTCCCGGGATGTCTCCCTGGTCGACGACTCGGTCGACCAGTCCTCCGCCTTGGTTGAGCTCGATGTCGAATGAGGCGTAGCCGAAGATGCCGAACCACAGGATCGAGAAGGCGGAGGGGATGGCGAGTACGCCGATGACGAACTGGCGGATGGTGCGTCCGCGGGAGATGCGGGCGATGAAGATGCCGACGAACGGCGACCAGGTGATCGTCCACGCCCAATAGAAGACCGTCCAGGTGTTCTGCCAGCCGGTGTTGGCGAATGTGTCGTTCCACAGCGCGAGTTCGGGCAGCTGTTGGATGTAGGTGCCGAGGGATTCGAAAACGCCCTTGGCCATGAACAGGGTCGGGCCGAAGACGACGATGAAGACGAGCAGCAGCACAGCCACGACGATGTTGAGGTTCGACAGGACCTTGATGCCTTTGTCGAGGCCCAGCGAGACCGAGATCGTGGCGAGTCCGCAGACGACGCCGATGATGATCAGCTGCCACAGAGCGTTCTCGGGGATGCCGATGACCTGGGCGAGACCGCCGTTGATCTGCAGCGTACCCAGACCGATCGAAACGGCGATGCCGAAGACGGTGCCGATGATGGCGACGACATCGATTGTCTTGCCGATGGGACCGTGGATCTTCTCACCGAGGATGGGCTGGAAGATCGAGCTCACGCGCGGCGGCAGGTTCCTCTTGTGGATGAAGTAGGCGAAGCACAGCGCGGGCAGGGTGAAGATCGCCCAGGTGTGCAGGGTGAAGTGATAGTACGTGAAGTTCATGGCATCTACCGCGGCGGCAGGCGTGCCCGGTTCGATGCCGAGGGAAGCACGCGGTGGATCGCCGAAGTGGCTGACGGGTTCGGCAACGCCCCAGAACATGAGGATCGAGCCGATGCCGGCGGCGAAGAGCATGGCGAACCAGGCGCCGTTGGAATGCTCCGGCGGTTCGTCGTCAGGGCCGAGTTTCGCTCGCCCGTAGCGGGAGGCGGCGATGTAGATGAGGAACGCGACGAAGACGGTGACGCCGAGGATGTAGAACCAGCCGAGGTTCGTCAGCAGCCAATCCGAGGCGACCGAGACGCCTGCGTCGAGCTGATCGGTGAAGAAGATCGTCCCGAGGACGAAGATGATGATCACGGCCGCTGAGGAGAAGAAGATGGCCGGGTTGGTGCGGAGTCGAAGTGCGTCGTGCAGCTTATCGAGCATAGGGTGCCTTCCTTAGGATCTTGCCGTACACACTACAGAAGCATCAATCGATTTCAACGCAACCGCTTGTCACGAATACGTCTCACTGCGCTCGAGCGAGAACCCGCGCGGAGGCGGCCTTCCCATGCGAAGCACGATCGCTTGCAGTGCCCGGAGGTCCGAGACCAACGAGACGGTGCCCGAACCGTGGGTGGTTCGGGCACCGTCTCATCTGACTCAGGCCGACGATGTGTCAGTGCCTCGGAGCTTCGGGGTCCCCTCCGTCATCGAGCGGATCCACCCTCCGATCGCCGCGAGCGTATGGGTCTTGAGTGCCGCGTTGGTCGACTCGAGGATCGTACTCCTCGGCCAGCGGTTCCTCGGTTCGCTGGACCGGTTCGTCTGGCCGCCGCCCGGTCTCCGATGCGGTTTCGTCGCGACGGTGCTCAGTCTGGTGGTTCGTCGACATCCCATGAGCCCCAGCCGCCCCAGCGGAACCCGAGTTGTCTGCACGACGAGCGTCACCGGCACCACGAGGTGTATCCGGGTCCAGTTCGTCGGCATGTTTCAACCTGCGGTCGTGCTCGATCCGTTCGGCTTTCACAGCTTCTTCGCGTTTCGCAGCCTGAGAATCCAGCTGCTCGGCCTGTGCCGCCTGACGATCAGCTTCAGCAGCTCGAGCATCGGCTTCGGCTTTTGCGCGCTTTGCCTCTGCTCTCTGCTTTTCGACTTCGGCTTCTCGAGCACGAACATCATGTTCGGATTCGGCAGCCTCCTGCCGAATCTGCGCGGCCTCTTGCCGCTGGTGTTCGCGCTTCTTCGCTGCCGCCTTGCGGCTGACTGCGATGATGATCCCGACGATGATCAGGACCACGACGATGGCGACGACGATCCAGATGATGGTTGATGCGTTCATGCGGTCTCTCCCTTGCTGTCTATTCGGATGTCGCTATTCACTTGCATCCGACCCAGCGGACAGTTTCATCGTGACATGCAAAACATCTATCGACAAGCATTTGGACTTCAGAGGGAGTTCGCGCGTCCACCTATCCGGAGGGATCTGTCCGGTGGGCCACCGGCTTGATGGCCGTCATTTGACCGCTGGTCGCAACGTCAGATCGGGTTGCCGCGTTCCATCAGTTCCATAACGATCCATTTGGCGAGGACTTCAGGATCGACCGTGAGCATATGCGGGAGGCGCAGGGTCCGCCTCCGGTCAGGCGTGGCCGGAGTTCTGATGCTCACGTCGATATAGGAGCTGACGTTCACCTTGGTGATGTGGACTTCGAGAATACGGGCCCATGGCACGCCGCCTTCGGGGAATCCGTCCACGGCAGCCCACAGACCGAAGTTGTTGACGATCACCTGTGGTGCGGGCGGAGAGGAACGGCGCAACCCGAGAAAACCGGCAGGGTTCCGCAGAAACTGTTTCGCCCGGTTGAACCCGATCGCGACCTCACCGTCGCGAGCAAGCTCGGTTCTGAGAGCGTCAATTGTCTTCGTCTCCATCCCATCCCCTCCTCCCCTAATTACTACCTGACGGGGGTACTGCTACCTGGCGCGGGGTTGCTGGGCCGCCGTCAGGTAGCAACAAGCACCAGCAATCACACCCACACGCGAAAGCACCAGTACGTGAATACAGTAATGGCCCCACCCAACACAGTTGGACGAGGCCACCACCCTTAAAAAATATTGCGGCAGTCACTTACTCTCCCACAACCACCAAGTTGCAGTACCATCAGCGCGAATGGGCTTAGCTACCGGGATCGGAACGGTTAACCGGGCGTTTCCCCACCAC
>NZ_JABSSX010000030.1 GCF_013280495.1 Brevibacterium permense
CCGGTTGGAACACTTGCGTGGTTCAGCGCTGGGGTTCCGGAACCTGACCCACTACATCGCCCGGAGCCTGCTCGAGGCCGGAGGATTCAGACCCCGATTACACCCCTAACTGCGAAGAGCCATATTTCGACTGCGCCGCTGAGATTTCTCAGCGGCGCAGTCGCGTTTCGGGCGGCAGATCCGGGCTACAGTAGTGGCGGCGAAAGGTGGACTCAGAAACTCTGAGGCTGACAGTTTCGAACTTATTTGCCGCTGCGCAGAAGCAGAACCGTATCGGGCTCTAGGACGCAAGGCCTTCCCTAAAGAGCAAGGCCTCATCGGTCGCTCCTGGGCATCCGACAATGGGGTCGGTGTCGCAGTCGATCTGCCTGTAGATCGCGAAGAGTGGATAGGAATTCAGGAAGCCTTCTACGAAATACCCCGCGAAGTAGCGAAAAGGATGACTATGTTCTCGAGGTCTATTGCTGCAGAGCGCATGGATAATGCCAGCGGAGTTTCAAGGGATTCAATTTCTGTTATCGTCGTCATCGAGTTCATGGTTCCAGATCTGTTTGATCCTGAAGAGGCTGCGAAATTCCGCCAAAAACGAGCAATGAAGGACTTAGCGGAAATTATTGCAGGACCAGTAGGTATTCAATCACCAAGAGGACACGATATACGGTAACCGGCCGAAAATTGCCGCCGTAAACTTGCTAAAACCAAGGGGGCGCTAGGGACCACACCAACCAAGATTCAAATGTTTTGTGACTCAACCGCCCTGCCTTGCGCCGCTGAGGGTCCCCAGCGGCGCAGTCGCATTTCGGGCGGCAGATCCGGGCTGCAGTAGTGGCGGCGTAAGGTGGGCTGAGAGTCTCCACTGCAGAACGAGTTCTCCTCATTCGGGCTAGTGAAGACCTCGTCCACTGCTGTACACCGATGTACTGAGGAGAAGAATTGACCACTGAACCGATCTGGCTTCCCGACCCCGACCAGACCCCGCGACCGCAGATCGCCGACTTCACCGACTTCGCCAACCAACGCACCGGCCTAAGCCTGGCTACATATGACGATCTGTGGAAATGGTCGGTGGACGACCTCGACGGATTCTGGGGTGCGGTCTGGGACTTCTTCGACGTCATCGGCGACGAGCCTTATACCGAAGTGCTCACCGACCGATCCATGCCAGGTGCCACCTGGTTTCCCGGCACCCGCCTCAACTACGCCGAACACGCCCTGCGGGCCGGCCTCAATGACAATCTCGCCGACGAACCGGCCATCATCACCATCAAAGAATCCGGCGAGCGCACCGAAACCACTTGGTGCGAGCTGCGCTGCCAAGTCGGATCCGTTGCCGCCTGGCTGCGCGAGCAAGGAGTCGGCGAAGCCGACCGCGTCGTCGGCTACCTGCCGAACACCCACCACACCCTCATCGCCTTCCTCGCCACCGCCTCGGTCGGCGCCATCTGGTCCGCCTGCGCCCAGGACTACGCCGCCGAAGGTGCGGCGACGAAACTCGGCCAGCTCGAACCGAAAGTGCTCTTCGCCGCCGACGGCTACCTGTGGAACGGTCAGGCCTTCGACCGCCGCGACCAAGTCGCGGATTTGGCCCACCGGATGCCGAGCCTGCGCGCCGTGGTCGGGGTGGGCAACCTCGACGAGGAATTCCTCGACGAACACGGTCGGGTCATGAACCTCACCGCCTGGGACGATATCGCTTCCGGAGATACCGAACCCGAGTTTGCGCGCGTCGATTTCGATACCCCGCTGTGGGTGTTGTACTCCTCGGGCACGACGGGGATACCCAAGGGGATCGTACACAGCCACGGCGGGGTCGTCATCGATCACCTGCGCCTACTGGGTCTCCACCTCGACATCCGGCCGGGCGACCGGTTCTTCTGGTACACGAATACGAACTGGATGATGTGGAACCTCGTCGCCTCGGCGCTGGTGGGCGGTGCGACCACGGTGTGCTTCGACGGCAGTCCCCTCTATCCGGGGCCGGGCCGGCTGTGGGAGATCGCCGCGGACACGAAGGCGAATGTGCTCGGGGTCAGTCCTGGGATCTTCCTGGCCGGGATGAAGGCCGGGCTTGAACCCGGCACGGACTTCGACCTCTCCGCACTGCGCACGATCGGCGCCACCGGCGCCCCCGTGCCCGCCCACTGCTTCCCCTGGGTGCGCGATGCCGTCGTCGAACGCGTGCAGCTGGCCTCGACGAGCGGCGGCACGGACGTCGTCAGCGGCTTCGCCGGATCCGCACCCAACTGCCCAGTCTGGGCCGGGGAACTCTCACGGCCGGTCCTCGGTGTGGCGTTGGAGTCCTGGGACGATAACGGTCGGCCGTTGATCGACGAGGTCGGGGAGATGGTCATCACCGCACCGATGCCGTCGATGCCGGTGAAGTTCTGGAACGACCCGGACGGTGAGCGCTACCGCGACACATACTTCTCGATGTTCCCCGGAGTCTGGCGCCACGGCGACTGGATCACCATCACCGACCACGGCAGCGTCATCATCTCCGGCCGCTCGGACGCCACCCTCAACCGGCAGGGCGTGCGCTTGGGCAGCGCCGACATCTACGACGTCGTCGACGGCATCCCCGAGGTAGCCGAATCCCTCGTCATCGGAGCTGAACAGCCCGACGGCGGGTACTGGATGCCGCTGTTCGTCGTGTTGGCTGAGGGGGTTTCGTTGGATTCTGGGTTGCGGTCGCGGATCGCTGGAGAGCTGCGGTCCAAAGCGTCACCGCGGCACGTGCCCGATGACGTCATTGCGGTGCCTGCGATCCCGCACACGAAAACGGGCAAGAAGCTCGAGGTGCCGGTGAAGAGGCTGCTCCAGGGGCACGATCTGGCCAAGGTCGCGAATCCGGATGCTGTGGATTCGTTCGAGGCGTTGGCGTACTTTGCTCGGTTTGGGGGGTGCCCCTATGTTTTAAGTCAAGGGGCAACGACTAGTTTCTTCAAGAATATTCGGTAGGAGTCGAAAGGCAGGGATGATCGGTCTGGGAACCAGCTCCCGGACTGATCTGGTACTCCGCTACGGTTCGGTTCAGGCGGCGG
>NZ_JABSSX010000031.1 GCF_013280495.1 Brevibacterium permense
TGTTCGGAAGCGGCATTCGGTAGCACCTGTGTAACGAAGTGGTAGCAGCTATGTAAGTACCCGGTAGCAGTAGAGCAGGATTGCTTTCACCCACGACAGTGAAGTCGTGAACAGTGAAAGGAATCCTGCTCATGGCCGACTACCGGCTCATTCTCTCCCTGATCGTTCAGGGATACTCCTACCGCCAGATCGAAGCGATGGCGCAATGCTCGCACCGCGCGATCGCGAAAGCCCACACGATCGTCAAGAATCAGTCATTGACGACAAGGGAGCAAGTCGATGCCCTCACCATCGACGACCTCGACCGGTTCTTCACCGACGGCCGCAAAAACACCGACGAGGACTTCGTCCCGATCAATATCGATGCCGTCATCAACGCTCGCATCGGGCGGAAGAAGCCACCATTGAAAGTGCTGTGGGCCCGCTACCTCAACACCCCAGCACCCACCCCAACGGCACGCCACTACAGATACGAACGGTTCTGCCAGATCATCGCCGAACACGTCCGCACCCACGACCTCACCAGCCCGATCACTCACATCCCGGGGCATACGATGCAAGTCGACTGGGCCGGAACCCCGATGTGGATCACCGACCCGATCACCCGCGCGGCCACAAAAGTCTCGATCTTCGTCGCCACACTGCCCTATTCGGGAATGATCTTCGCCTACGGGTGCCTCGATGAGAAACTCTCTGCCTGGTGCGATGCCCACAGACGGGCCTTCGAATACTTCGGCGGTGTCGCTCAAGTCATCATCCCCGACAATGCTTCAACAGCGTCGAACCAGATCAGCAAGTACGACAAGACCCGCGACGTCAACGCCTCCTACGCCGGATTCCTCGAGCACTACAACACGGCGGCTGTGCCGACTCGGGCCTATAAACCGAAGGAGAAAGCCAACGTCGAATCCGGCGTCAAGATCGTCACGAACTGGGTCATCCACTACCTCGCCGACCGACACTTCGCCGACATAGACGACCTCAACGCGGCTGTCGCCGACCGAGTCGAGTGGATCAACGACCGCACCCCGTTCCGCAGCCAACCGCGATCCCGGCGGGACTGGTTCACCGACGATGAAGCAAACGACCTGCTCAGCCTGCCCGACCAGCCCTGGCAGGACGTGACCTGGAAGAAGGCGAAAGTCTCCCGCGACTGGCACATCCAGATCGAAACCATCAAATACTCCGTGCCCGCCGCCTTCGTCGGCACCACCGTGGATGTGCGCATCATCGGCACCCGACTCGACATCCTCGCCGCCGGCGACATCATCGCCAGCCACCGAGTGGCGACGAAGAAGCACTCATATGTCACCGACGCCGACCACGCCCCAGCCTCTCAAGGCCAGACTGCTGGGTTGTGGACTCGCGGCTACTTCCTCCGCCAAGCCGCGAAGACGGGACCGAACACAGTCGAAGCACTCACGCGGCTGCTGGATGCCAAGAAGATCGAAGCCCAAGGGTTCAGAGCCTGCATGAACATCCTCTCCCTGGGCAAAGGCGACAACCGGCCCTTACTGGAACAGGCCTGCCAAACATTGTGCGCCGATGAACGCCGACCGATCAGCTACACCGCGGTCAAACACCAGCTGACAGCTGTTCGGGCTCAGGCCAAGCAACGACCGGCAGTCACACCACCACCATCACCGGCCCCAGTCCCTGCAATGTCCCGGGATACCAGCCGTGCTCACCTGACTGGAGTTGACCAATTCCGGCTGACGGCGCTGACGAACGATGAGAAAGGCTCCGACCAATGAGTAATCACCTGACCACTGATGACATGGCGACGTTCACCCAACTGCGCATGACCGCGTTCGGACAAGCCGTGATCGATATCGCCAACGATTCCGACTACGACGACTGGACGTTCTCCGCCAAGATTCACCACGCTCTCGATATCGAGCTCGCTGCCCGGGCAGAACGCCGCGTCCACAAACTCCTCAAAGCCTCGCACACCCCGAACCCTGCAGCCTGCGTCGAAGACGTCCGCTACCTACCTGACCGGACGCTGACTCGCGACGTTGTTGACCGGCTCGCCTCGTGTGCCTGGATTGAGAATGCGACGAACGTGATCATCCTCGGCAAGACCAGTGTCGGCAAGTCCTATCTGGCCCAGGCTCTGGTCAACGCTGCCTGCCGGAAGGACTACACCGTCGCGTACTGGCGGCTTGATGATCTGGGGAACCGGTTAGCGGTCTATCAACCGTCTGATCCTGGAGGATTGCGGTTCCTCGACAGTCTGCGCAACTGCGATGTCCTCGTCCTCGATGACTTCCTGACCACTCCGATCTCGATGGACACGACGGCGAAGATACTGAACATTCTTGCCAGCAGAGAAGGCCGCGGAGCCACAATCGTCACATCCCAGTTCGACCCCGAAGACTGGTACAAATCACTCCACGATGCCGTCATCGCCGAGTCAATCCTGAGCCGGCTGGTATCTGTCAGCGAGATCGTCCAACTCGATGGCCCGAACATGCGGAAGAAGACTCGACAGCAACCCGAGGTCGATAGTCCGGCGTGACCGTAAGCTGGGAGCGCGGGGTGCCGGAGTGGTGCTACCGGATCCCCGCGCTCCTGCTACCACTTCGTTCCACGCGTGCTACCGAATGCCGCTTCCCTACA
>NZ_JABSSX010000032.1 GCF_013280495.1 Brevibacterium permense
TTGGTGGTTGTGGGAGAGTAAGTGACTGCCGCAATATTTTTTAAGGGTGATGGCCTCGTCCAGTTTTTGGGCGGGGCCATTACTGTATTCACGAACCGGTGCATTCGCGTGTGGGTGCGATTGCCGGTGCTTATTACTACCTGACGGTGGCCCAGCAACCCCGCGCCAGGTAGCAGTACCCCCGTCGGGTAGTAATTAGGGGAGGAGGGGAATGTCCTGAGGAATGGCTTCGTCGGACTCCCCGTGGGTTATCTCCGGCATTCGTGTTATCTCCGGCTCGTCGCGCGCAACGGAGAGCTGTGTGCTCACATACGTGGTCAATCTTGTGTCGTCCGTCCGGACATCAGCCGGACACCGATCCGCCCGAAATCGGCAACGCTGGTTGATCTAATGGTGCGTTTTCTAGTCGTTAATTGACTGTATGGTGTCTATTGCACTCATAAGGAATCCAAATGAGCGTCACTCGACAAGTGGATCGCCGCCTCACCGAGATCGGATCCTCGATTCGGCGGTGGCGACTAATGCAGTCGCTCAAGGCTGTCGAAGTCGCGGAGCGTGCCGGCATCTCGCGATCGACGCTCCAGAAAGTCGAACGCGGTGATGCAGGGGTATCAATCGGCGCAGTGATGTCGGTTATGCAGGCCCTGGGGCAGCTCGACCACGTGTCCGCCTCGTTCGATCCTTTGAGCACCGATGTCGGCAGACTGCGTTCCGCTGAAACGCTTCCGGACAGGATTCGTCGATGAGTGAGCAGATCCGGGTTGAGGTGGACCACGGCGGGACGTCGGTATTCGTCGGTTCTACGTATTTCCGCATCGCACTGGGGCATATCTCGACGACGTTCAGATACTCCGATGAGTATGTGGAAGCTCGATGGGGCTATTCCATCGACCCAGAGCTCCCACTGTCGACGGTCCCGTTCAGCGTACCCGGTCTGCCGGGAGCATTCGCCGACTGTTCTCCTGACTGATGGGGTCGCAATCTCGTGGCGAAGGAGCATCGGCGGCAGGTCGCCGACGGCGTCGTCCGAGACCGCCGTCTGACAGATGTCGACTTCGTGCTCGGAGTCAGCGATCGCACTCGACAGGGAGCTCTGCGGTTTCGTCGTGCTGCCGACGAAGACTTCTTCAGCCTCTCGAGCCGCGTACCGAAACTGCTGTCCCTGCCAGAACTGCAGCAGGCTGCCGACGGGGCCGCAGAAGGGTCGGGCACGACTGTGAGGCGCCTTCTTGACGCTGGGACAGGTTCTCTGGGAGGAGCGCGGCCCAAGGCATCTGTGGCGGACGATGAGGGACGGCTGTGAATTGCGAAGTTCTCCCGACCCGGCGACGATCGAGACGTCACCGCGTGGGAGAGCCTGGCTCTCGAACTTGCCCGTAGGGCCGGTATCGACACCACTGAATCTCGGTTGCTGAGTATCGACGAGAGATCCGTGCTCCTTCTGCACAGATTCGATTGCACGGCTGACCGTCGGATCGGATATATGAGTGCGATGACAGCAACCGGGCATCGAGACGGAGAAGCCGGCGACTATCTCGATATCGTCGAAGCTATCGAAGATCACAGACGGCGCTGGTGCAGCGACTGTGCGGAACTGTTTCGCCGAGTGGCATTCTCAGTTGCACTGCACAATACGGATGATCATTTGCGTAACCATGGCTTCATACGGGCTGACGCGGGATGGCAGCTGAGCCCGGCTTTCGATATCAACCCGGAACCGGAACCCGCGGTCGAACGGCAGACAGCGATCAATGGGGTCGTGTCTGCGGAGACCGAAGCCGAGGCGCTGCTGGAATTCGCCTCTCTATGCCATCTGACGAAGCCGACTGCAGTGTCTGTGCTCAATGAGGTCGTGAGCGCAGTCGAGGGGTGGAAGTCGCGGGCTGTAGGACGTGGGATCCGACGGGCAGAGATCGCCGAGGTGGGTGCGTTCATCGACGAGCAGCTCGCACGCCTGCGCAAAGCTATCCGCCCGGGCAGCTGAATCGCGCGGCATTCGGGCTCGGTTGGATGCAAGGGCTGGGGAGCGGCCGGCCTCTCTGCAAGGGGGCATCGTTGAGCATTGCAGGCTGTGTGGTGGGTGTCACGTGGAGAAAGTCGGTTTTGGATTTGCACGCCGCCTCTGGGGTGGTCTAGAGTTATATCTCGTTGCCCCGCCGGAAACACGGTCACTGAGACAGAGTTTCCACCGGGTCTGACCAGGACAAACACGGTTTGATCCGAGGTTCAGGCGATCGGGTAGGTAAC
>NZ_JABSSX010000033.1 GCF_013280495.1 Brevibacterium permense
TCTTCGCAGTTGAGGGTGTAGCCGGGAGTGCGACTGCAGGATCGGATGTCACCGGATCATGCAGCAGACCTGGGGGTACGACCCTGCGCAGGAGAACCATCTCTGTACCGAACCCGGTACTCGACAGAGCCCATGCGCGTGCAACTATGGAGGAATGAGCGGGAAGCAGAAGATCATGGTGGACGGAGAGATGTTCATCGTCACGCGTCGTGGCAGAGGCATCTACAACTACGAGTGGGTCAGCGGACCCAACTCCGGGTACGGCTTCTCGAGCGCCAGCCACCCGGCCGCCGATCGCGCCGACGAGGAGCATCGAGAGTCAGTCCGCGACTTCCTCACCGAGATCGACCCCGATACCGGTTACCTGCGCGATACCTGACTCCAAGTGGCTCTTCGGAATAAAGGGGCTCTTCGCAGTTGAGGCTGCAGAACCGGTGCGCGTCGCTACACAGGAATAGGTCGAGGCCTTTCGAAGATGGAAGTTCCTACACAAACCACCCGAAAGACCTCGACGTGCCCCACTTTACGTTCTCCACCCCTGACCTCACCACGTTCTGCCACCTCGACACACTCGGCCTGCACTGCACGGGCCAACACGTCACCGATTCAGAAACAGTTCTCCTATGCACCCCAACGACCGACGATAACTGGTGCCACCGATGCGGCGGATACGGCAGGCCGCGGGACACCGTGACCCGGAAGTTGGCTCACGAACCCTTCGGGCACCGCCCCACCACCCTGCTCATCCGACTTCGACGCTACAAATGCGAAATCTGTGGGCGCGTGTGGCGCCATGACACCGATCAAGCCGCCCCAGCCAGGGCGAAGATCTCCCGAACCGGGCTCGCCTGGGCGTTGAAAGCACTCGTTGTCGATCACGCTACGATCTCCGTCATCGCGGCTAAGCTCGCCGTTTCCTGGCACACCGCTAACGACGCGATCCTTGCCGAAGGGCAACGGGTCTTCATCGACGATCCTTCCCGGTTCGCCAACGTGTGCGTCATCGGCGTCGATGAGCATGTATGGCGGCACACCCGAGGTGGCGACAAGTACGTCACCGTGATCATCGACCTCGCCCCGATCCGCGATAAGACAGGCCCGGCGAGATTGCTGGACGTGGTCGAGGGACGGTCGAAGGCGGTGTTCAAATCTTGGCTGGCCAGGCAGTCGAAGGACTTCTGCGACGGTATCGAGGTTGTGGCGATGGATGGGTTCACCGGGTTCAAGACCGCTGCTGTCGAAGAGCTGCCGGCCGCGGTGGAAGTGATGGACCCGTTCCACGTCGTCAAGCCCGCCGGTGACAGTCTGGACGAGCTCCGCAGGCGTGTTCAGCAGGAAACGACCGGACACCGCGGGAAGAAGGGCGACCCGTTGTATCAGGCCCGGCGGACTCTGCACACCGGGTGTCAGTTACTCACCGAGCGGCAGCAGCAACGGATCGTCGCGCTCTTCGCGGATGACAAACATGCTGATGTCGAGGTGACCTGGAGCGTGTTCCAGGACATCATCACCGCCTACCGCAACCTGGACCGAACCGCGGGGAAGAAGTCGTTGCAGTCGATCATCGAATCGATCTCGTCCGGGGTGCCTTCTGGTCTTGTTGAGCTGCGCCGGCTGGGGCGGACGTTGAAGAAGCGGGCCGTGGATGTGTTGGCCTATTTCGATCGGCCGGGGACGTCGAACGGTCCGACGGAGGCATTGAACGGCCGGTTGGAACACTTGCGTGGTTCAGCGCTGGGGTTCCGGAACCTGACCCACTACATCGCCCGGAGCCTGCTCGAGGCCGGAGGATTCAGACCCCGATTACACCCCTAACTGCGAAGAGCC
>NZ_JABSSX010000034.1 GCF_013280495.1 Brevibacterium permense
TGGAGTGGTCCCCAATAGTTGGACTGCTGTGAGGTCAGCATAGAGCGGTTACGGCCTCTGTGGCATTGGCGGTCTTGGTCCGATACTCCATCGGGGCAAGACCGCCAAGTCGTGTCGAGATCCTCTCAAAGTTATACCAGTGAATGTACTCATCGATCGCGGTCTCGAGGTCCTCGACCGTTTCGAATTTCTGCAGATAGAACATCTCGGTTTTCAACTGCCCGAAGAAGTTCTCCGCCATCGCGTTATCCCAGCAGTTTCCCTTCCGCGACATCGACGGTGTGGCACCGTGTTTGGTCAGGATCGCCGCCCACGACACGTGCTGGTACTGAAACCCCTGGTCCGTGTGCACCAATGGTTTCTGACTGGGCCGAAGCCCCTGACACGCATTCGTCAGTGACTTGTTCGTCAACGCCGTGTTCGGTGACGTCGACATCGAGTACGACACCACACTGGTATCGAAGAGATCGATGACCGGTGACAGATACAGTTTCTGATCCGCCACAGCGAATTCGGTGACGTCAGAGACCCATTTCTCATTTGGTTCCTCAGCGGTGAACTCCCGGTTGAGGACGTTGCCGGCAACACGGCCGATCGTGCCACGGTGGGAGTTATACCGCTTCCTGCGCACCTTGGTCTTGATGTTCATGTCCTGCATCAACCGCAGCACTGTCTTCTTCGCGATCGTGATGCCTTCTTTGACCAAGACTGCCCAGATCTTGCGGTGCCCGTAGCATTCGCGGCTGTCGGTGAAGATCTCCCGGATCCGGGGCCTGATCTGCTCGTATGGGTCAGGTTTCTGATCGAAGCGTTTCTGGTGATAGAAAAACGTCGACCGTGCCAGGCCCGCAATGCTCAGCAGCAGTGACAGTGGGTAGTTCGCCTTGAGACTGGCAACTATGCGTGCTTTTACAGCTGCCCGTTCTGCCTCAAGGCCTTCAGTTTTTTTAAGTACGCGTTCTCCGCTTCCGCCCGCAACAGCCGGTCTTGCAGCTGCCGGTACTCCGCCAGACTGATGTCCTCGGCACGGGTCTTCTTCGCCATCAGGTCCGGCTTAGACGGGGCCGGATCAGAATCCGGGTCCTGACCGCTGTCAATGGCGCGCATCCGGGCTGTTGTGCCCTTGCCTGATGCCGGGGGCGAGGTGAATGCCTGATCGCCCTTGTCCCGGTATTCCTTGACCCAGTCGAGGATCGGACGCGACGATGCCAGGCCGAGTTCCTTGGCGAGTTCGACTTTGTGTTCGCCGTCGAGGTATCGCTTCGCGGTCGCGATCTTCTGCTCTGCTGGTATGCGGCGGCGCTGGTGCGGTTCCATGACCGACATTGTTCCACGCACCAGCCACCGGTCGTGGAGAAGTTTGAGTGTGGGCTTGTGGACATCGAGCTTCGTGGCTGCCGCGGCGTAGCCGTGCCCTTGGTCGAAGAGTTCGATCGCGGCCTTGGCTTGGTCGTTGGTGATCAGACAGTCCTGACGCATGGAATGGTCCCTTCAAGTTGGTTTGTGTTGATCACAGTCCAACTTTCGGGGACCACTCCAGCGCGAGGTTGCTGGGCCGCCGTCAGGTAGCAATT
>NZ_JABSSX010000003.1 GCF_013280495.1 Brevibacterium permense
TTGGTGATCAGACAGTCCTGACGCATGGAATGGTCCCTTCAAGTTGGTTTGTGTTGATCACAGTCCAACTTTCGGGGACCACTCCAGCGCGAGGTTGCTGGGCCGCCGTCAGGTAGCAATTGGGGAGGGGTGGGCGCGATAGGCTGGAAATAACCGACTGGAGGATGAGAATGAAGTTCGCGCTCGCTCAGATCAACACCACCACCGAGGTGGCCGACAACCTTGAGAAGGTCCGTTCCTATTCCCGCCGGGCCGCCGCGGCAGGCGCACGGTTCGTCGTCTTCCCCGAAGCGACGATGTCGGCGTTCGGATCCGGCCTGCGCACCATCGCCGAGGAGCACTCCGAGTCGTGGCGGGCCGCGCTGAGCGAGCTCGCCGCCGAGACCGGAATCACCGTCGTCGTCGGCGAATTCGCGGCGACGGACGACAAGGTCATCAACCTGCTTGCCGTCTATTCCCCTGACGGCCGGCGCAGCGACTATGCGAAGATCCACCTCTACGACGCCTTCGGATTCAAAGAGTCCGACACCGTCGAGGCGGGAGAGGCGCCGGTGCTCTTCACCATCGACGGCGAGGACATCGGCCTGGCCCTGTGCTACGACATCCGGTTCCCGAAGCTCTTCGCCGAACTCAGCCGGCGGGGCGCACGCCTGACCGTCGTCGCCGCCTCCTGGGGTGCGGGACCGCGCAAGGCCGAACAGTGGGAGATCCTCGCTCGCGCCCGGGCCCTAGACTCGAATATGTTCATCGCCGCCCTCGGCCAAGCCGATCCCGAAGTGACCGGCGTCCCGGTTCCGAAGAAAGGGCCGACCGGGGTCGGCCACAGTCTGGTCTCCGACCCCCTCGGGAAGGTGCTGATCTCACTCGACGGTGCCGAACGACTCGAGATCGTCGAGATCGACCTCAGCGCCGCCGATACCGCAGCGGAGACGGTTCCGGTGCTCACGAACGCGAAACTCGGGTACTGAGCTCGAGGCGGGCGCTCAGCGCATTTCCGGTGAAAATGCAGCGACTGCAATACTGTTCTCATGAGTTCTGGTTCAGAGGTCCAAGCGTCACCGCCGGTCGAGGGACTGCGCGAACGCAAGAAGCGTGAGCGCGGGCAGGCTCTTCGCCGTGCCGCCATCGACCTGGCCCTGGAGAAGGGCTATCACGACGTCACTGTCGAAGACATCTGTGAGCGCTGCGGAGTCTCCCGACGGACCTTCTTCAACTATTACTCATCGAAGGACGAGGCGCTGCTCGGTCGCGCGGACACCGTCTTCGACGAAGAGGACCAACCGGCCATCGAGGAATTCGAAGCCGGGGGACCCCATGGGCGCCTCGTCGCCGACCTCGAACACCTGCTCGCATTCATCGTCGCCACTCGGATGGAGAAGCGCGATGATATGCACCAGTACCATCTCATGCTGAAAAAGGACCCGTCGCTGTTACCGCTGCAGATGTCGCGGATGGGCAACAACGAACGGCTCTTCCGGCAGATCATCCAACGCCGACTCGACGGGACCTCCTCGGCGCCGGTGGACGTCATGGGGGCGCACTCCGGTGACTATGCCGACGACGATATCGAAGTCTCCCCGCGAGCCGAAGCCGTCGCCGCCTTGGCGATGATGGCGCTCAAGGCGACATTCACCCGGATGCGACGAGTCGACGGAGATCCGGGACCAGTGATCGACAGACTCTTCGACGAACTGCGTGCGCTCTTCCGCGAAGAAGCCGACTAGAGAAACAGCAGACGAGAACAGAGGACCGTCGGTCGCCGCTGTCGCTTGAGGCGACGGCGGGCACGGGAGACGCGACCCCAGTAGGGTAGACCCGACCACAGTACGGGAGTCCGTCGAGGGCCGGGGCCGGCGGGGCCTCAGCGACCCAGGTGCTGGTCCCAGGTCTGGGGGAGGCGCTTGCGCACATTGCGTCGTGGAGCCCGGAAACCCGCTCGATCGCCCTTGCGGGTTTCGGACTCGGCCTCCGCACTGGCCTGCTGGGCCGCATAGGCGATCGCCACCTGACGGATCGCCACGACCGCGGCCACAGCCGCCGCGCTGGCCATCTCGTCGCTGATCGGTTCGCCGTCATCGGCGCGCACCTGTGAGCGTCCCTCCACGGAGGGCGCCCGCAGCGCCCCGTCTGAGGCTGTGGCCCCGCCCTCCTCGGCGGCCGCGCCCTCGCCGGGGACGGTCACCTCGGCGTCCACTTCGCCGGGCAGGTTCGCCTCGGCGTCGGTCTGCAGATCATCGCTCATAGGGGGATGTTACCGTGCTTGCGCGCGGGAGCGTCGACGTGCTTGTTCTTCAGCGCACGCAGCGAACGCACGATCCGGCTGCGAGTCTCGCTCGGCTTGATGACGGCGTCGATGTAGCCTTCCTCGGCGGCCAGGTACGGGTTGAGCAGCGCATCCTCGTAGTCCTGGATGAGTTCGGCACGCGCCGCTTCGACGTCCTCTCCGGCCTCTTCGACGGCCTTGAGCTTACGGCGATAGACGATGTTCGCCGCACCCTGGGCACCCATGACCGCGATCTGCGCGCTCGGCCAGGCGAGATTGATATCGGCACCGAGCTGCTTCGACCCCATCACGCAGTACGCGCCGCCGTAGGCCTTGCGGGTGATGAGGGTGACGAGCGGAACTGTGGCCTCGCCGTAGGCGTAGATGAGCTTGGCGCCGCGGCGGATGATGCCGCCGTACTCCTGGTCGGTGCCCGGCAGGAACCCGGGCACATCGACGAAGGTGAGGATCGGCAGGTTGAAGGCATCGCAGAGGCGCACGAAGCGTGCGGCCTTCTCCGAGGCGTCGATGTCGAGGGTGCCGGCCAGCTGCATGGGCTGGTTGGCGATGACGCCGACGCTCACCCCTTCGACGCGGCCGAAGCCGGTGACGACGTTCGGAGCGAAGAGCTCGGAGACCTGCAGGAAATCGCCGTCGTCGAGGATCGTGGTGACGACGTCGAGGATGTCGTAGGGCTGCGAAGGCGAATCCGGCATGAGCGTATCCAGCGCCTCGTCCTCGGGAGTCACCGACAGATCGGACTCGAACTCGTCGGCATCTGCTGGGTCGAGGTTGTTCTGCGGCAGGAACGAGAGCAGATCGCGCACATAGTTGAGCGCATCGTCCTCATCCGAGGCCAGGTAGTGGGCGTTTCCGGACACGGTGTTGTTCGTCCGTCCGCCGCCGAGCTCCTCATGGCCGACGGACTCTCCCGTGACGGTCTTGATGACGTCGGGGCCGGTGATGTACATGTGGCTGATCTGATCGACCATGATCGTGACGTCGGTCAGTGCGGGGGAGTACACGGCGCCGCCGGCCGAGGGCCCCATGATGAGCGAGATCTGGGGGATCACTCCGGACGAGGCGACATTGAGGCGGAAGATCTCGGCGAACAGTGCAATCGATCCGACGCCTTCCTGGATCCGGGCACCTCCCGAGTCGTTGATGCCGATGATCGGGCAGCCGAGTTTGAGAGCGAGCTTCTGCACCTTGACGATCTTGCGGCCGTTGGCTTCGGCGAGGGATCCGCCGAGGACGGTGAAGTCATGAGCGAAGACCGCGACGGTCTTGCCTTCGATCGTGCCCAATCCGCAGACGACTCCGTCACCGTCGGGGCGGTTGTCCTGCATCCCGAACTGGTGATTGTGATGGCGGGCGAATTCGTCGATCTCCTGGAAGGAGTCGGCGTCGAGGAGAGCGTCGATGCGTTCACGTGCGGTCTGTTTGCCGCGCTTGTGCTGGTTGTCCACCGAGCGCTGATTGCCCGTGTGGGCTGCTTCTCGGCGCTGGGTGAATGCGTCGATGCGCTCGGCTGTGGTCCGTGGGGTATCCGTCATGTCTCCACAATAACGATGACGTGAGACTTCGTTGTGCACTCTCACCAAAAGAATCTAGAGTGGGCTGGTGAACAGCCAACACAATTCCGTCCTCGTCGACGTCGACTCCGTGCGCCGCACCGCTGCGGACCGAGGTCTCTCGCTCCCGCCGCTGATCTGGGACGATAGCTGCACGTCGACGAATGACGAACTTGCGCGAGTGGTCCGAGAAGGAGCCGACGCCGGTTCACCCGTGGCCGAATTCACCATCCGCGGCACCGACTTCCAGAACGCCGGACACGGCCGACTGGGCCGGACCTGGACGGTGCCCGCCCGCCGGTCGCTGACGTGGTCGATTCTGCTCACACCCCCGGCCGGGTTCTCCCAATGGGGGTGGATCCCGCTCATTGCCGGTGAGGCCGTGCACTCCGCCGTCACCGAGGCGGGGGTGCCGGCCGCGATCAAATGGCCCAACGATGTGCTCACCGCCGAGGGCAGGAAGCTGTGCGGGATCCTCGCACGCGTCGAACCCCTGGCCGGCGGACCGCAGATCGTGTTGGGGATGGGGCTGAACACCCGGTTGGAGCCTGCTGATCTGCCGCGCGAAGACGCGAGTTCGCTGGCGATCGAAACCGGAGTCGACGGTTCAGAAATTGATCATGAAGCATTGTTAGTCTCGATTCTCGGCACACTGATCCCCTGCTACAGAGAGCTGATCGACTATGGAGACGAGGATTTCCGTGACAGCCGCACAGCGCGGAGAGTGCGTGATCATATGGTGACGCTCGGGTCGCGGGTCCGGGTGGAGAAGCCCGACGGTTCCGACATCATCGGCACCGCCACGGGGCTGGACGCAGGAGCCGACCTCATCATCGACGATCAGGTGTGCTTAAGCGCCGGAGACGTCCACCATCTGCGTCCGGCCGCGGCCCCGACCGCTGCGGAGAGGAGCGAAGACTGATGGCGGTTTCGGACTTCACCGCCGGATTCGACATCGTCGAACCGGAAGGTGTGGGCACACCCGAGGCGGCGGACGCCGACGGCTCCTCCACGAAGGGCCACCAGTCCGACGACAGAACTCAATCGGACGGTGAAACACCGCAGACCGGTCGTGATCCGCAGACGGCTGCCCAGGCCCAGGCCGATCCAGGCTCTCAGAAGCGTGCAGCGAATAGTGATGCGGCGAATCGCACGGGTCCCGACGCTGCGATGAGGGCAGTTCCGGAGGGGGAGGATGAGACGCGATCCCGCGCCGAGGCGGACGTCCGTTCCGCTGACACCGTCGCTGTCGAGGACGGCGAGGACGTCGAGGCGAACGCACACGACCAGTTCGGTGACGGCGGAGTCATCAGCGATGTCGGTGATGACGACGAACCTGTCGGCGGCCTGACCGGATCCGCTCCTCAGGCAGGAGAGGTCGGCGACGAGCTTGCCGACGAATTGACCGCTGATTCGGACACAGCCACCACGGACGTGGGGGCCGCCGACGCCGACTCGGACATCGACGTCGATGAGGACTTCTTCAGCGGACTGCGTGAGGATCCGCGCACCACAGCGCTGTCGATCATCGACGAGGACGACGCCGACGGAGCTCTCGACGCGGACGGCCCCGACTTCGACGACACGATCTATGAGACCCGAACCGCGGCCGAACGACTCGAAGAGATCCTGCTCGACGGCAAGCGCGTCCTCGACCGACGGGAGGCCGCGAAACTCGGCGGGATCTCCACGGTCTCGGCCCGGAAGATGTGGCGGGCCCTCGGCATGTCCCAGGCGAAGCCGACGGATAAGGCCTACACCGTCAGCGATGCGCACGCCCTGCGGATCTGGGCCAAGCCCGTCGCCGACGGACTCATCGACCAGACGACCGCGCTGTCCCTGGCTCGGGCGATCGGCCAGACGACGGACCGCCTCGTCGTCTGGCAGATGGAGACCCTTGTCGAATTCCTCACCGAGGAGAAGGGGCTGACCGATCCGGAAGCACGCCGGGATGCCCTGGCCGTCGTCGAAGAGATGATCGACCCGCTGCAGAAGATGCTCACCTACTCCTGGCGGCGAAACCTCGCCGACGTCATGGGCCGTCTCAACGTCAACGTCTCAGACGGGCTGGCCATGGACAACCGGCAGGGCTGGTACGACTCCTCGATGCCTTTGGCCCGTGCCGTCGGATTCATCGACCTCGTCTCGTTCACCCGCCTGTCGCAGAAGATGGAGCCGCGGCAGCTGGCGGACATGGTTCAGGAGTTCCAGGGCATGGCCTACAACATCGTCGCCACCGGAGGCGGACGGGTCATCAAGACCGTCGGCGATGAAGTGTTCTTCGCCGCCTCGACACCGCTGGCCGGCGCCGAGATCGCCATGACACTGATGGAGCGCGTGACCGCAGCCGAGGACCTGCCCCAGGCGCGCGTCGGCTTCGTCTGGGGCCGGGTGCTCTCTCGCCTCGGCGATATCTTCGGCTCCAGCGTCAACCTCGCCGCCCGCCTGACAGCAGTAGCCGATCCCGGGACGATCTTCACCGACGAGGAGACCGCGCGAGTGCTCTCGGCATCGGACGACTACGTCTTCGAACCGCGCGATTCGATTTCGCTGCACGGACTCGGCGAGACCGCCATCGGCGAGATGAAGCGCGGCACCGCAGCCAAGATGCGCCTCGACCTCGACGACGATCCTGAGAACTCAGACCAGTGAGCGGCTGCAGCGGCCGCTGACAGCACAGGCGGCAGACAGCAGAGCCCAGCACCGAGGTGCTGGGCTCATTTGCTGAAACGGCCGACGGCCGAGCGGTTCGCCAGAGCAGGCTCCCGTCAGGGCCGGTCCGAGCTCAGAACAGGGCGGAGTCGTCGTCCTCGTCGTCCTCGTCATGGGAGACGATCACGGCGCCTTCGGTGTCGAACTTCGACCGCGCGATCTCGTCCTTGGCCTCGTCGAGGTCGAGATCGAGCTCATCGAAACTGGTCGCCAGTCTCTGCTGTCCCCGCTGCTTCTGGCCCGCGGATCGCTTTCCTGCGGACTTGGGCTTCTCTTCGCCGGTGCCGGACGCAGAATCAGCGTCAGCTTCGGTGTCGTCTGAAGCCTCAGCCGATTCGTCATCGCCGGCCTCCGGTGACTGGTCGTGGGATTCGGCGCCGCCGAGGCGGGGCAGGGTGCCGATGACATCGATCTTCGACTCCAACGGCGATCCCGTCCCGTCGCGACGGGACAGCTCGGCCGGAAGCGTGCGTGCACCGCCGGCGGTGGCAGCAGCCTGCGGAGAGTCGCCGACCCAGGCCAGCGACAGTTCGGTCTCCCCCTTGAGGAACTTGTGGGCGCGCACCCCGGAGGTGGCTCGCCCTTTGGTCGGGAACTCGGAGAATTCGCTGACCTTGATCGACGACGATGGGGCGCCGTAGAAGTTCTCGCCGCTGGCGATCGTGACGACCGCGAAGCTGCCGAGCTCGGCGTCCGCGGCACCGTCCTCGTCGGTCTTCGCCGCCTTCGGAGTCATTCCGAAGAAGATCACCTTCGCGTCGGCGGCCACCTTGATTCCGGCCACGCCCGAGGCGTTCCAGCCCTGTGCACGCAGACCGGAGGCGTCGAAGGCGAGCAGCTGCGCGTTCGAGGTCACGAATACGGAGAGGGAGTCGTCGATGTCCTCGGGTTGGGCGACCCCGACGACTGAGTCCTTGCCCTTGAGGGTGATGGCTTCCCACTCGTTCTTGTTCGGCCGACCGGCCACCGATACGCGTTTGACGACGCCGTCGGCGGTGCCGAGGACGAATTCCCGGTCGAGGTCGATCAGACCGATGATCTTCTCGTTCTTCTCCAGCGCCGCATATTCGGCGATCTTCACACCGCCGGCGACATTGGGTCGTGCCGCGGCCGGCGGCAGGGCAGGCAGATCGACGACGTCGACCATGTGCAGGCGACCGGTGGTGGTGATGGCGCCGACCTTGCCCTGAGTGGTGGTGACGATCTCCGAGACCAGCGCATCATGGCTGGAGCGGCGACCCTCACGTGCCAGCGGAGCGGCATCCGAGGTGCGCGCAATGCGTCCGGAGGTCGACAGCAGCACCCGGCAGGGAGAATCGGCGATCTTGAGGTTCGTCGGAGCCTTCTTGCCTTTGGCCGTCAGCTCCTTCATCGAGCCTTCGATGAGGACGGTGCGTCGCGGAGAGCCGATGACCTCGGCCGTGGACTCCAGTTCCGAGGCGACGAGTTCCCGCAGCTTCGCCTCATCGGCGAGCAGTGATTCGAGGTAGTCGATCGTCTTCCTCAGCTCGTCGCGTTCGGCTTCGAGTTCGAGACGCGAGAACTTCGTGAGCCGACGCAGCTGCAGATCGAGGATGTAGGTCGCCTGCAGCTCGGAGAGCTCGAAGACGTCCATCAGGCGGGTGCGGGCCGTGGCCGCGTCGTCCGAGGAACGGATGAGCTGGATGACTTCATCGATGTCGAGGATCGCAATGAGCAGACCTTCGACGAGGTGGAGCCGATCCTTGGCCTTGCGCAGCTGGAAGACCGTGCGCCTGCGCACCACGTCGATGCGATGGGAGAGGTAGACCATGAGCAGCTCGCGCAGTCCCAAGGTCCGCGGCTGCCCCTCGACGAGGCAGACGTTGTTGATGCTGAACGATTCCTCGAGGGGGGTCTGGCGGTAGAGCTCGGCCAGCACGGCCTCGGGGTTGAAGCCGTTCTTCACACCGATGACCAGACGCATGCCGTTCTTGCGATCCGAATAGTCATCGATCGAGGCGATTCCGGACAGCTTCTTCGCCCCGACCGCGTCCTTGACCTTCGACACGACCTTCTCCGGTCCCACGAGGTAGGGCAGCTCGGTGACGACGATTCCCTTGCGGCGGGCACTGATGTTCTCGATGGACACAGTGGCTCGGGTGCGGAACGTGCCGCGACCGATCTCATAGGCCTCGCGCACTCCGTCGAGACCGATGATCCGCCCGCCGGTGGGCAGATCCGGGCCGGGGATGAAGCGCATGAGCTCCGAGAGTCCGGCTTCCGGATTGCGGATGAGGTGGGCGCAGGCGGCGATGACTTCGCCGGGATTGTGCGGGGCCATGTTCGTGGCCATGCCGACGGCGATGCCCGACGCGCCGTTGATGAGCAGATTCGGGAAGGCACTGGGCAGGACCTCGGGCTGAGTGAGCGTGTTGTCGTAGTTCGGCACGAAGTCGACGACGTCTTCGTCGAGCCCGGCAATCATGTGCATCGACGCGGTCGTCAGTCGAGCCTCGGTGTAGCGCGGGGCAGCGGGACCATCGTCGAGGGAGCCGAAGTTGCCGTGGCCGTCGACCAGGGGCACACGCATGATGAAGCCCTGACTGAGGCGCACGAGGGCGTCATAGATCGCGGTGTCGCCGTGCGGGTGGAGCTTGCCCATGACATCGCCGACGATGCGCGAGGACTTCACGTGTCCGCGGTCGGGGCGCAGCCCCATATCGCCCATCTGGTAGACGATGCGACGCTGGACGGGTTTGAGGCCGTCCCTGGCATCGGGCAGTGCGCGGGAGTGGATGACCGAGACCGCATATTCGAGGAACGAACTCTCCATCTCTGAGGAGACGTCGACTTCGATGACTCTGCCTTCGGGCATGGAACTCCTTTGACGCACGAACTGTTCGATTCGAACACCCGCCCGCGCCGAGGCCTGACCTCAGTGGGGGAGGGCACCCGTCGATTCTAGCGTTCGATTTGCGAACTCCTGCTCAATCGGTCGTTCCCGGAGGGTTCGTGTCGAAGTTCAGGCGCTTTCGCGGCTGCCGCGCAGCCACTGGAAGAACTCCCTCATATAGGCCTCGACACGTGCACGATCAGCCGTGCCGGCGACGAGTTCGCTGACCATCATGCCCGCGACCGAGCTGTTGACCCGCTCCGCGTACTCGGCGTCGATGCCGGCGAAGCGCATGATGAATTCCCTGATCGCGCGGAGGTTCTTCTCCTTGGCGATCACTGCCTCCGGCGGCAGCGCCGGATCCAAGCTGAGCATCATCATGGTGTAGAACCGGTTGCGGTCGGTGGTCAGCCAGTTCATGCAGAAGTCGATGGCGACCTCGATAGTGTCCGCGCCCGGAGTACGCACCAGCTCCGGCAGGCGCTCGAGCTGCTGGGAGTTGAGCTCACCGATGCGCTCCATGATTCCGGTGATCAGGGCATCGCGGGTGCGGTAGACATTCGAAGTCGACCCCACCGGCAGTTCGGCCAGTGCATCGACTGCCCGATGGGTGAGCCCGCGGACTCCTTGTTCGGCGACTACGGCGATCGCGGAGTCGGTGACGACGTCTCTGCGCGAAATCATGACTGTGAGGCCTCGCTCTCATGGGACACCCGCTGAATGCGGACGCCTGGGACGGTGGATGACCAGTGACTGGTCACAGACAATGGCCGCCGAAGCGGCCATCCATTAAAACACGAATTCATAACATTTCGTGGTGAACGGATACAGACACTACCCGTCAAGTCTGCGAATTGGTATAAGACGCGCCCATATGGGGCTGGGACACCGAAAGTCGAAGGCGTCCTGCGGCGGGGGCGGATTCTTTTTTTCAGCTGGGCAGGTGTCTGCTCCGAACCGTCTCAGCTCAGCAGTCGGCGGGTGCCGTCGATGCGGGTGGGGTCGGGCAGCAGATCGACACGGGCGCTGAGCACATGCCCCTCGGTCTCCGTGGCGATCATCGGATGGATGACGAGCTCGAGGATCTGCGGATGACGTTCGACGAGCACCGAGAGCCTTTCGAGGACGTCGATGAGCGGGCCGATGTTCATCGGCGGAAGACCGCGGTAGCCGAACAGGCGCGGGGAGGCCTTGACCGTGCGGATCATGTCTTCGGCCTCCCGATCCGTCAGCGGCGCGACCCGGTGCGAGACGTCGCCGAGCAGCTCGGTCGTGTCCCCGGCCAGAGAGAAGGACAGCAGCGGTCCGAGGAGGGGGTCCTCGCCGGCGCGGATGACACACGGGACACCGTGGGGGGCCATGGCCTGAACGTCGACGAGGGGCTCGTCGTCGCCGATCACCTGGGTGATGATCCGCTGCACGGCAGCGAAGTCCTCGGCCAGTTCTTCGGGCGAATCGATGTTCAGGCGCACCCCGCCGAGCTCCATGCGGTGCCGGAGCACGTTCGTCACCGCCTTCAGCGCCACGGGATAGCCGATCTTCTCGGCGGCGGCGAGCCCCTCGTCGACCGAGGAAGCAGTGATATAAGGCAGGACCTCGATCCCGTAGGCGCGGAGCAGCTCTCTCGTTGCATCGCGTTCGAGGCGAACCGGTGTGCCCAGCGGCGCCCCGTCGAGAGCCGAATCGATGATCGAACGCACCGCTTTGTCGTCGATGTCGTCGAGTTCGACGTACCGACCGTGGTCGGCGGCGCGCCAACGCGAGTAGTCTGTCGCCCTGGCCAGCGCCCACACGGCATCCTCCGGGCCGATGTAGCTGGGCACCGTGCGGGAGACGCGGTTGCCGTCCTGGTCCTTGAGGTAGCTGGTCAGTTCGTCGCGGACACCTTGAATGCCGAGGAAGCAGGCCACAGTGGTCTTCTCCGACTGTGCGGCGGCCTCGGACAGCAGCGCGGCGATCTCAGACTCCTCGGCTCCCGCCGACGGGGTGAAGGTGACGATGACCGAGTCGACGTCGTCGCGGGCATACATCGCATCGAGTTCGCTCCGGAAGGTCTCCGCATCGACCTCGGGGTGCAGGGACACGGGCTCGGTGTCGACGCGCATACCTTCGGAACGGGCGCGCTGCATGGTCAGGGTGCTCATCGCCGCGGAGTTGCCGATGACACCGACCCGGCGGCCCGCCGGCAGCTTCTGGGTCGAGAACACCTGGGTGAGGTCGAAGAGCTGGTGGATCGTATCCGCGCGGATCACTCCCGCCTGCTCGAGCACCTGGTCGAGGGTGTTCGGCGCCAGGGACGAGGTGCGCACGATATGCCCGGGCGGCAGCTCCCGCCCCGTGAGGTCGGACTTGATGACAACGACGGGTTTGACGCGGGAGACTCGACGGGCGATGCGCGAGAACTTGCGCGGGTTGCCGATGGATTCGAGGTAGAGGCCGACGGTCTGCGTGGCCGGATCCTCCTCCCAGTACTGGAGGAGGTCGTTGCCTGAGAGGTCGGCGCGGTTGCCGGCGGAGACGAAGGTGGAGATGCCCAGTCCGCGGGTCTTCGCTGCCGCGAGCAGGGCGGTGCCGAGGGCTCCGGACTGACTGAAGAGCCCGAGCGTTCCGGAAGCCGGGAGGAACGGGGCCAGAGAGGCGTTGAGCGAGATCTCGACGGCCTCGTTGACCAGTCCGAAGGAGTTCGGCCCGACCACGCGCATTCCGTAGGCGCGGGAGGTTGCGACCATGCGGCGCTGGAGTTCGGCCCCTTCGGGACCGGTCTCGGCGAATCCGGAGGAGATGACGAGCACGGCTTTGACCCCGTGCACGGCACAGTCCTTGACCACCTCCGTGACGGATTCGGCGGGCACGGCGATGACCGCGAGGTCGGCCTTGCCCGGCAGATCGGCGAGGCTCGGATAGGCCTGGACGCCGGCGATCTGATCGGCTTCGGGGTGGACGACCCACAGGTCGCCGGTGAACTTCGCGGCCGTGATGTTGCGGATGAGCAGATGGCCGGTGGAGTTGCGTTTGCGGCTGGCGCCGATCACCGCCACCGAGGCGGGGTGGAGGACCGTGCGCACGCTCAGGGCCTCGGCCCTGTGTTCCCTGGAGGCCTGCACTTCGATGGACCGTGCCGTGGGATCGATGTCGAACTTCACGGCCACGACACCGTCATCGAACCCGCGGGAGACCTCGTAGCCGGCGGCCTGGAATACCTGCAGCATCGACCGGTTCTGGGGCAGCACTTCGGCGGTGAATCGCTGGATCCCCGATTCGCGCGCGGCCGCGGCCAGATGCTCCAGCAGGATCGAACCGACCCCGCGACCCTGGTGGGCGTCGGCGATGTTGAACGCCACCTCGGCGTCGGTGTCGCTGATCCGATCGAAGCGGCCGACGCCGATGATGTCGTCGCCGATGAGCATGATCAGCGCCACCCGGTCGCGGTGGTCGACGTTGACGAAGCGGTCGAGGTCGCGTTTGGGAAGCCGGGGCAGCGGAGCGAAGAAGCGCAGATAGACGGACTCCGGCGATTGGGCCTCGTGCATGCGGGCCAGAGCGGCGGAATCGTCAGGGGTGATCGGGCGAAGGTGGGCGGTGCCGCCGTCGCGGAGGACGACATCGGCTTCCCATCCGGCAGGATAGTCTTCCATGGTCCCAGCATATGCGTCGGGCGTCCGGATATGGCCGACCTCGCTGGGACAAGTCAGAGGAGTGGGGCACAATAGTGGGCATGGCATTACCCGAAGTTCTCGTTCACGATCTGCAGTCGGCCGGCTACTATCCCCAGCTCACTCAGGGCATCCTCGCCGACTCGCTCTACGACGAACCGGTCTTGGCCCACTTCGTCCACATCGACACACATGTCGACATCGAATCCATCCACCGGCATGTCACCGCCTTCGTCCTCACCGAGACCCGCCTCCTGCTGGCTCACGTCGATGACGATCCGAACGCGGAACCCGGCGCCAAACCCCGCGCCGTCACGAGCAGCGAGGACATCGAACTCGATCGCCTGGGCACCGTGATGGTCGGCCGCACCTTCGCCGATCCGGCCGCCTACAAGCCCGGTGACAAGCCCGTCGAAGTTTCGCTGACCATGTCGTGGGGTGCGTCGAAGCGCATCGAGGCCTTCCCCGAGACCTGCGGAGATCCCAACTGCATGGGCGATCACGGATACGGCGGATCGATCTTCGCCGAGGATGTCATGCTCCGGGTCTCGGCCGAAGCCGAAGGGCAGGCCGCCGTCGACCGAATGGCCGACTTCGCCGAGAAGCTGCGCGCCGCAGTCTTCCATGCCCGGCTGCGGTCGCGCCGCTGATGAGCGGGGACTCGACGAGTCAACAGCAGCAGGACCCATCCGGTGCTGAGCCCCTGGGCCCCCCGGACTATGCGGGTCCCATGCTCTCCGATGTCGTTCCCGCCGCGGCGCTGAGCCTCGGTGCGGCCGACGCCCTCGACGCGCCGATGTCCGATCGTGCACGAACGCTCGGACTCGGCCGGGAGTCCCGGGCGACGATCGTAGTGCTCATCGACGGTCTCGGGGAGCAGCAGCTGCGCCGCTACAGCGGATACACTCCCTTCTTCCGGTCGCAGGCCGGAACACGCCGTACCCTGTCCGCCGGATTCCCGTCGACGACGGCGAACTCTCTGTCGTCGTTGGCCACGGGCCGCCTGCCCGGCGCCCACGGCGTGGTCGGCTACCGCGTCCTCGACCCGGAGAAGGACGCGGTGTTCAACCAGCTGACGTGGAACCTCGACGTCGACCCCGTCGCCTGGGTCCCCGATGCGACGCTCTTCGAACGCCTCGTCGATGCCGGAATCGATGTGGTCAGCCTCGGAGAGAAGAAGTTCGCCGGACGCGGCCTCAACCGGGCCTCGCTGCGCGGCGGCAGATTCCGGGACTCGAAGAGCCTGGAGGAGCGCTGTGCCCAGGCTCTCGCCGAGACGAGGGCTCCGGGCCGCCGCCTCGTCTACCTCTATTGGGGCAATCTCGACAAGACCGGTCATGTGCACGGTGCGGACTCCGCCGCTTGGACAGAAGAACTCGAACGCGTCGATCTCGCCCTGTCCCGACTCGCCTCCGACCTGCCGCACGACGCGACCATGCTCATCACCGCCGACCACGGCATGGTCGACGTCGACCACGAACGCCGTTTCGACCTCGCTGAACTCCCTGAGCTCAAGGCCGGCCTGCGCCACGTCGGCGGAGAGCCGCGCGCACTGCATCTCTACGCCGCTGAGGGCGCGGAGGCGGACGTGCTCTCGGTCTGGCAGGAGACGCTCGGCGATCGCGGGCTCATCCTGCCGAAAGCCTCGGCGATCGACCGCGGCTATTTCGGTCCAGTCGCCCCGCACGTCTATCCGCGGATCGGGGATTTCCTCGTCATCTGCACCGATGGCTTTGCCGTGGTCGATTCGGAAGTGGAATCCGCCTCGGCGCTGGCCCTCATCGGTCACCATGGTTCGACCACGGAGCAGGAGCTGCAGATCCCGCTGCTCGTCGTGTGAGCGGTGCCGACTGCAGCCGAGATGACCCACCACCGACCTTCTGGGAGCACCCGTTGACGACGATCCGCTGGACCGAGGACGGCATCGGCCGCGCAGCCCACTGGCATTCGGAGAACGGGGCGCCGCCTCCCGCGACTGTGCAGATCATCGGAGACGAGACAACCGCCGACGAAGCCTGCCGATCGGCACGCGCCGGAGTGGGACTGCTGTGGCGCGGAGACTTCCACAACGGCCGCCAACTCGTCCAGGCGATGAGCCGTCGGCTCAGGGGCGACCGAGGCGGAAACCGTGAAGCCACCGGGGGTCGACGTTCCGGCGGCCGTCGGGGCGGCCGGGGCCGATCCCGCGACAGACGGGGCAGAGACCGATTCGTGGGATCCGTGGACAGTGCTGGCCCTGCTCACGATCCCGCTCTGTCATTCTTCGCGGAACGTGACGCCATCGAGCAGCGGGCCCGGCTGCTCGGCAGAGTCGTCGTCGAGCTCGGCCCGGACTTCGACCTCGCGCTGCGCCGTGCCCCCGACGTCGCCGCGGCCTGCCGCGCCGCCTACGGCCCGGCCGACGGACCGGTCTGCGTGTCGCTCACCGAACTCGGCGGAGTGCTCAGCGCTTATGAATGGCAGCTGCGAGGAGTCGAGATCCCGGCTCTGGGCGATTCCGTCCATCCGCGCTACGGCGTCTTCTCGCCTGTGCGGGGAGAGTACCTCGATCTCGTCGCTCAGACGCCCCTGCCGTGGGGAAGGAATGTCGGTTCGGTTTCGACCGACACGGATTCCGCGGAGCCGACCGGCACCGCATTCGACCTCGGAACGGGGACCGGAGTCCTCGCCGCGATCCTGCTGCGGCGCGGCGCTGCGACAGTGGTGGCCACCGACATCAACCCGCGCGCCGTCGCCTGCGCCAGTGAGAACCTCGACCGTCTCTGTCCTGGTGCCGATGTGAGCGTGATCGAGGCCGACCTGTTTCCGCCTGGTCGTGCCGACCTCATCGTGTGCAATCCGCCGTGGCTGCCGGCCCAGCCGACCTCGGCACTCGAGATCGGCATCTACGATCCGGGCTCCGCTGTCCTCCATCGCTTCATCGAGAGGCTGACCGACCACCTCACACCGGCTGGGGAGGGATGGCTGATCATCTCCGACCTCGCCGAACGATTGGGCCTCAGGCCCTCAGGTGAGCTCCGCGAACGCATCGAGACGGCAGGACTGCGCGTGCTCGAACGCATCGACACGGTGCCCCGCCATCCCCGCGCCGCTGATACCGCCGATGCGCTCCACGCTGCCCGCAGCGCCGAAGTGACCTCACTGTGGCGACTGGGACTGAGATGAGCTGCCGACCGCTCGGCCGATCCACGATATGACCGCAGTCGATCCGCGACATGCGCGGAAGATAGGATGTAAAACGTGACTTTTCCTCGAATCGGTGTCATTGGCGGCGGTCAACTGGCACGCATGCTCGCCCCCGCCGCAGAAGCTCTCGGCGTCCGCTTCTCCGTTCTTGCGGAGACCGCCGACGCCCCCGCCACACAGGTCATCAACGAGGTGACCGTCGGTGACTATACGGACTATCCGACGCTCAAGGCCTTCGCCGAGACCGTCGACGTCATCACCTTCGACCACGAACACGTCCCACCGGAGCATCTGCAGGCCCTCGTCGAGGCCGGACACGCAGTGCGCCCTGGGCCCGATGCCCTCATCTTCGCCCAGGACAAGATCCGGATGCGCACGAAGATGGACGAGCTCGGTCTGCCCAATCCCGCATGGGCGGAGATCACCTCGGTCGCCGATGTCGAAGCGTTCGCCGCTCGCGTCGGATACCCCTTCATCCTCAAGACGCCCCGCGGAGGCTATGACGGCAAGGGCGTGCGCGTCATCGACAGCCTCGACGAGGCCGTCGAGTGGCTGAACGAGGTTCCCCAGCTGCTCGCCGAGGAGAAGGTCGACTTCACCCGGGAGCTCGCCGTCATGGTCGGGAGGTCCCCGATGGGGCAGACCGCAGTGTGGCCGGTCGTCGAGACCTGGCAGCAGAACGGCGTGTGCAAGGAGGCCATCGCCCCGGCTCCCGATCTGAGTGATGAGAAGGCGCGGGTCATCACCGAAGCGATCCTCACTGTCGCCGGCACCCTCGAGGTCACCGGCGTCATGGCGATGGAGATGTTCGAGACTGACGAGGGGTTCCTCATCAACGAATTCGCAATGCGCCCGCACAATACCGGGCACTGGACCCAGGACGGAGCGGTGACGAGCCAATTCGAACAGCACCTCCGCGCGGTTCTCGACCTTCCCCTCGGCAGCCCCGCGGCACGGGAGGACGTGTCCGTGATGGTCAACATCCTCGGCGCTGATCACGAGGACCTCTATCAGCCGTACCTGCATGTCATGGCTCACGACCCGGCGGTCAAGGTCCACCTCTACGGCAAGGGGGTGCGTCCGGGTCGGAAAGTCGGCCACGTGAATGCCTACGGCGAGGACCGGCAGCTCGTGCTCGCTCGAGCGCGGCATGCCGCCGATTTCATCGCCGGCGTCGACGTCGATCCGCATCCGCAGATGCCCACTCCGGAGAACCTCCGGGCCGAGAGCGAATCCGGCACACGCTGAGTCCCGGCGCCGACTGCACCCCGGATCCACCCGGCACCGATCCGCGGATATCATCCGCCTGCAACGAAGGAAGCACAGATGACCACAGCGAATGAACGCTCCACTGACACGGCGGCTCCGGTCGGCATCGTCATGGGCTCGGACTCGGACTGGCCGACGATGAAAGCCGCCGCCGACGCCCTCGACGAACTCGGCATCGAATCGAGCGCCGAGGTGGTCTCTGCCCACCGCATGCCCGAGGACATGGTCGAGTGGGCCAAGTCCGCGGCCGCTCGCGGCGTCCGAGTGATCATCGCCGGAGCCGGGGGAGCGGCCCATCTGCCCGGAATGATCGCGTCGATGACCTCGCTTCCGGTCATCGGAGTCCCCGTGCCCCTGAAGTACCTCGACGGAATGGATTCGCTGCTGTCCATCGTGCAGATGCCCGGAGGGGTTCCCGTGGCCACCGTTTCGATCGGCGGCGCCAAGAACGCCGGCCTGCTGGCGGCGCGCATCCTCGGGGCCGGGCAAGGCGTCGAAGCCGAGGCTGTGCGCACACGTCTCGACGACTATCGCAGCCAGCTGCGGCAGGTCGCTCTCGACAAAGGCCGGGCGCTGCAGGAATAATAGGGCTTGCTGAACGTTTGATAAGTCTGAGGAGAATGATGTTCGACCTGTACCAGCCCAGCGAAGAGCACGAAGAGATCCGTGCCGCGGTCCGCAATGTCGTCGAGAAGAAGATCGCGCCGTTCGCGGCCGAGGTCGACGCGGACTCCCGCTACCCGCAGGAGGCGCACGACGCCCTCGTCGAGACGGATTTCTTCGCCGCGCACATCCCCGAAGAGTACGGGGGCATGGGCGCTGATGCGTTGGCAGTGGCGATCATCATCGAAGAGGTCGCACGCGGCTGCGTCTCGTCCTCGCTGATTCCGGCTGTGAACAAACTCGGCAGCATGCCCGTCCAGCTCGGAGGCAGCGAAGAGATCAAGAAGAAGTACTTCCCGTCCGTGGCCGCCGGAGAAGCAGGCTTCTCCTACGGACTGTCCGAGCGCGAAGCCGGATCCGACACCGCATCGATGAAGACCCGCGCCGAACGGGACGGCGACGACTGGATCCTCAATGGTGTCAAGACCTGGATCACCAACGCCGGAGAATCCGAGTACTACACGGTCATGGCCGTGACCGACCCCGACGGAGCCCGTGGGCGCAACATCTCCGCCTTCGTCGTCGAGAAGTCCGATGAGGGCTTCACCTTCGGAGAGAAGGAGCGCAAGCTCGGCATCAAGGGCTCGCCCACCCGCGAGCTCCTCTTCGACAATGTCCGCCTGCCCGGCGACCGCATCGTCGGTGAGCCCGGGGAAGGTCTCAAGATTGCCCTGCGCACCCTCGACCACACTCGAGTCACGATCGCAGCGCAGGCCGTCGGCGTCGCCCAGGGCGCGCTCGACTACGCCCTGGCCTACGTCAAGGATCGGCAGCAGTTCGGCAAGTCGATCGCCGATAATCAGGCGATCCAGTTCATGCTCGCCGATATGGGCATGAAGCTCGAGGCTGCACGCCAGCTGACCTACACCGCTGCCGCCAAGAGCGAACGCGGCGACGACGACCTCACGTACTTCGGCGCCGCGGCGAAGGCCTTCGCCTCCGACGCCGCGATGGAGATCACCACTGACGCCGTGCAGCTGCTCGGCGGTGCTGGCTACGTCGTCGACCACCCGGTCGAGCGGATGATGCGCGATGCGAAGATCACGCAGATCTACGAAGGCACCAATCAGATCCAGCGCATGGTGATGGGACGCAAGCTCCTCGCCTGAACCGGGCTCGAGATCTGAGCTGCTGGCCGCACATGGTCATGGCCGCTCGGTGCCGGCCGGTCCGTGTCGAACGGGCGCTGCGGACTCCCCCGGGACGGGAGTCTGCAGCGCCCGTTCTTCTGTCTGTGTCAAATCGCACACGCGACGAATCCGACATGCGCGGCGCGGATGTGCCGGAATCGATGGTTCTCACGCGACACAATAGGTGAACACAGTGGTCTCTGAAGTCTCTTTGGCACAGTTGTCTGCTGTGGACATCCACTGGGTCGATGCGACCTGAGCGTAGCCACCCGCGGATGTCGATGCCGGAAGCAGTCCGTGAGCAGAGCCCGAAGCGAAGGGAAGTCAGTGGCCGAAACGAGATATGTGGACCCGATCCGCCACCCGTCGTATGCTTCGCAGCCGACGCGTGATGTGCGGGCTTGGCTTCTGCTGCTCGTCACGGCTCTCGTGCCCGGGGGAGTGCAGCTGCTCTTCGGCCACCGCCGGTGGGCGAAGATCTCTCTGTCGATCACCGCCATCAGCTGGTTCCTTGTCCTGATCGCCGGTGTGATCGTCCTCATCAGCCGGACGTTCCTCTTCACCATCGGCACGAACCCGTTCATCCTCACATTTCTGACCATCTGGGTGCCCGTCATCGCGATCAACTGGGCGGTGTGCCTGTTCGACACCCTGCGCCGCATCCGGATCGTCACGATCTCCCGAAGGGCCCGCAAACGCTTCGTGGCGGCCTTCTGCGCCCTCTTGCTCATCGTCGTGGGCCCCTTGGCTTGGGGGACGACGATTCTCAACTCGCAGCGCGGACTGATGAGCGACCTGTTCGCCTCGGGCAAGGCGCTCAAGCCCGTCGACGGCCGATACAACATCCTGCTGCTCGGTTCGGACGCCGGAAAAGGGCGGACGGGAATCCGACCGGACTCGCTGTCGCTGGTCTCGATCGACGCGAAGACCGGCAAATCCGTCATCATCGGCCTGCCTCGCAATATGGAGAACGTGCCGTTCCCGGACGACTCTCCGCTGCACAAGCATTACCCGCAGGGATACAACTGCGGGGACGAATGTCTGCTCAACGCCGTCTTCCAGCAGGGCGAACAGCACAAGGATGAGTTCGAGGACCCGAAGACTGCCGGCGAGCAGGCGACCATGGACGCCGTTTCGGGCGCCACCGGACTCGAGGTCCAGTACTACGCGATGATCAATCTCAAGGGATTCGAGAACCTCATCGACTCCCTCGGCGGAATCACCCTCGTCTCCGGCAAGCGAGTGCCGATTTCGTCGAAGGTCGATCCGACCACGGGCGAGCATGGGCCGGTCAAGGGATGGATCGAACCGGGCAAACAGAAGCTCGACGGTTTCCACGCGCTGTGGTTCGCCCGCTCCCGAGAGTTCTCCAGCGACTACGAGCGGATGGTCCGCCAGCGTTGCGTGCAGACGGCGATGGTCAAGCAGCTCGACCCGGCCACCGTGCTCACCCGCTACCAGTCGATCGCGAAAGCCACTCCAGGGGCCGTGTCGACGGACATTCCCTCGTCGCAGGTGGACTCGTTCGTCGACCTCGCGCTCAAGGTGAAATCGCAGAAGATCGAATCCGTCGACCTCACCCCGCCGCGCATCACTCCGTCACAGCCCGACTTCGATGTGGCACATCAGCTGGTAGCCGATAAGATCGAGGAGTCGTCGAAGTCCTCGGAAGAGGACAAAGGCGCGTTCTCGGTTCCCGGAAGCGACCTGTCAGCCGCTGCCGGAGTCGATGCGGGACTCGATCCGAACCCCGGTTCAGGGCCGCAGCTGCTGGCGCAGGGTGCCGGCGACACCTCTGCTGACAACGGCGAAGAAGCCGACGCGAAGGCGATCTGCTACGTGCCGTAAGGCGCCGCTGTGGGGTCGGTCGTGATGAGACCGATGACCGAATCGGTCGATCCCATGCCGATTCCGGGAAAATCTTTTGCTCGGTGTGTCCCTTGCCAATGCTGGGAACCACACTCGTGTAATTAGAATATTCTGCTCTGTGGCTAGTCTGACACGCCGAAAATGTGTAACAATTTTGAGATGTTGGGGTTGCCCACCGTTCTGCCAACGGTGAAGGGGACCTCGAGGCCTGAACTTCCCTGTCTTCCTCGAAAAGGCTGTAACGATGAAATATCTATTGCCCACTGTTGCGGGCTGCGCTTCTATTGCGCTGGTCGGCACCTTAGCGGTCACGGCACCGTCGGCTTCCGCAGCCACGACGTCGCCTGATGTGTCCAAAGAGGCGCTGAACGTCAGCAAAGAGGGACTCAACGTCCCCGGCGCCCGCGATTCCAGTGATTCCACCGCCACTGCCGCCAACCAGAGCGCCACGAGCAATCTGCCGAATATCTTCAAGTCGCAGACCGCCCTGGCCTCGGCCAAGGTGCCCGATATCGTCAACGCGTCGGCGTCGGCGTCTTCGGGTTCGGTCAACAACGTCTCCGCCGGACTGACCTCCGGAGCCGACGAGGCCGCACCGTCTGAGGGATCGGCTCCGTCCGAGACCGAGCAGGCTCCTGCCGAGGGCGCAGAGACCGAGACCCCGAAGTCCGAGGACGAGGACGCGAAGGATTCGTCCGACGAGTCGAAGGCCGAGGGCGAAGACGACATCTCCGGTTCGGTCCGTCAGAAGACCGAAGACGGAGTGAACATCGCGCTCATCTCCGATGTCCTCGATGTCCCCGCGAACAACCCGAGCCTTGTCGGCTTCACCTTCTCCGAGTCGAAGTCCAATATCCGCATCCAGGTCCGCACCAAGCAGGGCTCGGAATGGGGCAATTGGGACACCCTGGACGAAGAGCAGCAGGAAGAAGCCCAGAACAAGGGTTCGGAGCCGATGACGGTGTCGAACGCTTCCGCTGTGCAGATGCGCATCCTCGGTGACTCCGCACCGAGCGAGGCCGAACTCGTCCTCGTCGATTCGAAGCGGGACGCCGGCGACGCTCAGGCTGTCGCCGAGAACGATCCCGTCGAGCTCGACGATCAGGTCGGCGGCGACTCCGCCGGTGCTGAAACCGCGCCGGAGCAGTCGACCGAGGACGCGACCGACGCCGAGGCGGCATCCGCAGAGAACGTCGACGCGGCGGCCGGTGCGACGGTGACCAACCAGAACTACGTACCCGGATCGTCGACGGTGGACACCGTGGCGAAGAAGGTGTCGAAGCCGAAGATCGGCTCGCGCAGCTCGTGGGGTGCCAAGGCCTACCGCGGCAGCCCCGACTACGCCAGCGGAATCAAGCAGGCCGTCGTTCACCACACCTCCGGCTCGAACAGCTACTCGGCTGCCGACGTTCCCGGAATCATCCGTGGTATCCAGGCCTACCACCAGCAGGGCCGAGGCTGGAGCGACATCGGATACAACGTCGTCGCAGACAAGTACGGTCGCCTCTGGCACGCCCGCGGCGGTGACGTCTCGAAGGCCGTCGTCGGCGCTCACGTTGCCGGACACAACACCGGAACCTTCGGCATCTCCGTGCTGGGTACATACAACAGCGCGGCTCCGCCGAAGAAGACCCGCGACGCCGTCGCCTCGGCGATCGCCTGGAAGTTCTCGATCAACGGAATCTCCAAAGCCACGAAGTCGAACCTGGTCGGCCACCGCGATCTGGGACAGACCGACTGCCCGGGTGACGCCTTCTACGCCAAGTTGGGTGAGATGCGCTCGACGGTCAACTCGATCCTGAAGACCGGCGAACAGCCCAGCGACAGCAAGGACGATTCCAAGAAGGATGACGACAAGTCCAAGGATGACTCCAAGAAGGACGACGACAAGTCCAAGGATGACTCCAAGAAGGACGACGACAAGAAGGCCGAGAAGCCGAAGGCGAAGACCTCGATCGAGAAGTACGCCGAGAAGAACAAGCTCGGCAAGGCCCTCGGCAAGGAATACGACGTCAAGGGCGTCGCTGGTGCCAAGGCACAGAAGTTCGAGAAGGGCACCGTCTACTGGTCCAAGAAGACCGGCGCCTACCACCTGTCCGGAGCGATCGCTTCGGCCTACAAGGACAATGCAGTCACCGACTTGGGGCTGCCCACCTCTGCGGAGAAGGGCGGCCTCAAGGGCGGGGGCGTCGCGCAGCGCTTCGAGAAGGGCTCGTTCTACTGGTCGAAGACCACCGGCGCTCACTACACCTCCGGCACGATCATGAAGTACTGGGGTGACAAGGGGACCGTCAAGGGTCACCTCGGTTACCCCAAGTCGGACGTGGTCTACAAGAAGGGCCGCGGTGAGCAGCTCTTCGAAGGCGCACGTCTGGTCTGGGCCGAAGGCTACGGAACCACCGAGTTCTCTGCCAAGGGTTCGATCGCCGGCGGAGTCAGCGACGACAATGCTCCGGGCGGCACGACGCCACCGGGAGACGATTCCACCGATGACAAGTCGGCTGCAGACTCCGGGGAAGGTTCTGCAGACGACAAGGACTCGAAGGATGACAAGTCCAAGGACGACTCCAAGAAAGACGATTCCAAGAAGGACGATAAGTCCAAGGACGATTCCAAGAAGGATGACTCCAAGAAGGATGACAAGTCCAAGGACGATAAGAAGAAGGACGACGACAAGAAGAAGGACAAGCCGTCCAAGGCCGAGAAGATCGCGGCCCAGCGTGCGTCCATCATCAAGGATGCGAAGGCCAACCTCGGCGTCAAGTACGTCTGGGGCGGCACCTCGCCGAAGTCCGGTTGGGACTGCTCGGGTTACACCCAGTACGTCTATGGCAAGAACGGCATCAAACTGCCGCGTACAACCAGTCAGCAGCGTTACGCCGGCAAGGAGATCTCGCTCAAGGACGCCAAGGCCGGCGACCTGATCTGGATCCCCGGTCATATCGGAATCATCTCCGAGACCAAGGGTCAGATGTACGATGCCGGCTCGACGCGGACGAACACCACGAAGCGCAGCTACAGCTGGATGCTGAACCGTGGAGCCAAGGTCATCCGCGTAGTCGGCTGACACTCGGCATCGAGGACGGGGCGTACAGCGCCTGCCAGCCAGTGCCCCGGGGGAGGATCCCATTGTGGATCTCCCTCGGGGCACTGTCTGGTTTCCCCGACGATTCCGGTCGCCGCAGTGACCGGGGCATATGCATCTGCGCAGGTGAAAAGCGGTGAATAGATTGTGACTTCGGCTGAACAGTCAGTGAAGTGCCGACTCCGGGCACGACAGCGGGGCTAGGCTGAACTGAGCACAACCGGAAAACACCGGATGTGAATCCGACTCGATCCTGTCAAAGGGGGCCCGCAGTGCATCGTCTGCACAATACGGTCAAGAAGTTCGAATGGGGCAGCACCGACGCGATTCCCGCGATTCTCGGCACAGTCCCGGACGGCACCCCCTGCGCGGAACTCTGGCTCGGAGCACATCCGGTCAGCCCCTCTCGACTCGATGTCGGGCACACGCGGGCCCAGGCTCCGCTGGAACGGCAGAACCGCCTCGGCGGGCAGCAGGCGACGGGCGGCGTGGCGACCGAGGCCGAGCCGCGGCTCGGACCCAACCTCATCGAGTACCTGGCGGGGGACCCTGAAGGTCTGCTCGGCCATGACTCCCTCGAGTCCTTCGGAGCGCGACTGCCGTTCCTGCTCAAGGTGCTTTCGGCGAGCAAGGCCCTGTCGATCCAGGTGCACCCGAACCGCGAACAGGCCCGGGCCGGATTCGCCGCCGAGGAAGCGGCCGGACCGGCACTGGACGCTCCCGACCGGAACTTCAAAGACGCCTCGGCGAAACCGGAGCTCATCTACGCACTCACCGACTTCCACGCGCTCACGGGATTCCGTCCGCGCAAGGCCGTGCGAGCCACGTTCGAACGGATGCTCTCCCAGCCGCTGACTCCGCCGTCCTTGGACGTGCTCGGAGCCATCATCGCAGCGCTGAAGTCCTTCAGCGAGTCCAAGGCGCTGTCTCGAGCCGTCGAAATCATCCTCAGCGATCCGCGGACACCTGGGCTCGTCGACGAGGTGGCCGCCCACGGAATCGACGAACTGCCGGTCGGACACATCAGCCGGTCGGGCAGTGCTGTCGATCCGGCGCAGACGTTCTGCGAGCTCGTCACCGACTATCCCCATGACCCCGGTGCGCTGGTCGGACTCATGCTCAACCGGGTTCACCTGCAGCCGGGTGAAGCACTGACCATGGACGCCGGAGTGCTGCATGCCTACCTCTTCGGCACAGGCATCGAGATCATGGCCTCGAGCGACAACGTCGTGCGCGGCGGTCTGACCTCGAAGCACGTCGACATCGAACAGCTGTCGAAGATCACGGACTTCCACGCCGGTGCTCCTCGGATGGTCGAGCCCGATCACTCGGGAATGCTGCTGGGACCCACCGATGATTTCGCTCTGCAGGCACTGCGGTGCCCGCGTATGGCGACGGTGGAACGGCGCGGTGCTGCGATTGTGCTGTGCACCGCGGGAACTGTCACACTCAGCTCGCTCGGCTCGACGCTCACCCTCGAACGTGGGCAGAGCGCGTTCATCGCGGCCAACGAACCGACGGTGACGGCCGATGGCCACGGCGACCTGTTCGTGGCGACCACCGGACTGAACTCCGGAGCTGCCGGCCGCTGAGCCCGCGCTGTCCGCCACCACCGGCGGCTGAGCTCGTCTGCTCAACTCACCCCGGCGAATGCTTACTCACCCCTGCTGATCGGTGTGCAGGGCCCCTGGAGTGTGATTGTTGGGTCGATCCACGGTGATTTCTTCAACGTAACCACCGTGGATCGACCCAAGAATCTGCGTTTCCAACGGTGTCGAATAACGTCCGACGGCCCTGACGGACGAAGACGGTGTTCGGCGGCGGTCGACGCCAACGCGTGGGCGATCAAGACTGCGGTGCGCAGGCGGCAGAACACAGAACAGTGGTCACGTTCGGACACTACACGCGTGAGGCCTGGGCCGGTCACTCGGAACTCAGGCGGCGACCTCGATGGTGGGGACGTCCTCGGGGACGATCACCTCGGCGCCGGTCTTCTCCTTGACTTCGTCGACGGTCACGCCCGGGGCGAGTTCGACGAGGGTGAACGCGTCACCGCTGACGTCGAGTACGGCGATATCGGTGATGATGCGCTCGACGACGCCCTTTCCGGTCAGCGGCAGTTCGCACGCCTTCAGCAGTTTGTGCGAACCGTCCTTGGCGACGTGGTCCATGATGACGATGACGCGCTGGGCACCGTGCACGAGGTCCATGGCGCCGCCCATTCCCTTGACCATCTTGCCCGGGATCATCCAGTTCGCGATGTCTCCGTTCGTGGCTACCTGCATGGCGCCGAGGATCGCGGCGTTGATCTTGCCGCCGCGGATCATGCCGAAGCTCGCCGCTGAGTCGAAGTACGCGGCGCCCGGGTTCATCGTGACGATCTCCTTGCCCGCGTTGATGAGGTCGGGGTCGATCTCATCCTCGGTCGGGTACGGGCCGACGCCGAGCAGGCCGTTCTCCGACTGGAGCACGAGGTGGACACCCTCGGGCAGAAAATTGGGCACCAGGGTCGGCATGCCGATGCCGAGGTTGACGTAGCTGCCGTCTTCGAGTTCCTGGGCGGCACGGGTCGCCATCTGATTGCGTGTCAATGACATTTCTGTGTCTCCTCAGGCTTCTCGTACGGTGCGCTTCTCGATGGGCTTGTCCGCCACCTGTTCGGGCGTCAGCGGCACCACGCGGTGGACGAAGACGCCTGGCACGTGGACCATGTCCGGATCGATCTCGCCGGGTTCGACGAGCTTTTCGACCTCGGCGATGGTGATGCGAGCCGACTCTGCGGCCGGGGGATTGAAGTTCCGCGCCGAGGAGTGGAAGACGAGGTTGCCGTGCCGGTCACCGATCGCGGCACGCACAAGTGCGTAGTCGGGAGCCAGGGACTTCTCGAGGACGTATTCCTTCTCTTCTCCGAAGGTGTTGAAGACCTTCGTCTCCTTGGCCGGAGATTCCTTGACGACGTTGCCGTCTGCGTCGTACTTCCAGGGCATGCCGCCCTCGGCGACCTGCGTCCCAGCGCCCGTGATGGTGAAGAAGCCCGGGATGCCGGCGCCTCCTGCCCGCAGCTTCTCCGCCAGGGTGCCCTGCGGGGTGAGTTCGACCTCGAGTTCACCGGAGAGGTACTGGCGAGCGAATTCCTTGTTCTCGCCGACATACGAGGCGATGATGCGGCGGAGTCGTCCGTCGGCGAGCAGAATGCCCAGTCCGCGGCCGTCGACGCCGGCGTTGTTCGAGATCACCTCGAGGTCTTTGGCTCCCTGGTCCTGGAGGGCTCGAATGAGGAATTCGGGCACGCCGACGACACCGAAGCCGCCCACGGCGATCGATGATCCATCTGCAATGTCGGCCACCGCTGCTGCGGGGGTATCAACTACTTTGTCCATGTGCCCAGTGTGCCATGGACCACTCCGAGCCCGGCGGCCAGGTCCGTGATGCGAGCATCGTCGACTCTGCTGGTGAGCAGAACCTCACCACCGCCGAGGAGGTGCTGCAGAAAGCGCGGCCACTCGCCCGGCAGCGGGGTCGAGTTCGAGGCGAGCAGTCCCTGCGGGCGGGCGGCGTCGGTCGATGGGGAACTCGTCCAGTCGATGATCTGACCGTCCACTTCGAGGATTCCCGAAGCGTCGAGGCGACGCGCTGTGACATCGGGGTAGGCGCGGATGGCGGAATTGACGTCGATGAAGTCGGCATCGACCGGGGTGCTCAGCGCCAGGGCCGGGGGATTGAAGACGAAGACCTCATCGGCGTCGGCCACTTGGTCGTCATCCTCGTGGCCGAAGGGAACGAGGGCCATGAAGTCCTCGTCCGGTGCTTCGCTCGCGATGACGACGCGGCCCCCTGCCATCAGGACGCTGAGGACAGCGACGAGTTCGCGCCAGTGCAGACCCTCCGGCAGAGGAGCGAAGAGAGTGAAGTCCGGTCCGAGGTCGTAGTCGCCGAAGAGCCCGACTCCCTTATTCACCCAGTTCGAGACGACCGGACCGGTGAGGTCGAGTCGATCGAAATCGGGTCCGCGCCAGATGAGGACGGGCCCGCCGGTGCGCGCGATGACTGAGAGATCCATATCCGCTTCCATGATTGTGTTTCGAGTGCAGCCTGTCGGGAGGGTCAGTGAACGATGAGGCCGATGTCGATCGTCACCCCGCGGGGGAAGGCCCCGAGCTCACCATCGACCCAGTGATAGCACGTGGAGGCGCTGAGATCCTCGGCGAAGAGGGCTGTATGGAGGCGTTCGACGAGCGATCCGAGTCCGACCATCGCCTCGAGCAGGGGCGGGCCGCCCGATTGGGCGGTCGCCGGCGAGTCAGAGGGGCTGAGCGTGATCCGCGATCCCGACCCCTCGATGCGCATCCGCCATGCCGCATGGCCCGGAGTCCGCGACTGCCCGGCGCGGACGACGCGGATCGCTCGAGACACCCTTTCGAGGATGTCGTCGCTGTTGTCGCCGGCAGGGGCGCTGCCGGGCAGGTCGGTGACTCCCAGACCGCGTTGAATGGCTTCGACATGGCCGTGTCGGAACCAGTCCTCGCCGAGGTCGCGGGAGAGCGCACGGGCGCCCTCGCGACCGTTGTCGAGGTATCCGCCGGCGCCGCGGACCAACGCCATGGGCAGTCCGCGGGAGGAGCCCTTGACCAAGTCGGCGGCCGCTGCGATCTCATCGGCGATCGCGCGTACCGTCACGGTCTGGACGCGCCCGTCGTCGTCGGGGCGACCGCGCTGGTCGTCGAGACCGGAGAACCCGGACAGGCCGATGGCGATATCGCCGACCCCGACCCGCCACGGCCGTGAACTCGTATCCGAGATGACCAGACCGATACGCACCTCGAAAGCCTGCTCGACCCGTCGGCGCAGGCCGTCGGCGGATCGGTCGCTGTCGAGCGGGTGGAGGATGACGGCACCGCCGGAGTTCGACTGGTCGAGACCCGCTGCTGCCTGAACGGTGCCCGCCGGGGTGCGCACGATCTGCACGGTGGTGCCGGAGCGATAGGAGCGTTCAGCGACCAAGTGGGTGCCGGTCTCCGCGACGAGCTCCTCGAACTCGGCACGATCTGAGACCGTGCGCAGGCGCCCCTCGGCCTTGGAGACGACTTTCGAGGCGACGACGAGGATATCGCCGTCCTTGAGGTCGATGCGGTTGCGTCGGAGGGCGTTGATGAGGATCGCGGAGAGGTCGGAGCCCGACGCGATCTCTTCCTCGACGGGAGGCGCGTAGACGGTGAGCAGACGGTCATTCATGCCGGGCCACCGGTGATTCCACTCTCATCTCTCCATAATCCCATTGTGGGTGCCCACTTTCTAAATTCTCCAGGTTTGCTCAGGCGAATCCCACAGGTTGTGCCCAGCGACTGGGTCGTGACCTATATATGGGGTTCCGGGCGCGTGTGCATGTGAACGCGTGTTCGAATAGCGTCTCACGCGGTGTCTCGATACTCCATAAGGGCTTGACGGGGCGGTAATGACACGCGTGTAATTTATACCTAAGGGGAACGCGCCGAGCAGGGATCCTTCAGGATTCGACCGTACATCGGACTGATCGCCTCAGTCACGGTACTGGACCTGCTCGAGCGTGAGAAAGGGGAAAACCGTGCAAAGTGCACAGAGAGAATGGCGGGAGAGAGAAGACTTCACCGCCGCACCGGGAGTCACCTCCCGCCGTGCCGAAGACTGGTTCATCGAACCGGGAGCACGTACACCCGAGACGTTGCCGGATCCGCTGGCCGTCGATCCGAGCGATCTGACGCCGCTGCCGCCGGACAACTCCGCCGTCTCTCCGCTGTCCCTGCTGCTGGGAGCTGCAGACGACGGTGAACTGTCCTGGCAGGACCAGGCCCTCTGCGCTCAGACCGACCCCGAGGCGTTCTTCCCGGAGAAGGGCGGATCGACGCGTGAAGCCAAGCGGGTCTGCGCCTCCTGCGACGTCCGTTCCGAATGCCTCGAATATGCTCTCGCCAACGATGAGCGGTTCGGCATCTGGGGCGGAATGTCCGAACGCGAACGCCGCCGGCTCAAGAAAAAGGTCGTGTGAGTCAAGCCGTCACCATCGTCGTCGTCTCCGGCGACGATGCCAGCAAGGTCGAGCTCGAAACAGCTCTTCGTCCGCACTACCCCGAGATCCCCGTGGTGGATCTCGGGGGGCGGACGGTCCGCGAAGCCGGTGAGATGCCGGAGATCGCGGAGTCGGATTTCCTGTGGTTCCTCACCCCTGACTCCCGTCCCGAACCAGACTGCCTCGATGAGCTGCTCGACGCCATCGGGGAGACGGAATCCATCGCCGCCGTCGGACCCAAGCTCATCTGCTCCGGCCGCATCGTCTCCGCCGGAGTGAGCACCACCGCGGCGGGGGAGCGTTTCAACCCCGTCGGCTCCGGGGAGATCGACCAGGGCCAGCGCGACAGTCAGATCGAAACACTGGGTCTCGACCTGCCGGGCCTGCTCATGGCCACCACCGAACTCGAGCGCATCGGGGCACCCTCCCGTGTTCTCGGCCCCGCCTATTCCGGTCTCGAATACTCCCGCCGTCTGCGCGACCTCGGCGCCCGCGTGCTGCTGGCCCCGCGTGGGCGGATGGAGATCTCCGCTGCGTCCGCTGCCCGGCTCGGCTCCTCGCCCCACCCGCCGAGGTCGAAGTCCCAGATCCGGACGGAGCAGCGCTATCGTCTCAGCCTCGCCGGTCAGGGGCTGGTCTCGCTGTTCTGTCTCCTTGCTCTCGGCCACCTCGGCCGAGTCATCGGCGGGCTGCTGTCGAATAACTTCCGTCCTGCCGGGTGGCACCTCGGTGCGCTCATCGGCCTTCCCGCAGACGTGTCGACCACCGCCCCGCTGAGACGTGCCAACGCCCGTCGCAACCGTGTGGCCAGACGATCGAACACCGGACATGTCGCCGCGCTCTACGCCGATGACGAAGAACTCGCCGTACAACGCCGGACGATGAGCGGTGAGAGCGATGACTCGCGTCCCGCGGAGGTTCCCACCGGCGGCCCCGACGCCGATGCCGAACTCAACCCGGTCGGCGACACCGAAGAGGCCATCGACTCCTTCTCCCGTCTGGAGATCTCCGGCGGTTCCAGTCTGCTGCGTGCACCCCTGACCTATGTGGTCCTCGCCGCCGTGGTGATGAGCGGGGTCATCAGCTTCCGTCTCTTCGGCCCCGGCCACCTCGACGGCGGCGCCCTGGGTTCGACCGACATCGGCTTCGGTGAGATCGTCGACCGTCTCCTCGGACGTCACCTCGACGTCTCGACTGGCGCGGCGGTGCCGGCCGACCCCTACCACCTTGTCCTCGGTGTGCTCTCCCTCCTCTTCTTCGGCCATGTCGATGTCATGGTCCGCTCCCTGCTGTTGGCCGCGCCGATCCTGGCCGCCATCACCGCCTACGCGGGCGCGGGGAGCGTACTGGCACGGCGATGGGTGCGCGGCTTCGCCGCCCTGCTGTGGATCGCGTCTCCGCTGTTCACGGCCGCACTGTCGGACGGTCGCCTCGGCGTGATCCTCGTTTGGATCTGTGCCCCGCTGGCGGTGCTGACTCTGCGCCGCAGCCTGACGACCGGATCGATCGCCGCGGCAGCGGGCACCGGCCTGCTGCTGTTCGTCATCACCGCAGGCATTCCGCTGCTCCTGCTGGTCACGGTCCTCGGTACCGCGGTGCTTCTCGTGGCAGGTCGCGGCCTGCGCCATCTGTGGCTGCTCGCCCCGACCGTGTTCCTGGGCTGGCCGTGGCTGTGGGCCGTCGTCCGCGAGCCGGGAACTCTTCTCACGATGCCCGGGCAGACCACAGCCACCGAGTCCGCCCCGACCTATCTGCTTGCCGTCGGGTTCCCCGCTCCGCTCGACATGTCCTGGCTGACGAAGCTGATCTCTGATCTCGGCTTCGGCGGGGTCTCTGCCGGCACCCTCGAACTCTGGGCGCCGGTCCTGATGCTGCCGATGCTCATTCTGGCCTTCTTCACCCTCATCGAAGCCCGGCTCGAACTCTCCCGCCTGACCTGGGCGGTCGGACTCTACGTCGGCGGTCTCATCCTCGCCGCGATCCAGGTGCACCTGCCGGCGGAGACGGGACCGTTCCACCTCATCGCCTCATACCCCGCAGCGGGACTGACCCTGGTCAGCCTGGGGTCGATCCTGTTGCTGTCCCTCGGCGCCGACCGCACCGTGGGTCGCCGCCCCGGGCGCAGCCGAGACGCCGGTTCGTCCTCTGCGAAGAGTGCGGCCAAGGGAGCCTCCGCGGCATCCGGCCGACTGCCCATGCGCGGCCTTGTCGGGCTCGTGACCGTAGCGGCCATCGGGCTCATCGCCATCGGCGCCGTACGGGCCGCGTCCTCGCCCGAAGCGGTCACCGCGACCTCCGACGGCAACGTCCCCGCACTGGCCGCCGACCGCGCAGCGGGGGAGACCCAAGCGCGCACTCTCCGCCTGGACAACGTCGACGGAGAAGTTCTCGCCACCCTCATCGCCTCCGCCGACGGCACGGTGCTGGGCACATCGACGGTGACCTCGGCAGAAACCGTGGGTGGGTGGCCGTGGCAGCGCCGCCCGCTGCCGATCACCTCCGACCGGGTGCTCGTGGCTCAGGCCGCGTCCGCGCTCTCGGCCGATGACGCCGGTGACCTCGGCAGCATCCTCGGCGAACTCGGAGTCGATTTCGTCCTCGTCGGCCCCGATGCCGGCAGCCTGACCAACTCGGTATCCGTCTCCGAGGGGCTCCTGCCGGTCGGGCCCACCTCGTCCGGGCAGCTGTGGCGCGTCGATAAACCCTACAGCGGCCGTTTTCTCATCCGCGACGCCGAAGGCCAGGTGTCGACGGCGGCGATGAAAGGCACCACCGCGACGGTGCCGGCCGGTCAGGAGGGGCGTACCTTGACCATCGCCGATGCAGCGCACGGCATCACCGCGAGCATCGACGGTGAGCCGCTGCCGCAGCCGAAGCCAGGCGAAGAGGCGTGGGCAAGCGAATTCGACCTTCCCGCCGCCGGGGGAACGGTCGAGATCTCGCTGAACTCACCCCTCTACCCGATCGGCGTCATCGTCGGATGGGTGCTCGGACTGCTCAGCCTCATCGTCGCAATCCCCTTCGGCCGGGCGGGGAATGTGACACGGAAGACCGGCCGTGAGGAGCAGCAGGCATGAAGCACCAGCGCAGCATCGTCACCTTCACGGCCATCGCCGTGCCCGGGGTGCTTGTGGCCATGACCTCGTTCCTCACCCCGTTGACCCCTGGCACGCTGGACCGCAGTCCGGAACAGGTGCGCATGCCCACCGCGGACACCCGCGCCGTCTGTCCCGGCCCCCTGCTCACAGCGGGAGAGGCCGAGGGTACCGATGCCGAATTCGTCGACGACTCGAAGGTCTCGACCCGTCTCGTCTCCGCCTCTGCGCCGATCGGTGCGGCAGACGGATCGACCTCCTCGGCTCGGCTCCAGGTCGCCGATCTCGGCGGTTCGATCGACTTCGACAATCCTTCCGGCCAGGGCTTCGTCTCCGGAGACGACAACATCGACTCGACGAAGCTCGTCACCGGTTTCGCCCGCCCCGGGGCTCCGGCTCTGACGACCGGCCTCGAAACCGTCGAAGGCAGCTCCGGTGACCTCACGGGCCTCGCCACCCTCACCTGCGCCCAGGCATCGAGCAGCTTCCGGATCGTCGCCGGATCCGGAGCCACCGGCTCGAACTCGCAGCTGCTGCTGAGCAACCCGGGAGACGTTCCCGTGCAGGCGAAGGTTGCGCTCATGACTCCGGGCGGCGAATCCGCCGAACCGACCGAACTCAGCATCAAGGCCGGTCAGCAGCGTGCGGTCCCGCTGGGCGGACTGGCAGGAGGTGCCGAGGCCCTCGCCGTCGACGTCACCGTCGACGGCGGAGTCCTGGCCGGTTCCGTCCAGGAGACCATCCTCGACGGACTCAAACCGCAGGGCATCGACCTCGCAGCCGGCGGGGCAGGGGCCGATCGCCAGCAGGTGCTCACCGGGCTCAGCGGCAAGGACGCGCGAGTCCGGGTCGCGAACCCGAGCAGCGACCTCGCCGAGGTATCCCTGAAAGCGTACGGGCCGGACGGAGAGATCGACATTCCCCGTTCCTCGATGACCGTTGTCGGCCGCGGTGTCGCCGAGGCCGACCTCGGGGATCTCGACGCCACGAGCCTCGTCATCGAATCCTCACAGCGCGTCCAGGCCGGAGCCTTCATCGGCAAGGACGGTGAGAAGGGAGCCGCCGACTTCGGCAGCATCCCGTCGACCGACTCCCTCGCCGAGACCCAGATTCTGGCGCTTCCTCGCACCGGTGAGTCCTCACTGAACCTCTCGCCCGGTCAGGGACATGTGCAGGTGCAGGGAATGCTCGACGACGGAACGCTTACCGATCCTCAATCGATCGACCTCAACCCGACGGGAACGACCGTGCTCAATCCGAGCGACGTTTCCGAGGAGCCGGTGCGCGCACTCGTCCTCAAAGGATCCCAAGCCTCGGGCTCACAGGCCGATGGGGTGCATGCGACCCTCGTCGTGTCCACCGAGGACGGAATCTCCACGGTCGTCCCGGCGCCTGCTCCGGCAGGTGTGGCCTACCGGGATATCCGGCTCGGCTGAGGTCTCACGAACCAGGATCCTGCGGTGACTGCGGATCTCAGGTGCGACGGAGGATATCGACCTGGTCCGCCACCACCTCGGCGATGAGCGCATCCCGGGCGTCACTGCCGGCATGATCTTCGATCACCCGCCGATAGAGGACGATATGGGTGGGACGGTCCCCGGCCGCCGGGAACACGCGGCCGAAGCTCGGTTCGGTCGAACTCGCCGGTGGGACGGAATCGACGGCCAGCACCACCTCGGCGAGGAGGACGGGTTCGCGCCTGCGCATGCGGGCGAATTCGGCGGCCGCGACCTTTGCAAAACTCTCCGCCCGACTCAGCCGCGCGGGCACCTCGGCCCGGTGCAGCGGAGACCGCAGACCCCGCCCATGTCGGTCGCGATGTCGCCTTGGTCTCATAGCACTTCATTCTACGTGCGGTGCCGCCGTGCCTGAGCGAATCGGCGGGGCGCGGCGTGTAGAGTGTGGGACTGTGTCAGCCGTGAGAATGTGTTCAAAAGTCAGCTGTTCGCGCCCCGCCGCCGCCACCATGACGTACGTGCACGCCGATGCGACCGTCGTCATCGGACCTCTGGGCAGGCGCGCCGAACCGGGCGCTCATGACCTGTGCGCCGAACATGCGGCGAAGCTGACCCCGCCCGTGGATTGGCAGCTCATCCGCATCGACTCCGGGCAGGCCCCACCCGAACGCAGCCATGACGACCTGCTGGCGATCGCCGACGCCGTCCGCGAGGCCGCCGATCGCGCCGATCAGACCCCGGCCCGGAAGGAATCGGGACCGGCCGACGATCCGGCCGCTTCGGGACGTCGACACGGTCACCTGCGCATCATCGGCGACTCATGAGCCACCGCGAGCCGGACTCGACTCGAATCGAACCCGCCCAGCAGATCCCGACCGACTCCGAACTCGGACGAGCCCGGACGGCTGCCCTCGATTCCGCCGTCGGAGCCTACGACATCCGCGGTCGCATTCCCGACCAGCTCGACGACGACATCCTGTTCGCCCTCGGCTGGGCGACGGCCCGAGCCATGGCAGAGATCCACACCGCCACCGAGGTGGTCATCGGCCACGATATGCGACCGAGCTCTCCCGGATTCGCCCACTCCTTCGCCGCGGGAGTCGAGGCTGCCGGCTCGGCAGCCGTCCTGCTGGGGCTGTGCTCGACCGATCAGCTCTACTTCGCCTCGGGCATCTTCAAACTGCCCGGCGCCATGATCACGGCCAGCCACAATCCCGCCGACTACAACGGGATCAAGATCTGCGGACCTCGCGCCGCCGGAGTCAGCCTGGCCTCCGGACTCTCGCGAGTCAGAGAACTCGCGATCACCGCACCACAGACCGGCGGCCGGACCATCGCCGAAGATGAGACTGCCGCATCCCGGATGCGGGAGCAGTACGCGGCACGGATCCGCGAACTCACCCACGTCGATGAGGTCACGGGACTGTCGATCGTGCTCGACGCCGGAAACGGCATGGCCGGGCGCCTCCTCGGGGAGGTCTTCGGCACGGACGCGGGATCCGCCTCGGTGCCCTTCGACGTCATCGGCCTCTTCACCGAACTCGATGGGACGTTCCCCAACCACGAGGCGAACCCGCTCAAACCCGAGAACCTCGTCGACGCGGCACGCGCTGTCGTCGACAACGGCGCCGATCTCGGACTCGTCTTCGACGGGGACGCCGACCGCTGCTTCTTCATCGACGAGACAGGCGCGACGATGTCGGCCTCGGCCGTCGGCGCACTCGTCGCCGAACGCGAGATCGCACGGGCCCGGGCACTCGGCGACGACCGACCCACCGTCATCCACAACCTCATCACCTCCCGCAGCGTGGCCGAGACGATCACCGCCGCCGGCGGACACGCACTGCGGTCGAAGGTCGGGCATTCGGGAATCAAGACGCTCATGCGCGAAACCGGTGCCGTCTTCGCCTGCGAACACTCCGCGCACTTCTACTTCGACGAGTTCTTCGGGGCGGACTCGGGAATGCTCGCCGCCTGTCACCTCATCGCCGCCCTCGCCGAATCACGCGCTCCCGCCTCCCGTCTGGTTGCCGACTATGACCGGTTCGTGCAGTCGGGGGAGATCAACTTCACCGTCACCGACCCCGACGCTGTGCTCGCCGACTTCGCCGCACGTGCCGGAGACTTCCCAGAGAACACCGTCGACGACCTCGACGGTATTGGCCTGCAGGGTGCGGACTGGTGGGTGAACCTGCGCAAGTCCAATACCGAACCCCTCGTCCGACTCAACGTCGAAGCCGCCGATTCGGCCCAGGTGGACGCGCTCACCCGCCGGGTCACGGACTTCGTCAGCGCTCACGCCTGAAGCCGGATCGACGACCGCCGGATCTCTGCTTCCGGTTCTCGGCAGTAGGGCAGCAGGGATATGACCGCTCGCTGACAGTCTTCGCTGTCCGCAGAACGAACATGACGCGACAAGCCGCCTGCCCGGCAATAGACTCGAAGCCGATCAGACAGCCCGCCTTATGGAGGTACCGTGCTCGTTTCCACTGACTTCAAGGTCGCCGATCTCAGCTTGGCCGAGGCCGGCCGACACCAGATCCGCCTCGCCGAACGGGAGATGCCGGGCCTCATGGCGCTGCGTGAGGAATACTCCTCGACGGCACCGCTGGCCGGGGCCCGCATCGCCGGCAGCCTGCACATGACCGTGCAGACGGCTGTCCTCATCGAGACCCTCGTCGCACTCGGTGCAGACGTCCGGTGGGCCAGCTGCAATATCTTCTCCACGCAGGACGAGGCCGCAGCGGCCGTCGTCGTCGGCTCCGGCACTCCCGAGGCCCCGGCCGGCGTCCCCGTCTTCGCATGGAAGGGCGAGACCCTCGAAGAGTACTGGTGGGCCGCTGACAAGATCTTCGACTTCGCGGATGGACCGAACCTCATCCTCGACGACGGCGGCGACGCCACCATGTACGTGCTCAAGGGCACCGAATTCGAAGCCGCCGGGGGAGTGCCCACCGCCGGCGCCGAGGACTCGGAGGAGTTCAAGGTCCTGCTCAAGCAGATCGCCGCGTCCATCGAATCGGCCCCCGGACGCTTCGCCCGTCTGGCCGCCGGAATCAAGGGCGTGAGCGAGGAGACGACGACCGGAGTCAACCGCCTCTACCGCCTCGCCGAACAGGGGACTCTGCCGTTCCCTGCCATCAACGTCAACGATTCGGTGACGAAGTCGAAGTTCGACAATCGCTACGGCATCCGCCATTCGCTGCCCGATGGACTCAACCGTGCCACCGACGTCCTCATCGGCGGAAAGATCGCCGTCGTCATCGGCTACGGCGACGTCGGCAAGGGTGCCGCCGAAGCCCTGCGCGGGCAGGGTGCGCGCGTCATCGTGACCGAGATCGATCCGATCTGTGCGCTGCAGGCCACGATGGACGGCTACCAGGTCGACCTCCTCGCCGAGGTGGCGCCCCAGGCCGACATCATCATCACCACGACCGGAAACACCCGGGTCCTCGACGTCGACGTGCTACAGACGCTCAAACCCGGCGCAATCGTCGGCAACGTCGGCCACTTCGATGAGGAGATCGATCTGGCAGGGCTGTCCCGCCTGCCCGGAGTGGAGAAGATCGAGATCAAACCGCAGGTCCACGAGTGGAGCGTGCCCGTGCCCGCCGAGGCGGGACTCGGTCGCGACCGCACGGACTTCCTCGTCCTCTCCGAAGGGCGCCTGCTCAACCTGGGCAACGCCACCGGCCATCCGTCGTTCGTGATGAGTGCGTCATTCAGCAATCAGGTGCTCGCCCAGATCGAGCTGTGGAACGCCCACGATGACTACGGCAACTCGGTGCACCGGCTGGCGAAGGAACTCGACGAGAAGGTGGCGCGCCTCCATCTGCCGGCGCTCGGGGCGAAGCTGTCCGAACTGAGCAAGGAACAGGCCGAGTACATCGGCGTCGACGTGGCAGGGCCGTTCAAACCCGAGCACTACCGGTACTGATCGAGCACTGCCGGTCCGGTCCGGCGGCGGAGTTGGCGAACCCGGTCGCAGTCCGGGACCGCTCCGCCGACCGAGGACAGTCGAGTCGCGGCGTCGGCGGCGGACAGTCAGACTGCGTCGTCAGCGGCGGGTGAGGCTGAGACCGTAGGGGAGCGTGTCGACTCCGGACCGGAAAGCGTCCGCACGGTCGCTCCGACGGCGCTGTTTCTCGATTTCGGCGATGCGTTGCCGATGGATGACCGCTGACAGGAACTGTTCGGGAAACGTTCCCTCCGGCGGGGCCGGAGCCACATAGGGATTGAGCTCGGTGGCGAGCTCGATCGCTCGCTGCCACCTCGACTCCGCACCGAGTTGGGGCGCCATTGCGAGGAACGCGACGATGCGCCGATGCAGACCATCGGGGATCGCTGTCACGTCTGTGCGGTTCAGCCATTCGTGCAGATGAGGAGCCACATGGGTGTGCATGGGCGGCAGAGGTCGGCTGCGTTCGCTGACGGCGATGGTCCCGGCCAGATAGTCGCCGAGGCGCTTGGCCTGCGGTGAGAGCAGACCGGACAGAGCCGCGATGCCGCCGCCGCTGGACACGATCTCGAACGGCCACAGCAGAGCGCGGATGAAGGAATGGCGCAGCCGCACCGCCCCGCCGTCGTCGCGAACAACGCGCAGCCCGAGGATGAGCTTGCCCAGCGAACGACCGTGACTGAGCACTTCGACGAGCATCGGCAGCAGCACGAACACGAAGATCGTCATCACGGTCATGAGCGAGCCGAGAAGCAGTCCGTTGAGATCGAGCACCTTGAGCATGAGCCAGAACATGGCGATGAGCAGACCGACGTTCACCAGCGAATAGACGATGTAGTCGATGAGACAGCTCAATGCCCGCGCCGCGAGAGCGGCCGGTTGGACATTGAGTTCGACGGCTTCACCGGTGATCAGAGTACTCACCCGACCATCGTGTCATATTGCCGCGTTCGGAGGCGGTCGTTTCGCCGAGAGCTTGCCGTGTGCCTCTCGCTGAGTTCGGCGGTCCCGAGGTGTCGTCTCCGATAGGGTGGAGGGATGGATCCGAACCTGCTGGCCCAGCTGCACGGCGATGACTGGCTGGAGCTCTCGGCATTGGCGAAGAAGAACACGCTGACACCCGAGCAGACGACCCGTTTCCTCGAGCTCTACCGGACCGCGTCGAAGGATCTGTCGCGGATCACGACGGTGGCTCCCGACTCTCTCGAAGCCGCTCGGCTGTCGGCGATCGTCCACCGATCCCGCAATCATCTCTCGTCCGTGCCCAGCGGAGGACTGTCCGGGCTCGCACGGTTCTTCGTCATCAGTCTGCCGCTGTCGATGTACCGGCTGCGATGGGACTTCGTCATCGTGGCCGCCGGATTCCTCGCCGTCGCCGTCCTGTCGGGCATCTGGGCGGGATCGCATCCGGAAGTGCTCGAGACCTTCGGGGATCGAGAGTTCCGACGACAGTTCGCCGAACATGATTTCGTCGACTACTACAAAGAGAATCCGAACGGCTTCTTCGCCGTCGGCGTGTGGACGAACAACGCTTGGATCGCCGTCCAGTTCGTCCTCCTCGGCATCACCGGCGGCTATGTCATCGTCGGGCTGTTCTCGAATGCCGTCAACGTCGGCTTCTCCGGAGCGATGATGTTCGAGTTCGACCGGGCCTCCGACTTCTTCCTCTACATCCTGCCCCACGGGATCCCGGAGATCAGCTGCATCATCCTCGCTGCTGCCGCGGGTCTGCGTCTCTTCTTCGCCTGGGTGGTGCCGGGCCCCAGGCTGCGCCGTGACAAGCTCGCCTCCGAAGCTCGGTCGCTGCTCGTCGTCGCCGGCGGTCTCGTGCTGCTGCTGTTCGGTTCGGGACTCATCGAGGGCTTCGTGACCCCGAACCCGATTCCGCCGGCGGTCAAGATCGCCATCGGAGTGGCCTATACCGCGGCTGTCGTCGTCTACGCGTGGTACTTCGGCAAGCGCGCCGCCGCAGGCGGACTCAGCGCCGATCTCGACGAGCATCAGGCCGGATACTCGGTCATCTCCACCGACCGCTGATCAAATTGTCGCTGACAGTGCGCCGCTGAGCGGGGTCGCGGTCACAGCCCGCCGGAGACCTTGAGTCGGATGTAGAGATCGGCCAACGCTCCGGGAAGCTTCTCCGGCAGAGCCTGGACGGAGGAGATGCCGAGTCCGCGCAGCCGAGACTGCAGCGACGCCGTCGCGAGCATCTCGGCCTCGGCGGCGGCCGCTGTATAGACGTCGTCGGCGTCGCCGCGCCGGGCAGCCAGGTCCTCAAGTGCGGGATCTTCGACTCCGGCGATGACGACCCGGTGGTGTGCAGTGAGAGTCGGCAGCACGGGCAGGATGTCCTCGGCGATGGTCGCCTCATCGAGCTGAGTGACCAAGACGACGAGCGCCTGCTGCCGGGAGGTCTGCAGAACCGCAGCGGCGATCGACTCCCAGTTCGCCTCGTAGAGCTCCGGGTACACAGGCGTCAGCGCCACCGACAGGTCATGGACCGGATCATGAGCCCGATGGCTCGACGCGACGGCCCGCACCCGGGCATCGGCGACGATGACATCGACCCGATCGCCGGCACCCGTGGCCAGAGCCGTCAGCAGCAGTGACGCCTCGAGCGCGGCGTCGAAGACCGTTCCCTCACCACAGCGACGGGCGGCGAACCGGGAGGAATCGACGACGATGACGACGCGACGATCCTTCTCCGGCCGCCAGGTTTTGACCACGAGATTCTGCGCGCGAGCGCTGGCTCGCCAGTCGATCGACCGGACATCGTCACCGTCGACGTAGTCGCGCAGCGAATCGAATTCCGTGCCCATTCCGCGGATCATCACCGCGGATCGTCCCTCGAGCTCCCGCAGCTTCTGCGTCTTCGACGGCAGCTCCCTCCGGGACACGAAAGGTGGCAGCACGCGCACAGAGGCGGGAACATCGATGCTCTTCTGCCGATGGATCAGCCCGAGCTTGCTGCGACTGCGCACGGTCACCAGATCGCCGGGCAGCGCGCCGCGTCTAGTCGGCTCCAGATCGGTGATCACCTCTGTCTGCTCGCCCGGTTCAAGCACGTGACGAGAACGGGTCTCGACCGCCCCGGCACTCGGTGCCCAGGCGTCGCGGACGTGAAGGCGCAGCCGGCGGCTGGTCCCATTGATGAGAGTCAGCGTGCTGTGGGTGCTGTCGCCGAGGCGGACCATCGGTCCCGGTGTGCGCTGGACTTCCAAACCGTGGATCCGGGGAACGAAGAAGAAGTCGAGGACCGCTGCCAGGACGATCACACCGGCCACGATCAGGGCCGTCGGCCATGTGGGCACCAGCATGACGGGCACGAGGCCGAGGAGAGTGAGCAGGAACAGTCGGGTGGTCATTCAGCGGGGCACTTCGGTCGTGGCGATGATCGAGTCGAGGACCTGACCGACGTCCAGACCGTCCATCTGCGCCTCTGGGCGCAGGATGACCCGGTGCGACAGCGACATATGGGCCAGAGCCTTGACATCATCGGGGGTGACATAGTGCCGACCGCTCAGCCACGCATGAGCGCGGGCGGCTCCGAGCATCCTCGTCGCTCCGCGAGGTGAGACGCCCAAGGCCAGGGACGGGGTCTGGCGGGTAGCTCGGGCGAGGTCGACGATGTAGGTGATGATCTGCGGGGCGATGTAGATCTTGGCGATGGCTTCGCGGGCCCGGCCGATGAGTTCGGCATCGGCGACCGGACGCAGACCTGCCGCGGCCAGGGATCCGGCGTCGAAGCCTCGGGCGTGACGGTCGAGGATCTCGAATTCGTGATCCCGTTCGGGCAGGTTGAGGACGAGCTTGAAGAGGAACCGGTCGAGCTGAGCCTCCGGGAGCGGATAGGTGCCTTCGTATTCGACGGGGTTCTGTGTGGCTGCGACGAGGAACGGTTCGGGCAGCTTCCGTGACCGTCCCCCGACGGACACCTGATGCTCCTCCATCGCCTCGAGCAGGGCCGACTGGGTCTTCGGCGGGGTGCGGTTGATCTCATCGGCTATGAGGATGTTCGTGAACACCGGGCCGGGACGGAATGAGAAGTCCGAGGCGGACGCGTCGTAGACCAGCGAACCGGTGACATCGCTGGGCATGAGGTCGGGAGTGAACTGCACACGGGAGCTGTCCAGGCTGACCGCGGCGGCGAAGCTGCGCACGAGCAGAGTCTTCGCCACTCCGGGAACCCCTTCGAGAAGCACGTGACCTTGGCACAGCAGTGCGATGAGCATTCCCGTCACTGCCTGTTCCTGGCCGACGACGGCCTTGGCGATCTCGGTGCGCACACCGGTGAACGCCTCTCGGACCGGGTCCGGTTCAGCCTGCGGAGCCTGCGCGCTGTCCGCAGCGGGGGGCTGCGGCGCGACCGGCTCCTGGGGCCGCGGTGCGGCCGGCGGCTGAGGGGCAACCGGTTCCTGAGGATTCGTGGGGCCCTGGGGCGGCTGGGTCATGGGATCTCACTTTCGATCTGGGTGAGCTGATGGACGAGTTCGGTGAGTTCGGCGTCGGTGCGAACCGGTGCAGAGACGAAGACATGGTGGAGACGGCCCGGATCTGTCCCCGTGACGGTCGCGATGCGAGCGATGATGTCGGGGGTCCGGGCATCGGGGCTGAGACCCAGTCGTTTGGCGATGCGCAGCAGTGCTCCGGCCCGCAGAGTGTGCAGCGCCCCGTCCCGATCGTGGCTGCGCGAACTCAGGGCGGCCCGGCCGTGCACGGTCTCCACGGCCGGCACGATGACCGGCAGCCGTTCGAGAGCCAGCGGCCCGAACCGGCGCCCGATGACGAGCAGCAGGACGAGGAGGCAGGGGACCAGCCACAGGACTCCTGCGAGGAACCAGCCGGGCACGAAATCGATCGTCGACGGAGGCGACTGCTCCTGTCCCGAACCTTCGACGGTCGGATAGTAGACGACGAGGTTCTGCGTCTGGGACAGCTGCGAGAGCACGAGGGAGGCATTGCCCTCTTCGTCGATGTTCTCATTGGTCACCCAGTCGGGGTTGCCGAGCACGGTCAGCGGGACGGAACCGCCCGAATCGGTGAGGAACTGTCCGCGCGCAGACCCGGGGGCCACCTCGGTGCCGTCGATCTCAGCGACCCCGGGGCCGGTGAACGGATAGCAGGCGGTGATCCCCTCGGTGCCCTTCTTCGCCTCCGCGTATTCGACCTCGCCGGTGGTCACGGCACCGGCGCTGCGGGCGATCGGTGAGTCGCAGGCCGGTGTGGAGGTGGCCTCGGGATCGGCCAACGGGCTGAGGTTGTCGTTGACGGTGAGCCGGTCGGTGAACTCCGACACCGTCGGACCGGGATCGACGAGGACGAGCCGGTTGCCGTGGGTGCGCAGAGCGTACTCGAGGCCGGCGATGTCTCCGGGTGACAGAGCCGCGGTGTTCGCGGGGATGAGCAGGGTGGTGTCCGGTCGGGCGGCGGCCGAGCGGGCCTGCTCCTGATCTTCGGTGGTGGTGACATCGACGTCATGGTCGCGCAGGGTTTCGACGAGCGCCTTCGTGCCGGTGCGCTCCGTCGAGTCATAGTGCAGCGGCTCTGCGGACTCTTCGTCACCGGTCAGCAGCACGAGCACGATCACGGTGATGAGGATGACGAAGGCCGCGACGATCCACACCGCGGCCGATCGCAGACGAGCGCGCAGCGGGACCCGCGAGGTCGACCGGGTGGCGCGGGCGGCGACATCCAACTGTGCGCTCATACAGCTGCCTCCCGGCGGACCGGAAGTGCGCTCAGCGCCCGGTCGAGAGTGCACAGATCCGCATAGACCTCGCCGAGGCTGCGGTCGGCGCGTGTCTTCGCCGCGCTCTCCTCCCCGTAGCGGAGGTCGTTGAAGACCTCGGCCACCCCGTGGACGGCGGGCCCGTGCTCGGGCAGGGCCGCCTCGGCGGAACGGGCGATCTCACTCGCTGTGGCCGAGGACTCGAGCGAGACGATCTGCTTGACGGACAGGACCGCGAAGATCGCTCGGGATTCGTCGATGACCGCGGTCTCGAAGTCCCCGGCCTGTGCGGCGCGGGCCGCGCTTTCGCGCCACGGGCCCGGTTCTGGCTGGGAGACGACAGGATCGAATGCGGACAGCGGGACGCCGACGCGGCGGAATCCGGCCCGACGCACGCGCCAGACGATGAGGGCGATGATCGCGGCGAGACCGAGGACGACGACGATGAGCAGCCACGGGGAGTTCGCGCCCAGGGCGGCGTTGACGAGCGAATCCCACAGGGAGGACAGCCACCGGCCGATCCGTTCCAAGGGGGTGAGGTCGTTGGCGGCGTATTCCGGTTTCGAGAGTTCGTGCTCGACCCATTCGCGGCCGGTGTCCCGGTCGATATTCGCCGAGGCGGCGCGAAGCTGTGCCGCGCCCGGCAGGGAGGCCGCGGCGGTGTGGAGATGGCCGGCCGCCTCGGTGATGGGGGAGAGGATCATCGGTCCTCCTCGGCGCGGATGAGGACGAGGTCGAGTCCCTCGGAGCGCATCTGCTGATCGAAGAAGCAGACCGTGACCAGGCAGGCGAAATAGGCGAAGAGGACGGCGGAGGAGATGAGCGTGAGTGCGAGCAGCAGACCCACGGAGACGACGGCGATGGCCGCCTGGGCCGTCGTCGACTCGGTTGTCGTCGTCATGCCGACGCCCAGGAGAACCGAGATGATGAAGACGATCGGGGTGATGATGAGCTGGACGAGCTGATTGGACAGGAAGTAACCGAGCGCCAGCTGGCCGAGCATTCGCCAGAAGCCGCGCCCGGTCAGTTTCCAAGAGCGGCGGATTCCGGCACGGACGCTCAGGTCCTCGACCGCGATCGCCGAACCGAGGAACGCCAGGCGCAGATTGACCCAGATGAGCGCGACGAACCACAGCAGGGCGGCCAATGCGGCCCAGACGAAGGCGAGGATCGCCGAATCGGCGCCCAGGAACAGCAGCGTCGGGGCGGTGAGGGCCAGCAGCAGGCCGAGGTTGATTCCACTCATCAGCAGGGTGGCCAGGATGAGGCGCAGGCGGCGACCGGACAGGGACTTCCACGCCATCGACAGAGTGGTCCTGCGGGCGCCGAAGGAGGCGCGGGTGCCGGTGGCGATGATGCCGGAGAGCAGATGGGCAAGCCCCAGGCTGAGCAGGCTCAAAGCGACCGTTCCCAACTGGGCCAGGGCGATGAAACCGGAGGCGGCATCCTCATTGCCGCTGAGGTCGTGGAAGAACGGCAGGAACTGCACTGCGATGAGGGTGCCGATCGCGGTGAGCAGCAGGCTCCAGAGGGAGAAGACGATGAGAGAGGAGCCGATGGACAGAGTCGGGACGAATCGCAGCAGGCGGAAGCCCGAATCCAGCGCCTCGATGAAAGTCAGCGGACGTTTGGGCAGGAGCCCGCGTGGGGGAGGCGGCTGCCATCCGCGCGAGGGCGGGGACGGCGAACGCCGCTGCCACCGGCCGGTGTGCCAGTCGACCTCTGAGGTCCATGCATTCGTCTGTCCCATCACGCCAATCCTGCCATGATTGGCCGGCGAGTGCCGAGAGGCCTCCCTGTCGGATTCGGTGCGCGTCGGCCTTGTCGATCCTAGCCGTCGGGGTAACGGCCCGGGGACGGTTCGGGGTTGGTCTGAGGGGTGATCGGAAAAGGCGATCGGGAGGGAGGTCGGGAGGCCGTTTCGGTGGTCCGCCTCGGGGAACGAATAGCCCGCTGCTGGGGGCCGTGCGTGGCGGCAGCTGAACCGTCGGTCACCGCTGTCGGCGGATCCGGTGCATGAGGCAGTCGACGACGCCCGATAGGCTAGGAGTGTCGAGAACCGAAGAACACGCGAACATAAGGGACAATGGGAGCATGAACGCTCGAATCCTTGTAGTTGATGATGACACGGCTTTGGCCGAAATGATCGGAATTGTGCTCAAAAGCGAAGGCTTCGAGCCCTTCTTCTGCGCCACCGGAGACCAGGCCTTCGAAGAATTCCAGAAGGTCAATCCGGACCTCGTGCTCCTCGACCTCATGCTGCCCGGCAAGGACGGACTCGAAGTGTGCCGGGAGATCCGTGAGATCTCCTCGGTGCCGATCATCATGCTCACGGCGAAGTCCGACACCGTCGATGTCGTCCTCGGCCTCGAATCCGGTGCCGACGACTATGTGCCGAAGCCATTCAAGCCCAAGGAGCTCATCGCCCGTGTCCGCGCTCGGCTGCGGATCTCCGAACCGCAGGCTCCCGAGCTGCTGACCGTCGGCGACGTCGTCGTCGACGTCGCCGGCCACACGGTGACCAAGGGCGGATCACCGGTGTCGCTGACCCCTCTCGAGTTCGACCTCCTCGTCGCCCTGGCTCGCAAGCCGTGGCAGGTGTTCTCCCGCGAGACCCTGCTCGAAGAGGTGTGGGGCTACCGTCATGCCGCCGACACCCGACTGGTCAATGTCCATGTGCAGCGTCTGCGGTCGAAGATCGAACGCGATCCGGAGAAGCCGGACATCATCGTCACCGTCCGCGGCGTCGGCTATAAGGCCGGCCGAGCCGCGTGACTTCCGAGTCAGCCGCGGACGGACCCGTTCGCACCGCGGCCTCGGCATTGAAGACGTTCTGGAACTTCATACTCCGATCGTTCAGCCACTCCCTGCAGGTCCGCATCGTCGTGCTCACGATCGTGCTCACTTCGGTGGCGATCTTCGGCGTCGGCACCTATATGTCCCAGCAGATTGCCCGCGGTCTCTTCGACACCCGCCTGGATTCCCTGTCCTCCCAGACTCGGTCGATCCTGGCCGAGCTTCGCTCCCTGGCGCCCGTCGACGGGCAGGCGGTCACGCAGGACACGCTGAGTTCGCAGCTGTCCTCGATCTACAACCGTTCGGCCGGGTCGGTGTATTCGCTGACCCTGCAGCCGAAGGATCCGAACTCCTCCTTCTCGACGATCACTGCCGGTGGGTCGAACGAGGACGGTGAGGCCACGCAGGTGCCCGTCTCCGATGAACTCCGCGAGGCCATCCGCAAGGCCCCGACCGACGACAAGCTCTACCAGTCGGTGAGCTTGCCCGACGGAACCGGACCGGGTCTGCTCATCACCCAGGAGCTGCAGATTCCGGGCGCCGGCCAGTTTCAGCTCTACTACCTCGGCGACCTCAGCGAACAGCAGGACACGCTCAACTTCGTGCAGCGTTCGATGTTCGTCGCCGCCCTCGTCCTCGTCGTCCTCGTCGGTGCCGTCGCCTGGATCGTCACCCGACTCGTCGTCACACCGGTGCGCACCGGGGCCGAGGTGGCCCGGCTCATCGCCGATGGTGACCTCGACGAACGCATGCCCGTCCACGGCAACGATGAGATCGCCGTCCTCGGTGAGAGCTTCAACGATATGGCCGACACCCTCCAGCACCAGATCGAGCAGATGGAACGGCTGTCGGTGCTGCAGAGGCAGTTCGTCTCCGACGTCTCCCACGAACTGCGGACACCCCTGACAACGATCCGTGCCGCCGCGGACCTCATCTACGATTCCCGTGACGACCTCGACCCCGTCACCGCGCGCAGCGCGGAACTGCTCAACTCGCAGGCAGAACGGTTCGACAACCTGCTCTCCGACCTGCTGGAGATCTCCCGCTACGATGCCGGTGCCGCGGCGCTGGTGCCCAAGCCCGTCGATATCGGCGCGATCGTGACCTCGGTGATCGAGACCGTGTCGATGGTGGCCGACCAGATGGACACCGCCATCGTCGTCCACGCTCCGTCCTCACCGGTCATGGCCGAGGTCGACCGGGTGCGGATCACCCGGATCGTACGCAACCTCGTCGTCAACGCCATCGAACACGGTGAGAGCAACCCCGTCGATGTCTATGTCGCCTCCAACGCCGAGGCGGTGGCTGTGAGCGTGCGCGACCACGGAGTGGGCATGAACGAAGAGCAGGTCGAGCACGTCTTCGACCGGTTCTGGCGTGCCGATCCGGCACGCAAGCGCACCCTCGGCGGGTCGGGTCTGGGCTTGGCGATCTCACTTGAGGACGCGCACCTGCACAACGGCTGGCTGCAGGTCTGGGGCAAACTCGGCGAAGGATCGTGCTTCCGGCTGACGATTCCCAGGCGCCCCGATCAGGAGATCACCTCCTCACCTCTGCCTCTGCCGCCTCGCGATGCGCAGATCCGCGGTTCCGCGCTCGTGGCGGGACCGCTGTCCTCGGACGGCTCCGTCCGCATCCAGACCGGATCGATCCCGATCGTCGTCGAAACCGAGCCGGAGATGCTCGAAGATGACCACGAATCCGTCGTCGAGGCGGCCCCGCAGTCAACATCGCCGGAGACGACCACGACTGCCCTTGAGTCGGTCTCGGACGGTGAGGCGGTGGCCGACGAAGCGCGCATCGCCGATGCGAACCGTTCCGAGTCGGACATCGCCGAGACAGGGGAGCGGTCCCTGGACGTCGGCGATCCGGACCTGGACGGTGACGGCACGGACGTCGGCGATCCGGACCTGGACGGTGACGGCATGGACGACGGAGAAGGAAGACGGTCATGATGCGCACTAAGCCCAGAGGGCTGCGAGTGAAGACCATGTTGGTCTCCGTGTTCACCGCCTTGACCCTCGTCGGCTGCTCGTCGATCCCGACGTCATCGCCTGTCGGCCATATCGAAGACGACTCAGGCGATGCGGGTGCGAACAATGCGCGGATCCCCGACGGTCCCGAACCCGGGGACAGCCCGTCGGACATCGTGCGCGGGTTCCTCCGGGCAGGAGCGGGCGCCGGCAACAACTTCTCCGTGGCCCGGTCATTCCTCACCGAGGGTGAGGCACAGAAATGGAGCCCACAGGAATCGGTGTCGGTGCTGCCCAACGGCACAGATCTCGACTCCTTGAACGTCGGAACCACCTCCGACCAGAAGACGATGAGCATCTCGCCCCCGGTCGTCGGTCTCGTCGACTCCTCCGGAGTGTACAATTCGACCGAATCGGGCACTCGGTCCACGATGGAATTCTCGCTGCGGCAGGAGAACGGGGAGTGGAGGATCTCCTCGGCGCCGGACGGGCTGCTCATCAGCCAGACCGACTTCCAGACGATCTTCCTCAACTATTCGCTGCAGTTCTTCACCTCCGACTATTCGTATCTCGTCCCTGACTCCCGCTGGTTCCTCCGGTCTTCCTCGACCCCGACGGTGCTGATGAACGAGCTGCTCAGCGGACCCGCCCCCTACCTCTCGGGAGCGGTGATCACGTCGATTCCCGATGGTGCCAAGCTCAGCGATTCGGATTCGAACGTGGTGACGATCGAGAACGGCGTCGCCAATGTGGCCCTGGGACCGCAGAACCCGGCCCCGTCCGACCGCGAAAAGGGACTGATCCGTCAGCAGATCGCCACCACGCTGCAGGTCATTCCCTCGATCTCGGCAATCGATCTGAGCATCGGCGGGCAGACGGTTCCGGCCAGTCTGCAGCCGAAGACCGATACGTCGGTCCAGGTGGACGGGCCACCCGTGGTTCTCGCCGACGATCACCTCTCTCGGGTCTCGGGCACCACCGTGGCCAAGGTCGAGAACAGTCCGGATCTGAAGAAGGCGAAGGCGAGCGATCCCGCGGTGTCATTGGATGACTCTCTCTACGTCTATCTGGCCGACGACGGCAAGCAGCTCATGCGGTTGAAGTCCGACGCCGTCGACGCCACTCCGATCCTCAAAGGCGAGAAGCTCGTGCGCCCCAGCATCGATCGCTTCAACACGACATGGACGGGTGAGGCTGAGAACGAGGGCGAGCTCAAGGCGGTCGGTCGTGACGGCAAGTCCTCCACCGTCGCCGCTGACTTCCTCAACGGTCGACAGCTCATCGATATCGAGGTCTCCCGAGACGGCACTCGTATCGCGCTGCTCAGTCGCCACAAAGGGGAACCGTCTCGCGTCGACGTGGTCGGCATCCCCAGGGACAAAGCGGGCAATCCGGCCGGCCATGTCTCTGAAACGCCGATCGAAGTGGGTGCGAACTTCCACGAGATCAAGGATGTCTCATGGGCAGGGTCGACGTCTCTCGTTGCTCTGGCCGCAGAGGAAGGCGAATCAGCGCAGCCGTTCCGCATCGGAGTCACCGGCCCTGCCGAACAGCTCGGCGAGGTCTCGGACGGAAGCCGCATCGCCGGTGGAGTGGACGGACGCTCGATCCTGGTCACCGGTGCCGATGGCGCGCTGTACAGCTACAACTCGAACGCCTGGCAGAAACTCGTCGACGTCGAAGCGAAGGATCCCTCCTATCCCGGTTGACCCGCACAGCATTGCCTGTCCCAGCAGACCTCCGGAGCCTTTCCCTTCCCTGCTGAGCCATGGAGCCTTTTTCTTCCCGGATGGGCCGTCGGGCGGCGGTGCGCGGCTGTTCTGGAAGGCGCCTCATCGCCGGCACCCCGAGCTGGTCATGGAGTAGATTGCTCCCATGGGGCTGCTCGGGGAGTTCGGCGAACTGCTCCTGCCTCGCCGGTGCGCCGGCTGCGGGCGGGAGCACGTGTCCCTGTGCACCCGCTGCCTGCAGCTGCTCGGTGGGATCCCACGGGCGATGGAACCGCGCTACGGCACGATTCCGATCGTCGGGGTCTGCGAATACAACTCTCAGATTTCCAAGATGGTCGTGGGCTTCAAGGACGACGGACGCCGGGACATCCTCGACCCCTTGGCCCTGGCTCTGACCCGTTCGATCGTCGCCGCCCTCGAGCTCATCGGCTACTCGGGTGGGGCGATCCGATTGTTTCCGGCGCCCAGTTCGGATCGGGCCAGACGTCGTCGAGGCGGATCGCATACGGCTGCCCTGGCGAATCGGGCGAAGGAACTGTCGCCGGAGCTGCCCCTGGAAGTCCACGATGTGCTCGCGGCGAAACGATCGCGTGACCAGGTCGGACTCGGGGCGATCGAACGGGCTGAGAATGCGAAGCGGACCCAATATCTCGACCGGAGGAGAATCGCTGAGATCTCGGAAGTCCGTGCCGTGTCGGGCACCGAATCCGCGCCGACGGACCTGCTCATCGATGACTTCTCCACCACCGGCGCAACCTTGGCAGAAAGCGCACGTCTGCTAGCATCGGTGCAGATCAGACCCGCTGTAGGAGCAGTTCTCGGTCTCGGTCGCGGGGGCACTCGATTTGTCTCTCCCTTTACTGTATAACGGTGTTTACCCATCCAAGGGCATGGGATCGGATGAATCCGACGAGCGAGTCGCTAAGGACACATCATGGAAATTGTTGTCAACGGCCGTCAACTGACCATCTCCGACAGCTTTCGAGCCCACATCGAGGACAAGATCGCCAAGGTCGAGCAGCTTGCCCCTCGCGCTCAGCGTGTCGAAGTGCATGTCACACACGAGAAGAACTCCCGCCAGCCCGAGACGAGCGAGCGAGTCGAGCTCACGGTAGTGGCGAAAGGGCCGGCAATTCGGGCAGAAGCCATGGCAAGCGACAAATATGCGGCACTCGATCTGGCATGGGCGAAGCTCGTCGAACGACTGAGGCGAGCGAGGGACCGGCACAAGGTGCCGCGGTCGGGACACCACCGCAAGGAATCCACCGCCGAGGTGCTGGCGAAGATGCCTGTGGCCGAACCGATGGTTCCCGATGCGAACGCCGACGACGCGAAATCTGCAGCGGACCAGAGCGCCGATCAGACGAACGGTCGCATCAAGGCCGAAGGCGATTCGCCGGTGGTGCTGCGAGAGAAGACCTTCACCGCCTCACCCATCGGCATCGAAGAGGCGCTGAACAGAATGGAACTCGTCGGGCACGACTTCTACCTGTTCATCGACGAAGAGTCGAGCAAGCCGTCCGTCGTCTATCGCCGTAAGGGCTGGAGCTACGGAGTCATCGCCCTCGACCACGATCTCGAAGAAGCCACCGACTGACCAATTACTACCTGACGGCGGCCCAGCAACCTCGCGCGAGGTTGCTGGGCCGCCGTCAGGTAGTAATTGGGGTATAGCGTTGGGGTATGCAGAGGATGACACGGGCTGCGGCCCGCAGGACGGCGATCGCAGCGACGGGGCTGGATCGACCGCGACCGGCTAAGGTCACCGCCCGACACCTCAAGAATGTCTTCGCCACCTTGGGACTGACCCAGATCGACTCAGTCGCCCGAGTGGTCCGATCCCACTATCTGCCCTTCTACTCTCGCCTGGGTCCCTACCCGCGGGAGACCCTCGACCGTCTCTTCTACTCTTCTCCGCGCATGGGTGTCGAGTACTGGGCACACGCCGCGGCTTTCGTGCCGCCGCAGACATGGAAGCACTTCGCCCGCGCCCACAGCGAATGGTGGCGCAACGACTTCGGACAGCGCCACCCGGAGACCGGGGAGGAGTTCCGAAACCTCCAGACTCGCGTCCTCACCGCCCTGTCCACCCGGCCGATGACGGCACGTGAAGTCGCCGAGGTGGTCGACCACGATCTGCCGGAGATCCACCGCGGACATTGGGGCTGGAATCCCAGCCAGGTGAAAGTCGCCCTCGAAGCGCTGTTCGCCGGTGGAGTCATCAGCGCCTCGGGACGCAACGACCACTTCGAACGCATCTATGCCCTGGCCCGTGACGTCTCACCAGAGCTGCCGCAGCTGCCACTGAATTACGGGCCGCCGGAGGATCCTCGGCTGGGGCTGGACGCTAATGCGGAGCTTCCACGCGGAGTATCCGGGGTCGAGAACAATGTCTTCGAACTCACCCGGATCGCGGCACGTGCCCTGGGCATCTCCCGGCCCGAGGACATCGCCGACTACTTTCGGCAGCGGCGGGCACCGACCGCCGCCGCCATCACCGAACTCATCGCCTCCGGAGAGCTGCGCGAAGTCGATGTCGAAGGTGTCTCCGCCTTGAAATGGCATGAAGCTCGGACCCCGCGCACCGTGAACTCTCGAGCGCTGCTGGCGCCGTTCGACCCGTTGGTCTTCTACCGGCCGCGCATCGAATGGCTCTTCGACTTCCACTACCGCATCGAGATCTACACCCCGGCGGCCAAGCGTGTGCACGGCTACTACGTCACTCCGTTCCTCCTCGGTGATCGCCTCGTCGGGCGAGTCGACCTGCACAGGGATCGGGCGGCGGGCATCCTGCGTGCTCACCAGGTGACATGGGAGCCGGGGGAGGAGCACATCACCGAGCTGACGGACGAGCTCATGACGATGGCTGCGTGGTTGGGACTGACCGCCGTGGACCTCGAAGGTACTCACCTGCCATTAAGCTAGGGGCTATACAGTCGTTCGAGTCGTTGTCCGGCAGACATGCCGATTAGGAGAAAAGTGGCTAATTTCCTCGAGAAGCTTCTGCGCACAGGTGAAGGCAGAACTCTGAAGAAGCTCCGCCGATACACGGATGCCATCAATCAGCTGTCCGATGAGTTCAGCGAGATGACGGACACCGAACTGCGGGAGGAAACCGGCCGGTTCAAGGAGCGCTACAAGGACGGCGAGAGCCTCGACTCCCTGCTTCCCGAAGCCTTCGCCACCGTTCGCGAGGCTTCGAGCCGGACCCTGGGTCTGCGGCACTTCGACGTCCAGCTCATGGGCGGCGCCGCTCTGCACCTGGGCAACATCGCCGAGATGAAGACCGGTGAGGGCAAGACTCTCGTCGCCACGGCCCCGGCCTACCTCAACGCGCTCACCGGCGATCCGGTCCACATCATCACGGTCAACGACTACCTGGCTACCTACCAGTCCGAACTGATGGGCCGCGTATTCCGCTTCCTCGGCATGGAGACCGGCTGCATCCAGGCGAATATGCCCTCGGATCTGCGCCGCAAGCAGTACGCCGCAGACATCACATACGGCACGAACAACGAGTTCGGCTTCGACTACCTGCGCGACAACATGGCCTGGTCCGCGGACGAGCTCGTCCAGCGCGGTCATGCCTTCGCCATCGTCGACGAGGTCGACTCGATCCTCATCGACGAGGCCCGCACTCCGCTCATCATCTCCGGTCCTGCCGAAGGCGATGCGAACCGCTGGTACGGCGAATTCGCCAAGGTCGTCAAGCGCCTGAAGACCGATCGCGACTACGAAGTCGATGAGAAGAAGCGCACCGTCGGCGTCCTCGAACCCGGAATCGAACGCGTCGAGGACTACCTGGGCATCGGCAACCTCTACGATGCGGAGAACACCCCGCTCATCAGCTTCCTCAACAACGCCATCCGCGCTAAGGAGCTGTTCAAGAAGGACAAGGACTATGTCGTCCTCGACGGCGAAGTCCTCATCGTCGACGAGCACACGGGGCGTGTGCTCAAGGGCCGCCGCTACAACGAGGGCCTGCACCAGGCCATCGAGGCGAAGGAAGGGGTGAAGGTCCAGGCAGAGAACCAGACCCTGGCGACGATCACTCTGCAGAACTTCTTCCGCCTCTACGAAAAGCTCTCGGGAATGACCGGTACGGCCGAGACCGAAGCCGCGGAATTCATGTCGACCTACAAGCTCGGTGTCGTCCCGATTCCGACGAACAAGCCGATGCAGCGTGTCGACCAGTCCGACTTCGTCTACAAGAACGAGGTCGCGAAGTTCGACGCCGTCGTCGACGATATCGTCGAACGACACGAGACCGGACAGCCCGTCCTCGTCGGCACGACGAGCGTCGAGAAGAGCGAATACCTATCGAAGCATCTGGCCAAACGCGGCGTCAAGCATGAGGTCCTCAACGCGAAGAACCACGCCCGTGAGGCGTCGATAGTGGCGATGGCCGGACGCAAGAACGCCGTCACTGTGGCCACGAACATGGCCGGACGCGGTACCGATATCATGCTCGGCGGAAACGCTGAGTTCCTCGCGGTCGCGGAAATGGAGCGTCGAGGCCTCGACCCCGCCGAGAACGAGGACCAGTACGAGTCCGAATGGCCGGAGGTGCTCAAGGCGGCCGAAGACAAGGTCAAGGAAGAGGCCGAAGAGGTCGTCGAGCTCGGAGGACTCTATGTGCTCGGCACCGAACGCCACGAATCCCGCCGCATCGACAATCAGCTGCGCGGACGCTCCGGCCGCCAGGGAGACCCCGGCGAATCCCGGTTCTACCTGTCTTTGACCGATGACCTCATGCGGCTCTTCGGCTCGGGGGCTGCCGAACGGATCATGGCCACAGCGAACGTGCCCGATGATGTGCCGCTGGAATCGAAGATGGTCTCCCGTGCCATCCTCTCGGCCCAGTCGCAGATCGAACAGCGCAATGCCGAGCAGCGCAAGAACGTGCTCAAATACGATGATGTGCTCAACCGTCAGCGCACTGTGATCTACGATGAGCGCCGCCGTGTGCTCGACGGAGCCGACCTCGAAGATCAGGTCGCGAAGTTCCGTGAAGAGGTCATCGACGCCTATGTCGCCCAGGCGACGACGGGACCAGTCGAGGAATGGCAGGTCGACGAGCTCTTCGAGGCTCTCGGAAAGATCTACTCACCGTCGATCACCCCCGACGACCTCGCCGAGGAACTCGGTGGCCTCGGCAACCTGACGAAGAACCGCCTCAACCAGGAGATCCAGTCCGACATCGCACTGTTCTACTCCCAGCGCGAAGAGGAACTCGGAGAGGACGCCACCCGCGAACTCGAGCGCCGCGTGGTGCTCTCCGTTATCGACAAGCGCTGGCGTGAGCACCTCTACGAGATGGACTACCTCAAGAACGGCATCGGACTGCGGGCGATGGCCCAGCGCGATCCGCTGGTGGAGTACCAGCGTGAGGGGTTCGAGATGTTCACCACCATGCAGGACGGGATCAAGGAGGACGTCGTCCGTCTGACCAACACTCTGCAGGTTCAGGTGACCTCATCGGCCGGCTCCGACGGTGACGAACCCGAGGTCGAGGTCGACGCTGAGGAGCTGCGTCACAAGACTCCCAAGATGCAGCTGTCGGCGCCGTCCGAGGGCGGTTCCGCATCGGTTTCCGAAACCGAGGACGAAGACGAGCCGGCTCCGGCCAATCGCGCCGAACGTCGCGCGAAGAAGAAGGCCAAGAGCTGACTCCGAGCCCTCAGCGGCTCACATCGTCTGCAGCGCAGTCAGCGTCCACCGGGTGGTGAGCAGTTCCAAACGGACTGCCACCGCCCGGACGCGATTTGCGGCGGCGACGATGACTGTGACTTCGGCGATCTCGGGGCTGATCTGGCAGACGTGCGCCGTTCCCGGCCTCACCGTCCGAGCTCCGGGCACGGTCGCCCTGTGGGGAGCCACCTCGGCGCGCAGCTGACTGCGGTGGTCGATCTTCGCCAGCAGCTCCGGTTGGACCCATCGGGCGATCGTCTCACTGCGTCTGGCGCCCGAGAGGACTTCGAGGCAGGCTACCGCCAACGAGGTGGCCGTGGCCGCGATCCGCGCCCGGTCGTCCACGACGTCCTGGCCCCGGACCTGCCCGTCGACCCGGCGAGGGGGCGGTGCCGTGGACGACGGTGCGACCTCTCGCCGAGGCGGTGCCGACGCCTGCGGTCGGGTGAGGGTTAGTGGGGCGGTCATTTCTGGATCTCCAATCTCTGACCAGCGATGATGAGGCTCGGATCGGGGCCGATGGTGTCCTCGTTGGCAGCATAGACGTGCGCGACGAGCTGCGGGATCTCTTCATGGGTCTCGGCGAGATCGGCAGCGATCGACCACAGGCTCTCGCCTTGAGCCACAATATGTGTGGAAGTTCCAGGATCCGCAGGCTCGGCGGCATCGGCACTGCTGTCGCCCGGCTCATTCGGCTCCCTGCCGCGGTCGGACCCGCCTGACCGGTCCGATTCGCCGGACCCGTCCGACGACCGGTCGGTCGGTGGTGCTGAAGGCCCTTTGTCTGCGGGCGGCTCCGTGGGCCAACCGGGATCGGGTGGGTGGATTCGACCGGGTGGCTCGGATTCCTCACGGGGCTTGGCCCCGTCTGGCGACTGCTCATCCTCAGACTGCTCGGCATCGTCGGAGGAGTCCGCAGAGGGTTGATCATCGTCGATCGTCGGCCAGCCGGGATCGGCCGGGGCGGACGGAGTATGCGCAGACGGTGCAGAGACGGAAGGAGCCTGCGTGGACGATGCGGGGTCAGGACCGGGACCAGCGATCGTTGCTGCTTGAGCGGAGTGGACCACGAGGCCGGCCGAGACGATGGCAAGAACGCTCGACGCGAGTATCCGTGGCATCGCCTTGACGACCAATCCGGCAAGCGCCGACCGGAAACGACCGGAGGGAATCACCTGCAGCAGCAGGGCCAGCAGAGAGACGAGCCCGATCCGTGTGAACAGAAACACTCCGGTGCCGATGATGACGATGACGACGACGTCGCTGGTCGACCACGGCTGAGGCAACTGCTCCCACGCAGTGACGAACGAACCGAGCAGAACCAACCACGAACTCGCACATGCAATCAAGAGATACATCTAGACATCCTCCATTGGACATTGAAGATAATGATGCCGTTAGATACAGTTTGGTGTCAATGGATATGCTCTAACTACATCGTTGTAGTTCGGTGCATCTTCATTTCAAGTCTTGAAAGTGGACTACAGCTGGGGCAGGCTTGGCGATTATGGACGATCGCATCGATGCACTCCTGGCGGATATCGAAGCCGCCGACACGGCGGCACAAGCGCACGTCAGAAGAGGCGAATTCGGCGAGGAGGTGACCGGTCAGGCGGCCGAGAGAACTCTGCTCGAACGGATGCGCGGGGCGCTGGGATCGACGGTGCAGGTGACGCTGCCGGGGCGAAGCATCACAGGAACGGCGTGCTTCCTCGGTCGGGACATCATCGTCCTGGCCGGTGCGGAGGCCTCCGTGATCGCGATCAGGGCAGTTCGGGGATTCAGGCTGATCACGAGAGTGCATCGATTCGACGCCGGCGGGCTGGAGAGATTGGGCCTAGGATCGGCGCTGCGCCGCTGGTCAGCCGCCTATGAAGAGGTGTCGATCGATGTCGCCGACAGTGCGGGCAGCATTCGGGGACGCTGCGCACTCGTTGCTTCCGACTATGTCGAGATCGCCGGCAGGATCATTCCCTTCGCGGCGATCAATGCTGTCCACGCTCGGACGAATCCCTTCGGATGACTCGTCCATGATGGAGATCAGAACTGAATCGAGTGGCTCAGTCCTCGATGGAACCGGTCTTGATCTGGTACTCGGTGCGCTCGTACATGCGCTGGATATACGCTTCGATCTCGGACTTCTCGACCCGCCACTGGCCGCGCCCTCCGACTTTGATGGCGCGGAGATCGCCGGAGCGGACCAGGGCCCGAGCCTGTGCGATCGAGACATTGAGCAGCTCGGCCACATCGGTCAGCGGCAGGAAGCGACTTTCGACGGCCATGAGGTGACTTCTCCCATTCCAAATGTCCATCTGCCACCAGATGTCCATCTGCTTGTTGGTGCATTTGGCCAAAAACCTTGCTTTGGCATCGTTTGATGCCCAATATTATCACTGAGAAGCAGTTTCTGTCAGCGAAACTTCTGCGAATCTGGAGATGCAATGGAGCTCTCGAAAAGAATCCGACGCCCCCGCTGGACCGATGCGCGCCTCCTCGTCGGTGCGATGCTCGTCGTCCTCGCGGTCGTCGGAACCTACCTGCTCGTCACCTCGGCGAACTCGACCACCCGGGTCTGGGCGAGCGCACGCGCACTCGTCCCCGGTGAGATCCTCGAACCGGCCGACCTCACAGTGGCCGAGGTCAATCTCGCCGATCTCGGCAAGAAGTATCTCTCTGCCGATTCCGAACTGCCGACGAATACGAGCGTGCGCAGCGTCGTGGCGGCAGGCGAACTGCTGGCTGCCTCGGCAGTGGCGCCAGTGTCAGAACTCGAGGGGCGAGTCGTAGCCATCGACATCGCCGGCTCAGTCCCGAGCGTCGTCGACTCGGGCAGCCTCGTCGACGTCTGGGCGCAGCCGGAGCAGAACGGGCTCGACGATGACGGCGCACAGCCGGAGCAGATCGTCGATTCGGCCCCGGTCGCTCATATCAATCGAGACGTCGGCAGCTTCGGGGCAGGTGACGGCGCCCGCATCGAAGTGTTCGTCGGCTCTGTGGACCTGCCCGGCGTGCTTGCCGCACTCGACGGACGCAGCGTGCTCTCCGTGGTCGGAGCCCCGTCCGTTCCTGCCGATGAAAGCGAGCAGTGATGACACAGGTCCTGCTGGCGGTCGACTTCGAATACGACCTCATCCTCTTCGAGCTGCTCAGTGAGATCAACGACGTCACGATCGTCGCGCGCCCCGCCGACGAGGTGGAGCTGCTGGCACACTGCCGCACCGGCGGAGCCGACGTCGTCATCATCGGCCGCTACTTTCCCGGCCTCGACGCGGAGGTGGTTGCCGCGATCACGGCCTCCGGTGCGAAGGTGCTCGGATTCGGCGACGACGCGCACGCCCTCGAAGCAGTCGGCATCAGCGCAGTCGTCGCAACGGACGCCGACGCGACGGCGATGGCCGCGGCGATCGACGACCTCCGTGCCTCCACCGTGGTCCCGCCGCGCCCGATATCGCCGCCGGGGCCGGTCGGAGGAGCGGGAACGATCATCACGGTCTGGGGGACCGGTTCGTCGCCCGGACGCACTCTCACTGCCGTCAACCTCGCTGATCAGGCCTCCCGTCAGGGCAAGCGCAGCGTCGTCGTCGACGCTGACACGGTCTCCGGCATGGTCGCGTCCACCCTCGGGCTGACAGAGGAATCTTCGCATCTGGCCAGCCTCTGCCGGTCGCAGTCGGACCCGGTCGGGCGCTTCGGCGCGCATGCGGTGCCGCATGCATCGATCCGTGAGAGCTTCCATGCGGTGACCGGGCTGACTCGGCCCGAGAGGTGGCCGGAGATCCGTGCCTCCGTCCTCGAGTCTGTGCTCAAACGCCTGGCCAAGGTCTACGATGTCGTCATCGTCGACGTCAGCGACCGCATCGATCCCGATGACGACCTCGCCGACCCCTTCTACGATCGACACTGCGCCACCCGTGCCGCGCTCGAGGCCGCGGATATCGTGCTCGTCCTCGCGGCAGGGGAGCCGATCGGCCTGCAGCGACTGGTCAAACTCCTCGGCACACCACGGGCCGAGGCGGTTCGCGAGAAGATGCGGCTGGTGATCACGAAGGTACGCTCGAGTGCGGTCGGCCATCCCGCTGAGACGCGGATCAGTGAAGTCCTCGACCGATTCGTCCGGATCACTCCGGACTTCATTCTCAGAGATGACCGGCCCACGGCCGATGCGGCGATGCTCGCCGGCCACACCCTGCACGAGCAGAATCCCCGGTCCGTCCTCGTCGGGGACCTTGCGGCGATGATCGACGAGCTGCTGCCGGGTCGCCGCCGTTCCCGCAGATCCGTCGGAGGCCGTGACCGTCGCGGCGCCGCCCGCCGCGGACGCCCACAGAAAGTCAGGGTGAGCCAGGGGAGCGGACCACAGGACTAGGATGAGGGGCATGGCCATTCGCTGCTACATTCCCACCACCCTGACCGCGCTGCGTTCGACGCTGACCGACGTCCGCGCCGTCGCCCCCGACGCTCAGGGGCGCAGCCTGCGCGGTGAGGAGTTCGAATCCGCTGAATTCGACGCCATGTGCATCGCCGCGGCCCTGGCCGCGAACGCGGTGTTCGCTCCCGTTGAAACCGAGACCGGCGCCGAGGCGGCTCCCGAGCGGCGTGTCATCGTGGCCTATGACGCCCCCGAGCCCAGCCCGGCCGCGCCGCTGACCGAGGGCTTCGAGCTCATCACCCTTGCCGATGTCGACATGGCCCGGGTTGCGAGCTTTCACCTCGATGAGGACGCCGTCTGGGATGAGGCGGTGCAGCTGGCCGAGGACACAGACTCCAGCGCAGCAGAGGACCACCTGGGCGCTTCCGATCTGCTGTGGTACGACTCTTCCGAACTGGAGCAGCTGCTCGGCGACCAGGCCTGAACCGACGCCGGCCCCCGGGATCAGGCGGATTCGAAGCGGCGCAGCCGGTCGCTCAGGCGCTTCTTCAGGATCGGGACCACAGCCTGTTCGATCATCGCCCCGAACATCGGGATCGACGAGCTGATCTCGGCATGAGCGGCCAACTTCGTCACTGACTCGACCTCGCGCAGCTCGAGGACCGCATCGATCTCGACCGGGACGCCTGCGGCGCGTGCAGACATGCGGATCTCTGCCTCGTCACCGAGGACATCCCCGGGAATCATGTACACCTCGACCAGCACCGTGTTGTCGGGAAGCCGAGAGGCCAGAGCCGACGGCAACTCGGCCTTGGGCATCGGGGTCCGCACGGTCATCTCCGTGTCGGGGTCGATGTATTCGGCACTGGCCTCGGAGCCGAGCTTCTCCCACACGTCGGGGTCGGCAAGTTTGGCCAGGAATGTCGACAGATCAACCGAATAGTCATGATTGAGAGTCAGAGATCGCATAGCTCCAGTTTGCCAGCCAATGAACCCTACTTCACCGTAGGCCGCTCGGCGTGCCTTTCTCGATATTTGGGCATAGTGTGGGGAATGACGATTCGACGTCGAATCGCGTGGCGAATGCTCGTTGATCATAGAGGTGAAGCAGTGACTCAGGTCTCAATTTCGAACGTTGCAGAAGAGTGGAGAAAACAGAGGGGGCAATCGGCTCCCGACAACTTCCTCGATGCGTATTATCCGCGGTTCGAAACAGGGGCGACCGATCCCGAGGCCTACGCGGCTGCGGCGGCCCGTCACTTCGCGCTCGGCACCGAATACGACGGGCAGAGACCGGCGATCGCGATCTACAATCCGAGCGTCGACTCGCCGGAGTTCAGCGACAACCACACGGTCATCGCCATCGTGCTCGCCGACATGCCCCATCTCGTGTCCTCGATCGTCAGTGACCTCGCCGCCAACGGCAGGGCGATCCGCCGCGTCCACCACCCGATCATCACAGTCACCGGCAACGGACCGGACGAGAAGATCCTCTCCCCGGCAGAAGCCCCCGCACTCAGTGCGGACACGGCGAGCATTCCGACGGTGTCCGAAGATCCTGCCGGCAGCGAGGACGGCGCCCCACAGCAGCAGTCCTGGATCCGCCTCGAGATCGACCGCATCTCCGAAAGCGACTTCGGTGCACTCGAAGAGCGCCTGCGCGGAGTCCTCGACTACGTGGCCGCGGCAGCGCGCGACGCCCAAGCGATGGCCGCGAAGGCCAAAGACATCGCCGCCGAGCTGAGCGCACACGCGCCGCGCCCGGAACTGGCTTCCGAAGCCGAATCCGCCGCCGCCCTGCTCACCTGGCTCGACGGACACTTCACTTTCCTCGGCTACCGCGAATACGACTACACCCACGACGCCGAGCACAGCAGCCTCGAACCGATCGAGGACACCTCGATGGGCATCTCGGCCCTGCGCCCTCTCGTGAAGTCACCGCTCAGCCGGGCGGTCGCCGACAAGGCGCTGGAACCGCATGTGCTCGTGCTGACGAAGGCGAACTCCCGCTCCCGCGTCATCCGATCCTCGTTCATGGACTACATCGGCGTGAAGACCTTCGATGCCGACGGTGAGATCGTCGGCGAGCGGCGCTTCGTCGGAGTGTTCAAACCCGAGTTCTACAACGACAGCGTCCTCAACATCCCGGTCATCGACAGGAAGGTCGCGAAGATCCTCTCGGCCAGCGGATTCCCCACAGGGTCCCACTCGGCCAACGAACTTCTCGGCGTTCTCGAGAACTATCCCCGCGAGGACCTGCTCCACGAGGACACCGAGGAGATCTATGACGTCGTCATGGAGATCGTCGACATGCAGGAGCGCCGGGAGTCCCGCGTGTTCGTCCGCACCGACCCGTACCAGCGCTTCGTCTCCGTCATCCTCTACCTCCCGCGCGACCTCTACAACACCGACGCCAGAGTGCGCGTGCAGGAAGTGCTGCGCGAGTTCTATAACGCCGAGAGCGTCGACTTCGATGTGCTGCTGAGCGAATCCGCGCTGGCCCGCATCCACTTCGTGGCCCGCGTCGCCCGTGACTGCGAACTGCCGCAGATCGGCGCCGACGAGGTCGAGGCACGCATCGTCGGAGCCGTTCGCTCCTGGTCCGAAGACGTCCACGCGTTCCTCGTCCCCGCCGAGACCGGCGACTCCGGCGCCTCGCATGCCCGGGCCGACCTGTGGGCTAAGGCGTTCCCTCCCAGCTACGGCGAGCACCACACCCCCGCCGAGGCGGTCGCCGACGTCGGTCGGTTCGAAGCCCTCGACGCCGGTCACGGCCCGGCGGTGCGCCTCTACCGTCCCGAACAGAGCACCGACGCCTCCGTGCGCCTCGTCCTCTATCGTCGTGACCGGGTCAGCCTGTCCGAGGTCCTGCCCTTCCTCACAGCTTTCGGTGCCGACGTCGTCGACGAACGTCCCCACGAACTCGACCTCGCCGACGGAACGCATCGGTACATCTACGACTTCGGACTCAGCTTCTCCGAAGAGCTGGCCGATGACGACTACGACCGCATCGCCGAGGCCTTCATGGCCGGCTGGGACGGCAAGAAGGAAGCGGGGGTCTTCGACCGCCTCGTCGTCGCCGGACTCTCCTGGCAGCATGTGACGATCATCCGCGCACTGGGCAAATACCTGCGCCAGGCGGGCTTCACCTATTCCGACGCCTATGTCGGTGAGGTCTACAGCGACAACCCGCAGATCTCGAAGCTGCTCGTCGACTACTTCTCCGCCAAGTTCGATCCCGACGTCGACGACGCCGGACGCGAAGCGACGATGACCGAGATCGACGACGCGATCGAAGCCGCCCTCAGCGAAGTGGCCAGCCTGGACGCCGACCGTGTGCTGCGCTCCTCGCTGGAACTGCTGCGGGCGACCCTGCGCACGAACTACTACATCGACGAATCCGGTGCTCTGCCCACCGCCCTCGTGCTCAAGATCCGACCCGACGAGCTCAGCTTCGTGCCGAAGCCGAAGCCGGCTCTGGAGATGTGGGTGTATTCCCCGCAGGTCGAGGGCGTGCACCTGCGTTTCGGCACCGTCGCCCGCGGAGGGCTGCGCTGGTCGGATCGTCGCGATGACTTCCGCACCGAGGTCCTCGGCCTCGTCAAGGCCCAGATGGTCAAGAACGCGCTCATCGTGCCGACCGGGGCGAAGGGCGGATTCTTCCCCAAGCAGCTGCCGCCGATGAGCGATCGGGACGCGTGGATGGCCGCCGGTCAGGCCGCTTACGAGGTGTTCATCGAAAGCATGCTCGAGGTTGCGGATAACCTCACCTACGGCAGCGACGACTCCAGCGTGGTCGTCCACCCCGACCGTGTCGTCCGCCACGATGGAGACGACTACTACCTCGTCGTCGCCGCCGACAAGGGCACGGCACGGTTCTCCGATGTGGCCAACGCGATCGCCGAACGCCGCGGATTCTGGCTCGGCGACGCCTTCGCCTCCGGCGGATCTGTCGGCTACGACCACAAGGCGATGGCCATCACCTCCCGGGGCGCGTGGAAATCCGTCGAACGCCACTTCCGCGAACTCGGACTCAACACTGCCGCCGAGGACTTCACCGTCGTGGGCATCGGCGATATGAGCGGCGACGTCTTCGGCAACGGCATGCTGCGCAGCGAGCACATCCGCCTCGTCGCGGCCTTCGACCACCGGGACATCTTCCTCGATCCGAACCCCGACGCAGCCCGCAGCTTCGTCGAACGCCAACGGCTCTTCGACCTGCCGCGTTCGAGCTGGCAGGACTACGACCGGGACCTCATCTCCTCCGGCGGCGGAGTCTTCTCCCGATCGGCGAAGTCGATCGACCTCAGCCCCGAGGCCGCCTCGGTGCTCGGAGTCGAACCCGGAAAGCGCAGCCCCGCCGACCTCATGTCGGAGATCCTCAAGGCACCTGTCGATCTCCTTTACAACGGCGGAATCGGCACTTATATCAAGGCCTCGAGCGAGAGCCACGCCGATGTCGGGGACAAGTCCAACGACGCCATCCGCATCGACGGCGCCGATGTGCGGGCGCGGGTGATCGGCGAAGGCGGCAACCTCGGTGTGACACAGCTGGGACGTGTCGAGGCCGCCCTGGGCGGCGTCGAGGTCAACACCGACGCCGTCGACAACTCGGCCGGCGTCGACAGCTCCGACCACGAGGTCAACATCAAGCTGCTCCTGCGCACGCTCCTGCACAAGGGAGCCTTCGCCGCCGAAGAGCGGGAGGCGGTCCTCCACTCGTTCACCGACCAAGTGGCCGACCGGGTGCTGGCGAACAACTACTCGCAGAACGTCGTCCTCGGCGAGGCTCGGGCCCAGACGGAATCGATGTCGGGCACCTATGGCCGGCTGCTGGGCTACCTGGAGAAGAACGCCGATCTCGACCGGGCGGTCGAATTCCTTCCCAACGCCGACGAACTGGCCAAACGCGAGTTCAGCTACTACGTATCGCCCGAACTCGCCGTGCTGCTTGCCTATGTGAAGATGCACGCCGCCGATGAGGTTCTCGCCAGCACCGTGCCGGACGAGGCGTGGATGCGTCGCGAACTCGTGTCCTACTTCCCGGACGCCCTGCAGGAGAAATACGGCGAACTCATCCCCGAACACCCGCTGCACCGGGAGATCGCGACGGCGAAGCTCGTCAACCGGCTCGTCGACCGCGGCGGACTGACCTACATCTACCGGATGTTGGAAGAGACACCGGCGTCGGTGCCGCAGATCGCACGCGTGTTCGTCGTGGTCTCGGAGATCTTCGGACTCGATGACTTCTTCGACGCCGTGTGCGCACTCGACAACCAGGTGACGACCGAGGTGCAGGTGAAACTCCAGCACGACTATGTGCGCCTGCTCGATCGCTCCTCGCGCTGGCTCGTGCAGCAGGCGCCGGACAGCCTCGACGTCGATTCCGGCATCGAGATGTACGGCAAGGTCGTCGAAGCTCTGCGCTCCCGGGTCCCGGACCTGGTCGACGGCTACGACGCAGAGACCATGAAAGCGACGGCGCAGAGCTACATCGACGAAGGTGTGCCGAGTGAACTCGCGTGGCGCTCCGCCGCCCTGCTCGACGAGTTCGTGCTGCTGGACATCACTCAGCTGGCCGCTCGGGCGAACGAATCCGCCGAGGATGTCGCAGAGGTCTACTACGCCGTGAACGAACGCTTCTCCGGCTCGCAGATCCTCACCCTCATCGGTGAGCTCGATCGCAGCGACCGCTGGTCGGCGTTGGCCCGCGGATCCATGCGCGACGACTACTACGCCGCGATCCTGTCGGTGACCGGAACGGTTCTGGCCGCCACGGATTCGCCGATCTCCGGAACCCCGGACGAACGAGCGAAGCAGCGGCTGGCCGAATGGCTCGAACGCAACGAGACTGTCGTCGGGCGGGTGCTGGAGACGACGGAGACGATCCTCGGACTCGACTCCGTCACCCAGGCGCCGCTGTCGGTGCTGCTGCGCTCGCTGCGGTCGATGGTCCGCTCCTCGGCCTGGGAGAGCGAACACAACGGCTGAGGCTGATTCCGGTCGCGGTCGACAACACAGGCGGCCGCGACCGGCAGGGCGACCACGATCGGCCGGTCGGTTAGGATCGTTCGGACACGGTCGCCTCGGCGGGCCCGAATGCCGACCGATCAAGTGGTAGCGTCTGAACATCGACATCTCAGCAGATCCGCGGACAACGCGGGTCTGCTGATCTCACCTTGGAGGAACGTATGGTGCTCAACGAACTGCTCGCGGCCGAGGGCATTACGGATGAGTCAGACGTCGAACACATCCATCTGCTCGTCGGGGACTGGCAGCTGTTGGCGGACCTCTCCTTTGCCGACCTCGTGCTGTGGGTCCCGTCTCCCAGCGGTGCCTACACGGTCCTGGCGCATGCCCGATCGACGACCGGGGCGACACTGTTCAATCGGGACCTGATCGGAGCACGTGCGACCGGTCTGGAGAAGGAGCTGCTCGACCAGGCCAGCAGCACCCGCAGCTCTGTCTCCCACGTTGCCGCGGCTAGAGAGATGGGAATCAGCGCCGGATCCTCCGGCGTTGACATCCTCGCCGAGGCGGTGCCGATCATCCGCAGCGGCGAGGCCATCGCGCTCGTCGTCCGGTATTCGGAGGAGGTCCGACGCAGAGGTTCGTCTCGCCTGGAGAAGTACTACCGGGAGACGGCGATGGCTCTGATGCGCATGATCGTGCAGGGAACGTTCCCCGATCGCGATGCCCCGTCCGGGGCCCGGCACGGCGAACCGCGAGTCGGCGACGGCATCTTCATCCTCGACCGCGATTCGCATGTGCAGTATGCCTCCCCGAACGCCGTATCGCTCATGCACCGGCTCGGCTACGGAGGAGAGATCGAAGGCAGCTATCTCTCCGAGGTGGTCTCGAACCTCAGCGCCGAGCTGCGTCAGGTCGATGAGACGCTCCCGCTGGTGCTCACCGGGCGTGCCCCGTGGCGGACCGAACTCGAAGTCGGGCGCACGAGTGTGTCCCTGCGCGCGATTCCGCTGACGGACGAGGGCGAGCGCGTCGGTGCGATCGTCCTCGCCCGTGACGTCTCCGAGATCCGCCGCCGCAAACGTGAGCTGCTCTCACGCGACGCGATGATCAAGGAGATGCACCACAGGGTGAAGAACAATCTGCAGACCGTGTCCGCCCTGCTGCGGCTGCAGACCCGCCGCATCGACAGTCCCGAGGCCAAGGGTGCGCTGACCGAGGCGATGCGTCGGGTCTCGATCATCGCCGTGGTCCACGATGTGCTCAGCCAAGGCGTCGAATCCGAAGTGGACTTCGACGAAGTCGTCGATAAGGGACTGCGGCTGACTCCTGAGCTGACCAGCCCTCTGGTGCATATCGAACTCAAACGGTGCGGAAGCTTCGGAACCATCTCCTCCGCCGATGCCACCTCCCTGGCCCTGGCCATCACGGAGCTGATCACGAACGCGATCGAACACGGATTCCCCACCGAGAACCTGGAGAGCCTGGAACCGGGGGAGACGCTCAACGGCCATGTGTGGGTGACCCCGGAGCGCAACGGCGACCACCTGAGCGTGACGATCGCCGATGACGGCATCGGGTTGGGAGAGACGCAGAATCCGGGCAATGGTCTGGGCACGCAGATCGTGCGCACCCTGGTCTCGGCCGACTTGGCAGGTTCGATCCAATGGCAGGCGCGCGAAGGCGGCGGAACAGTCGCCGTCCTCGATGTTCCGCTGCGCCCGGACTCCTACGACTGAGCGAGGCCCGTCGGACCGACCCGCAGAGCTGCCAAGCTCCGGCGTCGGTCGATATTCGGCCGGATGCCCGTCCGCACCCACGACTGAGTCCCTTGTTCCGACGACGAACATTCGCCGTCGGAACAAGGGACTCAGTCTTCGGTGCAGGTGTGACTGGTGATTCAGTTATGGCTTCGGCAGTCCAGCGGACCGCCTTCTCAATGGCCGGCGACTCAGCCGGCGCGGCGGGCGCGAGCGGCACGACGCTTGAGAGCGCGACGCTCGTCCTCGCTCAGACCGCCCCAGACTCCGGCATCCTGACCGGATTCGAGGGCCCACTGAAGGCAGGTCTCTGCGACTTCACAACGGCGACAGACAGTCTTTGCTTCCTCAATCTGGAGCAGCGCGGGTCCGGTGTTGCCGATCGGGAAGAAGAGCTCCGGATCCTCATTGAGGCATGCTGCACGGTGTCGCCAATCCATGGTGACCTTTCGACGAATTCAGTGAACGCGGTTGACTACGCCCGAATTCCGGGCGTGCAACTCTCACAGTCAAGGTTCACATAACGCAATTGGGCGCACAAGGGTCCGGCAGTGTGAAATTTCTGACAAGAATTTTCACCATTGTCCTGCTATGAGGGCAATCGCGCAAATCGGTCCGCGATTCGTCTTTTCGGACCTGTCTGAGCCTCTCCGCCTAGACTGTCAGTCACATGCAGACAGCAGGTGAATGCGCACCGACGCCTTGTGAACCAATGGAGGACTCATGACCAACGATCTCGCCAGCCCACGCATCGTCTCCGTCGGCGGACATACACCGCAGATCGATCCGGATGCGTTCGTCGCGGCCGGTGCCACTCTCGTCGGCGACGTGCACGTGAGGAAGGGCGCCAGCGTCTTCTACGGCTGTGTTCTGCGCGCCGAGGCCGCCCCTATCACGATCGGTGAGGACTCGAACGTGCAGGACAACACCGTCATGCACACCGACGCCGGCAAACCCGTCGTCATCGGCGCCCGCGTCTCCATCGGCCACCAAGCGCTCGTCCACGGTGCCGTCGTCGATGACGATGTGCTCATCGGAATGCACTCCACAGTGCTCAACGACGCCCATATCGGCAGCGAATCCCTCGTCGCCGCGGGCGCCGTCGTCCTCGAAGGCACGCAGATCCCCGCACGGTCGCTCGTCGCAGGTGTGCCGGGGAAGGTGCGCCGGGAGATGACCGATGAAGGAGTGGAGAAGCTCCGGCAGAACGCCCAGTCCTATGTGCGTCTGTCGAGCCTGCACAAGGACACCGCCGAGGTGGTCGACCCGAACTGATAGGACCGTAGCCGGACCGATTGCGGACCGGTTCATGACCGACCCTCCAACAGATCCCAAAGGAACCATTCGGTCGATCCCCAGGGGGCCGTTCGCCAGCATCGTAGCGATTTGAGACAATCAGTATGTGAACACTGAATTTGATTCCACTGCAGATCGCGTCGTCATCATCGGCGGCGGCCCCGGCGGCTACGAAGCCGCGCTCGTCGCGGCTCAGCTCGGTGCCGATGTCATGCTCATCGAGCAGAATCGGTGCGGTGGTTCCGCCGTGCTCACCGACGTCGTGCCATCGAAGTCGCTCATCGCCACCGCGGAGATGATGGACGAGATCGAGCGCTCCGACGGGCTTGGAATCCGGATCGAGAACTCCGAGGACACCGATGCAGTTGCGCGCCGAGTCACCGCCGACCTCGAAGCGGTCAACAAGCGCATCCTCTCCCTTGCCGACGCTCAGGCCAACGACATCTACGAAGGCCTCATTCGGGCCGGTGTCAAAGCCATCCAGGGCAAGGCGACTCTGGCCGGTCGCGACCAGGTCCATGTTGTCGAATCCGGCGGCACCGAGTACATCCTCGAGGCCTCGACGATCCTGCTCTCGGTCGGCGCCCACCCGCGTGAGCTGCCCACTGCGCAGCCTGACGGTGAGCGCATCCTCACCTGGACTCAGCTGTACGACCTCGACGAACTGCCCGAACACCTCATCGTCGTCGGCTCCGGTGTCACCGGTGCCGAGTTCGCTTCGGCTTATCGGGCACTGGGCACCGAGGTGACCCTCGTGTCCTCGCGTGAGAAGGTCCTGCCCGGCCAGGACGAGGACGCAGCCGATGTGCTCGAATTCGTCTTCCGCAACAAGGGCATGAATGTCCTCTCCCGCTCCCGCGCCGCCTCGGTGACTCGCACCGACGACGGAGTCGAAGTGGTGCTCGCCGATGGTCGCCGTGTCGAAGGATCCCACTGCCTCATGGCCGTCGGTTCGATTCCGAACACCGAAGGTCTCGGCCTGGAGAAGGCCGGTGTCCGCGTCAGCGAGTCCGGACACATCGTCGTCGACGGCGTCTCGCGGACCTCGCGGGCCGGAATCTACGCAGCCGGTGACTGCACCGGTGTGCTGCCGCTGGCCTCGGTGGCGGCGATGCAGGGACGGATCGCCATGAACCACGCGCTCGGCGACGCCGTGCAGCCGCTCAAACTGCGCAATGTCGCATCGAACGTGTTCACCGCACCCGAGATCGCCACCGTCGGCTTCACTCAGCAGAACTACCGCGAGAACCCGACGGACATCGATACCGTGATGCTGCCGTTGGACACGAACCCGCGCGCCAAGATGCTCGGCATCGAGGACGGCTTCGTCAAGATCTTCGCTCGGCGCGGGTCTGGCTCCATCCTCGGCGGAGTCGTCGTCGGTCCCCGAGCCAGTGAGCTCATCCTGCCGATCACCATGGCAGTGGAGAACCGGCTGACCGTCGATCAGCTTTCCGCCTCCTTCGTCGTCTACCCCTCGGTGAGCGGTTCGCTGACCGAAGCGGCACGGAAACTCCACCGTCACCTCTGAACCGTCGATCCGACGATCGCAGGAAAGTTTTTCTCCGCAGCTGTCGATCCGGTCGCTCCTCGACCGTCATCGTGGTGTCAGGCCGCCCGGCATGACATGAGGAATGACGAAGGAGAACGACTTGAAGTACGCACTTCTGCTCATGGGACGCACACAGGATCCTGACTGCGGTGAGGACGGCGGAGCGGACCCAGAAGAATTCATGGAATTCGACCAGGAGATCAGCGAGGACGACTGCGGGCGGCTGCTCGCTGATGGCCACGGCGAAGAACCGTGCCATCGATCTCATCCGCTCCGATGAGGTGCGCACCCGGCACCTCGCCCGCCTGCGCATCGAGGACGAACGCATCGTGCTCATCCTGCGCTTCCTCTCGGGGCTGACCACCGCCGAGGTGGCCGCCGGGTTCCTCATCGAGACCGCGACGATGCAGCAGCGGATCGTCCGTGCCAAGCAGCGGATCCTCAAGACCGGGATTCCTTTCGGCCGCCCCGCGCCCGCTGAACTCGGTGACCGGTTGCCCGGAGTGCTGCGCGTCCTCTATCTCATCTTCACTCAGGGCATCAACGCCACGGCAGGACCCGCACATACTCGAGTCGATCTGCAGCACGAAGCCATCCGGCTGGCCCGACTGCTCGTCGGATACCTGCCCGAGCAGACCGAAGCCCGTGGCCTGCTGGCTCTGCTTCTGCTCACACGGGCACGTGAGACCGCCCGTGTGACGCCGGATGGCCAGCCGGTGCCGCTGGCGGAGCAGGACCGCAGCCTGTGGGACTCACGCCTCATCGCCGAAGGGATCGGACTCGTCGACGTGGCCGCCGGCGAACCGGGAGCCGGGGCATTCACCATCCAGGCTGCGATCGCGGCCCTTCACGCCGACGCCGCGCGATTCGTCGACACTGACTGGAAGCAGATCCTCTTGCTCTATCGGGTGCTGTCCGGCCTCGATCCGTCGCCGGTCGTCGCTCTCAACACCGCGATCGTCCTCGGGCGGGTCTCGGGCCCCGAAGCGGCCATGAGCGCCCTGGACCAACTGGCCGACGATACGAAGCTGCTGCGTTACCGGCCCTTCCACATCGCACGGGCGATCACCCTCGACGAACTCGGTCGCACGGCGGAGGCAGAGGACGCCTATGCCGCCGGTCTGGAATGTCCCGGCAATGATGCCGAATCCGAATACATCACTGCCCGGATCACCGAGCTTAGACGGTGATCCGGGCAGGGACTTCTGTGCTCGTGACTCCTGACCTCAGGCCGCAGCGAACGGAGGCAGGCACCGGACCGGTTCAGCCGGCGAAGCGGATGATCGCCTCACCGGACTTCACCGAGGCGCCTGCGTCGACGAGCACCTCGGAGACGGTGCCGGAGTGACCGGCCTTGAGCGGCTGTTCCATCTTCATGGCCTCGATGACGGCCAGGGTGTCACCGGCTTCGACGGTGTCACCGGGGTTGACGGAGACGGAGACGATGGTGCCCTGCATGGGAGCGTTGAGCGCATTCGAATCGTCGGCGATCTTCGCGCCCTTGCGGCTGCTCAGCCCGCGCTTGCGCCGCGGCACGCTGGGGCTGGGGACATGACCGAGGTCCGAGATGACGTCCTTGGGGACCGAAACGGTCATGCGGCGGCCATCGACCTCGACCACAACGCTGAAGCTGTCGGTTGCAGTACTCATCTGTTCTCCTAGCTGTGGATCGACAAGCGGATTGACGAAAGCGGTTTCGAGCCAGTTGGTCCAGACCTTGAAATCGGTGGCGAAGGCCTGTTCGTTCACGAGCACCCGATGCAGCGGCAGCAGCGTCGAGACGCCCTCGATGCGGTATTCGGACAGCGCCCGGCGTGCTCGGGCCAGGGCCTCATCACGGGTGGCACCCGTGACGACGAGCTTGGCCAGCATCGGGTCGAAGTCCGTGCCGACGACGCTGCCTTCGCCGATGCCCGAATCCAGACGCACTCCGGGACCCGAAGGCGCGCGGTAGTTCTTCACTGCGCCGGTGGCGGGGAAGAACGTCGTGGGGTCTTCGGCGTTGATGCGGAACTGGAAGGAGTGACCGCGCACGGCGGGGAATTCGTCGGGCAGGGCCTCGCCCGAAGCGATGCGCACCTGCCAACCGACGAGGTCGACTCCGGTGACTTCCTCGGTGACGGTGTGCTCGACCTGGATGCGCGCATTGGCTTCCATGAAGATGATCGTGCCGTCCTCGCCGAGGAGGAACTCACACGTCGCTGCGCCGACGTAGCCGACGTGGGCGAGCAGGCGTGCCGAGGCTTCGGAGACGATGCGCTCCTGCTCGGCGGTGAGGAACGGAGCGGGCGCCTCCTCGATGATCTTCTGGTTGCGGCGCTGCAGAGTGCAGTCACGCGTGGACACGATCCGCACGTTGCCGTGGGCATCGGCCAGGCACTGGGTCTCGAGGTGACGAGGGCGCACGATCTGCTTCTCGATGAGGCACTCACCGCGCCCGAAGGCACTCTGCGCCTCGCGGGTCGCCGCAGTATAGGCGGCCTCGAGATCCTCGGCAGCGGCGCAGGCGCGGAAACCACGCCCGCCTCCACCGTGGACGGCCTTGACGACGACGGGGAATCCGATCCGGTCGGCCACCTCGGCGGCTTCTGTCAGATCGGCCACGGCGCCGTCGGAACCGGGCGCAACCGGAGCGTCGACGGCTTCGGCGACGGCACGGGCTCCGGACTTGTCACCGAGGAGCTCGATCGCCGCCGGGGGAGGACCGACCCAGATCAGCCCGGCATCGATGACGGCCTGAGCGAACTGCGCGTTCTCGGCCATGTAGCCGTAACCGGGGTGGACGGCATCGGCGCCGGAGCGCTTGGCCAAGGCGAGGATCTTCTCGATGTCGAGATACGTCTCCCCGGCTCCGGACCCGTCCAGCAGCCACGCGTCGTCGGCGAGTTCGACGAAGTCGGCATCGGAATCGGCGCGGGTGTACACGGCGACGGCTTTGATGCCGAGGTCGTGGGCGGCCCGGATGATGCGCAGAGCGATCTCACCGCGGTTGGCGATGAGGACTCGGCGGACGGCCCCGGTCGGAACAGTGGTGCTCAGTGCCGAGGTCGTGGAGTCGGAGAGGACTGTGGTCATGGTGCTCCTTTGTACGATCACAGAACAATTTAGAGAACAGCACCAAGGGTTTGTAGGACAGCGATAAAAAATTGGGACGAGAACTTCAATGTCCTCGGGCGTGTCACCGAACCAGAGACGAGTCTACCGCTTGAGAGCCCACAGATCGGGCCAGAACAGGCCCATGTCGGTGACCAATTCGCGCACGACGGGCAGGCTGAGGCCGAGCACGGTGAGGTGGTCGCCGTCGAGCCGGTCGACGAAGGCCCCACCGTAACCGTCGATGGTCAGCGCCCCGGCCACGTGGAAGGGCTCTTCGGTGGCGATGTACGCTTCGAGCTCCTCCGTGGTGGGTGAGCCGATGAGCACCGAGGTGGCCGACCGCTGCGAGCGCAGGGCGCCGAGTTCGAAGGGCGCCGAGTCGGTTCGGGCGGCATCATCGCCGCGGCCGTCATCTGAAGCCCGGTCGACTGCGCCGTTCGCCTGCTGCGCCCGCGTGAGCACGGCGACCGTATGGCCCGAATGCAGCTGTGTCCACTGGCCGGCGATCGCCGACCACACGGCGCGAGTGCGTTCGGCCGTTCCCGGTTTGCCGATGGCCTGTCCGTCGAATTCGAGCAGGGAATCCCCGGCGATGACGACCACGGTGCCCGCGCCGTCAAGAGTCGGGGGAGCAGACGCGGTGATCCGGTCGATGACCGCACGAGCCTTCGCCTCCGACAACGCTGTGGTGAGTTCGCCGACGGAACCGGTGAAATCGTCCTCGATGGCACGTTCGTCGACCTCGGAGACGATGATGACCGGGTCGATCCCGCCGTCCCGGAGGATCTGGCGACGTGAAGGGGACTGGGAGGCGAGGACGACAGGGATCACGAGGCTGCTTCCGAACGATTCGGGATCGGTTCGGGGCTGGCGTCTTCTGTCACCGCTGGTTCTTCGGCAACTGGCTGCGCCTCGGCACCGGTCCGCGCCTCGACATCCGAATCGTTCTGAGCCGCAGATTGCGCCCCGGTGCCGGGGACCAGTTCGTGACGGCGCGCGGTTTCGCCCTTCTCCGGGATGTCGAGGCTGCGGTCGACGACGACCGGTGCATCGATGCGTTCGGCGATCGCGGCCAGCAGCGTCGAGGACAGCTGCGCATAGCCGAGTTCGCTGGGGAATCGGCCCGAGCCGTTGAGCAGAGACCGGCGTGTCGTTCCGCTCAGCGATCCCGTCGACCGCAGCGGAACCGCACGCGCGGCCAGGGCAGCCAGCCATTGAGAGCCGGCGAGGACCCGAGAGGTTCGGCGCAGCGACGTCTTGAGCGGATCGCGCAGTCCCGGCAGACCACCGAGATTGGGGCAGACGAGAACGAACACGGTGTAGCGGCCCTCGCGTTGGAGCCGGTTGATGGCCTGGTTGAGCACGGGCACGCCGATGGTCGCCTGGATCGGGTGGATGATGTCGCCGGTGCCGATCGAGATGATCGCGAACCGGCGGTCGTCGCTCCAGCGGTCCGAAAGCTGACGGGAGAGCCACGGCGAACGCAGGACTTCGTCGACCTGCCGGTGCAGATCATCCGACAGCGCCGAGGGGCGAGCGGTTGTCTGGACCCGGACGGTGGTGCCGAGCATCCGCGCCAGGCCTCTCCCGATGAGAGTCGGGGGCGCCTGCCCCGGGTCGACGTCGACCCCGCACAGCCAGGAGTCTCCGATGATGGCCAGCGCCGCGGAGTCGCCATCGTCGTTCTCACGCGGGGCGGCGACCGCCTCGGTGAAGGTGGAGAAGCGACGGTTCTTGTCGTCGTCGAAGGAACGGCGCAGCGATCCGGCCTGGTGGCGAAGCAGTCCCGCCGCCGAGGCACCCGCGCCGACGACCGTCGCACCCATGGTCGCCAGCGTATAGATCAAGCGTCTTCCCACTGATTTCCCTCCTCCGGCGTCATCATTGCACCTTTGTCAGTGCATCAACAACTATTGTTGAGTCATGAGCGAAAACGATCAGCAGCATCCTCCGAACCGATTCCGAGGGGCATGGGAGGCGTTCCGACGCGGACGCGGATCCTCTCACTCCGAGTCCGAACCCGACGTGACCACATCGCAGGCGGTCAGTCCCGAGGAGATCGCACTCAGCCGAATCGAAGCCGAGGCCAAACCGTATGTGGCTCCCGGTCTCAAGCTCGCCGCTGCGTGGTCGTGGCGGTCGATCGTCGTGCTCGTGGCGATCGGTGTGGCACTCTGGCTGCTGTCGAAGATCTCCAGCGTCGTGCTGCCCGTGCTCATCGCCCTGCTGCTGGCAGCGTTGCTCGCGCCCCTGACCGGATGGCTGAAGAAGAAGGGCGTGCCTCGAGGCGGGGCCGCCGCGATCTCCTTCATCGGGTTCATCGTCGTCGTGCTCGGACTCTTCGGCCTCGTCGGTCAGCAGATCTATTCCGGCATGCCCGACCTCGTCAAACAGGTCATCGCCGGTGTGTCCGGAATCAGCGGATGGCTGGCTTCGAGTCCTTTCGGCATCGATGCTTCGACGATCTCGAGCTATATGAACGATGCGATCGATACTGCCACGAAGTTCTTCCAGAACAACAGCAGCCAGCTCCTCGGCGGGGCATTGGAAGCCACTTCCTCGGTGGGCACCTTCCTCACCGGTATGGCCGTGTGTCTGTTCGCGACGTTCTTCTTCCTCTACGACGGGCAGAACATCTTCAGGTGGGTGATGAACCTGCTTCCGGTCCCGGCCCGTCCCGTAGCCACCGGTGCCGCGCTGAAAGGGTGGACGACTCTCGTGCAGTACGTGCGGGTCCAGATCCTCGTCGCCGCCGTCGATGCGATCGGCATCGGCATCGGCGCTGCGTTCCTGGGAATCCCGCTGGTCATCCCCATGACCGTGCTCGTCTTCCTCACCTCGTTCGTCCCTGTAGTCGGCGCCATCGCCTCCGGCGCGGTGGCAGTGCTCGTGGCGTTGGTCTCGAACGGTCTGGTCAGCGCCGTCATCATGCTCGCGGTTGTCATTGCCGTCCAGCAGATCGAAAGCCAGGTCCTCCAGCCGTTCCTCATGGGCAAGGCAGTATCGGTCCATCCGCTGGCTGTGATCCTCGCAGTCACCGGAGGCGGCTTCCTCTTCGGCATCGTCGGCGCTCTCTTCGCCGTTCCCCTGGTGGCCGTGCTCAACAGCGTCGTCAGCTATATCGTGCGCACGAACGCCGGTGATTCGGACGAGGACGAAGCGGAGGACGACGCCGAGGGCGACCCGGACGAACGCGAGGCCACTGCAGTCCTCGAGACGGCGAAGGAACGGCTCACCGATGCCGTCCACGAGTCCGCGGAAGTCGAGCGTGCATCAGGTTCCGGTTCGAGCGACTCCGGCGAGTCAGGAACGAAGGGTTCGCCTGATCCGAAGTGAATAGGTAAGTGGGCGGGTGCGATCGCACCCGCCCACTTCTGTTCGGTCTCGATCAGCCGGTGAAGGCTTCGACGGAATCGACCTTGACCTCGATGGTCTTGCCGTTCGGAGCCTCGTATGAGGTCTTGTCTCCGACCTTGACGCCGAGGACAGCCGCTCCGAGCGGCGACTTCTCCGAGAAGACGTCGATGTCGGAGTCTCCGGCGATCTCGCGGTTGCCCAGCAGGAATCGCATGGAGTTGCCGGCAACGCTGGCGGTCACGACGGTTCCGGGTGCCACGGTCTTGCCGTCGCTGTCGCTGGAGCCGACCTTCGCATTCTGCAGCAGCACTTCGAGCTGGCGGATGCGTGCTTCCTGTTTGCCCTGCTCATCACGCGCTGCGTGATATCCGCTGTTCTCCTTCAAGTCACCCTCGTCGCGGGCGGCTTCGATCTTCTCAGCAATCTCTGCACGACCCGGTCCGGAGAGATGCTCGAGTTCCTTCGACAGGCGGTCAAAGGCTTCCTGGGTCAACCATGTCTCTTCCTGGGTGACTTCCTCGGTCATGACTTCTCCTTCTTCGGTCGGTGCACTGACGGGCGTGTCAGGCAACGAAAAAACCGGGCGTATGGGCACGCCCGGAAGTTGAATGAAACTACAGTGTAACGCATCTGCGGAGAAAAACGATGAGTTCGATCACGTCCCCGGCCGTGAGGCGGAGGTTCGCGGCCGCAAGATGTGTTCCCGTGCGAGAACTATTCGAAGAGACTCGTGCGACCGGGTTCCTGTGCTTACACCAGGCGGTGGAAGGTTCGGCCTATTCGAACCAGCAGGAGTCCACGTGGCCGGAGGCGGCCAGCTGAGTTGTGGCCAGGTCCACGTCGATGCGCTTCGGCGAATTCGGATCGGCGTTCGGATCGGCGGGAACGGTGACCTCGGTGAATCCGACGATCGCTTCCTGCTCATTCGTGGCCTGGACGATGCAGTGCACGTCGCGTTTCTGATCAGGAAATATTCCGACGCTGACGCGCGTTGAAGAATCGTCGACAACCGAATAGTCAAGAGTGCGCGGTGTTGTGGGATTCGTCTGCGGGCGGAATGCCCAGACAGCGATGACGGCGACCACCACGGCGAGGACGATGACGGCGATGATCTTCGCCCGACGACTCAGCTCTCGCTTGGGTCTGCTGGTCCGGCCGTAGCGATCATCATGCAGTGGTGGTGCCACTGTTACCTCAGTCATTGAATTCCTCTTTAAGTACTTCGCGCACTAACCTAGAGTAGTCGATCCTCTGCCGGCGATCATGTCAGTCGCAGCGCCGGCAGCAGGTGGCCACCAGGCTGAAATCGAAAGGGACATTTAGGATATGACTTCGCTTCCGTACCATGGGCTGCGCCTGTTGGCCGTCCATGCCCACCCCGACGACGAATCCTCCAAGGGTGCGGCAACGAGCGCGAAGTACGCTTCACTGGGTGCCCGGGTGCTCATCGCCACCATGACCGGTGGCGAGGCCGGCGATATCCTCAACCCTGCTCTCCTGCAGAGCCCGAAGGCCAGCCGCGACATCGCCGGTCTCCGTCGGGAGGAGATGGCGACCGCTGCCGCAGCCCTCGGTGCCGAACATGTCTGGGTCGGTCACGTCGACTCGGGACTGCCCGACGGCGATTTCGACAACCAGACTCCTCCCGGATGCTTCTATCGGGTCCCCGACGAGGTGGCGATGCTTCCCCTCGTGCATATCATCCGCACCTTCCGACCTCAGGTGGTGACCACCTACGACGAGCTCGGCGGATATCCTCACCCCGACCACATCAAGAACCACGCCGTGACCATGGCCGCCGTCGAAGCCGCCGCAGATGCGACCGCGCATCCAGAGCTCGGCGAACCGTGGCAGGTGCAGAAGATCTACTTCAACCAGGACCTGTCGGCGAAGAAGTGGATCACGATCCACGAGAAGATGCTCGAGGCGGGACTCGAGTCCCCGTTCGCCGACCACCTCGAGGATTTCAAGAAGCGTGACAACCAGCGCCACAATTGGCTGAGCACCCGCATCTCCTGCTCCGAGTTCTTCTCTGCCCGCGATCGTGCGCTGCTCTCCCACGCCACTCAGATCGACCCCGAAGGCGGCTTCTTCTCCGCGTCCCGTAAGGCCGCTCGCACGTACTGGCCGACCGAAGAGTTCGAACTGGCTCTCGACCTCACCGGCCGAGAACCGCTGAACCGGGAACTGGACTTCCAGGAGACCGATCTGTTCGCCGCCGTGACCTTCGATGACGGTCGTCGCGTTCCCGACGAGGGGATGCTCCCGGACTCGCCGCCTGCCGACGACCTCGACGCTGATTACGCCGTCCCGACCGAAAGCGACACCCGCGCATGATCTTCGCGTCCTCTCCAGCCCCGACTCCGGACGGAGGCACACCGGACCCGGATCTGGTGACGCCTGGAACCATCGGCTTTCTGGCCACCCTCGCCATTGTCATCCTGACGATCTTCCTCATCCGGGACCTCATGCGTCGTGTCCGTCGGGTGCGGGCGCACTCGAGCGCCAGCGACGCCTACCCGATCCCGCTGCGCAGGCATGTGGTGCCCAACCAGTCGAAGCTCTCGGGGCCGGAGGTACCCGAACCGGAGACCGCTGAAAGCGACTCCGACGCAGCCGTCGATACCGGAGCATCCGATGCGGATCGCCGAGGCGGCTCGACGGAAGTGCCGACCGATTCCTCCGCATTCTCCGACGAACGGCATGAACGAGGCTGAGACTCTGAACCCCGAGGCCCTGAGGTCCTGAGCCCACAGACAACGGCGCGATCACCGATCGGTGATCGCGCCGTTGTCTGTCAGTGCGGATTCAGATGAATGGGGCTCAGTAGGCTGCGACGGCGGCGATGATGAGCGCGGCGAGGTGGCAGCCGTAGCCGAGGATCGTGAAGATGTGGAAGATCTCATGGAAGCCGAGCCACTTCGGTGAGGGATTCGGCCGCTTGATCCCGTAGATCACCGCTCCGGCGATGTAGCACACGCCGCCGAGGACGACGAGGAGACCGACGGCGAAGTTCGTGTCCCAGATCTGGGGAATGTATCCGACTCCGGCGACGCCGAACCCGACGTAGATGGGGACGAAGAGCCACCTCGGCGCGGTGGTGAAGATCGTACGGAAGGCAGCGCCGAGTGCGGCGGCACCCCACAGCACGGACAGCAGGAGGACTGCCTGGTCGGTGCGGAGCATCAGCACTGCCAGCGGTGTGTACGTGCCGGCGGTGATGAGGAAGATATTCGCGTGGTCGAGCCGCCGCAGGACGAGGCGGACGCGAGTGCGCCAGCGGCCGCGGTGATAGACGGCGGAGGTGCCGAAGAGCAGCATGCCGGTGACGGCGAAGATCGCGGCGGCGATGCGCGACTCAATGGTCGGGGAGATGATCACCAGTGCCAGGCCGCCGATCATCGCCAGAGGGAACGCCCCAGCGTGGAACCAGCCGCGCAGCTTCGGCTTGACCTGACCCGCCAACTTCGTCAATTCGGCGCGCAGTGCTGAGCGGCGACGGGCGATGCGGTGGTCATCGACGGGCGGAACATCATCCGCACCTGCTGAACCGACCGGCCCGGAGCCGTCGGGAACGACCGGAGAGGAATCGGTGAGCGAAGCATTCATAGCTCCATAGTAGCCAGCGGACCTGAGGCCTCATTCAGCATCGTCGGCTAGTAGTCTGTACAGTATTCGAACCGACCGACGACCCATGTGGAAGAGGACAGCTGTGGCGCGACCCGTGAACCTGCTCTATCGGCTGTACGAGCGACGGCTCAAACGTGAGCTCGACAAGTCGGTTCCGGTTCCACGACACGTCGGAGTCATCACCGACGGCAACCGCAGGTGGGCCAAGGAGTTCGGTGCGACGACCGCTGACGGTCACCGCGCCGGAGCGGCGAAGATCGTCGAGTTCCTCGGCTGGTGCCACGAGATCGATGTGGAGATCGTCACTCTCTACGTTCTGTCCAAAGAGAACCTCGCCCGCTCGGCAGAAGAGGTGTCGATCCTCATCGAGATCATCTCGGACCTGGTGGAGAAGATCGCCGCACTCGACGGCGTCGGCGTCCAGCTCGTCGGTGACCTCGACATCGTTCCCCCGGATCTGCGGGCCCGCCTGGAAGCGGTGACGACGACTGAGGACTGTGGAATGCGCGTCAACGTCGCCGTCGGCTACGGCGGTCGGCAGGAGATCGTCAATGCGGTGAAGTCCCTGCTGCGCACACGGACCGACGACGGCACGGACCTGGAGTCGATCATCTCCGAACTGTCGCCGGAGCAGATCGGCGAACATCTCTACACCAAGGGCCAACCCGATCCCGACCTCATCATCCGCTCCTCGGGAGAGCAGCGACTCTCCGGTTTCCTCATGTGGCAGAGCGCCTATTCGGAGTTCTACTTCTGCGAAGCCTATTGGCCGGACTTCCGCCGTACGGACTTCCTCCGAGCCGTGCGCGACTACGGTCTGCGGCAGCGGCGCTTCGGCAAATAGGCCGTGCCCGCCGCCAGTGAGACCTACCGGCCGTCTGACGGCGGAATCCCGCATTCACTCGAAGTTCATGACCCCGACTTGCCCGAGCACGCGTGCCGCTACCGTCTGCGGGAGCGAACCGGGTTAGGTTGGCTGTAGTTGGTCGACACCAACCCGAGATCGGGGGATGTCAGAACCGGATCTCGGCGGAACTCACGCCTCAGAGGTCCTCATGGCTGAAAAAGTCCACACCTACGTTCTCGACACCTCGGTGCTGCTGTCGGATCCCGGAGCGCTTCTGCGCTTCGCCGAACACCACGTCGTCATCCCGCTCATCGTCGTCTCCGAACTCGAGGGCAAACGCAATCATCCCGAACTCGGATTCACGGCTCGCAAAGCCCTCCACATCCTCGACGACTTCCGATCCGACTACGACCGATTGGACCAGCCAATTCCGGTCGGTGATGCGGGCGGAACGCTGCGGGTCGAGCTCAACCACATCGACGCCTCCACGATGCCGGTCGGCTTCGACCGGACGGAGAACGACACCCGCATCCTGGCCGTGGCCCGCAACCTCTCTGCCGAAGGCTGTGATGTGGTCGTCGTGACCAAGGACGTGCCGATGCGAGTGAAAGCATCGGCCCTGGGGCTGCACGCGGAGGAGTATCTGGCGGAGCTGGCCGTCGACTCCGGGTTCACCGGGATGAGCGAGCTCGGCCTCGACGACGAGCAGATGAGCGAGTTCTACGACTCGGGGTCGGTCGTCACCGAGGATGTCTCCGACGAGGTGGTCAACACCGGTGTCGTCATCACCTCACCGCGCGGATCCGGCCTGGGACGTGTGCGCAGCGGCAACCGAGTGTCGATGGTGCGCGGGGATCGTGACATCTTCGGCGTTCACGGGCGGTCGGCGGAACAGCGGATCGCCATCGACATGCTGCTCGACGATGCACTGGGGATCGTGTCGATGGGAGGGCGAGCCGGAACGGGGAAGTCCGCGCTGGCCCTCATGGCAGGCCTGCAGAAGGTGCTCGAGGAGAACAAACACTCGAAGATCATGGTCTTCCGCCCCCTCTACGCAGTGGGCGGGCAGAACCTCGGCTACCTGCCCGGCAGCGAAGGTGAGAAGATGAACCCCTGGGCGGAGGCCGTATTCGACACCCTCAGTGCGCTGGTGAGCAAGAACGTCATCGACGAGGTGGTCAACAGGGAGATCCTCGAGGTGCTTCCGCTCACGCACATCCGCGGACGGTCCCTCCACGATGCATTCGTCATCGTCGATGAAGCGCAGTCGTTGGAGCGCAATGTTCTGCTGACCGTGCTCTCACGCATCGGAATGAACTCGAAGGTGGTGCTCACCCACGATGTCGCCCAGCGCGACAACCTGCGAGTGGGCAGGCACGACGGAGTCGCCGCGGTGATCGAGAAGCTCAAGGGCCACGAACTGTTCGCGCATGTCACGCTGACGCGGTCGGAGCGATCGGAGATCGCCGCCCTGGTCACCGATGTGCTCGAGGAATTCGACCCGTTCCGGTCCTGAGCCGCTGCTCTGGTCGCCGACCGCTGACGTTACCGCCGATGTCGCGTGCTGTTCGGTGACCGGTCGACGCTGGGGTGGGCGGTCGACGGGACTCGAAATGGGCCGCCAATACGAAACGGCGCCCGGACGAAATCGTCCGGGCGCCGTTTCGTTCTGTCAGATCGGAGGCTTACTTGTAGCTGCCGATCATCGTGGTGACGTCGAGGGCCTTGTCGAGGTCCGCCTCGGTGATGGAGCCGTTCTCGACGAAGCCGAGAGCGATCGTCGCTTCCTTGACGGTCATCTTGTTGGCCACGGCGTGCTTGGCGATCTTCGCGGCCGCCTCGTAGCCGATGACCTTGTTCAGCGGGGTGACGATGGAGGGGCTCGCCTCGGCGAGGAAGCGGGCACGCTCCTCGTTGGCGGTGAGCCCGTCGATCATCTTCTCGGCCATGACGGTCGAGGCGTTCGCGAGCAGGCGAATCGACTCGAGCAGGTTCGAGGCCATGACGGGGATGCCGACGTTGAGCTCGAACGCGCCGTTGGTCGACGACAGGGCCACGGAGGTGTCATTGCCGATGACCTGTGCGGCGACCTGAATGGTGGCCTCGCAGATGACCGGGTTGACTTTGCCGGGCATGATCGACGAACCGGGCTGCAGGTCGGGGATGGCGATCTCGCCGAGGCCGGTGTTCGGTCCCGAACCCATCCAGCGCAGGTCGTTGCAGATCTTCATGTAGCCGTAGGCGATGGTGCGCAGCTGGCTGGAGGCTTCGACGAGTCCGTCGCGGTTGGCCTGGGCCTCGAAGTGGTTGCGGGCTTCGGTGATCGGCAGTCCGGTCTCCTCGGCGAGAATCTCGACCACGCGGGAGGAGAAGCCGTCGGGGGTGTTGATTCCGGTGCCCACAGCGGTTCCGCCCTGCGGGACCTCTGCCACGCGCGGCAGGGAAGCCTCGATGCGCTCGATTCCGTACCGGACCTGAGCTGCGTAGCCGCCGAACTCCTGACCGAGAGTCACCGGAGTGGCATCCATGAGGTGGGTGCGTCCGGACTTGACGATCGAGGAGAACTCCTTCGCCTTCTTCTCCAGCGAAGTCGCCAGGGTGTCCATGGCCGGGATGAGCGTGTTGACCAGGGCCTTGGTCACGGCCAGGTGCACCGAGGTGGGGAAGACGTCGTTCGACGACTGCGAGGCGTTGACATGGTCGTTCGGGTGGACGTTGATTCCGTCGGCTTCGAGCGCCTTGGTCGCCAGCGAGGCAAGGACCTCGTTGGCGTTCATGTTCGACGAGGTTCCCGAACCGGTCTGGAACACGTCGATCGGAAAGTGGGCGTCGAATTCGCCTGCGATGACCCGATCGGCGGCGTTCTGGATGGCTGTGGCGCGGGCTTCGTCAAGCACGCCGAGTTCGGCGTTAGCCTTCGCTGCGGCCTTCTTCACCTGAGCCAGTGCGGCGATGTGAGCGGATTCGAGGGTCTTGCCCGAGATCGGGAAGTTCTCGACGGCACGCTGGGTCTGTGCGCTGTAGAGGGCGTCCTTGGGGACTTTGACCTCACCCATGGTGTCGTGTTCGATGCGAAATTCTTCGGTCATTGTTGTCCTTTTCGTTGGGTGCCGGGGAAATGATTGCGGAGCTCAGGCTCGTTGGGAGACTGAACGGCTGACCACCGAGGTGGCCGGTCGCTCAAGAAGCATAGGTGGAGACCGCGGCCTCGTCGCCTCCGTACTGGGCGACGACCGTGGTGTGGCCGTCGTGGAGTTGGTAAGTGAGTCCGACGATGATGAGTCGGCCCTCATCGACAGCGGTCTTGATGATCGTGGACAGCTGCATGATCTTGTCGACCGTGTCCATCGTGTTCTGACCGACGGTCTCGTTGATCGTGGTGCGCCCGTTCTTTCGGGCCCGGGCCACCGTCGGCAGGATGCGGGCGACGACGTCGGAGATGAATCCCGGGGGAGTCTCACCCGAGTCGTAGGCGTTGTAGGCGGCGGTCACGGCCCCGCAGCTGTCGTGGCCGAGCACGACGAGCAGGGGAGTGCCGAGCATCTCGACTCCGTATTCGAGCGAACCCAAGGTGACCGGGTCGACGACCTGTCCGGCATTGCGCACGACGAACATGTCACCGAGGCCGACATCGAAGATCATCTCCGCGGCGACTCGGGAATCCGAGCAGCCGAAGAGAGTGACGAACGGGGTCTGGCTGTCCGACAGCGACTCACGTCGTGCCGTGTCCTGGTTGGGGTGCTGAGGGACATCGTCGACGAAACGCTGGTTTCCCTCGAGGAGTCGCTTCCACGCCTGATTGGGCATTGCTTTCGCACCTGCTTCCGAGTTGTGTGCATCGCGCCCGGGACCGGGTGCGTTTGGAGGTCAGACCAGTCCGCGGCGTGCGGCTTCTTCGGCGGCCTCCACGTAGGAGTGGGTCTTCGCAGCCTGGTGCTCGGCGAAGACCTGACGGACGGTTCCCGACTTCGACCGCATCACCAGGGAATGCGTGGTGACGTGACTGCCCTGGAATTTCACACCGTCGAGCAGATCGCCGTTCGTGATGCCCGTGGCGACGAAGTAGCTGTTGTCACCGGTGACGAGGTCGTCGGTGTTGAGCACCTTGTTGACGTCGAGGCCGGCCTTGGCGGCGGCTTCGCGTTCGGTGTCGTCCTGCGGCCACAGACGGCCCTGGATGACTCCGCCGAGTGCCTTGATGGCGCAGGCGGTGATGATGCCCTCGGGGGTGCCGCCGATGCCCATGAGCATGTCGACGCCGGTTCCCGGACGGCAGGCGGCGATGGCTCCGGCGACGTCGCCGTCGGTGATGAGCTGGATGCGGGCTCCGGCGGCGCGGATCTCATCGATCATCTGCTGGTGGCGGGGGCGGTCGAGGATCATCACCGTGACCGAGGCGGGATCCTTCGTTCCCTTCGCCTTGGCGACGCGGCGGATGTTCTCAGCGATCGGCAGCCGCAGATCGACGGCGTCAGCGGCATCGGGGCCGGTGACGAGCTTCTCCATGTAGAACACGGCAGAGGGGTCATACATCGCACCGTCTTCGGTCACGGCCATGACAGAGATCGCATTGGGCATGCCCAGAGCGGTCAGGCGGGTGCCGTCGATAGGGTCGACAGCAACATCGCAGTGCGGTCCGCCGCCGTCGCCGACCTGCTCGCCGTTGAAGAGCATCGGAGCTTCGTCCTTCTCGCCTTCGCCGATGACGACGGTGCCGGCCATGCGGACGGTGGAGATGACATTGCGCATCGCGGCCACGGCTGCTCCGTCGGCTGCGTTCTTGTCGCCGCGGCCGACCCAGGGGGCGGCAGCGATTGCTGCGGCCTCGGTGACTCGGACGAGCTCCAGAGCCAAGTTGCGGTCGGGAGCATCCGACTCGACCTGAGCCTTCTGTGACCATGAGTCGGTCACTGCGACAGGCGGAGCCTCCTCATCAACTCGTCCTCGGTCATGGTGAGATTTCACGTCAACAGGCTCTTTGGAGTCACTCATGCTTCCAATTGTGCCACCCCTGTGATCGGGGTCGCGACAGCGGTGTGTGCTTGTGGCCGCAGTCACGTCCTCGGACCGGAATTGGCCCTTCGCGCGCGAGCCGAGGACAATGACGGTGTGAATGTCCGAAATGCTGCCGACGAGACGGGTGCTCAAACGGTCGTCGACAAGACGACGCCGAGTCCTAGGGGAGAGTCCATGGCTGATGAATCCGGAGTGATGCTGCCGGGGTCCCGGGAAGAGATGCGCTTCCTGCGCAAGAACTCGAACTGGGTCAATATGGTCATCGCGATCCTCGCCTGTCTCGCAGTCGCCGTCGGGATCCTGTTCCTCGCCCCGCAGCCCGAAGTCGACTCAGAACGTGTCGTCGACTATCAGGGGATCGCCGAGCAGTCACAGGGCAACGCCGAGTTCGACCTCATCGTTCCGCAGATCCCGCGCGGATGGACGTCGAACGAGGCCAGCCTCGATCGTATGGGCGACTCCGAATACACCTCGTGGTATATGTCGTTCATCGGCCCCGACGACCAGTGGGTGAGCATCGAGCAGGCGGAAGCGAGTTCGAACTGGGCGAAGCGGAAGACCGATGAGGCTGTCGCTGCCGAGAAGGTGACCGTCGGCGGTGCCGACTTCCAGGTCTACCGCACTGAAGAGGCGAAGGAATACTGGGTCACGCGCAAGGGCGATATGTATGTCGTTCTGAGCGCCACGGCTGCGCCGGACACCGTCAACAGCTTCGCCGATCAGGTTGCCGCCGAACTCAAGTGATCCCAGGCTGATCCGAAGTTCTATTCGGTGTCGTCCGAGGTCTCCTCACGGGCCTTGTCGAGGCGTTCCCGTGCTCCGTCGAGCCAAGCCTGGCACCGGTCGGCCAGAGCCTCGCCACGCTCCCACAGTCGCAGTGACTCTTCGAGCGGCAGGTTGCCGGTCTCCAAACGCTTGACGGTCATGACGAGTTCTTCGCGCGCCTGCTCGTAGCTGAGCGTGCTGATGTCGGGCTGGTCCTGTTGGGTCGTCGGTTCGGTCATCGGTGTCTCCTTCGCAGAGTGTGTGGAACGTGGACAGAGTGTGGAGTAGTAGTCAATCGTCGGTCGTCGAATCGTCAGCCTCCGGAGTGACCTCGGTGATATCTGCGTCGAAACGACCACGAGCGACCCGGACATGGACGGTGTCGCCGGCGGCGACTTCGGCGGCATTGCGGACGGCCTGACCTTCGTCGGTCTGCACCACGGCGTAGCCGCGCTCCAACGTCCGCAGGGGAGAGAGGGACCTGGCTTGGGAACGGAGATGCTGGATCTCGTTCTGAGCTTGGATGAGCAGTCCGTTCGTCGCCTGCAGACTGCGGCGGCGGATCATCGTCAGTTCGTTCTCATGCGCGGTGATCATCGTCTGCGGTTCGGCGAGCACCGGCCGTGATCGCACGGCGGTGAGCATCTCCTGCTCGCGGTCGAGGATGCGATTGACGGCAGCATCCAATTCGGCGCGGGCACGCAGCAGATTCATGCCTTCCTCGGCGACATCCGGAACGATCCGCTTTGCAGCATCCGTGGGCGTTGACGCCCGCATGTCAGCGACCTCATCGAGGATGGGCCGGTCCGCCTCGTGCCCGATCGCCGAGACGACCGGTGTCTGCGCGGCGGAGACGGCACGGACGAGGGCTTCGTTGGAGAACGGCAGGAGGTCTTCCATGCTGCCCCCGCCGCGGGCGATGACGATGACATCGATCTGCGGGTCCGCATCGAGCTCGGCGAGGTTCTTCATCACTCCCGGCACGGCATCCGGGCCTTGCACTGCACAGTTGCGGACTTCGAATTCGGCGGCAGGCCACCGCAGGTGCACATTGCGGATGACGTCCTTCTGCGCATCCGAATCCCGTCCGGTGATCAACCCGATCCGGTTCGGCAGGAACGGCAGGCGCAGCTTCCGGTTGGGATCGAACAGCCCTTCGGCCCCTAGCTGCTTCTTCAGTCGTTCGAGGCGGGCGAGGAGTTCGCCGAGTCCGACGGCGCGGATGTCGTTGGCCCGCATCGTCAGCCGACCGGTCTTCGTCCAGAAGTCGGCTTTGAGATTGGCGACGACGTGGCTGCCCTCAGTGAGAGGAGCTCCGGTGCGGTCGAGGACGTTCTTCCAGATCTGGACCGGCAGTGACATCTCGACGTCGGTATCGCGCAGGGTCAGGTAGCTGGCCTTGCCCCGATGGTTGAGTTCGACGACCTGCCCTTCGATCCACACGCTCGACATGCGGTCGATATAGGACTTCATCTTCGACGACAGCAGACTCAGCGGCCACGGATTCTCCGCCGTGGTCTCGGCTGCGGTGGCGGCGAGCTCCTTCGGCTCGGCCGTTTCGCCGAGCGTGCCGGGAGTGCCGGAAATTCTTTGCGCCATTTAAGTCCCCTTCCGACTCCCAAGCCTAACGAACGGCACTGACGCAGCCCATTCCTGGCCGCAGTCGATGCCTCCGGCTTAGACTGAACGGGTGAGCGTCGTTTCAGTACCTGCCCCGACCATTCCGCGCCGGCGTCTGGCACCGGGCGAGATCCGCACTCCGGTCAATGCTGACAAGAGGGTGCTGCTGGCCGCACCGCGCGGCTATTGTGCCGGCGTAGATCGTGCCGTGATCGCCGTTGGGCGCGCCCTTGAGCACTTCGGCGCACCGATCTATGTTCGCAAGGAGATCGTGCACAACCGACATGTCGTCGAGACCCTGTCCGAACGCGGGGCCGTCTTCGTCGATGACACCGATGAAGTCCCGGAAGGCGCTCGGGTCGTGTTCTCCGCTCACGGTGTCTCACCGGCTGTGCACACCGAGGCTGCCAAGCGTTCGCTGTCGACGATCGATGCGACATGTCCGCTGGTGACGAAAGTCCACAAGGAGGCCATCCGGTTCGCCTGGGACGGCTTCCGCATCCTCCTCGTCGGCCATGCCGGACACGAAGAGGTCGAGGGCACCATGGGCGAGGCGCCGGAACACATCACACTGGTGCAGAGCCCGGAAGAGGCCCGCACCATCGAGGTTCCCGATGCCGAGAAGCTGGTGTGGATCTCACAGACGACCTTAAGCGTGGACGAGACCATGGAAACAGTGGAGATCCTGCGTGAGCGCTTCCCGCACCTGCAGAATCCACCCAGCGATGACATCTGCTACGCGACACAGAACCGGCAGGTCGCGGTGAAGAAGATCGGGCCGGACGCGGATCTCGTCATCGTCGTCGGGTCGGCGAACTCCTCGAACTCCGTTCGCCTCGTCGAAGTCGCCCTCGAACACGGGGCGAAGGCTGCCTACCGTGTCGACTTCGCCCGGGAGATCGACGAGACATGGTTCCACGACGTCGCCACGGTCGGAGTCACCTCCGGAGCGAGCGTTCCGGAGAACCTCGTCCAAGACGTGCTGCAGCTGCTGGCCGACTACGGATTCGACACCGTCGAAGAGGTCGTCACCGCCGAAGAGGACCTGATCTTCTCGCTGCCGAAGGAACTGCGCAAGCTCGGCTGAGCTGAGCAGTTCCGCTACGCGGCGCGATGGGGAGTCCCACGACTCAACGGAGTCGACAAACGCTGTCGATTCTCAACTTGTCCCCGTCTGCCGACCGCCCAGATGAGTCGGACCACGATCATCGAAGTCCATGGCCCGCGGCCGACTGAGTTCCTCGGCGCTGATGCCGCGAGTGCGAGTATCGAGTTCGGCCACGGCATCGAGTTCGTCGGCGACGATCCCGGTCGACGGGAACTTTCTGGCGGTGACGAGGAACCGGGACTCCAAGGACGAGACGAACCGGTTGTAGTCCTCGACGGAGCGGTCCAGGCTGGCCCCCATCCGTGACACATGAGTCACCAGAGTCCCGATGCGTTCGTAGAGTTCCGTGCCCAGCCGCAGCACCTCGGCCGCGGAGGTGGACATATCCGCCTGCCGCCAGTTGAGCGCCACGGTCTTCAACAGCACCAGCAGAGTCGCTGGTGAAGCGAGGACGACGTTCTTGCCCAGTGCATGATCGATCATCTTCGGGTAGCTTGCCGCGGCTGCGGAGAGCAGACCGTCGGTGGGCACGAAGCAGACGACGAAGTCGGGGGAGGCATCGAACGCCTTCCAGTACTCCTTCGACGCCAGGGCATCAACATGGCGCAACAGAGCGCGGGCATGGTCCTGACCGCCCGTGCCGGAGTCGGCCGCCTCGACGGAGTCCTTGTTCATCCGTGCCGACAACGGTGTCTTCGCATCGATGACGATCGTGCCGCCACCGGGCAGATGGACGACCATATCGGGGCGGTGGCGCTTGCCGTCCCGGTCGGCGCTGACCTGCGTGTCGAAGTCGACGTGGGGGAGGAGGCCGGCATATTCGACGATGCGTTTGAGCTGGACCTCGCCCCAGTCTCCACGGTGGGTCGTCGAATTCAAAGCGGTGGCCAGTGACCCGGTCGATTCCTGGAGGCGGAGGTTCTGTTGGCTGAGGTGCCCGATCTGGGAGTTCAGTCGGGTGATCTGTTCGATCTGGGTGCGGTCCTGGGAGCGCAGGTTCTCCTGGAGATTCTTCACGCTTGCCGCCAACGGCCCGATGGCGGCAGTGATCTCACCGGCCATCTGCGCATCGGCCTCGAGGTCTTCGGTGCGCTCGGACAGGAGGCGTGACGTGGTCTCGGCGCGAGTGAGTCTCTCGAGATAGCGGGAACGGGTGAGACTGCGGCCGAGCAGGAATCCGAGCGCGGCGGCGAGCACGATCGCCACGATGAAGGCGATGATGACTGCGGATGCGGGGAAAGCATTCATGGTCCCAGGGTGACAGAGGGCACTGACACGAGAATTCGAGGACCACCTCGGCGACGGCTAGACTTGGATACCGTGGCTTTGACTATTGGAATCGTGGGACTGCCCAATGTCGGCAAGTCGACCATGTTTAACGCACTGACCAAGAACCAAGTTCTCGCGGCGAACTACCCGTTTGCGACGATCGAGCCGAACGTGGGCGTGGTCCCTCTGCCGGACGAGCGACTCACGCGACTGGCGGAGATCTTCGACTCCGAACGCATCCTCAATGCCACCGTCGACTTCGTCGACATCGCTGGAATCGTGCGCGGCGCCTCCGAAGGGGAAGGCCTGGGCAACCAGTTCCTCGCGAACATCCGCGAAGCCGATGCCATCTGTCAGGTCATCCGCGGATTCGTCGACGACGATGTCGTCCACGTCGACGGCAAGATCAGCCCAGCCGATGACATCGATACGATCAATACCGAGCTCATCCTGGCTGACCTGCAGACTCTCGAGAAGGCACGGCCGCGGATCGAGAAGGAAGTCAAGGGCAAGCGCGCTCCTGCCGAGCAGCTGACCGCGATCGATGCCGCCACCGAGATCCTCGAAGGCGGGCGGACGCTCTACCAGGCGATGCAGGCCGACAAGTTTGATGTCAGCGCCCTGCGTGAGCTGCAGCTGATGACGGTCAAGCCCTTCCTCTACGTGTTCAACGTCGACGACGAAGTGCTCGCCGATGAGGATAAGAAGAACGAGATGCGGGCACTGGTGGCTCCCGTCGAGGCGATCTTCCTCGACGCGAAGTTCGAGTCCGAACTCGCCGAACTCGACGAGGAGGAAGCCCGGGAGATGCTCGAATCGACCGGCCAGGAAGAGAGCGGACTCGATCAGCTCGCCCGAGTCGGCTTCGATACCCTGGGTCTGCAGACCTATCTGACGGCCGGGCCCAAGGAATCCCGTGCGTGGACGATTCCGAAGGGTGCCACCGCCCCCGAGGCGGCCGGAGTCATCCATACCGACTTCCAGAAGGGCTTCATCAAGGCCGAGATCGTGTCGTTCGAGGATCTCGATGCGAACGGTTCGATGGCTGCCGCGAAGTCCGCCGGCAAGGTCCGGATGGAAGGCAAGGACTACATCATGGTCGATGGCGACGTCGTTGAATTTAGGTTCAACGTGTAGTCGAGGCCTTGTCGACGAACTGCCGCGAACGGTGATCACTGTGTCCGAGACCAGGTGATTTGTACCGTGGTGGTGTGAATTGATCCATGCTTCATGATATTGATCAGGTGGCCGTCCTTGGGCATCATCCCGCCGCCAGTCCTTTCGACAAGTGCATCAGCGAAATCCTTAGAGTGAGTGCGTTCGAGTTGCGCAAGGTGGAGTTTCAGACACTGTGCCGAATGATCGTCTTCACGGCGGGGTGAAGGACGTGGACTCGATTGTTGGGGGGAGAGTCGGCTAGCTAGTAGCCAATTGCGCAGAGATTCCGATTACTTCGGGGCACTTGATCGCGATCACCCGGTAGTTCGTGCGGTTCGTGAAGGCTGGATGCGGCGACAGCGGTCTCGTGGCCGTGCGCGTCTGGTCGCTGGTCTATCCCGAAGCCTATTCGGTTATGGATGTGCTGAGCTTTCGAATCGCCGCCTAACATCTCGAAATGAAGAGCCAAACAATGAAGTTTCTGGGTGCCGCATCAGTTGTATATCCTAGAGAATATGCCTTGGAGTTCCTGCACTACATCGTCAGCATCTTCGGCGTGGAGTTCGCGTAGAGCTTCAAGATTTGTGGTTCTCTCGCAGAACTCAATTGCCGTCGCGACCTTGTCTCTGCCCACGTTCGTCCGGCAGTAGGTCTCGAGGTCGCCCCGGCGCAGAACGAATACATTCTCTTCGGCGAGAGACGAGATTACGGTGTCGCGTGCAGAAGAGATCTCCTTCGAGGACGGATTTGCGAGTTCGTTCAGCTTGGCATCACCATTGCCAGCGTCGAAGAGCTCACTCAGCGTCTCATCCAGGAGTCGGGCAGCGTTATCGCTAGGAGCGTCGCGCCAATTAGACAGGTGGGACTGCGCGGCAGACCACAGCTCGCTGGCATTTCGGCGACTGGTGATGCTCCGCACTGTCTTGCTATTAGGCTCGCTAGTATCAGAGATCATTTCGCTGATCAGTCCCATCAGCCTCGAGTGCGCGGCTCGGGTCTCCGCATCTCGGGTCAGTTGCTCAAAGCCGCGCACGAGGGCATCCAAGTCGGTGATGACATGGATCGGGATCTTGGAGCTGGAGAAGAACTCCCTGTAGCGGTTGATGTTTCCCTTGCCGTCGATCTTGACGAACATGATGTTCTTGTCGATGTCGTCCCAGTCCTGATTGATCAGTCGCGCCAGATGTGGATAGGTGAAAGTGTCGCTGTCACCTTCGACCAGGACGACGCGCTGCGCAAAGAATGCGGCTTCGTTGTTCTCGTGTTGCACGATCTGGTAGGCGTCCCGATGACCGATCGTGAGGTCAACGGGTTGCGCGGTTACCCCATCATCGGTCTTCTGGAGCCGAGCGAAGCCCTCCGTCCCAGGGCGGAAGAACCCTGGAGAATGGGTCGTGACCAGCACCTGGTGCTCGTTCGAGAAGGTGCCCAGGGCCGCCATAAGCTGGCGCTGAGCACGCGGGTGCAGGTAGAGCTCCGGCTCTTCGAAGAGCAGGACATAAGAGGGGCGCGGGGATTCTGATCGCGTATCGTCGCTCAGGCCGGTGCTCCGAATGCTTGCGTACGCTCGGAGCAGGGCAAATAGGACAGTCCGTTTGAGGCCATCGCCCTTGCTGGAAATGGAGCCCTCGTGCCCGTCGTCGACGCGTAGCTCGGCACCGGATAGCAGCATGGATAGCGTCGGTGCGGGCACGTCCATGCGGAGTGAGACGCCGGGAAAGCTCGCGCGGACGAACTCTTCGATCGTCGATTCAATGCGCTGAACGGCCTCAAGTCGGGCGTCGACTTCCAAGCCGTCGTCATTCAGAGAACGGTTGAGTTTCTGATACACGGAGCGGAACTGATCGTTGATGTCGCTGAACTGGTCCGCTACTTCATCGAAGAGCAGTTCGAGAAGCTTGCTAAAGGCTGACGTCCCGGTAGATTTCGCCTCCACGGAGGCATCCTTCACGGCTTCGATGTAGATCACGGACGGGAGGAGCGGCTTGACGGACTGTGCGATGCCCGTGGGGTATGCGGTGGGTGTCTCTTCTAGTTCCTCGGGTGGAAGCTGCTCGACCAGTTCAGTCCACGCGTCTTTGACCTGCTGCTGAGTCGGCGCTGCGGGTAGTGCGTCTTCCATCGGGGGCAGTAATTTGACGGCCGCTTGACGGAGCTGGGCGCCCTTCTTTCCTTTGATGGTCGAAGCCAGTGATTCTTGGCTCCATGACGGGTCGCTCGGGCCAAGCTTCAAGTACCTAGATTCGGCTTTCCCGTCGATTTCCTGCGTGCGAACGATCGTGAGCACGCCGTCCCTGAGCATTTCGCGTACCCGGTCTCGATGCGTCTCGTTCACCCTTCGAAGATCTTCCTCGTCGATCCCCTCGATGCTTAGTTCGACGCTCGCCGGAAGTTCTGGGTTCCGGAAATCCTCTCCGCTGAGCTTCTTGTCTTCTAGGACGTACTGGATCGCATGGAGCACGGACGACTTCCCTGCGTTATTCTCGCCAATGAGGCACCCGAGCTGGGGTAAGGGGAGCTCGGTGTTACTGTGGGCGCGGAAATTCTTGATTCTGACATGGGTGAGGCGCACGGGAAGCTCCTAGTTTCGGATCTGCTGGCGGTATCGAAAAGATGTGCGTCCGGCTCGCGTCTTCAGCCGCATCATCAATGACAGGGAGTAATCTAGCCTACCAAGCGAGGGGACCGACGATCAGGCACCGACGCCTCGCACGCCATTCGGCCGGCGTGGGCGAACAGCTGGCCGACGCGGCCTAGGCGTAGTCACCGACCGGGGACGAAGGAACGGGCCTCTGGACTGCACGATGGGTGGTGCCTAAGCAACCCGGGCCTACACCCGTGTCCACGAACCGGGGGTAGGCCCCAGTGTCTCCTGGCGTGCCTGCGGTCAACTTTCTTCCAGAGTGTGTGTGCGAGGCAGTTTCATGGACGGCGCACTCTGAACTCCTGGCAGATCGCTGGGTCCAGAGGTTATTCGGCTACGGAACGCGGTTGAGTTCCGGTTCAACGTGTAGGGAGCCGGCCTGACCAGGGGTTGTGTTGCTTGGGCCCTGCGGGTAAGGGGTCTGAGTGTTCCGATCCAACGTCTGGCGATAGGTCCATAGATGCCTTCTGCGGCCCGAACACGTCTCTCGTTGTCGGTGGCCATAGCTCAGATTCCGATGGACCTGCTCCACTGCGAAGGGACCACGATGGGGCGGACATCGCGGTGGTCGCCGCGCGTGAGTTGTGGGACGCCGGCCTCACCACCCCCGGCGCACATGCGCGCCTCGACGCACCGCCAGCGCGTCGCCGTGCTGGGCCGCGCCGGCTACCGCCGCTACGACGAGAGCACTGCGACCTGCCTGGGCCGCATGCCCGAGCAGCTGCTCGCGGACTACGGCGGTGACCTGCGCCGGCTGCGTGCAGCGGGGCACGCGGAGCCCGCGGCCCTGAGCCGCCTGCTGCGCGCCTTTCCCGGCATCGGGCCCGCCGGAGCGCAGATCTTCCTGCGCGAGCTCCAGGGGATCTGGTCCCTCCCGCCGGTCTTCGATGCCAAGGCGCTCGAGGGCGCGCGCCGGGCGGGGCTGCCAGCCGAGCCCGAGGCGCTGGCCGGGCTGGTCGCGCCCGCCGACCGGGCGCGGTTCGCCGCCGCGCTCGTGCGCCGCGCGCTGCGGAAGTAGCCCGGGACGCGAGGGGAGCGGGCGCCGGGCCCCGCCCTTGCCGAGCGCGGAAAAATGAGTACACTCAAAAATAGTCGCGCAGGTTGCGCGGCTGCCGCCCCGGCGGCCCATCGAGGAGGAACACCATGAGCGACATCGCCCGCGTCACCGTGCTAGGCGCCGGAGTGCTCGGGGCCCAGATCGCCTACCAGACCGCTTACTCCGGCTTCGACGTCACCGTCTACGACATCGGCGACGAGGCCCTTAGCGCCGGCCGCAAGCGCGTGGACGCGCTCGTCACCGCCTACCGGGCCGAGGTCGAGGGCGCCACCGAGGCCAGCACGCAGGCAGCGCTCGAGCGCCTGGCGATGACGACGGACCTCGCGCAGGCCGCGGGGAATGCCGATCTCATCATCGAGGCCGTCCCGGAGCGCCTCGACATCAAGAGCGAGACTTACGAGAAGCTCGCGGCGCTCGCCCCCGAGCACACGATCTTCGCGACGAACTCCTCGACCCTGCTGCCCAGCGACATGAAGGACTTCACTGGGCGGCCCGACCGCTTCCTCGCCCTGCACTTCGCCAACCAGATCTGGAAGTTCAACACCGCCGAGGTCATGGGCACAGCGGAGACGAGCCCCGCGGTCTTCGACACGGTCGTGGAGTTCGCCCGCGCCATCGGCATGGTGCCCATCCCCGTGCTCAAAGAGCGCCCCGGCTACGTGCTCAACTCGCTGCTCGTGCCCTTCCTCAATGCGGCCCTCGACCTGGCGGCGGGCGGCTACGCACAGCCAGAGGACGTCGACAACGTTTGGCGGATCGCCACGGGCGCGCCCATGGGACCGTTCCAGATCTACGACGTCGTGGGCCTCGGCACCGCCTACAACATCCTCTCGAGCGGCGATGACCACAGCCAGCGCCTCGCCGCCTGGCTCAAGGAGCACTACATCGACCGCGGCCGCATGGGCGCCGGCGCGGGCGGCGGCTTCTACGACGACCCGCAGGGCTGAGTCCCGCCCGCTCTGTGGTGGAGGTGGGCCGCGCTCGGTAGGCTCGACCTGCCGCGCCACGGGTGCGGCGGGCGCGCCGCCGGGCGGCCCGGTCGCGAGGAGGTCCGTGTGGGTGCAACGCTGAGGGACGGCCATTCCGAGGCGGGCCAGGCCCGTCGGGAGACCGCAGCCGACCGCCGCGAATGAGCGGCCATGTTCCGCCACGTCCGCGTGCCCACGATGTGGGGCATCCCCCTGCGCCTCTTCCTGCTCGCCCTCGCCCTCGGCGCCGTGCTGCCTGCCCTCGACCGCGCGCTCGCGCCGCCGCTGCACTACCCGTAGCTCGACGCGGGGCCGTGGGCTCGCTGCTGGGCATCATCTCCGGGGCCGTGGTCACCTTGGCCAGCCTCGTCTTCAGCGCGCTGACGGCCGCCATGAGTCTGAGCGTCACCGCCCTGTCCGTGCGCATCTCGCCGGTCTTCTCGGCCGATCGCGTCATCCAGTGGGGGCTGGGCTGCTTCGTGGGCACGTTCGCCCATGCGCTCCTCATCGCGCTCTCGATGGCGGTGGGCGGGGACGCCTACCGCCCCTGGGCCTCGACCGTCGCGGCGGTGGCCATCACCGTGGGCTGCGGCGTCATGTTCATCACGGTCGCCGTGCGCGTGTGCCGGCTGCTCAACCCCGGCGCGCTGCTGCGCCACCTCGCCGCCGAGGGCCGCGATTCCACCCGCTACGAACCGGCCCGCTTCCACACCCGCGCCGCGGAGCTCGCCACCGGCACCGCCACCGGCACCGGTGGGCCGAGCCCAGCGCCGCGCGCTCGAATCGGCGCTGGCGTTCGGCGAAGCGCTCTCGCCCGCCAGCGGGCACTTCGGCGCGATCCGCGCCATGGTCGACATCGCGCTCAAGGCGCTCTCGCCCGCGGTCAACGATCCCGGCCGCGCAGCTGGGCCGACTACGTGGCCGCGGCCACCGACGAGATCCGCCAGTACGGCACCGGCAGCGTCCAGATCCAGCGGCGGCTGCGGGAGCTCTTCGACACGCTCGCCGGGCAGTGCGAGCTCCAGCAGCGAGCGGCCCTGCTCGAGCGCCGCGCGGCGCTTCAACGTGGGCTCGAGCGCTGGTGGCCCGATCTGCTCGACCGCAGACTGGCCGGCTGCGCGGATCCGCAGGGCCTGGGCCGGGCGCTCGGAACAGCGGCGTGCGCCGAGCAGGCCCCCGAGCCCGAGGCTCCGCTGGCCTGAGCGCGGCGGTTCAGCCCCGCAGGGAGGCAGGCGGGGCGCCGGTGGCCGCCCACACCTCCCGCCACTTCTGCGCCAGCGTCGCGGCGGTCTCATGGGCGTTGAGCCCGCTGGGGTTGGGCAGCGCCCACAGGGCCACCCCGTCCGGCCACCCCGGCACCCACGGCGCCCCGGACTCATCGGCCACCGGCTGCACCCCGAGCACCGCATCGGGACGGTCGAAGGCCTGACGGAATGCGGTGATGCCCACCACCGCGACGGCGCAGGGCCGCAGCACCGCGGCGCGCCGGATCAGGCGCCGCCCGCCCGCGCGCAGCTCTGCGCGGGTCAGCTGGGCGGCGCGCGCCGTGGTCCGCCCCACAAGGTTGGCTATCCCGATCCCGCGCTCGGCCAGCAGGCGCTCGTCGTCCGGGCTCAGCCCCCGCGAGGCATCGACGGTGCGGGGGAGGATGCCGGCCACGGCGAGCGAGGGCCAGAAGCGGTTGCCCGGGCGCGCGAAGGGGGCGTTGACCGTGGTCGTCCACGGGCTCGGGTTGATGCCCACGATGAGCAGGCGCACCAGGCCCGCGGCCTCGGCATCGCCGGGCAGCGGCAGTACGTCGTCGCGAGCCGGGCCGCCCGCCGCCGCGGCGAGCTGGGCCGGCGTGGGCCGCGCACCGGCCAGCGGCGAGGGCCGGCGCCAGGGCCGCTAGGCGGCGGGCAGGCGGGATTCGGAGCCGAGGGGAGCGGTGGGCGACATGGGAACAGCCTAGGCGCGCCTCGGGGCCGGGCCCCAGGCGCACCCGCGGTGGGCGGGGCTCAGATGAGACCGTGCTCCTCGAGGAGCTGGCCGATCTCCCCGTGCTCGAGCCTGCCGCGCAGGTAGCCGCGCAGAGCGGCCGGGCCGGGCATCTCCACCTTCTTGCCGTCGCGCATGCGCGCCGAGGCCTCGAGCAGATCGCGCACATCGTACGTGGAGCCCCAGGTCTCCGGCACGCCACGCTCAACGTCGAGGAGTTCGTAGGCGGCCTCCATGCCGGTGCGCACCGAGTATTCGGTCGTGAAGATCGTGTCGCGGCCGGTCTCCGCGAACTGCCCGAGGAACGCGAAGTTCGCCGCCCCCTCCGGCACGACCTGCGGCCGGTCACCCGCGCGGCGGGGCATGAAGAAGCTCGTCACATAGGGCATCATGACCGGCACGCACCGGGCGCCGGTCGCCGCGAGCTCGGGGATCTCCTCGACGGGCACGCCGAGGTGGTAGAGCCACTCCTGGGTGATCTCCTCGCCGGTGCACTGCGCCAGGGGCTTCTTCACGTAGTCGCCGTCGACGTCGACGAACAGCCCGTAGACCCAGACAACGATCTGGTCCTTCGGCTGCTTCTTGAAGTGCGGCTGGCGGTTGACCGTCCAGCTCAGCAGCCAGGCGGAGTCCTCGGCGGTGACGATGCCGCCGGTGACCACGCGGCCGCTGAACGGATCGCGCTGGGCGATGCGCTCGATGTAGGCCGGGATGCGCTCATCGAGCGTCGTGACGGTGGCCGATTCCCACTTCGTCTCCTCGATCGAGGAGCAGAAGACCTCCGGGCGCCCGAACGCCGGGTCCTTCTTCGCGATGCGCTTCCACAGGTCCCAGGCCGGGGCCGGGCCCTCGTTGAGGGCTGCGGGCGTGTGGTGGTCGCCGTCATCGGAGTTGTCCACGAGCGAGCCGATCGTCATGAGCGCGAGGTCGTGCTCGCCGAGCTCGATGGTCTCCTCGGTGCCGTCGCGGCGGCAGCGGATCGCGGTGGCGCGGATCTCGCCGTTGCGGTGGGCGAAGTCCGCATCGAGGACCTCGGTGCCGGAGCGGAAGACGACGCCGTGCTCGCTGAGGTAGTGCATGAGCGGCAGGACGAAGGACTCGTACTGGTTGTACTTCGTGAACTTCAGTGCCGTGAAGTCGGGCAGCCCGCCGATGTGGTGGATGAAGCGGTGGAGGTAGAGCTTGAACTCGAGCGCGGAGTGCCACTCCTCGAAGGCGAACATCGTCCGCCAGTACATCCAGAACGGCGAGTCGAGGAACTCGCGGCCCATCACCTCGTCGATGCGCTTGCCCTCCATCTCCGCACGCTCGGCGAGGAAGATCTTTAACAGGTCCTTCTGCGCCCGCTTCGGCAGGTCGAAGCGGCCCTCGTGGCCGGCGTCCTCACCCCGGCGCACGGTGGCGCGGCGCAGCGAGTAGTTGGGGTCGTCCTTGTTGAGCCAGTAGAACTCGTCGAGCACGGAGGCGTCCTCGAGCTCCAGGGAGGGGATGGAGCGCATCATGTCCCACAGGCACTCCATGTGGTTCTCCAGCTCCCGGCCGCCGCGGATGACGAAGCCCTTCTCCGGGACGTCGAGGCCGTCGAGCGCACCGCCGGCGATCTCGCCCTTCTCGAGGATCGTGACGTTGGCGCCGGGGACCCCGGCGTCGCGGATGAGGAAGACGGCCGCCGCGAGCCCGGCCAGCCCGCTGCCGACGATGTAGGCCTTCGTCTCCTGCGCGTGCTGTGCGGGGCGGGGACGCGCGAACGCCTCGTAGTTACCTGCCGTGTGCTGCATGATCCATCCTTCCCGTCGCGTGCCGGATGCCGATCACCCGGCCTCAATATTGAGTGTACTCAGAATTGAGTCGACTACAATGGCCGCATGGAAACTCGGGATGACACGGAGCTGGCGCCCTCGGCGACGCTGGGCAGGCGCGAGCGGGCGAAGGCGGAGAAGCGCGCCCGCATCCTCGCCGCGGCGCGCGCACTGTTCGAGGAGCGCGGTTTCGAGCGGACCTCGATGAGCGAGGTCGCGCGCGCGGCGGATGTGGCCGAGGGCACTGTCTTCCAGTACGCGGCGACGAAGGTCGAGCTGCTCATGATGGTCGTCGATGCGCTCTGGGGAGCCCACGAGCGCGCGACGACCACCCCTTCGCTCTCTGCGTTCGTCGCGCCCGGCGCCGCGACGGCGGGCGGGGAGACCGCGGACCGGATCGCGGAGCTGATCTCGCCGCTCGTCACCGCGATGCGGCGCTGGTCTGAGCTTGCGACGTGGGTCGCCCGCGAGATCCTCTTCGGTGCGGACATGCCGCATCGCCGGCGGGTCCTCGACCACGTCGATCGTCTCGAAGAGCAGATCGCCGCGCGCCTGCAGGACGGCCGGGCCGACGCTTCCGGTGCGATCGGAGCGGCGCGGGACGGTGCGACAGGCACTGCCGGCGAGGAGCCCGGTGCGGCTGCGGCAACCGGCGCCCGGCTCATCGTCGCCGGGGTGCTGGCCGAGCTCAACCGCTCCCGGCAGGGGCGCATCGACGGCGAGGACGTCGATGTTGTGCTCCGCAGGCTCATCGACCTCGTGGTGGCGGGGGCGGGCGCCGCGCGGTGATCCGGAAGCCGTCCGGGCCGTTCGGGCCGCCGCTGGTACCGGCCGGCGCCGCCGCGATTGCCCACCGCGCGGCCGGCAGGCGCGTGCCCGCCGCGGTCGTGTAAGGGCCCCACGGTCAGGTCCTCGCCCAGTAGGGCGGGGCGATGGCGCCATCGGAGAACTCCACTGCCGGAGATGTCGTTGTCCTCGTAGACCCCTGCTGGAGTCCATCCTCTAGCCTTGATGAGCGCCTCGGCGTCCTCCCTGTGGCGGTCCACACCCAGGCGACGGTTCTCGCGATCCTGAGAGATCCGCAGGTAGACGGAGGCCCGCCGAGGCTCAGCACTCATGGAGTCAATCTACGTCAAAGGTTATTCGGCTACCGAACGTGGTCGAGTTCCGCTTCAATGTCTAAACCCCAGTTCAGAGGCCTAACTCGTGCTACAGAATCACGTAGCGACACGCCGTCTGGTAGCACTTCTGTAGCACGGCGGAGAGGAGAAGAACATGGCTCGCAATGAGGAGCTGGGCAATCGCAACAGGAACCCCGCCGACGAGTACTACGGTTACAAGCTGGTCGAGGTGCGCATCGACCTGGAGCCGTCCCAGATGCACTGACCGGCGACGACGGTACCCGTCAGCAGGCGAGGACTATTCTTCGCAGACCCCGCTGATCATCCGGTTCGGCGAAGAGTTCGCCGCGTGTCCTGTGAAATGTTCGATGCCTCTCGACAGGCGATCAGCAGGCGAAGAACCTCGAGCTCGCGGTAGGCTAGCCCGTGTAGGTCCTCGCAGGGGGAGAGCACGACGACCAGGCTAAGGTGGCGGGGAGCGTCTTGAGGCATGCCCAGAGCCGTGACGCGCAGGTAGCCGCCGGGTTCGGTTGGCGCGGGCAGCAAGAACGAGGTCTGCGGCCCGCCGAGTATCGCGCGGGGCCGCGGCCAGTACTGGCGAGCGGGGGCGTAAGGCGGGGTGGTGGGGCAGTCCGGGCAGGGCCATGACGTCTCGTGACCGGCTGGACCCTGACCTCATTCCCCAGCATCCGCACCGACCTGCGCAACACCGGCGCGAATGTGGTGGACCACGAGGCGGCCCGAAACGGGAACCTGGCCACCAGCCGCTCACCCGATGATCTCTTCCCTCTGTTCCGCCGTGGGAGTATTGTTTAGTCCACCGACGCCGGAAACTGCTCGTGAGCAGCCCGGTACGCCACATGGCGCAGGCGGGGCTGACTAGCAGCTCGACACCCGGCACCTCGGTACCAAGAACAAGCAGCACGGCTGCGTCCGGGCCGTCTTCCAACTCGACCGATGACCCACGCAGTAAGCCAGCACCGGTCGCGGACGCGCTGGCCCTTCGAGGATCTCAGCCCACGTCCCACCTCAGGACAACCAGAAGGAAGTGATCGCGGATGCGACGGATAACGCTGCCGAGCGGGGAGTCCATCCCTGTGCTGGGCCAGGGCACCTGGGGCTGGGGTGAGGACCCCGGCCGCCGCGGCGACGAGGTCGCCGCGCTGCACGCCGGCCTCGAGCTGGGCATGACGCTGGTCGACACCGCCGAGATGTACGCCGACGGCGGCGCGGAGGAGGTGGTCGGTGAAGCATTGGCGGGTCGCCGCGACGAGGCATTCGTGGTCAGCAAGGTCCTTCCGTCCCACGCCTCCCGTTCCGGCACGATCGCGGCCTGCGAACGCAGCCTGAAACGCCTGGGCACCGATCGGATCGACCTCTACCTGCTGCACTGGCAGGGCAGGTACCCGCTGCAGGACACCGTCGCGGCCTTCCAACAGCTCGTCGAGGACGGGAAAATCCGATACTGGGGCGTCAGCAACTTCGACCACCGGGCCCTCGCCGACCTGCAGGACGTGCCGGGCAGCAGCGGGCTGGCCACCGATCAGGTGCTGTACAACCTGTCGCGGCGAGGACCGGAGTACGACCTCCTGCCGTGGTGCGCTAACCACCAGCTGCCGGTCATGGCGTATTCGCCGATCGAGCAGGGCCGCATCCTTGACGACACGACGCTGAACGACGTCGCGGCGCGTCACAGCGTCAGCGCCGCGGCGGCCGCCATCGCCTGGGTGCTGCGCCGCGACTCGCTCTGCACGATCCCCAAAGCTAGCAGCCCGCAGCACGTGCGAGACAACGCCACAGCACTGGACGTGGAGCTGACCCGCGAAGACCTGGATGCTCTGGACCGTGCGTTCCCGCCCCCGAGCGGACCGCGACCACTAGAAATGCTGTGACCCTGACCAAGGGCGCAGCCTCTGCCGAAGGTTCCGCTTCAACGTCTGAGGCAAGCGCTGATAGGTGGGCGCTCTCCGTCCTGCCCGGCCTCTGCGGCAGAGGCTGGTGCACTGTGGCAACGACAGCTCGAGCTGTCACTGTGCTTCCCGGGCTCAGAACGCCCGAATCATTGCCCAGAGGCCCGACGGCCCGGGACATGTGCGGGATGGAGTGCGGCCGCGGTCAGCCCCCTGACGAAACCAGCTCCTCGCGGACGATCGCTGTTCCCGCACTCAAGGCGCTCATCTTCGCGAGGGCGACGTCGCGCGCGAAGGGGGCCATGCCGCAGTTCGTGCTCGGAATGAGCTTGTCCGCGTCGGCGAACTTCAGTGCCTTGCGCAAAGTGGCGGCGACCTCCTCCGGTGTCTCGATGGTGTCATTTGCCACGTCGATGGCGCCGAGCATGACCTTCTTGCCGCGGATCAGTTCGATGAGGTCCATCGGGACATGGGAGTTGTGGCATTCGAGCGAGACGATGTCGAGGCTCGAGCGCTGCAGGAGCGGGAACGATTCCTCGTACTGGCGCCACTCGGACCCGAGGGTCGTTTTCCAGTCGTTGTTCGCCTTGATCCCATAGCCATAGCAGATATGCACTGCGGTCTCGGACCGCAGACCTTCCGCTGCCCGTTCGAGCGCGGCGACTCCCCAGTCCTTCATCTCCTCGAAAAAGACATTGAATGCGGGCTCGTCGAACTGGATGATGTCCACCCCCGCCGCCTCCAGATCCTTAGCCTCCTGATTGAGGACCGTGGCGAATTCCCAGGCCAGCTTCTCGCGGCTCTTGTAGTGGTCGTCATAGAGTGTGTCGATCATCGTCATCGGCCCCGGCAGCGCCCACTTGATCGGTTGATCGGTCTGCTGGCGGAGAAACTTCGCATCGTCGACGAAGACCGGTTTCTCACGGCTCACGGCGCTGACGACTGTGGGTACGCTTGCGTCGTAGCGATCGCGGATCCGAACCGTCTTGCGCTTCTCGAAATCGACTCCGCTGAGATGCTCGATGAACGTCGTCACGAAATGTTGGCGGGTCTGCTCTCCGTCGCTGACGATGTCGATGCCGCGGTTGGTCTGCTCATGAGTCGAGATGCGCAGAGCATCGTGCCTGCCCTCGGCCAAGGCATCGCCCTGGAGGTTCCAAGGGGACCAGAGAGTTTCGGGCTGCGCGAGCCAGGACGGCTTCGGCAGGCTGCCGACGATTGAGGTGGGCAACAGCGGCTGAGTCATCGTTTCTTCTCCTGAAGTCATGCGACTGGGACGGGCCGGTCGGAAGCCCACTGCTCGAGAATCTCTCGGTGCGGGTTGACGAAGAGCTCCTCCGTGAACTTCCCCTGTCTGATGCCGAGCTGGTTGCGCTCGACGCGATCATATGAGACAGGCATCTCCGAGAAGTCGTGCCGGTCCAGCGTCGGCCGGTAGACCTCTCCGGCGGCGGTATTCGCGTTGTAGATCTCGGGCCGATAGATCTTCTGGAAAGTCTCCATCGTGCTGATCGTGCCGATGAGCGCCAGATCGGAATAGTCGCCGAGGAGGTCGCCGCGATGGTAGAAGGCCAGCGGTGCGACGCTGCCCGGTGGCATGAAGTACCTCACCTGGAGTCCCATCTTCGCGAAGTAGTCATCTGTCAGCGAGTAGTCGTCCTGCTGGTATTCGAACCCGAGAATCGGGTGGTGATTCTCGGTCCGACGGTACGACTTGCTCGTGGAAACGCTGATGCAGATCACGGGTGCCGTGTGGAATCGTTTCCGATAGGCAGCAGAATCGAGGAAGTGTTGGAACAGTTTGCCATGCAGATCACCGAAGTCATCGGGGACTGTGAACTCGGTTGCGGCCTCATTGACAGCCGGCAGCCGCACACTGAAATCGAAATCGCGGACGAAGGACGAGAAGTTGTTTCCCACGATCCCGGGGTGATGTTTTCCGGTCAGTCTGTCGATGATCTGGATATCCAGGACTTCGAGCAGGGGGAACTCCTGTTCCCGGCCGCCAGTGGTGAAGTGAAGTCCTCCGGAGACGATGTCGAGTTCGAGGTCATAGCGATCCCGGTCGGGATTGTCCCAGGACGCGAGTTCGTTGAAGCGGCGATTGATGATGCTCAGAGCAGTGCGGAGGTTCTGCCGACGGTTCTCGCCCCTGGCGAGGTTGGCGAAGTTCGTCGTCGCTCGGGTGCTCTCCGATGGCGAGTAGTCCTCGTCGAATCGAGTCGTGGTGATGCTGAATGAGAACTCAGGTGTCATGGACGTCCAATTCGGTGGGTGTTCGGCCGGTTGCGGTCGCTTGCATGTCTGTGATCCATCCTGCCCGTCCCCGGCGGTCATCAGGTAACTCGGGGGAACTATGGATTCCTATAGTCTTGGACTATGTCTCGAGGCCTGAAGAACATCACGCTGCTGCAACTCCAGTACTTCATCGAGGTCGCCTCGGAGGGGTCGATCACCGCCGCCGCCGATCTTCTCTATGTCTCCCAGCCGACCATGTCTGCCGCGATGAAGGACCTGGAGACTCGTGTGGATCGCGCTCTGCTCATCCGATCCGCCCGCGGGGTGACTTTGACTGACGACGGTGTGGAGTTCCTCGGCTATGCCCGGCAGGTCGCCGAACAGGTGGAACTGCTCGAACAGCACTACTTAGGGCGCCCACCGTCACGGCGTCTGCTCGGAGTCTCGGCGCAGCACTACTCGTTCGTCGTCGATGCTTTCGTTCGGATGGTCAAGTCCAGCGATGCCGCCGAGTACGAGTTCTCACTGCGAGAGACGCGTACCTGGGACATCATCGAAGACGTTCGCACGCTCCGCAGTGAGCTCGGCATCCTCTACCGCAACGACTTCAACAGGAAGGTCATCGACAAACTGCTGCGAGATTCCGGGCTCGCGTTCCACCCGCTCTTCCTCGCCTCCCCGCACATCTTCATCTCTCGTACGAACCCACTTGCCTCCCACCGCCGCGTCACCCTTGACGATCTCGCCGCCCTGCCTCGGCTCACTTTCGACCAGGGGGCGAACAACTCGTTCTCCTTTGCCGAGGAGATTCTCTCCACCCTGTCGAGCAAGCAGGAGATTCGGGTCTCTGACCGTGCGACCATCTTCAACCTGATGATCGGACTCGACGGCTACACCATCTCGACGGGCATCATCAGCGACGATCTCGATCCGGCCATCGTCGCGATTCCACTCGAGGTTGAGGAACGCATCGAGATCGGCTGGATCGATCATTCGGGGATCCCTCTGACCGAACAGGCGCAACGCTACCTTGACGAAGTTCGGGCCGTCGTCGGCGGTTTCGGCATTGCGCTGCTCGATCAGCCGTGACCGAGGATAGCGCCGAGGCGGTTCCCTCGACCCGCGAAGGCCGTCAGTTCGTCTGTTCGCAATCCGGATGCGATCGTCGGGACTGTCCGTGCACAGTGATCTGACCGCCCCCGAACGGGTAGCCGACGCCACCGTCCCGCTCACAAAAACTCAATTCGCGCAGGTACGGACTCATGCCGACCGTCTCTGCCGTCGGCGATCCCGCTGACCGGATGCAGGCTGCAGACCGAGCCATCACAGCGGCACTCTTGCAGCGCGCGACTTCGGCAGGACTCCTGGCAAACCGGGTTCTCGATGAGATGCGCCCTCGCCGGCCACCGACCTGAACCGTCGCCGTTCGTTTCGAACGATTCGTTCACGACCCTTCGTCAATGTGAGGTCCGGTGAGATCCTTGTCTGAGATAGAGTGACCCCTGACCTCTGCAGGTGACCGCCACCATGAGCTCTGCTGCAGAGGGAATCTCAACCCGAAAGGTCGGAAGGCGAGGACCGAAGATGACAGCCTGCAAGAGTTCGTCACGCTCTTCGGCGCAACTGCGCGTCGCCAAGACAGTTCGGGCAACGGTCCTCATCCTCGCGCTCGTGCTCGGTGCGATCGCTACGGTCATCGGCCTGGCATCGCTCATTCCCGGGCTTGGCCCAGTCAGTTCCGCTGCGGCTCGGTTTGCGCCGACGATTGCGCCGATAGTGACTGTGATCGGAGCGATTGTGCTCGGGTTCGGAATCGTTTGGCTGCGCCGAGGCCGTCGATGGACCGGAGCTGCAATGACAGGATTCGGAGTGGTGGGCACGATCGCGAATCTGGCGGTCGTCATTGTGCTCCTCGTTGCCATCACCTCGGCCGGTGGTTCGGTGAACTTGTTCACTGCGACGTTCGGGCTCTCGGCGATCGACTCGGCATCGCCTGATCGCAAGGAAGTGTACGACAAATCCAGCTCAGGCGATGACCTCTCCGTATCGATCTACGAACCTGAGAGAGCGAAGGGTTCAGCTCCGACGATCATGTACGTCCACGGAGGCGGTTGGATCGCAGGCGAACCGGACGCAGCGAGTTCAGAGCTGCGCGAACTCGCTGATCGCGGCTACCTGGTCGTATCGGTCGAATACGAACTCGCCACCCTGGATAACGCAACCTGGCAGAGCGCACCGTCGCAGGTCGCCTGCGCGGCAAGCTGGATTCAGACCCACGCAGACACGATCGGTGCAGATACCGATCGTCTAGCATTCTGGGGCGAGAGTTCGGGCAGCAACTTGGTCGCCAATACCGCCGGTGCCGCAGCTCAAGGCGAGGCCGAATCGTCCTGCGGTGGGACGGTTCCGGTTCCGGCAGCGGTCATTGCCGACTACCCCGCGTTCGACGTGACGGGCCTCTATGAGAACGCATCCACCGGGCCCGGTGCGGGATCCGGCACGCGCCTGTTCGCGACCAGCTACACAGGTGGCACACCAGAGGAATATCCGGAACGCTACTCAGCGGCCGATTCCGTCACGCATCTGAAAGCACCCGCACCGCCGGTGCTCATGATGACTGCGATGCGCGATGACGTCATCACCCCATCAGACCAGCTCGAATGGGCCGAATCGGCCCGAAGCCGCGGAGTCGACGTCAGGACCGTGAAAGTTCCCCTCGCCAATCATGCATACACGCAGAAGGCGAAGAACTCAATCGGCAGCCAGGGACACCTGAGCATCGCAGAGGCCTACTTATCCGAGCAACTTCGCTAGCCACACGTCTGTTGTTGATCTCGGCCGCCCTGTCGGGGAGGGGTGCCGTATCGAGGTCGAATCCTCGGCTTTTCCCGCGCCCTCATTGACCGCTGACCGCTGGCGTTCCATGGCCGAAGGTCACGCTTACAAGATAGCCGGATGCATCGTCGGCTTTACCGCCGACGGCGCTCCAACCGGTGCTACAACCGTCTGGTCGGCGGGCCCCGGGCGCCCCGGCGTCATCGAACACCGCCGCCGTCGCCATCTACTGTGCGGCTGGGATGAGCATCCTCGACGAAGTCAGAGACTTCTGTCGACCCTGAACCGCTTCAAGCAGTCGCACCCGCGATGAACGCCGCCTGCGCGACATGTTGGATCGCATCATCGATGATCGAGACCATGCGAACGCCGCGAGTGACTGCAGGGGTCCAGTTCTCGTCGACGATCTCATCGAAATCTTCCTCGGACAGCGTCCCCACGTAGTCAGTGAACGCGTTCAATGTGTCGTGAAGATAGTCGACGAGGAGCTGCTGATCGTCCACGCGGATCTCGGCTGCCTGTTCCGGGGTGTGGCCGAGACCGAAGCCGTCGCCGGCATCCCCGAGTCCGAATCGATCCCGGAAGTCCCCCCACCGCTGAGGACGGCCGGTGAGGTCCGAAAGCTGCACATCGACCTCGCGGCCGCTGTGCCAGAGCAGCCAGGCGACGGAATTCGGATGACCGCCCAGATGGCTGTTGAGCTGTTCGGGGGAGAGATCAGGCAGGGCTTGAGCCGCCTGGAGGGGACGCTGGGACAGGTCGGTGAGAATGTCGATGCTGTTCATGTCGCCCATTCTGCTCTTCACGGCAACCGCTGTCACCACCGGGGCTCAATCGAGACGGGGCCTTCGACGGTTGCGTTTGATCTCCGAGCGCCGCTGTTCGGTCCGGACTCGGCGACGACGGGAATTGCGGGACGGCTTCGTTGCTCGCCTCTGCACCGGCGGAGCCAACGCTTCACGCAGCAGCTGCGCCAGCCGCGTACGTGCGTCCTGACGATTCTTCAGCTGCGACCGCTGCTTTTCCGAAGTCACAGTGACCACGGTGCCCGACAGACGTGGTGTCAATCGACTGAGCACTCGCTCGCGTTGAACCTCGGTGAGGAAACTTACAGCGGCCAGGTCGAGGCTCAGCTGCACCCGTGAATCGGAGGTATTGACGTGCTGGCCACCCGGGCCGGATGACCGGGAGAACTGTTCGGACAGGTCGGATGCGGGGATGACCAGCCCGGCGGGGATCCCCGGCCCTGCGGGGACGCGCAGATCACCGTCCATCTCAGTTCGGCTCCGCTTCGCCTTCGCGATCGTCACCGGCGGAGTCTTCTTCGCGCAGCCTCGGCGTGATCTGCAGGTGCGAGCGGATTCCACGCTTGTCGGCGTAGAATTCGCGGATCCGATCCATGTCCGCAGCGATGTCGCCGGTCATCTCCAAGGTCGGGCCCAGCCCCGTCGTCCGGGTCGCGGTATCCAGGTAGCCCAACGTGACTGGCATTCCCGTTGCCATCGCGATGCGATGGAACCCGGATTTCCAATGAGTGTGTCCGCTGCGGGTGCCGTCCGGGGTGATGACGAGCGCGAAGACCTCACCGTCACGCATCCGGTCGACCACCTCGGTGACGATCTTGCTCGGATCCGACCGATCGACGGGAATCCCACCGAGTCCCCGCATGATCGGCCCCCGCCAGCCGGTGAACAGGGAATGCTTACCCAGCCAATGGACGTCGACGCGCATGCGCCACGCGATCGCGAGCATGACGACGAAGTCCCAGTTCGAAGTGTGCGGAGCGCCGACGAGGATGGTCGGACGGTCCGGAGCGGGCTCGGTCACGAGGTTCCACTTGCTGAAGGACCAGAAAGCGCGAGCGAGGAGGGGTCGGATCATGAACCCAACGGTAAGGCAAGAGGATGTGTGGGCCTATCGGTGTCCATGAACGTGTGGTGCGAAACGGGCTTGAGCGGCTCTCAGCACCGGGAAGAGCCGGCGGTGGGAGAGGACGAATCCGGTTCTGACAAGCACTCGCGGATTGAGCCCGCGTCCGATGAGTCGGCGGGTTGCCTCTTCGGTGAGCATATAAGCGAGCACCTTCGGGCCTGGAGACACCGCCGATTCGAAGACCACGGACTCGATATCGTGCCAGGGCAACAGAGTCCCGGGCAGAACCTCACCACGCCGGGCCAACTCGACGCCGGTGGGGGAGACGACGAGGGATTCGTGCCTGCGCAGCCTCACGAATACGCCGATCGGTGCGACGACGAGGCATCCGATGATGCCAGCGACGATTGCCCACATGCGCAGGTTCGCAACGATGACCCACGGGCTGCCTCCGTCATCGAGAGTTGCAGTGACAATGTAGACGAAGAAGACGAGCAGACCGACTCCGAGCGGGACCGCGATGGCCAAAGCAGTGAAGACGTTGCGTTTCGAGGAAGGGATGACGACCTGCTGTCCACGCTCGAGCCGGCGCACGACGGCGGCGGGAGAGAAATCGTCGGTCATGGTCGCCAGAATACCTGCGGCAGGCGGTAGGCTCCGATACGCTCGCCGTGGCGATCGACGGCCCCGGACTCACCCTGCCCGGTCGAGTTCTCTTCGCTGCATCCGTGTCGACCGGTCGCGTGGTGCGTCACCTGCGGCAGGAAGAGGGCACGATCTCCATCGACGAAGGCGAACCGCTCGCTGCGGAATCCGAATTCCTCGTCTCCGCCGACGCTTCCGCGGACAGCGACGAGATCGAGAATGGAGAGACCGCCGACGAGGTGGAGATCGACGGAGATCTGCTCATCCAACGCCTGCCCGTCCCCGCCGGAATGCGCGAAGACACCGATCTCTTCGCGCTCACCGGCACCGCCTTCGCTCGCTCGTCCGGTCGCGAGTTCGGTGAGTCCCAGTCGCCGACCGGTGACCCCGCAGCTTTGGCACCGGCCAAGCGCGGATTCTTCACCCGACTCTTCGGCCGCTGACCCCCAGTGCCTTGGTCGCCTCGCCGCCTGTCGGGAATATTCACCGCCGAGGTAACGCTGTACCGAGCACCAATCATCACCGACAACGGAGGTAGATATGTCTGATTCAGCTCGTGTCGTCATTCTCGGCGGCCATGGAAAGATCGCACTTCTGGCCGCGCCCAAGCTCAAGGCCGCAGGCTTCGCCGTCGACTCGGTGATCCGCAACCCCGACCAGTCATCCGATGTCGAAGCCGCAGGGGCCAACCCAGTCGTCCTCGACATCGAAACCGCCGACACCCAGGCGCTCGCCGACCTGTTCGCAGGAGCCCAGGCTGTCGTGTTCTCCGCCGGAGCCGGCGGCGGCAGCCCGGAGCGGACGAAGGCCGTCGACCTCGAAGCAGCCAAGCGATCCATCGACGCCGCCGAACAGGCCGGGGTCAAGCGCTTCGTCATTGTCTCCTACGCCAGCGCCTCCGTCGACTCGGACCGCGTCGACCCGGAGAGCTCCTTCTACCCCTACGTGCAGGCCAAGAGCGGTGCCGATGAGCACCTGCGAGCAAGCTCGTTGGACTTCACGATCCTCGGACCCGGCGGTCTGACCCTCGAGCCCTCCAGCGGCAAGGTTCTCATCGCCGATGCGGCCGGCGACCTCGATGGTCAGACGCCGGCCGACGATGTGCGGGTGACCTCACGCGACCTCGTCGCCGACGTCATCACCCACGTCATCGCCGAGTCCGCTGCGGTGCGCGAGACCGTGAACTTCTATGACGGGCAGACTCCCATCGCCGAGGCGATCCGCTGACCTGAGTCCGACCGCTCCGAGCCGTCACCCGGGTCCGAGCGGCCCACTGACCCGATGGCCCGCCGTTCCGATAGGGAACGGCGGGCCATCGGCATTGTCGCACCGGCAGGGACCGGACCCCTGAGTCCTCGGGCAGATCAGCCTCGGTGATTCCACAATTGATGGGTCAGGCCGCTGGCCGTGGTGAGGCTCTCGATCGTGAAATCCTTCTCAAGTCCCTCGAGGCCCTCCCAGAGCCAGACCCCGCGGCCGAGGGTGACCGGGACGATGACGAGGTGCATGAAGTCGACGAGGCCGTCCGCAAGGAACTGTCTGACCATTGAAGGACCGCCGCCGATGCGGACATTGCCGCCGTCAGCGGCAGCGCTCGCCTCGGCCAGTGCCTCCGCGGGCGAGGCGTCGATGAAGTGGAAACTCGTGCCGTTGTCGAACTCCATCGGCTCCCGCTGATGATGAGTGAGAACGAAGCACGGGGTCTTGAACGGCGGCTCCTCACCCCACCAGCCACGCCAGCCGTCGTCAGGCCACGGCCCAGTCTGGGGGCCGAACTTCTTCCGGCCCATGATCTCGGCTCCGATACCCTGCCCCCACATGGCGAACAGAGCGCGGTCTGCGGTCACCGGGGCGTCGACCTTGTCCACTCCCTCGATGCCGCGGCCGTCAAAGAAAGAGAACAGTGCTTGGGCTTCGCCGATCGGCTGATCGAAGGTGACGAACTCGCCGGCAGCGAATCCGTCGAGGGAGACGAAGAGGTTGTTGACACACGCTTTGGCCATGTGCACTCCAATGTGATGGTTCGGCTGATGTCGTCAGTCCGGCGAATTGCGTGGGTTCCGGGGAAGTGGACCCAGTGTAAGATTAAGTAGTTTCAGAATGCAATCACTGGAGGTGGGGCAATGCCTGCACAGCCGCGTTCAGGATGTGCGATCAATGCCGCCGTCGAGGTCCTCGGTGACAACTGGTCGCTCATCGTCCTGCGCGACATCATCTTCGGCAATCGTCGGCACTTCCGTGAGCTGCTCACCTGCAATGATGAGGGCATAGCCTCGAACGTGCTCGCCAGTCGTCTGAGGAAGCTCATCGACGAAGGGCTGCTGACAAAGGCGGAAGCCGCACGCGGGCAGCGAGCCCAGTACACCCTCACCGAGGCTGGAATCCAGACTCTGCCGGTCATGGTCGCCCTCGGAACGTGGGGGATGACCCACCGGGAGACCTCACCGGAGCTGACGATCCGATCCAGAACCATGGCCGATGACCCCCAAACCATGGCCGATGACCCCCAACTCGTCGCCGGTCTCATGGATGAGCTTCGAGAGACCCACCTCGGGGTGCCGCGCCCGAATCCTGACGAACCGCGTTCCTCGGAGCGACTGCAGGCCGCCTACGAGGCGGAGATCTCCGGAAGCTGATTCGGGTGGGGCTACTGCCCGGGCAGTCTCAGTCGCTCCAGCAGCTTCCTTGAGGTGATCGAGACGATGCCGACCAAGCTGCCGTCCGCCTCGGTGCATGCCATGAGTACCAAACGGTGACCGCATGCGGTCAGAACGAGCAGACCCGGCTCGCCGTTGACGTCGACCTTGCGAACTTCGATCCTGTCCGGATCGCCGCGCCGAATCGCTGCGAGCACTTCGTTCGCACCCATCCGGACCATGTGGCCGCGGGCGTTGCTGCGGTGCCACGTCAGTCCAGGGTTGAGAAGGTGCAGCAGAGCGTCGAAGTCTCCAAGCCGTGCGGCAGAGAGGAATGCGTCGACGACAACGCGACGCTGTGAGAGTTCTCCGGCCGGTGGTGGTGTGTCCTTGACCTTGCGCCGGGCCCGACTGGCGGCCATCTTCGCGGCGCCTTCCGAGGATCCGATGACGGCCGCGATTTCGGCAAAGGGCACTGAGAACATGTCGTGGAGGACGAACGCGACTCGCTACTCCGGGCGCAGGGTGCGTCTTCAGAGTGACAGTCCGCGCGGGCTCTTCCGGCAAAAGAGTGATCGGACTGATCGTGCCGCAGCCGGCGGGAATCCTCCCGGTTCTCTCGCCGATCGCGGCGTGTGGACTCATGCTGGTGATGGCAGGGGCGACGCCACGATTTCGGCGCAGCGAATGGGGCCTGATGGCGGGGAACACTGCATACCGGCTGGTGTTTGCGCTTCTCGCATGGGGCCGGTCTGCGTTGGCCCCGTTCGGGGGTTTGAGCTGAACATCGGTCTTGTTCCCAGGGCCGATATGTGGTTCCATGAAATAAGTGATTGCAGGCTGCAATCACTTAATCTCAAGACTGATCCCGAAGGAGCGATCATGATCACAGGACTCATGGCCAATATCGTTGTCACCGGTGAGAAGGAATCGACCGAATGGTATTCCCGACTCTTCGAAAGACAGCCGGATGACAAGCCCATGGCGGGGCTGGCCCAATGGCTCTTCGACGAGAGTTTCGGAATCCAGATCTGGGAGGACCCGCAGCGAGCCGGACGGAAATCAGGTGGTGTTCTTCGGTGAGTGAGGCAGCATCCGACCAGGGCGCGCCGGTGACCGCGAGGATCAGCCTCGGCGCTGATTTCGAGCATCCGGTCTCGAAGGTCTGGAACGCCTTCGCCGATTCGGATCAGCGCGTGCAGTGGGGAGTGCCCGAGGGAGAGGAGATGGTCTGCGACATCGACGAATTCCGTCCGGGCGGAGCGATCCGGGCCCGCTGCGGGCCACCGGGAGAACTCGATTTCGTCTCCACCGGGCAGTACTGCTCACTTGCGCCGGGACGTCACATCGCCACAACGGAGACTCTCACCAAAGACGATGAGATCCTCTCGACGGCCAACATCACCTGGACCCTGACCGCTATCCCGACAGGCACCCGGGTCGAGCTCGTCGACCAGGTCGTGTCCTTCGTCGGTCAGGGAATGATCGACGGACACCGCAACGGCCACGACATCTGCCTGCGACAGCTCTGCGACTTCCTCAGTTCCTGAGATCCGCGGCCCACGGCAGATCCGCACCCTCACAGCTGACCGTGATCGCCGCAAGCGCCGATGCACGATCTCCCAGGGCCGTGAGCTCTGCCGTGCTGAGATCGGACACAGCGTTCTCCTGAGCATTCAGGTCGTGGATGAGCGAGACCATGAACGTATCCCCGGCCCCGATTGTGTCTTTGACTTCCACCTTCCTTGAGGTCACCGATGCCAGCGCCGAAGCGGTCGCCACGATCGCACCCTCACCACCGCGAGTCATGGCGACCAGATTCGCCCCGAGGCTGAGAAGGCGGTCGACCTGTGCGGACTCGTCGAGATCGGGATAGAGCCAGTTCGCATCGACGTCGCTGAGTTTGAGAACGTCGACTCGACGAGCCAACTCCTCGAATCGCGGCAGCGCTTCTTCGCGGGAGCCGATGATCGACGGTCGGATATTCGGGTCGAAGGAGATGAGCGGACGAGGATGCGTACCGGAAGCCCTGGTCGCAGAGGCGAGGACATCATCGATGACTGCGGAGCCGGGCGAAAGGAATGCCGCAATCGATCCGAAATGCACAACGGAGCGAGGTGCGTCCGTGAGCAGGGAAGAGTCAGGATCCCACCGCAGGTGGAACTCGTACTCGGCCTCGCCGTCATCGGCGAGGCGAGCCAGAGCAGTGGACGTGGCGCCACGTGGTGAGGCGAGCACAGTGACCTGAGACTTCTGAAGATGAGCGAGGAGGAATCCGCCATGGAAGTCATCACCGACATCGGTGAGGAACTCGACATCGTCGCCGAGGCGGCCCAGCCCGAGAGCGACATTGGCTGGAGCTCCACCCGGTGCATATCGGTTTGGACTCCCGGGCGTGCTGACGATGTCGATGAGGGCCTCACCGATGACGAGAATGCTCATGGGCACGATTCTAAGGTGAAAAGTCTTCTCCATCTGTGACCTGCAGAAATAGGACGTAAATCGGAGAATTAAGCCAATCGAACGCGTTTCGTGTCAGTGCCGTCTGGAACCGTGTGGCCATGGACAAGAACACCATTGACGACGACGTCAGAACGATCATCGACGAGGAGACCGCCCGTGTCTTCGCCCCGCGCCCCGGCGAATGCCTGGCCTGCTACGTGTTCCGACAACTCGGAGAATTCGGCTGCAACGGCACCCACCGGTTCGTGGAAGGCTTCCGCGACCGTACGGCTCCACGCGCCACGGCACTGCTCGCGCGGCTGAGCCGCATGGGTGCCTGCTGCTGCGACTGTGAAATGTTCCTCAACGCCTTCACCTTCGCCGCCAAACCGTGGATCACCAGCATGCCGTTCGGTGAGGTCATCGGCACTCCCTTCGCCAGTGAGGAAGCCATCGACATGAGAGAAAGGTTCGGAATCGACGAACCTCCCTCGACGAAGCTCTACCTCTGCTGCCGACTGGTGACACGGGGATCCACCCAAGCCTGCGGAAACTGGGCCCGCATCCGACGGTGGTGACACAGCCGGATCCGGCAGAATAGAACCATGCCTGCCGCTCTGCCGCTCTTCCTCGACTGCGACCCCGGAATCGACGATGCTATTGCACTGGCCTACCTTTGCTGCCAAGACGACGTCGACGTAGTCGGCATCGCCGCATCCGGGGGCAACGTCGCCACCGCACAAGTCGTCGAGAACACCCGCGGGTGGCTGTCGCTGGCCGGACGCAGCGACATTCCCGTCCACGCCGGCCACAGCCTTCCGCTGGCACGGCGGGTCCTGCGGATGGATCCGCAGGCAGCGGAGACGGCAACGGGCGAAGCCCTGGAATATGCCGACCTCACCCATGGCGAGACTGGGCGGGGATATGCGCGGCTGCCGGCCCCGAGCACGCCGGTGAGTTCGGTGACGGCGGCTCAGGCCTGGGTCGATGCTGCCCACGCCCATCCCGGACAGCTCCTCGGTGTCGTCATCGGTCCAGCCACGAATCTCGCCCTGGCCCTCGAAATCGACCCGGAACTCCCGAGCCTGTTCAAACGTCTCTTCATCATGGGCGGAGCGTTCAACTACCGGGGCAACACCCGCCCGACGACGGAATGGAATGTCACCTTCGACCCCGAGTCCACCGCCCAGGTGCTCGCCGCTTTCGACCGCACCGAACAGGAGGAGAGACTGGCCCACCTTCCAGTCATCGCCCCGATCGAAGCGACCGAAGCCGTTGAGATGACACCCACGCGTCTCGCCACCATCCTCGACGGAGCCTCTGCCGATGGTGCCGATGACCGATGGCAATCAGTACTCGCACAACTGGCCGAGGCGCTTCGGTTCTACTTCGAATTCCACGAAACCGACGGGCTCGGCTACCTCGCCCACATCCACGACCCGTTCGTTCTCGCCTGCGCTTTGTCCTGGGCGCGAAAGCACACCACTGCGTCGACCGGAACAGGTCCCGAAGAATCGGACTCCGACGTCCGGGAAGCATCCGCCCCGGTGCCCGTGAGGGGAAGTGCGGGGGACCTGCCATGGGCGTCGACGCTGTGGGCACCTGTCGATGTCGAACTCACGGGTACACTCACACGAGGCGAAACCGTCGCCGACTGGCTGGGGCGGTGGGGCCGCCCCGTGAACGCAGAGATCATCCGCGCCATCAACGCTCCTGCCTTCCTCGACCACCTCAGCGCCACCCTGATGAAAGGACCACCCGCATGACCGCACACTCCAGACAGTCTGGGCAGGGGCCGACCACCACGGTCGGTCCCGAACAAAACCGCAACCGCACTCTTCCCCTCATCCTCACACTGCTCGGCACCCTCATCGTCATCGGCACCTACGTAGCCGTACTCCTCACCCAACCTGCCAACCTCGGCGTAGACCTCGGATACACCACTCTGTGGGTCATGCTCGGCTATCTCGGCGGAGGAGTTCTGCTCGCCGCAGGCACTCTCCCGCTCATTCCTCGCAGCGTTCTCGCGCTCATCCCGGTCGCCATCGCCCTCAACGTCGTCGTCGGCCAGATCATCGGCAACTACACACCCGTGCCCCTTTACCTCGACTCCATCGGAACCGTGCTCATCGGCGTCCTTGCGGGCCCAGCAGCAGGTGCCTTCACGGGAATCATCTCGAACCTCATCTGGGGCGTGGCTCTGAGCCCCAGCGTCATCGCCTTCAGCTCCGGTGCCGCCTTCATCGGCGCTGCCGCCGGCTGGGCAGCAAGGCTCGGAGTCTTCCGCACACCCTGGACCGCGATCATCGTCGGCGCCGTCGCCGGTGTTCCCGCCGGCGCCATCGGAGCACCCGTCGCCGCCTATGTCTTCGGCGGCGGGCTGGGTGCCGGCACCGGGGGAGTCGTCGCGATCCTCCAAGCGGCAGGACTCGAGATGTTCAACGCCACCTTCGCTCAGAGCATGGTCTCCGACATCGTCGACAAGGCGCTCATCTTCGCCCTCGCCTATGTCGTCATCCAGTCGCTGCCCAAACGCATCGTCGGTCGCTACGAGTTCGCCGCTCACAGTCGCCCCCGGACGAAGAAGACCGACGGCCCTGATCTGACCAAACAGGCCGAATCGGCACAGCCGGCGGAATGAGTCCCGCCTCTTCCGACACGCACACCGCCGTTGACGCTGCTGAGGCTCACCGCCCGAAGCGTCGTCTGCACCCTGCCACGGAATTGACCATCCTGGCCTGCAGCCTGCTGCTCGTCTTCGGAATCCCCTCTCCGATCGTGCCGGTCATCATCCTGACCGGCACGGTCGTGACCGTGACAGTCTCACCCGTCGTTCGACTGCGGGCATGGGCGATGACAGTAGGTCTCCTGTGCCTGCCGACTCTGGTTGTGCTCATCGTCGTGCAGGGGCTGTTCTACCCCGGAACCGATGTGCATGTGCTCAGGCAGGCCGGACCCGCTCGCCTCAGCGTCGAAGGACTGAGCATCGCCGTCCAGATCTGGCTGCGGGTGAGCGCCTTGATCGGGCTGTGCGCGCTGTTCGGTCTGGGTGCCGACTCCGCTCGCCTCTTCGACGGACTGCGTCGACTTCGTCTGCCCTCGGCAGTCGCCTATATGTGCGCCTCTGCCATCGGTCTCATCCCAATGATCGGCGCACGCACCCGACACATCATCGAAGCCAGACAGGCCCGCGGCTGGGCCACCGACTGCTGGCGGGTGCGCATCCGACTGCTGCCTGGAATCGTCACAGGACTCGTCACCGCGATCCTGCTGACCGTCGACCAACGTCACGACGTGCTCGAATCCAGCGGACTCAATGCGAACGCGACCGCGACTGCGCTCCAGGACCACACGGACGGGACAGGGCAGAGCCTCCTGCGGATACTGACTCCGCTCGTGACCATCGGACTCATCGTCGCCTCGGTGACGGGAGTCCTCCCGCTGCCGGGCGCCGCGCAGCTGATCGGCGGTGCCTGAGATGACCGTTGCGATCACGGACGCGTGGTTCACCTATCGTGGAGAGGACACTGCCGCGCTGAGCGGAATCACTTTCGACGCTGTCAGCGGCACCATGACCGCAGTGCTCGGACCGCTCGGATCGGGAACGTCGACTCTCTGCCGCCTGTTGGCCGGACAGCTCGTCTCCCGGGGAGCCCTGACCGGCACCATCGACCGGAACGGAACCGTGGCGCTGCTCGGCGATGACCCGGAAGCGCAGCTGAGCGGAATGACCAGCCACGTCGGTGACGAGTCCCAGCTGGCGTGTCGACTGCACGGGCATGATCCGGCCGATGCCCACCGCCGAGCCCGAAACCTGCTCGAGCTCCTCGGCATCGAAGACCTATGGAACCGACGGCTGGACACGCTCTCCGGAGGGCAGAGGCAACTGGTCGCGGTGGCACGGATCCTCGCACCCGGGCCCGACCTGCTCGTTCTCGACCAACCAGCACAGTCCTTGGATCCGCAGATGCGTGTGCGTCTGGCGACAGTGCTGCAGGAATTCTGTGATCGGGGAGGGGGTGTGCTCATCACCGGTCATCAGACCGACGAACTGACCCGGATCTGCGAAGAAGTCCGCTTCCTTGACGCCGGTCGGCTGCAGACGGCGACTCCCACGGTTCGATCCGTCGGGATCTGGGACAGCCGCCCGAACGATGATGCGACCCTCTCGACGGTGCCGAGGTCACAGGCAGATCCGCTGCTCACCGTTCGCGACCTCACCGTGGATCGGGGGAGCAGCCGAATCCTCGACGGCCTTGACTTCGATCTGCGGCCCGGCGAACTCACCTCTGTCACCGGAGCCAACGGGGCCGGCAAGTCCACGCTTCTGCGGGCCCTCCTCGGCCTGCTCGACCGGTCGGCGTCCGTGACGGGGTCGATCACGGTCAGCCGCCTCGGCGAGATGACCCGGTTGGACACCCTGCCCGCCCACGCGCGCAGTGCTCACCTCGGATGGGTGGGACAGGATGCGGGACTGCAGCTCTCCGCCGCCACAGTGGTACGCGAGCTGCTTCACGCCGCGCCGCTGCCGCCGCATCGACGGCGAGACCGAAAGCGAGTGCGCAGCCATCGCCTGTCGGACGCGGACAGCGTCCTCGCCGAGGCGGACCTGACCGGGGTCGCCGACGACCATCCCTTCGACCTCGATGTGGCCAGGCGCAAAGACATCGTCATCGCCTCGGCGCTGATGACCGAGGCGACGGTGCTGCTGCTCGACGAACCGACGATCGGGCGCGATCTCGCGGCGATGAATCAGCTGAACGCGATCATCGATTCGTTCCTCAACCGTGGCGGTGCTGTCCTGGCGACAACGCACGATGAGCGCTGGGCGAACGAGTTCGCGCACCGCAGACTGCGGCTTATCGAAGGGCGAGCCCGGTCATGATGGAATGGCGTAGGGATGCTTGCCAGCGGATGACAGCGGTCAGTAGTCGAAGGAGTCGTCTCCGGCGGCCGCGGGGCTGCGCAATCTCTGCAGGTGCAGATGCCTGATGAGGCGGATCACCGGGCGAATGAGCATCTCGACACTGCCGATGACGAACAGCCAGGTTCCCGAATAGGTCAGTGATTCGGAGAAGAACATGAAGCTGCCGATGAGGAACCACAGGCCGATGAGCACATCATTGGCGATGCTGATCACCTGGTAGCGCTGCCGGACGACGAGTTCCTCCCGTCCGATCCGCAGATGAAGATCCGGATTGTGCTCGGTCAACATTCCCTCATTTCCCGCTGAATCTGTCTCACTGCGAGCCTACCGTCGCCGCCCGGGTACGAACTCCGACCGGCGCCGAATCTCGTGTCAGGGGTTGCCTCTACCGTGAGGACATGGATCAGAAGTCGAAACTGTTCGATTCCCACGCTGCCGAGTCGCTTGACCGTCACTTTCCGATGTCATGGGACCAGCTGCTCGCCGCTGTTCGTCGATCCCCGCAGCTCTCCGCGGTCGAGGCGGCCCACACTGTGAGGCTACGGTCCGATCTCACGACCGATGGGCTCAGTCCTCTGCCGGCAGCCGGCACACCCACCTGGGACGGACTGCACACAGTCATCAACACGCTGCACCGGAAGAACCTGCTGCCGTACGACCTTCCGCACACACGCAGCCCCTCTGTCATGCTCACCCATCTCCTCACCGAACTCGCCCTCTGCCTCTCCGGCCACCGCGGGACAGGGTGCGACCTCGGTGCGGCGGCGGTCGAGCTGCGGGCTGAGGGTGCGCAGGAGCGTTTCGAAACCGAATGCATCACCTGGCTCATCACCGGGCGCCTCGGTGTGAGGGCCGCCGCGACAGGATCACTGAAGGGCTATCTCAAACACGGAGAGCTCATGCCTGAGTTCTCCCGGGACCGGGTGCTGCAGACCGTCGACACGATCGAGGGACTCTTCGGAGGTGCGCTCGCCTTCGGGATCGTGATCCGAGAGGAGATGCCGAGCCTGTTCGAACTCGATGACAGCTTGGCTGTCTGAACCCTGGCAAAGCGCCCTCGACCCTGGTGCCCAGCCGCCCACCGGAGCAGAATGACCATCATGTCCACCTCACCACAGCGCTGGAGCATTGCCACCGTCTACCCCGATATGACGAGGTTCCTTGCTAGCGTGGCAACCATGAAGACGAATCGCATGGCAATGAGTACAGTGGCAGGACTTGCGGCACTCACTCTCGGCCTGGCCGGGTGTGGCGGAAGTGATTCCGGAACCGATGAGACGCAGAACTCGCCCGCGGCAAGCGAATCGGCCCAGGCCAGCCCTGCCGGAGGCGACGAGCAGAGCGAGGACACCGACAACGTCAAGGATGATAAGAACGAATCGTCTCAGGATGCGTCGGGGGAGGGCCTGACCGCTGATGCCGACCTGAGCAAAGAATCGCCGTCCATCAGCGCCGAAGACGCGATCAAGACTGCCGAGGAGGAAGTCGGGAACGGAATCGTTCACGGCATCGAGCTCGACTGGGACGACAAAGAAGAGGCCTGGCAGTACGACGTCTCGATCCTCGACGGCGCCACCGACCACGACGTCGAGATCGACGCCGACTCCGGACAGATCGTCGAACACGAGCAGGATTCGACCGACGACAAAGAAGAGCCCATCGACCTCAACGACCCGATGACCGTCGACGACGCACTCAAACTCGCGCAGGAGAAGGCGTCCGGCAAGCTCGTCGGCTGGAAGCTCGAATACGACGACAGCATGCTGGAATACCAATTCGACTTCTCCGATGGCGGGGAGGAGACGGAAATCACCGTCGACACCGACACCAGACGCGTCACCGTCGACGATGCCTGACACCGGTCGCCTCATCGTCATCGCCGGGCCCATGTTCTCCGGCAAGTCCGAGGAGCTCATGCGCCGGGTGAGGAGGGCGACCATCGCCGGTGTCGCCGTCCTCGTGGTGTCCCATTCGCTCGACACCCGCTCGCCGCTCTCGACGATCACCTCACATATCGGAGCTCACATCCCCGCGGTGCCGCTGTCGGACGTGAACTCCCTCGCCGAGGCGGCCCGCTCTGCCGACTATGATCTCGTCGCCATCGATGAGGCGCAGTTCTTCGGACCCGAGCTCGTCCCCGTTGTCGAGGCGCTCCTTCGCGACGGGATCGACGTCATCGTCGAGGGGCTGTGCGTGACCTTCGACGGAGAGCCATTCGAACCGCTGCCGAGTCTCATGGCCGTGGCCGAAGAAGTGCTCAGGCTCACCGCGGTCTGCACGATCTGCGGCCGCGATGCCGTCTTTCATCAACGGCTCAAAGACTCGCAGCGCGGATCGGGTGCTGCAGAGGCATCGGAGGCGGCCTCGGATGAGGACCCACCGAGTGTTGCCGCCACCGCCATCGATGCCAGCCACGTCGGGGGCCTCGACACCTATGTCGCCCGCTGCCGCGAACATTTTAATCGAGGTCGTGCCACAACGTCAGCCGTCAGCAGTTCTCAGACATAGCCGGTGACAGGACTCTCGCCTTTGCCGGTGGGGTGTTGCTTCTGACATGGGAGAACGTCGGTCAGGATTCTCATGTCAGTGGCGATCGATAGTGTTTTGGGCATGGAAGCAGAGCAGGTTCCAGACGTTCTCACCGAGATCCGTCGGTGGCGTGTCAGTCTGTCCGAGCTGCCCCCGGCGAAGACCGAGGAAGAAGCCATCGATCGCATCACTGCACTCGAGGAACTCGCGTCGGCGAGTGCGGCCGCGCAGGCCCGTGAGACCCTGACGTTCGACATGCTCCGCCGCAATCGCGAAGCCGAAGACGGTGTCGCCAGCAAGAAGCAGGGACGTGGCCTAGGAGCCGAGGTGGCCCTGGCGAGGAAGGTCTCGCGCTCCCGCGGAGACGCACTGTTGAAGTTCTCCCGGACTCTGCTCATGGACCTGCCGAGGACGTTTGCGGCGATGAAGGGCGGTGACATCTCGGAAGAGAAAGCGCGGGTTGTTGCCAAGGAGTCCGACTGGCTGCCGAGGGCGAAGAAGCATGAGCTCGATGAGTGCATGGCCGAACGCCTTTCCGAGGTGGGTGTCAGGCGACTCGGCAACGAGGTGCGAGCGCTTGCGCAGAAGCTCGACCAGCAGGCCGCGGTCGACCACTTGGAACGCTGCATCGAAGAGCGTTCGGTGAGTGTGCGTCCGGCTCCGGGGAACATGGCCTACCTGACCGCGCTGCTGCCGATGCCGCAGGCGGTTGCCGCTTTTGCGAACCTGACGAAATCGGCACAGTCTGTCATCGCCACGGGTGAAGCCGACGGTCGCTCGCAGAGTCAGATCGCGGCAGACCTGCTGGTCGAACGCCTGACCGGGCAGGAATCGGCCAAAGCCGTGCCGACGGAGGTGCACCTGATCATGCAGGCGAGTAGTCTGTTCGCACCGGGGGAGGAATCGGCATGGTTCCCCGGAGTCGGACCGATCCCGGCCGAGGTTGCCAGAGATTTCGTGGCCGAGAATGATGCTCCGGTGTTCCTACGTCGCCTGTACACGCGGCCGGAGGACGGACAGCTTGTGCGGATGGATTCTCGCCGCAGGGAGTTTGCCGGACTGCTCCGGCGCATGATCGTTATGCGTGATGATGTGTGCCGCTCGCCCTGGTGCGACGCGCCGATCAAGCAGGCCGATCACGCGGTCTCCTTCGCCACCGGCGGAGACACCGAATGGGAGAACTCCTCCGGCCTGTGCGCGGCCTGCAATTATGCGAAGGAACTCGCGGGGTGGCGGCATAGGGCAACGCCGGATGCGCTCGAAGTGGTCACGCCTACGGGTCACCGCTACCGCTCGCGCACCAAACCGATCAGCGAGCCCGACCCGGGCCTGGTCGGCGGCGAGAGCGTCGCCGAGACGACTGCTCCGCCGGGTATCCTCGCAGGAACCGGTCCGCCGAACCCGGCAGTCGATTCCGACCCACCAACTGTTGAGGGCGGACCAAGACCACCGGCCGAGACGGCCGAAGACAGCACAGCTGCAGGTCCTGTAGCTGCAGACACCGCACCCGGTTCAGGTGCGCCTGCGTCGGGCGAGTCGTCTGCATCGGGCGAAGCGCCTGCATCAGGAGAGGTCGAGGGTGCTGACGAAGATCCCGACGACCAGCAGCGGCGGATCTTACTGCCGTGGCGGTTCATTCGCCGGGCCGAGCAGCCGCCACCGCTGAGAATCGGCAGCACCACCGTCAGCGTTGATGTCTACGACGCGGACTTCGAGCAGCTGAGCCCGGTCGAGGAGCTGCTGCTCACCGGCATCCGGGAGCATGTCGGATCCCGGCGAGCCGAGGCAGTGGCTGGAGGTCGTGGTGGCAGCCAACCTGCATTCAGCTACTTTTTCCACAATTCTGCTGGGCGGAAGTCCAAAGGCGATTGAACGTGCCCTCCATCCTCGACAACGGGTCTCCGTGTCAGTCGTCGATGCTCTCCCACACCTCGCGCCAGATGCGTGCGAGGTCTGGGATCTGATAGTGGGCGTTGAGGCCGCTCGGCTGCGGAACCACATGCAGCGCCACATCAGCCGGCCACCCGTCGATCAGCGTCGTATCCTGCCGGCCGAGCTGAGCTTTCGGCACCTGAAAGCCGGTGCGGAACGCTGTGATCCCGGCGATCGCGACCGCCCGGGGCCGGATATCGGCAAGACGCTCGATGAGGTGAGCCGCACCTTCACGCAGCTCCTGCCGGGAGAGTTCGTCGGCACGGACAGTGGCTCGCCCCACGAGGTTGGTCAGACCGATTCCATGACTGAGCAGCTGCAGCTCATCCGCAGGCTCGAGCCCGCACGAGGCATCGACTTGGTGATCGGTGAGACCCGCCTGATGCAGAGACGGCCAGAACCGGTTGCCGGGACGTGCGAACGGCGCATTCACCGCGGCCGTCCACAGCCCCGGGTTGATGCCGACGATGAGCAGCTTCAGCCCGGAGGAATCGGTCGGCAGAATATCGTCGATCGCATTCGGGTCGTCCGTGGCGAAAGCCGCGAGATCGTCCTTGGTCGGTTTGCGACCGCCCAGAGGGGATGGCCGACGATTGCTGACGAAGTTGTCCTCACTCACACCTTTCACACTACCGTCGTACCATGAGCCACGATCATGTGACCCCACAGCCCGGAGAGTCCGCACCCTTCCATTTCAACGACCGCTGGATCACCGACGCCGGATCCGAATCGGTGTGGGCGGTTCTGGAACAGGTCGACGAGTGGCCTGGGTGGTGGCCGGGACTGACCGCTGCCGAGAGGGTCGTGGACGCACAGGCCGACGTTGACGCCGCCGATCTGCCGGTGACCCCCGGCCGCCGAGCCCGCCTTCAGGTCCGGGCACCGATCGGGTGGTCTCTTCGGTTCTCCATCGAAGTCGACGAGGTCGCTGCACCCCATCACATCCGGTTCCGGGCGAGCGGTGATCTCCGCGGCGAAGGCCGATGGACTCTGACCGCTACCGAGGGGGTGACAACAATCGATTCTCTGTGGTGCGTGACGACGAGCAGACCGATCATCAGAGCGATGCGACCGCTGTCCGGACTCATGCACGGAGCAGTGATGAGAGCCGGCGAACGGGGGCTGCGATCACGACTGGCCGACCGGTCCGGCTCCTGAGCGAACCGGTACCCAGGTCCTCGAATCTGCCGGTCGCTAGTCTCTCTGGTCTGCCGAGGCCCGACCGGCGGCCTCCCACGCCTCGATGCCCCCGGCAAGAGAACGCAGACGGACTCCGGCCGGCACCGATCCGGACAGAATCCGGACGGCCTCGGCCGATCGGACCCCGGACTTGCAGTGGATGACGATATCGACCGGTGTCTCAGCCCGGCCGGTGGCACCGATCAGCGACTCAAGCACCTGCCACCCGCCGTCTCGGAGGCCGCTGAGGGGCAGGTGCACTGAGCCGGGGATGGCCGCCAGCTCACGTTCCCAGTCCTCCCGCACATCGACGACGGACACATTGTCTTCGACGGACAGGAATTCGGCGACGCCGATCTCATCGGCCGCAGGCTCTGCCATGCCGCCGGCGTCGAGGTCCGCAGCACAGGCGGCAGCCACCTCGGTGAGGTCGGTGACCGGGGGACGGTCGGGATCGGAGGAGAACCGCAGGGTCGAGTACTCCCCGGTCAGCGCCTCATAGCGCAGCAGTCGACCGATGTATGGGGCACCGATGCCGCAGATGAGCTTGATCGCCTCGGTCGCCATCGCCGAGCCCACGGTTCCGCACAGCACTCCGAGGACTCCGCCCTCGGCGCAGTTGGGCACCGAATCGGGTTCGGGGATATCCGGGAACAGGTCGCGCAGCATCGGCCCGTGACCGGGAACGAACGTGCTCACCTGACCGGCGAAGCGGAAGATCGTGCCCCACACCAGCGGGGTGCCGGTGAGTTCGGCGGCATCATTGGATAAGTACCGAGTGGCGAAGTTGTCCGCCCCGTCAACGACGACATCGTGTTCAGCGAAGAGACCGAGCGCATTCTCCGGACTCAGCCGTTCCTCGATCGTGCGCACCTCGAAGCTCGGATCGAGCCGGTGCACGGCATCGGCGGCAGAGACGACCTTCGGTCGGCCCACATCGGCGTCCCGGTGGATGATCTGGCGCTGCAGGTTCGAAGCTTCCACCACGTCATCGTCGATGATCGTGATCAACCCGACCCCGGCGGCCGCGAGGTAGCTGAGGACTGGAGCCCCGAGCCCGCCGGCGCCGATGACCAGCACCGAGGCGGCCCGCAGACGCCGTTGTCCCTCAAGTCCGAAGCTCGGCAGGCTCAGGTGCCGGGAGTAGCGTTCCAGCTCCGTCCGTGACAGAGATTCCACGGGGTCGACGAGAGGCGGCAGCGACGGAGGGTTGGCGGCAGCGGTGGTCATTGTGCTGCGACCATTCCATCGAACGGCGATGACGCCAATGCCAACGGTCGTTTGGGAATCCTCCCGGCTCCGGCCGCCAGATGACCGGCCTCGACAGCCAAAGCCATCGCCCGGGCCATGGCGTGAGCATCGTGGGCGCGGGTGACCGCCGAGGCCAGCAGCACCGCGGTGCACCCGAGCTCCATGGCCAGAGCGGCATCGGAGGCGGTGCCGACACCGGCGTCGAGGATGACGGGCACCTGAGCACGGGAGACGATGGTCTCGACGTTGTGAGGGTTGAGGATGCCCAGCCCGCTGCCGATCGGAGCACCGGCCGGCATCACCACAGCCACACCAGCGTCCTCCAGACGCTTCGCCAGGGCCGGATCGTCGTTCGTGTAGGCGAAGACCGTGAACCCGTCGAGGACGAGCTCCTCGGCTGCGGCGAACAGTTCGATGGGATCCGGCAGCAGGGTGTCCTCATCGGCGATGACCTCGAGCTTCACCCAATTCGTCTCCAGCGCCTCTCGGGCCAGTCGGGCGGTGAGCACGGCGTCTCGGGCCGTATAGCAGCCGGCGGTGTTCGGCAGCACCCGAATCCCCAGACGCTGGAGCATTGTGAACACCGAGTCCCGGGACTCGGCGTCGAACCGGCGCATCGCCACTGTGGTCAGCTCGGTTCCCGAAGCCACGAGTGCGTCTTCGAGGATGCTCAGGGAACTCGCCCCTCCTGTGCCCATCACGAGGCGAGACGCCATCTCCACATCATCGATCGTCCAGGTCATCTCAGCCTCCCTGCACGGCGGTGACGATGTCGACGGTGTGCCCGTCGGCCAGGGTGTAATCGGACCAGGCACCGCGACGGATGACTTCACCGTCGACGGCCAGGGCGATTCCCAAGCGGCCGCCGTCGGCAGGTGTTCCATCGGGGTTCAGTTTCCGTCCGGTGACCTCGGCAATGAGGTCGAGCGCCGAGGCGGCACCCGGCAGCTCATGGCGATCGCCGTTGAGGACGATGGTCGGTGAGTGGTCGTGGTCGGTCATGAGATGCTCCTCATCGGGTAGGCAGCGGTGTGGTCTGTGGTGAAGCGGTGTGGGGACACGGACTCGAGCGACCCGTCAGGAGGCCAGTCGGACACGGCTCCCAGTGCGAGTTCGGCGCCGAGCCTGCCGCCGAACGGGGCCAAGAGGATGCCGTGGCGGAAGTACCCGGTGCTCACGACGCAGCCGGGATCGATGCGCCCGATCATCGGCAGGTCATCGGGCGAGCCTGGCCGGGCACGGGTGGTGATATCGGTGATCTCCGCGTCGAGGATGCCCGGGACGAGTCGCTGCCCGTCGGCGAGCAGCCGGTGAATCGCCCCGGCCGGAGTGCCGAAGAGTCCGTCCTCACGGGAACTGGCACCGAGCACGATCTCGCCGTCGGGGCGGGGGACCAAGTAGACGGAGCGACCGTTGACCAGCCCGCGGATGGTGCGGCTCAGCAACGGAGTCGCCTCGGTGGGGGCACGCAGTCGCAGAACATCACCCCAGACCTCACGCAGAGGCAGAGCCGGGGCACCGACGATCGCGGACACAGCGCTGCCGGCGCAGATGATCACCTGATCGGCCTCCAACCGGCGGCCATCGCCCAGTGCGACTCCCACAGTCGTATCGCCGTCCTTGATCAGTTCGGCCGCCGGCTGCCGAACGAAGCGCCCTGAATCAGGGGACAGGACAGTCAGCAATGCGGCAGTGAGCCGACGGGGGTCGATCGAGTGATCGCCTGGAATGTGCACGGCCCCGGCGACGGCAGGCGACAACGACGGCTCAACCCGGCGGGCAGCACTGCCGGTGATGAGCTCGGTGGCGAATCCGGATCGCGATTGTGCATCGCGCAGCTCCCGCAGAGCCTGCAGATCTGCTCGGTCACCGGCGCATACCAATGTTCCGGCATCCGAAAAACCGAGATCGCTGCCGGCGGCGCTCGCCACCTCGCCGGAGAACTGAGGATACATCTGTGCGGAGGCCCGCATCAGCGGATACAGGGGAGTCTGCCCCCAGACCACCTCGGCGGCGGGAGCGAGCATCCCTGCGGCCGCATGACTCGCACCCTGGGCGGGCGCAGGATCGATGATGGTGACTTCGGCACCGAGGCGGCGCAGATACCAGGCCGTGGACAGGCCGATGATCCCGGCGCCGACGACAATGACTCTCATAGCTTCTCCCTCCGGCGGCATGATCCGCATCAGGTCTGACGGTCGGCTCTTACGCCCTCTCAGCCTCGTTGGGAGGCTCCCGCGAACTCCTCTACTCTATGACCATGACCACACAGATGCCACCGTGCACCGCAGCGCGGCAGACGAAGAGAGCCTGGAGAGAGGCCCGACTGGCAGAGGCGAAGCTCTACCTGTGCACCGATGCCCGGACCGTTCAAGGCGACCTCGCCGAGTTCCTCGACGCCGCCTACCGTGGGGGAGTCGACATCATCCAACTGAGAGACAAGAGCCTCGAAGCTCGCGCCGAGATCGCGGCATTGGAGATCCTCAAAGATGTTGCCGCCCGTCACGACAAGCTCTTCTCCGTCAACGACCGTGCCGACGTCGCACTGCTGACCGACGCCGATGTCTTCCACGTCGGTCAAGGCGACCTCACCAGTGCTCAGGCCAGGGCCGTGCTCGGACCCGATATCATCCTCGGCCGCTCGACCCATTCCCTCGAGCAGGCGCTCGCCGCCGAGGCGGACCCGGAGACCGACTATTTCTGTGTCGGGCCGGTGTGGGAGACCCCCACGAAGCCCGGACGTGCCGCTGTGGGGACGGCGATGCTGACCGCCGCCGCCGCCGAGGCGGCCAAACCGTGGTTCGCGATCGGTGGTATCGCGACAGCGGAGAGGCTGGACGCGATCCGTCAAGCGGGCGCGAGGCGTGCCGTCGTCGTCCGTGCGATAACCTCGGCTGAGGATCCCGCTGCGGCCGCGCGGGAGCTCAAGGAGGAGTTGGAATGACCCACGCAGCTGACAGCGCATCCGACGGAATCGGTGCTGGTGCCGACCTGTCGATTCTCATCGCCGGGGCGGGGGCCACCGGCGGAGCGTTCGGCACCTATCTGCAGGAGGCCGGACGCGATGTCACTTTCCTGCTCCGACAGGCACGGGCGGAGACGGTCCGCGCGGAGGGACTGCGCTTCACTGCACCCGGTGATGATCGGACGAATCAGGTCGATGTCATCACCGCTGAGGAGCTCGCAGCCGCACCACGAACTTTCGACCTCGTCCTCGTCGCGGTCAAAGCGGGTGGACTCGACTCGGTCATCGCCGACATCGGACCGGCTGTCGGCGAACAGACGACGATCATCCCGTTCCTCAACGGTATGGCTCAGATCGAGAAGCTGCAGAGCAGATACCCCGGACAGGTGCTCGGAGGGTTCGTCAAGATCGTCGGCACCATCAGGGGCGGAGCTGTCGTTCAGCTCACCGACTTGGCCGTGATGACCATCGGAGACCTCCACGGTGCCGAAGTGCCCACACGAATCGTCGAGGCGCTCGATGTGCCCGGATTCAAACTCCAGACCGTCGGTGGAATCATCGATGGGCTGTGGGAGAAATGGACTTTCATCGCCGCGGCGGGAGTCGTCACCTGCCTGTTCCGAGCCCCGGTCGGAGCGATCATGGAAGCCGGCGGCAGATCGCACGTGCATGCCATCGTCGATGAACTCGAAGCCGTAGCAGCTGCGGCCGGACACTCGGTGTCGGAGGCCTCCCACGCCACGACAATCAAGATGCTCACCGAGGACGGTTCGGCCTTCACCTCGTCCCTCTACCGGGACGTGACGGCAGGGCTGCCGAGCGAAACGGAGCACATCCTCGGCGACCTATCGCTCAAGGCAGAGGAACTGGGAGTGGCGACGCCGCTGCTCGACCTCACGCTTGTGCAGCTGCGGGCAGGGGAAGCCCAGAAGCAGCTCTGACTTCGGCAATGCCGGTGCGCAGCATCGCCAGATACGGCTCCTGCGGCTGAGTGTGTTCGACGTCGGACGAACCATGCGCGGCGGTGAACGTGACCATGGGGACGCCGTCGACATCGTCGAGGACGAGCAGCGTCTCGTAGCCGCCCGGACCCAGAGAGTGGGAGCTGCCGGCTGCCAGATCGAAGACGAGGCGTTCCAGCGGACTGTCTGGTTCGGGCGGTCGGTGCATCTCCTGTGCCGCCACATCGGCGAACTGTTCGGCAGTGATGAGGTAGGCCTTGGCGGGGGTCGGTCCGGGGACGAAATGATCGTAGAAGGCCATGCCGCCGCCCCACACCTTGGATTCGCCGGCGAAATAGATCGTTCCGGGCAGTTCGATTCCGGCTTCTGCGCGGGGCAGTGTTGCGTCCCTGGCACCTGGATAGGTGACCATCGCCCCGGGCGGTCGCCCGCCCTGCAGATAGCAGGCGAGCCGATCGCGAGCCATGTTCGATCCGTAGCTGACGTACCACACATATGTTTGAGACATCCGTGCCATCGTGACATCTCGGTCTTGGAATTCGGTGAATCGGTGCCGTGTGCGTCCTCTCCCGCGCCGGCGTAATCGGCGGACGAGCTCGGCGCTGCCGGTGATGGCCAGGGCGATGCCGATGCCCACGGCGACCCCGACGTCGTCCGGCAGCTGCTCACCACCTCGGAGAGGCAGAACACACTGCCGACCCTGACTTCGCGAGAGAGTGAAGTGCTCGAGGCGATGGCCGAAAGACTGTCGAACCAGGGAATCGGGGAACGGCTCTTCGTCTCGGTCAGCTCCGTCGAAAAGGCGATCAGCTCTATCTTCGATAAACTCGGCCTCCAGGCAGGGGAGACCACGAGCCGTGGTGTCGCGGCAGTGCTCGCCTGCCTCAGCCGAGAACGAGGAGAGAAATGAAGCGCCGACTGCCCGATCTGAGAGAACTCGCCCCCTTGCTGCAGTTCGACCTGCCCCGACTCGACCGGGTCGCAGCCAGGTTGGAGTCGGCCGCCGACATCTGGGACCTTCGCCGCATCGCCAAGCGCGTGACACCGACCGCGCCGTTCGACTATGTCGACGGTGCCGCTTTGGACGAACGGACCTTGACGAAGAACCGTGAAGCGCTCGGCAACGTTGAGCTCCGTCCGCGCATCCTCCACGGAGTCGACGCGCCGGACACGTCGACGACGATCGCCGGTGCCCGGACCCGGCTGCCCTTCGGCATCGCCCCGACCGGCTACACCCGCATGATGCACTCCGAAGGCGAGGCCGCCGGAGTGCGTGCCGCGGCGAAGGCCGGAATCCCGTTCTCACTGTCGACGATGGGCACGACCTCGGTCGAAGACGTCGCACAGGCGGCACCGGATTCCACCCGGTGGTTCCAGCTCTACCTGTGGAAGGACCGGCAGCGCAGCCTCGACCTGATCCAACGGGCCGCCGCCAGCGGTTACGAAACCTTGCTGGTCACCGTCGATACTCCGATCACCGGTCAGCGTCTGCGCGATCACCGCAACGGTCTGACGATCCCGCCCCGGCTGACGCTGGGTACAATTCTCGATGCCTCCTATCGTCCCGGCTGGTGGTTCAACTTCCTCACCACCGAACCGCCGAAATACGCATCGCTGTCGAACACCTCCCAGTCCCTGGCGGAGATGACGAAGACGATGTTCGATCCGACACTCGACCTCGATGACCTGCGGTGGATCCGTGAACAGTGGAATGGACGGCTGTTCGTCAAGGGGATCCTCACTGCCGAGGATGCTCGGCGTGCTCAATCCGTCGGAGCCGATGGACTCGTCGTCTCCAATCACGGTGGCCGACAGCTCGATCGGGCTCCGGACTCGCTGACCTCGCTGGCCGAAGTCCGTGCGGAGGTCGGACCGGAGATGGAGCTGATCTTCGATTCCGGGATCATGTCCGGCACCGACGTCGTCACCGCACTCTGCGCCGGAGCCGACTTCGTGCTCATCGGGCGGGCGTACCTGTACGGGCTCATGGCCGGAGGCCAACGCGGAGTCGAGAGGGCAATCGAGCTCATCGAACAGGAGATCCTCACCGCCATGGGACTCATGGGTGCCCGCAGCATCACCGATTTGGGTCCCGAGCTCGTCCGCGGGCTCCCTCAGGCACCGGCCGCCGACCGGGAGCTGCGGACCGACGCTGTCTGAGCCTCGGCCCGACGATGGAGTCCACGCAGGATCAGCGCGGCAACGGTCAACGAACAGCTGAAGCGCGTGGACTCGGACGAGCCGCGCATCCTCATCGTCGGAGCCGGAATCGCCGGAATAACCCTGGCGCAGCTGCTCCGGGGGCGCGGGATGCACCCGATCCTCATCGACCGATCGGCCGATTCCGGTCGGATGATCGGTGACAACCGAGCCGGATAAATGCTCGCCCTCACGCCCTTGGTCGATCCCATCATCGAAGAATTCGAGTGCCGGGAAGCCTACCTCGAGGCCAGCGTCGGCATCGATCGCTAGATTGCCCCGTCATCGCCGACGGAATGAATTCCCACACCCGCGGGCTCGTGACGCCCGAGCACCAGCCGCCGCAACAGTCGCGAGCTGCTCGAATCTCCGCCGAAGAGGATGTGACCCTCCTCCCACCCTGCCTCTTCGTCGGCCGCGGGCGCCCCCGTTGTGGTAGGAATGGCCAGGGTCCTCGTGCGCGGACCTGCCGAACCACGAACGAGGATGACCATGGGAATGCCAGCCGCCTCGGCGAACGAAGAACGCCGACTCCGACGGGGACTGAAGTCCCGTCACCTGCAGATGATCGCCATCGGCGGCGCCATCGGCACCGGGCTCTTCCTCGGCTCCGGCGGCACGATCTCTCAAGCCGGCCCCGGAGGTGCCCTGCTGGCCTACGCCGCGATCGGCATCATGGTCCTCTTCGTCATGCAGTCCCTCGGCGAGATGTCGACCCACCTGCCCGTCGCCGGATCGTTCCACACCTACGGAACCAAATACGTGAGTCCCTCGTTCGGCTTCGCCATGGGCTGGAACTACTGGTTCAACTGGGCGATCACCTTGGCCGCCGAACTCGTCGCCGCCGGCGTCATCATGTCCTTCTGGTTCCCCGACGTGCCGTCGTGGATCTGGGCGGCGGTCTTCCTCATCCTGCTGGCCGGGCTGAACTTCCTGTCGGCGAAGGCCTTCGGCGAAGGCGAATTCTGGTTCGCCGCCATCAAGGTCACGGCCGTGCTGGCGTTCCTCGTCCTCGGTGTGCTCATGATCGCCGGCATCCTCGGCGGAACCGCACCCGGGGTGAGCAATTGGACGACGGGAGAAGCTCCGTTCGTCGGTGGATGGATGTCTGTCATCAGTGTGTTCATGATCGCCGGGTTCTCGTTCCAGGGCACCGAGCTCGTCGGCGTCACCGCGGGGGAGTCGGAGAACCCGCGCACGGACATGCCGCGCGCCATCCGCACCGTGTTCTGGCGCATCATGCTCTTCTACATCGGCGCCATCGCCGTCATCGGCTTCCTGCTGCCCTATACCGATCCCTCGCTGCTGGCCTCGGCAAACAATGAGGACATCACGGCCTCACCGTTCACCCTCGTCTTCGAGCGCGCCGGAATCGCCGTGGCCGCCGGGATGATGAATGCCGTCATCCTCACCGCAATCCTCTCCGCCGGCAACTCCGGCCTCTACGCCTCCACCCGCATGCTCTACGCCATGGCCAAAGAGGGAACCGCGCCGAGGCTGTTCGCCCGACTCAATGAACGCGGAGTCCCCGTCATGGCGCTGCTGGCCACCGCCGTGATCGGACTGTTCGGATTCCTCACCGAGATCATGGGCGACGGCGGCGCCTACACCTGGCTGATGAACGTCTCCGGGCTCTCCGGCTTCATCGTCTGGGTCGGCATCGCTTGGTGCCACTTCCGGTTTCGCCGCGCCTATGTGCGGCAGGGGCATTCTGTTGCGGACCTGCCGTATCGGGCGCCGCTTTTCCCGATCGGCCCGATCATCGCACTCATCATGCTCATCGTCGTCATCATCGGCCAGAACGTGCAGGCCATCGTCAATGGGCAGCTGCTTCAGGTCGCCAGCGCGTATGCCGGGCTTCCGGCGTTCCTGCTGCTGTGGGTCATCCACCGCATCGTCACGGGTCGACGCTCACGCATGGTCGCCCTCGACGACATGGACGTCGAGGGACTCGAGATCAAGGCTCCCTGATCCCTCGGTTGATCCCTCGCCGAGGCGGCCGTGCGGTCGGATTCGAACCGCCGGAAAAATGGGTTAAGATAGGCTCGCCTAACTACTCAAGAAGGATTCCATGCGCCGTATTCTCGCCCCAGTGATTGCCTCAGTTCTCGTCCTCGCCGGCTGCGGCGGAGGAGCAGATTCAGCCGACGAGGCCTCGGGGCCCACAGTCGACACGAAGTTCGGCGCCGTCGAGGTGCCCGCCGACCCGCAGAAGGTCGTGGCGCTGGGATGGGGCGATGCCGAGACCGCTCTGGCGCTCGGAGTCCAGCCCGTCGGCGCCTCGGACTGGGTCGATTTCGGCGGCAAGGGAGTCGGCCCCTGGGCCGAACACCTCTACGACGAAGCCCCGGAGATCATCGCGACGATGGAACCCGACTACGAGGCCATTGCCGCACTCGAGCCCGATGTCATCCTCGACACGAACAGCTCCGGAGAGAAGGAGCGCTACGACCGTCTCTCCGAGATCGCTCCCACGGTCGGAGTGCCAGAAGGCGGCGACAACTACCTGACGACGATGGACCAGCAGGTCGACCTCGTCTCCCAGGCGCTCGGCAAGGAAGACGACGGGAAGAAGCTGCTCGACGACCTCGATGAGACCTACGCCGATGCGCGCGAAGCCCATCCGGAGTTCAAGGACAAGTCCGTGACCGTGGCAGCGAAGACCTCAGAGGGCTGGGGTGCCTACGTCGAGGAATCAGGTCGCGTGCAGGTCATGAAGCAGCTCGGCTTCAAGCAGTCTGAGACGATCGCCGGAATGAAGGCGGACGGCTTCTCCGTGCCGATCTCCGAGGAGAACCTCGATCAGCTCGATGCAGACCTGCTGCTGACGTTCCCGATCTACATCGAGGATTCCGATGTCACCGATGATCCTGCCTATAAGCGCGTTCCTGCCGTCAAAGACGGGCACGACCTCGTTCTGACCAAGGACAATGACGACATCCGAAAGGCATTCTCGCTCAATTCGATCCTCTCGGCGAAATACACCGCAGAAGAGCTCCCGGATCTCATCGCAGACAAAGTGAAGTAAACGGCGGTCGAGTGCAGCTGCGCCTCTGCGCAGAACTCACACAGCGGCGCGCCACGCATTCAGTCCGATGTCGATGATGCGGGCGTGCCGCACCTCTGGCAGGGAACTGATCGGCAGCCATTCCGCCCGATCCGTCGTCCCATCGACTTCGAGCGTGCCAAGGGTGCCGCCTGTGATTCGTGCCTCGTAGACGACCCGTACGCCCTTGAAGGGGCGATCCGTCGAATCGCTGAAGATCGGATTGCGACGTGGTTCGGTGAAGGAATGAGTGGTCAGAGGGCGGACGATCTCAGCGTCGAACCCGGTCTCCTCTTTGATCTCCCGGACCGTGCCGGCTTCGATGCTCTCGTCGAACTCGATTCCGCCGCCGGGCAGCGTCCAGATCGCGTGCAGCCGGTCCTTTCCGCCGTTGAACCAGCTGAGGAGGATTTCGTCGTCGTCATTGACGATGACCGCGTATCCGGCAAGTCGGGTGTCATATTCGGAGAAGTGCATGACCTCACCCTACCCGGGCCAGCAGTGACCGTCGCGGGAGAAACTCAATAGGGCTGCTGTTATGCAGTACGTCACGGGCTAGGCTGAGATCGTGACCACCATCAACAGCACTCGAATCGGCGAGTCCGGGCGCCTGGTCGTCTTCCTCCACGGCCTGTTCGGCCGAGGCAAGAACTTCACCCGCATCGCCAAGGACATCGAGCCCGAATTCTCCAGCCTTCTCATCGACCTGCCCAACCACGGCGAGTCCGAATGGACCGAGAGCTTCGACTATGTCGAGCTCGCCGATGCCGTGGCGGCCCATATCGCCGAGGCGGTCGACCCCGAAGATCAGCCTGTGCACCTGGTCGGACATTCCCTCGGTGGGAAGGTCGCCATGGTGCTCGCCCTGCGCCACCCGGAACTCATCGACCGCCTCGTCGTCGTCGACATCGGCCCCAATGCCGGTGGGTCCACCGGAGTCTTCGACCATCTGCTCTCCAGTCTCGCCGCCCTCGATCTCGACCGGATCGAATCGCGCACCGACGCGGATGAGGCGCTTCGGGACCCGATCCCCGAGGCCGCGATCAGGGGATTCCTGCTGCAGAACCTGCGCCCCACCTCGGCGGGGTATTCCTGGCAGCCCAACCTCGCACTGCTGCATTCTAGCCTTGACGTCATCGGGGACTTCCCGGACATGGGCGGTGCCGTCTTCGACCATCCGGTCCTCTGGGTCGCCGGTGAGAAATCGGACTACGTCGATCGTGACGACCTTCCGAAGATGCGCAGTCTGTTTCCCCGCACCACCCTTCTCACCGTCAAGGGTTCGGGGCATTGGGTGCATTCGGAGAAGCCGCGGGAGTTCGTCTCAGCACTGACGGCATTCCTCAGCCGCCCCTGAAAAGGAATATGCTGAACGCGCTCGACGTTGCCACAGCGAGCACAGTTGGACTCAAACCCTCAGGAGGAATGCGTGAGCACTTCGATCCCGGCCGATCCCGCAGAGAAGTTCGCTGAATACGCGGACGGAACCCGACTGGTCAGCACCGATTGGGTGGCTGAGCGTGCAGGCGATCCCGGACTCGTCATCGTCGAAAGCGACGAAGACGTGCTGCTCTACGAGACGGGGCATATTCCCGGAGCGGTCAAGGTCGATTGGCACACGGAACTCAACGACCCGGTCACCCGTGACTACGTCGACGGCGAAGGATTCGCCGCACTCATGTCCGCCAAGGGCATCTCGCGCGATGACACCATCGTCGTCTACGGCGACAAGTCCAACTGGTGGGCCGCCTACGCGCTGTGGGTCTTCACTCTCTTCGGCCACGAAGACGTTCGCCTCATGGACGGCGGTCGCTCGAAATGGCAGGCCGAGGGCCGCGAGATGACCACGGGCAAGCCGCGCCCCGAACCCACCGAATACCCCGTCGTCGAACGCGACGACTCGGTCATCCGCGCCTTCCTGCCCGAGGTCCGCGACAGCCTCGGCGACCTTCCGCTCATCGATGTGCGCAGCCCGGAAGAATACACCGGCGAACGTACCCACATGCCTGCCTATCCGGAGGAAGGCGCGCTGCGCGGCGGACATATCCCCGGCGCGAAGTCTATGCCCTGGGGCAAGGCGGCCAACGAAGACGGCACCTTCAAGTCCGCCGCCGAACTCAAGGAGCTCTACACCGAGCAGGCAGGGCTGGGCACCAGCGACGAGGTCATCGCCTACTGCCGGATCGGCGAACGCTCCAGCCACACCTGGTTCGTCCTCAAGCACCTCCTCGGATACGAGAACGTGCGCAACTACGACGGCTCCTGGACTGAATGGGGCAATGTCGTCGGCGTGCCGATCGTCACCGGAGCGGAGCCCGGAGAGGTGCCAGGACGCTGATGACCGAGACGACGACGCCCAAGACCGACGATCTGCCGGAGGCGCTGGCAGAGATCGTCACGGATTTCGCCGAAACCCCGGCCGATGACCGCCTCCAGGTGCTGTTGGAGTTCGCGACTGACCTTCCCGACCTTCCGGAGAAGTACACGGACCACCCGGAGCTGCTCGAGCCCGTGCCCGAATGCCAGTCGCCGATCTTCCTCGTCACCGAGGTGGCCGACCCCCAGGCGGGGGAGCGGGCGGAAGTGCGCCTGCACTTCTCCGCACCTCCGGAGGCGCCGACGACGCGAGGCTTCGCCGGGATCCTGCACGAAGGGCTCGACGGAGCCACCGCCGAGGCGATCCTCTCGGTTCCAGCCGACCTGCCCCTGCGGCTGTCGATGTCGGAGATCGTCAGCCCGCTGAGGCTGCGCGGAATGAGTGGAATGCTCTCGCGGATCCAGCGGCAGGTGTCCGAGAGGATCGGTAAGATCACAGCCGAGTGAGACGTCTCTCGCTTGGCTGAGGTGGTCCAGTGAGTTACAGTGTGGTTAGCCTGCCCTTAGTCACCTGACCACTACCTCACTCAAAGGACCACCTCGATGACCGGTTCCGCCACCTCTGCCGAGGCGAAACCGCATACCGACACCAGTCATCCGACCGGTGGGAGCCTGCGTATCAGAAGAGTGCTGGGACTGGTCGCAGCGATCATTGCGCTCATCGTCGTGATCGCAGCCTCCTTGGCGATCGGCGCCAGGGACATGCCGATCTCGGAAGTGCTCGCCGCCTTCTTCGCGCCTACCGGAAGCGACGATCAGCTCGTCGTCCTCGAACTGCGCCTGCCGCGGACCGTGCTCGGCATCCTCGTCGGAATGGGATTGGGCCTGGCCGGCGGTCTCATCCAAGCACTGACGCGCAACCCCCTGGCCGATCCGGGCATCCTCGGCGTCAACGCGGGTGCGTCCCTGGCGATCACTATCGGCGTCGCATTCTTCGGGATCTCCTCGATCACCGGTTACATCTGGTTCGCGTTCGCCGGCGCCCTCGTCGCCACTGTCGGCGTCTATGTCATCGGATCCGCAGGCCGCAGCCGCACGGTCGATCCGATCCGCCTGACTCTGGCCGGAGTCGCCGTCGCTGCCGTGCTCACCGGACTGACCAAAGCGATCCTGCTGACCAACGAACGCGCCTTCGACGCTTTCCGATCCTGGGACGTCGGCGCGATCGCCGGCCGCGATTTCGATACGATCACCGCGATCCTGCCGTTCATGGTCATCGGCACCGTGCTCGCACTGGCACTGTCCCACTCACTCAACGCCGTGGCCCTCGGCGACGATCTGGCCGCCAGCCTCGGCACCTCGGTCAACCGCACCCGAGTGCTCTCCATCCTCGCAGTGACCCTTCTTGCCGGAGCCGCTACGGCCGCTGCCGGACCGATCGGATTCATCGGCCTGATGATTCCGCACATCGCCCGATGGATCGTCGGTCCCGACCAGCGCTGGATCCTCGGCTACTCGCTCGTGCTGTCACCCATTCTGCTCCTGGCCTCGGATGTCATCGGCAGAGTCGTGATGAAACCCGGCGAACTCCAAGTCGGAGTCGTCACCGCGTTCGTCGGTGCTCCGGTGCTCATCGCCCTTGTCCGTCGAAAGAAGGCGAGCGGCCTGTGAAGACCACCAACCTCGCGGTCACCGACCGCAGCCTCACCGCGCACCCGCATGCACTGCCGGGGGAGAAAGTCGACTTCGGCCGGCCCATGCTGCGCGTCTTCGGGTTCCGCATCGACCTGCGGGTCGTCATCAGCGCCGGTATCATCACTCTTCTGGCATTGGCCTGCGGCTTCGCCGGTCTCATGCTCGGCAAGTTCTCGCTGACTCCGACCGAAGTGTTCCAGGGACTGTTCGGCGCCGCGGAGAAGCGCATCGTCAATACCGTCGTCGGGGAGTGGCGGGCACCGCGCATCATCGCCGGCATCGTCCTCGGCGCCGGACTCGGAGTCTCCGGAGCCGTGTTCCAATCGCTGACACGAAATCCTCTCGGCTCCCCGGACATCATCGGCTTCTCGACCGGTGCCTACACCGGCGGCATCGTCACGATCATCGTCTTCGGTACGAGTTTCGTCTCCACTGCAGCCGGTGCGATCATCGGCGGACTCCTCACCGCCGTGGTCGTCTACCTGCTCACGTGGAAAGGCGGGGTGCAGGGCTTCCGGCTCATCATCGTGGGTATCGCACTCACGGCGATGCTCAACGCCTTCAATACCTGGCTGATCATGCGCGCCGATCTCGAGCTCGCCATGGCCGCTGCCACCTGGGGTGCCGGAACCCTGAATGGAATGGGCTGGTCGACGATCGCACCGGCGGCTGTGGCCACCATAGTCCTCGCCCTGGCCTGCGGACTCTTCTCCCGTGATCTCGGCACACTGGAACTCGGCGACGATACGGCGAAGGCGCTGGGCGTACGCAATGAGCCCATCCGTGCCGTTCTCATCGTCATCGCCGTCGCCCTCGTCGCTGTGGTCACGGCCGCGGCCGGTCCGATCGCCTTCGTCGCCTTGGCCGCACCGCAGATCGGGCGGCGGATCGCGCGGGCGCAGGGCACCAGCCTGCTGACCTCCGCGGCTGTCGGAGCACTGCTCCTCGTCGCCGCCGACCTCATCGCCCAGCATGCGTTCGGCGACATCCAACTGCCCGTCGGCGTGATCACCGTGAGCATCGGCGGCATCTACCTCATCTGGCTACTCATCCAAGAAGCTCGGAAGGCATCATGAGCATTCCCCACTCTGCAGGCGCAGCCTCCCCGCTGATCGCCGAGAACCTCGATCTGGCCTATGACCAGCGCCAGATTGTCAGCGATCTCGACGTGAGCATTCCCGACGGAAAGTTCTCGATCATCGTCGGCCCCAACGCGTGCGGCAAATCAACCCTGCTGCGGGCCCTCGCGCGACTGCTGCCGCCGACGAAGGGAACTGTGCTTCTCGATGGGAACAACATCGAGAAGATGAAGACGAAGAAGATCGCCCAGCGGTTGGGTCTTCTCCCGCAGTCGTCCATCGCCCCGGACGGGATCACAGTCGCCGAGCTCGTCTCCCGCGGGCGGCACCCGCATCAGTCGTTCCTGCGCCAATGGACCGACGCTGATGAAGCAGCCGTGCTGTCGGCGCTGCGGGCGACGAACACCGAAGAGCTTTCCTCACGGCTCGTCGATGAGCTCTCCGGCGGTCAGCGCCAGCGCGTCTGGGTGGCCATGGTGCTCGCCCAGGAAACTTCCCTCCTGCTGCTCGACGAACCGACGACCTTCCTCGACGTTGCTTACCAGATCGAACTGCTCGACCTGTTCTCCCAGCTCAACCACGAATACGGACACACACTGGTCGCTGTCCTCCACGACCTCAACCAAGCCTGCCGGTACGCCGACGAGATCATCGCCATGAAGAACGGTGCGATCGTCGCGCAAGGGGCTCCGGAGACCATCATCACCTCAGAACTCGTCAACGAGGTCTTCGGCATTGACTGCACAGTCATCGACGATCCGGTCACGGATGCTCCGATGATCGTGGCGGGAGCACCGAAGAAGACCTTCGCTCAGCGCTGACCGGGGTCGACCGGAGGACTATGTTCGTGTCTGATCCGAATGCGGCCCCGCCTCGGCGGGCGTGTGCGTCCTATCGGAAGTGCTCTTGCCTTTGAAGAGCGCTTTGACGCCGAAGATCACGCCGACGACGATGCCTCCCCAGATCGCACCGAGGATGAGGGAGAAGAACGTGTTGACGAGCCATCCCAGGGAGCCGCCTATGACCGTGATCGCGGCGACGGGCTCTTCGAGGTGGTGGACGAAGCCGTAGAGGGCGTGGAAGCCGAGCTCATCGGTGCCGACGAGAATGATGTGACCTCCAACCCACAGCATGGCGAAGGTGCCCACCACAGAGAGCAGAGCGAGCAGCTTCGGCATGGCCTCGACGAGGAACCGTCCGAACTTCTGCTGCCCGGGCGAGTCCTTCTTCGCCATGTGCAGACCGATGTCATCCATCTTCACGATGAGCGCGACGACACCGTAGACGCCGACAGTGATCGCGACGCCGACGACGGCGAGGATGATTGCACGGCTGGTCAGGGACTCGCCGGCCACCTCGTTGAGGGCGATGACCATGATCTCGCAGCTGAGGACGAAATCGGTGGTGATGGCCGATCGCACGACCTTCTTCTCTGCCGCCTTGCCATCGGTCGACTGTTCGGCGGCCGGGGTCTCTTTCTCGTGGTGGGCGATCCACCCGAACTTCTCGAAGACCTTCTCCGCGCCCTCATAGCAGAGGTAGGTGCCGCCGAGCATGAGCAGCGGGGTGAGGAGCCAAGGCAGAAACTGGCTGAGAAGCAGAATGATCGGGAGAATGATGACGAGCTTATTGAACAGCGATCCCAAGGCGATGCGCTGGATGATCGGAAGCTCGCGTCTCGGGTCCACTCCTTCGACGAACTTCGGCGTCACCGCAGCATCGTCGATGACGACCCCAGTCGCTTTCGCACCGGCTCGCGATGCACCAGCGGCGACGTCGTCGAGGCTGGCTGCCGAAAGCTTGACGAGCGCGGCGACGTCGTCGAGAAGCGCGATCAGACCCCCGGCCATCTAACGACCGCCGAGCTTGTGAGTTGGGCCGGGCGGCTGACGATGAAGGTCGCCGAGGTGGTTCTCGGCCGCGTCGAAGAGGTGCAGACGGTCTCCGTCGGGTTCGACCCTCCTGGCTTTGGGAACCCAGGTGACCATTCCGGGCGCGGCCTTGAGCGTCATCATCGAAGACTTGATCATCAAACCTTCGGGTTCAGCCGACCATGAGGTCACAAGGTTGTTAGCACCGTCGCTGCCGCGCAGTGAGCCGTCCTCGGAGAACTCGAGGAAGGCCCGCTCGTTCGTCTCGGCCGTCCAGCGGTCGATGAGTTCCTGTGTCATTTGTCTTCCTTCTCCAGTCCGCCGATGACTTTCCCGTTGCTGTCTTTGACCTTCATGACATCGCCTTCGATGGTCGCCGTTGAGGCTTTGCTCAGCCAGGTGTCGACGCCTGCGCAGGCTTTCTGAGTCGACATGAAGGAATCGATGGTGATCTCGTCACCTTTGAGCTTCCAGGTTGTGACGATCGCGTTGCAGCCGTCAGAGCCTTCGAGCGAGCCGTCTTCAGCGAATTCGAGGAACGGGTCGCCCTTCTCCGGTGAGGTCCACTTACCGGTGGGATCGAGCCTGGAGGCGTCGTCACTGGGGGAGGCCGTTTCACTGGATTCGGTGGGGGACGGCGAGCCGGGGTTTCGGGGGTCGTTGCCGGTGTCGCAGGCGGCCAGCGGCAGCGTGAAAGCAAGGGCAGCGAGTCCGAGTGCGAGCCTTGAGGCAGGTTTCGCAGGGACCAGGGTGCGAAGCATTGTGTGGTTCGGCATGCCCCTGATCATAACGGCACCGGTTTGAAGCGACCTGGAAGAGCACAGGACAGCTTGTGTAGTCCGACTTCTGTAAGTTGTGTTCACCTGCGACATTGACGGTTTTTGCATTGCGTCGTGATCAAACCGTAACCTTTCACACGGTTGGAAATCTGACACCGGAAGCATGAACCGCCGAGTCGCGGCGAAGGCTGTTGACGGAGTCGGGCAATCGAAGCATCGACAACGATCAAGGGAATCAACCTTATGCAGAAGAAACTCGTGCAGAGTTCACTGGCGATCAGCGCCGCTGCGGCGCTGAGCCTGAGCGGCGCGCTCGTCGCCTCGCCGGCGATGGCTGACAACGCCCCGCAGAAGCTGGACCTCCAGAGTGAAGCTCACGTCCAGAAGGCACTGTCCGGCATCGAAGGCGTCAACGCCTACGGCACCGACGGCGGCGAGCTCAGCATCGGCGTTGCCAAGAAGACCGACGAGATCAAGAAGCTCGAAAAGAAGTACCAGAACATCAAGGTCACCGAGGGCGTCCAGGAACTGAAGCCCTACGCGAAGAACGACCTCGCCGGCGGTGCCGGCTACCTGGTCAAGGCCGGCGAGAGCGGCGGAGCCTGCTCGACCGGCTTCTCCGGTTGGGACGGAGACGGCAAGCCCGTCGTCCTCACCGCCGGACACTGCTCGAAGATCATCAACGAGCAGACCAACGAGTTCGACGGTGACACCACTGTCGACCAGACCGAGAAGCCCTCGGTCTCCCAGGCAAACGGCGGCGAAGGCTTCCAGGCCTCCGGCAGCGGCGTCATCGGCAAGTGGGGCTTCGCGAACTTCGGCGGCGACCTGCTCGAAGGTTCCGACCAGGACAAGTGGCCCGAGCCCAGCGAGTCCGACATCGACTTCGCAGTCATCGACGTCGACGAGTCGAAGTACAACGTCAAGAACGGCATCACCGACTGGTCGACCGCCGATTCGGACGATCTGGCCAAGTCGACCACTGAGATCACCGAGGTCGGTGCGCACAAGGACGGCGCTATCAGCAAGTCCGGTCGTACCACTGGTAAGACCGAGGGCAAGGTTCTGCCCCGTTCGGAGTACGACTTCGACTACCAGAACGTCGGCGGTCGTTGGGTCCACGGATTCGGTGTGACTGCACCGGCTGACAAGCCGTTCTCGCAGCCGGGCGACTCCGGCGGCGGCGTCTACCAGGGCAACACCGCTGTGGGTGTCATCTCCGGCGGCGGCGACCTCGATGCGAACACCTCGTTCACCTGGGTTGCCGATCTGGATCACTCGCTAGAGGAGTCCGGCACGGACTTCAACCTCGAGAAGCCGGGCGAGGAGACCCCTGAGGCTCCTGCCGCTCCGAAGGCCGAAGACCAGACCATCGAGCCCGAGGGCAAGATCAAGGGCAAGGCCGAGGCTGGCGCCATGGTCGAGGTCAAGTGGGAAGCCGTTGAAGGTGCTCAGGCAGCCAAGAACGGCTCCGAGACCGTCACGGCCGATGACAAGGGCAACTTCTCCGCCGAGGGCCCCAAGGCCGAAGGCAAGTACAAATCCACTGCGACTGCGACCGTCGATGGACAGGAGTCCAAGAAGACCGAATTCGACGTGACCGTTGAGAAGGACGAGTCCGAAACCCCCGCTCCTGCAGAGCGTGAGATCAGCATCGATCCCAAGGAGATCGCCGCTTCTGACTTTGTGCAGGAAGACGAAGGCGTGACCATCACCGTCAAGGGCTTCGACGAGGGCGAAAAGGTCAACCTCGAGGTTGCCAGCGGACCCGAAGGCGTCGAAGGCATCGAGCTGGAAGAGACCGCCAACGAGAACGGTGCTGCCGCATTCTCGATCTACGGAACCAGCGCCGAGAACCCAGAAGCGTACCTTGGAGACTATGACCTCGAAGTCACCGGTGCCAACGACACCGCTGAAGAAGAGGCCCTGACCGGTCAGTTCGACGTCCTTGCTGACGAAGACGGTACTGGCGGCGGCTCCGAAGGAAATGAGGACGGGAACGCTGACGGTGGAGACGCCGATGGCGGAAACGCCGACGGTGGTTCGGGCGATGGAAGCAACGATGACGGAAACGGTGACGGCGGATCGGATCTGCCTCGCACCGGTGCCGAGATGACCGGCCTGGCTGCCGGCGCTGGCCTGCTCCTCGTGGGCGGAACTGCGGTCGTTCTGACGATGCGTCGCAAGAACAACAACTGTGTGCAGTGATGCTGACCGTCTGACGGTCTGCTGAACTCTCACTGACGATGCCCCCGGTCTTCTGACCGGGGGCATCGTCTATTCAACGACGGCCGGCGCTGTCGGCTAAGCGCAAGGTGCTTTGTACATCTGCTGAAGTTTCGGTCATTAAGTTCACAGTTTTCGACCTACTTTTTTGGTAGTTCCTGAGTGTCGCCCGTAACCTTATCGTGACTTAGGTCATCAACTTGTGACATTGATCCCTCAGAACAGAGAGACAACAACTTATGCAGAAGAAACTCGTGCAGAGTTCGCTAGCCATGGCAGCGGCTGCGGCTCTAGGCTTGGGCGGAGCGTTTGCCGCTGCGCCCGCAAGCGCTGACCAGGTTAAGTCGGAGATGAGTGCGCAGGCGGCGAGCCAGGCGGCAAAGAAGATCGCCGTTGTGAACGCGTTTGGATTTGACGAGGTCACCAAGACTCTCAGCCTTGGAGTTGAGTCAGCTGACGAAGTTGACTCGAAGCAGATTGAAGAACTGAAGAACAAGTATGGTGCCGACAGTGTCAAGGTAACAGCTGGCGTACCTGAAGGTCAGGCATACGCAGGCAATGACGCTGTGGGTGGCATGGGCTACTTGGTGGATGACGATTCCGGATCTGAGCAACCAGCTGGAGCTTGCTCGACCGGGTTTGCTGGTTGGGACAAAGCTACAAAGAAGCCAATCGTCCTGAGCGCTGGCCACTGCGCGGAAGAGATTTTCTCTGATCCAGATGATCCCGAACATCCCGATACGGGCAAGCATCTTGGCTGGACAACCGTGCGCGATGCCGAAAAGCCTTCGACTGCACCCGGCGCTGGCAATGGCGGAGAGGGCTTCCAGGACAAGGGCATTGGATCGCTGGGTGAGTGGAAATACAAGAAGTTCGGTACTCTTGCTCAACCCGGTGAAACCACGGGTAACGACGGAGATATCGACCTCTCGGTTATCGACCTCGATACTACGAAGTACGGAGTCAAAGCTGGAGCCACTGACTGGACCAGTGCTTCAAGCGACGATCTGTCAACTAAGGTGAAGCCGATCGCTTCAGTTGGGTCGCATACTGACGGTGCAATTGAGAAGTCAGGTCGCACGACTGGCCTCACAAATGGCGAGGTCATTCCGAAAGAGCAGGCCAACTTCGACTTCATGGTAATCAGTGGTCGGTGGGTACACGGATTTGCAGTGAAATCGCCCGTTGATAACCCATTCTCCGAACCAGGAGACTCCGGCGGAGGAGTATTCCAGGGTGATACGGCTGTTGGTGTGATCTCCGGCGGTTCACCGAAGACCACGTTTGTTGACGAAGAGGGCAACCCCGTCGGTGATCCTTTTGCTCTGGGATGGGTCGCTGACCTCGACTATGCACTGGATGCAGCTGATGTCGACATCACCTTCGAAGATCCGAATGAAGAGCCTCCGGGCGAGGACGACAAGGACGCAGACGCTAATGCTGAAGCGGACGCCGGTGCTGAAGCCGATGGCGGTTCGGCAGCCGAGGGCGCAGAGGCTGAGAAGGACGGATCGGCCGGTGCCGACGGTGAGGACGCAGATGCTTCCGCCGCGGCCGAGGGCGACGATGCCAACGCTTCCGACAACGCTGACGCAGACGCCAAGGAAGCCGACGCTTCGTCCGCTGCAGAAGGCGACGACGCTGAAGCTTCGGCCGACGCAGACGGAGCAGAGGCAGACGCTTCAGCTGCCGCAGGCGGCAAGGATGACGAGGCAGATTCCGATGCTGACGGCAACGAGAAGCCCGTACAGCCCGACTTCAATAAGACTACTGTCGAAGAAGGCGGAACGATCACCGGAACGGCCGAGCCGAACGCTGAAGTTCAGCTGACTTGGAACTCCGCTGACGCCAACGCCGGTTCATCGCAGGTGGATTCCCAGGCTGTCCCGGCCAAGGGAAGCACAACTGTGAAGACCGACGCTAAGGGCAACTTCTCCTTCGAGGCTCCGGCTGAAGCTGGTGTCTACAACTACACTGCCGTCACTCACGCGAGCGGACAGTCCTCTGCTCCAGCAGAGTTCACCGTGACAGTGACGGAGAGGAAGACCGAGGCCCCTGCCGAGCGCAAGCTGACTGTCGAGCCTAAGGAGATCGCTGCTTCGGACTTCGTCCAGCAGGACAAGGGCGTGCAGATCACTGCCGAAGGCTTCGAAGAAGGCGAGGAAGTGACTCTCAAGGTCGTCAACGGTCCTGAAGGAGTCAAGGACTACCAGATGACAGAGACTGCCAAGGCTGACGGAGTCGTCGGATTCTCGATCTACGGCACCAGCGCTTCGAACCCCGAGGCGTACCTCGGTAAGTACGACCTCGAGGTCACCGGCGCCAACGACACCGAAGACGAGTCCGCTCTGACCGGTTCGTTCCAGGTCGTTGCCGATGAAGACGGCACCGGCGGCGGCAACGATGATGGAAACGGTGACGGCGGAGGATCCGATCTGCCTCGCACCGGTGCCGAGCTGACCGGCCTGGCCGCCGGAGCCGGACTGCTCCTCGTCGGTGGAGCCGCTGTTGTTCTGACTATGCGTCGCAAGAAGAACAACTGAAACACACTCTGACGGTCACTCGTTGACTGAATGAGCGAAGGTGCCCCTGACCGGCTGGTCAGGGGCACCTTTGCTGTACTTGAATCACCGTCGAAGTTAATTAGTCCCGAATCAATTGACGAAGGAGTCAAAACAGTGAGCCTTGAAGACGATCCATTCGACTACCAGGTCACCAAATCCGGAGTCCACCTCATTCGCCGAGGCGGCCGCACCGTCATGGAGCTGGGCGGAAAGAAGGCTGCCGCGCTCATCCCCAAACTCGGCCAAGATGATGACACCGACCCAGCAGCTGTTGGCACGGGCGACAGATAACTATCGCCACGGCAACGAACGACAGTCCGGTCGGGATTGAATCTGGCTGGACGTTCGTTCAGTTGTTGGTACTGTATGTGATATGAGTCAATCGACCGTCAGTGAGTTCTCACAAGCCACCGCAGTCACCCGTCAAGGCGACCACAGCTTCACCGCCGAGCTCGACGCCGGCTGGAAAGTCGCCGGAGCGATCAACGGTGGCTATCTCCTTGGCGTCGCCGGCCGGGCTCTTCGCGCCCTCCACCCGAGCACCCCGGACCCCCTCGTCATCTCCACCTTCTATCTCGGACCAAGCAAAGAAGGCCCGGTCGACATCACCACGCGCACGCTCCGCGAAGGTCGATCCACGGCGAGCTACGGCATCGAACTCTCCCAGAACGGGGCACCGACGATCTCGGCGATGGCCACGATGGGCAACCTCGGCGAGCTTCCCGACGACGTCGGCACGACAGCCACCCCGCCCCAACTTCCCCCACCGGAAGAATGTGTTGGTGTCGCCGAAGCCAGCGAGGACTTCAAGAAGGCGGCGCCGCTCATCGAACGCTTCGATATGCGCCTCGATCCGGCCACCGCAGGATTCGCGGTCGGCAAACCCAGCGGTCGCGGGGTGCTGCAAGGTTGGATTCGGTTCATCGACGGGACCGAACCGGACCCGCTGTCATTGCTGACTTTCCTCGACTCGTTTCCGCCGGTGATGTTCGACCTCGGTCGCTTCAACTGGGCGCCGACGATGGAACTGACCGCACACGTCCGCGCCCTGCCCGCCCCCGGCTGGATCAGCGCGCGACTGTCCACTCGGAACATCGCCGGCGGAATGTTCGAAGAGGACTGCGAACTGTGGGACTCGGCCGGTCGCCTCGTCGCTCAGTCGCGGCAGTTGGCGCGCCAACCCCGCGGGTGACGCGACGATGACGGCGGATAACCGACGATGACGCCTTCGATTGGTCATGTCTGTGGGGTGCCCTAGAGTCGGGTCAATACCTATCCGACTGCGAAAGGACCACGCTCATGGCGTCGCTGGCATCTTTGAGCATCACCTTCGACTGCCTCGATGTGGAAGCACAATCGATCTTCTGGGCAGACCTCCTCGGTGCCGACATCGATCCCGGCGCCAACGAGTTCGTTGCGAGCATCGGGGGAGTCCACAACAGCGAGTCACCGACCCCGGGAATGCTCTTCCTCAAGGTCGACGAACGGGCAGAGGGGAAGAACCCGCTACACATCGACCTCGACGATCCGCACTATCCGGCGGACGTCGACCGCGCGGTCTCCTTGGGCGCACATAAGCTCGCGTCTTTCGACGAATACGGGATCGAATGGACGACCTTGAGAGATCCCGAAGGAAATCTCTTCGACATCGGTCGGCGAAAACTAGACTGAGCCTCGTACACCTGGTTCGAACATCAGGCCGTCTGCATGATCAGAGAGGCTCAGCATGACCCTGCCATTGACCGATCCGAGCAATGCCCCGAACGAACGTCGTGGGCTCGAAGAATTCGTCGAGTACTTCCGACAGGTGGTCAGACGCAAGGTCGATGGGCTGACGCCCGAGCAGCTTGACCACACCGTGGCCTCATCGTCTCTGACGATCGGCGGCATCCTCCGCCATCTCACGCTCGTCGAGGAGAGCTGGTTCGTCGAAGTGCTGCAGGGCAGAGAGCTGGGGGAGCCATGGTCGAGCGTCGACTGGAACAGCGACCGTGATTGGGACTTCGAGTCGGCGTCAGGGATGACCGCGGACGAGCTCCTGGCTGACCACGAGCAGGCCTGTGAGAAGTCCCGTGAAATCCTCGCCGAGGTGGCCGACCTCGACACGCTCACCGAACGAGGAGACCGTGACGGAGAGAAGTTCAACGTCCGGTGGATACTCATCCATCTCATCGAAGAGTACGCTCGTCACGCAGGTCATGCGGACATCCTGCGCGAAGACGTCGATGGTGAGATCGGCGACTGAGCCGCGACTCATCTGCACGGGGTGGATCAAATAGGCTGGAAGGTATGACGAACCCCCCGCCGACCGATACCTACACTGCGCCGAAGAGATCCAAAGGGCTCCTCCCGCTCGACCTGATCCGCGGCTTTCTCATCGGCAGCGCGGAACTCGTTCCCGGGGTCTCCGGCGGAACCATCGCCTTGGTCACCGGCGTCTACGACCAGCTCATCGACTCCGCATCTCACGTCGTTTCGGCCGCGAAGACCCTCGTGACAGGACCGAACCGTGCCGAGGGGGCACTGGTGGAACTGCGGCGCACCGACTGGTTCCTCGTCATCCCTGTTCTGTTGGGCATGGCCGCGGCAGTGTTCACCATCGCCGGTGTCATGGAAGGCTTCGTCACCAGCAACCCCGAACTCTCCCGGGGTCTGTTCTTCGGTCTTGTCGCCGCCAGCATCGCAGTGCCGTTGAGAATGTTGCCGGCCCGCTCCTCACGGCAGCCCGTGCTCCTCGGCGTGCTTGCCTTCATCGCCGCCGCCGCACTCGCGTTCTGGATGACGAGTCTGGCGGGTGGGGCAGACGTGGAGAATCCACCGCTCATCGCCGTCTTCTTCGTCGCCTCGATCGCCATCTGCGCTCTCGTCGTGCCCGGAGTGTCCGGATCGTTCTTCCTGCTGGCAGTGGGTATGTACTCGACCACTCTGCGGGCCGTCGATTCCCGCGATTTCGGGTACCTCGGAATCTTCATGCTCGGCGCGATCCTCGGCCTGGCGGTCTTCGTCAACATTCTCAAATACTTCCTGCACAACCACCGGTGGTGGACCCTTATCGTCATGGCAGGACTGATGTTCGGTTCCCTCCGCGCGCTCTGGCCGTGGCAGTCATCTGCAGAGGTGGGCGCCGACGGCGAAGAACACGGAGCGGGCGGCCTGCTGGCCCCCGTCGATCCGGTACTCGGTCCGATCCTGCTTGCGGTCCTCGGCGCGGCCGTCGTCGTCATCCTCATCATCGTCGAGGCGAAATCTGCGTCTGCGAAGGATGAGGCCGGCGGCGCCGATTCCTCTGTCCCGTGAGCATCGGTAAACCGGCACTCAGTTGGTCGAAGGGCGGTCGAGCGTCCGGTCCATGTTCGTCGGGTTCGCCTCGGCACCGTCTCACGTAGAGTGAGGGTGACAGCAGTCAGCTCTGAAGAAGGAGAGAGTCAAGCATGGCCAACACAGCATTTCAGGGATCTCCGGTCAAGACCGTCGGCGAACTGCCCGCCAAGGGCGAACAGGCCCCGGCATTCAGCCTCGTCGGCACCGACCTCGGTGATGTGAACTCACAGGACTACGCGGGTAAACGAGTCGTGCTCAATATCTTCCCCAGCCTCGATACGGGAGTGTGTGCCGCCTCGGTGCGCAAGTTCAACGAACTCGCCTCCGGCCTGGAGAACACCACTGTTCTCTGCGTGTCCAACGACCTTCCGTTCGCCCAGGCTCGCTTCTGCGGCGCCGAAGGCATCGAGAACGTCGTGACGGCGTCCGGATTCCGCAGCTCGTTCGGCAAGGACTTCGGAGTGACTATGGTCGACGGTCCGCTCGCCGGTCTGCTCGCCCGATCCGTCGTCGTCCTCGACGAGAAGGGCACCGTGACGTACACGCAGCTCGTTGACGAGATCACCACCGAACCCGACTACGACTCGGCGATCGCAGCTCTGGGAGCCTGATCTTCTCCCGCGAGTCGAAGGTTCGACTCGTGAAGTACGAACCGGGTGGGAAGCACACGCGTCCCACCCGGTTGTTCTCTATCCGCAGCGCGCCGGTCGAAGTGGTTCGGAGCACCGGCTGCTGACAAGGCGCAATTGGCGAAGTGCTCACATACCGACGACTGTGATCGGCAAGGCGTAGTCGACGCCGGCGAGTTCTCCACCGCTCGTGGCGATGCCGGGGATCATGTCCTTCGGCGCAGGATGATCGCCGAGGGCGTCCAAATAGACCTTGTGCGCCTCAAGCGATCGCACACCACGGTCGACGTGCGCAGCAGTGAGCGCCACGGCGTGAGTGGGCTGGGCACCATTGATGAGCAGCCGATCAGCCTTCCACGCTTCAAGTCCCTCATCCTTGAGATCGGTGAAGACCCAAGGATTGTCCGCATCGCGAATAGCATCGACGGTGGCAATGCCGGCATGCCGATGGTCGACATGATTGAGTCCCCACTGCACTCGGAGGTCGAAGGTCGTCACGACAACTGCATTCGGGCGGAACTCGCGGATCTTCCGCGCGATTGCCCGACGCAACTCGTGCGTGGGTTCCAGCAGACCATCCGGGAAGTCGAGGATCTCCAGATCGTCGACGCCGACGATATTGCATGCCCGACGCTGTTCCTCTGCGCGCAGTGGTGCCACTTCCTCCGGGCTCATGTCCCGGATTCCTGCTTCCCCTCGGGTGAGCAGAAGATAGGCGACTTCTTTTCCCTCATCGGTCCATTTCGACACGGCTGCCGACCCCCCGTATTCCATATCGTCGGGGTGGGCGACCACGCAGAGCACGCGGTTGATATCGGAGTCATCGAAAATCGGGATCTCAGTCATGAGTCCAGGCTAGGCGGCAGTTGACGCTTGCGCCAGAGACCGGGGACGACCAGATGATTGGGTACGATGTGGAGGACCCACCGATCGAGTGAAGGCAGACGATGATGAACAGACCACTCGTAGCGGTGACGCTGGCCCTGGGTCTGACTCTCGGCGGATGTTCGGCAATCCGGGTCAGCAGCTCCGAAGATGCAGGATCCAAGCCGGCGAATGTGGGAATCGGCGACGGGCAGTCACCTTCGCCGACGGCAACCGGCCCGTCGATTCCCGAGGGGATGAGCGAGACCACTGTCGACCTGGGCGGACAATGTCCCATCGAAGTCAGTTTGGCTTTGGGCGCCGACTGGGCCAATGGCTCCGGCTACGACGGCTATCGGCTTTACGAAGCTGATTCTGGCGCGATCATCACTGTCAACTGCATTGATGACGACGAATCGTCTCCTCAAGAATTGGTGGACAAGGCGCGGGAAAGGATGTTCAGCACCTCGGGATCGTCCATGACCAGTGAGTCCACCGGATCACTCAGCGGTGGAGAGTACTGGGTCTTCCACGGCACCTTGGCAGCCGATGACATGCGAGCTGTCGACAAAGAGGACTCCGTGATGTTCGGTGCAGTTGCCGGAATATCTGTCGACGGTCGGCTCTTCAAGGTCAGCGTCGACATGCTTGCGCAAGCCGATGGCACAGAGGCTCAAGACCAGTTCCGACAGATGCTGCCGACGGTTCGCCTCGACAATCAGGTGCTCAAAGCCCCAGACCTGCGCTGAGGCTGCCGACTGCCAGACATGCGTTTGAGCAGTTCTCGGGCCGCTATCCTTCCGGCCCTGGTCGCGCCGACCGTAGAACTGGCCGATCCGTAGCCGACGAGGAACAGCCGTGGATCGTCCTTGACCGCGACCTCGGTTTCCATGGAGATTCCGCCATCAGGTGTGCGAAGACGCAGCGGTGCAAGGTGTTTGACTGCCGCTCGGAATCCGGTATTCCAGAAGATCACGTCGACCTCTTCGTCACGGGGTTCGTCGAACGGCGCCCATGATTCGGGCACTGCCAGGTGGTCGCTGGCCGAAGGACCCAAGCCTTCAGAAGTGGGCGGCAGCTCGGTGTCGCCGATTCCGGGGAAGTGGACGCCGTGGGGAAGGATGCGGTCGAACATGCCTCGAGACACCAGGACTCCCGAGTCGATTCCTTCCCGGAACTCCCGACGGATCGGCAGTCCGGTCGTGCGGACGACGCTGGCTGGGGCCAGACCGGACAGAGTTCGTTCGCGAACGGCTCGTTCGACCTCAAGTCCCCACTGGCCGTCGAACTCCCTGGACGTGAAGTTCGGGGGACGGCGTGTGGCCCAAAGAGTGTCGGTCACTTCGGCGAGTTCGAGGAGAAACTGCGTGGCGGAGATTCCGCCGCCTACGACGAGCGTGCGCAGTCCCCGGAAGTCCTCGACGTCACGGAAGTTCACGGTATGCAGCTGGTGGCCCTCGAACTCAGCGATGCCGGGGACGAAGGGGACGTAAGGCTGGGTCCAGGTGCCGGTTGCGTTGATGAGGTAGTCGCTGGAGAGCGTCACGTCTCCACGGTCAATGGTGGCAGTGATGGTGAACCGTCCCTGTCCGGGTTCTTCGGACCGGACGGTGTCCACTTCAGCCGGGCGGATGACGCAGAGTTCGAGTTCGCGTTCGAACCGGGAGTAGTAGTCGGACACGACCTCCGAGGCGGGGACGTTCGGGTCGGGCCGTCCGAGAGGAAACCCAGGCAGGTCAGAGATGTGGTTGGTGGTGCCCAGGGTCAATGAGTCCCACCGTTCTCGCCAGGCACCACCGGGGCCGTCTCCGGCGTCGAGGATGATGAAATCTTTGCCCGGGGCGAGGCCGTCGCGCCACAGGTAATGTGCTGCGGACAGTCCGGCTTGGCCCGCGCCGATGATGACGATAGGCCAATGAGAGTCGATCAGGAGCTCGTTGATTCGGCACACCATGGGGCCATTGTTTCAGGTTTCTCTCGTCAAGGGCTCACTGAACATGACCGGGCGATAAGATGACGGTTTCCTGCTGGAGATGGCTGCGGACTCACCGGGCTGATTGGGCGCAGTCGGGCCCGCGGGGATTTGAGTAGCAGTCTTCGTCGACAAGGTAGCGGTGGTATCGGTAGACCTCGATGCCGATGTCGTTGCTGGCGACGTGGGCGAATCCATCGATCGGAAGCCAGGGGCCGCCGTCGACCGAAAATTCTCCGCTGAATGTCGCGGTCATCGAAGCCGATACTTTGCCGGATTCTTGATATTCGTGTCCAATCTGGGGTGTGCCACCGGGCAGGGGCTTCGCACCCTTTGCAGTGGTGGTCGTGCCCGAGCCGTCTCCGAAGTCCCAGTTGAAACGCTCTGGAGTGACTTTGACCCTGACCGCATAGGTCAGCAGGGTCATGTCGATATAGCTGACGTCGACGTCCGTCCAGAAGGCGGCCGGTTTGCCGACGACAGCCCAATCCTTCGGCCAGGCGTAGATTGTGGGAGCCGGAATGTCGAAGTTCTGAAACTGTGATTCCGGGATGCGCGTCGGGGGATCGGGCCGAGCCGGAGCGTCGCCACCGCCCCCTCCGCCACCCGGGCCGGGCTCGCTCACACACAGGTAACCGACGTCTTCAGTGGGGCAGTCAGGCTGTCCGCCTCCTCCGCCCGCGCCACCGCCGCCGCCGTTGCCGCCTCCACCAGAGCCGCCACCTCCGGAGCCTCCATCACCGGAGCCCCCGCCGTCAGATCCCCCTCCGCCCGGAGGAGGTTGAGGAGCAGGGGGAGGTTTTACTACTCCACAGTCGCGAGCGTCCATAGAACCACAACTTGGACCGGAAGAATACGCTGGCCCCAAGCCGCCCAACATCAGGGCTAACGTGACAATCGCCAATAAAACGACAACAGATCTCAATCGGCCCCGCACGTCTTACTCCGTAAGAATTGATTAGCCACTTTCCAGTCGTTGTCGGCATGGGTGATGTCGTGCTGCATAGTTAGTCCTTTGGGCACCGTAGAGGGGAGTGGCTCGCCTTCCGGCACTACACTCCACTCTGAATCTTTGGTGCAAAACAGCACAGAGACCGTGCCTTGTTTTGGATTCGACTGATCCAAATCGACGCTTTCAACTACTAAGTCGTAAGCCTTGTACTCTCCCGCCATGTACTCATTCGACGCCCGCATGGTCTTTGCTTCCGAGTTCAATGACTTTAGCGATTCACCTCTCGCATAGGCGTCGGCCTTCTTTGTGTCTTTCCCGCCTGAAGAAAATACCCGATTGATTGTGTCGATGTATCCGACGAACGCAACCAGCGCGCCCTCGACGGCCTTCTTTTCCTCTTTGTCGAGGTCGAGGTCGGTTTCGTAGTCGGGGATGGCCACCTCGGCGGGATTATCGGACGACCCTCCGTCGGGCTGCTGCGCGGGCAGGGTCGACGTCGGCGCGGCTACCGGAGAATTGTCGGCGCAGCCGACGACCGAGACCAGACTCAGCGCGGATAAAACGGCAACGAATATTTGGGAAGGTCGACGATACGGTCGGGACGATCCAGTTCTCATTCCACGCCTCTGTGGTCTGCAACTGCGGCGCGACCCCGTCGGCCGACACCCGGATTCCCTACATTATTCGACAGGCGCGCCTTTTAGAACAGGCGAAGTCGAATCTGTGGATAACTTACGCCTGAGTGCGTGTGAGCACGGATCTATTGGCGACCACGTCTATTTGTTCGCAGCCTTCGCCGCCTTGGCCGCAGCCTTCTGCTGCTTCTTGAAGGCACGCACCTCTTGCAGAGTGACGTCATCGACGACGTCGGCGATCGATCGGCGGGCGTCTGCGTCACCGTAGTCACCGGCAGCCTCCTGCCAGCCTTCGGCCTGGAGTTCGAACTGCTTGCCGAGCAGAGCCAGGAAGATCTTGGCCTTCTGATCGCCGAATCCGGGCAGCTTCTTCAGCCGTTTGAGGACTTCGGCACCGCTGGGGTCACCCTCAGTCCAGATCGCCTCGGGATTACCGTCGTACTCGTCGACAATGGCCGCCGCCAGCTTCTGCACTCGGCCAGCCATCGACTTCGGGAACCGGTGAACCGCGGGAGTCCGCGCGAAGATGTCGAGGAAGTCATCCGGGTTCATCTCGGCGATCTCGTCGATGTCGAGCTTGCCCAGTCGATCTGCCAGCTTGGCCGGCCCGGCGAAGGCGCTCTCCATGGTCACCTGCTGGTCGAGCAGCATTCCGACGAGCAGAGCGAAGCGGTCTTCGGCCAAGAGTTCATCGGCCTTCGGATCTCCAGACAGGAACAGTGAAGTCATGACCCCATCTTCGCACGCCGCCTGCGGCTGTCCACTGCCGATATCATCGACTGATGATCTGCCCCTGCTCCGGAATGCCTCCCGGCACCGCCTACGACGACTGCTGCCGCCCAGCCCTCGACGGTGAGACCTGGCCCACCACCGCCGAGGCGCTCATGCGCTCCCGCTACACCGCCTTCGTCCGCGGCAACGAAGACCACCTCTTCCGCACCTGGCATGCCAAGACCCGACCCGACGATGTCGGCGTCGATGACGCCACCACGTGGCTCGGCCTCGAAATCGTGTCCACGATGGGTGGGGGAATCGACGATGCCACCGGCACCGTGCACTTCCGTGCGCGATTCCGGGACCACCTCGGCGATCACGTCCTCGAGGAGAACTCCTCCTTCGTCCGCCGAGCCGGACGGTGGATGTACCTCGAAGCGCTCGAGAGCTGACAACCGGCATCTGCTTCGAACGCTGACCACTGTGTCTATACTGGTGTTCGGCGCATCCAACGCCCAGCCGAGGTCGTGTTCCCAGCACACCGACCGCATGGCGAAGGGGAGAGAATCCTCGGACGAAACCGGCACGGTGATTTCCTGACCAGGTTTCGTGCTGGGGGAGACTTGGTCGTTTGAGGAAGTGACACCATGACCAAGGACAAGGATTTCAAGAAGCTCGTTCGCACGCGGATGACCGAAACCGGTGAGAACTACACCACGGCCCGCACCGCGCTGGTCGCCGCGAACCAGGGGCCAGGATCCAACAGAGATTCCCGCAGCGAATCCGTCATCGCCCCGGAGATCGCAGGGTTTCGGGCGAAGACTCTGAAGTCGTTCATGCCTAACGGTCGCATCGTCGCCATTCCGACGAAACGCCGCGCCCTCGTGCTCGTCCTCATCGAAGTCCTCGCCGCCTTCGACCCGGACCAGGTCTACGACGAGAAACGGCTCAACGGCATCCTCGGGGAATTCCATCCGGACTTCGCCCTGCTGCGTCGCGAACTCATCGACTACCGCCTGCTCGACCGCAATGCCCACACAGGGGAGTACTGGGTCAATCTGAACCCGCCCACCCATACCGGACCACAGGCGCAGGAGATGGCCGGACTCGAGGTATTTCTGCGCTGAACCGGCGACAGCGTATCCTTGAAGCTCGAACCACAAATGGGCAGACACGAGGAGCATCCATGGCCTATCACGCCGATTCGACCGATCTCGACGAAAAAGAGATTCTCAGCTGGGACATGTTCGGCCGATCGGCGCGTGAGATGGCGCAGACCATCGCGGATTCCGACTACGATCCCGAGATCGTCATCGCCGTGGCCCGCGGTGGACTGCTGCCCGCCGGAGCACTGGCCTATGCGCTGGGGCTCAAGCTCTCGGACGCCATCAACGTCGAGTTCTACACCGACGTCCATGAGACCCTGCCCGACCCCATCCTGCTCGCCCCGATGCTCGACATCGAAGCGATCAAGGGCAAGAAGCTGCTCGTCGTCGATGACGTCGCCGACTCCGGCCGCACCCTGGCCCTCGTCCTCGAACTGCTGCGCAAACACGGCGCGGAAGCCCAGTCGGCCGTCATCTACGCGAAGTCCGCATCGATCATCGACCCGGACTTCGTGTGGAAGCGCACCGATCAGTGGATCGTCTTCCCCTGGTCGGCCGAACCCCCGGTCGAACCCAGCAAGTAAGCTGACCAAATGGAGGAGACACGGGACATCGCCGCCCCGTGCGGACGCGTGCGTGCCTACGTCAGCGATGACGTGATCCGCGCTCGAGGCATCCGCTACGCTCGCGCAGGTCGCTTCCTCCCTCCCGTCGATGAACCTCCGGTGGACTTCATCGACGGCGGTCAACCCGGCCCGGCAAGCCCGCAGCTGCGCCGCGACCCGAACGCCGGAATGACCTTCGACCAGCTCGGCGGGCTGCCCATCAGCGAAGACTGTCTGCGCGTGAGCGTAACCATGCCGAAGGACACCACCACCGAGGCGGGGCTTCCCGTCCTCGTCTGGATCCACGGCGGAGCCTACGTCGCCGGTGCCGGGGACGCGGAGATCTACGATCCGCACGCCCTGGCCGCCGAGCAGAACATCATCGTCGTCTCCGTGACCTACCGCCTCGGCGTCCTCGGATACCTCGGAACTGGGCGAGACGCACACCTCAACCTCGGAGTGCTCGACCAGATCTCCGCCTTGCGTTGGGTGCAGACGAATATCTCCGCCTTCGGCGGCAACCCGGACAATGTCACGATCGCCGGGCAAAGCGCCGGGGCAGACGCCTGCGCCCACCTCATGATCGCCGAAGGCACCGCAGGACTCTTCCATCGTGTAGTCATGGCCTCAGCACCCTTGGGGCTCGCCGGCGGCACCGACGCAATGAACTGGGCGATGGGGAAAGTCGCTGCGAAGATCGACCCTCAAGCTGGCGTCGACGACATCCTCCGAGCGCAGGAGGAAGTGCACAAGGCCGCCCTCGTCGGGGGTCTGCATGCCGGAATGTGCTTCGGAGTCCGCTACGGTCAGTACCCGCTGCCATCACGAGCGAAAGCAGCCGAAGCCTGGGCCGCGGTCGCCCCGAAATTCGACGTGCTCATGACCCGCACGGAACGGGAGATGGCATTCTTCGCCGGTTTCGTTCCCGCACTGCGTCGCCTCCACGACCGCACCCTGACCTCCCCGATGCTCGAATCCCTCATCTCCGGCATCACCTCGGCGGTCTATACCCGGGCCGGACGCGAATTCTACGACCGCCACCGGATGTCCGGCGGTCAAGGCGCCCGCCTGCTCATCGTCTCCCGCGGAGACGGCAGCTTCTTCGACGCTGCCCACTCCGGAGATCTGCCGCTGATCTTCCCCGGCGAGATCTGGCACGATTCCTTCCTCGACTACGGTGCGACCACTGATATCGCCGGTCCCGAGCTGCGCCGGACCTGGGGTGAATTCGCCTCCTCGGGCACACTGCCGCGGGTGCGGGTGCCCGGGCTCATCGACATCATGGGCTGAACGGTCAACTGTACGATCGCCGTCTGCGATCCCAGTCTGCGAACCCAATGCTGTCGCCTTTTCACAACCGCCGTGTCACCGGCGTGCACTACCGTTGGAACATGGACGCTCATCAGATCTCGGCAGCCCGTCTGATCTCGCAGGGACTCATCGGACCTCCACCCGAGTCACCGACAGGAGCCGACCTCTCAACCGCCGGCGCAGTCGTCGAGCATCTCGGTTGTGTCCAAGCTCAAGCTCTCGGCGGTGCACTGGTCTCCATCGCCCTGCGCTTAGGACCGGATTTCACTGACGGTGTGGCCGCGGTCCGTGCCGCCATCGATTCCGGAGAGATCGTGCGTTCCTGGACCCAGCGCGGCACCATCCATCTGACCACGGCCAAGGACATCGGGTGGATCCTCGGCCTCACCGGGGCACGGATCATGAAATCCACGGCCAAGCGGCGCGAGTATTTCGGCATCACCGAGGCGATGCTCGATACTGCAGCGGAACTCGCCACAGCGGCCATCCGGGACCGGGGACCGCTGACGCGCGAAGAGCTGCTCGAAGCGTTCGCTCCCATCGGTGCCGGAGACGAATACGGCCACGCCCGTTACCTCATCACGTCCCTGGCGCTGCAGAACATCATCGTCCAAGCCCCCTTGATCGAGGGCAAAGATGACATGAAATACGTGCTCACCGCCGATTGGGTGCCCACACCTACAGACCTGGACGCCGAGGCGGCCGACCGCGAATGGATGAGACGCTTCGTCACCAGCCACGGACCGGTCACAGTCGATGACGCGACACGGTGGACTGGACTGCCGAAGACGAGAATGAGAAAGGCCATCCAGGCCGGAATCGATGCCGGAGAGATCGTGAGCACCGACATCGACGGTACCGACTACGTTCTCGCCCCGGATCTGGAGGACCGACTGGCCGAATGGGAGACGGCGGCGCAGGAGACCATGCTGCTGCCGGGATTCGACGAGATCATCCTCGGGTACAAGGACCGCAGCGCCACACTCGACCCTGCGAATGAGAAACTCGTTGTGCCCGGAGGCAACGGAATGTTCAAGAACACGGTGGTGACCGGCACCCGTGCACGCGCGACCTGGAAACGATCACCCCGCAAGACCGGTCCGCGAGTCAGCGTCGACACCTTCCCAGGGGAGAGAGTTGACCTGGCGGCCATTGAGTCGGTGAGTGCAACCCACCCGGCCTTCGTCTGAGCACGCAGAGACGACCGACGGTGGACGATCGCCATATGCCACTCGAACAGGTGTCCGGCCGGGTGGATGAGGACGACCGCCCGGCATCGCCGGCGGGCCGAGTTGCCGTCGGGATCGTCCTCAATCCCAAACATCCGGAGACCCTGCGATCGTATGCCGAGCTCGTGCCGGAACTGCGCAATGCCGGCGCGCGCTACCGAAGCATGACCACCAGCGTCGACCGTTCCGGTCGCTGGCAGGCCGAACAGCTCGTCAAATGGGGCGCCGACATCGTCATCATCCTCGGTGGCGACGGCACCATTCGAGCGACAGCGCCGGTACTCGCCGAGGCGGACATCCTGACGTTTCTCGTCCCGACCGGAACCGCGAACGTGCTCAGCCGCCATATCGGCCTCCGATCCTCCCGGCACGCCATTGACTATTGCAAGCGCACGATCGCATCGATCATCCGTGACGGCTATCCGCCGAACCTTTGGAACGTTCCGATCAATACTGCGGAGTACCAGACGGCCGACGGCGCTCGACATCGCACCGAGTTCATCGGTCTCGCAGGAATCGGGGGAGACGCCCGGGCCGTCGCCCACCACCGTGCCTCGCTCGGGCTGCTCGGCTACGCCAGGGGAGCCGCGCAGGCCCTCTTCGCCGCAGATTTCGCCGCGAGCTCGGGAGGCACAGCAAGCACAGGGGAGCGAACCGCCTCGACACCGGTATGGTCGGTGATGGCGTCGAAGGTGGCCCGTCCTGCAGGACCCATCGCCGTGTTCCCCGAAGCGCACATCGATGCTCCGGCCTTCTCCGTGCTCACCGTCGGCCCGTTTCCGCACTCACCCATGGCGCGGTGCCGAGCATGGGCCGGAATCGCCGCGGCATGCCTTCAGGGCAGACCGGATGTCCACCCGCTCATGAACTATCGCCGTACGACCGAGACGAGGGTCACCGTCGAATCTCCGGTACCAGCACAACTCGACGGAGACCTCATCGGCGACTGCCTGGAGCTGCGGGTGAGCGCCGGTGAGAAGACACTGCGGGTATCAGCGCCGGCGTCGTGAGGTGCCGAAGATTCCGCGTGCGATCTCGCGTGCCGCGGTCCTAGTGAACTGCTTGAACGCCGAGGACTTCACGACCTGGGACAACAGGTTCTCGTCGTCCTTCTTCGCCGACTTCTTCCCGGAGCCGCCGGACTCCTCCGGGAAATCGATCTTGTCCGCTGAAGCGTCGCGACCCTGACTCTCGGCGGGCGCATCGGCAGGAGCTGACTTCCGTTCCTCGGCGTGAGCTTCTGACCCGCCTTCGAGGCGCTTGGTGAGGATCTCGCGGGCAGATTCGTTGTCGATCGCGGTCCCGTACTTCTCATGCTGGGGCGACTTCGCCACAGCCGCTTTGATCTCGTCCTCGCTCATCGGCCCCATCTTCGACTCCGGGGCACGCATTCGCGTCGGTGCCACCGGGGTCGGAGCACCATCGGGGTCCATGACGGTGACCACGGCTTCGCCGATGCCGAGCGAGGTGAGCAGCTCTTCGAGGTCGTAGTCGGACTTCGGGAAGGTCTGCACGGTCGCTTTGAGCGCCTTCGCGTCGTTGGGTGTATGTGCCCGCAGCTGGTGCTGAATGCGCGAACCCAACTGTGCGAGCACATCTTCGGGAACATCCTTCGGCGTCTGAGTGACGAAGAAGATGCCGACGCCCTTCGAGCGGATGAGCCGCACGGTCTGCGTCACCGACTGGAGGAAGGCCTTCGACGCGCCGGCGAAGAGCAGGTGGGCTTCGTCGAAGAAGAACACAAGCGAGGGCTTGTCCGGGTCGCCGACCTCCGGCAGGTCCTGGAACAGGTCGGCCAGCAGCCACATGAGGAACGTGGAGAACAGGGCCGGCGACTGACTGAGTTTCTGCAGTTCGAGCACAGAGACGATTCCGGCACCGTTGTCGTCGGTGCGCAGCAGATCAGCGGTGTCGAATTCCGGTTCGCCGAAGAACACGTCGCCGCCCTGGGCAGCGAGTTCGGAGATCTTGCGCAGGATGACGCCGACGGTGGCCTTCGACGCCCCGCCGATGCCTTCGAGATCGGCCTTTCCTTCGTCAGAAGTGAGGAAGGTGAGGACGGCCTTGAGGTCGGAGAGGTCGAGCAGCGCCAACCCTGCCTGATCGGCATAGTGGAAGACCAGAGAGAGGACGGATTCCTGAGTGTCGTTGAGTTCGAGCACCTTTGCCAGCAGAATCGGCCCGAACGAGGTCACCGTCGCTCGCAGGGGAGTGCCGAGCCCCGAATCACCGAGAGTGTAGAACTCGGTCGGATTGGACCGCGACTGCCAGTCCTGACCGGCGGCATCGAGGCGCTTGCGCAGCTTGTCGGATTCGACGCCGGCAGCGCCGATGCCCGAGAGATCGCCCTTGATGTCCGAAGCGAACACCGGCACTCCGGCCCGTGACAGCTGCTCGGCGAGCACCTGCAGGGTCACGGTCTTACCGGTACCCGTGGCACCGGCGACGAGGCCATGCCGATTGAGCATGGACAACGGGATGGAGATCGGGGTCTCCTTCGAGGGTTCTTCACCGTTCAGGGCGACCCCAAGATCGAGTGTCTCGCCGTCGAAGGTGTATCCGTCTTTGAGTGTCTGCAACGCCTGCTCAGTCATGAGTCAATCTTTACACAGCGGCACCGAGGTGGTGGAGGAATTCTGCATGGATTCGTCCGTCGGTGCCCAATTCCGGGTGGAAGCTGGCACCCCAGACCGAGCCCTGCCGGACGAGGACGGGCACGTCGTCGTGACGGGAGAGTACCTCGGTGTCGGGTCCGAGCTCGAGGATCTGCGGGGCACGAATGAATGTGCCCTCGACCGGTTCGTCCAGTCCGCGTACGGTCAGCGGGGCGGTGAAGGACTCGCGCTGTCGACCGTAGGCGTTGCGGGCCACAGTGACATCGAGCCCGCCGAGGCGGTCGTACCCACCCAGCGAATCGTCGCTGAGCCGGTCGGCCAGGAGAATGAGTCCGGCACAGGTGCCGAAGACCGGCAGACCGCCGGCCATGCGTTCGCGCAGAGTCGCGAAGAGATCCGTGCCGGAGGCGATGCGCACCATGGCTGTGGACTCACCGCCGGGCAGAACGAGCGCATCGAGGTCCGCGAGGTGTTTTGATCTGGTGACTTTGAGGGTGTCGACCCCCAGGGAGCCGAGCATGAGCAGGTGCTCACGGAAGGCTCCCTGGAGGGCGAGGACGCCGACTCTCACCAGCCGCGCTCGGCCAGGCGGTGCGGTGCGGGGACGTCGGCGACGTTGATGCCGACCATCGCATCGCCGAGTCCGCGGGATGCCTCGGCCACGGCCTGCGGGTCATCGAAGTGCGTGGTCGCCTCGACGATGGCTTTCGCGCGGGCCTCCGGGTTGCCGGACTTGAAGATGCCGGAACCGACGAAGACACCGTCGGCACCGAGCTGCATCATCATCGCTGCGTCTGCCGGGGTGGCAATGCCGCCGGCGACGAAGGTCACGACGGGCAGACGGCCGAGGCTGGCGACCTGCTTGACCAGGTGGTACGGGGCGGCGATCTCCTTGGCCGCGACGTAGAGCTCGTCTTCGCTCTTCGCTCCCAGCGCACGGATCTCGGAGTTGATGGTCCGCAGGTGGCGCATCGCCTCGGAGACGTCGCCGGTTCCTGCCTCGCCTTTCGAGCGGATCATCGACGCGCCCTCCTGGATCCGGCGCAGAGCCTCACCGAGGTTGGTCGCACCACAGACGAACGGCACCTTGAAGACGGACTTGTCGATGTGGTTGACGTAGTCGGCGGGGGAGAGGACCTCTGATTCGTCGATGTAGTCGACACCGAGGGTCTCGAGGATCTGGGCCTCGACGAAATGGCCGATGCGGGCCTTAGCCATCACCGGGATGGACACGGCGCTGATGATCGAGTCGATGAGGTCGGGGTCGCTCATCCGGGCGACTCCACCCTGCGCGCGGATGTCGGCGGGGACGCGTTCGAGGGCCATGACTGCGGAAGCGCCGGCCGCCTCGGCGATGCGTGCCTGCTCTTCGTTGACGACGTCCATGATGACGCCGCCCTTGAGCATCTGAGCCAGTCCGGTGTTGAGCAGGGTCTGTGTTTCGGTCATTGTGGTGTAGATCCATTCACTGTCGCGGAGTCGATCCGGGTCGCCACGGGGAACAGAACAGAGGGATCTCTGTCTGCTGCCGGAGGTCGGAGGGATCGTGGTTCTTCGGGGTGAACGGCCGTTCCCGACCAGCCTAAGCCGATGAGTGGCTCATTGAGAGAGCCAGTAGTATGCAAGTATTTTAGGCCAGATGATCGTGATCGCTCTATGATCGACTGATGGTCACGAAGTCACAGAACGGCACTCAGGCCGAGGGCATCGCTCTGCCGGTGAACGTCGACAAGGGGCTGTCGACTCCACTGCCGGATCAGCTCACTCAGGAGCTGCGTCGTCTGATCGCGGACGGGACTCTGCGCCCGGGGGATGCTGTGCCCTCGAGCCGTCGGTTGGCCAAGCATCTTGGAATCTCTCGCGGCAGTGTGGAGACAGCGTATGCGCAGCTCGCTGTGGAGGGGTTCCTCATCGCCGCCGAACGATCGGCCACGCGGATCAATCCCGACCTGCCCGCCGCCTCGACGACGGTGCGTCCCAAGCACCGAGTTCCGGACTCGCCGAGGCGGCGTCTGCGCAACTATGTCGACCTGCGCCCGGGGTTCGGCGGTGACGATCCCCTGCGCGAGCCGGCCTTTCGGCGGGCCTGGAGAGAATCACTCGACCTCGACCCGGGTCCGATCGATCCCTTGGGCCAGCCCCGAGCCCGGTGGGCGATCGCCGACTATCTGCGACTGACTCGTGGGATGGCCGTCGACCCCGACGAGATCATCCTCACCAGCGGGTCTCGCGATGGTCTGCGACTGCTGCTGAGCCTCGGCGTCTCCGGATCCATCGCGGTGGAGAATCCCGGTTTCCCGGGTCTGCGCCAGGCGATGACCGACCAACACCTCGTGCCCCTGGACTTGGTCGGCTCCTCGCCGGCACGGGCCGATGTGGCTGCGGCCGTCGTGACACCGAATCACCAGTTCCCGCACGGAACACCGATGCCGGTCGACCAGCGTGCCCGCCTGCTGGACTGGGCAGCTCGAGGAAACGTCCTCATCGTCGAGGACGACTACGACAGTGAGGCCCGCTTCACCCGCACAGTGCTGCCGACCCTCTTCGACCTCGCATCATCCACCGGCAGCAGCGCTCAGGTCGTCCACATCGGCACCTTCTCCGCTCTGCTGACCTCGGCCGTATCGACCGGATACGTCATCGCTCGCGGACCGATCTCGGAGGAGCTCATGAGCCTGCGCGCGGCACTCGGACCGGCGTACTCTCCGATCCTGCAGATGGCCATCGCCTCCTACCTCGGCTCCGGTGGGCTGCGTCGTCGCATCTCCCGGGGACGGCGGCGACTCCGGGCCGCCGAGGAGGTCGTGTCCGAGATCGGCCCGATCCCCGGTCTCGTCCACGAGGGACGCACCCTCGTCATCGAAACGTCTCAGACCCAGGCCGCAAGGCTCCTGCGGGAGCTGGCCGAGCGCGGCATCCTCGTCGCCTCGTTGGCTCGCGGCTGGACCGGTGGTGACGAGATTCGACACGGTCTGGTCATCGCCCATTCGAACGTCGAGGCCCCTGTGCTGCGAGAGGCACTGGGAGAGGTGAAGACCCTGTTGAGTAGGATTCAGTCATGAGGAATTCCGGATTTGCAGTCGACGGCATCATCAAGCTGCTGCTGGCCGTGGTCGGCTTCATCTTCATCGGCGGGCTCGAGGACTTCTTCCTCGCCCCACGCTGGTTGGTCGTCACCGCACTGGTGCTTCTCTTCCTCAGCGCCGCCACCCAGATCTCCTATGCCGTGACCAAGGGGGAGAAGCGCTATCTGAAGTTCCCGATGGTCTTCGACGCGCTCCTCATCGTCGCGGTCGTCGTCGGCCTCATCCTCGCCGCTGCGAGCAACCCTGCTGGCGCATGGATCCTCTTCGGGTTGGTCGGAGTGGGCTCGCTGGGTATCGCCGTGGTCTTCACGACCGGTGAGAACGGCCCGTCCTTCAGCGAAGACGAGCCGCAGAGTTCCTGACCGCTCCCGCACGCGGCTTTCCACCGATCAAGCGTTCCCGCACGGCGTTCTCCATCGATCAAGCACTTCCGCAAGCCGCTTTCCGCCGATCAAGCGTTGCCACACATTCGTGGACGTCTACGGGTACATATCCGCGGCAGCGCTTGATCGGCGGGGAATTCTCGCTGTGGTGCGACGGGACGCTCAGCGGTTGAAGGCGATGGCCGCGATATGGCCGTCGGGAATACCGGTCTCGAGATCGTGGATGTCGACATCAGGATGCGGTGAGTTCGGTTCCGGCCCGGCGCCGATGTAGTCGAGACCCGGATCGCGAGCCAGGCCCGTGCTCAATGCCTTGAGGAAAGCTTCGGTGCGTGCCCACACACGGACGAAGCCGGCAGCGAAGTCATCATCGGGAAGCGCTTCGAGCTCCGCCCGTTCCCTCTCATGGAGCAGCTGCATCGCCTCGAGCGCGACCTCCCTTTCGGGGATCGCCTCGATGTCGAGCCCGACCGGATTGTCGGAGACAGCGACGAGGACGAGGCGACGAGACCTGGACACCGAGAACTCGCACTCGTCGTGACGCGGTTTGCCCGCCGAATCGAGACGGATCTCGATGGCAGCGGGATCCTGATCCAGATGGGCCCCGAGCACATGGCGGAGGACGACACGGCCCGCAGACCAGGTGGCGGCCGCCTCGGCGTCGAATTCCTTCGCATAGTTGCGTTCCTGCTCGGTGAGCACGGAACCGTCATCCCGCGCCCAGGCCGCTTCGGCCGAGGTATCGGCGAGGATGAGAGTGACGGGCAGTTCGGTGGGCAGTTCGGTGAAGCTGGGGTGGTGCGCCATCGATCAGCGGCCCAGGGCCTTGTTGATCTTCTTCAGCTTGCGGCCCAGCACGAAGATCCGCACCGAACCGATGATTCCGGCGATGAGGATGCCGCCGATCGCAGCGAAGAGCATCGCCACGCCCAGGGGCAGTTCGAACTGCCAGCCGAAGTACTTGAACTCGGCCGGGACATTGTTCTGCAGAATGAAGATGAGCAGCAGGACGACGATGACGGCCCCGAGAATGAGGGAGCCCCACATTCCCGCCGACATTCCGGATCCGGCCTTCGTCGACGGCAGTTCACCGGTGTGTCCCGACGGTGGCTGAGTCTGCTCATGCCTCTCCTGCGGGGACATCTCTCGGGTCTTGTCCACCGCAGCGGTCTCGCCCGTCGCGGGAGTATCGCTGCCGAGGACTGAATCGGTTTCGGCCAGGAGCTCTTCGGGCGTCTGCGAATCGCCACGCGGGTCTTGAGTACTCATGCGCCCCATCATAACTGCTGATGGGGCGCATAAGGCAGGTTTGCAGAAAGAGTCCCGGCAGCGGCTGCCGGGACTCTTTCCTAAGCGTTGTCGATCAGTTGATCAGACGGTCTTGCTCAGCGAGGAGATGATCTCATTGAGCGTGGCCGAAGGGCGCATGACGGCTTCGGTCTTCGCGTCGTTCGGGTAGTAGTAGCCACCCAGGTCGACCGGGCTGCCCTGAACCTCGAGGAGCTCGGTCACGATGGCGTCCTCCTTCTCAGCCAGTGCCTTCGCCACGGGGGAGATGGCCTCGGCCAGAGCTTCGTCCGCGGTCTGCTCGGCCAGCTGCTGCGCCCAGTACAGAGTGAGGTAGAAGTGGCTGCCGCGGTTGTCGATCTCGCCGACCTTGCGCGACGGCGACTTGTTCTCTTCGAGGAACTTGCCGGTCGCGGCGTCGAGGGTGTCGGCCAGCACGCCGGCCCGCTCGTTTCCGTGGACGTTGAACTCGTGACGGAAGGACTCTGCCAGAGCGAGGAACTCACCGAGGGAGTCCCAGCGCAGGTGGTTCTCCTCGACGAGCTGCTCGACGTGCTTCGGAGCCGAGCCGCCGGCACCGGTCTCGAACAGTCCGCCGCCCGCGATGAGGGGAACGACGGAGAGCATCTTCGCCGAGGTGCCGAGCTCGAGGATCGGGAACAGGTCGGTGTTGTAGTCGCGGAGGACGTTGCCGGTCACCGAGATGGTGTCCTTGCCCTCACGGATGCGGTCGATGGAGAACTGAGTGGCCTCCACCGGGTTCATGATGCGGATGTCCAGACCCTCGGTGTCGTGGTCCTTGAGGTATTCCTCGACCTTCGACATGATGTTGCGGTCGTGGGCGCGGGTCTCGTCGAGCCAGAACACGGCCGGAGTCTCGGACAGGCGGGCACGGGTGACGGCGAGCTTGACCCAGTCGCGGACGGGGATGTCCTTCGTCTGGCAAGCACGCCAGATGTCACCGGCAGCGACCTCGTGGCTCATGAGCACATCGCCGGCTGAGTTGACGACCTCGACGGTTCCGGCCTCCGGGATCTCGAAGGTCTTGTCGTGGCTGCCGTACTCTTCGGCCTTCTGCGCCATGAGACCGACGTTGGGCACGGTGCCCATGGTCCGCGGGTCGAAGGCGCCCTTGGCCTGGCAGTCCTCGATTACGGTCTGGTAGACGCCGGCATAGGAGGAGTCGGGGATGACGGCCAGGGTGTCCTGGGTCTGGTCATCCTTGTTCCACATCTTGCCGCCGACGCGGATCATCGCCGGCATCGAGGCATCGACGATGACGTCGGAGGGCACGTGGAGGTTCGTGATGCCCTTGTGCGAGTTGACCATGGCCAGGTCGGGCCCGTCGGCCAGACCCTTCTCGATTCCGGCTTTGACTCCGGCAGCTGCGTCGGCAGGCAGGGTGTCGAGCCCGGCGAGAATGGCGGCCAGTCCGTTGTCGGAGGTCAGTCCCGCCTCGGCGAGGACGTCACCGTACTCGGCGAAGACGTCGGGGAAGAAAGCTTCGATGACCTTGCCGAAGAGGATGGGGTCGGAGACCTTCATCATCGTGGCCTTGAGGTGGACGGAGAAGAGGACGCCGTCGGCCTTGGCCGCGGCGATCTGGTCCTTGACGAATTCGTCGAGGGCGGCGGCGTTCATCTTCGTCGAATCGACGATCTCGCCGGCCAGGACGGGCAGGGACTCCTTGAGGACCTTCGTCTCTCCCGCAGCGGTGCGCAGGCGGATCGACAGGGTGTCATCGGCCTCGATGATCACAGACTTCTCGTTGTCGCGGAAGTCGTCTGCGCCCATCGTGGCGACGCGGGTCTTCGAGTCCTTGGACCATTCGCCCATCGAATGCGGGTGGGCCTTGGCGAAGTTCTTCACTGCCTGCGGAGCGCGACGGTCGGAGTTGCCCTCACGCAGCACCGGGTTGACGGCCGAACCCTTGACCTTGTCGTAGCGTGCCCGAACGTCCTTCTCCTCATCGGTCGAAGGCTCTTCCGGGTAGGCGGGCAGGTCGTAGCCCTGGGACTGCAGTTCGGTGATCGTCGCCTTCAGCTGCGGGACGGAAGCCGAGATGTTGGGAAGCTTGATGATGTTGGCATCGGGGGTCTTGGCGAGATCGCCCAGCTCCGCGAGTGCGTCGCCGACCTGCTGGTCTTCAGGCAGACGGTCGTTGAACTGGGCCAGCACGCGTGCGGCGAGAGAGATGTCTCTGGTCTCAACCTCGACACCGGCCGACGTGGCGAAGGCTTCGATGATCGGCTTGAGCGAATACGTCGCCAGAAGCGGCGCTTCATCCGTGCGCGTGTAAATGATTTTAGCCATAGTTAAGGACCACTCCGCATCTTCTTGGGGTTTATCGCCCTCCATCCTACCTTCTGGGCCATTTCGGTAGGCGGCCGCGGCCGATGATGGTGCTCACATCCCCAGGTGGCACCCGGTAGTCTTCTGTGTCGGCACGGACAACAGAAAGAGGACGACAGTGGCCAAACTCTACTTCCGGTACGGGGCGATGAATTCCGGCAAGTCGACCGCTCTTCTGCAAGCGGCCTTCAACTACGAGGAACGCGGCCAGCGCGTTCTGCTGGCCAAGCCGCTGATCGACACCAAAGGCGCATCGCAGATCGTGTCCCGATTGGGCGTCACCCGTGAGGTCGACTTCGTCATCCCCGCCGACGGTGACGTGGAGCGGATCTATGCCGAACATGCCGACTACGTCGACCACGATGCCCTCATCGAATCCATCGACGCCCCGAAGATCCCGGTCGCGTGCCTGCTCATCGACGAAGCGCAGTTCCTCAGCCCCGTCCAAGTGGATTCGCTCATGCGGATCGCCACCACCGCCTCGGTGCCGGTGATGTGCTACGGAATCCGCACAGACTTCCAGACGAAGGCATTCCCCGGTTCAGCGCGACTGCTCGAGATCGCCCACACCCTCGAGGAACTCAAGACGATCTGCCGCTGCGGCCGCAAGGCGATGTTCAACGGCCGCCTTGTCGACGGAGCGTTCATCTTCGACGGCGATCAGGTTGCCATCGACGGCAATTCCGTGACCTATGAGTCACTGTGCCCGAGCTGTTATCTCGAGTACTCCGGCGGTAGGCTGTCAACGACAGACTCCTGACCGATCCCGACACAGCTTCCCCGTCGAATCCAGTTCGTCGATTTCCGTCGATCCAGTCGAAACTCCCTCGCATCCTCAGTTCTCAAGGAGCCTCCATGCGCATCGCCGTTCGTGCCTTCAACGACAATCCCGGTTCTCCCGTCCTCGTCTTCGGCAACGCCCTGGGCACTCGGATGCCTTTGTGGACCTCCGTGGCCGCGCGTCTGGCCGACGATTTCCAGATCTACCTCACCGACCTTCCCGGACATACCCTTCCTGCCGGCGACTCCCTCGCCGAGGCGGCCGCCCCGCTGACAGTCGAAGCGCTGGCTTCCGGTGTCGTCGAGTCCCTCGCCGAGCTCGGGGTGGAGTCCTTCGTCTACTGCGGAGTCTCGATCTCCGGCGGCGTCGGTCTGACCCTGGCGCTCAACCACCCCGAATCGCTGACCGGACTCGTCGCCTGTGCGACGGCCGAGAAGTTCGGCACTCCGGAATCCTGGGACGAACGCATCGGAGAAGTCCGCGCCGACGGCACCAAGGGACTTGTCGATGACACCGCCGATCGGTGGTTCGCCGCCGGGTTCCTCGGCGAGGACATCGCCACCGGTCACCTCATCCTGTCCGACCTCGCCCTGGTCGATGACGAGGCCTACATCACGGCCGCCTCGGCGCTGAAGACCTACGATCTGAGCGGAAAGCTCGGCTCGATCACCACCCCGACGCTCGTTATGGCCGGCGCCCAGGACCCCGGCTGCACCCCCGAAGCGATGTCGTCCTTGGCCGAGCAGATCGAGGACGCACGCTTCGTCACGATCCCGGACTCCGCTCACCTGCCGATGGTCGAACACCCCGAGATCGTCGTCGACCACATCCAGGAGTTCTGCGGCCAGCTCTAATGGGGCGCGGACCGCGGCATCTTCGCCGTTCCGGTATTCGGGACCGGTGTCTGATTCCGGGCGGAACTGGCAGACTGAAATCATGACTGAGCTATTCGAACCGCTGACCCTGCGCGGAACCGAGATTCCCAATCGCATCTGGCTCTCCCCGATGTGCCAGTACTCCTGCGAAGCTGAAGACGGCATGCCCGGCCCCTGGCATCTCGTCCATCTCGGTGCCCGGGCGCAGGGCGGATTCGGGCTCATCCTCACCGAAGCCTCCGCAGTCGTCCCCGAAGGTCGAATCTCACCACAGGACGCCGGAATCTGGAATGACGACCAGGCAGAGTCATGGTCGGCCGTCGTTGACTTCGTACACTCCCAGGGCAGTATCATCGGCATTCAGCTCGCCCATGCCGGCCGCAAGGCCAGCACCTATCGTCCTTTCACCGGTGAACCGAAGGGCAGCGTCCCCGAGTCCGAGGGCGGATGGTCGACACTCAGCGCCAGCCCCATCGCCTATCCGGAGCTGGCAGAGCCCGTGGAGATGACGAAGGACGACATCGCCGAGGTAGTCGCCGCCTTCGCAGCTGCTGCCCGCCGTGCGATCGACGCCGGGTTCGACCTCGTCGAACTCCACGCGGCCCACGGCTATCTGCTCCATTCCTTCCTGTCACCACTGTCGAACCAGCGCAGCGACGAATACGGCGGCGATCTCGCCGGCCGGTCCCGACTGCTCCATGAGATCTATACGGCCGTGCGCGCCGAAGTCGGTGACGAGGTGCCCGTCTTCGTGCGCATCTCGGCCAGCGAATGGACCGACGGAGGATTCGACATCGCCGAAGCCGCAGAGGTCAGTCGTGCGCTGTCGGAGGCCGGAGTCGACCTCATCGACGTCTCCTCGGGCGGCAACTATCCGGCGCGGATCCCCATCGGTCCCGGATACCAGGTGTCGCTGGCCGCCGCGATCCGCGCCAAGGGCGTGCCGACCGGCGCCGTCGGACTCATCACCGATCCGAAGCAGGCCGAGACCATCCTCAGCACGGGACAGGCCGATGCGATCTTCATGGCCCGAGCAGCCCTGCGTGAACCTTCCTGGCCGCAGCGGGCCGCCCATGTCCTCGGAGTCGAACCCGGACCCTACCCTCCGCAGTACACCCGCGGAGCCTGGTGACCTGTCCCTGAACAGTTCGCAGCATCAGCACAGATTGAGGAGTTTGGAAATGCACACGATCGAAACCGAGCACGTCATCATCCGCTCTATCGCGGTCTCCGAGATGGCGAACAACGTCTATCTGCTCACTGCCAAAGAGACCGGTTCCCAGGTGCTCATCGACGCCGCCGACGACGCCGAGGCGATCACCGAACTCATCGACTCGGGTGCCCAGGACACCGAGGCCGACTCGAAGCTCAGGGCGATCATCACCACCCACCAGCACTGGGATCATATTCGGGCACTGCCGGCCACCTCGGCGAACTATCCGGAGGCGATGACGATCGCCGGTGCCGCGGACGCGGCCGCCATCACCGAGGCGGAAGGAGTGGAGATCGCGCATTCTGTCGACCACCTCGACGTCGGGGACTTCGGCGGATTCGTCCTCCAGGCAATCGCTCTGCGCGGGCACACTCCCGGTTCGATCGCGCTGCTCCTGCGCGACGGGGGCCAGACGATCCTGTTCTCCGGTGACTCGCTGTTTCCGGGCGGGCCGGGCAAGACCTGGTCGGCGGAGGACTTCACTTCTCTCATGGACGACCTCGAGGAGCGGGTCTTCGGCGAACTTCCGGACGAGACTCTCGTTCTGCCCGGACACGGGGACTCGACGACCCTGGGCGAGGAACGTCCGAAACTGGGGGAATGGCGCGAACGCGGCTGGTGACCGCAGTTCGCCCGTCAGCGCGGCAGTGCTGCGAAGCCGAAGAGCGCCCAGACGATCGCGAGGAGACCCATGGCGATGATGCCGATGTTCCATCTCGTCTCGATGACACGCTGCCCACCGGGGTTGGCGAGTTCTGCGTCGCTGAGCGACGAATAGCGCTCGAGCACGGTGTCGACGGCCGGGCTCGGATTCTCGACGAGCCGGCGCATACCGTGCTCGTCTTTCTCCCACTTCTTGCCCTTGCCGGCCAGCGGCCATGATGCGAACTTCTTCTCATGGGTGCGCACGCTCAGACCGAAGTGGGTCTCGAAGCCGTCGACGAGGTTCCACGGAATCGTCACGGTCTGCAGCGGATTGACCAAGATGAGCTGCTGTCTGTGCAGCTCGACGCGGGGATGCCGATAGCAGACGAAGACCAAGGTGCCGACGGCCAGAGGGATGCCTGCGGCGGCCAGACCGCGCAGCGTGAAGTCGCCGAAGAGGATTGAGAGCACGCCTAAGGCGCAGAGCCCTCCGACGATGAAGAAGAGGGCCGTCGAGCTCGTCGTCCGTACGACGGTCGGCTCGGTCTCATTGCGATCTATCTCACTGTCAGCCACCTGATCATCCTATCCATTGAGACTGGGCAAAACTTGTCCGTTCCCTTGGTTTCGAAACGGTAACAATTCAGAATATTGCTCATTATGTGGACTCGGTCACAGTCTCGGGTGAATTAACTTTGATGCATTCCATGTGAAAAACATGAACGCGGTCACATGCGCTTCGGTCTCTGCCGAACCGTTTCACGTGACCGGAATGCACTCCGGTTTGGGGTGCAAGTACGAGGGTGACTCGCCCTAGAACAACAAGGAGAGAACGTGAACAAGCGCTTCCTCGCGGCCGGTGCCTCTGTGGCTGCCGCTGCAATGGTGCTCACCGCCTGCACACCCCCTGGTGGAGGCGACGACAGTGAATCGTCGAAGAACTCCCAGCTGAACATCGGTTGGAACGAATCGTTCCGATCGATGAACACACAGACTGCCAACGGCAACGCTGTGTCGAACGCCATTCTCACCTATATGATGAATGACAACTTCGGCTACTACGACGACAACCTCGAGGTCCAGGACGGCGCGCTTGGCAAGCTCGAGAAGGTTTCAGACGACCCGTTGAAGATCAAGTACACCTTCAACGACGATGCAAAGTGGTCGGACGGCACCCCTGTCGACGCAGCGGACCTCGCTCTGACCTGGGCGGCCACGTCGTCGAACTTCAACACCGTCGAATCGAACAACAAAGACGACGGATCGGTGAAGGAGAACGACGCGAAGACGGTCTATTTCGACTCGGCGTCTATCGGCCCTAAACTCGTCAAGGACTTCCCCGAGATCTCTGACGACGGTAAGGAAGCCACTTTCGAGTTCTCCAAGCCGTTCGCAGATTGGCAGACCGGATTCGCCGGCATCGGGCCCAACGGAGTGGGAGTTCCCTCCCATATTGTTGCGAAGAAGGCTCTCGGGATCGACGACCCGGAGAAGGGCAAGGAAGCGATCCTCAAGGCCATCAAGGACAAGGACACCGAGAAGCTCTCGAAGATCTCGAACACCTGGAACACGGGGTTCGACTTCACCTCGATGCCGGAGGACGAGGACCTGCTCGTCCATAACGGCCCGTACAAGATGACGAAGTTCGAAGAGGGCCAGTACGTCACCCTCGAACTCGATGACAAGTACACCGGCCCGACCAAGCCGAAGGTCAACACCGTGACCGTCCGTTACAACGGAGATCCGATGGCAATGGTTCAGGCGATCGAGAACGGCGAGGTCGACTTCACCCAGCCGCAGGCGACCGCGGACGTGCTCTCTGCCGCGGAAGACATCGACGGCGTCAACGTCGATTCTGCCGATGGTGCGACCTATGAGCATGTCGACTTCACTTTCGATAACAAGGGACCCTTCGACCCGGCCGCCAACGGCGGGGACGAGGACAAGGCGAAGAAGGTTCGTCAGGCCTTCCTCAGGACCGTCCCTCGTCAGGACATCGTCGACAAGATCATCAAGCCCCTCAATGACAAGGCCGTCACTCGTGACTCCTTCAATCAGGTCCCCGGCTCCCCAATGTACGACGAGATCGTCAAGGGCAACGGTATGGAAGACCTCAAGGAAGTCGACGTCGACGGTGCGAAGAAGCTGCTCAAGGAGGCCGGAGTCTCCAGCCCGACAGTTCGCGTCATGTACGACAATACGAACTCGCGTCGTCAGCAGGAGTTCCAGCTGATCAAGGAATCGGCCGAGAAGGCCGGCTTCAAGATCAAGGACGTCGGCGATGTCAACTGGGGCACCCGCCTCGGCGACGGTACCTACGACGTCTCGTTGTTCGGCTGGCAATCGGAGTCGACCGGTATCACTGATTCCGATGCGAACTACCGCACCGGAGCTCAGAACAACTACGGCGGCTACTCGAACAAGAAGACGGACAAAATTCTCGACAAGATCGTCGGAGCTCCCGAATCCGAGCACGCGAAGCTGTCCACCGAGTTGGAAAAGCAGCTGACCGAGGACGCTTTCGGCGCACCGCTGTTCCAGCATCCAGAGCTCGTCATTTACCGGGACAAGCTGAAGAATGCCAAGTCGACTACTGTTTCGCCGACAATTTTTTGGAACTACTGGGAGTGGGAAGTCAACTGATCCGCGTCTGACGCGATCGGTTCTTCTCCAGCCTTGCTGCTGTGGGGATCACTGTGTGGTCCCCACAGCGGCGTTTTCGGAAGATTGAAACGGAAGCCCCATTATGATCAGATTCATCCTCAGACGACTGCTGTCGACGGCACTCGTGCTGCTCGTCGTCACCTTCGTCCTCTACCTGCTGCTCAACGTCGCCCTCGACTTCTTCTGGGATCTGCGTTCGAGCACCTCACCGAACATCGAGGCTCTCTACGAGTCGCGTCGACGTCTCCTCGACCTCGACACTCCCGCCGTCGTCCGCTACTTCAAGTGGCTGGCAGGCGTCGGCGGCTGCGCCATCGGCCAATGTGACTTCGGCATCGCCTGGAAGTCCGGCCAAGAGGTCACCGACCAGCTGCAGGGCGCTATCGTCAACACGATCAAGCTCATCACCGCCTCGACGATCGTGGCCATCATCCTCGGCATCGCCGTCGGCATGATCTCGGCCATCCGCCAGTACTCGGGCTTCGACTACTTCATCACCTTCGTCTCGTTCCTCCTCTACTCGCTGCCCGTATTCTGGGTGGCGGTGCTGCTCAAGCAGTACGGAGCGATCGACATCAACAACTTCATCAACGATCCGACCTTGGAATCCTGGTGGCCGATCATCATCGGCTGTGTGGCCATGGGGCTGTTCTGGATGGGTGCGCTCGGCGGCAACGCGAAGCGTCGCATGATCACCTTCGTCGCCGCAGCGGTCATCACCTTCGGAACCATCTACTACATCCTCGCCAGCGGCTGGATGCAGCACCCGACGATCGGCCTCCTCGGCGTGGTCGTCATCGGCGCCGGTGCGGCCATCGTCATGACGTACCTGTCGACGGGCCTGAAGAACCGCCGCGTCCTCTACGCAACGCTGACCACAGTCGTCGTCGGCGCGCTGCTGTACTGGCCGCTGATGAACCTCTTCTACTACGTCGACATGAACTGGCTGTGGATGTTCGGGCTCTTCATCGTTGCGATCGCCGTCGCCGTCGGCATCGGTCTGGCATTCCGTGGCCCGGATCCCTGGGATACCGCGCGCACGACGAGCTTCACGGCCATCATCGTGGCAGTGCTCATCTTCGCCGACAAAGTGCTGCAGGGCTGGCAGGAGTATTCGGACGACCCGGCCATCAACAATCGTCCGATCGCGACGATCGGTGCATCGGCGCCGAATATCGACGGCGACTTCTGGATCACGAACCTAGACTCGTTCACTCACCTGCTGCTGCCGTCGATCGCCCTCGTCCTCATCTCCTTCGCCTCGTACACCCGCTATACCCGCGGCTCGATGCTCGAGGTCCTGGGCCAGGACTACATCCGCACGGCACGAGCCAAAGGTCTCAACGAACGTACGGTGATCATGCGGCACGCTATGCGCAATGCGCTGCTGCCATTGGCCTCCGTCGTTCCCGTCGACATTATCACGATGATCGGCGGCGCCGTCATCACGGAGACGATCTTCGGCTGGAACGGCATGGGCAAGCTCTTCATCGACTCGCTGAGACAGGCAGAGCTCGACCCGGTCATGGCCTACATCCTCATCACCGGCCTGCTCGCCATCATCGCCAACCTGGTCGCGGACTTCCTCTACGCCGTCCTCGACCCGAGAATCCGAGTGAACGCATGAGTACCAACAACGACAAACAGAACGCTCTCGCCCTCGACGAAGTCGGGGACAATGCGATCGAGTCGAAGGAGACCGAAGGTCTCTCCCAGGGCAAGATCGTCCTGCGCAAGTTCCTTCGCCACAAAGGCGCGATGATCTCGATCGTCGTCCTCGTGCTGGTGGCGATCTTCGCCTTCAGCGCACAGGGATTTGCGGGAATTCCCGGTTGGTGGAAGTTCAGCCATACGGCGTCCGGGCCCGTGGTCAATCCTGGCGGAGCCCCGACCTGGTCGTTCGCGAACTTCTTCTCTCTCGGCGATCACCCGTTCGGTCAGGACGAGATCGGTCGTGACAACTTCGCCCGAGTGATGAAGGGGACGCAGATCTCGCTGGTCGTCATGTTCATCATCGGCATCGTCTGCCTGATCATCGGCACGGTCATCGGTGCCGTTGCGGGCTACTACCGCGGTTGGGTCGACTCGGTGCTCATGCGCATCACCGACGGCTTCGTCATCCTGCCGGTCATCGTGGTCGGATCGATCCTCGGTGTGCTCGTCGGCGGAGCGAACGGCCCGCTGCTCGGTGTGGCGCTGGGCTGCATCCTCTGGGTGGGTCTTGCACGTCTCGTCCGCGGTGACTTCATGTCGCTGCGCGAACGCGAGTTCGTCGACTCGGCTCGCGTGGCCGGCGCCAGCGACTTCCGGATCATGTTCAAGCACATGCTGCCCAATGCCATGGGCGTCATCATCGTCAACACGACGCTGATCATGAGTCAGGCGATCGTGCTCGAAGCCTCGCTGAGCTACCTCGGCTTCGGCATCAAACCGCCCGGCATCTCGTTGGGACAGCTCATCAGCGAATACCAGACCTCCTTCGCCACTCGTCCGTGGCTGTTCTGGTGGCCCGGCCTGTTCATCATCGTCATCGCTCTGTGTGTGAACTTCATCGGCGACGGTCTGCGCGACGCGTTCGATCCGCGGATGAAGACCATCCCGAGCTGGAGGAAGATGAAGAAGGCCGAGCGCATGGCACAGAAGGAGGCCAAGTGATGGCCGAGAAGAAAGCACACAACCAGCCGAAGAAGGGCTCCCCGATCCTCGAGGTCAATGACCTCGGAGTCCAGTTCTGGGTCAGTGACGAATGGTGGATGGCCGCCGAACACCTCGACTACACGGTCAATGCCGGCGAGGTGCTGGCGATCGTCGGCGAGTCCGGTTCGGGCAAGTCGCAGTCGAGCATGTCCCTGCTCGGTCTCCTGCCGAGCAACGGCCGTGCGACCGGCTCAGCGAAGCTGGGCGGACGTGAACTCATCGGCATGCCGCGGGAGAAGATGCAGGCCGTGCGCGGCAACGACATCTCCGTGATCTTCCAGGAGCCGATGACTGCGCTCAACCCGGTCTACACCGCCGGATACCAGATCGTGGAGACGCTTCGCGTACACCTCGACATCGGTCCCAGTGAGGCGAAGCAACGGGCGCTCGAGCTCATGCGGCTGGTGGAGATCCCTGATCCGGAGGATCGGTTCCATTCGTTCCCGCACCAGCTCTCCGGCGGTCAGCGTCAGCGCATCATGATCGCGCAGGCTCTGGCCTGTCAGCCGAAGCTGCTCATCGCCGATGAGCCGACCACGGCGCTCGACGTCACGGTGCAGGCCGAGATCCTCAAGCTCATGCGCGAACTGAAGTCGAAGCTCGATGCGGGCATCATCCTCATCACGCACGATATGGGTGTGGTGGCGGATATGGCCGATCGCATCATCGTCATGCGCGCCGGCAAGGTGGTCGAGTCGGGTACTGCGGAGGAGATCTTCTACAACCCGCAGCATCCGTATACGAAGCAGCTGCTCGAGGCTGTGCCCCACCTCGGTGCGGGTACCGACAGCGAAGCATTCGGCGGCAGCATCGACGATGTCGAAGCCTCGCTGTCCGATATCACCTCCGATCAGGCGTCGCACGCCGATGACCCGGTCGGCCAGCCGGACGCCGGGGCCGGCGGCGACGGTCTCTCCGAGGCAGGGGCCGCCGATATGGCCGTGGCCGAGGCGCGTGCTCAGGTGACGGCACAGGACCGCCCCGATATCGAGATGGACTCCACGGAGACGTACTACCATCCAGGTTCGCAGGCGGACTTCTCGAAGCCCTCCGCCCTGCAGCTGCGTGATGCCGCGATCGAGTACCCCGCAATCGGACGGAAGAAGGCCTTCCGCGCCGCTCACCACATCAATCTCATGATCGCCCCCGGTGAAGTCGTGGGCCTGGTGGGGGAGTCGGGGTCGGGTAAGACCACGATCGGACGCGCAGCTCTCGGACTGCTGCCCACCGTCGAAGGCGACATGGTCGTCAACGGCACGAGCATCAAGGGCCTGAGCAATAAGCAGATGAGGCCCCTGCGCAAGGAAGTCGGGATCGTGTTCCAGGATCCCGGTTCCTCGCTCAATCCGCGACTGCCGGTCGGAGAGTCGATCGGTGAGCCGCTCTACCTCCACGAGGGGATGAAAGGGCCGGCGCTGAGCAAGCGGGTCGAGGAGCTGCTGACCGCGGTCGAACTGCCGACCTCGATGCGCAACCGCTATCCGCATGAGCTCTCCGGCGGTCAGCGTCAGCGTATCGGTATCGCCCGTGCCCTGACCCTGAGACCGAAGCTGCTCATCGCCGATGAGCCGACCTCGGCGCTCGACGTGTCCGTGCAGGCGAAGGTCCTCGACCTGTTCGAAGGCCTGCAGAAGGAATACGGCTTCGCGTGTCTGTTCATCAGCCACGACCTGGCCGTGGTCGAGCGCATCGCCGAGCGCATCGCGGTGATGCGCCACGGCTACCTCGTCGAGATCGGCAAGTCCTCACAGGTCGTGTCGAACCCCGTCCACCCGTACACACAGCGTCTGCTGTCTGCGGTTCCGGTTCCGGATCCGAAGGAGCAGCGCAAGCGTCGGGAGGCCAGGGATGCGGTCCTCGAAGCCACGATGAACGCCTGAGTCCGCCCAAGCTGACGGCCACCTGCACGCGAGAGCGTGCGGGTGGCCGTATAATTGTCTGTTGGGTCCGGGCTGGACCGATCTCTCTATCTCAAAAAGGTTCTTGATGACTGAAGCCATCACACGACGGGAAAACCGCCGAAACGTAGCAATCGTCGCACACGTCGACCACGGCAAGACCACGCTGGTCGATGCCATGCTCCGGCAGACCGGTGTGTTCAGCGAACACGGCGACTTCGCCGAACGCGTCATGGATTCAGGCGACCTCGAACGCGAGAAGGGCATCACCATTCTCGCGAAGAACACCTCGGTCCTCTACAACGGCCCCTCGGCCGGCGAGGACCCCATCGTCATCAACGTCATCGACACCCCCGGCCACGCCGACTTCGGCGGTGAGGTCGAGCGCGGACTGTCCATGGTCGACGGAGTCGTCCTCCTCGTCGACGCTTCCGAAGGTCCGCTGCCTCAGACCCGCTTCGTCCTGCGCAAGACGCTGGCCGCGAAGCTGCCCGTCATCCTCGTGATCAACAAGACCGACCGTGCCGATGCCCGCATCGACGGAGTCGTCGAGGAAGCTCAGGACCTGCTCCTGGGTCTGGCCTCCGACCTCGCCGACGAAGTCCCCGACCTCGACGTCGACTCCGTCCTCGACGTGCCCGTCGTCTTCGCCGCCGCGAAGGCAGGTGCCGCCTCCCTCGAACAGCCCGCCGATGGAGCGGTCCCGGACAACCCCGACCTCGAACCGCTGTTCAAGACCATCCTCGAGACGATCCCGGCACCGGAGATCAACTCCGACGGCATCCTCCAGGCACACGTCACGAACCTCGACGCCTCGCCGTTCCTCGGCCGTCTGGCTCTGCTGCGCATCTTCGGCGGCACGCTGAAGAAGGGCCAGCAGGTCGCCTGGGCCCGCGGTGACGAGATCAGCTCGGTGAAGATCACCGAACTGCTCGAGACCCAGGGTCTCGACCGGGTGCCCGCCACGGAGGCCTCGGCCGGTGACATCGTCGCAGTGGCCGGCATTCCCGACATCATGATCGGTGACACGCTCACCGACATCAACAATCCGAAGCCGATGCCGGCGATCGTCATCGACGATCCGGCGATCTCGATGACCGTGGGTATCAACACCTCCCCGCTGGCCGGCCGTGAGAAGAACACGAAGGTCACCGCCCGCATGGTCAAGGACCGCCTTGACCAGGAGCTCGTCGGCAACGTCTCGCTCAAGGTCGTCCCGACCGAACGCCCTGACGCCTGGGAGGTCCAGGGTCGCGGTGAGCTGGCCCTGGCCATCCTCGTCGAGCAGATGCGCCGTGAAGGATTCGAACTCACGGTCGGCAAACCTCAGGTCGTGACCAAGCAGGTCGACGGCAAGGTCCACGAGCCCTTCGAAGAGCTCACGGTCGACGTGCCGGAGGACTACCTCGGCGCCGTGACTCAGCTGCTGGCTGCCCGCAAGGGCGTCATGTCGACCATGACGAACCACGGTACCGGCTGGGTGCGGATGGAGTTCAAGGTTCCCGCCCGCGGCCTCATCGGCTTCCGCACTCGGTTCCTCACCGAGACCCGCGGCACCGGAATCGCGAACACGATCTCGGCCGGATACGGACCGTGGGCCGGCAATATCGAGTTCCGCATCAACGGCTCTCTCGTGGCCGACCGAGCGGGAACAGTGACCCCGTACGCGATGATCAACCTGCAGGACCGGGGAACCTTCTTCGTCGAACCGACCTCCGAGGTCTATGAGGGCCAGATCGTCGGCGAGAACTCGCGCGCCGACGATATGGACGTCAACATCACGAAGGAGAAGAAGCTGACGAACATGCGTTCGGCTTCTGCCGACAGCTTCGAGAACCTCACTCCGCCGCGCAAGCTGACCCTCGAGGAGAGCCTCGAGTTCGCTCGTGAGGACGAGTGCGTCGAGGTCACCCCGGGTGCCATCCGCATCCGCAAGGTCGAACTCGATCAGAAGGAACGCGCAAAGCTCTACGCGAAGATGCGCCGCCAGAACGCCTGAGCCGGAATCCTTGATCCGGCAGCACCGAATGACCTCGAGCACCCAGGAACCAATGACTGTTACGCCACGCGTCCTCTTCGTGCACGCTCATCCCGACGATGAGACGATCACGACGGGCGGCACGATCGCCGAATTGGTCTCCGAGGGTGCCGAGGTCATGGTGCTCACCGCCACCCGCGGTGAGGGCGGCGAGGTCATCCCCGCAGAGCTGAAGCAGCTCGAGGGCGATCGGGGCGGTCTCGCCCGGGTCCGGGAGCAGGAGATCGCCGAGGCGATGCGTGCTCTCGGTGTGCGCATGCACACCTTCCTCGGCGGGACCACGCGCACCTTCGAGGATTCGGGAATGGAATGGGGGCCGGACGGTCATGCCCGGCCCGCGTCATCGATGACCGACAACGCCCTGTGCGCAGCTGACATCACGACCGTGGCCAGACACATCGCTGCCGTCATCGATGCCTTCGAACCGCATGCGATCATCACCTACGCCGCCAACGGGGGCTATGGTCACCCCGACCACGTGCGGGTGCATGAGGCCACGACCGCGGCGGTCGACTTCGCCGAATGGCGGACCGGTCGACTGCTCTACGTCGACACCCCCACCGAGGTTGCCCGTCGTTCGTTCGACCCGCACCAGGCAGGCTTCGCAGGCACCGGCTTCGCCCCCGCCGAGACGATCCCGGCCAAACCGCCGGTCGGTCAGCTCGTCATCGACCAGGACGTCAGCGCGGTGCTGTCGGCCAAACGGGCGGCACTCGAGGCTCATCGCACCCAGGTGAGCGTGTCCGGCGGCTTCTTCGCCCTGTCGAACGGTGTCGGTCAGAAGATCGGCGACCGCGAATACTTCTCGATCGGGGCAGGCACTCCGATCCCGTCCGAGATCCTCAACACCGGACCGGCCCCGCACGTGCTCACCGGCCTCGACATCGCAGCGGTCGAAGCTCAGGAGAATACAGCGGCTCAGCCCCTGCGACGGAGTCGCGCACCGCGGAAGCCGGGAATCTTCGCCTACCTCCACTCCGCTGTGCTCGGACTGCTCATCGCCTTCCTCGGCACCATGCAGCACCTCAACGTCACGGTCGTCAGCCTCGGCGGCACCCCGATCATCCTGCCATGGGGACTCGCGCTGGCCCTGGCTCTGGCCGCTGCGGGGCTGTGGCACCTGAAGACGATGTATCGCAGCAGCGCCCCTATGCTGGTCGCCGCCGTGATCATTGCCGTACTGTCCTTCGTCTTCGGCCAGCCCAAGTGGCTGCCCGGCGCCGATATGATCGTCACCGGACTGCTTCGTTCAGTTGTGTGGCTGCTCGGACCGATGGTCCTGGCTGCTGTCTTCTCCTTCATCAACGTGCGCGGGCGCGATCGCACTCGCTAGACTCGTGCGAACCGCACCGAATCAGTCGTTATCGACACCCTCGGGAGAATGATGCCGACCAATACCCTGTCCGATGGAACCTCAAACGCAGGCGGGCCCGATCCGTCCGGCAGCGCTGCCCGGAAGAAGTCGGTCTGGCCCTTCATCCTCATGGCCGTCGTCGTGCTGGCCGCCATCTATGTGGTGATCGGCTTCTTCAGCGGGCGTATGCTCGCACCGGGGACGACCGTGGCCGGAATCGACATCGGCGGCAAGTCCGCGACAGACGCCGAGAACACCCTGCGCAACGACCTGCGCGATGACGCGGAACAGGACATCGTCCTCAAGGCCGGAGAGCCGACGGCGAAGCTCAACCCGGAGAAGGCCGGAATCACCTTAGACGCGGAAGCGACAGTCGAGCGCATCACCGGCTTCAGCCTCGACCCCACCGTCATCTGGGACCGCCTGTTCGGCGAAGATGAGGTCGACCCAGTCATCAAGGTCGACGAGGAGAAGTTCGACAAGGAAACCGCGAAGGTCACCGAGTCACTGGCCGTCGAACCCAAAGACGCCGAACTCGAGTACGACAAGACCACACCGAAGGTCAAGGACGGCAAGAACGGCCAGACCGTCGACACCGCCGCCGTGCGCGCCGCCGTCGACGATCATTGGCTGCGCACCGAGGATACTCTCCCGGTCAGTCCGACGAGTATCGATCCCGATATCACCACGTCCGAAGCCGAAGACATGGCTGACGGATTCGCGAAAGACGCCGTGAGCAAGGACCTCACGATCACGGCGAAGCCTGCGAAGGATGCGGACTCGGAGGTCAAAGGCGGCGACCTCACCGTGTCCCCGAAGACCGTCGCGAAGACTCTGACGTTCAAAGCCGAGGACTCGAAGCTCAAGCCTGTCTTCGATCAGGAGGCTCTCCAGAAGGCCGTGCTGGCCGCCAACAAGGACATCGGACGACCGGCCGAAGACGCGAGCTTCGAGATCAAGGACGGCAAGCCCGAGGTCGTGCCATCCCGCAATGGAATCGGAATCAAGGCCAAGGAACTGACCGGGGCGGTCACCGACGCCATCAACGGCAAGGAGGACAAGCCCACGGTCACACTGGCCTCGGTCAAACCCGAGTTCACGACGAAGGATGCGAAGAAGGCCGATGTCTCCGACACCGTGTCACACTTCTCCACCGGCTACAGCTCGGAACCCAACCGCGATACGAACCTACGGGTGGCCGCGAAGAGGGTCTCCGGCACGGTTCTCAAGCCCGGTGAGCAGTTCTCCCTCAATGAAGCTCTGGGCCAGCGCAACGCCGCAAACGGCTACAAACCTGCCGGCGTGATCTCCGAAGGGCAGATGAAGGAAGACTACGGAGGCGGCGTCTCACAGGTGTCGACGACCCTGTTCAATGCGGCGTTCTTCGCCGGCTTCGAACTCGACGAACACCAGGCGCATTCGCGCTATATCTCCCGCTACCCGGAGGGCCGCGAGTCGACCCTCGACTGGTCGTCGATCGATATGAAGTTCACGAACAACTCGAAGACTCCGGTCGTCCTCGACATGTACCTCAAAGACGGAGAGGTCCACGCTAAGGTCTTCGGCGTCAAGAAGTACGATGTGTCGGCAGACGCCTCGGACCGGTTCAACCACACCTCACCGGGGTCGGTCACCGAGAGCGGGCCATCGTGCTCTCCGCAGTCACCTAAGGGCGGATGGTCGATCCGGATCACCCGAACAATGAAGGACATCGCTTCGGGCAAGACCACGAAGGACGGCTTCACCACGGTCTACCGGCCGGTGAACAAGGTCGAGTGCAAGGGCTGAGCCCTCCTCACAGGATTCCGTCTGGCTGACCGTTCAGCGTGTTTCGGCGAACCAGGACCGGTGACGCACTGTCGCACCGAGAGAGGCGAAGAGGCCCAGCGACGCCTCATTGCTCGACTCGACGTCGACGAGGTAGGACCTGACCCCCCGCTGAGCGAGCAGCGCCGCCGAGGCAGCGACCACCGAACGCCCGGCACCGCGTCGTCGCAGATCGGGACGAGTGATGAGGTTGGTGATGACACCCCATTTGCTGCGCTCGACCACCCTGCAGGCCGCCACCATAGTCCGGGATCCATCGGGATGCTCGGCATAGGCGGTGACGAACTCACACGGCTGATCGGCTTCGATGAGTGTCTTGAACGCCTGAGCCGAACCCGAATCCTCACCGGGGCTGCGCTGTGACGTCCATGCGGCGAAATGCTCGGAGGTCGGCGCATCGGAGACGTCGATGATCAGACCTGACGCGGCCGCCCCAGCGGGGGAGGAGGCACCGCCGGCTGCCTCCGCCGTGGCACCGGTGAGCAGAAGGGTGGCCTCGGAAGGGATGTAGCCGCGAGCTGAGAGCAGGGGAGCGAGCCCCTCACATTCTGGTGCCAGCGTCGAGGAATCGTCAGCGGAATAGATCTGGACGCGGCTCGGCTTGCCTCGGGCCCGATACCACTCCTCGACGGCATCGAGTCCCTGTTCCCACCCGAGTCCGGTGTCGGTCACGGGCAGGCAGGAATTGGCGCGCCGGGTCGCGGATTCCGAATGCCGCAGCAGCCAGCCCTTCTGCAGCAGGCTGACCTCGGCGGCCGCCTCGGTGCCTTCGTTGCGCAGATTCTCCACGTGCAGCCAGGACACGTCGTGGGGAAGCCAGGCGGCGGCCGAGATGCGCCGCAGATCCACGGCGGAGACGATCTCATGCGTGCGCCCGGCCTTCGTCGGAGCCGGGGGCACCTCGTGGACGAGGAGGATCTGGTCGCGAGCGATGCGCAGGGGCCCGCGCTTCGTATCGATCTCGAGTCCCGCCTCGTCGACGGCTGTGACGACGCCGAGGGCGTCCGACGTCGAATGGGTGTCACCGGGTGCGAGCGAATACCGCACGACCACTCGTCTGCCGGGCTGCAGATCGTCCACTTCTGGCCTTCCTCCGCGAAATTGATGCCCTCCCACCCTATGACACGCACGCCCCGGTCCGGTGCAGGCGTGGGTCGGGATCTCAGATGCAATGCGAATCACTTGAGACCGGTGGTCACGGGAATCGGGCGAAGGCGTATTGTGGGATGTATATGCGCACCATCTGTGAGTCTTTCGAGGAGTCAGCCCAGTGACGTACATCATTGCCCAGCCCTGTGTCGACCTCAAGGACAAGGCCTGCATCGACGAATGCCCCGTCGACTGCATCTACGAGGGCGAACGCAGCCTGTACATCCACCCCGACGAATGCGTCGACTGCGGTGCATGCGAACCGGTGTGCCCCGTCGAGGCCATCTTCTATGAGGACGATGTGCCCGATGAGTGGGAAGAGTACTACAAGGCCAACGTCGAATTCTTCGACGACCTCGGTTCGCCCGGCGGTGCCGCGAAGCTCGGAAACACAGGCAAGGACCACCCGATCATCTCCGCCCTGCCGCCGCAGAACCACGACGACTGACCGATGACGAACGCCTTCGGACTCAACCTCCCGGACTACCCCTGGGACCGGCTCACGGAATACCGCGACCGGGCCGCAGAGCATCCCGACGGAGTGTGTGACCTCTCCATCGGCACTCCGGTGGACCCCACCCCCGAGGTGATCCGGCGTGCTCTGTCGGACGCAGGGGATGCGCACGGCTACCCGACGACCGCGGGAACCGCACAGCTTCGTGAAGCCATCGCCTGGTGGTACGAGAACTGGCATTCGGTTCAGCTCGATCCCGCCACCGAGATCCTGCCGACTGTGGGTTCCAAGGAGCTCGTAGCCTGGCTGCCGACCCTGTTGGGGCTGCGTGAGCGGGGACTGGCCGTCGCCTGTCCCTCCGCCGCCTACCCGACCTACGAGATGGGTGCGACGATCGCGGGTGTCGAATGCCGCCGTCTCGACGCCGCGCAGATCGTCGACGGGGAGTCATTGGACGGTGTCGGTCTGCTGTGGATCAACACACCGAGCAACCCGACCGGGGAGGTTCTCGACGTCGACACCCTCGCCGAGGTGGTTCGCCGTGCTCGTGCCGCCGGAGTCGTCGTCGCATCGGACGAATGCTACGGACTGCTCAATTGGGCATCCGATGCGCCGGCGCCGAGCGTACTTGCAGCTGCGGGGGAGTCGAATGCCGGTGTGCTGAGTGTGTACTCGATGTCGAAGCAGTCGAACCTCGCCGGCTACCGCGCGGCGTTCGTCGCCGGTGATGCCGAGCTCATCTCCGATCTCACCCGCTCACGCAAGCACGCGGGAATGATCGTGCCGTTCCCGATTCAGGAAGCCATGGTCGCCGGACTCCGCGACACCGAGCACGTGCTGGCGCAGAAGGAGACCTACCGGTCACGGCGCGAGCAGCTGCGAACTGGTCTCGAAGAGTACGGATTCCGCATCGACCATTCGACCGCCGGTCTCTACCTGTGGTCGACCGTGGACAAGAACTGCTGGGAGTCCCTGGCCGACCTTGCCGAACTCGGCATCGTGGCGGGTCCCGGCGAGTTCTACGGAGCGGCGGCTGCAGACCATGTGCGGATTGCGCTGACCGCCACCGACGAACGCATTCGCGCCGCGGCCGAGCGTCTTCGGGCCGCCGCGAGATGATTGCGGGGGTGGGACACCGTGCGCGGAAGTTGCCGGTTTCCGAGCGTCCGCTAAGTTCCTGCTCAGACTTCATGCAGGGCGAAAAACTGTTATCTGCCCTGTTCAGACGTATTACCAGCCAGTAAATGAAGCGTGCAGCGATTTTTTGATTCCCGCAGTTGTCGGTAGTCTTTGAAAGAACTGTGCAAAACACCTCAGGAAGTTCTTGGGGTCGGTCAACGGTGAGGAGATCGAATGACTTCGGAGGCGAACCTCAGGATCGCTGATACGGAGCTGACACTGCCCGAGGTGTCAGCAACAGCGGGCAACAACGGATACCGTATCGGTTCTCTGCTCAAAGAGACCGGCGCGGTCACATACGATCCCGGGTTTGCCAACACTGCAACCACCTCGTCGTCCATCACCTACATCGATGGTGACAACGGTGAGCTGCAGTACCGCGGTTACCCGATCGAACAGCTCGCGGAACAGTCGAACTTCGTCGAAGTCTGCTACCTCCTCATCTACGGTGAGCTGCCGACTCAGGAACAGTACGATGCCTTCGACGCTCGCCTGCGCGGACACACCATCGTCCACGAGGACCTGCGGCGCTTCTTCCGTGCGTTCCCGTACGACGCTCATCCGATGCCTATGGTTGCAGCTGCCGTCGCGGCTTTGTCGACGTTCTACCAAGATGACCTCGATGTCTTTGACGAAGACCAGATCGACACCTCGTCGTTCCGTCTGCTCGCGAAGATGCCGACCATCGCGGCACTTGCGCATCGGAAGAACATGGGCCTGCCGGTCATCCACCCGGACAACTCGCTGAGCCTCGTGGAGAACTTCCTGCGGGTGAACTTCGGTGTTCCTGCTGAGGAATACGAACCGGATCCGCTGGCGGTCAAGGCCATGGATCAGCTGTTCATCCTCCACGCCGATCACGAGCAGAACTGCTCGACCTCGACGGTTCGCCTCGTCGGCTCGTCGCAGGCCAACGTGTTCCAGTCGATCTCAGCTGGCGTCAACGCTCTGGCCGGACCGCTGCACGGCGGCGCGAATTCCGCAGTGCTCGAGATGCTCGAGCAGATCGCGGCCTCCGATGACGGACCGAAGAAGTTCATGGAGCGCGTGAAGAACAAGGAAGACGGCGTTCGTCTCATGGGCTTCGGCCACCGCGTGTACAAGAACTACGATCCGCGCGCGAAGATCATCAAGAAGACGGCTGACGAGGTTCTCGCCCGGTCCGGCGGCGACCCGCTGCTCGAATTGGCTCAGCAGCTCGAAGAGATCGCACTGGCCGACGACTACTTCGTCGAGCGCAAGCTCTACCCGAACGTCGACTTCTACACGGGCCTCATCTACAAGGCTCTCGGATTCCCGACGAATATGTTCACCGTGCTCTTCTCGGTCGGCCGGCTACCCGGCTGGATCGCCCAGTGGCGCGAGATGATCAAGGACCCCGAGACGAAGATCGGCCGTCCCCGCCAGATCTACACGGGCGAATACAACCGTAACTACAAGGACATCAGCGAACGCTGAGCCCCCGCAGACGCAACGGCGTCGGAGCAGAATCTTCTGCCCGGCGCCGTTGTGCATTGACCGGCCCGGCACAGTCGTAACTTCCCAGGTCCGTCCCGCGCCGCTGCTCTTTTCCCCTCCCGCACCGGCTGCGCCGTCCCGCGCCGCTGCCCTTTCCCCGCACCGGCTGCGCTGTTCCGCGCTGCCTTTTTCGCAGGTGCATTTCTCCGGCAGGCCTCCCGCCGCCATCACGTCCTCGCCGTGGGCCTTCGTTCGCCATCACGCATCGGTAGAGCCACTGTGCGTTGGTGGTGGCTTCTCCTACACGCACCTGGGCATGCGTCACCGTTGGTGCCACAACCTCCTGCAGGAACGGGGCGTTATGGCACGCGCAACGTGTTTTGCCACCAGCAGGGTGACTCGCAGCGAAGAGCGTGGGGTGGCTCAGGCGAAGCCGCAGAAGTGGTGGATTGGGATTGACTCGGAGGGTGAACGCACGGGCGTGAATGCGCTGAGGGCGCGTCCACATGATGTGAACGCGCCCTCGGCTGCTCACCGCAGGCGATTCGGCTACAGCCAACTCGCCAGCTCAGCGCTACAACGACGTAGCGCCGCAGCGCCGCGGCGCGGTGTCGCTGCGAACGGCCAGCCTGCCGATCAGTGGAGGTCGGGGTTGAGCTCGATGCCCTTTGAGTCGCGAGCGATCGCCTCGACGGTGCCGGTGACCGAATTGCGGCGGAAGAGGATGTTGTTCTTCCCGCTGAGCTCGGCGGCCTTGACCACGGCATCGTCTTCGCCGGGGACCGTCACGCGAGTGCCTGCAGTGATGTAGAGACCGGCTTCGACGACGCAGTCATCGCCGATGGAGATGCCGACACCGGCGTTCGCGCCGAGGAGGCTGCCCGAGCCGATGGAGATGCGGTGCGTGCCGCCGCCGGAGAGGGTACCCATGATCGAGGCTCCGCCGCCGATATCCGATCCGTCTCCGACGACGACGCCCTGGGAGATGCGGCCTTCGACCATGGCCGAACCGAGCGTCCCGGCATTGAAGTTCACGAAGCCTTCGTGCATGACGGTGGTGCCGGGAGCCAGGTGAGCGCCGAGGCGGACACGGTCGGCGTCGGCGATGCGCACACCGGAGGGGATGACGAAGTCCGTCATCCGCGGGAACTTGTCGAGCCCGTACACGGCAACAGGGCCGCGGGCGAGGAGCTTGGCGCGAGTGGCCTCGAAGTCCTCGGGGGAGCAGGCGCCGAAGGAGGTCCACACGACATTGGCGATATGGCCGAAGATTCCGTCGAGGTTGACGTCGTTGGGGGCCACGACGCGGTGGGACAGTGCGTGCAGACGCAGGTAGGCGTCGGCCGCCGAGGCGGGACCGGCGTCGAGATCGATCGTGGTGGTGACGACCTCTGAGCGGGTGCCGCGAGCTTCATCGGTGCCCACAAGGGCGTCGAGACCGTCGTCGGCGGCGCGAGCGGTGGCGGCCGCCTCGGCGGTGTCGTGGGTATCGCCGGTGCTCAGTACCGGGTACCAGACGGAGAGGACGGTGTCGGAATGGATCGTGGCGAGTCCACGTGCGGAAACGATGCGTTCTGTCATGCCTTAAGCCTAGACGGTGGCACCGTACTAGGCTAAGAGACATGACTGTCGATCCATCTGCTGAGACTGATGCCATGTTCGCGCCCGTCGGCGACCTCGGCGAGTACTTGTTCGCCGTGGTGGGTGACCCGGCCGAACTCACCGGCCGACTGTGCGCCATCGAATCCGTGTCCGGGAACGAAACCGTCCTCGCCGATGCCGTCGTCGCTGTCCTGGAGAGGATCAGCGCGGGTCCGGGACCGGACCTGGAGATCCTCCGCGACGGAGACACCGTCATCGCTCGCACGAACCTGGGGCTGGCCGAGCGCATCGTCGTCGCCGGCCACCTCGACACCGTTCCCGTCGAAGACAACCTTCCGCCCGTGCGCACCCACATGTCCGGAGACGAGTACCCCGATGATGAGGTCATCTGGGGGCGGGGCGCCTGCGATATGAAGGCCGGAGTGGCGATGCAGCTGTCCACCGCGGCCGCGCTGACCAATCCGAACCGCGATGTCACCTGGGTCTTCTACGACCATGAGGAGGTCGATGCCTCACTCAACGGACTCGGCCGCGTCTCCCGCGACCATCCTGATTGGCTGGCCGGTGACTTCGCGATCCTCGGCGAACCCTCGAACGCCTCGGTCGAAGGCGGCTGCAACGGAACCATCCGCGTCGACGTCACCACCACCGGAGTCCGCGCCCACTCGGCCCGTGCTTTCATGGGCGTCAACGCCATCCACGCCGCCGCCGAGATCCTCACCCGGCTCGCCGAATTCGAGACCGGCACCGTCACGGTCGATGGGCTCGACTACCGCGAATCCCTGTCCGCCGTGAACATCCGCGGGGGAGTCGCCGGCAACGTCGTGCCCGACGAGTGCGTGGTGTCCGTGAACTACCGCTTCGCTCCGAGCAAGTCGGCTGCCGAGGCGGAATCCTTTCTGCGCGAGCTGTTCACCGGTTTCGACGTCGTCGTCACCGATGCCGCCGAGGGGGCCCGCCCCGGACTCGACAGGGCGATCGCCCAGGACTTCATCGACACACTCGGACTGTCCCCGGCACCGAAGCTCGGCTGGACGGATGTGTCCCGATTCAGCGCACTCGGCGTTCCGGCGGTGAATTTCGGTCCCGGCAACCCTCTGTACGCCCATAAGTCGGATGAGCATGTGAGAGTCACCGAGGTGGACCAGGCCACCGCAACTCTGCGCAGCTACCTTCAGGGCCGGTGAACGAGGTGACCAGAGCGACAGACGACGTCGATGGCGAGCCTTCGAGTGCTCCCGGGCGCCATTCTGCCGACGATCCGACAGACGACCGGGGAGACGACCCAACAGGTGACTCTGGCTTCTACAGCAAGGGCCCGCTGCGGCTGAGCGGTGACCAGGTGCCGGCGACGACGACGGACCAGCGCCTCCTCGAATCGAAGTCGGGCACCGACTGGGTGCATGAGGACCCGTGGCGTGTCATGCGCATCCAGGCCGAGTTCGTCGAAGGATTCGGCTCGCTGGCCGAGATCGGACCGGCAGTGTCGATCTTCGGCTCAGCTCGTCTGACAGCCGGTACCCAGGCTTATTCGGACACCCGCGAGATCGCTCGCCGCATCGCCGAGAACGGCAATGCGATCATCACCGGCGGGGGCCCCGGAATCATGGAGGCCGGCAACCTCGGTGCCTGCGAGGGCGGGGGAGTGTCCATCGGGCTGGGCATCGAGCTGCCCTTCGAGACCGGACTCAACAAGCATGTCGAACTCGGCGTGAATTTCCGCTACTTCTTCGTCCGCAAGACCATGTTCCTCAAATACTCGCGCGCATTCGTCGTCATGCCCGGCGGCCTGGGTACTCTGGACGAACTGTTCGAGGCCTTCACCATGGTCCAGACCGGCAAGATCACCTCATTCCCGATCGTGCTGTTCGGGACCGACTACTGGGGCGGGCTCGTCGACTGGATGCAGAACACTCTGCTGGCCGCGGGGACGATCAGCGAAGCAGACCTGAACATGTTCACCCTCACCGATGACATCGACGAAGTCGTCGCCGCGATCGGACCGGGAGACGGCCGGGATTCGGTCGTGGCCAATGCTGCGAACCGTCGACCATGAGGGGCGACATCTCATCAGTGCCGGAGGGCGAACGGTTCGATCTCGCCCGGGCTCGGCCCGGAACCCCGGCGATCATGGCCGTGATCAACCGCACCACAGATTCGTTCTACGAATCCGTCGCCACTCTCGAGGAGGCGATCACGGCAGTGGAGGCGGCCGCCTCGGCGGGTGCTCAGATCGTCGATATCGGGGGAGTGCGCGCCGGCCGCGGACGGGAGATCTCCGTGGCCGAGGAGATCGACCGCGTGTGCCCGACCGTCGAGGCCGTCGCAAGGTCCCACCCGCACGTGCTCATCAGCGTCGACACGTGGCGTCATGAAGTGGCCGAGGCCGCCTGCCGGGCCGGTGCGGGACTGCTCAACGACACCTGGGCCGGGATCGACCCGAAGCTCGCCGAGGTGGCCGCCCGGCATGATGTCGGCATCGTCTGCTCCCACACAGGGGGATTGGATCCGCGCACCGACGCCCACCGCAACCGCTATGGCCTGCAGGCCGGTGACGTCGTCGATTCCACCTTGGCAGGCGTCATCGACCTCGCCGAGGCGGCGCGTGCAGCAGGGGTGCGCGAAGACCGGATCATCATCGATCCCACTCCCGACTTCGGGAAGAACACGTACCACTCGCTTCGTCTGCTGCGCGAACTCGACCGGTTCGCCGCGACCGGCTATCCGGTGCTGCTGGCGATCTCACGCAAGGATTTCGTCGGTGAGGCCATCGGTGAGGTCGCCCCGTCGGACCGGCTGTACGGAACGATCGCCGCGACCGCGCTGGCCATCGAGAAGGGAGCGGCGATGATCCGCACCCACGATGTCAAGGCTACTGCCGACGCCATCGACGTGACCGTGGCGATCACCGGTGAAGCGGCGCCGAGACACACCGTGCGCGGACTGCGCTGAGCATTCCGTGCAGGCGCCTATGTGAAAATGGGGGCATGCCTCTGTGGATTGTCATCGGTGTCGCAGCTGCGGTCTTCGTCCTCGTATTCGTCGTCGCAGCGACCTTCAACGCCTTCTCTTCCGAAACCGTCGACGAGGCCGAAGAGAGCTGGACCGGGCTGCCGGCGGAGTTCACCGGCAAGGACCTGGAATCGGTGCGGTTCCGGCCCGCTCTGCGCGGCTATCGGATGGAAGACGTCGACGCGGCCATGGCGATGCTGCGCACACGCCTGAGCGAACTCGAGACCGCAGCCGCCCCCGCCGAGGCGGCTCCGCCCACCAGCCCGACAACCGCACCTGACGGACCGGAAACGGCTGCCGGACCACGATGAGCCGCCCCGCAGACCTCCCCGGAATCACCCTCGCACCCGAAGTCTTCGACTCCTCCCGTTTCAGCCGCCTCGGCGCTCTGTTCATGGCTCTGCCGGTATGGCTGCAGGCCGTGGCAGTGTACTTCGCCTCCCGTGTCGTGAGTATGTCGATCTTCGCCGCAGTCCTCAAACGGCAGGACCCGGCGAACTGGTCGTCGTCGCCTGTGACGACGACGCTCAATGACTTCCTCAACTTCTGGGACGGCGGCTGGTACGGGCGCGTCGCCGATGAGGGCTATCCCCGCATCCTGCCCGTGGACGACTCCGGAGCGGTCGCGGAGAACCAGTGGGCGTTCTACCCGCTGCACCCCTCGATCGTGTCCACCCTGGCCGACCTCACGGGGCTGAGCTACGAGGTCATCTCGCCGATCGTGTCCACGATCGCCGCCGGTCTGGCCTCGATCGTCATCCTCCACCTCTTCCGTAAGTACGTCGACGACGGTCAGGCGCTGATGGGCCTGGCGCTCGTGATGTTCTTCCCGCCGGCCGCGATCTTCTCCACCGGCTATGCCGAATCACTGACCCTCCTGCTGCAGGCGACGGCGCTGTTCCTCGTCGTCGAGCGTCGCTACCTCACCGCGATCCCGGTCGTCGTCTTCATGGATCTGTCGCGGCCGATCGGCGTGGCGTTCTCGTTCTTCATGCTCTTCCACCTCATCGACCGCTTCCTCCGTCGCCGCAGCGATCCGTATCCCACCGGCGAGGTGATCCGGTCCTGGACCCTGGGCGTGCTCTCCTGCGCAGCGGCCCTCATCCACCCGATCCATGCCTGGTGGTCAACGGGGTCGCTGACGGCCTATACCGACACCGAGGCGGCCTGGCACACCGGCGAGACCACGTTCGTCGTCCAGTGGGTGGCTCGGTCGATCAGCCTCATCGGTCCGCTCGGTCCGGTGCTGCTCGTCATCGTCGTCGCCGGAATGCTCGCGTTGATCTTCTCCCCGGCGGGAGCGCATATGGGACGGACGCTGCAGCTGTTCTGCCTCGGGTACGGCCTGTACCTGCTCATGTTCTTCAATCCGCAGACCTCCACCCTGCGTCTGCTGCTGCCGCTGTTCCCGCTGGCCCTGACGTTGTCGCTGGTGCGCTCACGAGGCTACCGGGCCGCGATGCTGGTGGCCTATATCCTGCTTCAGATCGTGTGGGTCGCCTACCTGTGGCACTTCACTCCGCCTGCCGATCTGCCGCCGTGATCGCCAGCTGATCCCTCGGGGTGACCGTCCATTGGGCGGGAGAGTTACCGGGAACGCGCGGATCATGGAATAATCGTAGGTACATCATTCGGTCCACCTGGTGTGAACCGTCTTTGAATGACAACGGAAGGAAGAGCCCATATGGCAGCCCAGAAACCCCGCACCGGCGACGGACCTCTGGAAGTGACCGAAGAAGGCCGAAGCATGGTGATGCGGCTTCCAGTCGAAGGCGGAGGCCGTCTGGTGATCGAACTCAGCAGAGATGAAGCCACCGGACTCCACGACACTCTCGCCCAGACCTTGGGGCTCTGAGCCGACGGCCGCAGAACACAGCCGGACGGAGACACACGAACAGCAGAGACTTACCTGTAAGTCTCTGCTGTGCTCGTTTCACCGGGTCTTCTGCAGCAGCAGCAGCCCTTCTCCGATGGGCAGCAGCACGCGCTCGAGGTGCTCCTGTTCGGCGATGCGGTTGAGCATGCTCCGTGCCGCCTGGGTCCGGGGACTGCGATCGACGGGATCGGCGACGGCGCCCTTGAGCAGAGTCTTGTGGATGACCAGTAGGCCCTGGGCATCGAGCAGTCGGAGAGAGGGTTGGATCATTCTCTCCAGGCTGCCCGGCTCCACGTCGATGAAGACCATGTCATAGGCCGAAGGCGCAAGGCGTTTGAGAACCTCTTCGGCTCGACCGCTCATCAGCCGCAATCGCCCCGGCCGGATTCCGGCCATGTCGACGAGGTCACGCGCTGCGCTCTGGGTCGTCGAATTCGTGTCGATCGACGTCAGTATCCCGGCGGTCGGCATCCCGCGCAGAAGTGACAGCGTCGACGTTCCCACACCGGTGCCGACCTCGACGGCCGCGACCGGGGTGAGCAGTCGGGCCAGCAGCGTCAGCGTCCTCGCCGTGGTTTGGGACACCGGTGCGATCCCGAACTCATGCGAGTGGGTGCGAGCGGCGTCGAGCAGCGGATCGGGACCGTTGTACTGTTCCGAGAAGGTGAGATCACCTGCATTTTCGCGTGCCAACCGGCCCCTCCCTTCTGGTGCTGAGTTCTCCCAAGTCTAACCGCAATCGGGGTCGATTCCGTGGCTGCGCCACAGCCGATCGAGTTCGTCGACTTCGAGGAATGCCGCGCGTTCGACCCGCTCATGAGAATGCGGTGTGCACTCCTCTTCCCAGTGGATGCTGGCGCGGGCGAAGATCTCGGGCGGCAGGATCCCGGCCGCGTTGACGACTCGCCACCAAGTGACGTTCGATCCGAATTCCCTCATCACCCGTCCGACATAGCGGGGTGAGCAGTCGGCAACGGCGCCGACTGTCCCGTAGGCGACGACGCGTGCGGCGGGTACGAGTTCGATGATGCGCAGCACCCGTTCGACTGCTATCTCGTCCACTGCACCTCCCGGCAGGATCGGGATGTCGAACCTGAGCTGACCATGAGTCGATGCTACCGCCGTCCACGGTAGACTTGAGGCCATGTTCGGTATCAACGGCACCGAAATGGTGATTCTGGTCGTTGTGGCGTTGGTCGTCATCGGACCCAAACGCCTGCCCGAATACGCTCAGAAGCTGCGTGACTTCGTGCGGCAGATGCGTCGCATGGCCGAAGGCGCGAAGGACAGCGTCCGACGCGATTTCGGCGAGGACTTCAAGGATGTGGACTGGCAGAAGCTCGATCCGCGCCAGTACGATCCGCGCCGCATCGTACGTGAGGCACTGGTCGAAGAGGATGCGGCCATCCGCGAGTCCAAACGTCAGGAACTGGCCTCGCAGGAATCGTCATCGGCTGAGTCCTCCGGTGCTGCCCTGTCCACTCAGACCGACACCGAGGCGGCCCCCACCCGGGAGCAGTCACCCATCGAACGGTTCCAAGCTCAGGTCGGCCTGCGCGACCGTTCCGCCGCGGCACCGTTCGACCCCGAAGCCACCTGAGCCACCCCGGAAGCCACCTGGGGTTGAGGCAGACGGCGTCTGTCGGGCCATGTTGCATTCCCGCCTCAGCGCGGGCGTCAGCCGCTCAGTTCTTCATCACCGCGGGATGTTCGGGATTCGAGCACAGCTCATCGCCGTAGCCGCGGCAGAAATACGACCCGCCGTTCTTCCACTCGATCCCGGAGAAGAGCTCGCGCACGGTCACTGCGTAGAGGCCTTTGTCCGCCACGGCCGAGAACACCTGCGGGGCAGCCTTCGCGGTCGACGGATGGATGGAATGCATGAGCACGATCGATCCGGGGCGAGTCAGTGACTGCACGCGTCGGACCGTCTTCTTCGCATCTCTGTGCTGCCAGTCTCCGGTATCGACGTCCCAGATGATCGCAGGACCGCCCAGAGCGTGTGCTGCGCGTTTGTCGAGGGCACCATAGGGCGGACGGACGAGGGGCTCGTCCTTCACTCCGACCGATCGCAGCGATCTGTCCGTCCGGTCGAGCTCTCTGCGGAGCGTCGCCGATGCGGTCTTGTCCATCTGCACATGCGAGAACGTGTGATCGTCGACTTCATGGCCGGCGGAGATGATCCGCTCGGCCACTTCGGGGAAGGCATCTGTGTTCTTCCCGAGAAAGAAGTATGTCAGACGGATGTTCGCCTCATCGGCTGCGTCGAGGATCGTCTGTTCGGTCTTCGCCTCTCCGGGACCGTCGTCATAGGTCAGTGCCACACAGGGCAGCAGCGCACAGGAGAAGTCGGGGGAGCGCAGATCGAACGGCTGCGGCAGTTCGAGACTGCTGTGCAGCGCCTTCTGGACTCGGTCGCCGATCGAGGACAGATCGGTGTCGGAGGCCGCAGCGTCATTGATCGTCAGCGTGCCGGTGTCATCGGCTCCGACAGCTGCCGGGTCGACCGGTGCGGCGAAGAGCCGGCGGGCATTGACTGTGCTGTCGTGGGCGAGATCGGTCAGCAGCAGTCTTGTCTGCGGATGCGGCGACTGAATATCGACTGCGGTGACGACGAATTTCCCACCGCTTGCCAGCACCCTGGTGCTGATGTCGATGGCACGCGGGTCTACTCGAGACGCTGGCGCGTCAGCGATGCTGGTCTGTGCTGGTGTGAAAGCCGTCGTCGGCCATCTGTGGACGGGTGCCGTCTGAACGGGATCGAAAGCGGCGCGATCGGCGAAGCCTCCTGAACCGTCGATCAGGGACAGCACATGTTCTTCGATCGCGGCATTCAACGAGGCGGCCGCGGGCAGTCCGAAGGTGTGGACGTCGAGACGAGGAGCGCGTTCGTCCGAAACCACTGCGTAGCTGCGCAGCTCTGCGGAGAGAGCGTCCCGGTTCTCGGCGGCGATCGTTCGCTGCGCGGGTTCCACCGACCGTCCGGGCGCGGGGTCATCTCGAATCGCAGTGACGACAGCGCCGGCCAAGAGGACGAGAGCGGTCAGAGCGCTGAGGCCGGCGAAGACAGAGTAGACGAGGGTATCGCGAGGGGAGAGAGGAGACACCGCCTCAGACCGGGCTCAGTCCCAAGGATCTGCCGGACAGGCCGCGACTGCGTCGCCGCAGCGACTCCGCAAGGGTGTCGAAAGCCCTCGCCGCAGGCGAATCGGGATTGCCGAGCACGACCGGGGTACCCGCGTCCGAACCTTCCCGCAGACGAGTGTCCAAGGGGATCTGGGCGAGCAGCGGAACCTCCTGGTCGAGGGTGGCGGCGAGGTTCTCGGCCACGCTGGCGCCTCCGCCGGAGCCGAACACCTCCATCCGGGTGCCGTCGGGCATCTCCATCCATGACATGTTCTCGATGACTCCCGCCAAGGTCTGCTTCGTCTGTGTGGCGATGGACCCCGCGCGTTCGGCTACCTGGGCGGCCGCCGATTGCGGTGTGGTGACGACGAGGAGTTCGGATTCGGGCAGCAGCTGAGCCACGGAGATCGCGATATCGCCCGTGCCGGGAGGCAGATCGAGCAGGAGCACGTCGAGGTCGCCCCAGAACACATCGGTGAGGAACTGCTGCAGAGCGCGATGGAGCATGGGACCGCGCCAGACGACGGCCTGGCTCGGCGGGACGAACATGCCGATGCTCATCACCTTCACGTCGTGGGCGACCTGGGGCAGGATCATCTCATCGACTCGGGTCGGCTTGCCGGAGAGACCGAGCATGCCGGGGATGGAGAAGCCGTAGATATCGGCATCGACGATGCCGACGCGCAGGCCCTTGTCCGCCAGGGACACGGCAAGGTTCGCGGTCACCGACGATTTTCCGACTCCGCCTTTTCCGGACGCGACGGCATAGACCTTCGTCAGCGATTCCGGGCGATTGAAGGGGATATCGCGGGTGCCGGAGCCCTGCAGCTTCTCCTTCATCTCCTTGCGCTGTTCGGGCGTCATCGTGCCCAGAACGACAGCCACCTCGGCGACCCCGTCGACACCGGCCACCGCAGCCTTGGTGTCTTTGGTGATCGTGTCCTTCAGCGGGCACCCGGCGATCGTGAGGAGAACTGTGACGGTGACCTTGCCGCCTTCGATCACGATCGATTCGACCATATCGAGTTCGATGATGCTGCGGCGGATCTCAGGGTCGATGACCCCGGTCAGCGCCTCTCTCACGGCGTCCTCAGAGGGACCAGTCATGCCCACGTCCTTTCCTTCCCGGAACAGTGCTCCCGGGCCATCAACACTACCGCTTCGGCGGGCGTCTCGTCATCCGCCTCGAGGGCCGCCTCGGCGCTTTTCGGAGGCCCGGGGATCGACCTTGTCGGTCCCGTTCTCGTCCTGTCTTTCCTCCTCGAGCTCCTTGAGCAGATCCTTGAGCTCGGAGCGGATGAAGTCACGAGTGGCGACCTCACGCATGGCGATACGCAGCGCCGCCACCTCTCGTGCGAGGTACTCGGTGTCGGCCAGGTTGCGTTCGGCGCGCTGCCGATCGTGTTCGAACTCGACGCGGTCCCGGTCGGTGCTGCGGTTCTCCGCGAGCAGGATCAGCGGAGCGGCATAGGAGGCCTGAAGGGACAGGATGAGGGTCAACAGGGTGAAGTTGAGCGACCGCGGGTCGAACTGCCACGATTCCGGCAGCAGGGTGTTCCACAGCAGCCACACCGCACAGAAGACCGTCATCCCGACGAGGAACGCGGGAGTGCCCATGAACCGGGCGAAGGCTTCGGCTCCGCGTCCGAAGGTCTCGGGGGAGACGGTGAAGCTCGGCAGTCGGCGCTTGCTCGACCGCGGGATCTCGAAATCATCGACGGCCATATCTACCCCCTGCTGCGATCGTCTCGACCGGTGGTTCGCCAGTCCTCGGGCAACAGCTCGTCGAGGACGTCATCGACGGTGACCACACCGACGAGGCGATCGTTGTCGTCGGTGATCGGCACCGACACCAGATTGTACGCGGCCAGCAGCTTCGCCACCTCGCCGAGCGGAGTCTCCGGCGACAGCGGCTCGACCTCGGTGTCGAGCATGATGCCCACGGCCTCGTGCGGCGGATGACGCAGCATCTCCTGGATGTGGACGAGACCCAGATATTTGCCAGTCGGGGTCTCCACCGGCTGCCTGCAGACGAAGACCGCGGCTGCCAGCGCCGCCGGCAGGTCTTCCCGTCGGACATGGGCCAGCGCCTCGGCGACAGTGGCTTCCGGAGTGAGGATGACCGGTTCGGTCGTCATCAGACCGCCGGCTGTGTCATCGTCGTACGCCAGAAGCGTACGCACATCTTCGGCCTCATCCGGTTCCATCAGAGTCAGGAATCGTTCGGCCTGTTCATCACTGAGCTCGCCGAGGAGGTCGGCCGCATCGTCTGGAGCCATCTCTTCGAGCACGGTCACGGCTCGTTCGGTTTCGAGTCCGGTGAGGATCTCGATCTGGGTCTCTGCCGGCAGCTCCTCGACGACATCGGCAAGGCGTTCGTCATCGAGGGCTCGGGCCACCTGGAGGCGGCGAGCGGCGTTCATCTCGAAGAGCACATCGGCGAGGTCGGCAGGCTTCGTGTCCTGATAGGCGGCGATGAGCTGCGTGGCTTCCTGATCGACCTCGGAATCCACCGGATGGTCGGCATCCGTCCAGTCGATCTGCTTGGTCTCGCCGCGGCGGCGGAACGCGGCGAAGGCGCTGCGTTCGGGCACACGACGCACGAACAGCCTGGTGACCTCCCAGTCCTTGTTCACCTGCTGTTCGATGCCGACGTCCTCGACGAGCACCGGTGAGTTGTCCTCGCGCAGACGCAGCCGTCGGTCGAGCAGGTCATTCATCACCAGGGTCTCGGATTCACGCTGTTCGAAGCGGCGCATATTCACCAGGCCGGTCGTGATGACCTGGCCGGAGTCGATCGCGGTGACCCGGCCCATCGGCACGAATACACGGCGGCGGCCCGGCACTTCGACGACGAGACCGATGACTCGCGGGAACTGCCGCATCGTCGCACGATAGACGACGACGGCGTCACGGACACGGCCCACCTGATCGCCGAGAGGGTCGAACACGGGGGCGGAGACGAGTCGGGCGACGAAGACTCTTTTCGGTGGACCACTCATGTTCTCAGACTACGTGGTGCATGGAGTTTTCAGTGATCACCTCCACGAATTGAATCGAGATCACATTCGCGGGCGGTGAACGCAGTGGGCGTCGGGTTCCACTCGGCCTCTTTTCCTATTCATCAAGCCGTCCTGCCTGCTTCATCTCGTTGTCGCCCCGTCTCCCTAGGGTCAGTTCTCGGCAGAACCCGCCATAGTCGAATACAGGAGAAATCCATGCAGACACGACGAATCCGCCCGCGCACCGCTGCCGCAGGCCTGGGAGCCTGTGCCGCGCTCTCGCTCTTCGCCCCGCTTCTCTCGCCGACCTCGGCGACGGCCGCGGACGCACCGGCTGAACTCTACGAAGGCCACGTCCAGGTCGACCGCGGCAAGGCCGACGATCCGAAGAAGTTCACCGGTCAGGTCTTCGACGACGTCAACGAGAACTCGAAGCTCGATGGTGATGAGAAGGGCATCTCCGGTGTTGCGGTGAGCAACGGAGTCGACGTCGTCCAGACGGACGGAGACGGACGCTACAAGCTGCCCGTGCGAGACAATATGACCGTCTCGATCACTCAGCCCTCCGGCTGGCAGGTTCCCGTCGATGAGGACAAGGTCGCACAGTTCAGCTACAACCACCTGCCCGAAGGCTCCGGCGACCTCGAATTCGGAGGAATCGAACCGACCGGGGACACGCCGAAGGCCGTCAACTTCCCGATGATCGAATCGCAGGCCTCGGCAAAGGGCGAGCAGAACTGCCCGATCGCCTCCGACACCCAGGCCTATGACAAGACAGAGATGGGCTACGCCCGCGACGGAGCCGTCGGAGACCTCGCCGACCGCAATGACTACGGCGCCTGCGGAGTGCTGCTGCTCGGGGACAACGTCGGTGATGACCTCAGCCTCAACGATGAACTGCGCGATGTCTACTCCCAGATGAACGGACCCGTGCGCGTGGCCCCGGGCAACCATGACCAGGACTACGACGCGGTCGACGACGCTCACGCCCTCGACACGTTCCGTGACCAGTTCGGTCCCTCGTACTTCTCCTACGACGTGGGCAAAACCCACTTCGTCGTCCTCGACAGCATCGAATACGAGGGCAAGGCGAACAGGAAGAAGTACAAGGAGAAGATCAGTCAGGATCAGCTGACCTGGCTGGAGAACGATCTGAAGAACGTGCCGAAGAACGCGCAGGTCGTCGTCGCCACCCACGCGCCGATCCTCACGCACAAAGAGGTCGTCGTCGACAATGCGAAGGACTTCTACGATGTCATCGCCGACTACCCGAACGCCGTGACCGTCGGCGGACACACGCACACTCAGGAGAACCTCGTCGCTGGCGAGACGAGGAAGGAATGGGCTGCAGCCGGGATCGAGAAGCTGCCGAATACGCAGATCGTCGCCGGTGCCGTCTCCGGCGACTGGTACTCCGGCGGCCTCAACGCCGACGGGCTGCCGTACTCGTTCACTCAGGACGCTTCGGAACCGGGCGTGCTCACCCTCGAATACGACGGTGCTTCGCGCAGCGAACGCTACACCGTGCGCAACGAATCCGACGACCACCAGCTGCTGCTCGGCGTGAACTCGCCCGAGTGGCGTGACTGGGCGCAGAAAGCCCAGGACTGGCAGGACGCGGACAAGGATGGCACTGCTCCGAAGGAGATCTCCGAACGCGTCGTCACCCGCGAGGACCTCAAACAGGGCGAGACCTGGCTGACCTCGAGTTTCCTCGCCGGCACCTCGGACGCACGAGTGGAGGTCAGCTTCGACGGCAAAGCACCGAAGCAGTCCGAGCACACTCAGCCGGGCAAAGGCGAAGCTCTGGCCAAGGGCTGGGAGTACACCGATCCGTACACGGCATCTCAGAACCTGCGCACCTCCGGCAATGTGGGCCAGTCGAGCTCGCACCTGTGGCGGACCGAGATCCCCTCGAACCTCGACCTGGGCACCCACACCGCCGAGGTGACCGGAACCGACCGCTACGGTCGTGACTTCACCGAGTCGGTCCGGTTCACCGTGGTCGAGGATGAGGCCGCCGCGAAGACCGAATCGCAGAAGCTGCTGCGTCAGGATGGCTTCGATGCTCAGCAGAAGAAGGAAGTCCGAGACCCGAAGGGTCTCGACTCCGAAGAGGCTCAGTCGGCTCGCAACGACTGACAGCTGAAGAAGGAGCTGCAGCTCCGCGCGGGTGTCGGATGATGGCGCTTGGAAGCTGCGGAGAACTGCGAGGAGCGGGGCCCGCCGAACGGCGGGCCCCGTCTCCGTGATCAGAGAGTGTTGAACTCCGAGGTGAAATCCGGTGCGATCTGGCTCAGCGTCGGCGGCTGCCCCCAAGCACTGTCGACGGGTGTCGCCGAAGCATGGGCGTCGAGGATTGCCAAGCTCAGCGCATCGGCCGCCGCCGCGGAGATCATCACGAGCTCTCGGGTGGCGGCGTCACGATCGGCGGGCAGATCCTGCGCTCCGGTGGCGATGCCGAAGACCGTGTCGCCGTCGAAGAGGGTGTGCGAGGGCTGCACAGCTCGGGAGATGCCCGCGTGCGCACCCGATGCCATCCGTGTGGTCTGCGCCGAGTCGAGGCGTGCGTCGGTTGCGACGATCGCAATCGTCGTGTTCTTCGCGGCAGTCCCCGGGACCGGCGGCGGAGTGGCGGGGAGACTCAGCACCTTCGGCAGATCGAGACCGATCGAGCGCAGCAGCGGGTCCAACCACAGACCGCCCGACGGCGTGCCGATCGTTCCCAGCGAATTCGCCACGACGAGCGCCGCGACTGTGGTTCCGCTGGGCAGCCGGACGGCATAGGATCCGAGCCCTCCGCGCACACTCTGGAACCCGGACCGGGCTCCGATGCCTGCCCCGATGCTGCCTCGGACGTCGTCCGTCCGTCCGGACAGCGCTGCTCGTGTGGCCTCGGCGCCTTCGTCCGGTCTCGGCGGTGCCACGGAACCGTTTCCGCGGCCGAGGTCGAAGATCGCGGCGGCGGGAACGAGCGGAATGACCGCATCGGCAAGTCCGGGCGCAGGGAATCCGAGCCCCGCCTCGGCGAGGGTATCGACGACTCCGGAGACTGCACCCAGCCCGAACGCGGATCCGCCGGTGAGGACGATGGCATCGGCACCATAGGAATGTGTTCCCGGCGCGATGACATCGGTCTCACGGGTGGCGGGGCCGCCCCCGCGGACATCGACGCCGATGGTCGAACCAATCGGGGGCAGCACGGTGGTGATCCCGGTCAGTCGGCTGTCGGTGAACTCACCTGCATGGCCGAGGCGGATACCGGGGATCTCGAGGACTCCGCGCCCGCGGAACGGGCCGAGTCGTGCCTCGGGGCCCGAACCGCGCGCGGTCTCCGAGGTCATCAGCGGTCCTGGGGCCGGCTCTGCAGCCAGGCCTCGATCTCGGCGCGGGTGCGGGGGAAGTCGGCCGAGAGATTCTCCACTCCGTCGGCGGTGACGAGGACGTCGTCCTCGATGCGGACACCGTTGCCGCGGAACTCCTCGGGCAGGAGCAGGTCGTCCGACTTGAAGTACAGTCCGGGTTCGATGGTGAAGACCATTCCCGGTTCGATGGTTGCGTCCAAGTACATCTCCGCTCTCGCCTGCGCACAATCATGGACGTCGAGGCCGAGGTGATGACTGGTGCCGTGGACCATCCACCGACGGTGCTGCTGTCCTTCCGGTGACAGCGAAACGGCGGCGGAGACCGGCAGCACACCGAACTCTTCGAGACGCTTCGCGATGACCTCCATGGCTGCCTCGTGGACCTCACGGAACTTCACAGGACGGTTGGGGTGCTCTGCGGCCACAGCGAACGCGGCATCGGAGGCATCGAGCACGGCATCGTAGATCTTCGCCTGCACCGGAGTGAAGGTGCCCGAAACGGGCAGGGTGCGGGTGATGTCCGCGGTGTAGAGCGAATCGGCTTCGGCTCCGGCATCGACGAGGATGAGGTCACCGTCCCGGACCTGACCGTCGTTGCGAATCCAGTGCAGGGTGCAGGCATTATTGCCCGAGGCGGCGATCGTATCGTAGCCGACCCCGTTGCCGTCGGAGCGAGCGGCGGTCTCGAACGCGGTCTCGACGACACGCTCACCTCGACGGTGTCCGAGTGCCTTCGGCAGCGCTGCCACCACGTTGTCGAAACCGGCGCGGGTGATGGCGACGGCTTCGCGCAGCTGCGCGATCTCGTGGTCGTCCTTGATCAGGCGCAGCTCGGAGAGCAGCTGGGCCAGTTCGGCGTCTCCTGCCTCGGACGTCTCGAGATCGGCCTGGACCTGGGTGCGAGCCAGGTCGATGACTCCGTCGATGCGGGCGTCGGCCTGTCGGACGAGGCGCACGGAGATGGCCCCGAGATCCTTCGTGACGGCGTCGTCGACGGTGGCGGAGCTCTCCGTTGCGATGCCGGTCATGGTGGACATCGCCTCGAGATCGGCACGCGGCCCGACCCAGTACTCTCCATAGCGGGAATCGGAGAAGAACTCTTCCGTATCGGCACCGGCGCGGGGACGGAAGTACAGCGTCACATCGTGGCCGTCGCCCTCGGGTTCGAAGACGAGCACAGCGTCGGGTTCGGAGTCGGCTTCCAGACCCGTGAGGTGGATGAACCCGGAATGAGCGCGGAAGCGATAATCGGTGTCGTTCGAGCGGACCTTGAGTCCGCCGGCTGGAACGACGAGCCGTTCGCCGGGGAATGCCGCCGAGACCGCGTCTCGACGGGCCGGGGTGAAACCGGCGGCGGCGAGAGCCTCGGCGTTGAGGGGAGTGCGATCCCAACCGGAGGCGACGAAGTCGCGGAAGGCAGCGGAATTCGGGCGATGCGAGCGGTTGTTGACGCGGTCTGCGAGGTCCTGAGTTGAGTCTGGGGTATCTGAGTTCTGCTCTGTCATGCCGCCAGTCTAGACGGGCGGAGTGACATGTTGTGTACACGTGGAAGTCGGAACGACAGATGCAGATAGACTGTGACCATGGTCATCGATCTCCACGTGCACACCGCATTTTCGGACGGGACCCAAACCCCGTCCGAACTCATTTCAGAAGCCTCGATGGAGGGCATCGACGTCGTCGGACTCACCGACCACGACACCACCGCAGGTTGGACCCTTGCCGAAGATGCCGCCCGCGTCTACGGGCTCGGCCTGGTGAGGGGAATGGAGATCTCCTGTCGCTACGAGGGCATCAGCGTGCACCTGCTCTCCTACCTCCACGACCCGTACGATACGGGGCTGGCCGAGGTCGTGCAGGAGACGAGGCGGGCGAGACTCGATCGCACTCACCTCATCATCGAACGATTGGCCGAAGACTATCCGATCGACATGGATGCGGTCCTCTCCGTCTCGGGAGAGGACGCCACGATCGGACGTCCGCATATCGCCGATGCGCTGGTCGCGGCCGGCGTCGTCGAGTCCCGCACCGAAGCGTTCTCGTCGATTCTGTCCAGCCAGGGAAAATATCATGTGTCCCTGCCGACGATCGATCCGATCACCGCGATCGGGCTGATTCGGGAGGCCGGGGGAGTCTCGGTCTTCGCCCATCCGCGCGCGGCCATGCGCGGTCGGGTCGTGCCCGATTCGGCGATGACCGAATTCATCGCCGCCGGTCTCGACGGGCTCGAGGTCGACCATAGGGACAACCCTCCGCAGGAGCGAGAGGCGATGCGACGTCTGGCGCATGAGCACGACCTCATCGTCACCGGCTCCAGCGATTATCACGGCACGGGCAAACCCAACCGCCTCGGCGAGCACGTCACTTCCGACCATATGCTCGCGAAGCTTCTCGAGCGTGCGGCTTCACGGCCCGGCGGGGTCGACTACATCCAGAGCTGAGCCCGGCTCCGAGCTGTGCCAGCCTTCATCTGGCGGCTGAGATCAGCCGAGGATTCGGCGGACGCAGCGCATGCGCGTGATGGATGATGAAGCGTGCGAACATCATCGGTCACAGAATCGAACGCGATCAGGGCTCGAGTCGAATACAGGATGCACGTAGGGCCCCGACCGAGTGGTCGGGGCCCTACGTGCAGACGTTACGGAGAATAGGTCTCGCCAGCGGAGAGGTCAGTCCTCGCTGGAGTCGGTGGCCGGGTGACCGCCCTGACCCGCCTGGCCGCCCTGCGCGCGGTTGATCGGCTTGCCGCCGCGGGTGCGGCGCCGTGAGCGCTGGCGGCGCGGCTTGCGGCTCTCCTCGCCGGATGCGGACGAGGCGTCACGACGGTCGGATGAGCCGCCTCGGCGAGAATCCGAACGGCCACGGCCGGAACCGCGACGATCGGACCCACGGGCCTGGCGCTCACCGGTGGACTTCTCGTCCTCGCCTTCGGGGTGCTGGCGCGGCAGCCGGCCCTTGGTGCCCTTCGGGATGCCGAGGTCGGAGAAGAAGTGCGGGGACGTCGAATAGGTTTCGACTGGTTCGTCGAAATCGAGTCCGAGGGCCTTGTTGATGAGACGCCAGCGGGGCATGTCATCCCAGTCGACCAGGGTCATGGCGACACCGGAGTTGCCGGCTCGACCGGTACGTCCGATGCGATGGACGTAGGTCTTCTCGTCCTCAGGGCACTGGTAGTTCACGACATGGGTGACATCGTCGATGTCGATTCCGCGGGCCGCGACATCCGTGGCCACGAGCACGTCGACCTTTCCGTCGCGGAAGGACTTCAGAGCCTTCTCGCGCTGTGACTGACCGAGATCGCCGTGGAGAGCCTTGACCGCGAAACCGCGATCCTCGAGTTCGGCGGCGAGTTTGTCGGCGGTGCGCTTGGTGCGGGTGAAGATGATCGTGCGGCCACGGCCCTCGGCCTGGAGCATGCGGGCGACGAGCTCGGATTTGTCCATCGAATGGGCGCGGTAGACGAACTGCGTCGTGTTCTTGCCCGTCAGCGACAGGTCCTCATGGTCCTGGGCGCGGATGTGGGTGGGCTGGTTCATGTAGCGGCGGGCGAGGGTGATGACCGCCCCCGGCATCGTCGCGGAGAACAGCATCGTCTGCCGGTGGGCGGGTACCGCGTTGATGATCTTCTCGACGTCGGGCAGGAAGCCGAGGTCGAGCATCTCATCGGCTTCGTCGAGGACGACGGTGCGGACGCGGTGGAGCTTGAGGATCTTGCGACCGTAGAGATCGAGGAGGCGGCCGGGGGTGCCGACGACGACGTCGACGCCGGACTTCAGCCGGTTGATCTGCGGATCGAAGTCCATGCCGCCGTAGATGGTCATGATGTCTATGTCACGCTGCACCGAGGCGGTGACGAGGTCGGCCGCGACCTGCTTGGCCAGCTCACGGGTGGGAACGACCACGAGGGCCTGCGGCAGCCGCGGCTCCTTGGCATCGCCCACGCTGTCGGGAGTCGAATCGGGGTCAGAGGTGACCGACGAGTCCTCGGTCTTGCCGACGACACGCTGGAGCAGGGGGATTCCGAATCCCAGGGTCTTCCCGGTACCCGTCTTCGCCTGCCCGATGATGTCGGCGCCCGACAGTGCTACGGGCAGTGTCAGTGCCTGAATGGGGAAGGGGTGGGTGATTCCTGCCGAGGCCAGCGAGGCCACGATCGGTCCGGCGACTCCCAGCTCCGCGAAATCCGCTTCTGTCTCCGCCATATTCCAAACTCCTTTTAGCGCGTACGCGCTTGTCATGGTGCGAACCGGTAGTCTTGAACTATGCCCGATTCTGTCCCATTGGCCGGTAATGATGCTGCAACGCTCGCACTTCTGGCGTTCGGCGAGCTGACCGGTTTCGAACGTATGGCCACAAACGCGACGACCGCAGCGGATCTGGATGACAAGGTCATCCTGGCGCGGCTGGCCTCTCAGTCATTCGCGAACTTCGAACAGCTCTCACAGCACATCGATCAGATGGGCCAGGATGTGATCGAGCTCTGTCAGCATTTCGAACCGACCTTCAGCACTCTGGCTGAAAGGACTCGTCCTCGCGACTGGTACGAAAGCCTCATGAAGGGATTCGTCTTCGACGGAATCATGAATGATTTCTACCGCACGGCGGTGGACGAACTCGCGGAGCCCGGATACAGCCTGGCTATTGCAATTCTCGATGATACACGTGCCAGCGAATATGCGCGCAATCGTCTGACATCCGAAGTGGCCGTCGACACACAGCTGGCCTCGCGGCTGGCCCTGTGGGGCCGCAAGCTCGTCGCCGAGACCCTGGGACGGGCACGCAGTCTGCTCACCGATCCGTTCCTCGGCCTCGACGAAGATCTCGTCGTCGAACTGATCCCGGCGGTGACGTCGAATCACTCGAAGCGGATGTCGGCGCTCGGTCTCGTCGCCTGATCACAGGATAGACGCCTGCACCGGCAGCGGACCACGATTCCGCGTCGGCAGCACGAATCTGCGACGGACTCACGATCCCGCGACGGACTCACGGTTCCGCCGCGAACGCGGAAGGGCCCCGGTCGTTGCGACCGGGGCCCTTCCGCTCAGGCGCAGCTCAGGCGCTGAAGCCTACGCGACGTGAAGTCTCGGCACCGATTTCGAGGTAGCCGAGCGAGGCGGAGGGAACGTAGACCTGACGGCCCTTCGTATCGGTGAAGGTCAGCAGCCCATCGGACTGGATCTTCTCTTCGATGCGGGCGGCGAGAGCCTTCGCATCCTCGTCCGTTTCGAGGGTGATCTCGCGCTGAGTCTGCTTGACGCCGATCTTGATTTCCATGCTGCTCCTTGTGCCGATGCTCGGTGATCGATGACGGATTGGACTGTGTTCAGCTTAACGTCCGCAGGCTTGGGTTTCTTCCCCATGGATTCCGCTGAAGGCTGAGCGGCCGGTGGAACGTCAGCGATCCGCGAACGACCGCAGTCCGCCCCAACTCATCTGGGTGAGCAGTTCGACGGCTGTGTCGACGTCGACACCGCGATGAGAGTCGATCTGCTTGACGACGACCTCGGCGGTGCCGATGAGAGCCCGGCACAGCAGCTGTGCCTCATCGTCGCTGAGGCGGGCGAAGTTCTTCAGCGCCGACACGACCCGTGTAGCCGAACTCTCCCGCAGCGCGCGCAGCTTCTGTTCGGCTTTCGGCTCGTAGACGTCCGAATTGAAGATGATGACGAACTCTTCGCGGTGTGAGACCACGAAGTCGAAATACGCGCGATAGGTCGCGTGGACCTGCTCATGCGGATCGGTGGTCGATCCCAGAGCTTCGGCGAGCCGAGAGTCGAGCAGCGCCGCCGAGGAATCGATGAGCGCCAGGTAGAGGTCCTGCTTCGAATCGAAGTGCTGATAGAGCACGGGCTTGGACACACCGGCTGCCTCGGCGATCATGTCCATTGAGGTCGTCCGATATCCACGGGTGGCGAAAACGGAGCGTGCGACTCCCACTAATTGGTCGCGGCGCTGGTCACGGGGCAATCTCTGTTGTGGACTCGACATTCTTCAATGCTACGCGAAGACAGGCTGTGCACCGGGCATCCGCGCTGTCACATTGACGACGCGCCGGTCAGGGGCTCGGAAGTCTCATGTCAGCGGGCCGTGATGGAATACGAGTATGGATGAGATGACGCAGCGGATGGGCAGCACCCTGCTCTCCGGCGGCTGCCTGAATATCATCGGGCGGCCGGGAACCGGGAAGACGACTCTGCTCGAGTCGCTCTATGCACAGCTGGTGTCGACGATCGACCCCGCCTCGGTCCTCGTTCTCACACCCGACCGTGATCACGCCGATGTGCTGCGCAATCGTCTCGAGCTGCCCGCTGACGCGGTTCTCTCCTCCGCCCCGGCCCGCAGTCTGGCGTCGTTCGCGTACGGGATCGCCCGTGCCGCACATACGACGCGGACCGGGGAGGACCTCGAATTCATCTCCGGTGCCGATCAGGATGTGTTCCTCGCCGACCTCCTCGCCGGTCACGAACTCGGTCGTTCCCGCGGCCCGGCGTGGCCATCGGAGATCACCGCCGAGGTGCGCTCGACCTCGGCATTCCGAACCGAGGTCCGCGATGCGCTCAACCGAGTGATGGAGTTCGATTTCGGAATGCGCACGCCCGACACGTCGCCGGAGATCGCGGAGCACGTGTTCGACTTCGGTCGCAGCGCCTTGGATCGTGCCCTTGCCGACAACCCCGACCCTCGGTGGGAGGCCGTGGCTGAGATCCTCGACGAATATCTGGGCATCATGTCCATGCCCGGATACGGGGGCGTCGACTCCGCGACCGTTCTCGCCCTCGCCGCTTTCGAGATCCTCCGCGAACCCGCCGAGGTGACGGCCGGACGTTCGTGGACGTTCGCCCCCGACCGATTGCCCACAGTGGTTCTGGCCGACGGGGTCCAGGACTTCCCTGCCGCCAGTTGGGGAATCCTCGAACAACTGCGCGCCAGGGGGAGTGCCATCGCTATGTTCGGCTCGCCCGAGACGGTGACCGGACGTTTCCACGGAGCCGACGCGTCGATCATCGATCGGGCGACGGCCGAGGCCGGCTTCGCAACGGTCGTGCTCGATCGTCAGTGGGATGTCGACCCTGCATTGGCGACAACCATCGACGGCTTCGGAGCCAGGATCACCACGCGCTGGTCGACCGGTCATATGCCGCGCCCACGTCCCCTCGAGGATGCTGTTGATTCTGCGGCTTCCGCTGAGGCATCAGCGAGCGTGCCGCAATCAGCTCCGACAGCGGCACCTGTTGAAGGGCTGTCTCCCGTGTCGTCCGAGCCTGCCGTGGAGACGCACGTATTCGAGGGCAGTGCGTCCGGACACCGATATCTGGCCCGTCGGATCATGAACTTCGTCGAACAGGGGCACAGCTGGTCCGATGTCGCACTCATCTGCCGCAATTCGTCGAGTGCTCGCGCGATCGCCAATGAGCTGAGAGCCTCAGGGGTCTCGATCGCCACTCTCATGCAGCCGCTCAATGTCGACCCCGCGACCGCACCGTTGTTGGACCTGCTTTCGACCGCCCCTGATTTCGACGATGACGAGTCGATCGCCGACCTCGCTCTGTCCCTGGCCGGCAGCATCTACGTCCGTCTCGACCCCGTGCAGATCCGCCGGTTCCGACGAGCAGTGCGCAGACAGTTCCCTGCATCCAGCAGCACGGCGTCGCTGGCTCAGGCACTGCGCAGCCCGATCGACGATTCGTCCCCACAGGGACTGGCCACGATCTCACGGATGCTCCACGCCGCTGCTGAGGTCGGCACCACCGACCCCCACCAAGCGCTCTGGAGCATCTGGGACGCGGCCGGAGTCGCTGAGAGATGGCAGATCGAAGCCCTGCGCGACCCGGAATCGGTGACCAACGGCTATCTCGATTCGGTGCTCCGGCTGTTCGCGCTGGCCGAGAAGATCGCCGACCGCGGCGGTTTCACCGCTCGCTCGTTCGCCGGCATCGTCGCCGAACAGGACATCGCCCAGGACTCCCTGGCCGATACCGCAGGATTCGCCGATCACGTGCTGGTGGGCACCCCGTCCTCACTGGCCCATGTGCGTGTGCCTCTGGTGATCATCGCCGAAGTCAACGAAGGCGTCTGGCCGAACCCGAAGCTGCGCGGCGGAATCCTCGGCCTCACCGATCTCACAGCGGTGCTCGCCACAGGCGAGACGGTCACCGGTGACCCCGGATACCACGCGCATGCGAAACGGACGAATCTGCGCGAAGAGGGCGAGCTGTTCTTCACCGCGCTCAGCCGAGCCCAGGAGCACGTGATCGTCACCGCCGTCACCGATGCGGAGACAGAACCGTCCCCGTTCTTCGATGTGCTCGCCGCAGGCTCCGCCAAAGGCACCGAAGCGGCCGACGGCTATGCGATCACCCACGAGGATGAGCTGCCTCCGCTGACGGTGCCGGAGATGGCAGCACATGCCCGCGCTCATCTGCTGCAAACGGCTGCCGCGGCCGATGTCGAAGCTGCGGGGTCATCGTCGGCGCTTGTGGACGCCACCACGACTCACAGCTCCGAAAGCTCCGCGATTCCGGACGCGGACACGCAGTCATGGGCGGCGCTGATGCGGGCGCTCTCAGCTGGCGGTGGGGCGGTGGGGTCACCGACGCAGTGGCGGGAGGCTGAGGACATCACCACGAATGAGCCGCTCTTCACCGACTCCGATACGGTTCGCGTGTCACCCTCCCAGGTCGAAGCATTCACCGACTGCTCTCTGCGGTGGTTCCTCACCCGTAACGGCGGTGACCGCCCGATGTCGACAGCCCAAAGTCTCGGAACCATCATCCACGCCGCCGCCGAGAACTATCCGGAGGGCCCCACCTCCGCGATCCGCAGCTTCGTGGAAACTGAGTTCGAGTCCTTGGAATTCGACGCAGAATGGGAACGCGAACGGGAATTCGACGTGGCGATGAGCATGGCCGACCGCCTCGGCGAATACATCAAGAAGACTCCTGGCCGCCTCGTCGGAGTCGAAGCACAGGTCTATGCGGTCGGTGTCGACTCGAACGGACGCGAGTGGAAGGTCACCGGACGCCTCGACCGAGTGGAGGAAGTCGAGGGCGGGCTGCGCATCGTCGACTTCAAGACCGGCAGGAACGTCGTCGCCGGCAAGGAGATGGACCGGCATGCGCAGCTGGGTGTGTATCAGGAAGCCATCAATTCCGGGACCATCAGGATCGGAGAGGACCAGGAGCTCGACGCACACGCTTTCGGCGCTGAACTCGTCTTCCTGCGCAAGTCGGCTCGCACTGTTCGGGAGCAGTCGGCGCTCGACGTCGATGAGAATCCCGACTGGGCGCGTGAACTCATCGACGACGTGTCCGGCAGGATGCGTGCCGCGAGCTTCCCTGCACGGGTGGACCCGCAGAAGTGCAAGTCGTGCCCCGTCCGATCATCGTGCCCGGCGATCGGCCCGAAGATGTTGGAGGAGAACTGATGCGCTTCACCGCCGAGCGGCTTGCCGAGCTCACGGCCGCCGACCCTGCCCAGGCCTTCCCCCCGAGCCCGGAGCAGAAAGTGATCATCGAGGCCGACCCGGCACAGTCGATGAAAGTCACCGCCGGGGCCGGATCGGGAAAGACCACAGTCATCTCGCAGCGCGTGGTGTGGCTGGTCGCCAACGAGTTCGTCTCTCCCGAAGAGATCCTCGGCCTGACCTTCACCCGCAAAGCCGTCGGAGAACTCGGCGGACGCATCCGAGTGCTTCTGTCGCGTCTGCGGCACAACCTCGGCCGGGGTCAGGACCTTTCCCTGCCCGGTCTCGACAATCCGACCGTGTCCACATACAACTCCTACGCCGCGTCCATCGTCAGCGAACACGGGGTGAGCATCGGCATCGAACCCGAAACGGTCCTCCTCGATGACGCCGCGGCACACACAATCGCCGGGAGTCTCATCGATTCGACGGCACCCGATGAGATCCCCGGCGATTTCTCCCGCGAGACGATGATCGCCGACGTCATCGCCCTGGCGGGGCAGATGAATGATCACGGTCGTGATGTCGACGACGTCACGGACTATCTCGAGCAGTGCCTGTCTGCCCTGGTGTCCAGCAAGGGCAAGCCTGTCGATCCCAATGGACGACGGGCGAAACTCGAAGCGAAGATCCGAACGGCCCGACTGGCTGATGCCTATATGCGCGCGAAACGGCGCAATCTGGCCATGGACTTCTCCGACCAGGTGCGTTTCGCCCAACGCATCCTCGACGAGGTGCCCGCCGCGGCCGAGGCCGAGAGAGCCAGGTGGAAGATCGTCCTCCTCGACGAGTTCCAAGACACCTCGGTGGCTCAGCTGAAGCTCTTGCGCGACCTCTTCCACTCCACCGCAGTGACCGCAGTCGGTGATCCCCGCCAGGCCATCTACGGTTGGCGCGGCGCCAGCGCCGACAACATGGTGCGTTTCTCATCGGACTTCCGCGACGTCGAATCCCTGTCGCTGAGCACCAGCTGGCGCAACGATCGCTCGATCCTGCAGGTGGCCAACCGCATCGCCGCCGGACTCGCTGACAGCAACGAGTCCCCGCTGTCGGCCCGCGACGGTGCCGGTGAGGGCGAAGTCAGTGTCGAAATCAGCTCGGGTGCCCACGATCCCGATTTCCTCACCGTCGGCCTGCGCGCACTCACGGATTGGTTCCACACGGTCCCCGCAGGTTCCTCGAAAGCCGTGCTGTGCCGCAAACGTGCCCACTTCGCGCCGGTCGCGGCGGCGCTGGAAGCCGCCGGATTCGCTGTGCATGTTCACGGTTCCTCCGGGCTGCTGACCGACCCCTTCGTCGCAGATCTGCGCGCGGTGCTCACCGCTGCGGTCGATCCGATGGCCGGCGACGAGATCATGAGGCTCGTCAGCGGACGCATGCTCGGCCTCGGCGCAGGCGACATCGCGGGGCTGCAGGCCTTCACCCGTCGTCAGACCGAGAGGCGAGCGTCCGAGCGAGCCGAACCGGCCGCCGAGGAGGTCATCGCCGAAGCCATCGACCAGGCGACGATCGTCGAAGGCATCGATGAGCTCATCGAAGTGCAGCGCGTCCTCGACCAAGGAGCGCGGACAGCTGCCGACAGGGGACTCATCGCCGACTATCAGCAGTCCGGTCTGAGCTTGGAGGCGCTGCATCGTCTGGTCCGGGTGGCTCGCGCGCTGCGGGCCACCCGGTCGGGAACCGGCACCGTGGCTTCGATCATCCGCACCGCGATGTCCGAGACCGGAATCGATTCGGATATCTGGGGCCTCAGCGATTCGCTGCGCAATCTGCACAGAGCCTCCGTCGACTCATTCCTCTCCGCAGCCAGCCAGTACTCGGCCACCGATGACAAACCCTCGATCACAGGCTTCCTGTCCTGGCTCAGTCTCATGGAAGCTCATGATGCGCTGAGCGTCGCCGAGCCGACGACGGCAGCCGATGCGATCAACATCATGACCGTCCATGCCTCGAAGGGTCTGGAGTTCGACGCCGTCGCCGTTCCGTCTCTGGTGGTAAAAGACTTTCCCACCGAGCCGCGGGACAAGGAAGGGTGGATGGATCGCACGGCTCTGCCGTACCCGTTGCGCGGTGACCGCGCACACCTCGTCGACTTCGACCTGCGGGAGGCCGAATTCGAGACGAAGAAGGCCCTGGATGAGTGGATCGGAGACTTCATCCGTCCACGGATCGCCGACGCGCACGAGGGGGAGGAGCGACGCCTCGCCTACGTGGCGTTCACCCGTGCGAAGAGGCATCTGTGGCTCGGGGCGGAACTGATGGGTTCGCGTGCGGTTCCCGACGACCCCTCGCCCTTCCTCACCGAAGCGATCGACGCCTTGGGCCTCGAATTGGAGATTCCGGAGCCTGCCGACGACACGGCGGAGGACCGCATCGAGACCACTCCATGGCCGGTGCCGCGCACGAAGCAGGTCGCCGCCGCACAGCGAGCAGCCGGTTGGGTCGAAGCGAGCCCGGACGTCAGCTTGGAGACCTTGGCCGAGAACCCGGGAACGATCGGGCGCTTCGCCGCTCAGGCTCTGCGCATCGGGGACCGACCCGAAGCGGTGTCCGCTGCGGGCATGCCCGACCGTCTGTCGGCAACGGCCCTGGTCGCATGGAGGAGGGACCCGCAGGGTTTCCGGACGCAGACCCTGCGTCCGATCCCGGCTCCGCCCAGCCGGGCGGCCGAGATCGGAACGACCTTCCATTCCTGGGTGGAACAGCACTTCGGCCAGTCGAGCATCGATATCGGCGAAGACGAATCGGTGAGACCGATCGACGCCGCGACGGTCGAACGGCTGCAGGCGACGTTCTCAGCCTCCGAGTTCGCGACGCGTCGGGCCGACCATGTGGAGATGTCCTTCGAACTCGTCCTCGGCAGATTCCGGGTGCCGGGGAAGATCGATGCGGTCTTCATCACCGGGGACCATGCCGAGGTTGTGGATTGGAAGACCTCGAAGAAGCCCGATGCGGCAGTGCTCGAAGTGATGAAATGGCAGCTGGCGCTCTACCGGTTCGCGATTCTCAGGGTGCATCCGGAGATCGCCGAGGTGACAGGGACGTTCTATTTCGTCGGCAGTGACGACATCGTGCAGTTCACCGATCTGCCTGACGAGGCCGAAGTCGTCGAATGGCTGGAAGCCAACGACATGGGCTGAGATCAGCGGATCCGGCCGGTCTCTTCCCCGTCCCGGCCGGTCTCTTCCCCGTCATCAGTTTCGTCGGTGTCTCGATTCGGCTCGGTCCGCACCTGCGATCCCGGCTCGGAGTCGAACTCCGAATCGTCATCCGAGGGCGCCGACGGAGGCTGAGCTCCGGGAATGAACACATCGTGGGCTGCGGTCTCCGTGATCGCGGCTTCCACGTCGGGAGCATCAGCCGCTGCCGGAGCAGAGGAATTCGGGGCCGCTCCGCGAGTGTCTCCACGGTCTTCAGGTTCGGTCGCGGACTCAGAAGTCGGTTCCTCGGCAGAGGCGGCTGCATCGGCGGAAGAACCGAACAGGACCTCATTGAACGAGCTGAGAAGCCCGGCGGCATCCTCGACGGCGGTCTCATCCCCGGAGTCGACTGCCTCGAGCAGCCAGTCGAGCACCGCGAATTCGGCCAACAGCTCGGCGCGGGCAATGACATGTTCATCGGCGCGGGGCCGGGAGTTGCGGTACTCGTCGTAGAAGGTCGGCAGGGCGGCAGGATCGATCAGCGCGGAGGCCGCCGCCAGATCGATGGCCGGATCTGCGACGCGCAGACGACCGATCTCGGCGAGTGCGAGCACTCGCTCCTGATCGGTATAGACGCTCGTCTCATCGAGAGAGCCGTGGATGGGCGTGGCGAGGAAATGCCAGAGCGCCACCTTCTCGAACTCCTCCTCCCAATGCTGCAGCAGAGACGACGGAACTCGTCCGGTGCTCGCCGCCTGATCGAGGCGCTCAAGGATGAGGAACTGTGATCGAGAGGGATCCTCCACCGGAAAACCGGCATCGGAGACGGGCTCGGGCGCAGCCGAATGCAGAGTCGCCAGCGCTTGGGCCAGCGAACTGGCCCGCGCAGTGTCGGAGATGGGCACATCTCCCAGAGGCGCACCTGGCAGCGGATCGGCCAGTGTCACAGTCGTCGGGGACGACGTGTCGAAATAGTCGGCGTCCACCTCGGTGATGGCCCGCAGACGCGGCCATACGAAGTCAGCGTGTGGATACATGGACTCGTAGATTCGTCCCGCCTCGGCTGCTGAGCCGATGTCCGCGGTCCGATCGAGCTGGGTCTGAGCCGTTGCGACGAGCTGCTGATCGTCATTGCCGAGCAGGACTCTGACTCCGGCATCCAGCGGCGGCAGGGGTGTCCATGTCGTCGGGACGAAGCCGTCGAGCATCGTCGCCGCGATCGCAGTCAACTTGAGCGCCTTGGTATCCACCTTCCCCAATCTACCGTCTGGGTTCGGCTGAGACACGGGACTCGCCGTCGAGCGTGTCTGCCGAGGGGACATTCGGGCCCTGTCAGGCATTCACGGCCGCGGTCGTCGTGTCAGGACGCTGAGATATCGTGGAGGGCATGAAACCATTGCCTCCAGTGCAGCCGATCAGCCTCGCCCGACACGGAATCGATCGGGACCATCTGACTCGGGGCCAAGACGGAGAACTCAGCGAGATCTGGGCCTCAGGGGCCCTCGCCGTCTTCGAACATCGCGGATCGCTGCTCGTCGCCGGTGGTGGGCTCTTCCTGACCGACCGCGAAGCTGTGCCGGCGGGCCAGACGGAGGTCTACCTCGGACAAGACCCACAGGGCACCCGCTACATCGGAGTGTCCTTGGACGACGACGGTCGCAGCCACGTCGATTCCCGATTGGACGCCTCGCGCGCCCGGGACGCCACCGATCTGCTGACTGCGCCAGGAGAGGGGATCGACAGTTCCGAACCCGTCTGGCTCACCCTGGGTCATCTCGCCGAAGCCCTTGACGATGTGCAGGTATCCCTGGCCTGCGAGATCGTCGGTTTGGGAAACTGGCATCGTGCACACCGGTTCTCCCCGCGCACCGGCACCCCGACCACTCCGATCATGGGCGGATGGGTGCGCCGCGATCCGGAGACCGGAAGCGAACACTTTCCCCGCACCGATCCGGCGGTCATCGTCGTCATCGTCAACACCGATGAGGACGGAGTCGAACGTGTCCTGTTGGGAAACAACGCCGCCTGGGAGTCCGACCGGTATTCGCTCCTGGCCGGATTCGTCGAACCGGGTGAGACGCTCGAGCACGCGGTGATCCGCGAGATCTGGGAAGAAGCTCATCTCGAAGTCACTGACCCTCGGTATCTGGGCTCTCAGCCGTGGCCGTTTCCCTGCTCGCTCATGCTCGGCTTCTCGGCCGTCGCTCCCAGCCGAGACTTCGCCGCCGACGAGGCGGAGATCGCCTCGCTGCGCTGGTTCACCCGGGTGGAGCTGCGCGCTGCCATTGCGAACGGCGAGGTGCGCGCTCCATCGACGATCTCCATCGCCGGTCAGCTACTGTGCAGCTGGTTGGACAACGCATGAACGCTTCGGCCACGGCCCTGCTCGAGGCCTTGGACGAGGAACAGCGCGCCGTCGCCACCCACTTCGACTCAACGGTGATCGTCCTCGCCGGTGCCGGCACCGGTAAGACCCGCGCCATGACGCACCGGATCGCCTTTGGAATTGCGTCCGAGGTGTTCCCTGCCAACCATGTCCTCGCGCTGACATTCACCGCCAAGGCGGCGGGGGAGATGCGCTCACGTCTGCGCGGACTCGGAGTCCCCGCGGTCCAAGCCCGCACGTTCCACTCCGCAGCGCTGCGCCAGCTGCGATTCTTCTGGGACCGGTTCGCCGAAGGAGACTTTCCGCGGATCATCGAGAACAAGGCGGGCATCATCGGCTCGGTCATGCAGAGCCTCGGGTTGGAGACCAGTCGGGAACTGACCAGAGACGTCGCGTCGGAGATCGAGTTCGCGGCGTCGTCCCTGCTCGGCGTCGACGACTATGCGACGAAGGCAGCGGCCCGGGACCTCCCCGGTCAGCTGAGCGTCGACGACATGGTGCGGATCTTCGAAGCCTACGGGGAGGCGAAGACACGGGGACGGCTGCTCGATTTCGACGATGTGCTCCTCGTGCTCTCGGGAGTTCTCGCCGAGTATCCGGCGATCGCGGCCGAGATCCGTGAACAATACAGGCATTTCGTCGTCGACGAATTCCAAGACGTCTCGCCGCTCCAATACGATGTTCTCTCCCGGTGGCTGGGCCCCCGTGACAATCTCTGCGTCGTCGGTGATCCCGCTCAGACCATCTACACCTTCGCGGGAGCCGATGCGAGCCTGCTCGGTTCGCTCAGCACGTCGATGCCCGAGGCCAGAACGATCCGCCTGGTGCGCAACTACCGTTCGTCCCAGGCCATTGTGTCCACGGCGAACAATCTGCTGCGACACACCTCTCGGACCGCGCTGACCCTGCGGACCGACAACCCGATGGGCCGGCAGCCGCGCATGGTGGAGTATCCGACCGACGAAGCCGAGGCCACCGGGGTCGTCCAGGCCATCTCGGCGGAGATCCAGGCCGGACGGCGTCCGCGCAACATCGCAGTTCTCTTCCGCACGAACGGACAGAGTCCCTCCTACGAACAGGCACTGGCCGCAGCCGGAATTCCCTATGTGCTGCGCGGCGGAGAGCGCTTCTTCGCACGGAAAGAGGTCAAGGAGGCCGTTCTCATGCTCAAGGCCGCACGCGCGACCTCGAGCGGACAGCGTCTGACCGAAGCCGTGACAGAGGTTCTCGGCTCTCTCGGATTCACCCGAGAGCCGCCGGCCGCCGGAGCCGGCAGACAGCGTTGGGAATCTCTCAAAGCCCTCGTCGACCTCGCCGAGGAGCATCAGCACGGTCAGGAACTTCCTGTGCCGATGGAGGTCTTCCTCAGCGACCTGGCGGATCGTGCCGAGCACCAGTTCGCTCCGGACATCGAAGGCGTCACTCTGGCGTCGTTCCACGCTGCGAAAGGCCTGGAATGGGACAGCGTGCACCTGGTGGGTCTCAGCGAAGGCCTGCTGCCCATCAGCTATGCCCAGACGCCTCGAGCCATCGCTGAGGAACGCCGCCTGTTCTACGTGGCGCTGACGCGTGCAGGCACAGACCTGCGGATGAGCTGGTCGCTGGCACGGTTCGACTCCAAACAGAAACCGAGAAGGTCATCACGCTTCCTCGCCGAACTCGGTCAGTCCGGACCGACGATGGGAGATGGCCGCACAGCGTCGAACTCCGCGGCACTCAACCGCTGCCGCGGCTGTGGGAGGCCATTGGTCTCGCACATCGACCGCGCAGTCGGACGATGTTCGGACTGTCCCGCCGACATCGATCTCGAGCTGCTGGACCGTCTGCGCCGCTGGCGGGTCCGCACCGGGATGGAGCAGGGACTGCCGCCTTACCTCGTGCTCACGGACACCTCGCTGTCAGTCATCGCGGAGGTCCGTCCCCGCACACTCGACGAACTTGCGCGGGTCCCCGGCATCGGTGCGACGAAGCTCGAACTCTACGGAACTCACCTACTGGGTCTGCTCGGCGACTGACCCGAAATCCGGGACCGGCGTGCGACACTGGCAGCGATCGTGGAAGGTCATCCCACTATCCGTGACCTCGCCGGCATCCAAGGTGACCACGCGTCGGATCGGTGGTGTTTCGGGGCGCAGCAGCGCCTGACGAAGCATCTGAACAACATGCGCCGAACCGAGGAAGCGTGCGGCGGGATCGCTCAGGCTCTCACGCTCCGGCAGGGCACGCAGACGCGGATGCTGATCGAGCCAACCGGCATCGCTGTCCTTCCGATGCAGGCAGGAACACACAGAGCACGGTGTCGAACCGGGCCGGATGAGTCCCGTGATCTCCACAGACTGCTCACCGAGGACGACCTGACAGTGGTCGACTTCGCGATCACTGAGCCACATGGCGGAATTGAGATCCGGAACCAGGTGAGAACTCGCGACCACCACCGGTGAACCCATGAGATCGAGCTCCTCGACACGGCGAGCCGCGGCGACGGCGAATCCGAGAGCCGCCAGCTGCCCTTCGACATGGGAGCGCAATGGACCCGTGACCAGTACGGGCCGGGACCCGAGGACCTGGGAGACCCGATCCGGCGACAGATTGAATATGCGCGCCGCGGCGAAAACCGGGGACCCCTTCGGCACGGCGCCGCCGTCGCCGTCGGCCGGAATGAGGACGCCCGCCTCGCCGAGGAGGGTGATGAGGGAGCTCGCCCTACTGAGGTCGACCCCGAGCTCCTGAGCGCGTGAATAGAACTGGGCCGAGCCGATCCCGAGACGGAGATCTTCGATGAGACTGGCGTCACCGAGCAGCAGCCCATCGATGAGCACAGGATCATCCGCGCCGAACTGGATGCACGAGGACGAACGCCATGTGATGGGAACACTCGGAAAGATTCTGAACATCTCGGCCCCTTCGCCTCGCCATCGTGGAGACTTCCACAGTAGTGAACGAGAGACAGAATGGCCACGGCAGGAGAAAAGCTGTGGACAACCCTGTGGAAAAACGGCTGAGGACAGACCGGAAACGCGTCCCGGCATGCCCTCAGCCGCATAGTGCCCCAGGCGCTCGCGAGGACTCGTGCGGCTTCCCCTTCCGCACGCATCCTCGGGTTTTCCGGGGTCAGCATAGAACTTATTCCGCAAAAGCCTCCGCGTCAATGCACCGTCATGCACAGACACGTCAACAGCCTGTGGATAACCTGTGGGAATCGCCGCGGAGTCTGTGGAGGAAAGGCGCCTTGGGTGTCGATATGGCTGTTGATAAACACGCTCCCGGGTCGGATCAGCTCCTGTTCTGCGGGGAGTGCGATCTCCGAGGCGGCTGTGGACGGGGGATTCGACCCCCAACTTTTCGGCAGACTCAGGAAACTCACAAACTCCGAAGGCTGTTCGTCTTCAGAACCGCTGCAGAGACGCCGCCACGGTGCCAGTGGCGCTGTCACCGTGTCAGTGCGGTTTCCTATGATGGTCCAGTGAGCAGAGCACAGCGGTGGAGTGAAGAAGAGGTGCTGCGGGCGATTGCCCGGGGTGAGATCGAAGTGCGTCGATCGGCGCGGCGGAAGAAGACCGTCGCTGTCTCGAAAGAGGTCGAGACCTACGTGCTGCGCACTCCCGTTCGCTACAGCGTGGAGCGCAACATCCGTTCGCTGACGGATCTGTTCAATCGCCTCTCCGCCCGTGATCATTCGTCGGATGCCGACCTCGCCGAGCTGGCTGAGGAGATGAGCCGTCGTTTCTTCGGCGGCAGGCTGCGACCGACGTCGATCCGCTGGGTGACGAATCAGAATGTCAGCAGATGGGCGTCAACGACGACGTCGACGGGTGACATCCGCGTCTCCCATCGCCTGCAGGCCGTGCCGCGGTGGGTGCTGGAGACGGTCGTCGTCCATGAACTCGTCCATCTCCAGATCGGTCCCCACTCGAAGGAATTCCATGCATTGGCCGATCGCCATCCGCGGCAGACCGACGCAAAGATCTATCTCGAAGGATTCAGTGATGGGGAGCGTTTCAGGCGTGGGGGCTGAGCGCTGACACAGCGGAGCTGAAGAGACCCGGCAGCCGGTCCGGCAGGTCGGGCATGAGGTCAGCGGGCAGTCGGTCCAGGGGAAACCATGCGACATCGAAGGACTCGTCCGACACATTCGGCGAATCGTCAGTCGAAGCCTGGGCTGCGAAGACGACGTCGAAGTGTCGGGTGCAGGTCCCGAATGCGGCCGAGAGGTCATGCACATGCACGTCGATGGGATCTGCAGAGACTCGTGTGAGCGGGTGCAGACCGCTTTCCTCTTCGGCCTCTCTGCGAGCGGCATCACGGAGCGAGGCGTCGGCGGATTCGAGGTGTCCGCCGAACTGACCCCACAGCCCGGCCTTCCGGTGGTGGTTGAGCAGAACCGCCTCGGTGACCGGATCGATGACCAGACAGCTGGCTGTGAGGTGGTGCTCACCCGCGGACCGCTGCAGGGAATCGATGCCCTGCCGGTTGAAGAGCTCCTCGAAGGATTCGGAGAATGAGTTCCGCGGTCCGCGCTCGACTTCCTGCCGGGCGGTTTCGAGATCGATCATTCAGCGATCGTCGCGATCGTCCGAGCTGTCGTCGTCGGGGCTGCTGTCGTCGGTCGGCGCAGTGTCGTTGCGATCCGTCTCTTCGGACTCTGCTCTTGGATCGCTGCCGCCGGCTCCTTCGAGTCCCTCGGCGAGGATGCGGGACAGGGCCTCATCGATGCTCGATTCGTTGGTCCATTCGGCCTGACGCCGCTCGGAATAGCCCAGTGGGTCGTCCAGATCCTGCGTGGTCGGCAGCAGATCCGGATGAGAGAACACGCGGTCGCGGGCTTCGGCGCCGCCCTGAGTCTCAAGGTACGCGAAGAGCGCGGCCGCATCGCGGAGGCGACGTGGGTTGAACTCGAGGCCCACAAGGGTTGAGAAGGTCTTCTCGGCCGGTCCCGCGGTTGCCCGCCGACGGCGCAGCGCTTCGCGGACCTGATCGCGGCCGGGCAGATGCTTGCAGGCCTCATAGACGACGACGTCGACCCACCCTGCGATGACGGCGAGGAGGTTCTCCAACGACGTCAGGGCCTTCTTCTGGTCGTCGGTCGTCGGCGGGTTGAACAGTCCCTGGCGGATATTGTCGCTGAGGTCGGAGATATTCGAAGGATCGATGTTCGACGCCATGTCCTCGATCTGCGAGGTGTCGACCTTCAGCCCCTGCGCATAACGAGTCAGGGCGGTCTCGACCTGGGCGCTCAGCCACGGTGCACGCTCGAACAGAGCGAGGTGGGCGAGCTCCTGAGCCGCGAGGTAAATGCGAACCTCGGAGACGTCGACGTCGATCTCGGAGGCGAACGTTTCGACATTCTGCTCGATGACCACGGCGGTGTCGTGGGGGAGCAGCGGCAGTCCTACCTCGGTGCCGGTGAGGACGCTTTCGGAGAGCGCGCCGACGGCCTGTCCGATCTGCATGGCGAACATCGAATCGCTCATCGATCCGAACATCGACGATGCACCCGCGAGGATGCCCTTCATCTCGGCCGGGACCTGGGACTCGAGCGTGTCGGTCAGGGCCGAGGACATGTTCTCCTTGATGGGCAGCACGAACTTCTGCCAGCCGGGCATCGTCTCCTTGACCCAGTCAGCGCGGCGCAGCGGACGGGCGGAGCGGTTGGCGACGGAGAAGTCAGTGGCCTCTGCGAGCCAGAGCTCGGCCAGGCGGAACGCATCGGTCGTCGCCCGCTCGGCGTCCTCGGACACGGAGGGGTCGGGAGTCGGAACGGCCTTCTGCGCGATCGACACTGCCTGGGCCTGCGGGTCGGCACCCTGGCCGAAGAGTCCCTGCATCTGGCTCATGATCGTGGACATCATCGCCGGATCGATCGAGAAGCCCTGCGGCATGCCCGAGCTGTTCTTGTCGTCTCCCTGACCGGATCCGGGACCATTGGCGCCGAAGAGCATTCCGAAGATCTGCTCGAACGGATTCTGCTCGTTGTTGTTGTCATCGGTCATTGTTCTACAGCCCCCAAGAATCGGTTTGACATCAACGTTAACGGTTCCGAATGTGCGAAGCTTCCCAATTCCGGGAGGTTTCGCAGGATGTTCGCACCGGGCGAAAGGAGTCTGTGAAACGGACGCTGAGGTTTCAACTAGACTGGTGGGGCGGTGCAGCGAAAGGATTACATGACAGAGAACGCCCCTCGGGCCGTGCCGGCGTCACCGGCATCGACACGCGGCACCAAACGACGACGGACTCCACGTCTGGCCACGACCTCGGGCGTCCTCACCTACGTCTTCATCGCGCTGGCCGTGCTTCTGCCGGTTCCGTATATGCTTCAGCTGCCGGGACCGGTTTTCAACACCCTCGGCGACTACCAGGGCGACCCTATGATCAGCGTCTCAGGAGCCAAGACCTATCCGACCGCCGGTCGCATCGACATGCTCACCGTCGCCGTCAGCGGCGGACCCGGCCGCGACATCTTTGCCTCTCAGGCACTCGGCGCACTCATCAACGGCGAACAGACCGTCGTCCCCACTGAGGCGTACTACCCGCTGGACACCACTCGCGACGACGTGACCGAGTCGAATGCGGTCGAGATGTCCTCGAGTCAGGATGTCGCCATCGCCGCCGCCATGGGCCAGATGGACAAGTCGTATTCTGTGCATCTGTCGGTCGATGACGTCGTCGCCGATGCTCCGGCACAGGGCAAGCTGCGCAAGGGAGACCGACTCATGTCGGTCAACGGCAAGAAGCTCGATTCGGACCCCGTTGCAGCGCAGATCATGAGCAGGACCGTGCAGGAGTCGGACTCCGTCGAGCTCGGCATCGAACGCGACGGGAAGTCCAAGACGATCACCCTGACTCCCGCGAAGGTCGACGACCGCAAGGCGATCGGCATCACGATGAAGCAGGACTTCGAATTCCCCGTCGACGTGAAGTTCAACGTCGACGGCGTCGGCGGTCCCTCAGCGGGGACGATGTTCGCCCTGGCCATCATCGATGAGCTCACTCCCGGTGCGATGACTGGCGGCAAGCATGTGGCGGGCACGGGGGAGATCACCCCTGACGGAACGGTCGGCCCGATCGGCGGTGCTCGCCAGAAGGTGGCCGCCGCCACCGAGAAGGGAGCGACGCTGTTCCTCTCGCCTGCCGACAACTGTGCGGAGGTCATGGCCGCCGCAGACCAATCCAAGATCACGGTGGCACGCATCGACACACTCGATGACGCGCAGACCACCGTGGAGCAGTACGCCGCCGGCAACACTTCGGACCTGCCGAAATGTCCCGCCGATGGTGCCGACAACAATGAGAAAGGGCAGTAGTGAGCACCTCGTCCTCACCCACCTCCGCACGCATGCCGGCGAATCGGCCAAGACGTTCGCCGCTGCTGCTCACCCTCGTGTCTGTGGCGATCCTGCTGATCGCCTTCATCGCCTTCACCCAGGTCTACACCGAGGTGCTGTGGTTCCGCCAGATCGACGCAGCGAACGTCTTCCGGACCATGTGGCTCACCCGCGGACTGACATTCCTCGGCGGATTCATCCTCATGGCCGTCCCGGTCTGGCTGAGCCTTCATCTGGCCTACCGCCATCGTCCGGTCTACGCACCGACGACTCCGCGACAGGAGAACCTCGACCGTTATCGTGAGGCCATCGAGCCACTGCGTCGGGTCGCGACGATCGCGATTCCCGCGGTCATGGGTGTCCTCGCCGGCATCACCGCCTCGGCGAATTGGAACACGATCCTCGAATGGATCAACTCGACGTCCTTCGGCTCGAAGGATCCTCAGTTCGGTCTCGACAAGTCGTTCTTCGTCTTCGTCCTACCTGGCCTGCGCCTCATCGGCAACCAGCTGGGCATGGCTCTGCTTCTGGCGCTCATCGCCGCCCTCGTCGCCCATTATCTCTACGGCGGAATCCGTCCGGGCGAGCAGAAGGGCGTCATCCTGACGAAGGCCGCTCAGTGGCAGCTGGGCATCACCGTGGCGGTTCTCGTCATCGTTCAGGCTGGCCGGCTGTGGCTCTCCCGCTACGATCGGATGACCGCTGCCGGCGGGATCGTCCCCGGCGTCACCTACGTCGATGATCATGCCGCGCTGCCGGCCATGGCGATCGTTGCCATCGCCGCCGTGCTGGTCGCACTGCTGTTCGTCTATACCGCGTGGAAGGGCAACTGGCGGATCTCGATCATCGCCACGCTCACCCTCATCGTGCTCGGCGGCGTTTCGATCATCGCGTACCCGGCCCTGCTCCAGCAGTTCCAGGTCAATCCGTCGCAGCAGAGCAAGGAATCCGATTACATCCAGCACAACATCGACGCCACGCGCGATGCGTTCGACTTCGATGACATCGAGGTGACTCCGTATTCGCCGAGCACCACTGGCAAGGAGGGTGACCTGCGCAAGGACGCAGAGACCGCGGCGTCGATCCGCCTCCTGGATCCGAACCTCGTCTCGGATACCTTCCGGCAGCTGCAGCAGGTTCGACCGTACTACTCGTTCCCGCAGAAGCTCGACGTCGATCGCTACAACATCGACGGGGACATGCGCGACACTGTCATCTCGGTGCGTGAACTCGCCCCGAGTTCGGTGAACAACCAGAGCTGGTTCAACCGGGCGATCGTCTACACTCACGGATTCGGTGTGGTCGCAGCCAACGGCAACCAGCGCAACCCGGACGGCGAGCCGCTGTTCATGGAGTCGGATATTCCGCCGAAGGGCGAGTTCCCCGACTACGAACCGCGTGTGTACTTCGGAGAGTCATCTCCGGACTACTCGATCGTCGGCGCACCCAAGGGTGCGACTCCGCGTGAGCTCGACTACCCCTCCGATGAGAAGAGCGGTTCCGGTCAGGTCAACAGCACCTTCTCCGGTGACGGCGGACCGTCGGTGGGCAATGTCTTCAACCGTCTCGCCTACGCCCTGAAGTTCCAGGACGAGCAGATCCTTCTCTCGGACGCGCTGAACGACGAGTCCCAGATCCTCTACGATCGTCACCCGCGTGAGCGTGTGGAGAAGCTCGCACCCTTCCTCAAGGTCGACGGCGATCCGTACCCGGCCGTCGTGGACGGGAAGATCAAGTGGATCCTCGACGGCTACACCACTGCCGAGGACTACCCGTATTCGACACCGCAGCCGCTCCAGCAGGCCACCGAGGATTCGACCACGGCGTCGGCTCCGAATTCGGTGGCGACTCTGCCGGACGATGAGGTCAACTACATCAGGAACTCGGTGAAGATCACCGTCGATGCCTACGACGGTTCTGTCGACATGTACCAGTGGGACAAGGACGATCCGGTCCTGAAGACTTGGATGAAGGTGTTCCCCGGACTCATCAAGTCGTCCTCGGAGATGTCCGGTGACCTGATGAGCCACGTCCGGTACCCGGAGGACATGTTCAAGGTCCAGCGCGACCTGCTCACGAAGTACCATGTCACCTCCGCCAGTGAGTTCTACTCCGGTCAGGACTTCTGGACCCTGCCGACCGATCCGACGACGAAGGCGAGCAGCGGACTGACGCAGCCGCCGTTCTACATGACCCTGCAGATGCCGGGCCAGCAGTCGCCGTCGTTCTCGCTGACGAGCTCGTATATCCCGGCTCGATCGTCCGAGGGGCAGTCGAGAAACAACCTCACCGGGTTCCTCTCTGCCGATGCCGATGCCGGCAATAAGAAGGGCGAGACAGCCGAGGGCTACGGCAAGCTGCGGCTGCTGCAGCTTCCGCGCAACACCACTGTTCCCGGACCTGGTCAGGCGCAGAACAACTTCAATACCGCACCCGATGTGCAGCGCAGTCTGAACCTGCTGCGTCAGGGTGAGTCCGAAGTCGAGAACGGCAACCTGCTGACTCTGCCGATCGGCGGCGGTCTGCTGTACGTCCAGCCGGTCTATGTCCGGTCCGCCGGTGAGACCTCCTATCCGCTGCTGCAGCACGTGCTCGTGGCCTTCGGTGAGGACATCGGGTTCGCTCCGACCCTCGACGAGGCGCTCGACCAGGTGTTCGGCGGAGACTCCGGAGCCTCGGCTGGCGACGCGGGAACCGAGGACAGCGGAGACGGCGAATCGGGATCGACCTCCGGCGGAGAGGACACGGATTCGAAGTCCGGCTCGCCGGACAAGGCTCTCAACGACGCTCTGCAGGAGGCGAAGAAGGCCATGGAGGACTCCGATGCCGCGCTGAAGGACGGCGATTTCGCGGAGTACGGAAAGGCTCAGGACCGTCTGAAGAAGGCGCTCGAGGATGCCGTCGCGGCTGACCCGTCGCTGGCAGAGGACGCGGCGGGCCAGGATTCCTCCGCTCCCGCCTCGGAGCCGGCTGACGGAGGCGGCGACTCGGGCAACTGAGTCTGAAGCGAACCGGTACGGCGCTGTGAGGCCGTGCCGACCGAGTTCGGGCTTTCCGCGACGAACGCCCCTGGGACACCCCAGGGGCGTTCGTCGTTCTCGTTGGAGTATTCGAGACTCGGCATTCGCGCCCTTTGCTCCGAACGCAAGGTACAGACATCGTTCGCGGCGCGGCCCACCTGAGGCTCGGCTTCTGCCGGGACACGAAAGGCAAGCCGCTCCGCCAATCCGGCTAATTGCTACCTGACGGCGGCTCAGCAACCTCGCGCAAGGTTGCTGAGCCGCCGTCAGGTAGGACTAGGACGCTGAGCCGAGCGGTCGGCAGTAATCGGCTCAAAAAGGTCGGTCGGAAACGGGATTGAATGAGAAGAACCCCCAGTCAGAGAACTGACTGGGGGTTCTGCCGCTATCGTGGCGGGGGAGGGATTTGAACCCCCGACCTCCGGGTTATGAGCCCGGCGAGCTACCGAACTGCTCCACCCCGCGGCGTGTTCTTAACTCTACACGAGGGGTCACCTGGCGGCCAAACCGAATACAGGTGACCTCCGCCACATGGTCACTTGCCGTTCATCTGCAGCGGTTGCATCTGGTTGAAAGTTGAACTATAGTCATTCTCGTACTTCAAATTTCAACCAAAAGGAGAAATCATGACTGCTCTGCCTCAGGGACTCACCGCCGGAACCTGGAACATCGACCCCATCCACTCGGAGTTCACCTTCACCGCTCGGCACGCGGGCGTCTCGAAGGTCCGCGGCAACTTCGAAGAGATCGCCGGCAGCGTGAACGTCGGTGAGACCCTCGAAGACAGCGCCGTGTCCGCCGAGGCCTCAGCGAACTCGATCAACACCCGCAACGAACAGCGCGACGGTCACCTCAAGAGCGGTGACTTCTTCCTCGCCGAGGAACACCCGAAGCTGAGCTTCAAGTCGACCGCGATCAAGGCCGACGGCGCCGATGAGTTCGAGACCGTCGGTGAGCTGACGATGCGCGGCGTGACCAAGGAAGTCGCCTTCGCCACCGAATTCGCAGGTGTTGCCACCGACCCGAACGGCAACCAGGTCGCCGGCCTCTCGGCCACCTCCACGGTCAACCGCAAGGACTTCGGAATGTCCTTCGAAGCCGTCCTCGGCGGAGGAGAGCTTCTCGTCTCCGACAAGATCAAGATCGAACTCGAACTCGAACTCGTCAAGGCCTGATGTGCCCTGAGCTTGGCTGCTGATCGGCGCGTGCGCCGACACGGAGCCAGACTCAGCGGGCAGCGTCGCTGCCCGATGCAGAAGGGGCGAACCGCCTATGCGGTTCGCCCCTTCTGGCGTCTTTGGGCGCGGCTATTCATGTCCCTCGGCGCGGCGCGTCCCGTGCCGTCCCTCGGATCAGGAACTCAATCTGCCTCGGCCACGAAAGGTAGTGATACTCAGTTGCTCCGATGCAGCGCGTCCGGGTGCTCCCGCAGATGGCCTCCGAGTGCGTTGAACAGCTGTGCGCCCTTGGCGACATCGGCAACGGACTTGCAGAACGAATATCGGATCGAGGACCTATAGGCCTCGTATGCCGGGCTGCCCGGCCTGCACAGAGCCGGTACGGGAATTCCGACCAAGGAGAATTCTCTGGCCAGCAGCTCGTTGAGCTCGAAGGCATCGCGATCCGTCAGCGCAGAGAAGTCCACCACAGTGAAATAGCCGGCGCGCGGAGTGGACACTTCAGCGCCCGGCACCGAGCGACAGGCGGGGACGAGAACCTCGGCGCGTGCCCGCAGCGAAGCTCGGTTCTCGGCGACGAACTGAGAATCGCCGACCAGCATATCGGCCATTCCGATCTGCATCGGACCGCCGGCCGTGAACGACAGGAACTGCTTGACGGTCTGAATGGCCTGGCGAACCTCGGGAGAGGCGATGACCCAGCCGATCTTCCATCCCGTCGTATTCCATGATTTACCCGCCGAGGAGACCGTGACGACGCGTGCAGAATCCTCGATGGCAACGGCGGGAGGGACATGCCCCAGATCAGTGAGGACGAGCTGCTCGTAGACCTCATCGGAGAGCACCCAGGCGTCGACCTCCTCAGCGGCTCGTCCGATGCGGGCGAGATCAGCGGCAGAGAAGATGAAACCGGTGGGATTGTGCGGAGTGTTGACGAGGATGATCGCCGGATCGACTTCGGCGATGACTCGGTCGAAAGCCTCCCAGTCCGGGGCGAAGTCACCGTGGCCATCGGGGAGGATCGGCACCGTGTGCAGAGTTCCGCCGGCGGCAGCGATCGCCGCCGGATACGAGTCGTAGAACGGTTCGAAGGCGACGAGGGAGCCGCCGCGCGGCAGCAGTGCGAGGATCGCAGCGGTGAGGCCCTCCGTGGCGCCTGCAGTGTAGAGCACCTCGTCAGGATCGACGTGCTGGCCGAAATCGCGTCCGCGTTGAGCGGCCACAGCCTCGAGCAGCTGCGGGTATCCCTGACCGGGGGCGTACTGATTGAATCCGGCCCGCATCGCCTCATACGTAGCGGCGATGAGCTCGTCCGGGGGCTCCGTGCCTGGAGCGCCCTGCCCCAGGTTGACGGCTCCGACCTCGGCGGCGAACTTCGTCATCTGCCCGTAGATCGTCTCACCGATCGACCCATCCGGATTTGTCAGACCGGCGGCCTCGGCCATCTCATGCCACAGCGGGGCTCCCATGATGCCCGGCATCAGGAGACCTCCGCGGGAGCGACCCGACCGAGTCGATCGAGCGCGGCTTCATGGAGGCGAGAATTGCTGGCCAGCGCATTGCCGCCGAACGGCCCCGGAACACCGGCCGTGTTCGTGAAGGTGCCTCCGGCTTCGAGGACGATGGGTACGAGCGCTCCCATATCGTAGAGCGCGAGCTCGGGTTCGCAGGCGAGGTCGACAGCGCCCTCGGCGAGCAGCATATAGGAGTAGAAGTCGCCGTATCCGCGAGTGCGCCACAGCGAATCGCAGAGATCGAGGAACGCATCGAGGATGCCGAGTTCCTTCCAGCCCGACAGCGACGAATACGACAGGGACGCATCGGCGAGTGAATCGACGGATGACACAGCGATGCGTTCGGCCGGGGACCCGAGCTCGGTCGCGTAGGCGCCCTGGCCCGTCTCCGCCCACCATCGGCGACCGAGCGCGGGAGCGGAGACGACTCCCAGCAGCGGCTGATCACCGTCGTAGAGGGAGATCAGCGTCGCCCACACCGGCACCCCGCGCACAAAGTTCTTCGTTCCGTCGATGGGATCGATGATCCACCGTCGCGATGACTGCCCGTGTGCACCGAATTCCTCACCGAGCACGCTGTCATCGGGTCGAACCTCTGTGAGGTGATCCATGATCGCCTTCTCCACCGCACGGTCGCATTCGGTGACCGGAGTGAGATCGGGTTTGGTTTCGACGGCGAAGTCCTGTGCCCGGAAGTGCGGGTGGCTGATGGCATCGGCGAGATCGGCGAGTTCGATCGCCAGGTCGAGGTCGTTCATGCCTCCAGCCTATCCAGTCGAGGGCAGCAGCCGGCGCAGAGACTCCAGCCGTGAGACTCCTCCCGGTCCGGCCTTGCCGGCGGCCACCCATTCATCGAGTCGGCATCCGGGAGAGTCCGCGAGGTGAGTGCATCCGCGGGGGCAATCGGCCGTGGCCTCGACGAGTTCGGGGAAGGCGGAGAGCAGGGTCTCCCGGTCCACATGGGCCAGGCCGAAGCTGCGCACTCCCGGGGTGTCGATGAGCCATCCGCCGCGTTCCAACGGCAGGCACACGGCCGAGGACGAGGTGTGACGCCCGCGTCCGGTCACGTCGTTTACCTGGCCCGTCGCGCGCTCGGCGGCGGGAACGAGAACGTTGGTCAGCGTGGATTTGCCTACTCCGGAATGGCCGACGAGGACGCTGATGCGTCCGCGGAGACGTTCGGCCACCTCGGCGTGGGGTTCTGCCGCGTCGCGGGCCGCATCGTTCGCGGAGACTCTCGTATCGGTCGGCTCGGCGTCGGGATCGATGGAGGATTCGACGATGTCGATCCCGGACGCGGAGAAGCGTTCCTTCAGCTCCGTCGCCGGGCGCAGATCGGTCTTCGTGACGATGAGCAGGGGAGTGATCCCTGCGTCGAAGGCTGCGACGAGCGCGCGATCGATGAGACCGAACGAGGGATCCGGGTCCACGGTGGCCGTGACGATGCCCATGACGTCGACGTTGGCGACGAGGACGCGCTCGGTCGGGTCGGTGTCATCGGCGCTGCGGCGCAGCAGGGTCTGCCGCTCGGTGATCTCAACGAGCCTGGCCAGGGTGCCCTCGGTACCGGATGTGTCGCCGACGAGGCGGACGACGTCTCCGGGAACGATTGCCTGTTTGCGCAGGTGCGAGGCGCGCACCGCCGTCACCGAGGTGGCCCCACGTGACCGTTTCCCCTTCTTCCGAATCGGGGGGCTCGACGGGAAGTTCCCGTCGTCGTCAGCGAGGATGACCCGGTACCGGCCCCGATCCACCGCGGTGACCAGACCCGAAACAGCGTTCTTGTGGTCAGGGCGGTTCTTCGTCCGCGGTCGGGAACCGCGTCGGTTCGGCCGGGGGCGGTAGTCCTCATCGCGAAAGATCTTCGCCATATCAGGCTCCGGGGGTGAGCATGGCTTCCCACAGCTGAGTGAAGGCAGGCAGGGTCTTGGCCACAGTGCCGGCGTTCTCGATGACCATACCGTCATTGCGCAGGGCGAGGACGGCACCGGCCATCACCATGCGGTGGTCGTGGTAGGTATGCCACAGCGCCGGACGAAGGTGCGTGGTGCCGGTGATCGTCAGCGCCTCGGCATGTTCGACGACATCGACGCCGATGGCACCGTACTCTCTGGTCAGAGCCGCCAGTCGGTCGGTCTCGTGCCCGCGCAGATGCCCGATACCGCGCAGCTGCGACGTTCCCTCGGCCAAAGCTGCGAGAGCCGAGACCACGGGGGTGAGTTCGCCGACGGCCGACAGGTCGAGATCGACCGGGGTGAGCTGGTCCGGGCCCTGCACATGCAGTCCTTCCCTATCGAGGCGCACCGTGGCCCCGAAAGCCTCGGCGATCTCGCGGAAACCGTCACCTGCCTGCGTGGTGTGCACGGGCCAGTCGGCGATGGTCACGGATCCGGCGGTCGCTACGGCCGCCGCTGCGAAGGCTGCGGCATTGGACAGGTCGGGTTCGACCTGCACGTCGAGACCGCGCGGAAGTCCTGGTTCGACGATCCAGCGCTCGGGTTCGGGCTCGCTGATGTCGACGCCCGCGTCGCGGAGGACTTCGATCGTCATATCCACATGCGTTCGGCTGGGCACCGAGTCTGCAGTGTTGGTGAGTTCGAGTCCCAAAGGCATGACGGGAGCGGCGAGGAGCAGACCAGAGACGAATTGGCTGGAGGCGCTGGCGTCGATGCTGAGGTGGCCGCCGCGCAGCTGAGAGTCGGCGTGGATCGTCATCGGCAATGTGCTCGCGGCGGAGGTGATCGACGCACCGAGCTCCCGCAGCGACTCGATCGTCACCGACATCGGCCGCACCCGGGCCTGTTCGTCGCCGTCGAGGACGACCTCACGGCCTGTGAGCGCGGCAAGTGGGGGGATGAAGCGCATCACGGTTCCGGCGAGACCACAGTCGATGGTGATCGGTGCGGAATCCTGCGCAGCTGCGTCTGTGGGCGCGTGTCCGACTGGGAAAGGGATCGGCTCGATGTGGAGCTCATCGCCGTCTTCGTCGATCACGGCGCCGAGGCGACGCAGGGCGTCGACCATGAGAAGGGTGTCGCGGCTGCGCAGCCATCCTTTGAGATCGGATCCGGAACGGGCGAGAGCCGCAAGGATGAGATAGCGGTTCGTCAGGGACTTGGAACCGGGAACGGTCACAGTGGCAGAGACGGCGGAACCGGCGACCGGCGGCTGCCAGTCGCCGGTCGCCGGGGGAGTGCGCGTGGAGATGTCAGTCAACTCCGAGTGCGCTCAGAGCCTGCTTCGAGGTGTCTTCCACGCTCGACCACAGATCTTCGGCCGCGTGCTGAGTCCGCCACCACAGGCCGGGGCGTCCAGCAGTGTCGACGGCGGCGAGCAGGGCACCGCCGAGCATCGAGGTGCGCAGCAGAGTGCGTTCGTTGCGGGCCTTCTTCTCCTCCTTCGACTTCGTCTTGTCAGCAGACAGACGCTCACCGACGGTGTCGAGCAGGTAGGTGCCGACGAGGATCGATGCGCTGAGGCGGGGGAAGCGTCCGATGGCGAGCATCGAACCGGCAGCGACCTGTGCAACACCGGTGGCTCGGGCGAGCGTCACTGCTTCGACGGGGACGTCGACCTGCTTGCGAGCCTGATTGAGAAGCGGGCCGACCGATGCGGCCGCTGCCTCCGGCTTGCGCAGTCGTTCGACGCCGTTGAGTATGTAGCCGGCGGCCAGCATGGGCCGTGCGATAAGACGAATGGGAGACACAGTGGTCCTTCCTACGTGGCGGTCATCTCACTGGCAAGCATAACTGCTGAGGTGGGAATAGTGGGAGGTCGATCCGATGTTGTACGGGGTGAAGCCATTCGACGGTGCACCCGTCGGGAAGTCGACAGGCAGAAGGAGAAGTCTATGAGCGCCACTGCCGTCCTGGAGAGAACGGGCGTACCATTGACTGCGATGACCGAATCAGTCAAAGAAGCCCCCGAAACCGACGCCGAGAGGTCGGCGCGTTTCGAACGGGATGCTCTGGAATATGTCAACCAGCTCTACGCAGCTGCTCTGCGTATGACCCGAAATCCGGCCGACGCCGAAGACCTCGTCCAGGAAGCCTATGCGAAGGCGTATGCCGCCTTCCACCAGTACAAGCCCGGAACCAACCTCAAAGCCTGGTTGTATCGGATCCTGACGAACACCTTCATCAACAACTACCGCAAGAAGCAGCGTCAGCCGCAGGAACACGGCAGCGAAGACATCGAGGACTGGCAGATCGCACAGGCGAACAGCCACTCGTCCTCCGGCGGTCGTTCCGCCGAACTCGAAGTCCTCGACCACCTTCCCGACTCCGACGTCAAGGAAGCGCTCTCGGCACTGCCCGAAGACTTCCGCATGGTCGTCTACTATGCCGATGTCGAAGGACTGCCGTACAAGGAGATCGCCGAGATTATGGAGACGCCGATCGGCACTGTGATGTCTCGACTGCACCGCGGTCGCCGACAGCTGCGGGAGATGCTGGCCGACTACGCCGCCGAGCGCGGTTTCGTGAGTCCTGAGGGAGGTGCGAAATGAGCGACGAAGGATGCTGCGAAAGCGTCAGGACCGAGTCACTGATGCGCATCTATCACTACCTGGACGGAGAACTGACGACAACGGAGATCCGCGAGATCTCGATCCACCTCGAACAGTGCCCGTCGTGTCATGACGAGTACGAGATCGAAGCGCTGCTCAAAGAGCTCGTGCGTCGTTCGTGCAGCCACGACCGTGCCCCGATGGGACTGCGAGAGAAGATCCGGCAGCGGATAGCGCTCGAACAGAACTCCTGACCGGCGCCCAGACACAGGGGAGTCCAGGGACACAACGAAGGCGGGAAGAGATTCGAATCTCTTCCCGCCTTCGTCATTCACCGAACGTATCAGCGAATCATGCGTTTGGACGCTTGCCGTGGTTTGCTTTCTTACGGCGGCGATCGCGACGCTTACGGCCACGCTTGCTCATTGTGCCCTCCTTTGATAGACGCTCAATTGTCTCATGATGACCCGAGCAGAGCAAAGTCGGACCAGGTCACCCACCTTGCCGAATCGGTCTGACAAGATGATGCGACTGTCACCGCTGAGCTCTTCGTCGGCCGGGCATCGCAGAGATCTTCGGTCGGGCACCCCACCGACGGCTCAGCTGTCGCCGAGGACGTCCTGGATTCCCAGCCAGTTGAACCAGCCGCGATGGAGAACCAACCAGGCCAGCAGACCGTATCCTTCCTGCGCCGGCAGATGGTCCCGCGACGATGCGACCTCGCGCTGCCATACAGGATGGCCGAGTAGGGGCGTGAAGGTGTCGACATAGGTGATGCCTCGCCGCTTCGCCACATCGGAGAAGCTGGCATTGAGCTCGGCGATGCGACGGTTGCGATCACCGTCGTGTTCAGGCGGTGGGCCCAGCACGAACGTCGAGACCTTCCGAGCCAACGCCTCGTCGAGGATGTTGGCCACATCGAGGCGGGCCCTGGCCACCGAACGCCCCGAATCGAGATCCCCGGATCCCAGAGCCAACACCAGACGATTGTCCCCGTCCCGAGTGAACCGCAGGGACGCCTCGGCGATGGTCCGACCGTGAAGACCAGCGGAATCCTCGGCCGGCACGGCCAGGGGATACACCTTGAGTTCAGGCAGACTCGGCAGAGTCCTCGCCGTCACCCGACCGACCCACCCGAGGCCACGGCCATCGCCGTGGCCGGCGACCAAAGGGCCTCCGACCACGGCGATGGTTGTGGTGACGTCGCTGCTCACCGGCTGAAGATCCGGTCGACGAGTTCCTTCTGCTGGGCTTCGTGGAAGTGCTTGAGCCCAGTTGAGGTGGCTGCGGAAGCGGCACGAGAGATGACCTTGACCTCACGTCCGCCGAGGAGCTCGGGCAGGTGCAGTGCCATGAACGGCCATGCACCCTGGTTCTCCGGCTCTTCCTGGGCCCAGACGATCTCGGCATCGGCCGGGAAGCGGTCGAGCACGGCGGTGATGGCCGCCTCGTCGAGCGGGTAGAGCTGCTCGAGGCGGACGAGCGCCATCTTCGTGTCGTTGTCCTTCTCCCGCTTGGCCTTGAGCTCCCAGTAGAGCTTGCCGGAGACGAGGACGACGCGCTCGACCTGCGAGGCATCGACATCCGTATCGTCGATGACGGCCTGGAACTTGCCTGAGGTGAAGTCCTCCGGCGAGTTCGCTGCAGCCTTGAGGCGCAGCATCGACTTCGGGGTGAAGACGATGAGCGGACGCTTGTTCGTCGTCGAGGCGTGGCGACGCAGCAGGTGGAAGTACGAGGCACCCGAGGACGGGTGGGCCACCGTCATGTTGTTCTCCGCGCACAGCTGGAGGTAACGCTCGATGCGGCCCGAGGAATGGTCGGGTCCCTGACCCTCGTAGCCGTGGGGCAGGAGCATGACGACACCGGAGTTCTGCTGCCACTTCTGTTCGGAGGAGGAGATGAACTCGTCGATGACGGTCTGCGCACCCTGTGCGAAGTCACCGAACTGAGCCTCCCACGCCACGAGGGCGTCCTTGCGTTCGACGGAGTAGCCGTATTCGAAGCCGACGGCGGCGTACTCGCTGAGCAGGGAGTCGTAGACCCAGAATCGAGCCTGCTCCTCGGTGAGGTTCTGCAGCGGCGTCCATTCGTTGCCGTTGACCGAGTCGATGAGCACCGAGTGGCGCTGGACGAAGGTCCCGCGACGGGAGTCCTGGCCCGCCAGCCGCACCGGCACGCCGTCCATGAGCAGCGAACCGAAGGCCAGCAGCTCGGCGAAGCCCCAGTCGATTCCGCCCGACAGCGACATCTCCTTGCGCTTCTCGAGCAGCGCCCTCAGCTTCTTGTGAACCGTGAAGCCCTCGGGGATCTCGGTGAAGGCCTCGCCGATGCGCTGCAGCGTCTCGGTACTGATGGCCGTCTCGGCATCGTTGAACGTCTCGATGTCGCTGGGCTCGTAGGGAGCGTTGAACGCTTCTCCGTCGTAGGAACCGGTCTCGGCTTCCTTGGTCTCGGCGAAGGCCGATTCCAGCTTGGACTGGTAGTCCTTGAGCGCCTCGGCGGCTTCTTCGTCGGTGATGCACTTCCTGCCGACGAGGGATTCGGTGTAGAGCTTGCGCACCGAGCCCTTCTTCTCGATGAGGGAGTACATCGTCGGCTGGGTCATCGACGGATCGTCGCCCTCGTTGTGGCCGCGGCGGCGGTAGCACACGAGGTCGATGACGACGTCCCGGTTGAATTCCTGGCGGTATTCGAAAGCCAGGCGGGCCGCCCGGACGACGGCCTCGGGATCATCGCCGTTGACGTGGAAGATCGGGGCGTTGATCGACTTGGCGACGTCCGTGCAGTAGAACGAGGACCGCGCCGAGGCGGGGGGAGTGGTGAACCCGACCTGGTTGTTGATGATGACGTGAACCGTTCCGCCGGTGCGGTAGCCCCGCAGCTCGGAAAGGTTGAGCGTTTCGGTGACCACGCCCTGTCCGGCGAATGCGGCATCGCCGTGGACGAGGACCGGCAGCACGGTGAAACCGGACTCGCCCTGGTCGACGAGATCCTGCTTGGCGCGCACGATGCCCTCGAGGACCGGATCGACGGTCTCGAGGTGGCTGGGGTTGGCCGCGACGTAGACACCGGTGGTGTTGCCTGCCGGAGAGGTGAACGAACCCTTGGTGCCCAGGTGGTACTTCACATCGCCGGAGCCCTGGACGCTGTCCGGGGACATGGTTCCGTCGAACTCACGGAAGATCTGCGCATAGGACTTGCCGGCGATGTTCGTCAGCACGTTGAGGCGACCACGGTGGGCCATGCCGATGGCGACCTCATCGAGGCCGGTGTCGGCGGACTGGTTGAGGATCTCGTCGAGCAGGACGATCGCGGACTCTCCGCCTTCGAGGCTGAAGCGCTTCTGTCCGATGTACTTCGTCTGGAGGAAGGTCTCGAAGGCCTCGGCGGCGTTGAGACGGCCGAGGATGTGTCCCTGCTCCGAACGGGTGAGCTCCTGATGCGGAACCTCGATCTTCGACTGGAACCAGCGGCGCTGGACCGGGTCGGCGATGTGCATGTATTCGAAGCCGGTGGTCCGGCAGTAGCTCTCACGCAACAGTCCGAGGATGCTGCGGAAGGGCATCATCGGCTTCGATCCGAACCCGCCGGTGGGGAACTCGCGTTCGAGATCCCACAGAGTCAGACCGTGCTGATTGATATCGAGATCCGGGTGGGACCGCTGACGATAGACCAGAGGATCGATATTGGCCATGAGGTGACCGCGCGTGCGGTAGGCATCGATGAGTTCGATGACGCGTGCGGTCTTGTTGACGTCGTCCTGGTCTTCGGCCGAGACGTCCGGAACCCAGCGCACCGGTTCATAGGGCAGGCGCAGGGACTCGAAGACATCGTCGTAGAAGCCGTCTTCGCCGAGCAGGTAGCTGTGGACGAGCTTGAGGAACTCACCCGAACCGGCTCCCTGGATCACGCGGTGATCGTAGGTCGAGGTCATGGTCAGCACCTTGGACACGGCCAGAGAGTTGATGGTCTGCTGGCTGGCACCCTGGAACTCGGCGGGGTAGTCGAGCGCGCCGACGCCGATGATGCAGCCCTGGCCCTTGGTCAGACGCGGAACGGAGTGGACAGTGCCGATTCCGCCGGGGTTCGTCAGCGAGACGGTGGTGCCGGCGAAGTCGTCGGCGGTGAGCTTGCCCTGTCGTGCCTTGTCGACGAGGCCGTCGTAGGCGTCGACGAACTGGCGGAAGGTCAGCGTCTCGGCCTTCTTGACGTTGGGCACCAGCAGGGTGCGGGATCCGTCCTTCTTGGGCACGTCGATGGCGAGGCCGAAGTTGATGTGGGCGGGGGAGACCATCACAGGTTTGCCGTCGCGGACGTCGTAGGAGACGTTCTGCGAGGGGAAGTTCTGCAGGGCGCGGATCACGGCGAAGCCGATGAGGTGGGTGAAGGAGACCTTCCCGCCACGGGTGCGCTTGAGGTGCGAGTTGATGACGATCCGGTTGTCGATGAGCGCCTTGGCAGGCAGAGCCCGGACCGATGTGGCGGTCGGGACTTCGAGCGACTCATCCATGTTCTTGGCGATGAGCTTCGCGGGGCCGCGCAGGGGAGTGATCGTCTCCTCCGGCGCGGGCTTCGGTGCGGCTTCCTTCGCGGTGACCTTCGGCACGGACTTGGTCTCGGCCTTCAGCGTCTCGGACTCAGCCGAGGACGGGGAGACGCCGCGAGAGGTCTCACGGGAGGTCGCCGGGGATGAAGCTGAGGCAGGGGCTTTGGCATCCGACTTCTTAGCGGCCGGCTTCGCCTCCTGCTCGGCAGCGGACTCGGCAGCGGACTGAGCGCCTCCGCCGTTCTTCTCGTACTTGTCGAAGAAGGGCCACCAGGACTGGTCGACCGAATTCTTATCTGACTTGTACTGCTCATACAATTCCTCGACCAGCCACTCATTCGACCCGAAGTCTTCAACGGTGGGGTTCGGAGTATTGACGGACACGGCGTTGATCGCCTACTTCCTGATTCAAGACTTGCTGCTTAACGACATCTCCAAGCCTAACGTGATGTGCCATCGAATGTGCAGTTAATGGACAATAGTGTTATGCGTTTCATCTCGAACGACCCGAACACCGATCTCACCTACTCCGATGTCTTCCTCGTGCCGAATTCGTCTGCGCTGACTTCGCGCTTCGACGTCGACCTCACGACGACCGATCCGACCTGGTCGACGACGCCGCTCGTGGCAGCGAATATGACCGCAGTGTCCGGTCGACGGATGGCGGAGACGATGGCACGTCGAGGCGGACTGGCGGTACTGCCCCAGGACATTCCGCTGACCGCCGCGCAGGAGACCATCGCCTGGGTCAAGAGCCGCGACCGGATCTTCGAATCCGCACTGCGCTTCTCGCCTGAGGACACAGTGCTCAACGCCCTGCACGTGCTGGCCAAGCGTCCGCACGGCTTCGGCGTCGTCGCCGACGACGCGGGACGGCTCGAGGGCATCATCAATGCCGCGGATCTGCGCGGAGTCGATCGCTTCACCTCGGTGGCGGAGCTGTTGAACTCCTCACCGCATGTCATCCGCGCCTCCGAGGTCTACTGGGAGGACGCTGCGCAGCTGGAGTCCCTCTTCGAATCGATGACGGAATCACGAGCCGAGTTCGCCGCCGTCGTCGACGATGAGAACACGGTGCTCGGCAGCCTGACTCCGAAGTCGCTGCTGCGCTCGTCCATCTACACCCCCAATGTCGACGATCGGGGACGGCTGAAGATCGCCGTGGCCATCGGCGTCAACGGTGCCGCGGTCGAACGTGCCGCTGCGCTGGTCGAAGCCGGTGCGGACGTCCTCGTCGTCGACACCGCCCATGGTCACCAGGTGAAGATGCTCGACACGCTGTCGGCGATCGCCGATGCCGAGCTCGGGGTGCCGATCGTGGCCGGAAACGTCGTCACCGCCGAAGGAGTCCGCGACCTCGTCACTGCCGGCGCCGACATCGTCAAGGTCGGAGTCGGCCCGGGCGCCATGTGCACGACCCGGATGATGACCGCGGTCGGTCGTCCACAGTTCTCCGCAGTGCTCGAATGCGCCGAGGCGGCTCGCGAGCTGGGTGCCTACGTGTGGGCCGACGGCGGAGTCCGCTACCCCCGCGATGTCGCTCTGGCCCTGGCCGCCGGGGCCTCTCAGGTGATGGTCGGATCCTGGTTCGCCGGGACCCACGAGTCGCCCGGGGACCTGCTCGTCGACGGAGAGGGCCGGAAGTACAAGGAGAGCTTCGGCATGGCTTCGGCTCGGGCCGTGGCCAACCGGACCAGAGCGGAATCGGCCTTTGCGCGTGCTCGGAAGGGACTGTTCGAAGAGGGCATCTCTTCGTCGACCATGTACATCGACCCTGAATCTCCTGGGGTCGAGGACCTGATCGACGGCATCACTTCGGGCGTCCGCAGCTCCTGCACCTATGCCGGGGCCGGTGATCTCGGAGAATTCGCGCGTCTGGCCGCGGTCGGTGTCCAGAGCGCCGCCGGCTACGAAGAGGGCCGACCGCTGTCGGGAAGTTGGTAAGATCTCCTCATGCACAGTGACAGTCCCGGCCGGCGGGAAGCCGGCGCCCCAGATGACGACCCTCACCCCGCGAGGGTCTCAGACCTCACCTGCTCTGCTGAGCAGACAGCGAACGGCGGGGACAGTCACTGATGGAATGGATACTCCTCGCCCTCGCACTGCTGCTCATCCTCGGCACCGGAGTCTTCGTCGCAGCCGAATTCTCGCTGCTGACGCTTGACCGCCATACAGCCGATAAGGCGGTTGAAGAAGGTGTCGTCGGCGCGAAGACGCTTCGGCGTTCGATGACCCACCTGTCCACCCAGCTCTCGGCAGCGCAGGTGGGCATCACGATCACCACTCTGCTCACCGGTTACCTCATGGAACCGTCCTTGGGCAGGCTGCTGGCGCCGCTGTTCGAGGCCTGGGGCGTCGGCCCCGGCCTCGCGGCCCCGCTGGCGCTGACCATCGCCCTCATCGTCTCCACCGTGGGATCGATGATCTTCGGAGAGCTCGTGCCGAAGAACCTCGCCATCGCTGTGCCGCTGGCGACCGGTCGCATCGCCGCACCGATCCAGTACGTCTTCTCGCTCGTCTTCAAACCCGTCATCGCCGTCCTCAACGGCACGGCGAACAAGATCCTGATGTCGATGGGCATCGAGCCGCAGGAAGAAGGTTCGGTGGGGCGTTCCCCGGAGGAGCTGACCTCACTCGTGAGGCACTCCGCCGAAGAGGGCGTGCTCGATGAGCAGACAGCAGGTCTGCTGGAGAGGACTCTGAGCTTCTCCGAACGCACCGCGGAAGACGTGATGACTCCGCGCACGCGCATGTCCACGGTGGACAAGGACACCACGGCTCGACAGATCATCGAACAGGCCCGGGACACCGGATTCTCCCGGTTTCCCGTGGCTGACGAGGACAAGGACCACATCGTCGGAGTCGTTCACGTCAAACAGGCCTTCGCCGTGCCTCCGAGCAACCGCGACGACGCCTACGCAGGAGGGCTGATGACCGAGGTTCGTGAGATCCCGGAGACGCAGCGCCTCGACCCGCTGCTCTTGGAGCTGCGCGCCACCGGCCTGCAGATGGCTGTGGTCGTCGATGAGTTCGGCGGCACAGCCGGAGTGGTCACTCTCGAGGATGTCGTCGAGGAGCTCGTGGGCGAGGTCGCCGATGAGCATGATCGGATGCGCGTCGCGGCACGACCGGCTCGCGACGGCTCCTGGATAGTGCCCGGTCAGCTGCGACCCGATGAGATCTCGTCGACGATCGGGGTCAACATCCCGGAGGACTCGGACTACGAGACTATGGCCGGATTCGTCCTCAAGGAGCTCGGAAGGATCCCCGAACCGGGTGACGAGGTCTGCATGGAGGATGCCCGCATCGTGGTCGAACGGATGCATGGACGACGCATCGAACGCCTCCGGGTGGTGCTGCGCGCCGCCGACGCGGGGGGTTTCGAAACCGGAGGTGAGACTCGATGAGCGCCGATTGGTTCGGACTGGTCTGGCTGGTCGTTCTCCTGCTGGGCAACTCCTTCTTCGTCGCCGCCGAATTCGCGGTGGTCGCTGCCAAGCGATCACAGATCGAGCCGCGAGCGGCAGAAGGCTCCGCGGCGGCCAAGACCGCTCTCTATGCGATGGAGCACGTGTCACTGATGCTGGCGATCTGCCAGCTCGGCATCACTGTGTGCTCCCTGCTTCTGGGCAATGTGGCCGAACCGGCCATCCACCACCTGCTCGCCGGTCCCCTCGAGGGCCTGGGCATTCCCGCCGGACTGTCCTCGACGATCTCCTTCGTCCTGGCGCTCGGCGTCGTCACCTACCTGCACGTGGTCATCGGTGAGATGGTGCCGAAGAACCTGGCGCTGGCCGCCTCCGGCCAGGCCGTGATGCTGCTGGCGACACCGCTGGTGTTCCTGGCGCGGGTCTTCGGTTTCGTCATCCGCCCCCTCAACGGCCTGGCCAATGGGGTCCTCCACCTGTTCAAGATCGAGGCCCGTGACGAGGTCAATGAGGCCTATACGATCGAGCAGGTCGAATCGATCGTGGCCGAGTCGAAGCGCGAAGGACTGCTCAGTGATGACACAGGGCTGCTCAAGGGGGCCATCGAGTTCAGCGACAAGACTGCGTCCGACATCATGGTCCCGATGTCCGAACTCGTCACGATCTCGGACAAGGTGACCCCGAACGAGCTTGTGACCTTGGTCGGCAAGACAGGCTTCTCCCGCTACTTCGTCGTCGGTGACGACGGGTATCCGCAGGACTACCTCCACATCAAGGATGTCCTCTACGCGGACACCGAAGAGGCCTTCGACGCTCCGGTGCAGAGCAAGCGCTTCCGCCCCCTGTTCACGGTCACTGCCGATGACGAGGTCGAAGAGGCGCTGGCGCAGATGCAGAAGGCCGGAATCCATGTCGCCCGCGTCATCGACTCGCAGGCGCAGGTCCTCGGCGTGCTGTTCCTCGAGGACGTGCTCGAAGAGCTCGTCGGCGAAGTCCAGGACGCGATGCAGCGGGGACGATTCGACTTCCGCCGCTGAGCATTCTGCGCCGGCCGATCCGCCCGGCTCACCCTTTCGCCTCGACGGCGGTCTCCTGATTGCGGGGAGGCCGCCGTCGAGGCGTCGCGTCCGCTCCCGGCGCTGTGGCGGTGTGCGGGGCCATGTGTTCGGCTGTCGGACAGCGTCTGTGCTCGTGGGAAGTGCCGCTCGATGCGGACTCCCAAAGGTGACCGACTGTGTAATGGTTCGTAACGAAACGGTGATTCAGGACACCTGGAGTAGGGCGCCTGTAGTGATCTGTGACCATGCATCGTCAGGAAATGTCCTGGTCACACGCTGTGAATGAACTGAAGGTGACATTCTGTAACAATGTCGTTATAGTGTTGTGACATCAGCTTTCGGGCGCCCGGCAGAGGGCTTCCACCGCACAATCTTCACCAACAGTATGGAGCACTATGTCGAGTGAGCTCTCGACCGTCGAGGCGCCGCAGGTCCGCCGACGTGATCTGCGGAAGCAGAACGCCTCTTCGCAGGTTTCGACGATCAACTCTTCGCATCCCGTGACATCGCAGTCGCGGAACAGCGCATCCGCAGTCCTTTCACCTCGTCGCGCGGCGATGGCAGCCGAGGCCCGCGCAGCAGCGGGCTCACCGCGACGGGCAGCGATGGCCAAAGAGGCTTCTCGGCCGATGACCCCTGCGGGTCATACGTCGACGCTGGCCGCGGCTGAGCTCGGCAACCGCGGTTCCGACGGTTCGCTGCTGCGCTCGGTCCGCCGCCGTCAGGTCACCACATTCTCCGCTCTGGCCACCGTCTCGGTCACCGGTACCGCCATCGCTGCCGTGATGGTCGCCGGCAACATGAGCGGCAACCAGGAAGTCAAGGTCGACGACACGGCCGCACAGTCCCAGCCACGTGCGATCAACGCCGAATCGGTCTCCGCCGACATCAAGGTCGACGACGATGACAAGACCTCGATGACCATCGGCGCCCCGAGCGCCAAGCAGACCAAGGTCGACGCGGCATCTCGCGCGATCACGAAGACCGTTCTGCCCGGCTGTGACGAAGCAGCGCCGAAGGGCGAGGCGAGCAACGGCGAGCTGCCCGACGGATGGCTGTGTGAGATCGGCGTGGGCAACCACAAGCTGCGCTCCGATGCGGCTGTGTCGTTCGCGAAGATGAACGCTGCCTTCAAGAAGGACACCGGCAAAGACCTCGCAGTCACCGACTCCTACCGGTCGCTGGAATCACAGGTCTCCGTCGCCGCACGCAAGCCCGGCTTCGCAGCTCGTCCCGGAACCTCCAACCACGGTTGGGGCCTGGCACTGGACCTCGGCGCGGGAACGCAGAACGGAACCGGCCAGCAGTACGAATGGCTCGTCGCCAACGCTGAGAAGTTCGGGTGGGAGAATCCGGACTGGGCCAAGCGCAATTCCTATGAGCTCTGGCACTGGGAATATGTGCCCGGCCGCAAGGCTATGAAGGGTGCCTGATCTGCTCGAATATCGCTGATCACAGCCCCACGACACCGCGGGCAGTCCTCGGAGGACTGCTCGCGGTGTCGTTTTGGGAGGTGGTGCCCAACGGTGATAGAGTTGCAACCGTTGCCCGCGTAGCTCAGTGGATAGAGCGTCTGCCTCCGGAGCAGAAGGTCGTAGGTTCGAATCCTGTCGCGGGCACCACGATGCCGCCCATCTCAACTTCTGAGGTGGGCGGTTCTGCATAGGCGGTCCGAGTGGTCGGTGGTGCAGCCAGGATCTAAGGTAGTCGGAGTCGAGACCCAGACCGCGATGTGAGGCATACGATGTCGGAACCTGCTGAAGAACCCGTCCAGACCAGCGCGGGGGACGATGAGATCGTCCTCCGAGCGCAGGGACTGCGCAAGAGCTTCGGTCGCGGTGATACGGCAGTCGACGCTCTCGACGACATCAGCGTCGACTTCGAATCGGGACGCTTCACCGCCATCATGGGGCCCTCCGGGTCCGGAAAATCGACGTTCATGCATGTGCTTGCCGGGCTCGACCGTGTCGATTCGGGTTCGATCATCATGCGGGGCCAGGACATCACCCGTCTCAACGACCGGCAGCTGACTCAGCTGCGGCGTGACCGCGTGGGCTTCATCTTCCAGGCCTTCAACCTCGTCCCGACGCTGAGCGCTGAACAGAACATCGAACTGCCGGTCTCACTGGCCCGGAAGAAGATCGATCGCCAGTGGAAGGCCGAAGTGGTCGAACGCCTCGAACTCGGCGATCGTCTGCAGCATCGTCCGCACGAGCTCTCCGGCGGTCAGCAGCAGAGAGTCGCCGTGGCCCGGGCTCTGCTGACGCGGCCGGATGTCATCTTCGCCGACGAGCCCACAGGAAACCTCGACTCCCACGCCGGAGCGGAGGTCCTGTCCCTGCTCGGTCGGGCCACGACCCTGTACGGGCAGACGATCATCATGGTCACCCACGACCCCGTCGCGGCATCTCACGCCGGGCGGGTCGTCCTGCTCAAGGACGGGCGAGCCACGGGTGAAGTCCGTCAGCCGACGCGAGAGAGCGTGGTCACGGCGCTGAGTGAACTGAGTTCTCTGTGATCGCTGTCGCCCTCGCGCAGATTCGGATCCACTGGGCCCGATTCCTCGCAATCGGCCTCGGCATCGCATTGGCTTCCGGATTCGTCGCAACAACCCTGATCATCAACTCCTCGCTGCAGGACAGCCTCGAACACGCCGTCGGCCGATCTTTCGAGAACGCCGACCTCACCGTCGTCCCGGACCGAGACGTCTTCGTCGGGGGAGACGAGGCGTCTCCGCTGCTGCGCCCCTTGGCTGAAGTCGACGGGGTGGCCACCGCGTCGCTGTCGGCCCGCACAGTGACCACGGGCCGAGGATCCGCATTCTCCGAAAGCTCTTTTGCGCTGTCTCCGGTGCCTGCCGACGAACGGCTCGACACGTTCGAAATGGTCTCCGGTCAGCGACCAGAAGCAACGACGGACCTCGTGCTCGACACGCGCACGGCCAGCGATCTCAACCTCGGAGTCGGCGATGAGATTCGCTTCACCGTCGATGCGGTCCCGGTGGAGAGCGGAAACGATGACATGCCGATCTACCGGGGTTCGAGTCAGAGCAGCGTCACCTTCTCCGTCGTGGGCATCGCCGAAATGGGGCAGGATCCGGCCCTGCCCGGTGCCACTCGAGCGCTGACGACAGCATCGGGCTATCAGGAGTATTTCGCCCAGCAGGGCGATGTCATCGCCATTCAGATCGCCCTCGAGAGCGGCGCGGACCCAGAGGCTGTGCGTACACAGCTGCAGAGGGTCATCGACGGTTCGGAACTGAACGGCAGCCTCGAAGCGCTCTCCGTGGACGATGCCGTAAAAGCGAAGACCGACCGCCTCTCCGGCGGCAACGCCGTCGTGACCGGTCTCCTGCTCGTCTTCGCCGGAATCTCCGTCATCGTCGCCATCCTCGTCGTCTCCAACACCTTCTCGGTCATCGTCGCCGGACGCCGTCGGGAATTCGCTCTGCTGCGCTGCCTCGGCGCCACCCGCGTGCAGATGTACGGCTCGGTCGTGGCCGAAGGGCTCTTCGTCGGATTGCTCGGGTCGATCTTCGGTGTGCTCACCGGGGTCGTCGGCAGTCGCGGACTGATGGCTGTGGCGGTGCGCTACTGGCCGCAGGAGTTCCCCTACGACACTCTCACCGTTCCCGTCTCCGCCCTGGTCAGCGGTGTCGTCGTCGGTGCCCTGCTGACGATTGTGGCCACCATCCGACCGGCTCGCAGTGCCATCGCTGTGACGCCGCTCGAAGCACTCCAGCCCTTCGACGCTTCCATCTCGCCGAGCACCCGCGCTCGTCCACGGCACCTCGTGGGTTTCGGCTGCATCGGGCTGGGTGTGGTTCTCGTCATCGTCTCGGTCTATGCGGTGTCGGCCTCTCAGCTCTGGATCCTCGGCGGAGCGCTGGGTGGGGGACTCGTGGTCACGGGGCTGGTCATCAGCGCGGCGAAGATCATCCCGCCCGTCGTCGCGTGGACGGGGGAGGTGCTGTTCAGCCCTTGGGGCGTTCCCGGTCAGCTGGCGACCCTGAACACATTGCGCAATCCGCGTCGCACCGCGGCCACAGCCACGGCGCTCATCATCGGTGTGACCTTGGTGGCGACGATCCTCGTGGGCGGCATGTCGACGAAGGCGACGCTCAGCCACGGACTCGACCAGCGTTATCCCGTCGACATCTCCGTGCCGCTGTCGGGCCTCGTCGATGATGACCAACTCGAGGATGTGCGCGGGATCCGCGGCGTGTCCACCGCGGTCCTCGCCCACCGCGCCGAGGCGGTCGAAGACTTCAAGGGCTCCCGTCCCGAGATCTTCGTCATCGACCCGGACAGCGCCGAGACCGTACTCGGAGGCGCGGCCGCGAATATCGTGTCCGGACGGGTCACGGTCCCCGAAGACTATCCTTCACCGACAGTGCGGGTGAAAGGGCTCAACGAGATGAGCGTGCCCGTGCACAGGGACGGCCTCTCCAGCCTCGCTTTCTTCACCACCCCCGACGTCGGCAACGATCTCGGCATCTCGGCGACGACGACGGCCGTGCTCGTCCGCCTCGACGAGGATGTCGACGTCGACGAGATCACCCGCATCCGCCAGTCCGTGGCCGAGACGCTCGACGTCTCCAGCGACGAGGTCGGCGGCTCGGCCGTCGCCCGGGGGGCCTATTCCGAACTCATCGATGTCTTGCTCGCCGGGGCGGTGGCTCTGCTCTTCGTCTCTGTGGTCATCGCGCTCATCGGCGTCTCGAACACGGTCAGCCTCTCCGTCATCGAGCGCCGCCGGGAGAACGCGCTGATGCGGGCGCTGGGGCTGAGCATCGCGCAGCTGCGGACTCTTCTGGCGCTCGAGGCGGTGCTCATCTCATCGGTGGCTGCACTGCTGGGACTCGTGCTCGGCGGTGCCCTGGGCATCGTCGGCACACGGTTGGTCACCCACGACTACTCCACCGACCTCATCGTCGACTTCTCTGCCCCGTCCTTCCTCGGCATCCTCGGCGTGGCGGTCGTCGCCGGCATCCTCTCCGCTCTGGCACCGGCCAGGCGAGCGTCCCGACTCTCACCGGTCGAAGGTCTCAAACTCGACTTCTGATGGGCCCCGGCCACCGAACCGGACGTCGGTGTCTGATAGGAAAGAGCTCATGAACTCCGCGCGCATCCGCTTTCTGATCGTCCTCGGAATCGTCTTCGCTGCCTTCAATCTGCGCCCGGGAGTCACCGGGCTCTCGCCTCTGCTCGACACGATGGGCGAAGAGATCGACCTGAGCGCGGTGTTCCTGGCCGTCATCGGCATGCTGCCGCCGCTGCTCTACGGCATCAGCGGCTTCATCACCCCGCGGCTCTATGCCCGCTTCTCCGGACTCGGCCTGACCTTGGCCGCCATGGTGATGGTCATGATCGGACTGGGTGTCCGCGCGGTCATCGATTCGCCGTCGCTGTTCCTGGCGCTGAGCGTGTTGGCCCTGCTGGGAATGGGCATCGGCAACGTCATCCTCCCGCCCCTGGTGAAATCGTATTTCCCCGACAGAGTGGCCCTCATGTCGACCGTGCACGTCGGGCTCCTCCAGTTCGGGACATTCATTCCGCCGCTCGTGGCGGTTCCCCTCGCCTCCGGTGTCGGTTGGAGAGGCTCACTGCTCGTCTGGGCCGCTTTCGCGGCTCTGGGGGCGGCCGTGTGGATCGTCATCCGCATCGTCAGGCCCGCACCCGCCGCCGAGGTGGCCGTCGCCGTCGTCGGCGGCAGTGAGCTCTCGCGCCTTCTGCGCAGCCCACGGGCGTGGGCGCTGATGACGATGACGGGTCTGACGTCGTTCAACAACTTCATCCTCTTCACCTGGCTGCCGGGCCTGCTCACCCGCTCCGGGTTCGATGCTGCCTTCGGCGGGGCGATGCTCGCGCTGGTCACCGCCATCCCTCTCGTCCTCGGATTCGTCCTGCCGACGCTGGCTCAGAAGATGACCTCGGCCTATCCCATCGTCGTCGGCTTCTGCCTCAGCCTGGCCGTGGGGTACCTGGGTCTGTGGCTGCTGCCGACAGCGGCTCCCGTGCTGTGGACAGTGCTGCTGGGCATCGGCATCTCCACGTTCCCACTCGCACTGACACTCATCACCCTCCGGGCGCGAAACGCCGAGGCGGCGGCTTCCCTGTCCGGCTTCGTCCAGGGCGGCGGGTACCTGCTCGCAGCCACCGGCCCGCTGATCTTCGCCTTTCTCCTCCAGAGCTTCGACAGCATGTGGCCGGCATTCGTCGTGGTGCTCGCCTCGGTGGCCGTCAAATTCTTCGTCAGCCACGCCGCCTGCCGACCCGGCGTCATCTGAGGCCCAGCGGGCATCCGTCTCGTCATGAGAGCGAAGATGACATCGGATTCGTCCCCGTCGTCCGGGCCCGAGTACTCTGTTCGAGTGACCCCGGAAGACTTGCAGACTGCACTCGCGCGCGCCTTGGCGACGGCCGAGGCGGGCCTCGTCGAACCGGGGTTCGCCATGCAGATCGACGTCCTGGCTCCGAACCGTTCCGAACTCGGTGACTGGACAACGCCCGTGGCGCTGCGCGCCGCCGCTGCACCCGAGCAGCGGACCGAGCTCGCCGCACATCTGTGCACCGAACTGTGTGCCCTCCCCGAGGTGGCGGATGCCGTCATCGCCGGGCCCGGCTTCGTCAACGTGACCCTCACTCCCGCTGGCAGAGCACATGTGCTCAGCGACATCATCACCGCAGCGGGGGAGACCGATTCGATCGAGGGAGCGGAACAGGACGGGTCGCCTCTGCGCACGCTGCTCGCCGCTGCGGACCGGGAATCGGCACAGGCGCCTGTCGCCGGCGACCACGACCGTGACGTCGACCCGGTCGCGGTGAACAGCCTGCAGCGCGGCCATGCCGCCGCCTGCCGGGAGCAGCGGCGGGCGCACCGGGCGGGAATCCCGTCCGAGGCCGTCGACACGGCGAGACTCGAGGATCCGAGTGAGACGCGAATGCTCAACGCCGTGGCGGGACTGCCGTCAGCGCTGGAACGCTCGCGCCGCCTCGGCGAGAACGATCTGTTCGTCAACGCTCTCCTCGACCTCGCCGATGCCGTCGAGGACTGGATCCGCCGCTGTCCGGTCACTCCGACGGTCGATGAGGACATCACCGTCACCCATGCCTCCCGGCTCTTCGCTCTGAGAGCCGTCATCATCGTCCTCGCCGCAGGACTACGACACTTGGGCGCTTCGGCCCCGGAGAGGATCTGATGCCCGCACATATCGCAGGGACCCTGCACGCGACACCGGCCCCGGTGTGGCTGCCCTATCCCGATGACGTCAATGCGCTGCTGCCGAGTCTGTGGTCGGACAACGTCACGAAGACCGACGACGGTGTGCTCACGATCGCCGGTCATTCCGTGACGGACCTGGCCGAACGCTACGGAACCCCCACTCTCGTCATGGACGTCGCTGACTTCCGCAGCCGTGCCGAGGCCTACCTGAGCACGTTCTCCAACGCCTTCTCCGTGGAGAAGGGACTGGCCGGCGCCGATGTGTTCTACGCCGGGAAGGCATTCCTGTGCACAGCTGTGGCCCGCTGGGTGCATAAGGCCGGGCTGGGCCTCGACACCTGCTCCCTGGGCGAGATGATGATCGCCCGCGCCGCCGGTGTCCCCGGCGACCGCGTCGGGCTGCACGGAAACAGCAAATCGGCGGCGGAGCTCGAATACGCCCTCGACTACGGCGTGGCCAGGATCTTCGTCGACAGCCTCGATGAGGTCGCACGTCTGGAATCCATCGCTGCGGCCAGGGGAACGGTCGCCCCGGTCATGCTGCGAGTCACGGTCGGCGTCGAAGCGCACACCCACGACTTCATCGCCACGGCTCACGAAGACCAGAAGTTCGGGCTCTCTCTCGCCGACGGCACCGCCGCCCGGGCCGCTCGTCTGGTCGCCGAATCCGAACATCTGCGTCTCGACGGTCTCCACTCCCACATCGGTTCGCAGATCTTCGACATCTCCGGATTCCAGGTCGCCGCCGCCCGCGTACTCGCCTTCCGAGCCGAGATCATGGGCGAACACGGCATCGACCTGCCCGATGTCGACCTCGGCGGCGGCTTCGGCATCCGCTACACCTCCCAGGACACACCGATCCCGGTCGCGGAGATGGCTGCAGAGCTCGCTGCCGTCGTGGCCAAGGAATGCCGGGGCCTGGGCACGAGCGTCCCCAGGATCTCCATCGAACCCGGTCGCGCCATCGTCTCCCCGGCGGTGTTCACTCTCTACGAGGTCGGCACCGTCAAACAGGTGAGCACGGACAGCGGAACTCGCACGTATGTCGCTGTCAACGGGGGAATGAGCGACAACATCCGCACGGCACTCTACGATGCGGACTATTCGTGCACCCTGGCCAACCGGAACTCGAACGCCGAGCCTGCGATCGTGCGGGTCGTCGGCAAGCACTGCGAATCCGGTGACATCATCGTCCGCGACGAATACATGGGGGCAGACGTCACCGCAGGCGACCTCGTCGCGGTCCCCACCACCGGGGCGTACTGCCGCTCGCTGGCCAACAACTACAACCATCTGCCCCGGCCGGGCGTGCTGGCGGTCGAGGCCGATAGAGTTGAGTGGATCGTGACCCCCGAAGACCACACGCAGATGTTCGCCACGGACCCGGGAATGGCCGGGGGAGAGGCGTCGAACTGATGAGCGTGAGAGACAAGTGCGGAAAAGGTGAGGAAATGCAGGCACTGAAGGTTGCCATGCTCGGATGCGGAGTCGTCGGCACGGAGGTCGCCGCCCGAATCCAGGATCGCGCGGAGGGCCTGGCCGAGCGCATCGGCGCTCCGCTGGAGCTGAGCGCCATCGTCGTCCGCGATGCATCGAAGGCCCGTGCGGGAATCGACGAGAAGCTGCTGACGACCGACGCCGAGGCGGCCATCGCCGGAGCCGATATCGTCGTCGAGCTGATGGGCGGAATCGAACCCGCCCGCTCGCTCATCACCGCAGCGCTGCGCCAGGGGTCATCGGTCGTGACCGCGAACAAGGCTCTGCTGGCCGCCAGCTACGGCGAGCTCATGTCCGCTGCCGACGCCGCTGGTGTGCGTCTCGAACACGAAGCGGCGGTGGCAGGGGCCATCCCGATCATCCGACCCGTCGGCGATTCGCTGGCCGGCGACCGGATCGAACGCATCATGGGCATCGTCAACGGCACGACGAACTACATCCTCGATCAGATGGACTCCGAGGGCTGGGATTTCGACCAGGCGCTCACCGCCGCCCAAGGGCTCGGATACGCAGAGGCCGATCCGACCGCTGACATCGGCGGACACGATGCGGCGGCGAAGGCTGCGATCCTGTCCTCTCTGGCATTCCACGCCCCCGTGTCGATCGATGACGTCCACGTCGAAGGCATCGAAGGCGTCACCGCCGAGATGGTCGAGACCGCCCGGGACCAGGGCTTCGTCATCAAACTCCTCGCCGTGTGCGAACGTGTGGCCTCATCACCGGCGGGTGCCGGACTCTCGGCGCGCGTCTATCCGGCGCTTCTCGACCGAGGACACGCACTGGCATCCGTCCGCGGTGCCTTCAACGCCGTGTTCATCGAGGCCGAAGCCGCCGGCGAGCTGATGTTCTACGGACAGGGCGCCGGGGGAGCACCGACCGCATCCGCGGTGCTCGGTGACCTCGTGTCCGTGGCCAGGCGCAAGGTGCTCGGCGGACGCGGACAGTACGAACGCCCCTTCCACGAGGACTACCCGATCCTGCCGATCTCGGCGATTACGACCAGGTACCACATCACCCTCGACGTGGTCGACCGTCCCGGTGTGCTCGCCGCGGTCTCCGAGGTCTTCGCCGATGAAGGGGCATCCATCGAACTGATGCGACAGACGATCGGGGACATCGACGACAACGGCGTCCAGCACGCGAAGCTCGTGCTGGCCACCCACTCGAACACCGACTCGACTCTGCAGAAGACGGTCGATCGACTCGTCGATCTGCCTGTCGTCCACACCGTCAAATCCGTGATCCGCGTAGAAGGACAGTGACTATGAACTACCCCAGACACCAGTGGCAGGGCGTCGTCGAGGAATACCGCAGCCTGCTCGACATCTCCGCTGACACTCCTGCCGTCACACTCGGTGAAGGCGGGACCCCGCTGATCAGGGCGGAGAAGCTCAGCTCACGCACCGGTGCCCAGGTGTGGGTGAAGTACGAGGGCCTCAATCCGACTGCGTCGTTCAAAGACCGCGGTATGACGATGGCGATCACCAAGGCTGTGGCCCATGGTGCCAAAGCCGTCATCTGCGCCTCGACGGGCAATACCTCGGCCTCTGCCGCCGCCTATGCCACGAAGGCCGGGCTGACCTGCGCTGTGCTCGTGCCCACCGGCAAGATCGCGCCGGGGAAGATGAGCCAGGCCATCGCCCACGGAGCGACCCTGCTCGAAGTCGACGGGAACTTCGACGACTGCCTGACGCTGTGCCGCAAGCTCTCGGAGTCCTACCCGGTCCACCTCGTCAACTCGGTCAATCCCGATCGCATCGAAGGTCAGAAGACCGCGGCCTTCGAAATCGTCGACGTCCTCGGCGACGCTCCCGACATCCATGTTCTGCCTGTCGGCAACGCCGGCAACATCACGGCGTACTGGAAGGGCTACAAGGAATACCGCGAACACGGGATCTCCAAGCAGCTGCCGCAGATGTGGGGCTTCCAGGCCGCCGGTGCCGCACCGCTGGTGCTCGGTCACCCCGTCGACGAACCGGACACGGTGGCGACCGCCATCCGCATCGGCAACCCCGCCAGCTGGACGCAGGCCGAAGCGGCGCGTGACGACTCGGGCGGTCTCATCGATTCGGTCACCGACGACGAGATCCTCGCCGCCCACAAGATCCTGTCCAGCGAAGAGGGCATCTTCGTCGAACCCGGTTCGGCCGCCTCGGTGGCGGGTCTGCTGAAGATGGCCGACGCCGGTCGGGTCCCTGCCGATGCGACGATCGCGGCCACTGTGACCGGTCACGGACTCAAGGACCCCAGCTGGGCACTGCACACCGCCGACGGGTCCGATATCGAGACCAAGCGGGTCTCCGTCGACGCCGTCAGCGCCGCACGCGCCCTGGGACTCGAGGACAGCTGAGGGTGCGCGTCCGACTCGAGGTCCCGGCCACCTCGGCGAATCTGGGACCCGGCTACGACTCGTACGGGCTGGCCCTCGACATCGTCGACACCCTCAGCCTCACCGTCCACGACGCAGCGGTCGACCCTCACCGCTGCGTCGAGGTCACGGGGGAGGGCGCCGAGGTGCTGCCCCGGGACGGCTCGCACCTGATCATGCGCATCATCGGTGAGGTGCTCGACTCGGAGTTTCCCGCCGTCGCGGCGGAGTTGAGGCCGCGTCTGTCGCTGGAGTGCGACAACCGGATTCCCCATTCCCGCGGACTGGGCTCCTCGGCCGCGGCCGTCGTGGCCGGCATCGGCCTCGCAGCGGAGCTCGGAGCCTGGTCGACCGGAGTCGAGCTGAGCCGGGACCGGATCCTCGAGATCGCCACCGCCGTCGAGGGGCATCCGGACAATGCCGCCCCCGCGATCTTCGGCGGACTCACCGTCTCTCTGTCGGAGCCCGTGAAGTCGTGGCAGGTGCCAGTGCGCACCATCGAGGCGGTCACCGTGCTCGTGCCCTCGTTCCGCCTTGACACCGAGGTCGCCCGTGGGCTCATTCCCGCCGGCATCGATCACGCGATCGCGGCCGACAATTCGGCTCGGGCAGGCCTGCTCGTCCACGGGATGAGCAATGACTCCCAGGTGCTGTACGAAGCCACCCGCGACCAGCTCCATCAGGAATTCCGCCGCGGCGCCTATCCGGAGTCGATGGCGCTGGTCGACGCACTGCGCGCCGATGGTCTCCCGGCCGTCGTCTCCGGCGCCGGACCGACGGTGCTCGTCCTCGCCGAGGCGGTTCCCGACGCCCTCGTGGCAGAAGGCTTCGTCGCTCAGCGAACCGCGATTGACCTCGGTGGTTACCGGGTGAGCCGAGAAATCTGAGGAAACGATTCGCCAGATCGTCTCCGAACAAGTAGACTGTGGGTGTTCCGACAGGGCACGGCTTCCCGCTGTTCTACACAGGTCCGTCGCCGATGTCATACATTCTGGAACATCTCCTGCTCATTCTTTAGCAGGTTTTCTTTCACAACGCACCGTCAATGGTGTTTCCGTCGCCGTGAGCAAACGGCACATGCCGCACGGCCGAAAGAGGGAGAAGGACCTTCGTGTCTGAAACCACCACTCAGGATTCCACCCCGCGCACAGGCAGCCTCACAGCGCTGCGGCTGCCTCAGCTCCAAGAAATGGCTGCCGGGCTGGGAATCAAGGGTTACCGTCGCCTTCGCAAGAGCGAACTGATCGACGCCATCAACAGCCACTCGGGCGGATCCGCTGAGAAGAAGTCCGCCCCCAGCGAGAAGAAGTCCGCCGCAGAACCGGCCGCCAAGACCGAGAAGCCCGCGGAGAAGCAGGACGAGAAGAAGCCGGAGTCGACGAACCGTCGCTCCTCGCGTCGCTCTGCCGCTTCCGCGTCCGAGGACGCTCCGGCACTCATCATCGAACCGAACTCCGAGGCCTCGTCGTCTTCGACGGCGAACGAGACCGGTGCGGATCGATCGGGAGGAGCACCCTCCGAGGAGAACAGCGGCGACCAGGATCGTCAGCGCTCTCGCCGCAGCCGTTCTCGCTCCCGGGGCTCCGAGTCCCAGACCGAGGGCCGCAACGGCAGCGGTGAGGAAGCAGCCGACCGCGGCGGCCAGGATCGCTCCGGCGACCAGGACCGCTCCGACCGAGACCACCGCGGCGGGCGCGACAACGACCGTCGCAGCCGGAACAACGACCGCTCCGACGACAACCGAGGCGGCAATGACCGCGGCAACAACGACCGGGACGGCGGCAACGATCGCGGCCACCGCAACGACCGGGGCGGCAACAACGATCGCAACGATCGTCGCAACCGCGGCAACGACGATGACGATCGCGGCAACAACCGCCGCGGACGGGGTCGTGACCGGAAGCGCCGCGGCCGCGGCAACGACGAGCCGGACATCCGCAACGACGATGTGCTCATCCCCGTCGGCGGCATCCTCGATGTCCACGACAACTACGCCTTCCTCCGCACCTCCGGCTACCTGCCGGGACCGAACGACGTCTATCTTTCGGCATCCATGGTGCGCAAGAACGGTCTGCGCAAGGGCGACGCTGTCGCCGGTGCGATCCGTCAGCCGCGTGAGAACGAACAGCGGAACAACAAGCGCGAGAAGTTCGATGCTCTCGTCCGCCTCGATTCCGTCAACGGGCTCACCGTCGACGATGCCCGCAGCCGTGTCGAGTTCTCCAAGCTGACTCCGCTCTACCCTCAGGATCGTCTGCGCCTCGAGACCACCTCGAAGCTGCACTCGACTCGTCTCATCGATCTCATCACCCCCATCGGCAAGGGCCAGCGTGGACTCATCGTCGCGCCTCCGAAGGCCGGCAAGACGACGATCATGCAGCAGATCGCCAACGCGATCACGGAGAACAACCCCGAAGCGCACCTCATGGTCGTCCTCGTCGACGAACGTCCCGAGGAAGTCACGGACATGCAGCGTGCGGTCAAGGGCGAGGTCATCGCCTCGACCTTCGACCGTCCGGCCGACGACCACACCACGATCGCCGAACTCGCCATCGAACGCGCCAAGCGTCTCGTCGAGATGGGTTCTGATGTCGTCGTGCTGCTTGACAACATCACACGCCTGGGACGTGCCTACAACATCGCCCAGCCGGCATCCGGACGGATCCTCTCCGGCGGTGTCGACGCCAATGCGCTCTACCCGCCGAAGAAATTCTTCGGTGCTGCACGCAATATCGAAGGCGGCGGCTCGCTGACCATCCTCGCCACCGCTCTCGTCGAGACCGGCTCCAAGATGGACGAAGTCATCTTCGAGGAGTTCAAGGGCACCGGCAATATGGAGCTGCGTCTGAGCCGTCAGCTTGCCGACAAGCGCATCTTCCCGGCCATCGACGTCAACTCCTCGAGCACCCGCCGCGAAGAGATGCTCATGACCCAGGAAGAGACGAAGGTCATGTGGCAGCTGCGCAGACTGCTCTCGGGACTCGAGCAGCAGCAGGCAGTCGAACTGCTCATGTCGAAGCTCAAGGAGACCGGCTCGAACGTCGAGTTCCTCATGCAGGTGCAGAAGACGACCCCACTGCCGAAGTCGTCGACCGACAACAGCTGAGATGGTCGACGACACCCTCACGGCCAGCGTCAGTGCACTGCTCGATGAGCACGCCCGGGTGCAGGAGGAACTCTCCGACCCCGCGGTCCACGCTGACGCCGGCCGGGCCAAGAAGCTGACCAGACGGTACGCGGAACTCGACAAGGTCGCCGCGGCCGCCCGTCACTTCGCCCAACTCGAAGCCGACCACGCAGCCGCCGTGGAACTGGCCGAGGACGACGCCGATTTCGCCGCCGAGGCCAAGCGTCTGTCCGCAGAGATGGACACGGCCGAGGGTGAGCTCAAGGATCTCCTGGTACCCAGCGACCCGGATGACTCCCGAGACGCCATCATCGAGATCAAAGCCGGCGAAGGCGGGGATGAATCCGCGCTGTTCGCCGGTGACCTGCTGCGGATGTACCAGCGGTGGATCGACTCGCGCGGCTGGTCGAGCCAGATCCTCGACGCCACGCATTCGGATCTCGGCGGATACAAGGACGTCACCCTGGCCGTCAAGGCGAAGAACGACGGCGCCTACGGCTGGGTGAAGTACGAAGGCGGAGTGCACCGTGTTCAAAGGGTGCCGGTCACCGAATCGCAGGGACGCATCCACACCTCGGCAGCCGGTGTGCTCGTCTTCCCCGAGGTCGATGAACCCGAAGAGATCCAGTTGGACGAACACGATCTGCGCATCGACGTCTACCGCTCGTCCGGACCCGGCGGCCAGTCAGTGAACACCACGGACTCCGCTGTGCGCATCACGCACCTGCCGACCGGAATCACAGCGAGCTGCCAGAACGAGAAGTCCCAGCTGCAGAACAAAGACGCAGCGATGCGCATGCTCCGTGCTCGGATCCTGGCCAAACAGGCCGAAGAGGCCGCAGCGGAAGCCGCCGACATCCGTCGTTCGCAGGTGCGCACCGTCGATCGCTCGGAACGCATCCGCACCTACAATTTTCCGGAGAACCGGATCACCGATCACCGCACCGGATACAAGGCCTACAATCTCGATCAGGTGCTCGCTGGAGACCTCGATCCGGTCATCGGATCCTGCCGGGACGCCGACAAGGCCGCACGCCTCGACGCACTGGGGGACTGACCTGGACACCGTCAGGCCGACTCTCGTCTCCGACCTCCTTCGCGGGGCGACCACGCTCTTCACAGAAGCAGGCATAGCGAGTCCCGAAGCCGATGCGCTCGAACTGCTCGCCCACGCATGGTCGATCGACAGGGCAGCTCTGAGCCGCCGCCGTCTCTTCGACGAACCCGTGCCGGAGTCGGTGAGCGCTCGATTCGCCGAACTCTGTGACCAGCGGCGGCGGCGGACACCGCTGCAGCATCTCACCGGCATCGCCCACTTCCGGCATCTGCAGCTGCAGGTGGGCCCCGGAGTCTTCGTGCCCCGTCCGGAGACGGAGCTGCTCGCCGGAGCCGTTCTGACCGAACTGTCCGAACTGTCCGAACTCGCCGACACTGACTCGACGACGAAGAACGACAAGGCTCGGCGTCCCTTCGTCATCGACCTGTGTTCCGGTTCGGGAGCGATCTCCCTCTCCGTTGCCACCGAATTCGACCGCGTCGACGTCCTCGGCGTCGAACGCGAATCCGCGGCCCTAGAATGGTCGCTGAAGAACCTCGAGCAGTGCCGCCTCGGCGAGTCGACGGTCGAGTTCATCTCCGAGGATGCGACGACGATCGCGAAGGCTCGGCCCGACCTGTGCGGGCGTGCCGACATCGTGGTGACGAACCCGCCCTATGTTCCCGATTCCGCCGTGCCGCGGGACCCGGAGGTCGCCGAACACGATCCCGCGGCCGCGCTCTACGGCGGGGATTCAGGCTTGGAGATTCCGGGACTCATCATCAGTCAAGCCGAGCAGCTGCTGCGGCCAGGCGGACTTTTCCTGATGGAACACAGTGAGGAACAGGGCGAAGGGGCACGGGAACTGCTGGCGGCCACGGCCAGTCTGAGGCACGCCGCCACATTCCAGGACTACACTGGACGCGACCGCTATACGGCGGCACGCCGTGAGGCGTAGGGGATCTCGGAGACGAATTCCCCCGTGTACGGCCCAGTACCGAGACCACACCGAACATTTGAAACGGAGAACTCGTGTCGAGACGATTCGACGTCAGCCAAGAAGAGATCCGTGAACTCGTCTTCGACGAGTGCGCGCGAGTCGTCGACACAGGCAACCTGCTCGTCATCCCCACCGATACGGTCTACGGGATCGCCGCCGATGCCTTCAGCGCATCGGCCGTTGCGGCTCTGCTCGCGGCCAAGGGCCGGGGACGGGACATGCCGCCTCCGGTTCTCGTTCCACGCGCGGAGACCATCTTCGGTCTCGTCGACGGGGTCGACGAGGCCGTGCTGGCGCTGACCGCGAAGTTCTGGCCCGGACCGCTGACGATCATCGCGAACGCTCAGCCCTCCCTCGACTGGGACCTCGGTGATACCCACGGCACCGTGGCCGTGCGCATGCCCGACGACGAGTCGGCGCTGGCCCTGCTCGGCCGCACCGGGCCGCTGGCCGTGTCGAGTGCGAACATCTCCGGACAGCCCGCCGCCCGGACCGCCGACGAAGCGCAGGAGATGCTCGGCGACGATGTCGACATCTACGTCGACGGGGGAGTGCGGGAGTCGGGGATTTCTTCGACGATCATCGACCTCAGCGGCGACGTGCCCCGCATCCTGCGCCGCGGCCCGATCACCGCCGATGACCTGCGCGAGATCGTCCCCGAACTCGTCGACCTGGACGGCTGAGTGCGCGCCTACCTCTTCATCCTCGTCGTCTCCGCCCTCGTGGCGTACCTGCTGACTCCAATGGTCAAGCGGGTGGCCGAACGAGGAAAGATCTTCTCACCGCTGCGTGACCGCGATGTCCATTCCATTCCGACGCCGAGGCTGGGCGGAGTCGCGATGTTCGGCGGGCTTCTGGCCGGCCTCATCTTCGCCTCCCAGATGCCCTTCCTCAATCGGATCTTCGTCGAATTGGGTCCGATCATCGGAATCGCCGGAGCCGCCGGCCTGCTGTGTCTGCTCGGAGTCATCGACGACATCTGGGACCTGCACTGGATGGCGAAGCTCGCCGGCCAGGCTCTCGCCGCAGGTTTCATGGCGATCAAGGGCGTGGCGCTGCTGTCGATTCCCTTCGGCGGAGTCATCATCGGCTCCCCGCGGATGTCGATCATCGTCACGGTCCTCGTCGTCCTCGTGACCATCAACGCGGTGAACTTCGTCGACGGCCTCGACGGTCTCGCCGCGGGCGTCGTCGCCATCGGCGGCAGCGCCTTCTTCATCTACTCCTACTGGCTCGCTCGTGACGCTTCACCGGAGTCGTATGCGAACCTCGCCTCGCTCATCATTGCGATCCTCGTCGGCGCCTGCCTCGGTTTCCTCCCGCACAATTTCAATCCGGCGAGGATCTTCATGGGCGACTCCGGGTCGATGCTCATCGGCCTGCTGCTCGCCGCCTCGACGATCAGGGTCACCGGCCAGGTCGACCCGGCGCTGATCGGCCAAGAGCGAGCGTTCGCCACATTCATGCCGATCATCCTGCCTGTGGCCGTGATGTTCCTGCCGCTGCTCGACCTCGGACTGGCCGTGGTGCGCAGGCTGCGTGCCGGACAGTCTCCGTTCTCCGCCGATGCCAAACATCTCCACCACCGGATGCTGCGTCTGGGGCATTCCCATGCGCGTGCGGTGCTCATCCTCTACACCTGGACGGCGCTCATCGCCTTCGGATCGGTGCTGCTCCTGTTCAAGGGCTGGCTGTTCTCGGCCTGCGTCATCGGCGGCCTCGCTGCCATCACCCTGATCTTCACCTTCTATCCCCTTCGCATGCGTCAGAAAGCCAGAGAGGAAATCTCGTGACCGACCCGACACCGCGCCGAGAGACCGAAGTCGAAGCAGCTTGGACCCGCGTCTGGAGGACGCTGCTCATCCGGGGCATCATCTTCGTCCTCGTCGTCGCGGTCCTCGGCATGGGCATCGGCTGGCTGGTCTCGGGGATGACTGGACTCGTCGGTGGGGCCGTCGGCGGAGGACTGGCCGCGGTCTTCATCATCATCACCCTCGTCGTCATGTACCTCGGACGGAACATGGGACTGACCGCAATCGCCGGGTTCCTCGGCATCGGATTCCTCTTCAAGGCCTTCATCTTTATGATCGTCATCTGGCGCATCAAGGATGCGGCCTGGCTCGACGGCACCGTCGCCTTTTTCACGATCGTCGTCGCGGTCATCGGCTCCTCGCTCGTCGAGGCGATCACCGTGGTCAAAGGGCGCGTGCCCTACGTCGATCCGGAAGCGCGATAGACGAGCAGAAGTTCTTTTGCGCACCCATCCGAGACACGTCATGGGGCGTCGCACCAGAGGAATGACGTGTCGTATAAAATCGTTGACAGAAATTGCACAGAGAAGCCTGATGAATTTGTCGGTCGCTCTCTACAGTTGGTAGAGTAGACCCGGTGCTTGGGCGGATCTTCGCCCTTTGTCGCTCCTGAACCTCAAGCCTCGCCATCAGCGCGGGGCCAAGGCCAGGCCATCAGGGCCCTTGACCATGGGAGAGTAGTAAAAACGTGGGAACACTCAACGCCGCGAACACAACAGTCAGTGCTGCAGAAGGCGGCTTCCACGCACCGTCGATGGCTGAATTCTTTCCAGCCTCGTTCCTGTTTGAGGGCACACCGTTCGAAATGAACCGCGTGATGCTCATCCGCATCATCGCCACCGTCGCTGTCGTTGTGCTGCTGGCTGTCTGGGCCAAGCGCATGAAGCTCATTCCGTCCCGCTTCCAGTCGAGCATGGAGCTCGCCATGGAATTCGTGACCGTCGGCATCGCCGAGGACACGATGGGCAAGGAGAAGGCCAAGAAGTTCATGCCGCTCATTGTGGCGATCTTCTTCGGCATCCTCTTCTGGAACGTCACGAAGCTCATCCCGTTCCTCAACATGCCGGGCACCGGTGTCATCGGCATGCCGATCGTGCTGACCCTCGTCGTCTATGTGACCTACCACTGGGCCGGCATCGCAGAGAAGGGCCTCGGCCGCTACCTCAAGGATTCGCTCATCCTGCCCGGCGTTCCGCCGGCCATGCACATTCTGCTCATCCCGATCGAGTTCATCACGAAGTTCGTCACCCAGCCGTTCACTCTGGCGATCCGACTCTTCGCGAACATGATGGTCGGCCACCTCCTGCTCGTCCTCTGCTTCTCCGCCACGAGCTTCTTCCTCTTCGACGCTGCGAACGGATTCCAGTTCTTCGGCATCGTCACCTTCGCCGGCGGCATGTTCGTCTTCATCCTGGAGATGCTCATCGTCGTGCTGCAGGCCTACATCTTCGCTCTTCTGTCGTGTGTGTACATCAATGCCGCGATCTCTGACGAACACTGAGATCGCGCCCCAAGAACCGTAACTCTCGAGTTGCACGGTCGGGCCAACCACCCGGCTTCATTATGAAAGGAAAAGCATCCTATGGATATGCTCGCCGAAGTGACAGGTAGCGTTTCGACCCTCGGCTACGGCCTTGCCGCCATCGGTCCCGGTATTGGTGTCGGAATCGTTATCGGCAAGACCATCGAGGGAACCGCTCGTCAGCCCGAAATGGCCGGCGCCCTGCGCGGAAACATGTTCCTCGGTATCGCTCTGATCGAGGCCCTGGCCCTCATCGGTATCGCCACCCCGTTCTTCCTTACTCAGTGAGGCAGTGAGACATGACTCCGGTAAACATCGTCGCCTCCGCGGAGAACCCGCTTCTCCCGGCGCTGTACGACATCGTCTGGAGTGCCGTCTGCCTGCTGATCGTCTTCCTGGTCGTCTGGAAGTACGTCCTCCCGGCTTTCAATAAGACTCTGGACGAGCGCGCCGAGCGCATCCAGGGTGGCATTGAGAAGGCTGAGAAGGTGCAGGCCGAAGCCGATCAGGCTCTGGCCGAATATCAGAAGCAGCTCGCCGACGGTCGTGCAGAGGCTGCACGACTCCGCGCCGAGGCTCAGGAAGAAGGCGCTCAGATTATCGCCGATACGAAGGCGCAGGCTCACTCCGAGGCTGACCGCATCATCACATCGGCTCAGAACCAGATCGACGCTGAACGCCAGGCCGCCATGGTGCAGCTGCGTTCGGAGGTCGGTTCGCTGGCCACGGATCTGGCTTCGCGCATCGTCGGCGAGTCCCTCACCGATGATCAGCGTTCGGCCAATGTGGTCGATCGCTTCATCTCCGATCTCGAGTCCGAATCGTCCGGCCAGCCGGTCAAGGGGGCGTGATGCTCCAGTCGAGCAGGTTGTCCCTGCAGGCCGTCCTGGAGACCGCGAACTCCGAGATCTCCGGGGGAGACCCCCGACAGATCGGTGAGGAGACTCTGGCGCTCGTCGGCGTCCTTGCCGAGAATGTCGGACTGCGCAAGGCTCTGGCAGACTCCTCCGAGTCGGCCGAGAGGAAGCAGCAGCTGCTGCGGACTCTGTTCTCGACTCGGATCACGGATGCGGTTCTGCGCATCAGCGACGAGGCCGTCGGCCGTCGCTGGGCGCGGACTCAGGACCTGGTCACCAGCCTGGAGGTCGCCGGAGTCACGGCGATCGCCGCGGCCGCTCAGAGCAGCGGCCAGCTCGGCCAGGTCGAAGAGGAGATCTTCCGCTTCGCGCGTCTGCTGGAATCCAACCACGAGCTGTCCCGGGCACTCGATTCTCAGGCTGACGCCGAGAGCAAACGCGCTCTCGTCTCCGACCTGCTGTCGGGCAAGGCTCAGCCTGACACCATCCGACTGGTCGAGCAGGCCGCACTGCACCCGCGCGGACTCCGCGTGGCGAAGGCTCTCGACCAGTACAGCGACATCCTCGCAGCCCGGCAGCAGCGCTCGGTTGCAGACGTCACCGTGGCCAACCCGCTGAGCGAGTCCCAGACCGAACGGCTGCAGGCAGCACTGTCGGCCAGCTACGGCCGTGAACTCGTCCTCAATGTCCAGGTCGATCCCGAGGTTATCGGGGGAGTCCGGGTGCAGGTCGGCGACGAGATGATGAACTCGACCGTGGCCGATCGACTGGCCGATGTGCAGCGCAAGCTCGCAGGTTGACACTAGTGGCCGGCTTCTCCGGCATCGGCGGCCCACCGGTCGTCGGACGCAAGATTTGAGAAAAGGAAGCAGGGAAACCAGATGGCGGAACTGACAATTCGCCCGGAAGAGATCCGGGACGCTCTCGGGAAGTTCGTTGACTCGTACAACCCCGAGAGCTCGGAAAAGGCCGAGGTCGGCAAGGTCGTCACCGCTGGTGACGGAATTGCCCACGTCTCGGGTCTGCCTGGCACCATGGCCAATGAGCTCCTGCGGTTCGAAGACGGAACCCTGGGCCTCGCACAGAACCTCGACGAGCGCGAAATCGGCGTCGTCATCCTCGGTGAGTTCTCCGGAATCGCCGAAGAGCAGAACGTGTACCGCACCGGCGAGGTCCTCTCCATCCCCGTCGGCGACGGCTACCTCGGCCGCGTCGTCGATCCGCTGGGTCGTCCCGTGGACGGACTCGGCGACATCGAGACCGTCGGCCGTCGTGAGCTCGAGCTCCAGGCCGCAGGTGTGATGGACCGCCAGGAGGTGCGCGAGCCCCTTCAGACCGGCTACAAGAGCATCGACGCGATGATCCCGGTCGGCCGTGGACAGCGTCAGCTGGTCATCGGCGACCGCAAGACCGGTAAGACCGCTCTGGCGATCGACACGATCATCAACCAGAAGGCCAACTGGGAGACCGGCGACCCGAAGAAGCAGGTCCGCTGTATCTACGTCGCCGTCGGCCAGAAGGGCTCGACCATCGCGGGTGTCCGCCGCTCGCTCGAAGAGGCCGGTGCTCTCGAATACACGACCATCGTGTCTTCACCCGCTTCCGATCCCGCCGGCTTCAAGTACCTGGCTCCCTACTCGGGTTCCGCCATCGGTCAGCACTGGATGTACGACGGCAAGCACGTCCTCATCGTGTTCGACGATCTGTCGAAGCAGGCCGAGGCCTACCGTGCGGTTTCGCTGCTGCTGCGTCGCCCGCCGGGCCGTGAAGCCTACCCGGGTGACGTCTTCTACCTGCACTCGCGTCTCCTCGAGCGCTGTGCGAAGCTCTCCGACGAGCTCGGCGGCGGTTCGATGACCGGTCTGCCCATCATTGAGACCAAGGCGAACGACGTCGGTGCCTTCATTCCGACCAACGTCATCTCGATCACGGACGGTCAGATCTTCCTGCAGTCGGATCTCTTCAACGCCGGTCAGCGCCCCGCTGTCGACGTCGGTGTGTCCGTGTCGCGAGTCGGTGGTGCCGCTCAGACGAAGGCTCTCAAGGGAGTCTCGGGCACGCTGAAGATCTCGCTGGCTCAGTATCGTTCACTCGAGGCGTTCGCGATGTTCGCCTCCGACCTCGACGATGCGACGAAGCGCGATCTGGCCCGTGGTGCACGCCTGACCGAGCTGCTCAAGCAGGGTCAGTACACGCCGATGCCGTTCGAGAAGCAGACTGTGTCGATCTTTGCCGGCACCAACGGCTACCTCGACGAGATCCCGGTCGAAGACGTGCTGCGCTTCGAGTCCGAGCTGCATGACCACATCGAACGCAAGACGGGCATCTTCACAACCATCCGTGAGACGCTCAAGCTCGATGACGACACCACTGCAGAGCTGAAGAACGTGCTCGACGAGTTCTCGCGCAACTTCGCCAGCTCTGACCACGGCGGATCGAAGGCCGGCAGCGAAGACACAGCCACCGCCTCCTCTGACGAGGTCGAGCAGGAGCAGATCGTTCGGCAGAAGCGTTGAACCTGTTCCGTAACGGCGAAAGGAAGAACTGATGGGAGCCCAGCAGAGGGTCTTCAAACAGAAGATCCGCTCGACTCAGTCCTTGAGGAAGATCTTCAAGGCGATGGAACTCATCGCTGCTTCGCGGATTCAGAAGGCCATTGCCCGCTCGCAGGCCGCCAGCCCGTACGCGAACGCCCTCACCCGGGCCGTGTCGGCGGTGGCCAGCGAGTCGAACGTCGACCACGTGCTCACCACCGAGTCGGACAACGTCAAGCGAGCCGCAGTGCTCGTGATCGGTCCGGACCGCGGCTTCGCCGGTGCCTACTCGGCGAACCTGCTGCGTGAGGCCGAGGAGCTCGTTCGGCTCCTGAAGGACGAAGGCAAGCAGGTGGAGCTCTTTACGGTCGGAGGCAAGGCCAAGAACTACTACACCTTCCGCGATCGCAAGATCGAGAAGTCTTGGACAGGAATCTCCGAGAATCCGACGGCTGAGGTCGCCCGAGAGATCGGCGCAGCTCTGTTGGAGAACTTCGATCCGGAGTCCGAGGACTCGGGTGTCGATGAGATCTACATCGTGTTCACGAAGTTCGTCTCCAGCGTCACACACGATCCGGAATACCGGAGACTGCTGCCGCTGGAGGTCGTCGACGCCGATGAGGCGACGACAGGCGGACAGTCCGCAGGTTCGACCGATGCGTCCGCGTTCCCTCTCTATGAGTTCGAACCGAGTGCAGAGGCTGTCCTCGACGCACTGCTGCCGCGGTACATCGATTCGCGCATCCTGTCGGCCCTGCTGAGCGCTTCGGCCTCGGAGCAGGCATCACGTCAGGCAGCGATGAAGACGGCCACGGACAACGCGGATGATCTCATCAAGACCTACACCCGGTTGGCCAATACGGCTCGCCAGGCGGAAATCACCCAGGAACTCACCGAGATCGTCGGTGGGGCGGATGCCCTCGCGGCATCGGCAGCCGGCGACTGACCGGCGAGAGCAGAGAGAAAGAGACCATGACTGCCACAGCAACGGAAACCTCTCCGGCACAGGGCACTGCCCTCGGCCGGATTTCCCGAGTCATCGGCCCGGTTGTCGACATCGAGTTCCCGCTCGACTCCGTGCCCCAGATCTACAACGCACTGACCACGTCAGTGGACCTGTCCGAGGGAACCAGGAAGCTGACCTTCGAGGTCGGACTGCACCTGGGCAACGGACTCGTCCGCGCCGTGTCGCTGCAGCCCACCGACGGACTCGTCCGCGGCCAGGAAGTCGTCGACACCGGCGCACCGATCTCCGTTCCCGTCGGAGACGTGACCAAGCACCACGTGTGGAACACCACCGGTGACTGCCTCAACCTCGCCGACGGCGAGGAGCTGGAGATCTCCGAGCGGTGGCCCATCCACCGTCAGGCTCCGGCCTTCGACGAACTCGAGTCCAAGACCGAGATCCTCGAAGTCGGCATCAAGAGCATCGACCTCCTGACGCCCTATGTCCAGGGTGGAAAGATCGGTCTGTTCGGTGGCGCCGGTGTCGGCAAGACCGTCCTCATCCAGGAGATGATCTTCCGTATCGCGCACAACCACTCGGGAACCTCGGTGTTCGCCGGTGTGGGCGAGCGGACCCGTGAGGGCAACGACCTCATCATGGAGATGGACGAGGCCGGCGTCTTCAAGGACACCGCGCTCGTGTTCGGTCAGATGGATGAGCCGCCAGGCACCCGTCTGCGCGTGGCGCTGTCGGCGCTGACCATGGCGGAGTACTTCCGCGATGTGCAGAACCAGGACGTGCTGCTGTTCATCGACAACATCTTCCGCTTCACCCAGGCCGGTTCCGAGGTCTCGACCCTGTTGGGTCGCATGCCCTCGGCCGTGGGCTACCAGCCCAACCTGGCTGACGAGATGGGTCTGCTGCAGGAACGCATCACCTCGACTCGTGGTCACTCGATCACGTCGATGCAGGCGATCTACGTTCCGGCCGATGACTACACCGACCCGGCTCCGGCGACGACCTTCGCCCACCTCGACGCGACCACCGAGCTCAGCCGCGACATCGCCTCGCGCGGTCTCTACCCGGCTATCGACCCGCTGGCCTCGTCCTCGCGCATCCTCGATCCGCTGATCGTCGGTGACGAGCACTACCGCGTCGCCAACGAGGTCAAGGCGATTCTGCAGAAGAACAAGGAGCTGCAGGACATCATCGCGATCCTCGGCGTCGACGAACTCGGTGAAGAGGACAAGCTCGTCGTCCACCGTGCGCGTCGCATCGAGCAGTTCCTCTCGCAGAACACCTACACCGCTGAGAAGTTCACTCAGGTTCCCGGTTCGACCGTGCCGCTGGCCGACACGATCGAAGGCTTCTCGAAGATCTGCTCCGGCGAAGTCGACCACATCCCGGAGCAGGCATTCTTCAACGTCGGTGGCCTTGACGATGTCATGCGCAACTACGAAGAGATGCAGAAGTAAGCCATGGCGGCACTCGAAGTGAATGTCGTGGCTGCTGATCGCGAGGTATGGGTCGGTGAGGCCAAGCGCGTCATCGCCCGTACCCTCGACGGCGAGATCGGCATCCTGCCGGGCCACGAGCCCGTGCTGGGTGTCATCGCCGACGGCGAAGCACGGATTCTCACCCCGGGAGAGGACACCATCAGAGTCAAAGCCGATGGCGGATTCCTCTCGATGGAGAACAACCGTGTGATCATTGCCGCTGATCAGGCCGAACTTCTCTGATCCGCAGGTTACACTGGCAACCGTGAACCCTTCTGTCCTGCTGATCGTTCTGCTCTCGTTGGTAGGACTTGCGCTTGCTCTGATCGTGGTCGTCACGATCCGACGCAGGTCGATCTCGAAGCTCTCGGGTGCCTTTGACTGTTCCATCAACGTGGGCGAGGAGTATTCTTCTCGCCCACGTTGGCGTTTGGGCGTGGCCGTGTTCTCAGTCACTTCCCTGGACTGGTATCCGGTCTTCGCACTGACGCGGCGCGCCGCGTTCCGATTGCCGCGCGCGGATCTCGACATCCTCGTCCGGCGCAAGCCCACCTCCGGTGAGCAGTACTCGGTCCTTCCCGAAGCGGTCGTCGTCGACTGTTCGTACGGCAAGGCGGACGGTCGTCCGCGTTCCGTGTCTCTGGCAATGGACACCGAATCCCTGTCCACGATGGCTTCGTGGCTCGAATCATCACCTCCTGGCTTCAATCCGACGATGGGACGTTTCACTTAATGGATGTCTTCCGCTTGACCGGGCCCGCACAGTTGGCGGGAACCATCGATGTCAGAGGGGCCAAGAACAGCGTCCTCAAACTCATGGCTGCGAGTTTGCTCGCCGTGGGACGCACCACCATCACCAACGTCCCGGCCATCCTCGACGTGCGGATCATGGTCGAACTGCTCGTCCGCCTCGGCTGCGAGGTCGACTACGACGCCGAAGCCGGCGCCGTGAGCATCGACGTCCCCGCCGAAGTCGGCATCCAAGCCGACTACGAACTCGTCCGCGCAATGCGTGCTTCGATCTCCGTCCTCGGCCCGCTGACCGCACGGATGCGAGCCGCACATGTGGCTCTTCCCGGCGGTGACGCCATCGGATCCCGGGGACTCGACATGCATCAGGCCGGTCTCGAAGCCCTGGGCGCTGTCGTCCACCTCGACCACGGCTATTTCATCGCCGAGGCTCCGAACGGTCTGCGCGGCACCGAGATCGTCCTCGAATTCCCTTCCGTCGGAGCCACCGAAAACCTCGTTATGGCGGCGACTCTCGCCCATGGCACCACTACCATCGCCAATGCCGCGCGCGAACCGGAGATCGTCGACATCTGCACGATGCTCGTCGAGATGGGCGCGCAGATCGAGGGGATCGGCACCTCTGACCTCACCATCACCGGTGTCGAATCGCTGCAGCCGGTCACCCACCGCACCGTCGGTGATCGCATCGTCGCCGGAACCTTCGCCTTCGGCGCTGCTCTGAGCGCGGGCGATGTGACCGTGCGCGGGGTCGGGCTCGACATCATGCCCAATATCGGGATGAAGCTTCGGGATTCGGGCGCCACGGTGGAAGATCTTGGTGAGATCATCCTCGGTGACGGTACGCAGGGCAAGGGATTCCGTGTCATCGGCGCCTCGCGTCCTCATGCCATCCGGGTGGCCACCATGCCGTTCCCGGGCTTCCCGACGGATCTGCAGCCGTTCGTCATCGCATTGAACTCGGTGTCCGACGGAATCGGTCTGCTGTCTGAGAACCTGTTCGAAGCGCGCTGGCGCTTCGTCCAGGAGATCGCCCGCCTCGGTGCGAAGGTCCGCATCGACGGAAACCATGCGCTCGTCACCGGCAGCGAGAGTCTATCCGGTGCTGAAGTCGAAGCCTCCGACATCCGCGCGGGAGCGGGCCTGGTGATGGCCGCTCTGCGCGCCGGGGGAGTGACCGAGGTATCGGGAATCGATCACATCGAACGCGGCTACGAGAATTTCGTCGATAATCTTCGCGCACTCGGTGTCGGCATCGAACGCGTCGAGAAGCGCGACGTCCTCAGCTTCGACTAGATCTCTCTCGACGAACTTCGCGGACCCTGGCTGTCAGGAGTTGCCTCGTTCTTGCAAGTCGGCCCTCGGTTCTCTGTCGTCTTCGCGCTCGTTCAAGCCGGCTCCCGTCTGTCCGAGGTTCGCGCTCTCGTTCAAGCCCGCCCTCCTCTGTCGACAGGTGAACGGCGCGGAATTCGCGCTTCGCCTTGAACGGCGACTGCTACCGACCGCCGTTCGAGGGCTTGCGCGGTGGTTCCGCTGTCCTGCATATCGGTCGATCCTCATGACGATGCGGTCTGTGTGGAGGAGTCGAGCGTTGTCCACAGCCTGACTTCTCATTCTGGTTCTCCAGCGTCTCGTCACCCATGCTTGAAGGCATGTATGGATGTCTGTCGACTGCCGCACTGCTCGAGGCCGGGTGGGACTGTCATCGGATCAGAGCCGCCGAACGATGCTGTCTGCGACGATTGGAACGAGGGCGATATGTTGTCACCGCAGAATGTTCTGATCCGGCGCACAGTTTCGCCAGTGCGATAGCGGCGGCTCCCACAACCACACTGCCGATAGAGTCGACGGGCCTGCGCAAACGCGTGGAAGATCTGAGAATCCTCGTCCGGTCGTACGTCGATCGCCTGCCTCCGGACGCAGTATTCTCTCACCGCAGCGCACTCATCGTTCACGGCCTTCCAATTCCTTACGTCGAGCGAGACGACGTCTTCGTTGATCGGCGAGGCTGGAGTGGGTGGCCGGCTAACCCGCGGATTGACCGTGGGCCCGTCCGCCGCTTGACCCTGGGTGATCAGAAGAGGCGCGTCTCGGGGTCGTCCATTCCGCGGAGGGCATCGTAGTCGAGAACGACGCAACGGATGCCGCGGTCCTCAGCGAGAGTGCGTGCCTGCGGTTTGATCTCCTGAGCGGCGAAGACTCCGTTGACTGGGCTCAGCAGCGGATCGCGATTCATCAGCTCGAGATAGCGGGTCAGCTGTTCGACACCGTCGATATCGCCGCGGCGCTTGATCTCCACCGCCACAGACTTCTGTCCGTCGTCACGAGCCAAGATGTCCACCGGGCCGATCGCGGTCATGTATTCTCGGCGCACCAGACTGTAGCCCTCGCCGAGGGTCTCGATATGCTCAGCAAGCAGTTCCTGCAGATGCGCTTCGACCCCGTCCTTGACCAGCCCCGGATCGACCCCGAACTCATAGGAGTCGTCAGCGAGGACTTCGGCGATGGAGATGACGAGACGGTCACCGGTCTTCGTCTGCGAAACCTCCCACAGCTCCGTCAGGCCGGCCTCTTCCTGCTCGGCGTCGGGCTCGATATGCCGAACCGTACACGGGGGAGTCATCCAGTTCAGCGGCTTATAGGAACCACCGTCGGAATGGATGAGCACCGAGCCGTCAGACTTGAGCATAATGAGGCGGGTGGCCATCGGAAGGTGGGCGGTCAGACGACCGGCATAATCAACGGAGCATTGGGCAATGACTAGACGCACGCGCTTCAGCCTACGTGAGACAATGACTCTATGCCACGATCTTCATCCTCGCGTCGCAAGAACAAATGGCAGCAGGCTCCCCGCGATCTGTCCGACTCTGTGGCAGGCATGAGAACAAGCCGTTCATTGCCGGACGGAACCTGGTCCGTGCAGACCGTGAAGGGGAACGAATCCGGCAAGATCTATGTCTGCCCTGGCTGCGGCCGCGATGTCAGTGCCGCCACGAGCCATATCGTTGCGTGGCGTCAGGATGCTCCCCACGGAATCGAGATCGGGGTCGAAAGCAGGCGGCACTGGCACCAGCACTGCTTCGACCGCTTCCGGTGACGGTTAAGGTGAGATCAGATGATCTCCGGGCTGTCGTAAACTGGGCTGGAGTCGACTGAGACCTCAGTCAGCCAACGTGCCTCACAATGACGAAGGGACCCGCATCAGCGGGTCCCTTCGTCATAGTCGATTCTGCCGGTCTCAGATCAATCGGTCTCGACCCAGCCGGACTCGACTCAATCGGTCTCAGCGCAGCGAGTTGCGCGAGCGCGAAGTCTTCGAGTTGTCCTTCGAGCCGGAGACCTGAGCGTTGATCGAGATAGTGTCCTCGTCGGTGGCGCCGTTGGGCAGATCCTCGCCAGCCGTGTCCTTCTCATCAGCGGCAGAGTCAGCGTTCGACTCTGAAGCGTTCTTCGAAGCAGGAGTCGACTTCGAGCTTTCGGCCGACTCGTCGGATGCCTTCGCCGGGCCATTGCCCTTGGCTCCGGCACTATCGCTCTTCGCTGGCCCGGTCGACTTCGAACCCCCGCCCGAGGCGGACCCGGACTTCGAGGAGTCGGCATCGGAGTCGTTCGCCGCAGCGTCATCGGTCGACTTCGCGGAGTCCTCGGACCTCGGCGAATCCTCTGAGGAGTCATCGTCGGCCAGCAGGTCTTCGAGCTCCTGACCGTCGGCGATCTGCTCGGTGGCTTGAGACGCCGATTCGGCCTTCGCCGGATCCACTGAGTCGCCGCCCATGACCCCGGGCATAGCGAACAGCGAACGGAGCTGATCGAGCTGAGCAGTGATCGTCTTGCGCTGCTTCGTGAGCAGATCGACCTGCGACTGTGCGGAGGCGACATTGCGCTTGGCCTCTGCCGCGGATTCCTCGATGGTCGCCTCGGCGGTGGCGCGAGCTTCCGCAATAAGCGTCTGCGCGCGGGACTTTCCGTCGGCGATGATCTCGTCGGCCTTCTTCACCGCGTCGGTGCGAGTCTGCTCCGCACGCTCGGCAGCTTCTTTGGCCTCGGTGTCGGCCTTCGCCGCACGTGCCTGAGCCTCTTCGACGAGCTTCTTGTTCTCGACCTGCGCCTCTTCGTAGCGCTTCTTGCGTTCGGTCTCGGCTTCCTTGCGCTTGTTTGCGAGCTCGACGTCGAAGTCGTTTCCGGCCTTCTTCGAAGCCTCGTCGCGAGCCTTCGCGGACTTGAGCAGCTCGTCGGCCTGTGCCTGAGCAGCCGCCACCGTCTCCTCTGCCTCGGTCTTGGCCTCGGCACGCAGATCCGCGGCTTCCTTCTCAGCGGTCGCCCGCAGTTCGGAGAGCTCGAGATCAAGGCTCTCGCGAGCCTCCTTTGCGGAAGCGGCATTCGCCTCCTTGGCCTGCTTGGTCTCGCGTTCGGTGGTTGCGCTGAGCTCGGCTGCGCGCTTCTCCGCGGCTTTGATCGTCTCTTCGGCGCGCAGCTCAGCCGAGGAAGTGATCGCATCGGCTTCCGAGCGCGCATTGGACAGTGTGTCGTTGCTCTCGGTGTGCATCCGAGCGCGAGCGGATGCCGCCTCGGCGCGGGCCTTGTTCCGGATCGTCTCAGCATCGGAATTGGCCTGAGCCAGGGTCTCGCGAGCCTGCGACTCGGCGATCTTGAGAAGATGGTCGATGCGGCTTCCGGGAGGCCCTGCCGCCTCCGCATTGTCGTTGGCAGCCTTCTTCAGCTGTGCCTTGGCCTCGGAGAGCTCACCTGCGATCTGCAGCTTCGCCCGATCTGCATTGATGACCTGACTGCGTGCATCGGCCAGGGCCTTGCGGACCGACTCGACCTCGGTGCGCAGCTGCTGCAGTCGCGCATCGACTTCACTCTTCTCGTAGCCGCGCATCGCTGTGCGGAATTCTTCGGTGGGCGTCACTGAAGCGAACTCCTGTCATCTTGGAAAAGGGGTGTTCTTAAGCTGTCCTCGTCCTACTCTAACGGAGACTCCATGAGTGTTGGGTGCGAATGCGAGAGCGTGGACGAGGGGTTGATCCACGGCTGCGCGGACCCCGTGATGCAGGCCACATGGGCCTCGACTAGGCTGGTGGATGTCGAAATGCATACGTGTTGCGGACCCGAGTGCGCAACGCGGATATCCGAGGAGGAAATATGGCTGATGCAGTGATCGTCGCCGGAGCGCGCACACCGTTCGGGCGACTGCAGGGAGAGTTGTCGAAACTCAGTGCCGTCGAGCTCGGCGCGGAAGCCATCGCCGGGGCACTCGATCGTGCCGGCATTCAGGGCTCCGACGTCGACTATGTGATCATGGGTCAGGTTCTGCAGGCCGGCAACAGTCAGGGTCCCGGTCGTCAGGCGGCGGTCAAAGCCGGCATCCCAATGTCCGTTCCGGCCGTGTCGGTCAACAAGCTGTGCCTGTCGGGCATCAACACGATCACCCAGGCAGCCCAGCTGATCCGGGCCGGCGAGTACGACGTCGTCGTGGCGGGCGGTCAGGAATCGATGAGCCAGGCGCCGCACATGCTCATGAAGTCGCGTTCGGGGTACAAATACGGCGATGTCGTCGCCAAGGACCATATGGACTATGACGGCCTCTGGGACGCATTCACCGATCAGGCTATGGGCGGACTGACCGAAGAGGCCAATGCCGGTGACCGCGAGTTCCCCCGCGCCGAGCAGGATGAGTTCTCCGCGCGTTCGCACCAGCGCGCCGCGGCGGCACAGAAGACCGGTGCCTTCGAGAACGAGATCGTGCCAGTGACTATCAGCTCGCGAAAGGGCGATGTCACCATCTCCGCAGACGAGGGTGTGCGTCCTGACACGACAGCCGAGTCCCTGTCCAAGCTGCGGCCGTCCTTCCGGAAGGACGGAACGATCACCGCCGGCAACGCTTCGCAGATCTCCGACGGAGCCTGCGCCGTCGTTGTCATGTCGCGTGAGAAGGCCGAAGAGCTCGGAGCTCCGATCCTCGCCGAGATCCGCTCGCACGCCTGGACCGCCGGACCGGACTCGACTCTCCAGCACCAGCCGTCACAGGCGATCAAGGTCGCTGCCGAGCGTGAAGGCGTCGCAGCCGATTCCTTCGACCTCTATGAGATCAACGAAGCCTTCGCCGCCGTCGGCCTGGCCAGCGCCAAGGACCTCGGCATCGACGAGGACAAGGTCAACGTCAACGGCGGCGCCGTCGCACTGGGCCACCCGATCGGTGCCTCGGGAGCCCGGGTCGTCCTCACCCTTGCCCTCGAACTCCAGCGCCGAGGCGGCGGCACGGGTATCGCCGCACTCTGCGGAGGCGGCGGGCAGGGTGACTCGCTCATCGTGACAGTGCCCGCTCAGGCCTGAGCCGAGTCGTTCGGCCGCAAGCCAGACAGATGAACCGGTGGGGAGCCGATCGGCTCCCCACCGGACCGAACAGAAGGGACCACCATCATGCTCGCAGCTTTCTCAGTCGCTCCCAGTGGGGGAGAAGGGGCCGACGCCTCGGTCCACGATGCCGTGGCAGCGGCTGTCGAGATCGTCCGCAATTCCGGTCTGCCGCACCGGACGGACTCGATGTTCACGACCATCGAAGGGGAATGGGACGACGTCTTCGCGGTCATCAAAGAGGCCACCGAGGCTGTCGGCGAGTTCGGCACTCGAGTGTCCCTGGTGGTCAAGGCCGATATCCGCCCCGGTTACTCCGGCGAGATCGACGGCAAACTCGAGCGTCTGGAGAAAGCGATCGACGCTCGCGGCGAAGGCTGAGACGAATTCTTCCGAAATTCTCAGTGACGTGAGTCTCATCTGGCGTTAGTCTTTCTCCATCGGATGCATCGATCGAAGGAGATGGACAATGAATGGTGCAAAGCTCTTCTCCGTTGCCACGGCACTCACGCTTGTCGCGTTGCTGGGCTTCATGCTCGCAGGATTCTTCCCGATCATCGTCGACTTCGCCTTCGGGATCGAAGCCGTGGCAGTCATTCTTGCGATGACGGGGGTGGTGGCCGTGTCATTCGTGACGGTGAGGAAGTCGATGGAGAACGCAGCCCGTCACTACTGAGATGTTCCTGCCCTGCTTTCACGGCAGCGCGTTGGCCCCGGTACGAGGTGACGGATGAGACAGTCCGCACCGACCCGGGGCCGCTTTCTGTTCACATCCGAGCATCGGTTAGGATATTTGAGCCTCCGTAGCTCAGTCGGATAGAGCAACCGCCTTCTAAGCGGTAGGTCGCGGGTTCGAGCCCCGCCGGGGGCGCTTCTCATGCCCGCATCCGTTGATCGGGCGGGTCCGTCTGATCCCTGCTGTCGCTGAGCAATTCCGCGCCGATACGGCGTGGCAGTTGGTGCCGAGCTGGGAAAACATAGAGAGTGGAGGCGTGATGACTGAGAGCAAGAGCGCCGTGACGCCGCCGGTCGGCCAAGCGTTGAACGATATCGTCAAGCGAGTGTCGGAGACGCGCTTCACCCTGCGCAGCGAAGACTTCGCCGACGCTGGCACAGCACACTCGACACTGACTGCGGAACTCAACGACTACGTGCTGCCGCGGATCAACCGTTCGCGGACTCCGTTCCTCATCGCCGTGGGAGGATCGACAGGTGCCGGCAAATCTACACTGGTCAACTCCCTCGTAGGGCGCAACGTCAGTCCTGCCGGCGTGCGTCGACCGACGACGGGCAACCCGGTCGTCATCTTCAACCCCGCCGATGCGAAGTTCTTCGAATCAGAGCATTACCTGCCTGACCTGCCGCGCAGCTCCGACCCTCAGTCGGCCATGCCCGGAGTCGTGCTCATCGCTGATGAGCACATCGAAGCGGGCACGGCAATCCTCGACTGTCCGGATATCGACTCCGTCTCGGAGACGAACCGTGCGCTCTCGCGCAGGGTTCTGCTCAGCGCCGACCTGTGGCTCTTCGTGACGACGGCGAACCGATATGCCGACGCCGCTCCGTGGGCTCTGTTGAAGACGGCGGCCGCGCGAAGCACTTCGGTGGCCATCGTTCTCGATCGGGTACCACCCGAAGCCAACCGCGAAGTCAGGCATCACCTGTCGAGTCTGCTCGCCGATGCGGGGCTGGCGAACTCACCGATCTTCTCCGTCGCAGAGCTCGAGCTGGAAGACGGTCTGCTGCCTCATGCGGCGATCTATCCGATTCGCTCCTGGATCTCTCAGGTCGGCACGGAGGGCACCTCACTCGAACGCATCCGCAATCGCACGCTGACGGGTGCGATCGCTGCGCTGCCCGCACGGGTCAGGGAGCTCGCCGACTTCGCCGAAACGCAGGAACAGGCTCACATCGCCCTGGTCGGCTCAGTGGAGAAGAGCTTCCGATCGGCTCAATCCGGGCTCGCCGAAGTCTTCTCCGACGGACGGGTCCTGCACGGAGAGGTCAATGCCCGCTGGCAGGACTTCGTGGGCACAGGTCAGCTCTTCCGGGGACTGGAGCCGACGATGGCTCGTATGCGAGATCGCATCTCCGCTGCGGTGACCGGCAAACATGACGCGGCCACTCCATTGCATGTCGCCATCCTGCGCAGCGCGGCCGTGTCCCTGCGCGAACAGGCCATCGACGTGGTCGATGAAGTCAATGCCGAGTGGCGAAACACAGCTGCCGGTGCCGCCCTCATCGAAGATCAGCCTGAACTGCGCACGGTGGGCGCGGGGCTCGAGGACTCAGTGAAGTCGGCGGTAAGTACCTGGTCGGACGAAGTCAACGCGCTTGTGCGCGATATCGGTCAGGGAAAGAAGTCCAAGGCCCGAATCCTCTCCTTCGGCGTTGCAGGAGTCTGCGCCGTCGTCGAATACGCTGCCTTCTGGGATCCGCGAAGCGCCAGCGATGGCGGGCAGAGCACCCGACAAGGTGCAGGAGTCGCGCTCAATCTCGCGGAGACGATCTTCGGAGCCGACGAAGCGGCCAGGCTCATCGCATCGATCCGACAGCGCTTCCTCGACGCGGCTGTGGGCATCGTGGCGGGCTGCCGTACTCCTTTCGACAACGCATTGAGACTATCCGCGGTACCGGCGCGGCAAGCGGGCGCCCTGCGCGCCTCCGGTGAACGACTTGAGGTGGCATTGTGAACAGTTCCGCACAGACCGAGATCCGGCGCCTCGCCGAGGGTATCCGACATGCCCTGTCGCTGAGTGACGACAAGCTCGGCGGAGACGTTCGCACCGATGCGCAGAATCTGCTCGATCGGGCGGAAGACCGTCTGGGCCTGGGAGAGGACTTCACCGTCGTGGCATTCGCCGGGTCGACGGGCTCCGGCAAATCATCACTGTTCAACGCAGTGGCCGGCCTCGAAATCGCCCGTGTCGGTGTGCGCAGGCCGACGACTTCACGACCGACCGCATGCGTCTGGGGCGAGGGCGGAAACGATGTCCTCGACTGGCTGCATGTTCCCGAACGCAGCCGCACCTGGCGCGAGTCCGCGCTCGACGGCGACGATCAGAGGCGACTGCACGGTCTGATCCTGCTCGACCTGCCCGACCACGACTCCACGGCAGTCGAACACCGTGTCGAGTCGGATCGTCTGGTGGGACTCGTCGATGTCGTGTTCTGGGTCGTCGACCCACAGAAATACGCCGACTTCTCACTGCACTCCGAGTACCTGACCAAACTCGCGGAGAACAGCGCGAACATGGTCGTCGTCCTCAACCAGATCGACAAACTCAGTCCGGAGGAGCAGAAGGCCGCAACCGACCATCTGCGCCAGCTGCTCAACGAGGATGGGCTGAGCGAGACGAATGTGCGCATCTCCTCGGCCGTGACTCGAGAGGGCATCCCGGAGATCCGCAGCATCCTCGCCGACACCGTCGACTCGAACGACGCAGCGGCCGAGAGGCTGTTGGCCGATATGCAGGCGATGGCCAATCGGATCCGGAAGGAACTCGGAGAACCGGTCTCCTCGCCGGACGAACTTGCCGGCGCATCCCGACTGGTCGAGACGATGTCGGAAGCCGCCGGTGTCGAAGCCGTGGCACAGACCGTGCACGATGATTACATCCGTCGTTCCTACCGCAAGACCGGGTACCCCATCCTCGCATGGGCCCAGCGCAATGCGCCCGATCCGCTGGGTGCCAAGCACGGTCAGGACAGGGACGAGCTCGTCCGCGCTTCGGTGCCGGCGACGACGAAGGCACAGAGCTCCCACGTCCGGCTCATGGCGCACGAACTCTTCGCAGAATCCGTGTCGACCATGCCGCAGGCATGGCAGAACGAGGCCGCGGAAGCAGAGAAGAAGAGCACCGACGAGCTGTCGGAGAATCTCGACTCGGCCGTCACGGCTGTGGATATCACTCGCCAGAGCCCTGGTTGGTGGTCGCTGGCACACACCCTGCAGATCATCTTCTTCGTCGCCTCGATCATCGGTCTCCTCGGCATCATCGTCTCCGCCCTCGTCGCCGTAATCGGTTCGGGTGCCCTGCCGACGTGGTGTTGGATCCTCAGCATCGGGTTGTTCCTGATCGGCTGCATCGGTTCATTCGTGACTTCTCTGGTGGCGAAGTCTGCGCGGGCCAAGGGCGCCAAGGAGGCGGCCTCCGAGGTCGACGGCAAGCTGCGAGACGCGGTCGGCCGCGTCGCCCAGAGCTCGTATCTCAACTCGGTGAAGAGCGTCATCGGAGAACACCGACGGGCATACGAGATGCTCGGCTGAGACGCAGACACGCATTTCCGACTCGAACACACCCCGTGGGCGACTCGGACAGTGACGCCCTGTGGACGGAGAACCTCTGTCCACAGGGCAGTTCATGTTTCTGGACACTGGTGCGAAGGACCGGGCTGACTGGAGATCCATGCGGACGCAGATGACCGTATGGTTTCATCACACCGATTTGGAGACACCGATGTCCGCAATCCCGATCACCGTCACCGGTACCATCGCCACCGCGCCGAGCGCACGTACGCTGCCGTCCGGGCGAGCCTGCGCCTCGTTCAGGCTGGCCGTCAACCACTGGCGAGTCGACAAGAACACCGGTGAATTCGTCACAGACGGCACCTCGTGGTTCGGCGTCGACTGCTACGGCGACCTGGCGAGCAATTCCGCGATGTCGCTCAACACCGGCGCCGCGGTGATCGTATCGGGCAGCCTGAGGAATCGAGAATGGGCCACCGAGGAGCGCAGCGGAATCTCGCCGACGGTGGTAGCGGAGCATATCGGTCCCGACCTGAGGTACGGAACCGCTCATTACAAGCGCGCCAAAGCAGCCGACCGCTCACAGTCGACGGCCGGAGAGACGACCTCTGATTCATCCGGATCGAACGATTCGGGTTGGAGCGCATTGAGCCCTGCCGAAACGCCGCCGGAGTCCGAATCCGACGCCGACACCGCTCATGGCGACATCGTCGATACCGCGAGCAGCGACGATGCCGACATCGACACCGGTGCCGAAGATGATCCGATCGCACAGGAGACCGCAAAAATCGCGGCACCCTTCTGATCGCGTGAATTCCTTGCCTTCCTGTCGAATCGTTGCGCCTCGCGGCTCGTGTCATCCGCTAGAGTGAGACTGTCAATCGTCCCCTCTCGCCGAGGTTGCAGATGCGTCTTGTTCCTGTGCTGAGTGCTGCGGCACTGACACTGGCATTGTCGGGCTGTTCGCTGCTCGGCTTCGGTGCCGATGATTCGCAGCCGCAGCCGAAGCAGACCCAGGCGAAGCCCGTTGCCGAAGTCGACAAGGTGCTCAAGGCACTCAAACCACTGACGGGTGACAAGGAATCGGTGCCGTCGACGAAGAAGTTCTTCTCCACGATGCTCGACGCCGGCTATGAGCCCGAGCAGCTCGAGGCCACGATCGACGAATCGCCGCTCGGCAATGAGGTTCCTTCGAAGATGTTCGGAGTCAAGACCGACAAGGGCTGCGTCGTCGGCGAGATCCGGAAGGGCAAAGCCACCGCCGACCTCGTCCAGCCCACCGAATCGACGGGCTCCTGCCTGTTCGGCGAAGTGGAACGGCCGAAAGGTGTCAAAGCACCGAAGGGCGAGAAGCGCGACGAAGACGGCGACTCGAACGGTGCCGGCCACCTGCCCGGTGAGGACATCAACGGCAAGGACGGTGAAACCGAGAGCCCCGCGCCGAGTGAAGACGACTCCGCGTCGGCAAGCACCGGGGGAGTCGAAGGGACTGAGGGCTCCGAAGGCAACGACAGTTCCCAAGGAACCGATGGTTCTCAGGGCACCGATGGATCCTCCGGTGAGGGCGGGTCCGAGGAGACCTCGAACGAGGGCGACACTTCGGGTGAAGCCCCGTCACTCGGCGGCGGCTGAGCGCTCGTCAACGCAGGTCTGGTCGCCTCGGCGGAAGTTCAGACAACCCCGGCGGATGCCGAGCGTCAAGTGGCGCTGGGGTGCGCCGAACCGATAGCCTGAGTGCACTATGGCCGAATTCATCTACACCATGCACAAGGCGCGCAAAGCGCACGGTGACAAAGTCATCCTCGACGATGTATCGATGTCGTTCTACCCCGGAGCGAAGATCGGTATGGTCGGCCCCAACGGCGCCGGCAAATCTACGATTCTCAAGATCATGGCGGGTATCGAGCAGCCCTCCAACGGTGAAGCTCGACTCAGCCCCGGGTACTCGGTGGGCATCCTCATGCAGGAGCCGCCCCTGAATGAAGAGAAGACCGTCCTCGGAAACGTCGAAGAAGGCGTCGGCGAGATCAAAGCAAAGGTCGATCGTTTCAATGCCATCTCCGAGGAGATGGCCGATCCCGATGCGGACTTCGACGCCCTCATGGAAGAGATGGGCAAGCTGCAGGAGGCCATCGACGCCGCTGACGCTTGGGATCTCGACTCCCAGCTCGAACAGGCGATGGACGCTCTGCGGTGCCCGCCGCCGGACGCGGACGTCTCTGTGCTCTCCGGTGGTGAACGACGCCGTGTGGCACTGTGCAAGCTTCTGCTGGAGAAGCCCGATCTGCTGCTCCTCGACGAGCCGACGAACCACCTCGATGCGGAATCGGTGCTGTGGCTCGAGCAGCACCTGAAGACCTACCCGGGCGCTGTCATCGCGATCACCCATGATAGGTACTTCCTCGACCACGTGGCCGAATGGATCGCCGAAGTCGACCGTGGGCATCTCTACCCCTATGAGGGCAACTACTCGACTTACCTCGCGAAGAAGCAGGAGCGCCTTCAGGTCCAGGGCAAGAAGGACGCGAAGCTCGCTAAGCGGTTGAAAGACGAACTCGAATGGGTGCGTTCGAACCCGAAGGCGAAGCAGACGAAGTCGAAGGCCCGACTGGCCCGCTACGAAGAGATGGCGGCCGAGGCGGAGAAGACGCAGAAGCTCGACTTCGAAGAGATTCAGATTCCAGCCGGCCCCCGCCTCGGTGATGTCGTCATCGAAGCGGACAAGATCGAAAAGGGCTTCGATGGGCGCAAACTCATCGACGGCCTGAGCTTCTCCCTGCCCCGCAACGGCATCGTCGGCGTCATCGGACCCAACGGCGTCGGAAAGTCGACGCTGTTCAAGACGATCGTCGGTATGGAAGAGCTCGACGGCGGAGATCTCAAGGTCGGAGAGACCGTGAAGATCTCCTATGTCGACCAGTCCCGCGGCGGAATCGATCCGGACAAGAACCTGTGGGAGGTCGTCTCCGACGGACTCGACTTCATCCAGGTCGGCAAGGTGGAGATGCCCTCTCGTGCCTATGTCTCTGCGTTCGGATTCAAAGGCCCGGACCAGCAGAAGAAGGCCGGAGTCCTCTCCGGCGGTGAGCGCAACCGCCTCAACCTCGCACTCACCCTCAAACAGGGCGGAAACCTGCTCCTGCTCGATGAGCCGACGAACGACCTCGATGTCGAAACCCTCGGCTCGCTGGAGAACGCCCTGCTCGAGTTCCCCGGCTGCGCCGTGGTCGTCTCGCACGATCGCTGGTTCCTCGACCGTGTGGCCACGCACATCCTCGCGTGGGAAGGCACAGAGGAGAACCCTGCGAACTGGTACTGGTTCGAAGGCAACTTCGAAGCCTATGAGAAGAACAAGGTCGAGCGACTCGGCGAAAACGCGGCCCGCCCGCACCGAGTCACCCACCGTCGTCTCACCCGAGACTGAGCTCAGTTCGGTCTGAGCCGAACCGGTTCCGACTCTTCTTTCGCATCTTTCGGATACAGGTGGACGATGAACGCGCCCGCACAGAATCGGTGGGAGATGTGCGCTGCGTCCGCTGGCGGAGCGTCCAAAACGAGCCAGCCCGAAGCCTCGACCGAATGAGGAGCAGAGTCAGTCCTCTGATCGGCGGGTGAGTCCGCCGAGGTTCGCGATCCCTCTGAACAGCAGCCGGACGAGAATCGTGCCGACGACTCCACATACGACTGCCAACAGCCCGCAGACCGCCACATGCAGATCCGTGCGTCCCATGAACGCCACGAGGCTGAGCAGCCCGATGACGAGAAAAAGCGCCACGTTGACCAGCCGGCTGAGGATGGTGCCGATGATGTCCATCATCGTCGGGTCCTTGCTCGTCACTGAACCTCCTTGACCCGGACCATGCCTTCCTGGGCCACAGTGGCCAGCAGGGTCCCGTCCTGAGCGAAGATGCGGCCGTAGCCGAGACCGCGCCCACCCTGTGCGGCAGGAGACTCCTGCACATAGAGCATCCAGTCGTCGACGCGCACCCTGTGGTGCCACCACATCGCATGGTCGAGGCTGGCCACCCGCAGCCCCGGGGTTCGCCACGTCAGTTCGTGATGACGAAGGACAGGTTCGAGCAGGTTGAAGTCACTGGCATAGGCCAGAGCCGCGGCATTGAGCACCGGATCGTCGCCGAACGTCGAACTGGCTCGGAACCAGGAATGCTGTTCGGTGATCGAGGGATCCGAGACGCCCGAGGTGTGCAGAGACGGCTCGACAGGACGGACTTCGAAGGGACGCTTCCTCAGCCAGTCGCTGACGACCGGAGAATCCTCGTCACCGATATAGTCAAGCAGTTCCGGGCAGTCATCGGGAGCCGGCAGACCTGTAGGCATCTGCTCGGCATGGCTGAGACCCGGCTGGTCGTCCTGGAACGAAGCGCTCAATGAAAGGATCGGCGCGCCCTTCTGATAAGCGTGGACGCGACGGGCCGAGAACGAACGGCCGTCGCGCAGCCGCTCGACGCCGAATTCGATGGGCTCACTGACATCGCCGGCGCGCAGGAAATATCCGTGGAGGGAATGGATCAGGCGGTCACTGGGAAGTGTGGCAGCTGCTGCGACGACACACTGTGCGAGCACCTGCCCGCCGAAGACCCGACCGTCGGGTTTGTACTGGCTGTGCCCGATGAAGAAGTCCGTTTCGCTGGACGCCGCAGTGAACTCGAGCCGGCGCAGATCGAGGATCTCGTGCAGCCGAGCTACGTTCGCCTCCGCTTCGGAGGATGCTTCGTCGGTCATGGGCTTCTCCCTCGGATGACTGGGCCAATCGTGCGTACGAGTCACGATCCTATCGCGTGCGGCACCGTCGTGAGGAAGGTGGCATGATGGGAGGCATGCACTCTGGCGCCACCAACCCCCTTCTCGACGAATTCACCCGCGTACTGTTGGAACTGAGATGGGGTGATATGGACGCCTACGGCCACGTGAACAACGTCACCCAGCTCAAACTGCTGGAAGAGGCTCGCGTCCGTGCTCTCGGCTCTCCCACCCACAGCTCCGATGCACCGACCACGCCGGGAGAGCACGGGGTGACCGAGACGGTCAGCGGGGTCGAGATGCCGACGATCTTCGCCGACGCCTCTGCCACCACCGAGCTGCTCGTGGCCTCCCACGCCATCGAATACCGTGCCCCGATTCCCTATCGGACCGGACCCATCGCCGTCGATCTCGTCATCAGCGAAGTCCGACCCGCCTCGGTGACGGTGGGCTATGTCATCTGCGAACCGGACGGTTCGCGCACCTACACGGTCGCCGAGACCGTCATCGTCTTCATCGACATCGACAGCGGCCGGCCGCGACGCCTCAGGGAAGCCGAGACCGGCGCCATGGAATCGGTGCTCGGTACACCCGTGCCGCTGCGGAGGGCCCGACGATGACGGATCTGCATATCAGCGACCCGCTGGCGATGCGGGATCTCTCCGCCTTCGCCACTCTGGCCCACAGGGCAGATGCTGACGGAGCGATGCGACTGCAGGTCGCCTCCGACGTCCTGGCCGCCACCGTGGCACCGCTGTTCCCGCACGGACTCGGCGATTCGACACCGCTGGTGCTGGCCATGCGGATGCTGCGCCTGGACGATCACGAACAAGACGGATTCGACGAGGCGGTGCCGCTGTCGAATCTGCTCGACCGTTTCGCCCGAGACGAGAATGGAACCAATCTGCCGGTGCCGCCGAACTCGGTGCTCGTGTCGTGGACCGGGATCGCGCCTCCGCGCGGAGGCTGGTCCGAGTACGACACGATCAGCGTCGGGCGGCTCCACGAGACTGCGGAGTCAGGGATCGCCGAGATCAGCACCGGTGCGCCCGAGGGTTCCGGGGGACACGCGGTCAAGGCTCTGCGTTCACGCGTGTGGTCACGTCCGATGGCGGGCGAGCAGGGAACCGGGATGCCAGGAGGATTGGCCTTCGCCGCCGCTGCGCTGCGCTTCATTCCACCCGCGGGACGCGACGACGACCGTCAGCTGCGCATCATGGAATCCGGAGGCTGGCTGCGTCTTGTGGCCCCAGGCGGTCACCTGCTCACGCGTGCCCGCGGACTGTGATCAGCGGTCTATGCTCACCGGAGAGTGATCACCGGATGTTCGGGTTCGTATTCACCATCGCGGTCGCTGCCCGCTGAAAGTAGTCCCAGAACATCTCGTCGTACAGCGGCGGCAGGCTCACATCGTCGAGAGCCGCACGCATGCACCGCAGCCAGCGGTCCCGGGCATCGAAATCGATCGGATAGTCGAAATGCCGCATCCGCAGTCGCGGATGACCTCGCTGCTCCTGGTAGGTCGACGGACCCCCGAAGTACTGCTCAAGGAACATCTGCAGACGTTGCTTCGCGCCCTCCAGCTCATGGCCGTCGGGATACATCGCAATGAGCTGAGCATCCGCATCGACATGCTGGTAGAACACGTCGACGAGGCGGGTGAACGTGTCATGCCCGCCGACGGCCTCGAAGATGGAACCGTCAGTCGTCTGCGACATCGCTCGATCCTTCACTGGGGGAGTCCTCCTGCACGGTGCTGCGGATCTCCTGGTCACCGGGCAGAGGCGAGGGATTCTCGGAATCCTCGGCGATTGCCGGAGCCATCGCCTTCTCCTGAGCGGGCAGAGTGCGCAGAACCGTCTCCTGGACCATACCGATCTGTCCGCCGCGCTTGGCCAGCTGGGTCATCAGTTCGGCACGGAAGGCACGCTCGACCATCCACTGCAGGTTCGGCTTGGTCTTGACCATGGTGCGGATGACCCGGTGGGAGCCCGACAACGACTGGACGCCGGCGATCTCGGGATCCTCGAGCATCGCGTTGGACAGCTCGGGATCCTTCCGCAGAGTGCGCGTGATGTCCGCGGTGATCTCGCGGTACTCCTCCATCGAGGTCCGGTAGTCGAGCGGGATGTCGAGCACGGCGCGCGCCCACCCCTGGGACAAGTTGCCCACTCGCAGGATCTCGCCGTTGCGCACATGCCACAGGGTGCCGGTGAGGTCACGGATCTGGGTGCGGCGCAGGCCGACGTCCTCGACTTCGCCGACGGCTTCGCCGAGGTCGACGGTGTCGCCGATTCCGTACTGGTCTTCGATGACGATGAAGAATCCCGACAGGTAGTCGCGGACGAGCTCCTGAGCACCGAAGGCGATGGCAACACCAGCGATACCGGCAGAAGCGAGGATCGGGGCGATGTTGAAGCTCAGCGCATCGAGGATCATGAGGACCGCGATGACACTGACGAGGATCGTCGTCACCGACGACAGCATGCGCCCTACGGTCTTCGCCCGCTGGGCTCGGCGCTGCTTGATCGTCTGCTCATCGATCCCGGTCCGCTGGGCCTCAAGCGCAGTGGCTGAGAACTTCGCTCGGCCCGCGCTTTCGGCCTTCTCGCTGCCCACCGTGCCCTTGGCCACAGCGGTGGTGAACCGGCGGATGAAGAGCCGGATGATGAGGTTGACGACGATGGCGCCGATGATGATCACGGTGATCTTCAGCGGAGCGCCGAGGAGGAACGTTGCCCAATCGAAGTCACTTGCGTTCTGAACAGTGGAATCTATTGCATCGGTTGTCATGATCTTTCGAGACTAACTGTGAAGGTTCAATGATCCCTTGGAAGCGCTGGACACACGCTGAACCTGCAGCGCCCGCTTCGCATCGGCGAGGTTCTCCCGCATCAGCCGCACCAGGCCCTTCGGCGCTGAGGGGTGATCGTCGAGCCACTGTGACGTGGCGTCGACTGTGGCAGAACTCACCGGTGGGTACAGCCGCAGAGTCATCGTCTGCGCCATCTCCAGGGTGCGCGTCTCCCACCAGCCTGCCACCCGTGCGAAGTATTCGTCGGCGAACGTCCGCAGCGGTGACTCGGCGGCGATGGAATCTCCGGAGCTCGTCTGCAGCCCGGTTCCGAAGCCGAGAGCGAGCGCCCCGAGTTCCGAGTTCGGCAGATCTGCATCGTCGACCATTCGTGTGAAGGTCTGCGATTTCGACGCCGAGGTGGGGCGGCTGGCCCGTGCTGTCGCGGCGTGGCGGACGCCGGTGGCGCTGGGGTCTCTGCGGCTCATCTCCTCGACTGTCGAATCATCGACGGCGTCGTTCGCGCACAGGCCGATGATGATCTCCCATGTGAGATCAGTGTCCAGGGCGATCCCATAGACACGTTCGGTCTCCGGTCGCAGCCAGGCTTTCAGCCGATCCAGCTGCACGGGTGTGGTCGCGTGACGGATGAATCCGCGCACGAACTGGAAGGCCTGGTCCGATCCTTCCTCGGTCGCCTCGAGGACCTCGATGAAACGGTCAGCCACCTCGGCGTGCATCCTCTCGCGCTCCTGCGGCGGCAGGTAGGAGCCGACCGCGGTGTCGAGCTGGCCCATCTGCGTGAGCAGTCCGGAGGAATGGGTGACGGCGCCCAGGTGGGTGAGCACAGTGTTGATGTAGTCGTGAACGGGCCGTTCGCCGTCCCGGACCTCATCCCACAGCGTTGCCAGCACAAGGAGCTGGGTGAGCGAATCATCGAAGTCGCCCAGTCTGTTCGCCGCCGTGTCCATGCTGCGGGCGTCGAAGCGGACCTTCGCATAGCTGAGATCGGCGTCGTTGACGACGACGACATCGGGCAGAGCCAGGCCTCGGGCCTCGTCCACCTCTGCGGATTCTCCGTCGATGTCGAGGGGGAACGAATAGGTGCGTTGCAGACGTCCCTGTCCGTTGTCCGAATAGAAGCCGACGGCCAACCTGTGCGGACGCAGGGATGGGGTCGGCTGACCCGGAATCGACCAAGGCTTCTGAGTCACGTGCAGGCTCGAGATCGTCTGCTCGTCCGTTCCCGATGCCTCTGCCGTGCCGTCACCGGCCTCGGTGGTGACGACGGCTTCGAGGAGGTTGACCCCGGATTCCTCAAGCCACAGCTTCGACCAGCTCTCCAGATCCCTGCCCGAGGTGGCCTCGAGCTCGGTGAGGAGATCGGAGAGTTCGGTGTTCGACCACGCATGTTTGTCGAAGTAGCTCTTGAGGCCGGAGAAGAACTCCTCGCGACCGACCCAGGCCACGAGCTGTTTGAGCACGGAAGCGCCCTTGGCGTAGGTGATCCCGTCGAAGTTGACCTCGACATCGGCGAGGTCGTCGATCGGGGCGACGATCGGATGCGTGCTCGGCAGCTGATCCTGCCGGTAGGCCCACGACTTCTCGATCGTGGCGAAGGTCGTCCACGCATCGGCGAATTCGGTGGCCTCGGCCGTCGCCAGCGTCGACATGAACTCGGCGAAGGACTCGTTGAGCCACAGATCGTTCCACCAGCGCATGGTGACGAGATCGCCGAACCACATATGGGCGAGCTCGTGGAGGATCGTGACGGTCCGGCGTTCGACAAGAGCCTCTGTGGGACGTGACCGGAACACATAGTTCTCGAGGATCGTCACGGCACCGGCGTTCTCCATCGCTCCGGCATTGAACTCGGGCACGAAGAGCTGATCGTACTTCTCGAACGGGTAGGAGACACCGAATTCGCGCTCGAAGAACTCGAAACCGGCCTTCGTGATCCGGAACAGCTTCGTCGCATCGAGATGTTCGAGCAGGGACGCGCGGCAGTATAGGCCCAGAGGAACAATCGAACCGTCGGAGGAAGTCAGCTGCGAATGCACGGACTCGTACGGGCCGGCGATGATCGCGGTGATATACGACGAGATCGGCGTGGTCGGGGCGAACTGCCACACCGCCATGCCCTTCTGCGGTTCCTCTCCGATCTCGGCGAAGGTCTCCTTCGGATCGCTCGGAGTCGGAGTGGGGGAGTTCGAGACGACGGTCCACTTCTCGGGTGCGATCACGGTGAAGGAGTACGGAGATTTGATATCGGGCTGCTCGAACACGGGGAAGACCCGGCGTGCGTCAGGGACTTCGAACTGAGAGTAGAGGTAGACCTCGTCATCGATCGGGTCGACGAATCGGTGCAGACCCTCTCCGGTGTTCATATAGGTGAAATGTGCATCGACGATGAGTTCGTTCTCAGCGGCGAGGCCGGGAAGGGTGATGCGGGCCGGTGCGACCACCTCGGCGAGGTCGAGGTCGGTGCCGTTGAGGCGGACGCGCTCGACACTGGAGGTGATGGCGTCGATGAACGTCGTCGAGTCCGCTGTCGCAGTGAACCGGATACGTGAACGGACGCGGAAACTCTCACCAACTCCTGTGAGGATCAGGGTGTGCTCGTAGCTCGAGACGTCCACGATGCCTGAACGTTCGCGTGCTTCGTCGCGGGTGAGATTGTATTGCGGCACAGTGAGGTGACCTTCGCTTCGGGAACCGGGTGTACTCGATCATTCTTTCATGGACACGCTTCACTGCGGCGGTGTCGGTGCGACGGATCGCGATTCGGCCACCGTCACCGAAGGTTGCGGGTCTTGATAGATTGAGCACTGACACGATGGGTGCCCGGCACGGGACCCGCAAGCGTTTGACGGAGGAGAGACAGTGAGCAAGGAAACACTCGATCTGTGGTTCGACACGGCCTGCCCGTGGGCATGGATGACCTCACGCTGGGGGCTCGAAGTCGCGAAGGTCCGCGACGTCGAGGTGAAGTTCCACCCGATGAGCCTGAACTTCCTCAATCGTGACAAGGACATTCCCGAGGACTACCGGGCACTGATGAACCGGGCCCTGGCCCCGATGCGCATCGTCACCGCTGCGATCGCCGAGCACGGTGAAGAGATCGCCGAACCTCTCTACACCGCGATCGGCACAAGGATCCATCCGGGTGGAGAGAAGGACTTCGAAAAGGCAGTGTCTGAGGCCCTCGCCGAACTGCAGCTGCCCGCCGATCTCATGAAGTACGGCGAGACCGATGACTACGACGCACAGCTCCAGGCCTCCCACGACGAGGCACTGAGTCTGGTCGGCGACGATGTCGGCACACCGATCTGCCGCGTCGCCGGAACCGCGTTCTTCGGCCCCGTCGTCACCCCCGCTCCGAAGGGAGAAGACGCCGGGCGGCTCTTCGACGGAGTCCTCGCGGTCGCCTCGACGCCGGGATTCTTCGAACTCAAGCGCACACGTGACCAGGGCCCGAACTTCGACTGAGTCAATCGGGCCGAACCAACGGCCGCGACTCAACAGCCCGTTCACTCAGCGGACTCGATCGATCAAGAGATCCCACCGAAAGGCAGACATATGAAGGTTCACCTCGGCACCGACCACGCCGGATTCGAATTCAAGGAGGTGCTCAAGGCGCACCTCGAGTCAGCCGGGCACGACGTCGTCGACCACGGCGCCCACGAGTACGACGCTCTCGATGACTACCCGGCATTCTGCATCGCCGCGGCACAGAGCGTCGTCCATGACCAGGCAGCCGGCGTCGACGCTCTCGGAGTCGTGATCGGCGGATCGGGCAACGGCGAACAGATGGCCGCCAACCTCGTCAAGGGTGCACGCACCGCTCTGGCCTGGAACCCGGAGATCTCGAAGCTGGCCCGTCAGCACAACAATGCCCAGATCGTCGCCGTCGGTGCCCGCCAGCACCCGGAAGACGAGGCCATCGCCATCGTCGACGCCTTCTTGGCCGAGCCGTTCTCCGGCGATGGCCGCCACGAACGCCGCATCAGCATCATGTCGAAGTATGAGGAGCAGGGCCAGCAGGCTCTGTAAGAAGGAGAACACTGTGATGAAGATTCACGGCGCTGTACTGCGCGAGATGAAGCGCCCCCGGCCCTTCGCCGAGTCGCAGCCGATTGCGATCGAGACCCTCGAGCTCGATGAACCGGGCCCCGGTGAGGTGCTCATCCGAATGACGGCTGCCGGAGTCTGCCACTCGGATCTGTCCGTCGTCGACGGAAACCGCCCCCGGCCGCTGCCGATGCTGCTCGGTCACGAAGGGGCAGGCGTCGTCGAAAAGCTCGGTGAGGGTGTCGACGACCTCGAGATCGGGCAGCAGGTCGTCACAGTGTTCCTGCCGCGCTGCGGGGAATGCGCGAACTGCCGCACTGACGGCAAACTGCCCTGCACTCCAGGCAGTGCGACGAACGCTGCCGGAACGTTGCCGTTCGACGGGCACAAGGTGCGTCTCCACGACGATACCGGCGCCGAGGTGCTCCACCACCTCGGTGCGTCCGTGTTCGCCACTCATGCCGTGGTCAACCGGGCATCCGTGGTTCCCGTCGACGACGATGTTCCCGCCTCCATCGCTGCGGTGCTCGGCTGCGCCGTGCTCACCGGCGGGGGAGCGGTGCTCAACGCGGGACGGCCGGGACCGGATGACGAGGTGATGATCGTCGGCCTCGGCGGAGTCGGAATGGCCGCGCTCATTACGGCTCTGTCGATCGAGACCGCCGGAGTCATCGGCGTCGACGCGAACCCCGACAAGCTGGTGCGGGCGAAGGAACTCGGCGCCGTCGAGGTCTACACCCCCGAGCAGCTCGGCCAGAGGACAGCGTCGATCGCCATCGAATGCGTCGGGCATGCTCGGGCCTTCGAAACCGCGTTCACGGCCACAGCTGTCGGCGGGACGACTGTGACGGTGGGGTTGCCCGCACCGGATGCGCAGTCTCACATCACCCCGGTGACCCTGACAGCCGAGGCCCGGACCGTGATCGGCTCCTATCTGGGGTCGGCAGTGCCGAGTCGGGATATCCCCGTCTATGCCCAGCTGTGGAGGGAAGGCAAGCTGCCCGTCGAGGAGCTCATCTCCGACACGATCGGCCTGAACGAGCTCAACGAGGCCTTCGACGCGCTCTCCGACGGGACGGTCGTCAGGCAGGTCATCGACTTCGAGGCGTGAGCCTCACCTGAGATGTCTCCTTTGGTACTACCTGACGGCGGCTGAGCAACCTAGCGCCAGGTATCTGGGCCGCCCTCAGGTAGTAATTGGGGGCCAGCGTAGTTGGGCACGAGAAAGCCGCCCGGACCGATCGGTCCGGGCGGCTTAAGTCTGTCGGGATGACAGGATTTGAACCTGCGACCCTCTGTTCCCAAAACAGATGCGCTACCAAGCTGCGCCACATCCCGCGACGGCTCCTATCTAACCACAGGCGGGTCGCGACGTGCACCTTGCGAATCGCGCAAACACGTCAATGCGACACACCTCACAGTGAGATCGCAGGAGTGACGCAGGTCACCGAATGTCGATTTGGCGCTCGGAGAAGTTCTCGACTATAGTCGAACTCGCAACACGGGGATGTAGCTCAATGGTAGAGCCTCAGTCTTCCAAACTGATGGTGCGGGTTCGATTCCCGTCATCCCCTCCACAAGCCGGTCTGACCTGATGGTCAGACCGGTTTCTTCGTTCCCGGGCGGGTAAGATCCTCAGATGACCACAGTCGATCAGTCGCCGCAGAGCACGCGCTTGCGCGATGAGCGTGACACTGCCTCGACGATCGCACGGCCCAGCCGGCGAACGATGCTCACCGGAGCGGTCGCCGGGATCGGTGCGATCGGTCTCGGTTCGGCGATCACCGCAGCCCTCGCCGAGGCGGCCCAACCGGATCCCGTCCGTTCGGTCACCGCCGCCTACACCGGATCAGGTCGGCGCGAAGCCCTCGATGCCGTCGCCTCGCGACGCCTGCCCGCACAGTCACGAGTCATGCCGGATCTGGCCGATCCGGGCCCGGCGGCGCGGCAGCGGGAATTCCTCGACAGCTGCGAATCGTGGCTGGGATCTCTGCCTGCCCACCGCCGCGACCTCGCTGTCTCCGCCCTGCTCGACCTATGGGTCCTCAGCGACGAACTGCCCGCGCCGGTCGCCGGATGGGCCGATGCCTGGCGCTATGTCTGGCCACGGGACACGGCCTTCTCTGCAGTGGCTCTGGCGCGGGTCGGGTTGTCGGAACTGTCATGGAGCCATCTGCGCTGCCTGCAGTCCGTGCAGGCGGTCGACGGGTCGTTCGCAGCCCGCGTCGACCCGTCGACCGGACTGGCTCCGGACGATCGCGAGTCGCAGTTCGACTCCCTCGGTCTCGTCCTCTGGGCGGTCTCCGAAGTGCATGCCGTCTCCACGGAGACGACTGGCCCGTCCGCCCTCGGGGAACTCGATGTCCTCCTGCGACGGACCAGTCGGCGCCTGTTCGACCTCACCGACCGCGGTCGCAGCCTGCCTCCGGTCGGCCCGGACTATTGGGAGGTCGGAGAATCACAGGTCACCCTCGGCTTGGCGGGACCGACTCTGGTCGGGATGAACTCACTGGTCGCACTGACCAAGGCCGATGGGGATCTGTGGAGCCGCCTCGGCGACGATTCGGCAGCAGTCCTGCGCGCAGCGGAAGATTTTCGTGCGACCTTCACGCGAACCTTCGGTGCCAATGGGATGCAGCGCTACCCGACCTCGGGCGGATCGGATTCGGCTATTGCCTATCTGCCGGCAGCCGGGCTCGTGCCGGAGCGTTCAGAGGGGATCTACGCGCTCGAACCCGAGCTTCTCGACGGAGTCTGGGACCACCTCGAACAGCCGGCCGGAGGGATCAAACCCGGACACGGCTGGATCATCGACCGCTCCAGCTGGACGCCGTCGACGTCGCTCATGGCGCTCGGCTTCGCGCGCCTCGGGCTCCGCGACCGAGCCGAATCGATCCTCGACTGGCTGGCAGAACACCGCACGAGCGCAGGGTCTCTGCCGGAGAAGATCAGCGGGGACGGCGATCCGGTCTCAGTGGCGCCGCTGTCGTGGACTGCGGCCAACGTCATCATCACCCTCGACGAACTCTACGGGCACCGAGGTGGAGCGAGCTCGTGAAATCACCCCGGTTTCGCGAATCGGGCGGGGTTTCGCGTAACATAGGGGATTGCGTCTTGCGGACGTGCGCGAACTATTCGTGGACTTTCGCTCCCTCTAAGGTCACGAGATGACCGATCAGGCTGTGAGATGGCCGTTTGCGGTCACGAACCCGGATGATCAGGTCGGAGATGACCGAAAATGCATGACTGTCGAATTTGAAAGGTCACCCTGTGAAGAGCTCCGTCGAGCAACTCGACCCCACCCGGGTCAAGATCAGCGTGGAAGTCCCATACGCCGAACTCAAACCGAGCGTCGACGAGGCATACAAGACCATCGGGGCTCAGGTCACAGTCCCCGGGTTCCGTAAGGGCAAGGTCCCCGCGCGCATCATCGACCAGCGCATCGGCCGTCCTGCTGTGATCCAGGAAGCCATCAACAACGGACTTGACGACTTCTACCGCAACGCGGTCGAAGAGCATGACCTCAAGCCGATGGGCCAGCCCGAGGTCGAGATCTCCGAGGTTCCCGGTCTCGACGGAACCGAAGACGGCGAACTCGGCTTCACCGTCGAGGTCGACGTGCGCCCCGAGGTCGAACTGCCTGCCTACGACACGATCTCCATCGAGGTCGACCCCATCGAGGTCACCGACGCCGATGTGGACGCGGAGCTCGAGCAGCTGCGCACCCGCTTCGGAACCCTCGTCGCCGTGGACCGCCCCGCGGCCAAGGACGACTTCGTCACCCTCGACCTCGTCGCCACCATCGGCGACGAAGAGATCGACACCGCCTCCGACATCTCCTACCAGGTCGGTGCCGGAACGATGCTCGAAGGCATGGACGAAGCGCTCGACGGCCTCTCGGCCGGAGAGAACACGACCTTCGAGACCACCTTCGCAGGCGGCGAGCACGCCGGTGAACAGGGCACCGTGAAGATCACCCTGGGCGCTGTGAAGGAACGCGAACTGCCCGAGGCCGACGACGACTTCGCTCAGCTGGCCAGCGAGTTCGACACGATCGACGAACTGCGGGAGGACCTGCGCGTCCAGGCCGGCAAGGCCAAGGAGACCGAGCAGGGCGTCCAGGCACGGGACAAGGTCCTCGAACATCTCATCGAGACCCTCGACGTCCCGGTTCCGGCCAAGATCGTCACCGACGAGGTCGAGCGTCACCTCGAGTCCGAGAACCGTTCGGACGACGACGAGCACCGCAAGGAGGTCACCGAGGAGACCGAGCGAAACCTGCGCACGCAGTTCATCCTCGATGCGGTCTCCGAAGCCGAGAACGTCGAGGTCAGCCAGCCCGAACTCATCGAGTACCTGATCTCCGCTTCGCAGCAGTACGGAATGAACCCCAACGAGTTCGCCCAGATGCTCGACAGCTCCGGCCAGGTCAATGCGCTGGTCGGCGAGGTCTCGCGCCGCAAGGCCCTGGCCGCCGTCCTTGCCGGCGCCACGGTCAAGGACACCGCCGGAAACGTCGTCGACATGGAGGCCTTCACCTCCGCCGGTGACGACGCCGAGGATGCCGACGCGACCGCGCAGAGCGCGGAAACCGCGGACGAGGCACCTGCAGAGGCCGCCGAAGAGAACTGAGGACGAGCCGCCTCGGCGGTGGAACCCTGATGAGACGGTGGGTACGGATCGTGATCCGTACCCACCGTCTTCGCATCTGCGCAGGTCCCGATCACGCTGAGGGCGAACACAGGCCTCGCCGCGGACTAAAACCCGGGGGAGAGAGGTTAGAGTCCATAACAAGCCATCCACAGAACACAGGAGTGAAACGTGAGCGCATACGACATGACAGCTCCCGTCGGCCTCGACGCCGGTGGGGGAATGGGTCTGGATGACCACATCTTCAATCGTCTTCTCAAGGAGCGCATCATCTGGCTCGGTTCGGAAGTGCGTGACGACAACGCCAACGCCATCTGCGCGCAGATGATGCTGCTGGCCGCCGAAGATCCCGAAGCGGACATCTCGCTCTACATCAACTCGCCCGGCGGCTCCGTCACCGCCGGAATGGCCATCTACGACACGATGCAGTACATCAAGCCCGATGTCTCCACCGTGGCCATGGGAATGGCCGCCTCTATGGGACAGTTCCTGCTCTCCTCGGGCACCCCGGGCAAGCGCTACGCCACCCCGCACGCCCGCATCCTCATGCACCAGCCGCTGGGCGGCATCGGGGGAACCGCCACGGACATCAAGATCCAGGCCGAACTGATCCTGCACATGAAGAAGCAGATGGCCGAACTGACTGCTCAGCAGACCGGGAAGTCGCTCGAGCAGATCCTTCAGGACAACGACCGGGACCACTGGTTCACCGCCGAAGAGGCGCTCGAATACGGCTTCATCGACAAGATGGTCACCCGCGCGTCCGACGTCGAGAACAACTGAGCAGGAGTGAGGGAAGAATGAATTCAATGAACTTTATGCCGGGTTCGACGGCGTCGAACATGCCGCAGTCGCGTTATGTCATGCCGCAGTTCGAAGAGCGCACACCCTATGGCTTCAAGCGCCAGGATCCCTACACGAAGCTCTTCGACGACCGCGTCGTGTTCCTCGGCGCACAGGTGGATGACACCTCCGCCGACGATGTCATGGCTCAGCTGCTCGTCCTCGAATCGCAGGATCCCGACCGCGACATCACGCTCTACATCAACTCGCCGGGTGGGTCGTTCACGGCGATGACGGCCATCTACGACACGATGCAGTACATCAAGCCGGAGATCCAGACCGTCTGCCTCGGTCAGGCCGCCTCCGCAGCCGCCGTGCTGCTGGCCGCTGGCACTCCCGGCAAGCGTCTGGCCCTGCCGAACGCGCGAGTGCTCATCCACCAGCCCGCGATGCAGGGACAGGGACAGGGTCAGGCGTCTGACCTCGAGATCCAGGCCGCTGAGGTGCTGCGGATGCGCGAATGGCTCGAGGGAACTCTGGCCAAGCACTCGAACAAGGAGGCCGCTCAGGTCTCGAACGACATCGAACGCGACCTCTTCCTCACGGCCGAGCAGGCCAAGGACTACGGTCTCGTCGACCAGGTGCTCTCTTCGCGCAAGAACGCGAGCTGATCACCTGTCGGAGGACAGGGAAACACTGAGAACGGGTTCGTGCGATTGCGATCGGACGGACCCGTTCTCAGTTCCTTCCGCCGACACACCGAGTCGTGGCTGGGGGCTCGTGTCAGCCACGTATGGGAAGCTATTGAGGTACAGGAAACACGAGCGGTAGAGTTGGGGCCAAGCGTCCTGGCGAAAGGTTGTGACAGTGGCTCGCAGTGCGGACGGAGCAGACCTGCTCAAATGCAACTTCTGTGGGAAGTCTCAGAAGCAGGTTCGGAAACTCATCGCCGGACCTGGTGTTTACATCTGCGATGAATGCATCGGATTGTGCAATGAGATCATCGAAGAGGAGCTCAGCGAATCCAGTCCGGAGCAGGCCGAAATCGAGTTGCCCAAGCCTCGTGAGATCTTCGACTTCCTCCAGGAGTACGTAGTCGGTCAGGAACCGGCGAAGAAGGCACTGTCGGTAGCCGTGTACAACCACTACAAGCGCATCCGATCGCTGCAGTCCGGCGATGAGAAGACCCTCGGCTCCAACGACTCCGAGGTTGAGATCGCGAAGTCGAACATCCTGCTCGTCGGTCCCACCGGCTCCGGAAAGACCTACCTCGCCCAGTCCCTGGCCAAGCGTCTCAATGTCCCATTCGCGGTGGCCGATGCCACCGCGCTGACCGAAGCCGGCTACGTCGGCGAGGACGTCGAGAACATCCTGCTCAAACTCATTCAGGCCGCGGATTTCGATATCCAGCGTGCCGAGCACGGAATCATCTATATCGACGAGATCGATAAGATCGCTCGCAAGTCGGAGAACCCGTCGATCACCCGTGACGTGTCCGGTGAGGGCGTGCAGCAGGCACTGCTGAAGATCCTCGAAGGCACTCAGGCGTCGGTGCCGCCGCAGGGCGGGCGCAAACACCCGCACCAGGACTTCCTGCAGATCGACACGACCAATGTGCTCTTCATCGTCGCCGGCGCTTTCGCCGGGATGGAGGAGATCGTCGCCGGCCGCAAGGGCAAGCACGGCATCGGCTTCGGCGCCCTGCTCCAGTCGAAGAACGACGAAGAGGACCTCTACGCGGACATCCTTCCCGAAGATCTGCTCAAGTTCGGCCTCATCCCGGAGTTCATCGGCCGCCTGCCGGTGCTGGCCACCGTGTCCAACCTCGACCGAGCCGCGCTGATGTCGATCCTCACAGAACCGAAGAACGCCTTGGTCAAGCAGTACCAGCGGATGTTCGAGTTCGACAATGTCTCCCTGACATTCGAGACCGAGGCACTTGAGGCCATCGCCGATCTCGCTCTGCTGCGCGGCACGGGCGCTCGAGGCCTGCGCTCGATCATGGAAGAGGTTCTGCAGCCGGTCATGTTCGATGTCCCTTCACGCGAAGACATCGCCGAAGTGGTCGTGACCAAGGACGTCGTCGAATCCAATGTCGCCCCGACCCTCGTGCCGAAGTCACGGAACAGGACGAATAAGAAGTCTGCCTGAGTCTCTTTTCGCATGAGACTCCTGGCCGACACACGCCCACTGCGCTACGCGTCGTTCCGACGACTGTGGGTGGCCAATATCGTCACCGTCATCGGTGCGCAGATGACTGTTGTGGCGATACCCGCACAGATCTTCCATATCACCGGGTCGTCCGGGTACGTCGGGCTCGCCGGTGCATTCGGGCTGGTTCCGCTCATCGTCTTCGGACTGTGGGGCGGGTCGTTGGCCGATGTCATCGATCGACGCAGGCTGCTCGTGATCTCGACGGTCGGTCTGATCGTCACGAGCGCGATACTCGCCCTCATTGCGGTGCTCAGCATCGACAATGTCTGGCTGCTGCTGTCGGTGTTCTCGATGCAGCAGGCATTCTTCGGCTTGAACCAACCGGCGCGGGGAGCTCTGCTGCCGTCGATCATCCCGCTCGGCCTGCTGCCCGCGGCGAACTCTCTGAACATGACCGTGATGACATTGGGCGCCGTCGTCGGCCCTGTCGTCGGCGGAGCGCTGATCCCTCTGTTCGGGTACCAGCTGCTCTACGTCATCGACGCCGTGTTCCTGTTCGCTACGCTCTACGCAGTGATCCGACTGCCGTCGCTGCCGCCGCAGAAACAGCCCGATACTCGGTCGGGATTCAAAGGCATCGTCGACGGGTTCCGATATTTGCGGACGAACACCGTCGTCATGGTCTCTCTGCTGGTGGACATCATTGCGATGGTATTCGGAATGCCGCGGGCACTGTTCCCGCAGATCGCCGCTGAGACCTTCGACGGTCCGCCCGAGGGCGGCATCGTCTTCTCGCTGCTCTTCGCTGCGCTGGCCGGCGGAAGTGCATTGGCGGGGATCTTCTCCGGGTGGGTCTCACGTGTGGAGCGTCAGGGACTGGCCGTCATCGTCGCCATCGTCGTCTGGGGTGCGGCAATGACGGTGTTCGGACTGTCGCTTGAACTGGCGGCAGGGTTCTGGCTGACCGCGCTCGTCGTCGCATTGGCTGCGATGGCGGTCGGCGGAGGAGCCGATATCGTGTCCGGCGCTTTTCGCCAGACGATGCTCCAGGAAGCCGCAACCGATGCGATGCACGGTCGGATGCAGGGAGTGTTCATCGTGGTTGTCGCGGGCGGACCTCGTATCGCGGACGTCCTCCACGGCTCCGTCGCGGCCGTCACGGACACCACGGTCGCCTCGGCGGGTGGCGGCGTCGCCGTCATCGTACTCGTGCTCGCCTGTGCGGTGGCCTTTCCGACCTTCCGGAACTACCGGGTCGAACGCGGCGGGCACGAGCACACTGTCCCGACTGCCTGATCCATCGAGCAGACCTGACGTTCGACCGTGCTCGTACTACGAGTCGTCGCAGAATCAGCGCGAGTCTTAGTCCTGGAGGGTCTGCTCCATCCCGGCCAGTATTCCCGGCCACCCCGATCCCATGCCCTTGAATGCCTGACGGCCCAGCGGAGAGTCGACGTCGAGTCCCGAATGAGTCAAGAAGAGTCGGGTCCCCGTGCCCTCGGGCACGAGCTTCCACGTCAGCGTCGAATCCAGTGTGCCCTCTGAGAACGTATAGGCGAGGAGGCGCTGCGGATCGACCCGGGTGACCGTGCACGGCTGCTTCCCGAACCCGCCCATGTCGAGAGTGAAGGAATGTCCGACGACAGGGGCGATGTCACCGGCTGCCCACCACCGCGCCATGACGTCCGGCTCGGTGAGCGCCCGCCAGACGGTGGCAGGGGAGTGGGAGAGGAACTGGTCGACTTCGATCGTTCGTTCGTCGGTCATGAGCTGTGTCCTAGTCTGTGACGGGGTTGTCTGCGGATTCCGATTCCTCGAGTTCGTGCAGTGCCTGGGACAGGTCGCCGAGGCGGTCGCGCCAGTAGCGTTCGAAAGGGTGGAGCCAGTCCGCCAGTTCCGCGAACGGAGCGGCCTCGAGGTGATAGATGCGCTTCTGACCCTGTGGCTCCTCACGGACCAAACCGGTGCGTCGGAGCACTCGCAGGTGCTCGGAGACCGCTGGACGACTGAGCTCGAACAGGGCGGTCAGCTCGGACACCGAACGTGGTTTGGTGCGGACCGCCTCGAGGATCGATCGCCGGGTGTCGTTGGCTACGGCCGAGAAGACATTCGAAATCACACGATCGAGCATATGTCGGGTTTCTCCTACATGTCAATAGAATCCGACATATCTGCGTCTTCGGGTATTGTCGCTCAGTTTGCCTCGTGGCCCTCACCCCGGACTACAAGCGGCATGACGTCCCGGTACATTCGCATCCCTCACCGTTGCCCTTAATCCACCGCTCCAGTTTCATAACGCCCCGGTGCTGGCGCATCCCTCATCCGTCCTGTCGAAACACCGTTGTGCATCAAGTTGTTGAGTGACGACGGGTGAGGGGCGCCCGATGCGGCGACATTGGGGAGATGCGCGGAAGAGACGACGACACCCCGACCCGCTGCCGAAGCAGCGGGTCGGGGGTGCGTCAGCGTGGTGATGCTGCGGACGGCCGCCAGGTGCGTCAGCTGGTGGTGGCCGAGTAGACGGCGTTCTCTGCGGGCTGGACGACGACGAAGCCGGGGCCGTGGAATGCCAGCTGCACGGACTCGCCGGAGCCGCGACCGAAGAAGGTTCCGACGCTGACGTCGGTCTTGATCTGCGGGGCCAGTGCCGACGACCAGCAGACGGCGGCCTGCGGATCGACGAAGGTCGGCTGCTGCGAGCAGTCGAGGACCATGGGCTCACCCTTGCAGCAGATGGCGGCAGTGCCCTGGCCTGCAAGTTCGAGGTTGAATAGTCCCGAACCGCTGACCATCGCACCGACACCGCCCTTGATGCGTTTGATCTCCCAGCTGAGCGCGTCGTCGAAGGCGAGCAGATTCGCGGTGTTGACGGTCAGTGCGTCCTGCGGACCTTCGAGCGCCATCATGAAGATGTTCGAGGCCTCCCTGGCGAAGAACACCTCTCCGTGTCCCTCGACGCGCATGACGTTTCCGCCCTCGCCGGTGGCTGCCTTCTTCATGAACTGGCCGACCGACTTCGACCCCTGGTGGGTGAAGCGGACATCTCCCTGATAGGCGACCATCGCACCCTTGGTGGCGATCATCGGCGCGTTCGGTGTGATCACCGAACGCAGCATCTTGTTCGACTGGAGCGTCCACCGCTCTTGGTTCTGGACCTCGGCGTTGCGCTTGGAAAAGAGTTCGCTTCTCACGGTTCTGGGGACCTTTCGTTCAGGGAGGACTTCGGTGTTTCTTCAGTGGTCGATAACCATAGTACGGGCGAGAGTGCGCAGAACCCGGTCATTTCGTGTATCCGTTCCGGAACATGCACAGAACCCCACGGCATCCGCTGCTCCGACGCTGCGGAGGAACGGATGCCGCGGGGCTCTGCGGGACCAGTTCGGGTCTCGGTCAGCCGGCGGGGCCGGAGGGTGCGCCGGCTGACCGTCAGGGCCGGCTGGTGTTCTGCTCAGTCCTGGTCGACGAAGTCGATCGAGTCGATGGTGATCTCCTCGCCGGCTTCCTCGGTGCTCAGGGACTTGATACGGCCCGCGGCCCTGAGGTCGCCTTCTGCCGCCGTGATCGCGGAGACGACGGCGGCCGGCGCCTGAATGGTCACGGAAGCGACCTCGGTCTTCTGCGACACCTTGGCCTCGGTCTTCGTGCGGCGGATCTCGGTCAGTGCGGCTGCCACGAAGGCCAGCAGCTCGGGATCGACGGACGATTCCGGATGGCTCAGCGCCTCATCTGCCGGCCACGGCGCACGGTGGACCGAACCGGTGCGCCACCAGGACCAGACCTCTTCGGTGACGAACGGAGTGAACGGAGCGAACAGACGCAGCAGGACATCCAGAGCAGTGGCCAAGGTGACGTGCGCCGACAGCTGATCGTCAGATCCCGATGAGCCGTAGGAACGGTCCTTGACGAGCTCGACATAGTCATCGGTGAACTCCCAGAAGAAGCTCTCGGTCACACGCAGTGCATGAGCATAGTCGTAAGCGGCCATATGCTTCCCGGCCTGCTCGACAACCTCGGCAAGCTTTGCCAGCAGGGCCCGATCGAGATCGTGGGTGACGGCGCCGAGCTGACCGATGAGACCGGCATGCACACCCTGTGCCAGAGCAAACTTCGAGGCGTTGAGCAGCTTCATCGCCAGCCGGCGGCCGATCTGCATCTGTGTGACGTCATAGGCGGTGTCCGCGCCGAGTTTCGCGCTGGCCGCCCAGTAGCGGACCGCGTCGGGACCGAATCCCGGCTTCGCCTCGCCGAGGATGTCCGACGGAACCACGACATTGCCCTTGGACTTCGACATCTTCTTCCGGTCCGGATCGAGGATCCACCCCGACAGGCCGGCATGCTTCCACGGTGCCGCATCGTTGAGCGAGTTCGCCCGGACCACGGTGGAGAACAGCCAGGTGCGGATGATGTCGTGTCCCTGCGGACGCAGGTCGAAGGGGAAGACCTTGTCGAAGAACTCCTCGTCACGCGACCAGCCGCCGAGCAGCTGCGGCGTCAGCGACGACGTCGCCCAGGTGTCGAGGACATCCGGGTCTGCGGTGAACCCGCCGGGCACATCACGCTGGTCGTCGGTGAAGCCGGCAGGAGCCTCGGCAATGGGGTCGCACGGAAGCGACTCGGGCACGATCGGATCATCGTAATCGGGCTGGCCATCAGCGTCGAGGCGGTACCACAGCGGAATCGGGACACCGAAGAACCGCTGCCTGGAGACCAGCCAGTCGCCGTTGAGGTTCTCCACCCAGTTCTCGTAGCGGGAGCGCATGTACGCCGGGTGCCATTCGATCTCGCGCCCGCGGGCGATGAGCGCATCCCGCAGCTCGGCCGACCGTCCGCCGTTGCGGATGTACCACTGACGGCTGGTGACGACCTCGAGCGGCTTGTCGCCCTTTTCGTAGAACGGGACCGGATGGGTGATCGGCTCGATCTCGCCGATGAGGTCACCGGAGTCGGTGAGCATCTGCGCAATGTCCTTGCGCGCAGAGAACGTCGTCTTTCCCGCCAGTGCCTCATAGTTGGCCACAGCATCGGACTTCGGTGAGCTCGCGATCCACTCGGGCACCTCGAGGTTGAGGCGGCCGCCGCGGTTGATCACCGCACGGGTCGGCAGATCGAGTTCACGCCACCACGTGACGTCGGTGAGGTCGCCGAAGGTGCAGACCATGGCGATGCCTGTGCCCTTATCGGACTTCGCGAGCTCATGGGCGCGGATCTCGACGCTGACTCCGAAGAGCGGCGAAACGACCTTCGTGCCGAACAGGGAGGCGTAGCGTTCGTCATCGGGATGGGCGACGAGTGCCACGACAGCGGGAATGAGCTCCGGACGCGAGGTGAGGATGATGATCGGTTCCGCCGAGGTGTCGGCCAGGCCATCAGCGCCCTCGGGGAAGAACTTCACCTTGTGGTAGGCGCCTTCGCGCTCACGATCCTCGAGTTCGGCCTGAGCCACAGCAGTGCCGAAGGTGACGTCCCACATGGTCGGGGCATCCTGCGAATAGGCATGCCCGTTCTTCAGATCGGTGAGGAAGGCCCGCTGGCTCACCGCACGCGAATCGTCATCGATCGTGCGGTATGTGTACTTCCAATCCACAGACAGTCCGGTGGAGCGGAAGAGATCTTCGAACACCTTCTCGTCCTCGGCGGAGAGCTTCTCGCACAGTTCGATGAAGTTCTGGCGAGAGACCTTGACGTAGTCGCGCGAATTCTTCGGCGCCTTCTCCGGCGGCTGGAAGTCCGGGTCGTAAGGCCGGCCGGGGTCACAGGTGACTCCGTAGTAGTTCTGCACACGCCGTTCGGTCGGCAGGCCGTTGTCGTCCCAGCCGAGGGGATAGAACACGTTCTTGCCGGTCATCCGCTGATAGCGGGCGATGATGTCGGTCTGGGTGTAGGAGAACACGTGTCCCACATGCAGCGACCCCGAGGCGGTCGGCGGGGGAGTGTCGATCGAGTAGACCTGCTCGCGATCGGTGTCGACGTCGAAGGCGTAGACGTTCTGCTCGCTCCACGCGGCGTCCCATTTGTCCCGCAGCCCCTCGAGGGCCGGCTTGTCAGGAAGGTTCACTGACTCGTGCGTCGAGTCCGAAAAGGCAGGTGTGTTCATAATTGCTGATTTTCTCACCCGGTTCGCGATCGGCCAAACCGGTTCGCGCCCGTGGCCGCGCGAAGCCCCACCCCGGCTTGAGTGCAGCACTCCCGCCTCGGCCGCCCCAGCTCGACGACGTGGGACGGCTCACACCCTGAAGGCGAAGTGAGTCGCCTGCGCCGCGGGCAATGACATCATGGACACATGGCGCCCTTGGACCGAATTCCGACAGAGAATCCGCCGCCCACGTCGACCGCGTGGATGAATCCGGCACGTGCGATCGCGATCATCGCCGTCGTAGCCATCCATTCCCTGGGCACCGTCGTCGAAGAGAACTTCGCAAGTATGGGGCCCGACTGGTGGCTGGCCAACACCATCGACTCCGCCTGCCGGTGGTCGGTGCCCGTATTCATCATGATCTCCGGGGCGTTGGCCCTGGACCCCGACCGGGGCGCCAAACCGCGGAAATTCCTGTCCAAACGAGTCTGGCGAATCGGCATCCCCCTCGTGTTCTGGACAGTCGTGTACGTTCTGTTCCGCCGCTACTACCTGCAGCCCGACGATGACACCTGGAATCCGGGCATTGCGATCCTCACCGGATCGCCCTTCGTCCAGCTCTACTTCCTCTACGTCCTTGCCGGTCTGATCCTGCTCACCCCGTTCTTCCGCCTGCTGAGCGTCCACGGCTCCCGCCGTCTGCAGTGGGGGACCGGTCTGATCTTCCTCGGCATCGGCATGACTGACCAGTGGGTGTCGATGGTATTCGACGTCGGCGAAGCCAATATCGCCACCCGGTTCCTGCCGATGGCCGGTTTCTACATCCTCGGTTGGGTGCTGCGCGATATCGTGCTCTCGGCCAGAGGGGCAGTCCTGGCGTGGCTCAGCTTCATCATCGCGGTCACCGGAACTGCGGTCTGGGCCGGTCTGGGTCCCGGTGAGAAGCCGTGGTTGTTCCCGTACGAATATCTCGCCCCAGGAGTCGTCCTCGCCTCCATGGCCGCCTACCTCCTCCTGCATTTCCATCTGCGCGAAGGCTTCGGACTGCTGCACCGGTTCTACCCGTATTCCTTCGGTGTGTTCCTCCTCCATCCGCTGCTGGTCTACCCTGTCCGAAATGCCATGGGCCTGCCTGACACCGTGCCAGGCGTTCTTCTCCATGCCGTGATCATGCCGATCGCCTATGCGATCATCTGCGCCGCCATCACCTGGGTGGCAGTGAAGATCCCCGGCTTCCGTGCCGTCTTCGGCGAAGGCGGACCCCGCAACCCGCACACCCGACCAAACGTGAAGAAACTCCGACCGGGCGCGAAGGGCCCCCCACCCGTCGCGTCGACGACCCCGGAAGAAACGACGCCACCTGAGCTTGCCGGGAGCAGCGCTTTCGAGACCGATCTCGGCTCAGAAGAAACTACTCGCGGCAGAGAGCCGACTCCGTAGACTGAGATCCGATAAGGAGAACCCCGCTTCCGGAATCCAGACTCAAACCCGCCGACAGACCCGACAGAGGAGAACCCAGATGGAAAAGCTCAGAGCAGTAGTCACAGGAGCCAGTTCCGGAATCGGTGCGGCCACGGTCCGACAGCTGCGCGAGCAGGGCTGGGACGTCGTCGCCGTGGCCCGTCGTGAGGACAAGCTCAAGGCCCTCGCCGAGGAGACCGGAGCCGGCTACATCGTCGCCGACCTCACCGATGACGCCGCCGTGGCGTCCATGGCCGAACAGGTGCTCGCCGGGGGAGTCGTCCACTCCCTCGTGGCCAACGCGGGTGCCGCCTTCGGAACCGACACCGTCGCCGAGGCATCGGTCGACGGGTGGCGGGACATGTTCGACATCAACGTCCTCGGCGTCCTGCGCGTCGTCAAGGCACTGCTTCCCGCCCTCATCGACTCCGGCCGCGGGGACATCGTCGTCATGTCCTCGACCGCGGGCCATCAGGCCTATGAAGGCGGCGGTGGCTACGTCGCTGCGAAACACGGCACCCATTCGATGGCAGCGACCCTGCGCCTCGAGCTCGCCGGCGAACCCGTGCGCGTCATCGAGATCGCACCAGGAATGGTCGCCACCGACGAGTTCACCTTCAAGCGTGTCGGCGGCGATGAGACGAAGGCCGCGAAGGTCTACGAAGGCGTCGAGAACCCGCTGACCGCGGATGACGTCGCCGACGCCGTCGTCTACACGCTCACCCGGCCGCACCACTTCAACGTCGATCTCATGGTCATCCGACCGATCGCCCAGGCCGCTCAGCACAAAGTCGCCCGCAACCGGGGACTGTGAGCACCCACGGCTCCAGCCCGGGGCGCCTCGGCGAGGGAGAAACCCCGCGCCGCCGAGTGGTCTCGGGCGGAGTCGACGGTATAGGATTGTCTTGCGTCGATCCGGCTATCACCGGGGAGCATCCGGAAGAACGGAACCAGCGTTCCAAACGCCGCGTTCTCAGTAGACCCGGACGGGTGGACCCGTCATCGTCTGAGTGAATGAGCGATCCGCTGACCGACCTGAACCGGTCGGACTGCGGATAAGCGAGGTGGTACCGCGGCAGACTGTCGTCCTCGTGACAGTGACCGCAGTGACCCAGAAGGACGCTCATGACTCAGCCTCTCTATCCCAAGGTTTCGACCTCGACCTTCGGACTCTCGTCGTCCCCGAACTTCCCTGCCATCGAAGACGCTGTGCTGCGCTACTGGCAGGAGGACGACACCTTCAAGGCATCGATCGCCCAGCGCGATGCCGGCGAAAACGGCGAGAACGAATTCGTCTTCTACGACGGACCTCCCTTCGCCAACGGCCTGCCCCACTACGGTCACCTGCTCACCGGCTACGTCAAGGACGTCGTCCCGCGCTTCCAGACGATGCGCGGCAAGAAGGTCGACCGCCGCTTCGGCTGGGACACCCACGGACTGCCGGCCGAGCTCGAAGCCGAGCGTCAGCTGGGCATCACCGACAAATCCGAGATCGGCCGCATGGGACTGGCCGCATTCAACGACGCCTGCCGCTCCTCGGTCCTTCGGTACACCCAGGAATGGGAAGAATATGTGACCCGACAGGGCCGGTGGGTCGACTTCGACAACGACTACAAGACGCTCAACGTCGAATACATGGAAAGCGTCATCTGGGCGTTCAAGCAGCTCTGGGACAAAGGTCTCGTCTACGAGGGCTACCGCGTGCTTCCTTACTGCTGGAAGGACGAGACGCCGCTGTCGAACCATGAGCTGCGCATGGACGACGACGTGTACAAGATGCGTCAGGATCCGGCCGTGACCCTCGGATACAAACTCAAGGACTCAGACGAGTGGGTCCTCATCTGGACGACGACTCCGTGGACGGTTCCGTCGAACCAGGCCGTGGCCGTCAACCCGGAGATCCCACTCGTCGCAGTGATCCCCGGTGAAGACGGTGCCGAAGAACTTCAGGGCAAGACCCTCATCCTCGCCGAGGCGCGCCTGGGAGCCTATGCTCGTGAACTCGGTGCCGAACCGCAGGTTGTCCGCACCTTCCCAGGCAGCGAGCTCGTCGGCGCCTCCTACGAACCTCCCTTCCCGTACTTCGAAGGCCGTCAGGAGGAGTTCGGCGAGAACATGCACACGATCCTCGCCGCGGATTTCGTCACCGTCGAAGACGGCACCGGAATCGTCCACCAGTCACCCGCCTTCGGTGAAGAGGACAAGGAACTCACGGACTCCTACGGAATCACCGCCGCCCGCCCCGTCGACGACGCCGGTCGTTTCGATACGACAGTGCCCGACTACGCCGGCCAGCAGGTCTTCGACGCCAACAAGGCGATCATCAAGGACCTGCGCAACCACACGGGTCCGATGGAATCGCGGGGTGCTCTGCTGATCCGCCACGAATCCTACGAGCACTCCTACCCGCACTGCTGGCGCTGCCGGAACCCGCTGATCTACCGTGCGGTGTCCTCCTGGTTCGTCCGCGTCACCGAGTTCAAGGACCGCATGGTCGAACTCAACGAGCAGATCAACTGGGTGCCCGACAACGTCAAACACGGACAGTTCGGCAAATGGCTGGAAAACGCCCGCGACTGGTCGATCTCGCGCAACCGCTTCTGGGGTTCGCCGATCCCCGTGTGGATCTCCTCCGATCCGGCCTACCCGCGCACCGATGTCTACGGCTCCCTGGCAGAGATCGAAGCCGACTTCGGACGTCTTCCGCGCAACGACTCCGGAGAAGTCGACCTCCACCGCCCGTGGGTCGATGACCTCACCCGCCCGAACCCGGACGATCCGACCGGCAATTCCGTGATGCGGCGCATCCCAGAGATCTTCGACGTCTGGTTCGACTCCGGTTCGATGAGCTACGCCCAGGTGCACTATCCGTTCGAGAACTCCGAATGGTTCGACAACCACTTCCCGGCCGACTTCATCGTCGAATACGTGGGACAGACCCGCGGCTGGTTCTACCTGCTGCACGTTCTGGCCACAGCGATCTTCGACCGACCCGCATTCACGAACTGCATCTCCCACGGCATCGTGCTCGGTTCCGACGGGCAGAAGATGTCGAAGTCCCTGCGCAACTACCCCGATGTCAACGAGGTCTTCAACCGCGACGGCTCTGATGCCATGCGCTGGTTCCTCATGGCTTCGTCCATCCTGCGCGGCGGCAACCTCGTCGTCACCGAACAGGGCATTCGCGACGGTGTCCGCCAGGTCGTGCTCCCGCTGTGGAACACCTGGCAGTTCTTCGCGACCTATTCCAACGCGGCCGGCGGTCCGGCGGGGGAGAAGACCGGCTACCAGGCACAGTCCCGCTACGACTCGTCCCAGGTCCTCGACCGATACCTCCTGGCCAAGACGCACGACCTCATCACCGAGTTCGCTGAGGCGATGGAGGGCCTCGACATCTGGGCGGCATGCGAACTCGTGCGCAGCTACCTCGATATGCTCACGAACTGGTACGTGCGTCGTTCGCGTCGCCGGTTCTGGGACGGCGGCACCCACACGCATGAGTCCTTCGACGTCTTCTATACCTGTCTGGAGGCATTCTGCCGTGTGGCCGCGCCCCTGCTGCCGTTCACGGTCGAAGAGATCTATCGCGGACTGACCGGGCAGCGGTCGGTGCACCTGGCCGACTACCCGGATGCCGAAGCATTCCCTGCCGACGCCGATCTCGTCGCGGCGATGGACCTCACCCGCGATATCTGCTCGACGGCCTCCTCGGTGCGCAAGGCCAACCAGCTGCGGGTGCGCCTGCCGCTGTCGCAGCTGACCGTCGCCACCGACACGGACCTGAGCTCTGACTTCACCGAAATCATCGCCGATGAGCTCAATGTGCGTACCGTCGAGGTCCTCGACGTCGCCGAGGCGGAGGCCGCCGGATTCTCCCTGTCACAGAATCTCGTCGTCAACGCCCGTGCCGCCGGACCCCGTCTGGGCAAACAGGTCCAGCAGGTCATCAAGGCTTCGAAGTCCGGCGACTGGTCCGTCACCGACGGCACCGTCGTCAGCGGCGGAATCGAACTCGTCGACGGCGAGTTCACCCTCGAATCCGTGGCCGAATCCGGTACCGAGGGCATGGAGCTCGCGGCTCTCGACTCCGGCTTCCTCGCCCTCGACACGCGGGTCACACCCGAGCTCGAGGCCGAGGGCATGGCACGTGATGCCGTGCGTGCCATCCAAGGCATCCGCAAGCAGCTCGATCTCGACATCTCCGACCGGATCGCCGTCACCATCGAAGCCGGCACCGAGGTGGTCGCCGCGCTCCAGCCTCACGTCGACCTCATCGCCGGTGAGACCCTGACGACCACTCTGGACTTCGGCCCGGTCGACGCCGGTGCCGAGGTCTTCAGCCCCGAAGAGCTCCCCGGCGGCACCCGTCTGGCGGTGAAGCGGGCATGAGCGAGGACAACACCCCAGCCGAGGATCCGGTGGCAGCAGCCGAGGAGCTGCTGGCCGCTGTCGAAGATCCGCAGACCGCAGAACAAGACGCGGATTCGGAACCTCTGCCCGAACCGGTCGTCGATGAGGCCACTCGGGCCGAGCTCGCCCGGGTCTATGCCCTGCTGCTTGCCCGGGCGGGGGAGACGCAGGTCGAGCTGCGCCTCGACGCGACTCGGCGGGCGTGTGAGATCCTCGGCGATATCCACACTGCGGCCCCGACGATCACGATCACGGGCACGAATGGGAAGACGTCGACGGCACGGATGATCGATTCGCTCATCTCCGCTCATGAGCTCCGGGTCGGTCGTTTCACCAGTCCGCACCTGCATTCGGTGACCGAACGGATCTCCGTGGACGGCGCCCCCGTGTCCGCTCACACCTTCGTGCGCATCTATGACGAGATCGCACCGTACCTCGAGATCGTCGATGCCCAGCTCGAAGCCGAAGGGCGCGCGAAGCTCACCTATTTCGAAGCGCTGACAGTGCTGGCCTTCGCAGTGTTCGCCGATGCTCCGGTCGATGTCGTCGTCACCGAGGTCGGCATGGGCGGTCAATGGGATTCGACGAACGTCGCCGATGCCCAGGTGTGCGTGTTCACGAAGATCGGTCTCGATCATCAGGCGTTCCTCGGCGACACCATCGAGGAGATCGCCGCGACCAAGGCTGGGATCCTCGACCGCAGCGTCGAAGACAGCCCGGCTCCCGAACCTGTTGCCGTGTCTGCTGTCCAGGACGAGGCCGCCCAGGCGGTCCTCGACGAGGAAGCCGCCCGCCGTGAGGTTCCGCTGGCCGCTGAGGAACGGGACTTCCGTCTCCTCGAACGACAGCGGGCCGTCGACGGTCAGCTCATCACGGTCCAGGGCCGCAGAGACGTCTACTCCGACCTGTTCCTGCCGCTGCACGGAATTCACCAGGCCCACAATGCCGCGGTTGCGATCGTCGCGGCCGAGACCTTCCTGGGAGCCGAAGACAAGCCGCTCAATCAGGAGACGGTGGCCGAGGGGCTGGCCCGCGTGACGTCACCGGGCCGCGCGGAACTCCTGCGCACGGGACCGAGCGTGGTCGTCGACGGCGCCCATAACCCGGATGCCGCGCATGTGCTGGCCGAGACGCTCGCCGAGGCGTTCGACTTCGACTATGTCGTCATCGTGCTGGCGATGCTGGCGGACAAGGACAGCGACGGTGTCATCGAAGAGCTTCATCGCAGCGCAGATGTGTTCGTCGTCAGCGAGAATCTCAACTCCCGTGCGCTGCCGGCAGACGACCTCGCCGAGGCGGCGCGGGAATGGGTCGACGAGGATTCCGTCATCGTCGCCTCCGATCTCAACGCCGCTCTGATGAAAGCCATCGACCTGGCCAACAGCGTCGATGCGAAGAGTCCGGGGATCGTCGTCACCGGCTCCATCTACACCGTGGCCGAAGCGCGCCTGCTGCTCGGACGAGGGGAGGAAGGATGAAATCGAAGTACCCCGTTCTCTGCGGATCGATCCTCATCTGCGAGCTCGTCGTCGTCTACTTCGCCGTGCTCACGACATTCGGCTTGTCGGTGAAATCAGCCCAGACCCTGACCCTGGCACAGCTGCTCATCGGCGCCTCGGTCATCGCAGTGTTGGCGATCATCGCCGTCATCCTGCTGCCGCGGCGCATCGGTGAGAAGCGTCCCGGTGTGATCATCGGCTGGGTCGTGCAGGGGCTGCTGCTGGCCTCCGGCTTCGTGCTCACCTCGATGTTCTTCGTCGCAGCGCTGTTCATCGCCTTGTGGGCCGTGGCCGTGTACTGGTCGGCTCGCATCGATCGTGAGGTCGCCGCGCGCGACTGAACCGTGAGAACACCGAGGCGGGAGCGCCTCGGTGCCCGGGTAGACTGTGGACCGACGTCCACACGACATTGGAAGGACCGGAATGGAACGTACGCTCATCCTCATCAAGCCCGACGGAGTCGCTCGCGGACTCGTCGGACAGATCGTGGCCCGAATCGAAGCCAAGGGCTATGCGATCGACGCCTTGGATCTCCGTTCGGCCACCGCCGCCGAACTGGCAGCCCATTACGCCGAGCACGAAGGCAAGCCCTTCTACCAGCCGCTGGTCGACTTCATGTCCGAAGGGCCGATCGTTTCGATCATCGCCTCCGGACAGGGCGTCATCCCCGGCTTCCGGTTCCTGGCCGGCGCCACCGACCCGACGGCAGCTGCTCCCGGCACGATTCGCGGCGATCTCGGTCGCGACTGGGGAGAGAAGGTGCAGAAGAACCTCGTCCACGGATCCGATTCCACCGAATCGGCCGAACGCGAGATCGGAATCTGGTACCCGGCCGAAGGCTGATGACAGGCAGAAGACCGAATGCGGCCGACGTCAGAGCCGAGCCGGTCGAATAAGTGAGGGTGCCCCACCGTTTGGTGGGGCACCCTCACTGCATCTGTTTCACGATCAGAGCAGATTGGAGAAGAATGCCCAGAACTGCACGACGATGCAGGCGAAGATGATGAGCATCCACAGCACCGACAGGGCGATGTTCTCCTTTGCCAGAACCCTCAGCGCGGCGTTGTCGGCGGCGCGCCGACCGAAGGCACCGGTGAGCAGATTGCGGGCGGTGACGGCCATGAACATCGGAATCGTCACGGTCCACACGATGATGCACCACGGGCATCCGACCCCGATCTTGTAGATCGAGACGTAGAACAGGAACATCACCAGCGCCACGCCGCATCCGAGTCCGATATTCAGTCCCACCATCACCCAGCGGGGCAGCCGGGTGCCGGACAGGATGAGCACACCGAGCAGCAGCGGGATGATGAAGGCTGCCACGCCCATGAGCTGATTTGGAAAGCCAAGGAGCTCGGCTTCGGGATGTTCCATGACCGAACCGCACGAGAAGAACGGGTTGAGGTCGCAGGAGAGCACGACGTCCGGGTTCGCCAGCTTCTCGTACTTCTCCGCCGACAGGGAGAACGAGGCGAGGAAGCCGATGGCAGAGGCGATGATGAGGAAGATCCCGAACGGCACCGATCTGAGCACCCACGACGAGGTGGTGTCGGTGGACTCGAGATCGTCGGATTGAGTCAGTGTGTTGTTCACTCCTCAAGAATGCCTGGCCATGTCCCGTGCGGCAAACCCCGGCCCCATCTAAACCAAAGCGCAGAGACACTTCTGTGACATAATGGTCGGACGGATACCTGTTCTCACACCGAGCAGGAGAAGTGCCTCCACCGAGCCGAGGGTATGACCTCGCAGGTCGACAACAAGATGAGGCAGCACGGAAGGCCTACGCGCTGAGCGCGAGCCGGATGTGCCATCCACAGGTTTCGGTCCATTGAGGACCATGCAAGGATCCGAAGATCCGTACGGTGTGGACGGCGTCTTCGGACTGGGAGATACGATGAACGATAACGACGGCACAGAGTCGACAGATCCGACCGAAGGCATTCTCGCGGACCTCGCGAATCTGCAGCAGTCGGCGGGTGGCAAGAACGCCGAACACGAGGATGTCGACGACCGAGTGCGTGCGCGCCTCGATGACATCGCTGAGGCGGCCGAGTCGCTGCGTATCGGCGATGCCGATGACAGCAACGATGATGAGGACGAAGAGCCGACCCCTCGCAGAGTCGGGCAGAAGTCCGCACGCGATGCCGTGGCCAATCGGGGACTCGTCTTCGAGGAGTTCGTCCGCGGAGACTCGGACGACGATGACGATGATCACAACGACGATGATGCCGATGCCGATGGTGACGACGACGGGGACGACGAGTCCGATGCTGCGTCGCAGGCATCGCCGAGCTTCGACCCGCGCAATCCCTTCGCGGCCCCGGCTGCTCCGGCTGCCGCACCCGAACCCCGCACCACTCCAGCTGTGCCCTATGACGGGGGCCTGATCTTCCAGGTGCCGAAGGCCGAATACGCCGAGGCCATCACGATCGAAGACGATGACTGGGATGATTCACAGGACTCCGATGACGACACGTCGTCCTCGCAGGAGAGCCGTCAGAACGACCGTGGTGAGGACGATTCCTCCAGCGGTCCACGTCGGCGTCGAGGCGGTCGCGGTCGCCGATCGCGGGGTCGCGATGACTCCCACGACGATTCCTCGGACTCGGACGACGACTCCAAGGACTCCGAGGACGACTCCTCGGACTCTGCCGGCAACCAGGATGCGAGGTCGTCGAAGCGGGGATCTCGGTCGAGCAATCGCGGTTCGAAGCACTCCGATTCGGACGCCGAGAACTCACATTCGAAGTCGGATCGCAAGGACACTGATCACAAGGAGTCCGACGACAGGGACTCCGACGATTCGGAATCGGACGATGGCGACGACGACTCCGACGGCGGTTCGCGTCGTCGCCGTCGCCGGTCGCGCACCCGCACCACCGACCGCGACGAGGTCACCTCGCTCAAGGGTTCGACTCGCCTCGAGGCAAAGCGCCAGCGTCGCAAGGAGGGTCGCGAAGCCGGACGTCGCCGGCCGATCATCACCGAAGCCGAATTCCTCGCTCGACGTGAGTCCGTCGACCGGACCATGCTGGTGCGTGAGAGCGGCGATCAGACTCAGCTCGTCGTCGTCGAAGACGGGATCGCTGTCGAGCACTACCTCAAGGAGAACCGTCAGCAGTCTTCGCTCATCGGCAACGTCTACCTGGGCAAGGTCCAGAACGTTCTGCCGAGCATGGAAGCGGCATTCATCGACATCGGCAAGGGCCGCAATGCCGTACTCTACGCCGGTGAAGTCAATTGGGACGCCCTCGGCATGGACGGCAAGGCACGTCGCATCGAAACCGCGCTGAGTCCCGGCGATGCCGTGCTCGTGCAGGTGACGAAGGACCCGATCGGACACAAGGGCGCCCGCCTGACCAGCCAGATCTCTCTGCCCGGGCGGTTCCTCGTCTACGTTCCGGGCAATTCGATGACCGGAATCTCGCGGAAGCTGCCCGACAACGAACGCGCACGCCTGAAGAAGCTGCTCAAGCAGCTCGTCGGCGATTCGAACGGCGTCATCGTGCGCACCGCTGCCGAAGGTGCCACCGACTCCGATCTGTCCCGTGATGTCGAACGTCTCGCCAAGCGGTGGGAGACGATCGAGAAGAAGTCGAAGTCGACGAAGGTGCTGGCCCCGCAGCTGCTCTACAGCGAGCCGGACATGATCGTGCGCATCATCCGTGATGTCTTCAACGAGGACTTCAGCTCGCTCGTCATCGACGGCGACGGAGCGTGGAACACTATCCATGAGTACGTCGAATCCGTCGCCCCGGACCTGCTCGATCGCGTCCACAGCTACAACGAGGACGAAGACATCTTCGACCACTACAGGATCGAAGAGCAGGTCCAGAAGGCGCTGCAGCGCACCGTGAATCTGCCCTCGGGCGGGTCACTCGTCATCGACCGCACCGAAGCGATGACGGTCGTAGACGTCAACACCGGCAAGTTCACCGGCTCCGGGGGCAACCTCGAGGAGACGGTGACCCGCAACAACCTCGAAGCCGCCGAGGAAGTCATTCGGCAGATCCGTCTGCGCGACATCGGCGGAATCATCGTCGTCGACTTCATCGACATGGTGCTCGAATCCAATCGAGACCTCGTGGTGCGCCGCCTCGTCGAGTGCCTCGGTCGCGACCGGACGAAGCATCAGGTCGCCGAGGTGACATCGCTGGGACTCGTGCAGATGACGCGCAAGCGCATCGGCACCGGACTCGCCGAATCCCTGGTCAGCGCCGGCGAGGACCTCACCGGCCGGGGTCTGCTGCTGCCGGGTTCGGAAGAAGACGGGTCGAAGGCCCACCGCGGCAACCGCTCGTCGAACCACGACAACCGCCGTGATCGCAAGCGGCGGGGCGACTCAGGCTCGAAGTCCAAGCACAATGAGTCCGAATCGACTGATGAGACAGTGTCCTCGGATGCTTCTCGGTCGGCTGTCGCCGCGATCGCGAAAGCCACCCTGAAGAAGGATGATGCCGATTCGACCGAATCGTCGTCCGATGCTCGGACTCAGTCCGATGACTCGTCGAACGACGGCGAGAACGCCAAGTCCCGCCCGCGTTCGCGCAACGGACGCCGCCGCTCCCGCTCGAACCGCAGCGATGACTCGCAGACCGAGGCGCGCGACGAGAAGTCGAGTGACAGGGAGAAATCAAACGGCAACGCGAAGACGAGCAGCAACGAGCAGGAGTCGGCAGAAGCGAAGTCCGCAGCCGAGCAGAAGCCGGTCGCCGAAGAACCGAAGGACCTGCCGCTGATGATCGGCGCGGACAGCGAGACGAAGGTCGCCGCCGCCGAACCGGTCAAGAGCACTCCGGCGAAGAAGCGCGAACCGGCGAAGAAGGCCCCTGCCCCCAAGCAGGAGCAGCTGCCCACCTCGTTCGTCATCATCGGTGAGGACTGAGCGCCTCTCCTGAGCTGAGACAGACGACAGCGCCCCGCCGACGGATGACGTCGACGGGGCGCAGTCGTGTGCGGTGAACTCCGGGTACTGGCGGTCAGCCTGCCGACTGCTGATTGCGGGTGGTGCTGATCGTCGGCTGTGCGGCCTGGTCACCGCAGAGGACGATCATCAGGTTCGATACGAGGTCGCTGCGTTCGGTCTGACCGAGCCTGACGATCTGCCGTCCTTCGATCTCCTCGATCGCCGTCTCCACCATGCCCACAGCTCCTTCGACGATGAGCTGACGGGCGGCGACGACGGCCGTGGCCTGTTGGCGCTGGAGCATGGCACGGGCGATCTCCGGGGCGTAGGCCAGTTGGGTGATGCGCGACTCGATGATCGTGACTCCCGCAGCCATGACCCGGGCAGCGATCTCGTCGGAGAGCCGCGAGGTGATCTCGTCGGCGTTGTCACGCAGCGACATACGGCCGGGATCCGAGGAATCATAGGCATAGGAGTTGGCGATGTGACGAACCGCGGTCTCTGCCTGGATGGCGACGAACTCTTCGAAATCATCGACCTCGAACATCGCCTGTGCGGTATCGCGGACCTGCCAGACCACCACGGCGCCGATTTCGATCGGATTCCCGTCGAGGTCATTGACTTTCAGCGTCGAGGTCTCATGGTTGCGGATGCGAGTCGAGATCTGATCTTTCGTATAGAAGGGATTGACGAATCGCAGACCCGACTGCCTGACCGTTCCGACGTACTTGCCGTAGAGCTGGAGGACGACGGCATGTCCGGGCGCCACCGAGGTGCAGCCCTTGAACAGGAACATCGAAGCGATAAAGCTGAGGACGGCCACGATGAAGAGGACGACACCGACCGCGACCTGGGCGAAGGTCATGACGAACCCGATGATGCCCAGGAGCACGGCGAGGAGCAGCAGAACGATGGCGCCGACGATGGCGAAGTAGCCTGAGACCCCGCCTGCCGGCTTCTCTCGGACACGTTCTCCATCGGGGGAGACGATGCGCGTGGGGGCAGAATTCCCCTGCCCCGAGGCGGATGGGCCGCGGTGGGAATTCGGCGTCTGCGCAGCGGACCGTCGGGCCCCAGGGTGCGGTGCCTGCGATGAGACAGGTGCGGACCCGGTGGCCGGGACCGGACCTGAACCGGCAGACTGTCCGTCCGTGCGACGACTCTGCGGTGCCGGTGGCAGCGGTGTGCCTTCACGGTGGTGCGGCGGCGCACCGGTGTTCGCTTGGGCGCCGGCGGGCGGACCATACGGTGCCGTCGCCCCCGAGCCGCCGATCGACCCGGACTGAGCACCCTGAGAACCATAGTGGCCATTGGGATTCGTCACTGCTTCGGCCCCGGGATAGGACGCGGGCTGACTGTGTCCAGCCTGGATATGTGTGCTCTGATCTCCGCTGGGGACGGGGCCGCGATCGGGGGTCGGATTCGATGAACGATTCGGTCGCTGACCTGGTTGCTGGGTGTTCTGAGTCATGCTCCCAGTCTAGGTCAGGTAATGAGACGGGAATCTCAAACAGCCGTGGAACGGTCAGTTTCGTAACGGTTCGATAACTGAACGTGTCCCATTAGGTGGAACGCTTGAATGTGACGCAGGTCTCAGTAAATTGTCACACTATGAACAATTTCTTAATTTCAGCAGCCCCGGCCTCGCCGGTCGACGATGCCATCAACTCTTGGTTCGACCCGATCGCGACATGGTTCGGCAGCATCATCTTCTTCCCGATCACCATCGGATCGATCTCGTTTCCCTTCGTCGTCCTGTGGCTCATCTTCGCAGCCGGGGTCTTCACCCTCTACTTCGGCTTCATCCAAGCTCGAGGGGCGAAACTGTCGCTCGAGGTCATCCGCGGAAAATTCTCCTCGAAGTCCGATCCGGGTGAGGTCAGCCATTTCCAAGCCCTGGCCTCTGCGCTGTCGGGTACCGTCGGCCTCGGCAACATCGCCGGTGTCGGCGTGGCCATCGCTCTCGGCGGCCCCGGAGCGACCTTCTGGATGATCATCGCCGGTCTCCTCGGCATGTGCACCAAGTTCGTCGAATGCACCCTCGGAGTGAAATACCGTGAGATCGACGAGAACGGCGTGGTCCACGGCGGACCATTCAAGTACCTCCCCGTTGCCTTCCGTCGCTTCTCCAAGCCGGTGGCAACGGTGCTCACCGGACTGTTCGCCATCGCCATCCTCATCTTCGGCATCGTCGGCGGCGGAATGTTCCAGGCCAACCAGACCTTCGCCCAGGTCCGCACCGCCACCGGCGGCGATGACGGGTTCCTGGCCGGCCCCTTCGCCTCGCTCGTCTTCGGAATCATCTTCGCGGCCCTCGTCGCCCTGGTCATCCTCGGCGGCATCCGCTCCATCGCGAAGGTCACCGACAAGCTCGTTCCCGGAATGGCCATCTTCTATGTCGTCTCGTGCCTCCTCGTGTTGGGTCTCAACTTCTCGAACATCCCCAATGCGATCGGCGAGATCTTCGCCGGCGCGTTCAACCCGCAGGGTGTGGCCGGCGGCATCGTCGGAGTCATGATCATCGGCTTCCAGCGTTCGGCCTTCTCGAATGAGGCAGGAATCGGATCAGCTGCGATCGCCCACTCGGCGGTCAAGACTCGTCGTCCTATCTCCGAGGGATTCGTTGCACTCCTCGAGCCCTTCATCGATACGGTCGTCGTCTGCACCATGACGGCGCTGACCATCATCGTCGCCAATCAGGCCTCCTACCGAGAGGACCTCGGCGCCGGTGAGATCGGTGGAGTTGCGCTGACCTCGGATGCCTTCTCCACGGTCGCCTCGTGGTACCCGATCCTGCTGGCCATCGCCGTCGCACTGTTTGCCTTCTCCACCCTCATCACTTGGGCGTACTACGGTGAGCAGGCATGGAGCTACCTGTTCGGCAATGCGAAGGCCAGTGTCACCGTCTTCCGCACGCTGGTCTGCCTCTTCGTCGTCGTCGGCTGTGTGGCGACCTTCTCCAAGGTCGTGGAGTTCGCGGATGCGGCCCTGTTCATGTGTGCCTTCATCAACATCCTCGGCCTCTACATGCTGATGCCGGTGGTCAAGAAGGAGATGAAGAAGTACCTCGCCGACCGCAAGGCCGGCACGCTCAACGATCCGGACACCGCCGACGCCGTCCCGGTCGACCAGCCCGCCTGATTGCCGACCTCCGTGTCTGACGGAGGAGGACTCACCCGACTTAGGTTGCCTGTGCGCCGCGCCCAAACGGATGCGGCGCACAGGCATGTCCGGGCATCGATAGACTGGGGGCGTGGATGAGAACAGAGACGACAGGACACATGCAGTCGAACGGCTGCAGGAGCTGCGAGGCAGCATCGACAACATCGATGCCTCCCTCGTTCACCTCCTCGCCGAGCGCTTCAAGCTCACCGAGCGCGTCGGTGAACTCAAAGCCGACCACGGTCTGCCCCCGGCCGACGAGTCTCGGGAAGCCAGGCAGGTCGCCCGACTCCGAGAACTCGCCGAGGAGTCCCATCTCGATCCGGAGTTCGCAGAGAAGTTCCTCGCGTTCATCGTCGCCGAGGTCATCCGCCGGCACGAGCGCATCGCGGAGTCGCGCGAAAGCTGAGTCGAAGTGCCGGGGGAGCCGCCTGCCTCCGGGAGTGGACGAGAGATGGCTCACATCGGGCAGGTCTTCCACTCGAGCAAGGGCGGCGGGTTTGCCGTTGCTGTGCACTCTCGACTAGAATTGATCGTCGGTGCGCGTGACGCGCCACGGCTGGTGATTCCTCTCAATGGGATGTCTGCAGGACTGGTTCTGCTGCAGCCAAGGGACAACCGCCGTTCGTTTGTTTTCAACAGAAAGAGGGTTCGACCATGGTCTATGCCATCGTCCGCGCCGGAGGCCACCAGGAAAAGGTGAGCGTCGGCGATATCATCACAGTCAACCGAATGAAGGCGAAGGCTGGAGACAGCGTCGAACTCGATGCCGTACTTCTTGTCGACGGTGAAACGGTCACGACCGATCCCGACGCTCTGGCGAAAGTCTCGGTCAGCGCCGAGGTCGCCGGTGAACTCCGCGGTCCCAAGATTGTGATCCAGAAGTACAAGAACAAGACCGGGTACAAGAAGCGTCAGGGCCACCGCCAGGACCTCACCCGTCTGAAGATCACGAACATCAAGTAAGAGGAGACTTCTCACATGGCAAGCAAAAAGGGAGTCAGCTCGACCCGCAACGGTCGCGACTCGAACCCACAGTACCTCGGCGTGAAGCGCTTCGGCGGCCAGGCCGTCAAGGCCGGCGAGATCATCGTCCGCCAGCGCGGAACCAAGTTCCATCCCGGAGCCAATGTCGGCCGTGGAGGAGACGATACCCTCTTCGCTCTGACCGCCGGTGCCGTGGAATTCGGAACCCGCAACGGTCGTAAGATCGTCAACATCGTCGGAGCCTGATCCTTCCCGGATCCGTTCCGTCGTCAATATGATCTCTCCCTGAAAAGGGAGCATGAAGGGTGAGTCGAACGACTCACCCTTCATCTGATATAAGGACATTATGGCCACCGAGTTCGTAGACCGTGTCACCGTTCACCTCGCCGCAGGCGCTGGTGGGAACGGGTGTGCCTCGATCAGGCGCGAGAAATTCAAACCGCTCGGCGGCCCCGACGGCGCCGATGGCGGCAACGGCGGCAACATCATCTTCCGCGTCGACCGTCAGACCACCACCCTGCTTCCCCTGCACCACCGTCCGCACGTGCGCGCCGACGACGGCGGGATCGGCAAAGGCGATCTGCGCCACGGTGCCGACGGCAGAGACCTCATCGTCGACGTCCCCGAGGGCACCGTGGTGAAGAACACCAACGGCGACGTCATCGCCGACCTCGTCGAGGAGGGCACCGAATTCACCGCAGCAGCCGGTGGCCGCGGCGGGCTCGGCAATGCCGCGCTGGCCTCGACGAAGCGCAAGGCCCCCGGCTTCGCGCTCCTCGGAGAGCCCGGGCAGACGCTCAGCCTCGTGCTCGAACTCAAGACGATCGCCGATATCGCCCTCGTGGGATACCCATCGGCGGGCAAGTCGAGCCTGATCGCTGCGCTGTCGGCCGCCAAACCGAAGATCGCCGACTACCCATTCACGACACTCGTGCCCAACCTCGGGGTCGTCCAGGCCGGCGACACCCGCTACACGGTCGCCGACGTTCCAGGACTCATCCCCGGCGCATCTGAGGGCAAGGGACTCGGCCTCGAGTTCCTCCGCCACGTCGAGCGCTGTGCCGGGCTCGTCCATGTCATCGACATGGCCACCTGGGAGCCCGGACGCGATCCCGTATCCGACCTCACGATCATCGAATCCGAACTCGCCGCCTATGCCGTCGACCTCGACGACGGGAGCGGACTCCTGCCGCTCTCACAGCGCCCGAAGCTCGTGGCGCTGAACAAGGTCGACATCCCCGACGGTCGCGACCTCGCCGATATCGTCCGGCCTGATCTCGAAGCCGCCGGATACCGGGTCTTCGAGATTTCGGCAGTCAGCCATGCCGGTCTGCGGGAACTCTCGTTCGCCATGGCCGAGCTCGTGCTCGCCGAACGGGAACGTCGTGCCGAGATCGAAGCGACACCGCAGCGCGTGGTCATCCGTCCGAAGGCCGTCGACGATCGCGGATTCGAAGTCCGTTCCGAACGCACCTCCGACGGACCGCTGTTCCGCGTCCTCGGTGACAAGCCTCGTCGCTGGGTGCAGCAGACGGACTTCGGAAACGACGAAGCCGTCGGCTACCTCGCCGACCGCCTCGAGCACCTCGGCGTCGAAGAGGCTCTTTTCAAGGCTGGAGCGAAACCCGGCGACACCATCGTCGTCGGCGGAGACGACGGCGTCGTCTTCGACTGGGATCCCACAACTGTCGGTGGAGCAGAACTGCTCGGCTCCCGCGGATCGGACGCCCGACTGGACGAGGAAACGCGCTCCACACGCAAGGAACGCAAGGCCGCTTATCACGAGAAGATGGACGCGAAGGCCGCCACGCGGGCCGAGTTCGAACAGGAGCGGTTGGCCGAACGCGCCCACCGCGAGAGCCGCCTCGGTGCACCTGCGACAGAGTCTGGTGAGGGAGCCGGCGAGGAGTGACCGCCGCAGCTCAGGCGGATTCTTCCGCAGGATCGTTCCGTGACGACATCGCCCGAGCCCGTCGCATCGTCGTCAAGGTCGGATCGTCCTCGCTGACGACGATCGACGGCGGACTCGACGAAGCCAAACTCATCGCGCTCACCGATGTCATCGGCGCTCACCGGTCTGCCGGTCATGAGGTCATCCTCGTCTCCTCCGGCGCGATCGCAGCCGGGCTGGAGCCGATGGGGCTGAAGAAGCGCCCTCGAGACCTCGCCAGCCAGCAGGCGGCTGCCGGGGTCGGTCAGGGACTGCTCATGGCCGCATACACGCGGGCGCTGGGACGCTACGACCTCGTTCCCGGCCAGGTGCTGCTCACCGCCGATGACCTGATCCGACGCACCCAGTACAAGAACGCCCAGCGCGCCATCGACAAACTCCTGGCCCTGGGCACGCTGCCCATCGTCAACGAGAACGACGCCGTGGCCACCGAGGAGATCCGCTTCGGAGACAACGACCGGCTGGCAGCTCTCGTCGCTCACCTGGCTCACGCCGATGCGCTCGTGCTGCTGTCCGATGTCGATGCGCTCTACTCGGGACCCCCGGACCGGCCCGGCTCCCGCCTGATCGGCCGCGTGCACGGACCCAGCGACCTCGGCGACCTCGCCATCGGCGGAGTCGGGACAGCCGGAATCGGCACGGGCGGAATGGCCACGAAGGTTGACGCCGCCATCATGGTCGCCGATTCGGGGATCCCGGCCGTGCTGACCTCGGCACCGCAGGCAGCCTCGGCGCTGGCGGGGGAGCCCGTGGGCACATACTTCGCCGTCACCCACAGACGACGGGGCACCCGCCTGCTGTGGCTGCGCCACCTCGCCCGGACCTTCGGATCGGTCACGATCGACAGAGGAGCCGAAACGGCCGTGCTCTCGAGGGGCACGTCCCTGCTCGCCGCGGGAGTCACCTCCTGCAGCGGGGACTTCGAAGCAGGGGATCCGGTCGAGATCCGCAATCTCGACGACGAGGTCATCGCCCGCGGTATGTCGAACTTCTCCTCGGACGAGCTGCCGCTGATGTTTCGTTCCACAACCGAGGAACTTGGCACCCGTCTGGGAAATGACTACCGTAAAGAGGTCATCCATCGAAACGATCTTGTTCTCACACAGGTGAGCGGGGGGAGATAGCCCATGACAGCAGCAGCCGAGATCCACCCGAAGACCGTGCGCGGAGTGACCCGCATCGTCCGCAACGCCAAGACCGCCTCGAGCCTGTTGGCAACGACCTCGACCGCCGAGAAGGATGCTGCTCTCGGAGCTATCGCAGAGGCGCTGCGCAGCAGCACCGATCGCATCGTCAAAGCCAATGACGCCGACATCGCCGCCGGCACCGAGAACGGAATGAGTGAGTCCCTGCTCGACCGGCTGCGCCTCGATGCCGATCGCATCGCCGCGATCGCGGACTCCGTGGAGGACGTCATCGACCTCGCGGATCCCGTCGGCGACGTCGTCGTCGGACGCACCCTGCCCAACGGCATTCGCCTCACCCAGAACCGTGTGCCCATGGGTGTCATCGGCGCGATCTATGAAGCCCGCCCGAACGTCACCGTCGACATCGCCGTCCTCGCACTCAAGTCCGGAAACGCCTCGGTTCTGCGCGGAGGATCGGCTGCACAGAACTCGAACACTGAGATCATCTCCATCCTCCGCCGCGCCGTCGAATCGGCAGGACTGCCGGCCGACTCGATCAGCGGCATCGACCAGTACGGGCGCGAGGGCGCGAACGTGCTCATGCACGCGCGCGACTACGTCGATCTGCTCATTCCCCGAGGCGGCGCCGACCTCATCAACATGGTCGTGCAGGAATCGATCGTGCCCGTCATCGAAACGGGCGTGGGCAATGTGCACATGTTCATCGACTCCACCGCCACGGTGAAGACCTCAGTCGACCTCGTCCTCAACTCGAAGACGCATCGACCCAGCGTGTGCAACTCGCTGGAGACCCTCCTCGTCCATGAGAAGGCTGCGAAGCGAGTGCTGCCGAAGATCCTCGAACGGCTCGACGGCGCCGGAGTCATCGTCCACGCCGACTCGGACGTCTCAGCATTGGCACCGGCCGGGATGAAGGTCCGACGCGTGTCGAGACGTGACTGGGCCAAGGAGTATCTGGGGCTGGAGATCGCCATCAAACTCGTCTCCGGAATCGAAGAGGCCATCGACCACATCCGCGCCTACAGCTCCGGCCACACCGAGGTGATCGTGACGAAGGACCTCGACAACGCAGATACCTTCGTCACCGCCATCGACGCAGCGGCGGTGGGAGTCAACGTCTCTACGCGATTCACCGACGGGGGAGAGCTCGGCTTCGGTGCGGAGGTGGGCATCTCCACCCAGAAGCTGCATGCTCGCGGCCCCATGGGACTTGAGCAGCTGACGACCACGAAATGGGTGATGATGGGCAACGGCCAGGTCCGTTCCTGAGCCCCAATCGACTCCGACACTCCGCGATCAGGGTCCTCACCGCCCGACCGGGGGAGACATCGGAGGGGGAAGAAGTCATGTCGATGCCGGATTCCCCGATGGTTCATGAGAAACTGAGAAGGTAACGACCCCGAAGCGCTCTGCGCGCGACGGATCACTGAGTAAGGAGAAATGACGTGAACGCAGCCATTATGGCCGCCGCGGCCGAAGGCGGGGAGCACGCAGCTCACGTGGAGCTGCCGATGGATCCGATCTGGTACGGACTCATCACCCTGGCGATCTTCATCACGATGGGCATTGTGTCCCGGTCGTGGAAGGGCATCTCGCACCGCCACTGATATGGCAGAGCACAGACGCAGAGTCGGTGTCATGGGCGGCACCTTCGACCCCGTCCACAACGGCCACCTCGTCGCGGCAAGTGAGGTCCAGGCGACCTTCGACCTCGACGAGGTGGTTTTCGTCCCCACGGGACGGCCGTATCAGAAGGACGTCGAAGAGGTCACCAGCGCCGAGCACCGGTACCTGATGACCGTCATCGCCACGGCATCGAATCCGCGGTTCACCGTCTCCCGGGCCGACGTCGACAGACCGGGTCCGACCTACACGATCGACACGCTGCGCGACGTCGCCAGCAGCTACGGTCCCGACACCGAGTTGTTCTTCATCACCGGCGCGGACGCTTTGGCTCAGATCTTGACGTGGAAGAATGTGGATGAGCTGTTTTCCCTGGCACACTTCGTCGGGGTCAGCCGGCCCGGGCACGAACTCCACGGTGAGGGGCTGCCGGTCGACCGGCTGAGTCTCGTGCAGATCCCTGCGCTGGCGATATCGTCCACGGATTGCAGACAACGGGTGATGGATGGTGCACCCGTCTGGTACCTCGTACCGGACGGCGTAGTGCAGTACATCGCGAAATACGAGTTGTACAGGAGTGAGAATGGCTGAGGAGCAGTTCACGTCACGTCGAGCACGGCGAGAAGCCGAAAGGCTGGCGGCGGAACAGGCGTTCGAAGCACGAGAGGTTCCTGAGCAGCCGAAGGAGGCTCCGAACTCTCGCGCCGGACTCCTCAGCCCGCTGCCCCCGAAGAAGCCCGGTGCGAAACCCGCCGCCGAGACCAGCGACGACACCGCCTCGCGCATCGACCCCGAGCCCTCGCCGCGGACCAGCCACGAACGTGGCGCCCTGGCATCGGACCACCCGCAGGAGTCCCGGCCGCCGGTGCAAGCCGAAGACCGTCTCGACCCGACGCGGACCCCGTTGCCGCACTTCCAATCGCGTGCGGAGAAGAAGCGATACCTACGCGAACACGGACTTTCGCTGTACGGCGATCTGTCCACCGGTGCGATGCCCGTTGTGGCTGACGAGAAGGAACTGGCAGAACGCCAGGCCGCAGCCGAAGGTCGACTGACCGGACCGATCCCGGAGGCCACACAGTCGGAAGCCACCGGCTCGGACGCCGTCGAGTCAGACGCAGCCGACACGGACGCCGCAGCCGACCCTGCAGATGCCTCGCCCGTGTCGAGCCCGGATGCGGATGCGGGCACCGAGCACGAATCCTATGACACCGCCGGTTTCGGGGGAGCAACTGATGAGGTCGCCGCCCGCGACTTCGAAGCCCCTGTCACTTCTGCCTCGGCTCCGCGGCCGACGACCGTGGAGAGCAAATCCTTCGACGCGCTGTCGATGCCGTATTCGGCTCTCGACGGCGACGCTCCTGCACTCGGCCCCGAGGACGAGGGCGAGAAGCCTGCCGAGACCTCGGACGAGCCGGACTCAGAGGATCAGAACGCCTCAACCGACAAGCGAGCCACGGGTGTTGCCGCTGCAGCAGTTCCCGCAGTTGAGCCTGCCACCGAAGACAAGTCGGCGGCGAAGCCCGAGGCCGATGGCGAGGACGAGTCCGAGCCTTCGTCTCGGTCGCGACGGATGCCGATCGTGCAGCCGCCTTCGACCTCCGGAGTCCGCGTCGTCACAGCCGCCTCGGCGCAGATCCCCGAGGTCGATGAACCCCGCAAGAGCGATGCTCGCGGACCGCAGACGCCGGTGCCCGGTCGTGCCGACGAGTCGCAGTCCGGCTCAGCCTCCGAGCGGGCCGACGAATCGGCCGGCGACGCAGGCTCCGATGACGCGGCACGCGCCCTGGCGGCCAATCCGGAGACCCGGCCGATGGACGCTGTGCCCGAAGCCTGGTCGCTGCCGAATGCCGACTACGAAGACGAAGAGACCGTCAACCCTCCCGGCTCACGCATCCGTGCCAGCTCGGTGACCGGGCAGGACGGTCAGATCCTCATGGGCGAAGAGCCTTCGAAGATGCCCTATATCGTCCTCGGCGTGGCCGCCTTCTTCGCGCTGGCACTCATCGTCATCGCCCTCGTCATGTTCCTCTGAGCAACACCCGGGACAACTGGAAACCGAATCCATGTGAAAGGATCTTGTGAGCGAGATCGCCGAATCCACCCAGCTGCTTCGAACCGCGGCCAAAGCCGCGGACGAGAAGCTCGGAACCGACATCATCGGCCTCGATGTGAGCTCCACGCTCTACATCACCGACGCGTTCCTCATCGTCTCCGCCGACAACGAACGCCAAATCGGTGCGGTCATCGACGCGATCGAACAGGAAGTGCAGCTCGTCCACGACCGCACCCCGCTGCGGCGTGAAGGCCGGGGAGGGGACTGGGTGCTGCTCGACTTCGGCGAGATCGTCGTCCATGTCTTCTCAGCCGAGCAGCGTGAATACTACGCGCTCGAGCGGTTGTGGAAGGACGTTCCGGTCATTGATCTGCAGCTGCCGGAAACCGGCTCGGACACATGACGAAGACCGTTCTGTTCTGGCGTCACGGACAGACGGACTTCAACGTCGCCGGTCGGTTCCAGGGGCAGTCCGACGTCCCCCTCAACGACACCGGCCGAGCGCAGGCCGATCAGGTCGCCAGGCGGCTCGCCGAACTCGGACCGGAGCTCATCGTCTCCTCCGACCTCTCGCGCGCCGCTGCGACCGCCGACAGCTTGGCAACACTCGTCGCTCTCGAACCCGTTCGCGATGAGCGGCTGCGCGAGACCGCCTTCGGCGAATGGGAAGGCTCCACCCGCGCCGAGGTGGCGGAGACCTGGCCGGACGAACTCGCCGAATGGGCCTCCGGCGCCGATATCGCGCCTCCCGGAGGAGAATCGCGTAGCCAGTCGGGCCGCCGCGTCGCCGACGCCATCACCGATATCGTGCAGTCCGCTGAAGCCTCGACGATCGCTGTCGTCGCCCACGGTGCTGTGCTGCGCGCCGCCGCCGAAATCCTGCTGGAGATGAACGGGACCGGTCGGCTCGGGGTACTCCGAAACTGCGGTCACGGAGAGTTCGGGTACACCGGCGACCAATGGGTTCTGCGCAGTTGGGGCACGGTCTCCGACTGAGTCGTTCGGTCATACCGCGGCGGGCTCGGCCATCGGCTTCTGCGCCACTGCCGAACCAGAGGCGGTCGTCCTTGCATCAGTGCCCGCGCGGACTCAGCCCTCTGTCTTGCGGTTGGCAGCGACTGATCTGATGAGGTCGACCAGTGAGTCTGCCGACTTTTCCCAATCGAAGACCTGGGACTGACGCCTGCCGGCCGCGGACTGCTCCGCCCACCTGCCTGCATCGGTGAGCCGGTCGATCGCGTTCGCGATCGACTGCGGGTCTTCCGGGTCGAAGTATTCGGCCGCCTCGGCGGCGATCTCCCGGAAGATCGGAATATCCGACACGGCCACGGGCACTCCTTTGGCCATCGCCTCGATCACGGGCAGGCCGAACCCCTCCTCCCGCGAAGCCGTGACCAGGGCAGTCGACTCGTCGAGCAGACGCGCATACTCCTCATCGCTGATTCCCCGATGGAAGACGACCCTCGCCCGGTCGGGAATGAGGGCTCGCAGCTGAGCTTCCCTCCGGCCATCGATGCGGCTGGCGATGTGCAGGGTCCACCCCGGCAGGTGCTCGAGCGCGCGAATGAGGGATTCGACGTTTTTGTACGGCAGGAACGCACCCATGTAGATCAGCGTCTTCGCATCGTGTCGGTTCACTGTCCGAGCCGGCATAGCGACCGCCTCGGCGGCATTGGACACCACCTGTACCGGACGATCCGTCAGCCGGTGGACGGCGATGAGATCTTTCGTCGTCTCTGAGACAGCCGCCACGGCATCGGCACGATTGAGCAGCAGCCGCTGCGGGAGGAAGCTCAAGTGATACGCCCGCCACAGCAGCCTCACTGGCAGCGGCAGGTCACCCGGCGGTTTGGGATGCGAGTAGTAGATGAGGTCGTGGATGGTCAGGATGAGGCCGTAGCGGCGTCCGAACGATCCCATCGTCTGCATCGTCGAGAACACGACATCGGCGCCCAGTGCATTGAGCTTTCCGGCTATGGCCACCTCGGCGGGGGAGGTGGGATCGCTCAGCTGCACCCATGAGCATTCGGGAAGCAGAGCCAACTGAGCCTCATCGCTGATGATCACGGTCACCTCGATCTCCGTGCCTTCGACGGCCGACAGCAGGGCCGAAAGCAGACACGAACCGTACCGGGAGATCCCGTCGTGATGAGTCGTGCGGGTGAAGCGCGCGTCGAAGTAGACCGACAGCGACGGGGAAGGGTCGAGGCTCTTTGTGCTTTTGCTCATGGAACTCCGAGTCGATAGTCTGAATGTTCGAAAGTCTGTGTTTTGCAGAACGCGCACCTTGCGATGAAGGATCAGTGAGTGAACGAACGATCACCTGTGCCTGCGGCCTTTGAGGCCCGGTCATGATCCTAACGCCAATCGCTCTGGCAGTCCTCGTGGTGCTCACTCCCGTCCTCACCCGTTTCGCGGGACGCGAGAGCGGCTGGCCGTTGGCGATCGCCTATCTCGGCGTGGCAGCCCTGTTCACTCCCACCGCCGCCGAGGTGATGGCCGGGCGGAATCCGGAAGTGTCCTACCCCTGGATTCCCAGCTTCGGGGTGGACCTGGCGCTGCGCGCCGACGGAATCGGTGTCGTGTTCACCTATATCGCACTGATCATCGGTGCGGTCGTGTTCATCTATTCGACGCGCTACCTCAGCCCTGGACGCAATACGAGCTTCTATTGGCTGATGGTGATCTTCACCTTCTCCATGGTCGCCCTTGTGCTCACCAACGATGTGCTCGTGCTGTTCGTGTGCTGGGAGCTGACGTCCCTGGCGTCGTTCTTCCTCATCGCCCGGTCCGGACCCCCCGGGCAGGCGCCGGCCCTGCGGACGATGTTCTTCACCTTCATCGGCGGCCTCAGCCTGCTGGTGGCCACCGGAGTGATCATCGCCGTGACGGGGACGACGAACCTCGCCGAGGCGATCAGCTCCCCGGTGTGGGCGGGCCAGCCCGAAGTCACGACGCTCGTCGCTCTGCTCGTGGGCGTCGCAGCCATGACGAAGTCGGCTCAGTTCCCGTTCCACCCATGGCTGCCCGACGCGATGGCCGCGGCCACCCCTGTTTCGGCCTATCTGCATGCCGCAGCCGTCGTCAAGGCCGGCATCTTCCTCATGCTCCGGTTCTCACCGACCTTCCACGCCATACCGGCATGGAACATCCTGCTCGTGACGGCAGGCCTCCTCACCGCCTGCCTGGGCGGCTGGTTCGCGCTCAACCAACATGACGTGAAGAAGCTCATGGCCTATTCGACCGTGTCCCAACTCGGTCTCATCACCGCGGTCATCGGGGTCGGCACCGAGGCAGCGATCGCCGCCGCCACCCTCCACGTCATCGCGCACGCACTGTTCAAGTCCGGCCTGTTCATGATGGTCGGCGTGGTCGACCACCTCGCCGGCACCAGAGACCTCGCACGGATTCCGAAACTCATGCGCACCGCCCCGGCGGCGTTCACGGTGATGATCATCGGCTGTGCGTCCATGGCCGGGATTCCGCCGCTGTTGGGATTCGTGTCCAAGGAGGCTCTGTTCACTGCGCTGGGGGAGACCCCGGGCGGACCCTGGGCCGGTTGGGTGGCTCTCTTCGTCGCCGTGGGCGCCTCGGTGCTCACCTTCGCCTACTGTGCGAAGACGGTCTGGGGCAGCTTCATCGACGGCCGAGAACCCGAGGAGCGCCGCAGCCACCGCGGTTCACCCGTCATGCTCATCGCAGCGGCCCTGCCGATCCTGGCGTCGGTGCCGCTGAGCTTCGTCCTGTTCCTCCTCGACACCCCGCTCGACCAGGTGGTGCGGGCAGCGGTGCCGACAGCCTCTGAACACGTGCACCTGGCGCTGTGGCACGGATTCAACATCGAACTGCTCGCCTCTGGACTCATCATCGTCATCGGCGTGTTCATCATCTTCCGGCGGTCACGAGTCTTCGTCTTCTTCCACAGGGCCACGCTGCCCTTCGACGGTTCCGATGCCATCGATTCGCTGACAAATACTCTCAAACGCCTGGGATATGGGCTCTCCGTCTTCGTCCGTCCCATGAACTCAGGGCCCTATCTCGCTCTGTCGCTGGGCGGACTGAGCGTGCTCGCCATCGGGGCCCTCCCCGTCGTCTTCGCCGAACTGCCGCCGCTGCAGGAGCACCTCAGCCGTCCCGTGGACGTCATTCTGCTCATCCTCATCACCGTGGCGGTGCTCGTTCTGTGCACCTCGCATTCGCGGCTGACCACCGTTGTGGCGCTCTCGGCCATCGGCATCCTCGCCACCGTGCAGATCCTCGCTCTCGGCGCCCCCGACGTCACCCTGACACAGCTGCTCGTCGAAGCGATGACGATCATCGTCATCATGCTCGTGCTGCAGAAGCTGCCGCGCTCATTCTGGAAGTACCCGAAGCGCAAGCAGACACCGCGTCTGCTCCTGGCGATCATCGTCGGCGCGAGCGTTGCCGGGCTGACTCTGGCGCTCAACGGCCGTCGGGAGCGTTCCGCCCTCGGACTGTACTATCTCGACAAGGCTCCAGACATCAGCGGCGGAGACAACATCGTCAATACGATTCTCGTCGAATTCCGTGCTCTCGACACCCTCGGTGAGCTGACCGTCCTCGGCATGGCCGGAATCGCGATCGTCGCGGTGATGTCGACGGTCAAGGACAAGTTCATCGACCCGCCGGCAGAGAACATCCCGGAACCGCCCAGGCCCCCGTGGGTGTCGATCCGGCCCAAGGGCACCACCGCATATCGTGCTGTTCACGAGGCGTGGCCGAACGTCATTCCGCTGCAATTGACCCTGAAGGTTCTCGGGCCGCTGCTGGCGCTGAGCTCCCTGCTCATCTTCTGGCGCGGTCACAATTCTCCGGGAGGCGGATTCATCGCCGCCCTCGTCGGTTCCGCCGTCATCGGTCTGGCCTACCTGTCCACGCCGAAGGACCGGGCGCTCGGCCCCCCGCGTGCGCCCCTCTACCTCATCGGCTCCGGAGTCGCGACTGCGGTGGTCACCGGAATCATCGGACTGCTGTTCGCCGGTTCGTTCCTCCAGCCCCTGCACACGGAATTCGCCGGTCAGCACTGGACGACGTCGATGCTCTTCGACGTCGGGGTCTACCTGGCGGTGCTCGGCCTCATGCTGCTCTCGTTCAACCTCCTCGGTGTCTCGGACTCCGCGGCCACGCCGGCCGGAGACGATGTGCTGACAAACGGCATCATCCGCCGAGACGTCGAAGGCACACGCGAACGTGCCGATGAGCTGCTCTACGGTGAGCTGAGCGGTCCGATGGAGGCCATCCGCGGTGAACGCCCCGAACGCAGCCGTCGCCGTGGGGGCGAAGAGTCCGAAGAGGCGAAGGTGCGTGCGAACTCGACCCATATTCTCCACGGGGATCCACCAGCCGACGGAGATGAGGAGGAAGCATGATCCTGGCACTGACGATCGGCGTCCTCACCACAGGCGGCGTCTACCTCATGATGCAGCGCTCCATGGTCCGGGGAGTCTTCGGTCTCACCCTCATCTCCCATGCCGCGAACTTCATCCTGCTCTCGGCCGGCGTCGGCGCGTGGAGAGGGGAACCTCTGGCCGGGCGCGGTGACCTCGCCGAGGCGGCCGATCCGCTGCCTCAGGCCTTCGTCCTCACCGCCATCGTCATCACCTTGGCGGTGACCATCTTCATGCTCGCACTGGCTGTGCTCGGCCACGACGACGACCAGAAACGCAATCCTGAGACAGGGGAGGAGCGCGACTCATGAACTCCGCACTGCTTCTGCTGCTCATCGGTATCCCGCTTCTGGCCTCCGCGCTGAGCGTGCTCATCACCTCACGCACCTTCGACCGGCTGCTCCTGCTCGCCGTTCCCGTGCTCGTCGGCGGCAGCGGCACAGTCCTGCTCGGCGTGCATGCTTCGACCCCGGTGATCGCCCATTCGGTCGGCGACTATGTGCCCGGCCTGGCGATCGTGTTCGTCTCGGACACGTTCACCGCGCTCATGCTGGTGCTCACCTCGCTGGTCGCGTTCGTCAGCAGCCTGTTCCTGGTCTCCACCGGTGAGGACCAGTACAGATTCGTCCCGGCGCTCATCCTGATGATGCTCACCGGTGTCTACGGTGCGCTGCTGACCGGTGATCTGTTCAACTTCTTCGTCTTCGTCGAAGTGATGATGCTGCCCGCCTACGCACTCATCGCCGTCACCGGCACCTGGCGCAGGCTCGGCATCGGACGTCTCTACGTCATGGTCAACCTGCTGACCTCGACGATGCTGCTCATCGGTGTCGGGTTCGTCTACGGAGCCACCGGAACCGTCAACCTCGCCGTCCTGGCAGATCAGGGACGTCCGACCGGACAGGCCGCGATCGCTCTGGGCGTGGTGCTGCTCTCTCTGCTCATCAAGGCCGGCGGCGCGCCCTTCCACGGGTGGCTCGTCCGCTCCTATCCGAACACCTCGGCGGGCATGATGTCGCTGTTCTCCGGACTGCACTCGAAAGTCGGGCTATATGCGATCTACCGCATCTACACCACTGTCTACGGTGAGCCTGCACCGTGGGCGACCGCCATTCTCATCGTCGCGGTGGCGAGCATCCTCATCGGTGCGATCTCCGGATTCGGGCAGGTGCGGGTGCGCAATGTGCTCGGGTTCCAGATGACGGCCGGTGTGGGCCATATCCTCATCGGCGTCACACTGCTGACTTCGGCGGCTCTCGGTGCCGGTGCCTTCTACATGATGCACCACATGATCACGATGGCAGGCCTGCTGCTCATCATGGGTGCCGTCGAACAGACTTACGGCACCGGTTCCTTCCGCAAGCTCTCGGGGCTCGCCTCGCGGGAGCGGTGGGCGACCATCCTCATGGTCCTCGGCCTCTTCTCACTCGTCGGTCTGCCGCCGACCTCCGGGTTGTGGGGCAAGGTCGGACTCATCAGGGCCTCCACGGACACCGGCGGCGGCTTCGGATGGGTCCTCGTCGCCGTCGTCGTCGCGGGCGCACTGATCAGTCTGCTGGCGCTTCAGCGCACCTGGCGCAACACCTTCTGGGGACCGCCGATGCAGACGTACCGTCCGGACTCGGCTGAGACCGGGCGTGCTCCGGCCGAACCGATCACGCGCAGCGTGCGCATCCCGGGCCGACTGCTGGTGCCCGCCACGATCATGATCGGGCTGTCCGTTGCGCTCTTCTGCTTCCCGGAGCCTCTGCTCGCCCTCACGCATCGGGCAGCCGAAGGTCTGCTCGATCACAGTGACTACATCGAGGCGGTGATGGCACCGTGATGCGAGTCATCCACGGCATCTCATACGTCGGCTTCATCGTCTGGGCGATCATCACGGGCTCGGCGACCATCATCTCCCGACTCTTCCGCAGGGACTACGCCCAGCCGATGATCGTCGAACTGCCGATGCGCTGCGCCACCGACCTCGAAGTCACGCTCTTCGCATCGTCGATCACCATCACTCCCGGCACCCTGGTGACAGCGATCGCCGCCGGCACGTCGACGACCCCGCCGGTGATCTTCGTCCACGCTCTGTTCGAGGAGTCGGAGGAATCCGCTCTCGACGGACTCATCGATATGGAATCCCGACTGCTGTCCATGACCCGCGGACGAGCACCGGGGCCACACGCCGATCCGCAGGGAGGCCGCCCGTGATCGTCATCGCAAGCATCTGTGCGGTCATCCTCGCCGCCGCCATCATCATCGGCCTCATCCGCGTGCTCACTGCTCGCGATCAGGGCTCACGCGCGGTGGTCTCGGACCTCATCTACTTCTCGGCGATCGCCATCGTCACCATGCTCGGCATCACCGTGTCCTCGTCGATCGTCCTCGATGTGGTCTTCCTGTCGTCCATGGTGGGCATCCTCGCCACGATCGCTCTGTCCCGGATCCTCACGAGGGGGCACCGCTGATGAATGAAGCACTCGCCACCACCCTCGTCGGGATCTTCGGGATCACCGGCTCCCTGCTGCTGCTCGGCTCCGCTCTGGCGATGTTCAGGGTCCGTGATGCCCTGTCTCGGATCAATGTGTTCTCTCCGGCCACCGGACTGGGCATGCCGTTCATCGTCATCGCGGCCTTCATCTACGACCTCTACGCGTCCGGGTTCTCCTGGAGTTCGCTGATTATGGCGGTCATCGCCGTGCTGTGCCTGATCATCGTGTCCTCGGTTGCGAGCAACACCCTGGCCAGGTCGGTGGTGCTGTCCGGACAGCCGGTGTTCCGGAAGACGTCACCGAATCGGCTGGCAGCGCCGCCCGAAGGGGTTGTCGACATCGACCCCGACGCGAAGGACTCCTGAGCCGACTCAGTCAGTTGGGTCTGCCCGGCCATTGATCACGTGAGCTCAGTTCCGTCCGGTCGTGCGCATCGTGATGTTGATCCTGCCCCCGCCGAGGTGGTTCAGCCGTCCCGCATCCGGTGCAGTTCCCGGCTGGATCGACCTGACCCCGTGGTAGGCGAAGCGGGCAGGACCGCCGAAGACGAAGGCGTCACCCGAGGCCAATCGCAGATCCTCGAAGGGACGGTTGCGTGTCTCCGTGTTCCCGAACCGGAAGAGGCACGTATCGCCCAATGACAAGGAGACGACAGGGGCAGGATCGAATTCGTCCTTGTCTTGGTGCATACCCATCTTCGCGTGCTCGTCGTAGTAGTTCACGAGGGCCACATCCGGGTGGTAGTCGGCGGGGTCGAATCCCCACGCGGCGGCGGTACCCGGGGCGAGATCCGGTGCGGCCTCGACGACCGCTGCTGTGGACTGCAGAACCTGGCGGCCCAGACGGGTCATCCAATCGGGGAAGGGCAGCACCACCTTGTCGTTGACGTCGACGCCGCGGCGGTCGTAGCGCCCGGGCTGCCAATGCCAGCCCAGCCCGATCGTCGTGACACTCATCGGATGCCCTGCGATCGTCGTCGCATGGGGAGGAACCGGACCGGACTGCCAATCGGCATAGCGGGCGATGATCCACTGCTGCGCCTCGGCGCTGAGGAAACCCGGTACCCAGACCGCGCCGGGGGCGACTATTCTCGGTCGGCGGTCGAAGGCCTCATCGGCGAAGAGCGAATCCATGTCTACCAGGATGCCAGAGCGGGATCTAGAATGATCACGAGACCCGAGGAGACACGATCGGCGAGTCCGCGAGCCCTCGGCTTCAGAGCTCGTCGACGGGCACCTGTTCGTCGGCGAGACGGTCGGCGCTGACTTCCTTGCCGATGAGGGCGCGGAGCTCGTCGCCGTAGTCCCAGACATTGACGTTCATGGCCGCGGTGACCTTGCCGCCTCGGTGCCAGAAGACGATGAATTCGCCGCTGGACTTGTCGCCGCGGATGACGACGTCGTCCTCGGATCCGCCTCGACCGACGTATTCCATGCCGAGGTCGAACTGGTCGGTGTAGAAATACGGCTGCCAGTCGCAGAACTTGGTTCCGCCGCTGATCGTCGAGGCTGCGACCGCGGCCTGGCGAACTGCATTGTCCCAGTGCTCGACGCGCAGACGTTCACCGCGCAGAACGTTCTTCGCGTTCGCGATATCGCCGATGGCAAGGATGCTGCCATCAGAGGTGCGCATCCGTTCGTCGACGATCACGCCGTTCTCGGTCGTCAAACCCGCCGAGGAGGCCAGATCGACGGCGGGATCCGCGCCGATTCCGATGACGACGAGATCGGCGGGAACACTTCCGGCAGACGTTTCGACGGCCTCGACAGCGGAGTCACCGGTGAAGGCTGTCGTGTCCGCGTTCTTGAGGAAGTTCACTCCGTTCTTTCGGTGCAGGTCTTCGAAGTACTCTCCGAGCTCCTGCCCGAGGACACCGGAGAGTGGGGGAGCATCGGTGTGGAGGATGACCGTGACATCGCAGCCGTGAGATTTCGCTGCGGCCGCAACTTCGAGGCCGATCCAGCCGCCGCCGATGATCGCGACTTTCTTGCCCTCGCCGAACTGGGACCGGATGGCCACTGCATCCCCGGCGTCGCGGAGAGTGTGGATGTTGCCCAGTTGAGCGCCGGGGACATCGAGAGTTCGGGGCACCGATCCGGTCGCGAGGATCACCTGACCATAGGACAGGTCACCGCCGTCGTCGAGAGTGAGGGTCTGAGCATCTGTGTCGACCGCGGTCACCGAAGTGCCGAACAACGTCTCGACGTCGTGGGCCGAGTACCAGTCTTCTCCTCGGAGGGCCGAGTCGGCGGGATCCGAACCCTCGATCATCACCTTCTTCGACAGGTCCGGGCGGTAGTACGGAGCCGCGGGATCGGTGCCGACGAGCGCGATCCGAGCGGTGTAACCGGCATCCCGCAGCGATTCGACCACGGTGCCTCCTGCCAGGCCTGCGCCGATGACGACTGTTCCGAATTCTTCTGCCATTGTCGGTCCTTTCGTAGAGGGGACTCTCTTTCGAGAGTACTCGCCGAGTTCAAGTGGCTCCACCGGGCCCGCCCCAGGTGACACACTGTGCCTTACGAGGTCCCATACCGCTCGTGCGATTTTGATCAAGGGCAGGGGGCAGGCGTAAGCTGAAGTCGAAAAGGGGCTATAGCTCAGTTGGTAGAGCGTCTCGTTCGCAATGAGAAGGTCAGGGGTTCGATTCCCCTTAGCTCCACCCATCTCTCCGTCGACTCGTTCGAGGCCGAACACTGCGTTGGACCTCATGCAATCGAAGCCGGACGTCGGGTCAGGCGGCGCGTCGAAGCGAGCAGAGTCAGGACGGACGTGGAATGAAGACGAAGACGGCGATCATGACCGGCGTCCTGGGCCTTGCCGGGGTTGCCCATTTCGCCCGACCCAAGCTCTTTGACTCCATCGTCCCGCCTCGGTTGGGCAATCCACGTTTCTGGACCATAGCCAGCGGCGTCGCCGAACTCGGTTGTGCAGGGCTGTTGGCCAACTCGGCCACCCGACGCCTCGGCGGTGTCGCTTCTGCCGCGCTCATGGTCGGCGTCTTTCCGGCCAACATCTACACAGTGGTCAAGCAGTGGGACAATCCGAAGGGCCGAGCCATCGCCTGTGCGAGACTGCCTCTGCAGATCCCGCTCGTGTGGGCGTCGGCGGCGATTGCCGCCGATGCCGACTGATTCTCTTCCTGCACACCCGATCCTCCCGCCGCGATCAGTCCTGAGCTGACAGTTCGCGACGCCCCTGCGCGCCGCCCGTCGTCCTCGCATAGCGAAGACCTGGCTGCAAGGTTCCGCATCATCTGTTGCAGGCCCTCACCAACAGTGACATATTCGACTCATGGTGGGGAATCTTCCAAGCAATGTCGAGACTTTGGCCGGAATGCACTTCTCTGCGGCCACAGCTGCCTTCCAGATCGTAGGGGCGCGCAGCGCAGATGGTCGCGGCCGCAGCATGTGGGATGACTTCGTAGACACGCCCGGCAACATCACCGACGGCAGCACGGCCGAACCCGGTTCCGATAGCTACCGCCGCCTCGATGACGACGTCGCGATGCTTGCCGACCTCGGTGTCGACCGGTACCGGTTCTCCATCTCCTGGACCCGTGTCATTCCGAATGCCGGGACGGACGCCTCGGTGAATTCGGCGGGGCTCGACTACTGCGACCGCCTTGTCGACGGACTGCTCGCCGCCGGGATCACACCCGAACCGACTGAGGCTGACTGTGCACCCGTCACGCGCCGTGCTGCGGGCTCCGCAGCCGGACTGACGGGCGCCGGGCGGGTGAGTCGGTCGAATGGTTCCTGGCTCAGGCCAGCCCGAGCAGCTTTCCGCTCTTCGACAGTTCCGGGTCCGTACATGAGGACAGATCGAAGCAGCAGGGACGACGTTTGCCGGACTCGAGCTTCGAGATTGCGACGTCGACACGGCGTGCCCGTGTATCGGCGTTCTTCGTCGACTTGATCCAGCGCACCCATTCCCACCGGGCCATCGGGGTCAGTCCGGCCCAGACATCGTCGAGATCACCGGGGCCGTCGAGAGCCGCACGGAGGTCCGAGGGAACCTTCACCTCCGGCCAGTTCTTCGTCGGCGTCAGGCCGACCTCGATCCCCGCTCCTTCTCTCTTCCCAAGCTTCTCCCACTGGTCGTCATCGAGACTGATCCAATGACCGCGACGTCCGTCGGGTTCGATGACAGTGCTGAATTCGCTGCCATCGAGGGTGCCCGTGACTGCGACCTGTCCGCGTGAGGGCAGCTGATCGCTGGCATCCTGAGGCAGGCGCAGAATTGGCCGGTCGTAGAGCAGCTCGGCGTTCGCAGTGAAAGTGACGTCGACAGTCGTGGCGGTCATGGTGACTCCTCATAGTACGGATGCTCGGCTCGGGGCACTCGGCTTCTGTTGAACCAATGACTTTCAGAATAGTGGCACGAGGCGGTGCCGGCTTCTTGATTCCTGACGTATCTCAGCCGATCGCCCGACCGACCCAATCAGGGCGCTCCATGTCGATCTGTGAGATCCGTTCCGCCACGCTGTCCGGGAAGGGCACGACTCGATCCTTCGCCTGGTCGACGTGGAGGGCCATGATCTCTTCGGTTGATACGAGCCGGTCACCGACGTACATCTCATAGGCCAGGTGCAGCTTCTTCTCAGCGGCACTCACGAGGTGCGGGACGACGGTGAGCCTATCGCCGAGGGTCGCCTCGGCGAGGTAGCGGATATGGGATTCGACGGTGTACAGGGACGCCTTCGCGCTTTCCCGGTAGGCGGCATCGAGGCCGAGCTGATCCATCACCTGATCGGTCGCGAAACCGAACACGAGGACATAGAAGGCCTCGGACATGTGCCCGTTGTAATCGATCCACTCGGACACGACCTCGGTGCTGTACGTGCTCAGCTTCGACGCCGAGGCGGTCCACGCCGGCGATGCAGATGCTGGGGGAGCGGCGACAGAGGGTGGGGGAGAGACCGCCGGGCCTTCTGCCGACTCACCGCCGACGGAGCCAGCCGTGGTGGGGGCCAACTGGTCGGTGAGCCGACGCAGGGCGATGATTCCGGCATCACGATGCGCCACGAGGTCGGCGATGGAGCGGTCACCGGCCTCGATATCGCAGCCGGCCACGACATCATCACGCAGCCGTTGACTGAGCTCCGGGGCGGTCAGCCGCGTCCACGGAGACTTCAGTGAGGGGCCGAAATGGTCGAGCATATGCGCCATTCCGCCCTCGCCGCCGGCGAGGTGGAAGGTGAGCATCGGTCCCTGGAACGGCCACCGCAGACCGGGGCCGTCGGTGATCGAGCGGTCGATCTGCTCGACCGTGGCCTCTCCCTGGTCGACCATGTACAGGGCCTCGCGCCACTGAGCCTCCTGCAGACGGTTGGCGATGAAGCCCGGCACTTCGCGGTCCATGCGGATGACGGACTTGCCGATATGGCTGAAGAAGCCGGCCGCCCAGTCGACAGCGGCAGCTGAGGTGGACTGGCCGCCGACGACCTCGACCAAGGGGATGAGGTAGGGCGGGTTGAACGGGTGGCCGACGACGAGTCGTTCGGGGTGGGTCGCCTCGGTGGCCATTTCGGTCATGCTGTACCCCGAGGTCGACGAGCTGATCACGATATTCGGCGGGCAAGCCGCGTCGACCTGGGCGAGCAGTCCGCGCTTGAGCGCGAGGTCCTCCGGTGCGGACTCCTGGACGAATCCGGTGCCGGCGACCGCCTCAGCGAGGTCGGTGTGGATCGACCAGGCGGTGCGGTCGGCTGACTCGACCATGTCGAGTTCGGCCAGGGCCGGCCAAGCCGCATCGAGGAGGCGCGCGAATTTCTCGCCGGCGTCCGGAGCCGGGTCCCAGATCTTCACCCGGTAGCCCTGTGCGAGGAAGTATGCGGCCCAACCGCCGCCGATCGTCCCAGCGCCGACGCAGGTAACGGTGTCGATCGCGTCGAAGCCGATGAACTCCGGCGTGTCGGAAAGGGGCGCGGCGGGGGTGGAGTCGTTCACAGCTCGCCTCCGGTGATGGTCGGTGTCTGCACGCGCAGATCGAGGATCTCGCGGGCCTCGTCAGGAGTGGCCACGGATGCGCCGAGGCCGGTGATGATGTCGACGGCGCGAGCGGTGAGGTCGGCGTTCGTGGCCTTGACGCCCTTGGACAGGTAGAGGTTGTCCTCGAGCCCGACGCGGGCGTGACCGCCGGCGAGCACGGAGTGGGCCACCCACGGCAGTTGGTTGGCGCCGATGGCGAAGGACGTGAACTGCGCACCTTTGGGCAGCATGTTCACCATTGCAGCCAATAGGCCAGGGTCGGCTGGAGCACCGTAGGGGATGCCCATGCACAGCTGGTACAGGGGCGGAGCGTCGATGAGTCCCTCCTCGACCAGCACATTGGCGAACCACAGATTTCCGGTGTCGAAGATCTCCAGCTCGGGACGCACGCCAAGGGTCTGGATGCGCTTCGAGCCTTCGCGGAGCATGTCGGGGGTCGAGACGTAGAGGTTCGACCCTTCGCCGAAGTTGAGGCTGCCGCAGTCGATCGTGCAGATCTCGGGCAGCAGCTCCTCGACGTGGGGGAGACGGTCGAGGGCGTTGATGAGGTCCGTGCCGGGCATCGTGGTCAGCGGATCCTGTGGGTCGATGACGAGGTCGCCGCCCATTCCGGCGGTGAGGTTGATGACCGGGTCGACATCGGAGGCGCGGATGCGGCGGACGACTTCGCGGTAGTAGGCGACCTCCCGTGAACCCTGTTTGGTCTCGAGGTCGCGGACGTGGATGTGGACGACCGACGCCCCGGCTCGGGCAGCCGCGATGGCATCGTTCGCGATCTCTTCGGGGCTGACGGGAACGTGTTCGCTCTTGCCGGTGGTGTCTCCAGCTCCTGTGACGGCACAGGTGAGGATAACCTTGCGGTTCATAATGACTCCTTCAGTCGTTCGGCGGATGTGGCGGTTGTGGGTTCTGTGTCGGTCGTGGGTTGTTCTGCGGCGGACGGCGCGGCTGCTGTGCTCGCAGCGGTCGACGTGGATGCTGCCTGCGACGGATGCATGATGGCGCGATCGAGATAGGAGTGCAGACGCTGGGAAAAGACCTCGGTGTCCATCACTCCGGTGAGCACCTTGATGCCGAGGCCGTCGAGAAGGGAGGTCAGCTCATCGGCCATGGCGCGCGGATCGCCGGCTCGGAAGCAGCCGGTCCGCTGACCGTCCTCGATCGTGGACTGAACGGTGCGCGACCAGCGTTCGTAGCTGGGCGGATAGTTCGTCAGTGTCGAGCCTTCCAGGGCCATTCGGGCCCAGGCCTGCAGCCAGATCGACCATTCGCCGCGTTCCGTGCGCCCCAGCGGCGACTGCAGCTTCAGCAGGCGTTCGAGCCTCTGTGCAGGGTCCGCAATGTCATCGAGCCACGCGATCTGGCGGTCGAAGGCGAGTTTGACCGAATAGTCGAGAGCGGCATCGAAGAGGTCGGATTTGTTCGCGAAGTAGTAGTGGATGCTCGGGGCTGAGACTCCGGAGACGGCCGCGATATCGGCGATGCGCACGTCGTCGAAGCCGTGCCGGCCGAACAGCGTCCATGCCGCCTCGGCGATGCTGCGTTTAGGATTCGCATCCTCGTCGCCGCCTGGAACGGTCGCCGTATTCGGCGGAGGCGCGGAGACCTGTGACTCGTCGCCGAGCAGCCACCGTACGGTCACGCCGGTGGCGGTGGCGACGCCGAGGAGCTCATCGGCGGTGAAGCGGCGGCGACCTGACAGTGCCTTGGACAGCTTCGTCTCGTCGATGCCGATCGCCGAGGCGATCTTGCGCTGCTTCAATCCGGACCGCCGGATGGCGTCCCGGACGCGGAGTCCGGTGGCCTCGGAACCCTTGCCGACCGTGCCGCGGGTATAGTCCCCGGAGTCGGTCGTCTGTCCACCTGTCATGGCCCCGAAGCTACCTCAGCCACGAGCATGTTCGCAAGTAAACATGAATAGGAATCAAAACTTGCGATTGGTGTTCGTGGAGGGGAAGTCGTGTCTATCCGAATCATCCGAGGCACCACAAATCGGTTCTATGCGGTTAGTCTCGTAATCGGTGGGCGATCCCCATCACCATCGACCGCGCCGAGGAGCCCCAATGACCGACAGTCTTCATTCCCGCATGCACGTTGTCTCCGATGAGACCCGAAACCTTGTCAACCTCGTGCTCGAGTACTCGCGTCGCCGGACTTTGGCCGAGGACACTCCGCTCGACCATCCCACGTCCGAACCCGAGCTGCGTCGACTGGCCGGTCCCACCGTCACCGAGGAGGGGCTGGGGTCAGCTCGGGCGCTGGCGATCTTCGAACACATCTTCGCTCCCGCCTGCATCTCCACCGACCATCCGAAGTACCTCTCGTTCATTCCCAGCGCCCCCACGAAGGCGGCTGTGGCCTTCGACCTCGTCGTCTCCGCCAGTGCCCTCTACGGCGGTTCGTGGCTTGAAGGTGCCGGAGTCGTCCACGCCGAGAACGAAGTCCTGCGCTGGCTGGCGGGAGAATTCGGGCTGCCCGCAGGAGCCGGGGGAGTCTTCGTCCAAGGCGGCACGATCGGCAATCTCTCCGCGCTCGTCGCCGCCCGCAACGCACAGAAAGAGAAGCTCGGTGAGACTCGGCCGGGACGCTGGGTGATCGTGTGCAGCGCCGAAGCCCACTCCTCGGTCGCTTCCGCAGCCGAGGTCATGGATGTCGAAATCGCCCCGGTGGCCACCGGCGAGGACGGTATCCTGCGACCCGACGGCGTGCGTGAGGCCCTGCTCGAACACGGGGACGCTGTGATTGCGGTGGTCGCCACCTCGGGGACGACGAACTTCGGCACCATCGATGACATCGCCGGCATCGCCGCTCTCAAGGACGAATTCGACTTCTGGCTCCACATCGACGGTGCCTACGGTCTGGCCGCGATGCTCTCACCGCAGGCACGCCACAAGTTCGCCGGAGTGGAGAAAGCCGATTCGCTCATCGTCGACCCCCACAAATGGCTCTTTGCCCCCTTCGACGCCTGTGCGCTCATCTACCGCGATCCGAATTCGGGACGGCGAGCGCACACGCAGAAGGCCGAATACCTCGATACGCTCACCGACGCCCAGGATTGGAGCCCATCGGACTTCGCCATCCAGCTCACGCGGCGGCCGCGCGGGCTGCCGCTGTGGTATTCGCTGGCGAGCTATGGTGCCGAAACGTATCGGGAGGCGATCGGCCATTCGATCGATCTTGCTCGTGAGATCGCCACGGAGATCAAGCATCGTGAGCGTCTGCGGCTCGTGCGCGAACCCGAACTCTCGGTCGTCGTGTTCGAACGCGACGGATGGCAGCGGTCGGACTATGACGCATGGTCGGATCGTCTGCTCGAGGACCAGCGCGCCTTCGTCGTCCCGAGCTCGCACCAGGGGCGGCCGAATGCCAGATTCGCGATCGTCAATCCGCTGACGACGTTCGACGATCTCACCGACATCCTCGATTCGATGGAGTGACGGTTGCGTCTGGGGTCGATCTCACCCTGAACTGAGCCTCATTCGGGGGACACGGTGCCTCATTCCTCGGGGGCATCCTCGGCGGCGTTGGTCGAGGTGGGGCGGGGACGGAGTTCGACGGTGAACGTCGGCAGCAGCAGTTGGGTGATCGGGCCGATGCCCAGCGCATAGAGGACCGTGCCGATGCCGACGACCCCGCCGAGCAGCCAGCCGACGGCGACGACGGTGACTTCGATGAGGGTGCGCACCAGTCGGATCGAGCGGCCGGTGACCCGGGAGATCCCAGTCATCAGACCGTCGCGGGGACCCGGTCCGAATTGGGAGCCGATGTACATCGCCGAGGCGGCCCCGTTGAGGATGACGCCCGTGACCATGAGCGCGATGTTCCATCCGAGCTCTTCTGGCCGGGGCAGGAACAGGCGGGTGAGGTCGAGCGCCGGCCCGACGAGGAGCGCGTTGAGGATCGTGCCGATGCCCGGCTGCTGGCGCAGGGGGATCCAGATGAGCAGTACGAGGAACGCCAGAATGGTGACGATGGTCCCGAAGGTCAGCGGCACTTGGTTCTGGATGCCGGAGTGGAGGACGTCCCACGGCATCATGCCCAAACCGGCATTGACCATCATCGCCATCGAGGCACCGAAGAGGTAGAGGCCGAGGATCAGCTGGGGGAGACGACGCCACAGCCGTCCGCCGCGCAGCTGTGCGATGGGACCGACGTTGGCCAGCTGACGCTTCGGGGCTCTCATCTTCGTCATGCGGTGGCTTTCTGAGGAGTGCGATCACAGGGACAGATCCATCTTGACCCAAATTGGTCTTGTGCGAAATAGCCACTTGCTGGAAAGCGGTCACATGAGGTCAGAATCATGAGCACACCGGTCCTGGGAGCCAAACGACTCATCGGCATCATCGGAGACGGACCGTGGAAGGCGCCCGTATACGAATCGCTGGCAGCTGCGGTGGCCGCGGCGATCACCGACGGCCGGCTCCCGGTCGGCACGAGGCTGCCGAGCGAGCGCGAACTCGCAGCCGCGTCCGGTCTCTCGCGCACGACGACGGGACGGGCCTACGCCCAGCTGCGGGAACAGGAATACATCCCCACTCGCCGAAGCTCCGGCAGCATCGTTCAGCTGCCCAGTGTCCCCGGCGGGCGCATCGACCACCTGCTCTCACCCGCCGGCGGCGACGAGTCGGAGGTCGACCTCACCTGCACCGCTCCGGTCGCACCTCCGGATATCCTCGACGCCTACGACCGGGCACTGTCACGTTTGGGTGCCTACCTGCCCGGCACCGGGTACTATCCTTCCGGGCTGCCGGTGCTGCGGGAGATCATCGCCGATCGCTTTACCCGGCGGCGCCCCGACCGACCCCGATCAGATCCTCATCACCTCCGGGGCCCTCGGCGGTGCAGCCATCGCGGTCCGCGCCCTCCTCGACGTCGAACCCGATGAGTCCGCGCGCCTCGGCGGGGCACGGTCGACCTCGCGGGTGCTCATCGAAAGCCCCACCTATCCGAATGCGATCGCCACACTCGAAGGCGCGGGCGCCGCTCTCGTGACCTACCCCCTCGAGTTCGGTACTCAGGGGCACCATTGGGACATCGACGCCATGGAGCAGCTGATGGGACAGACGCGTCCGCGCAGCGCCTATCTCATCCCCGACTTCCACAATCCGACCGGCGCACTGCTGCCCGATGCCCAGCGCAGTGAACTCGCGGAGGCTCTTCGTCGGCATCGAGTCGTCCCCGTCTTCGACGAATCCCTCGTCGAACTGGGACTCGAGGACGGCAGGATGGCCACCCCGATGTCCGCGCTGATCACGGACTCGGTGACAGTGGGCAGTGTGAGCAAGATCTATTGGGGAGGCCTGCGCATCGGATGGATGCGCATTCCCCGCCACCGGATGGGTCATTTCGCGTCCTCCCGGCTCGGACTCGACCTGGGAGCACCGGTCCTCGAACAGCTCGTCACAGTCGAACTCATGAGCAATCACGATGGTGTCGTCGCCGACTGCCGCTCCCGACTCAGAGCCGCCCGCGACCTGCTCGCCGCACAGGTGAGGACATGGCTGCCCGAGTGGAAGCTCATCGTCCCATCCGGTGGAATAGCGCTGTGGGCCGAACTGCCGGAGGCACGTTCCGGGGTGCTCTCGATCGCTGCCAGAAACCATGGTCTCCGTCTCGTCGCAGGGCCGAACTTCGCCCCCGCCGGTGGACTGGATCGGTGGGTGCGCCTGCCCTATACGGTGACGGAAAGCGAACTGCAGCAGGTGGGGCCGCGACTGTCCGCAGCCTGGGAGGAAGCCACGTCGATGATCGGCGTGGACCGACCGACCTGGCCCGCATCGTGGCGTGAACACCACGGGAACGCGGGGAAAACCTGAGTACGATGACCGTATGGGAGACGACAGCGGACTCAGTCAAGATGAGCAGTATTCGACGGCGACGACCGTCGGGGAGTTCCGAGCCAATATCGCCGAGGTGGAGCGCCGAATCGCCGCTGCGGCCGAGCGCGCCGGTCGGGACCGGGCCGACATCGAGCTGCTTCCGGTGAGCAAGACCGTACCCCAGGAACGCATCCGCCTCGCGGTTGCCGCCGGTTGTGCGAAGTTGGGTGAGAACAAGGTTCAGGAGGCCCACCGCAAATCCGAGGAGATGGCCGATCTCGACATCGATTGGGCTGTGATCGGACACCTCCAGTCGAACAAAGCCAAGGACGTGGCGAAGTTCGCCAGCGAATTCCAGGCGCTCGACCGACTCAAGGTCGCCAGAGCCCTTGACCGTCGGCTCGAAGCGGAAGGACGCTGCCTCGATGTGTACGTCCAGGTCAATACTTCCTCGGAAGACTCCAAATTCGGCATGCCGCCGGAAGAGCTCCTCGACTTCCTCAAGGAGGTGCGAGCATTCGATACGCTCAAGGTCCAGGGGCTGATGACGTTGGCAGTCTTCTCCTCGGACATCGACCGTGTCCGTCCCTGCTTCCAGCTACTGCGCGGTCTGCGCGACCAGGTTCGCGAGACCGATCCTGACCTTCTCGGACCGGGGCGGCTGTCGATGGGCATGTCCGGTGACTTCGAAGTGGCCATCGAAGAGGGCGCAGACTGCGTCCGTGTGGGTCAAGCCATCTTCGGTCGACGAGCGCTGCCGGACTCCCACTACTGGCCCGAAGCCGACTGATCGGCCGATCGACTGTGCCTCCTTCCCTCCCGGAATCCGGACGTGACAAGCCGTCGGCTCAGACGAGTTCGGACGCCGTTCGAAGCCCCTCGACACAGACGCTCTGGTGGTTCGGCGGTGCCGTGCTCGGTGTCATCCTCGGTGCCGGAGTCTCCGGATTCGCCGCTCTGGCCGAAAGCGCCCTGACGCCGTGCCTCATCGCTCTGCTCTTCCTCACGTTCCTCGACATCCCCTTCGAAACGGGCCTGCGTGCGGTTCGCGATCTGCCTCTTCTTGCCGTGACGGCGGCGTTGAACTTCCTCATTGTCCCGCTGGTCGTCGCCGGTCTCATATCGGTCTTCGACATTGCTGATCCGCTGCTGCCGGCTGTGCTCATCGTGCTGCTGTGTCCCTGCATCGACTACGTCATAGCGTTTACGCGCGCGGCCGGAGGCGCCGCCGATCGGCTGCTGATGCTCACTCCTGTGCTCATGATCGCTCAGCTGCTGTTGCTGCCAGTGATGCTGTGGGCGGTCACTGGAGAGCGGCTGAGCATCGATCTGCCTGTTCGCCCACTCGTCGGCGCACTGGTGCTGTTCATCATCATTCCCCTTACGGCTGCCGTCGTCGTTCGTCGCCTTGCCCGTCACACGCCACGATTGGAACGACCCCTCGCCGTGAGCGCGCGTCTGATGGATCCGGTCATGACGCTGACGCTGCTCGTCATCGCTGCCTCGGTCACCCCGAGGATCGCCGGTTCCGCCGGACAATTGGGGACCGTGGCCGTCGTCTTCTTCGTCTTCGCCGTCTTGATGACCATGATCGGATGGGGCGTCACCCGGACTCTGCACATCGGTCCGCAGCGATCGCGTGCTGTGATCTTCTCCGCCGTCACGCGCAATTCCCTGGTCATGCTTCCGATCGTTCGAGCGATCACCGGGGAGGGCATCGGCCCTGCAGGGGTCGTGACGCAGACCCTCATCGAGCTTCTTGTCCTGATCGTCCTCGTGCGCGTCCTCCCTCTTCTGGTGCCAGCCACTGCCGTGACCGAAAACCGCTAGTAATGGTTCTCCTCGGAGCGGACAATGGAACTATGCTCACCTCCGACCAGTGCTATCAGGCAGTCACTTCCCGCGACCGCCGCTTTGATGGAATGTTCTTCACCGCGGTGCGTACCACCGGGATATTCTGCCGTCCGTCGTGTCCGGCGAGGACTCCGCTGCGGGAGAACGTGGACTTCTTCGTGACCGCGGCGGCCGCAGCAGATGCGGGTTTTCGGGCCTGCCGACGGTGCCGCCCGGACGCCAGTCCGAATTCGCCCCAATGGGATACCCGCGGAGACGTCGTGGCCCGAGCCATGCGCCTCATACGCGACGGCGCCGTCGACCGCGGGGGAGTCGCAGCCCTCGCCGCCGAACTCGGGTACAGCACTCGCCAACTCGGGCGCCTCATCCATTCCGAGCTCGGTGCCGGACCTCTGGCGCTGGCTCGCACCGAAAGGGTACGAACCGCCAGGACGCTCATCGAGGCCACCTCGATGCCGATGAGCGAGATCGCCTTCGCCGCCGGCTTCTCCAGTATCCGACAGTTCAACGACACCTTCCGCGCGATGTATTCGATCAGCCCACGACAGCTGCGCAGAGACGGTGCCGAACATTCGGTGACCGACGAAGTCGTGCTCCGGTTGGCGTATCGCCCGCCGTTCGACTTCGCGCATCTGCTCGTGTACCTCGAGGCAAGAGCCGTTGCTGGGATCGAGAACGTCTCGGACGGCGCTTATACCCGGTCGATGTGGCTGGCTCACGGTCCCGCCGTGATCACGGTGAGGCAAGGGGACGGGGACTGCGTTGACTGTCGTCTCCGTTTGGCCGACACCCGGGACCTCGGCAGTGCCGTCGCACGGGTCCGGCGCCTCTTCGACCTCGACGCCGACCCCGTGGCGATCGCCGATACACTGCGGTCGGCGGGGTTGCGCCGCCCCGTCGACGAACATCCGGGACTTCGTTCGCCGGGCCACAGTGACCCTGTCGAACTGGCTCTGCGGACAGTCCTCGGACAGCAGATCTCCTTGGCCGCCGCCCGCACCCATCTGGAACGCCTCGTCGCAGGTGTTGGAGAATCACTGCCGGAGGAGCTGAGCTTCGGCGGAGTCGACAGGGTCTTTCCCACCGCCGAGGCGATCGCCGCTGTCCCCGCATCCGAGTGGGCGTTGCCTTCGAGTCGGATCAGGACGATTCAGACACTGTCGCAGGCGTTGGCCGAGGGCAGTGTGGACCTCGGCGCGGGCAGCGACCGCGAGGAAGCGAGCCGGAATCTGCTGGCACTGCCCGGAATCGGTCCGTGGAGCAACGGCTATATCCGGATGCGCGCCCTCGGAGATCCCGACGTCTTCATGGACTCAGACCTCGGCGTGAAGAAAGCCATCGCCGATCTCGATGCGAGTTCAGCGGCACCTGTCGATTGGAAACAGGTCGCCATGAACTGCAGTCCCTGGCGCTCCTACCTCAACCACCTGCTGTGGGCACATCACGCCCGCAGCCCAGCAGCCTGACCGACCGACATCGAGCAACGAATGAATCGATCCATGACTCACCCACACGAAGGACACGCAGACATGACCACGCCGACGACGACCCAACCCGACACCGCACGGAAGTTCACCGATGCCATGGAGCTGCCGACCGCCTCGGCGCCGGTATATACGACGATCCTCGATATGGACCTGGGACCTCTCCTGCTCACCTCGGATGGGACCCACCTCACCGGGCTCTATCTCGAGGTCTCCGAGGCGATCGATGCTCGACTCGACAGAACGTTCGGAGTCGAACCGACTCCGGCAGGCGACCTGGAGATCTTCCACCGCGCTGAGGCACAGCTGGGGGAGTACTTTTCAGGCCGGCGCACACAGTTCGACCTGCCGTTGGCGGCAAAGGGAACGGAATTCCAACGCTCGGTGTGGCAGGCGCTGACACAGATCCCCTACGGCAGCACAGCAGGTTACGGTGAGCTGGCCGAGATGCTGGGACGACCCGGCGCGGCACGTGCTGTGGGGGCCGCCAACGGAAAGAACCCCATCAGCATCATCGTGCCCTGCCACCGAGTCATCGGAGCAGACGGATCCCTGACCGGCTACGCATGGGGAGAAGAAAAGAAACGCCATCTCCTCACCCTAGAAACCCGCCCCTAATTGCTACCTGACGGGGGCCCAGCAACCTGGCGCGAGGTAGCTGGGCCCCCGTCAGGTAGCAAGAAGGGCGGGGATCCTTGTTTGGATCCCCGCCCTTCAGCGGTGGAGGTAAGGGGATTCGAACCCCTGACCTTCTCCATGCCATGGAGACGCGCTACCAACTGCGCCATACCCCCGCTTGCTTGATCAATATTACCCACCTGCGGGTGAGAGACCAAATCGGCGGAGAGTGACGCTCGCCACAAGGGCGGGAATGCTGGAACCCCGTGTTCAGGCACTGATCGGAAGTGACCCCGCGGCCCGAGTCCCATGAACTCGGGCCGCGGCGAGTCAGCTATCCGCCGAGGATTCTCCACGGTGGATCAGATGAACGGCCGGACCTGGCTGAGGTAGCGCACGATATCCCGCTCGCGCAGTTCACGTACGCGCTGCTCGCGAGCGTGTTCGCGCAGGCGAGCCTGCTGACGACGGGTCGCCCTCAGGCGGCGGGACTCAGGTGTTGGGGCTGGGCGGCGCGCCCACCGGATGAGCTTCATTCCGGTGCTCAGGGCCCAGCGTCGTGGATAGGTGAATGGGAATGTGGTGGACACAATTCTTCCTCGTGGTTTTCGGGCAGGGGATATCCGCAAATGGGCAGGAGATATCCCGGAATGACGGTCAGATAAACAATTGCCGAAAAAGCCGTGACAATGACAATGAATCGCCCGTATAAGGGTGCATATGATGAAGGCGGCTAAATGCCAATATGGCTATAGGTCATTGAGATGACAGTTTCACTGAGACGGCGACGGAATTCTATGGCGATGAATCCGAGCCGTTCGACCGCATAGCGGAAGTCGCCCGGTGGTGCGGCGCTCACTAGCGAATGCAGCGGATCGGACCGAACTCAATGATGTCGGCGTGAAGCGGCCGGATCAGTTGAGGCAACTTGCGGTGCTACAGCACAGCACGGATGCCGAAGGTGATCTGGACACAAGCCAGGCGTGAAGAATGCCGGATATCAGGCAACCGGTGGCTCAGAGGACAACGGTGGCCGGAAGCCAACCGGTGGAAAAGACGTGGGAGACGGCTGTGTCAGCCGACGAGTCCTTGTCCGCCAATCGGGCAGGCAGCGCATTCATGCCAAGGCGTTCGAAGGTCAGGGCCTGCAAGAAAATTCATCATCGTAACTGCTCTCCTTTCATGGTCGTGGATCTCGTGGGGACGGCGTCAACGTCCGCTGTTGTCAAAGTGCAATCAGGGTGGTGTCTGCGAATCCGTAATTGCACTGTCGAATTTAGCACAGCTTTCATTGCGTGTGGGAGTTTTGTTCATTATTTTCGCAAATATTTTCACTTCCCCTGTTCGGGTTTGAAAGACGGTTCGTGAAAACTGTTGGTCGAAGCGCTGTTTGGGCCGACGTAGAATCAGAGGGGACGTGCATCAGTCGGACACGCAGCTTGAGGAGTTGAGGATGTCAGAGACCGCCACCACCAGACGTCTGGTCGTCGGATACATCGCCACCGATCGGGGCCGGGATGCCATCTCGCTGGCCATTTCGATCGCGCGGTCCATCGACGTCGAACTCGTGGTCACCATCGTCCGTCCGGAATCATCGACGATTCTGGCCGGCAGCGCCGTACCCAGGGACGGGGCCGGGATCGTGGCCCAGCAGATCGACGACTGGCTGGACGAAGCCCTGGCACTCATCCCCGATGACATCCGCGCCAGAGGCTGCATCCACGTCGCCTCGAACGAATCCAAGGGCCTCATGGAGGTAGCCGAGCAGGAAGGCGCACTGGGCATCATCATCGGCGCACGGGCCACCACACTGATGCGCCAACTGCGCATCGGCACGGTCGCTTCGTCGCTGCTGCACTCGTCGACGGTACCCGTCGTGCTCGCCCCCTCGGGCAGATCCGACATCGGGCCGATCTCGCGCGTGACCGCACTCTACGGTGCTCGCCCAGGTGCTTCGTCACTCATCGGAGCGGCCATCGAATCGGCTGTCGCACTCGGAGTCGATCTCAGACTGCTGTCCCTGATCGAGAACGACGGACTCTATGAAGACGAAGTCGCCGAGATCACCGAATTCGCCGAACAGTACGGCGGAGCGGTGCTGGCAGACCAAGCCTCGGAGATGCTGGCCTCGGGCCGTGCGACCGTGAGGACCAAGGCCGGAGCCGATATCGAAGAAGCCGCCGAAACCATCGACTGGCAGCCCGGCGATCTTGCGTTCATCGGCTCGAGCCGCCTGGGCCGCGGCGGCACGGTGGCGATCGGTGCGCGAGCCCGCCGCCTCCTGCGTGTTCTGCCCGTTCCGGTCGTGGTTGTGCCCCGCCGTGCCGCGAGTCGACTGCACACCACCGAAACCGACTGAGGTGCGGATACGAGAATCACAGCGGACCGACATCCGGCTGGGCTCCCACAGCACGGCCGCGTGGAACTATCCGGGTGACCGGCGTCGGCGTCCGCTGCTGATGGTGCATGGCTTCCGTGGGGACCACCATGGAATGGATCTCATCGCCGGCAGCATCACCGACCGCGAGGTGATCGTGCCCGACCTGCCCGGGTTCGGGCTCACGGCTCCGCTGGGCTCGGGTTCGTCGCTCTCTGCCTTCGTCGATCATCTCCTCGCTCTGCTCACTGAGGTGGGCAGGCAACGGGGCGTGACACCGATCCTGGTGGGGCACTCCTTCGGATCGATCCTGGTCAGCCACCTAGCGGCCTCCCACCGGGACGTCATCGACGAACTCGTACTCATCAATCCGATCACCAGCCCCGCCCTCGAAGGACCCGCGCGCTTCCTCACCGCGGTCACCCGCGCCTACTATGCCCTCGGCGCGCGGCTGCCCGAACGAGTCGGTCGCTCCCTGCTGAGCAACCGCGTGATCGTCCGCGCCATGAGCGTGGCCATGGCCACGACCCGCGATCCCGGCCTGCGTTCGTACATCCATGATCAGCATTCGCGGCACTTCTCGTCGTTCGCCGACCGCACGTCCCTGTCAGAGGCCTTCGCGACGTCCGTCGCGCACACCGTCACCGAGGTGGCCGACCACCTGAGTATGCCCACGCTCGTCATCGCCGGCGATCAGGACGCCATCGCCCCGATCGGCCCGACCCGGGCGTTCGTGGAGAAGCTCCCCGACGTCGAATTCGTGGAACTAGATGGGGTGGGCCACCTCGTGCACTATGAACGGTCGGAGGAAGCCGCCTCGGCGATCATGGATTTCTGCCACCGGCGAATCGACCGGTGATTCAGCGCGTGACAGGCCGAAGGCAGATACGGTGAATCGACGAAGGGCCGCTGCGCATCAGCGCAGCGGCCCTTCTCTTAAACCGTGTTGGAGATCAGCGGCGGGAGTCGCGTGCCCAGCGGTAGAGGATCGGCACGAGGAATGCGAAGCACGACGCGAGCAGACCACCCCAGAACACCCAGAATTCGGTTCCCTCAGGCGACGAGAACGAGGCTCCGAAAAGGTAGAGACCGAACAGGAAGAGCGCGAAGGCAAAGACGAAGACGATGACATCGGCGAACGATGCTGAATTGCGGGTTCTCTTCGGTGCAGCGATATCGGACATGGTCTCCTCCGGCGATGTTTCTGGTGGTCAGCTGACTCTCAGCAACAGTCTACATCGCGTAGAGGACTTTGCTCATCCCCGGTCGTGGTCGGCGCTTCGCTCCGGGACCAGCCAACCGAGCAGTGCGGAGACGATCGAGACGATGATCGCGGCGAAGATGGCGGAGAAGAAGAACGAATCGATGGTGAACTCGAACGGCGTGAACCCGCTGAGCCAACTCGTCAGCGCGAGCATGATCGCGTTGATGACGATGGAGAACAGTCCCAGGGTCAGACACGTGATCGGGGCCGAGACGAAGCTGAGGATCGGTTTGATGAAGGCATTCGCCAGCCCGAAGATGAGACCGATGACGAGGTAGGAGATGATCATCGCCGGAATGGTTCCGGCCTGCTCCTCGACGACCCGATTCCCTGTGATCGTCACACCCGGCAGAATCCAGGCGGCCACCCAGATCGCACAGGCGTTGACGATGACGCGAGACAAGAAGTTCATAGCCGTCATCCTCGCAGACCGATCTGCGTTCTTTCTGAGTCGAGGATGGGAATGAGGTCCGTGCCATGGTGATCAAACTCAACGTCGCTTGGTGCACTGGCACTCGAATCGGATCGCCAAACACAGTAGCCTGAAGGTGAACCCCTCGGTTCGACTTTCTCAGACCAACAGCGTGCACCTACCGAGTGATTTGATCCAGGTCACCACGGCGGCACGACCTCCCGGACGAGCGGGAGCAGAAACTGGATTGATATGACAGACAGCGACATACCCGCCTCGGCTCGGCGCACCACCGCGCAGCAGTCCTCACCGACTCTGTTCTCGGCAGTCGGCCGCAGCTACTTCCCGATAGCGTTCGTCGCGCGCATGCCGTTCGCCATGATCGTCGTCGGTGTCCTCACCCTCGTCGTGGCCGGCCGCGGATCGCTCAGCCTCGGCGGAATCAACTCCGCCATGGTCGGACTGGGCACCGCCCTGTTCGGGTCCTTTATCGGGGCCGCCGCCGATCGCTGGGGACAGCGCTACGTGCTGCTCGTCGCCGGGATCCTCAACTGTGCGGCGTTGACCTTCATGGCATGGGTCGTCTTCAGCCCGCTGCCGGATTTCGTCGTGTTCATCGCAGCCTTTGCGATCGGTGCCACCTCACCTCAGGTCGCGCCGATGTCGCGGTCTCGCATCGTCGACATCGTCATGTCTGTGCTGCCCTTGGCGAGGCGGCCGAAGGTGCTCAATGCCACGATGGCCTACGAATCCGCCGCCGACGAGGTCATCTTCGTATTCGGGCCCTTCCTCGTCGGACTTCTGGCGACTTTCTTCACACCGGTCGCGCCCATCATCGGAGCGATTGTGATGACGCTCGTCTTCGTCTCCGCCTTCGCGCTCCACCCGACGGGGCGGGCGCGGCAGACAGGGACGTCGAGCAGGCTCGGCGAGCGTGCTCCGGCCATGGACATGTTCACCGCCGGTGTCTTCGTCATCATCCTCGGCGTCTTCGGCGTCGGGATGGTGTTCGGATCTACGCTCACTGCGCTCACCGCGCTGACCAACGATATCGGCCGACCGGAGGAAGCCGGTCTCATCTACGGAGTCATGGGCATCGGCTCTGCGGTGCTGGCGATCTCGGTGGCGCTGTTCCCCTCTGCGTTCGCGCTGTGGGCGCGACTGCTGTGCTTCGCGCCCATCCTGGTCGCGGGATCGGTCATCCTCGCGTCGACGGAGTCGATGCCGATCATCGTCATGGCGCTGCTGCTCATGGGCACGGGAATCGGTCCGAGCCTCGTCACCCTCTTCAGCCTTGCCGCCGAACGCGCGCCGCTCGGTCGGTCGGCGACGGTGATGTCGATGGCGGGATCGGCGATCATCGTCGGCCAATCGGTGTCCTCGGCGATCAACGGAATCCTCGCCGAGGATCAGGGAACGGCCGTGGCGATGGCCGTCCCGGTGGCCGCCTCGGCGATCGTCCTGTGTGCCGGTGTCCTCAATCTGTTCGTCGGAAGGCGCCGCGATCGGAACCCTGACAAGCCGACACGGCAGCGCGTCAACGGAGCCGAAGAAGAGATCTGAATCACTCCGACTTTCCGCTTTTCGGGACGTCGTGTCCCAGGCATTGCCAGGTATGACCACGGCAAAACCGAGGAGTAGGATGTCCGCTGGTCCATCGTGAAGTGCGCCACGGATCGTGGCCTCTCACACCACTACGGAAAGCACACAATGTCTTCAAGCACCTCGACGACCGAGGCCGTCCGCAGCGATACCCGCTTCTTCGGACACCCTCTGCCGCTCATGCAGCTGTTCAGCCTGGAACTGTGGGAGCGATTCTCCTACTACGGGATGAATGGCATCCTTGCCCTCTACCTCTACTTCAGCGTCACTGACGGCGGCATGGGGATGGAGCAGGGTACGGCATTTGGGATCGTCGGTGCGTATGGCGGCGCGGTCTTCCTCGCCACGATCCTCGGCGCCTGGGTCGCCGACCGGCTGGCGGGAGCGGAGAAGGTCCTCTTCTACTCAGCCGTCATCATCATGGTCGGTCACATCTGCCTGGCTTTCATCCCCGGCTTCGGGGGAGTGGCGGTCGGCCTCATCCTCGTCGCCCTCGGATCCGGCGGTCTCAAGGCGAACGCCTCGGCACTGGTCGGTGAACTCTACGAAGAGAAGGACCCGCGTCGTGACGCCGGCTTCACCATCTTCTACATGGGCGTGAACATCGGAGCCTTGTTCGGACCGCTCATCACCGGTCTGCTGCAGTCGAACATCGGCTTCCACTTCGGATTCGGGGCCGCCGCGGTGGGCATGGCACTCGGTCTCGTCATCTACCTCACCGGCCGCAAGAATCTGCCGCCGGAGTCGCGCGTCGCGGTCAACCCGCTGCCGAAGAACAAGCTCTACCTCTTCATCGTGGCCGTCGTGGTCGTCATTCTGCTCGCCGTCATTCTGTGGATGACGAAGATCGCCAACCCCGAGAACCTCGATTGGTGGATCGCCGGAATCTCTGCCGGTGCGGCCGCCTGCTACTTCATCGTCATGTACACCTCGTCGCAGACGAATGGCGACGAGCGCTCCCGCGTCCTCGCCTATATCCCTTTCTTCATCACCGTCGTCATCTTCTGGTCGATGTACCAGCAGATCTTCGGAGTGCTGACCGGGTACTCGGATACCCAGCTCAACCGGTCGATCTTCGGATGGGAGATGCCGATCAACTGGATCCAGCTGATCCCTGCGTTCTTCGTCATCGTCTTCGCCCCGCTGTTCGCGACGATGTGGATGAGGCTCGGACCCAAGCAGATCTCGACACCGGTCAAGGCCGGACTGTCTCTCGTGCTCATCGGCATCGGCTTCCTCATGTTCCTGCCCTTTGCTGAGGCCGGCCCCAATGAGACTCCGCTGCTGTGGGTGGCTCTCACCCTGGCAGTGTTCGTCTTCGGTGAGCTGCTCATCTCGCCGGTGGGCCTGTCGTTCTCCACCAAGGTCGCTCCGAAGGTCTTCCAGTCGCAGATGATCGCCGTGTTCTTCCTCGCCTCGGGTGTCGGCACGGCACTGTCCGGTGTGCTCGGCGGGTACTTCGACACCGCCAACCAGACACCGTACTGGCTGTCGGTCGGCGGATCGTCGGTCGTGCTCGGCCTGCTCGCTCTGACGCTGACGAAGCCGATGCTGGGGCTGCTGCGCGGAATCCGCTGATTCAGTAGCTTCGCGCATAGCCAGCGCAGCTCGAAAGGCCCCTGGGAGCCGCCGACTCACGGGGGCCTTCGGCGTCTCCGGGCGGACTTTCCTCGCCCGCAGTGTCGATTCAGCGTATTGCAGCCCGAGGGTGTGGTCGGACGGGTGAGGGGTGCCGGAGCAACGGTGTGCATTGATGCTAGTGGGAGGCCGTGCGGCCGACGGGAGGGCGTGCTGCCGACGGGAGGGCGTGCTGCCGACGGGAGGGCGTGACGCTGGCTGGGCGAATCGCAAGCACAGCGCCGCACAACGGCGGCGAGCGCGTGTGACCCGACCCCCGAGGCAGACGCCGATGAAGATCAGACGCCGATGAAGATGGGCAGCGCGTCAGGGTGGTGGGCGTGGACGATCGTGAGGAACACGAGCGCGTCGAAGAGCAGATGCACCGTGACCGTATAAGGCAGCGACTTCGTGCGGGTGAAGATGAAGGCCTGCACGAGCGCGAAGGGGATCGTCAGCAGCGGACCGATCGACCGGTAGCCGAGTTCCCAGAGGAACGAGACGAAGATGATCGTGGTGAATGCGTTCGCAGTCCAGAACGAGAAGTGTTTGCGCAGGAGCGCGAAGACCGTGCAGATGAAGAACAGTTCGTCCCAGATGCCTACGGCGTTGACCCCGAAGAACAGACGGATGATCTCTGACCAGTTCGTCAGCGGAGGCCAGTTGAGGTAGACCCCGGTGCGCATGAAGTATTGCGGCAGCACTGCCCACGCGACCACAACGACGAAGACCAGCCAAGCCCACTCCAGCCGCGACCACGGCCGGCCGCGACGCAGCGGAAACTGGATCGTCTTGTCTTCGAACACGTAACGAGTCACGAGCCAAGGTCCGATGACGACGGCGGAGAGCACAACGCCCATGCGTGCGATGTTCGACCACGAGATATCGGCCTCGACCGATATCGCCGAGATGAGAGCGAGACACGCGGCGATGATGCTGAGGTCTCTGGCGAAACTCCGATTGACACTCCACACGATGATCAGCGCCACGAGCATCGGGACGTACCCGAAGGCACGGACCTGCGGAAACGTCGATCCCACACCGAAGAGCACAACTGCCGAGACCGCCAGCAAAGCAGCCGCAACGGCCTCCCAGCTGAGCGGTTTCAACTGCGAGGATTCGATGGTTACTGCTCGGTCAGTGTCCACGCTCCACACTGTAGACGAACCCGGCCCGAGCCGCACCGGATCTTCGGCAAGTGCCGCACCGGATCTTCGCGTCCGGCTGGGCCGAATCACCAGTAGGATCGGAGCGAGGGAAGGACATCATTGGACCCAGAGGACTACTCCGAGCTCATCGCCGAACTGGCACCGAATCGCCACACCGAGACGACGTCGGTACGCGGCGCCGTCGGTCGCACCACGGCAATGGACATCAGAGCTCCGCGATCGGTGCCCGACTTCGCCGCTTCGGCGATGGATGGTTTCGCCCTCGACGGCGAGGCCTTGAGCTCCGCCCGCGACGGGAATGCCATTCGAATCGTCGGTGACACTCCCGCCGGACATTCCGCCGTCGCGCTCCAGACGGGATGCGCTGTGCGCGTGATGACAGGTGCTCCCGTTCCCTCCGGCGCCGAGGCGGTCGTCCCCGTCGAGCTCACCGACGCTCAGCAGACCGGGCCGGCTCCCGAAGCCGTCCGAATCGACTCCCTTCCCGAGTCAGTGCCTCCTGAGTGGAACATCCGCGCGATCGGCGAGGACATGAACCGAGGGGACATCATCCTGACCGCCGGGGAGCGGATCACCTCGGCCGGGGTCGGCGTGCTGGCGATGCTCGGCATCACCGAGATCGACGTTGTCCGCAGACCCCGCATCGGTCTGGTCGTCACCGGAGACGAAATCCAGGGCACCGATCAGACAGGCGAGAGCCGCACCGAGGCGGCCGCCGCCGCGATCTTCAACTCGAACCTGCCGATGCTCGCCGCCGCAGTCCGCGGTTTCGGAGCCGAACCCATCGAAGCCACGTGCAGCGACGACGGCGACGAGCTGCGCGGTGTGCTCACGACGATGAGCACCGAGGCCGACCTCGTGGTGACGACCGGAGGTATCAGCGCCGGTGCCTTCGAAGTCGTCCGTCAGGTCCTGGAACCCGATTATTCGACATTCCGCCGACTGGCTATGCGACCCGGATCTCCTCAGGGATTCGGGCGCTTCGGCACACTGCCGCTCATCCATCTGCCCGGCACTCCACAGGGAGCATTCGTCGCCTTCCACCTCTTCGTCGGTTCGCTGCTGGCCGGGAAGAGTCTGCGACAGAGATGGCGGAAGGGAATTCTCGCAGGCACCGACCTGCGACCACACGGAAACGCCGTCACCTTCCGTCCCGGCACCTTCACCGAATCGGGTGAGATCCTTCCCGCCGACCAGGCCAGGCTTCCGAACTTCGCCACGGCCGATGTGATCATCAGAATCCCTGCCGGCACCGATACCCCGCATGGTTCAGCAGACCTGTGCGCAGCCACGGCGGTCGACTACCTCGAGTGCTGATGCCGTCCGCCCTGTCGGATTATGATGGGGCCATGTCCACTTCATCGCTCGGCACTGCCGACCGGACCCGATACGTTCGGCAGATCCGACTGTCCGGATTCGGCGAAAGAGCGCAGGCGGCGCTGCTCGACTCACACGTGCTCGTCATCGGTGCCGGGGGACTCGGCGCTCCGATTCTCAGCTATCTTGCGGCCGCGGGCATCGGCACGATCACCGTGGTCGACCCCGATGTCGTCGAACTGAGCAATCTGCATCGGCAGGTCATCCACGCCGAGGCGGCCATCGGCACTCGTAAGATCGATTCCGCTCAGCAGCGGATGACCGGGATCAATTCGTCGATCGAGGTCCGCACGATTCCGCAGCTGCTCACTCCGGTCAACGCTCTCGAACTCTTCGAAGGCGTCGACATCGTCGTCGACGGCAGCGACAACTTCGCCACCCGCTACCTCGCCAATGATGCCTGTGAGATCCTCGGAATCCCTCTCGTCTGGGGCACGATCCTCGGCTTCGACGGCCAGGTCGCCGTCTTCGACGCCGAACGCGGCGCCACCCTGCGCGATCTCTATCCCGAGGTTCCCGCTCCGGGCAGTGTGCCCGACTGCTCGGTCGCCGGAGTCCTCGGGCCCCTGTGCGGAAGCATCGGATCGGCCATGGCGATGGAGGCCATCAAGGTACTCACCGGAATCGGCACACCGCTCTACAACAGCGTGGCCGTCCACAGCAGCCTCGACGCGGGCTGGGAGACTGTCCCGGTCCGGCCGATTCCCGGCAGGCCTCCGGTCACCGACCTCGAGCAGCATCGCGGCGACTACGCCCAGCACACGTTCGACTCTTTGAGCACCGACTACGACACGGCAGAGAGTGCAAAAGGCTCGACCTCAAGGGAGAACCTTCTGGGACCGGCCACCGTCACCTGGGCGGAGGCCGAAGCCGACTCCATCCTCGTCGACATCCGCGATGACGATGAGGTCGCCTCGGGGATGGTCCCGGGTGCCGTTCACATTCCGATGGACGAACTGCTCGCCGACCCGAGCCGGCTGCCGAACCTCGAGGCGACGAACACAACTGACGTCTCCGCCTTCTCTGATGCCGCCCCAGCACAGTCGCACGGTATCGCCCTCTATTGCCGGTCGGGAGTGCGCTCGGCGAAGACCGCCGCGCAGCTGCGCTCGCACGGCACCGCGGTGACCTCGGTCAACGGCGGATATCTCGCCTATCTGTCACAGGCGCCTCCACAGCAGAGCTGACGAGGCTTCAACCGACCTCGCCGCTCAAGGTCCTACCCGCCGGCGAACGGCGGGAGGACATCGACGGTGTCACCGTCGGACAGTTTCACGGACCGATCGGTGGCTGCCACCGAATTGACGAGGAAGCTCGAGCGCGACAGCACGGTCGCGGCTTGGGGGTCGGCCGCCTCGGCGAGGGTCGTGACGAGCTCATCGACGGACCCGGCACGGACCTGTGATTCTCGGGCGCCGAAGGCCTCCCGGGCTGCGGCGAAGAACCGAACGGTGATGGTGGGCACTTATCCTCCGATGGCGCTCATGGGTCGTTGTGGCTGCTCGAATGATTCCGTGTCCATCCCATGACCGGCGAGCTTCTTCCAGTGCGCACCCTTCCACAGGTTCGCAATCGATTCGTCGGAGGCGCCATCGCGCATCGCCGTGAGCAGATCGACCTCGGTGCGGGAGAACAGGCAGGTGCGCACACGTCCCTCCGCGGTCAGCCGGGTGCGAGTGCAGTCTGCGCAGAAGGGGCGCGTGACCGAAGCGATGACGCCGACAGTGCCGAGGATCGAATCGGGACGGCGTCGATCGGCGACGAGGAACTTCTCGGCCGGGGCCCCGTTCCGCGGGGCCGAATCCGGGGTGAGCACGAATCGGGGTTCGAGGAGGGCGAAGATGTCGGCGGCGGTGATCATCGACGTCCGCTCCCAGGAATGTCCGGCGTCCAGGGGCATCTGTTCGATGAACCGCAGGCTGAGATCCTGTTCGAGACACCACTGCAGCAGATCAGGAGCCTGTGCATCGTTGACTCCCGGCAGCAGCACGGCGTTGATCTTCACAGGGCTGAGGCCGGCGGCTTTCGCCCCGTCGATGCCCTCGAGCACACGTTTGAGGAACGGGCGCCGGGTCATGGTCGCGAAGGTCTCCGCATCGATCGTGTCGAGAGAGACGTTGATGCGATCCAGTCCCGCCTCTTTCAGCCCCGCGGCGCGTTTGTCCAGACCGATCGCGTTCGTCGTCAGGGCGATGTTCGGTCGCGGTTCCAGTGCCGCGACACCGGCGATGATCTCGTTGATGTCCTTGCGGGTCAGGGGTTCGCCGCCGGTGAATCGGACCTGGTCGACGCCGAACTTCTCCACGGCGATGCGGACGAAGCGGACGATCTCGTCGCCGGACATTGCGGAGTCGCGGGACATGAACTCGACGCCCTCTTCCGGCATGCAGTAGGTGCAGCGCAGATTGCAGAAGTCCGTGAGGGAGATACGGAGGTCGCGGGCCCGGCGATCGAAGGTGTCGAGCAACGAGTTCTCATTGTGAGCGGTGAACTCCTCGCCCGGGTCGACCGTCGGAGTTCTCAGCACCGGCATGGGCAGGCCGATCTTCTCCATTGCGTCATCCTCCTTGAAAAGCGTGTCGATATCATCGTCCCATGACTACTGCGAAGATGCATCGTGAGCGGATATCCGAGATCATAGCGCCACTGACCGGTCCGGTGAGGCTGCCGCTGAGTTCGCTGCTGGAAGCGCCGAGGCGGCTGGCCGCCGACGTGGAATCGCCGATCGATGTGCCCGGCTTCGACAATTCGAGCATGGACGGCTACGCCCTGGCCGCCGCCACCGTGGAAGAGATGGGGCAACGCCCGATTCCCGTGCGCGGTCGCGTCGCAGCGGGGGCCCGTGGTGAGACAGTCCAGCCAGGCACCGCGGTGGAGATCATGACCGGGGCACCGTTGCCGGCGGGCACCGATATGGTCGTCAAGATCGAAGACACGTCACCGGGACGCTTCGGTGCCGAATCCATTACGCTCGACGCTCGTATTGAAGCACGCCCGGGAACATTCGTCCGCTCCTGCGGCTCCGACGTGCGGGCCGGTCAGACCGTGCTGAAAGCGGGCACCATGCTGACGCCCGCCCACCTCGGCGTGGCCGCCGCGTGTGGAGTGAACGAACTGCCCGTTCTCGGCCTGCCGCGTGTCCTCGTCGTGAGCACGGGTGATGAGATCGCCGCCGAGGCGGCCGCCGGGATCAACGACGCGAACTCCGTGACGCTCAGCTCCGGGCTCCGCCGCCTCGGCGTCGACACCGAGGTCGCGTTCGTCCCCGACGACCCGCAGCAGCTGCTCGATCGAGTCGGCGACAGCGACGCTCAGCTGGTGATCTCGACCGGCGGCATCTCGAAGGGAGCGCACGAAGTCGTCAAACTCGCTGCCGATCTCGATGCGGACTCTTCGATGACCTTCGAACCGATCGCCATGCAACCGGGGGGACCGCAGGGATGCGGACGCCTGGCCGACCACGCGTGGGTCGCGCTGCCCGGCAACCCGGTGAGCACACTCATCAGCTTCGAGCTCTTCATCCGCCCCGCCCTGCTCGGTCTGACCGATCATGAGGCACCCAGAGAAGTCGCCCACCACCGACTGGCTCACGGATTCGACGAAGCCCCTCCAGCCGGAAAGCTGCAGGTCCGCCGCGCCAGACTGACTGAGGCTGGCCTCGAATTCGTCGGCGACTCCCGATCCCACCTGCTCCACAGCTACGCCGACGCCAGCCACCTCGTCTTCGTATCGCCCGAGGACGCAGGCGCAGGCGATCCGTTCTCAGCTGTGGGAGATAGGCTGATGACGTGGAAGATCGCATGAAACTCAGCCACGTCGACGCATCGGGGACAGCCCAGATGGTCGATGTCGGCGACAAGGACGTCACGAAGCGCCGGGCCGTCGCGTCCGGCCTCATCACCACTCGGTCCGAGGTCATCGACCTCATCGCCGAGGCGGGACTGCCCAAGGGCGATGCCCTGCCCGTGGCCCGCATCGCGGCCGTGATGGGCGCCAAGCGCACCAGCGACCTCATCCCGCTGTGCCATCCGCTGCCGCTGACGGGAATCGATGTGGAGTTCGAGCTCCGCGAGGATGCGGTTGCCATCACCGCCGCGGTCAAGACCGTGTCGAAGACCGGCGTCGAAATGGAAGCGCTGAACGCTGTGACCACGGCGGCGCTGACGATCTTCGACATGATCAAAGCCGTCGACAGTCGAGCCGTGATCGGCGACATCAAGGTCATCGAGAAGAACGGCGGAAAGAGCGGCGATTGGGCACGAGAGTCATGAGCACCGGAACCGTCGTGACCACAGGAGTCGTCGAGACCCCGATTTCGACCCAGGAGCTCGAACCCGGGGTCCTCACCGACGCCTGTGGTGCCGCCGTCAGCTTCTCCGGTGTCATCCGCGACCACGACGAAGGCCGTGGAGTGAGTCGACTGCACTATGAATCCCACCCCCTGGCCTCAACTCAGATCGCCGAGGTGGCGGCAGACGTCGCTGCCCGTCATCCCGCGGTCAGGCTCTCCGTCGTCCACCGCGTCGGTGACCTCGAGATCGGCGACGTGGCCCTGGCCGCGGTCGTCGCCTCCGCTCACCGGCAGGATTCCTTCCGCGCCTGCTCCGAGCTCATCGACGAGGTCAAGGCCCGGGTCGCGATCTGGAAGCACCAGCACTTCAGCGATGGCACTGACGAATGGGTAGGAGCCCTCGAATGACCCGACTGCGTATCAGCGATGCGGCACGCTTCCTCGGAGTCAGCGATGACACGGTGCGACGGTGGGTCGCCGATGGTCGTCTGTCCCAACTCAAAGACGCGTCGAACCGGGCGGTCGTCGAAGGCAGTGAGCTCGCCGCTCTTGCCCAATCGTCGTCCGGTGCTCTGCCCGACCCCAGCGGAGTCGTGAGCTCCTCGCGCAACCGCTTCGCCGGACTCGTCACAGACGTCAGCATCGACGGAGTGATGGCCCAGGTGAGCATGCAGTGCGGTCCTTTCCGCGTGGTTTCGCTGATGTCGGCCGAAGCCTGTCGCGAACTCGAGCTCGAACCGGGAAGTCTCGCGACCGCCTCGGTGAAGGCGACGATGGTGTCGATCGACACCGTTCCGGGTTCATGAGGGTCAGCCGACTCTTCCCCGCTGCACGAACTCTCCGAGTCTCATAATCGGAACTGAAGTAGACATGGAACCGCATCTGCGGGTTCAATGGGTGTATGAAGAAAACCCTGGTGGGGCTCTGCACCGTCGCAGCCCTGACCCTGACCGCCTGTTCCTCGGGACCCGACTCGGAACAACCGGAAGAGATCACCGTCTTTGCCGCCGCTTCGCTCACCGAAGTATTCGACGACATCGCCGATGAGTTCAAGGCCGCCGATCCGAACGCACCCGATGTGAAGTTCTCCTTCGCCGGATCGTCCGACCTGGTCTCCCAGATCTCCGAAGGCGCCCCCGCCGACGTCATCGCCACCGCTGATGAGAAGACGATGGACACGCTGGAGAAGGATGACCTGCTCGCAGGCGAGCCTGAGATGTTCGCTTCGAACACGCTCACCCTGGCTGTGGCCGACGGCAATCCGAAGGCGATCAAGAGCTCCCAGGACTTCTCCGGCAACGACCTCGTCGTCTGCGCACCTCAGGTACCATGCGGCGCCGCGACGGAGAAGTGGGCCGAGACCAATGACGTCGAACTCGATCCGGTCAGCGAAGAGAACTCGGTCACCGATGTCCTCGGCAAGGTCGGCGCCGGACAGGCCGATGCCGGAATCGTCTACGTCACCGACATCGCCCGTGGCGACGGCAAGGTCGAACAGGTCGATCTCGACGGCGCAGACAAGGTCATCAACAAGTACCCGGCCGCCACCGTCAATGCCAGCGAGAACCAGGACCAAGCCGATGCTTTCGTGAAGTTCCTCGGCTCCGACACGGCGCAGAAGCTGCTGCGCGACGCCGGTTTCGCCGCAGGCTGACAATGCCCGCGCAATCTTCGACCCGTTCGGCGGCGTTCCCGCCCCGCCGATCGAGGCGGCTCAGATCGGATCCGCTCATCCCCGGCTGGCTGTGGCTGCCGGCCGTCATCGGGATCGTCTTCCTGCTCCTGCCGATCATCGGCATGCTCACCCGGGTCGACCCGCAGGGTCTGCTTGCCGTGATCACGGTCGAGGAATCCCGACTGGCGATGAAGCTGTCCCTGCTGACCTCGGTGACCTCGGCCCTCATCAGCGTCCTCATCGGCTTTCCCCTCGGGTACCTGCTCGCCACCCGAACGTTCCCCGGCCAACGCATCGTCCGCACCCTCATCCTGCTGCCCCTCGTGCTGCCACCGGTGGTCAGTGGTCTCGCTCTGCTCTACACCTGGGGGCGGTCGGCCGTCCTCGGCGGAGGACTCGAATCGGCGGGACTCAGCCTCGCCTACACCACCTCGGCGGTGATCATGGCTCAGGTCTTCGTGTCCCTGCCGTTCATGGTCATGTCCGTCGAGACCGCCACCGCTGGGCTCGGCCGCCGCTATGAGCTCACCGCCGCCGAACTCGGCGCGAAACCCAACCGCGTCTTCTTCACCGTCACCCTGCCGCTGCTCCGACACGGGATCATCACGGGTGCCGTGCTGTGCTTCGCTCGCTCGCTCGGCGAGTTCGGGGCGACGCTGACCTTCGCCGGGTCGCTGTCCGGCGTCACCAGGACGATGCCGCTGCAGATCTACCTCGTGCGCGAATCCGACCCGCAGGCAGCCATCGGCCTCTCGCTCCTGCTCATCGCCATCGCTGTGCTCATCATCATCCTCGCCTACCGGTCCCCGCACGCTCCGCGCCTGAAGTCCCCGCGCAGTTCCCCGGCACCCACTCCCGTCGACACGGTCCCGGCTGCCGCCCCCGCCGAGGCGGCCCGGCGCTCCTCGACCGACGTATCCGAACGTGGGGGAGCGGAGAACACAGACGCGCAATCCGCGGACCCCGAGCAGGGCATCAGTGCCGAAATCCGACTCAGTGCCCGTGGAATCGCACTGGATCTCAGTTCCCCTCGACCGGGAACCACCGCGATCATCGGTCGCAACGGGGCCGGAAAATCCACCCTGTTCCAGGTCCTCACCGGAGCCCTCGTGCCCGACTCCGGACGACTCCGCATCGGAGAGCACACGGTGTTCGATATCGCTGCGGGTCTGTGGCCACCCGTCCACGATCGCGGCATCGTCCATCTCGCGCAGAACCCGCTGCTGTTCCCGCACCTCAACGTCATCGAGAACGTCAGCTTCGGACTGCGGGCTTTGGGCGCGTCTCGCGGCGCCGCACATGAACGCGCGCAGGCGATGCTCGACCGCCTCGGCGTGGGGAACTGCGCGAACCGCAGACCGGACGCCGTCTCCGGCGGGCAGGCCGCCCGCATCGCCCTGGCTCGTGCTCTCGTCGTCGAACCGAAGCTGCTGCTGCTCGACGAGCCTCTCGCCGCCCTCGACGTGGATGTGGCAGTCGAAACCCGGCATGTGGTGGCCCGACTGCTCAAGGGACGCAGTGCACTGCTCGTCACTCATGACGTCGACGATGTCGCCGCCTTGGCTGATTCCCTAGTCGTGGTCGAGAACGGAACCGTCGCCCACTCGGCTCCCATCGGGCAGGTCGACCCCGAAGCCGCAGGTGAGGGCGCTGAATTCCTCCTGAGCTTTTGCATGCGGGACCGTGACGGAATAGTGTGCAATCAGTCACAGTGAAAATTGGCATGCAAGGGAGCACACCGCAGTGTCCGAATTGTCTTACTCGTCGGGAACTTCGACGGAACCGCTGCTCGGGATCACCATCGCCGAGCACATCAAACGCACCGCAGCCGAGAATCCCGAAGCGCTGGCATTGGTCGATCGGCATTCGAAACGGAGGTGGACGTACACCGACTTCGATCGCGACACCGACGCACTGGCCATCGCCCTTCTCGAACGCGGGGTGAAGAAGGGCGACCGCGTCGGCATCTGGGCGCAGAACGTCGGCGAATGGGCACTCGTCCAGTACGCCACGGCGAAGATCGGGGCGATCCTCGTCAACGTCAACCCCGCCTACCGCAGCCACGAACTCGAGTACGTCGTCGAACAGTCCGGAATGAGCCTGATGATCTCGCAGATCGTCGCACCTCCGCACTCGGACTTCCATGCCATCGCCACCGAGGTGGCGGCCAAGATCCCCGGACTCGACCTCGTCTTCCTCGACACTGTCACCGAGGACCTCATCGGCGGTGTCACGGTGGGTGAGCGCGAATCCTTCGCCCACCTCATCGGGCAGGGTCGCGAGATGCTCGACGACGAAGGGGCGAAATACGCGGTGCGGCTGCAGCAGCTCATCAACGACCTCTCGGCCGATGACCCGATCAACATCCAATACACGTCCGGAACGACCGGATTCCCCAAAGGCGTGACGCTCAGCCACCACAACATCCTCAACAACGGCTTCTTCATCGGCGAGATGCTCTCGTACACCCCCGCCGACACCGTGGTCGTTCCCGTGCCGTACTACCACTGCTTCGGCATGGTCATCGGCAACCTGGCCGCACTCAGCCACGGTGCAGCGATCGTGCTTCCGGCTCCGGCCTTCGACCCGGTGGCGACGATGCGGGCGGTCACCGAGGAGAAGGCCACATCGCTCTACGGTGTGCCGACGATGTTCATCGCGGAACTCGAGCATCCGCAGTTCGCGGAATTCGACTTCTCGTCGCTGCGCACCGGCGTCATGGCCGGTTCTCCCTGCCCGGTCAATACGATACGCCGAGTCATCGACGATATGAACATGTCCGAAGTCGCCATCTGCTACGGCATGACGGAGACCGCGCCGGTGTCGATGATGACGCGAGTGGATGACTCACTGGAGAAGCGCACCGAGACGGTCGGTCGAGTCATGCCCCATCTGGAGATCAAGATCGTCGACCCCGTCACCGGACAGACCGTTCCGCGCGGCCAGAAGGGCGAATTCTGCACTCGCGGATACGCTGTCATGCTCGGCTATTGGAACCAGCCGGACAAGACGGCTGAGACCATCGATGCGGCTCGCTGGATCCACACCGGCGACCTGGCCATCATGGACGACGATGGGTACGTCGACATCTCCGGACGGATCAAGGACATGGTCATCCGCGGAGGCGAGAACATCTATCCGCGCGAGGTCGAAGAATTCCTCTACCATCATCCCGCGATCCGCGACGTCCAGGTCGTCGGCGTCTCCGATGAGAAGTACGGCGAGGAGCTCATGGCGTGGGTGATCCTCAAGGACGGATTCGACTCGCTCGCTGCCGACGAGGTCCGGGCGTTCTGCTCCGGCAGACTCGCTCATTTCAAGATCCCCCGCTATGTCGAAGTCCGTGAGTCGTTTCCGATGACCGTCTCGGGCAAAATCCGCAAGATCGAGCTGCGCAGAGAAGGCGAGAAGCTCGCTCACACGGCCGACGCCTGAGGGCGACGGGCACATCCCGGCAGAAACTGCAGCCGGATGAGTGCTTGAGGTCACAAGTCGGTTGCAATTCTGTCTGCCCGGGGCGTGCCGTTCTTCTGCCCGCCTATATTCACTAGGATCACAACATATGACAGCTGAATCACCACCACTGGTTGCCTTGAGCAATGTCGAGAAGCACTACGGCGACTTCCACGCGCTGAAGAACGTCAACCTCGATATCGCCGAACGCGAAGTCGTCGTCGTCATCGGACCCTCCGGCTCGGGCAAATCGACCCTGTGCCGGACGATCAATCGGCTGGAGACAATCACCTCCGGCAGCATCACGATCGATGGCAGGGACCTGCCTGCCGAAGGCGCTGCCCTGGCTCAGCTGCGCTCCGACGTCGGCATGGTGTTCCAGGCCTTCAACCTCTTCGCCCACAAGACGATCCTTGAGAACGTCACTCTGGGACCGATCAAGGTGCGCAAGATCCCGAAGGCCGAGGCGGACAAGCAGGCGATGGCGCTGCTCGAACGCGTCGGCGTCGCTCACCAGGCCGACAAGTATCCGGCTCAGCTCTCCGGCGGTCAGCAGCAGCGAGTTGCCATTGCCCGGTCCCTGGCGATGAAGCCGAAGGTGATGCTCTTCGACGAGCCCACCTCGGCGTTGGACCCGGAGATGATCAACGAAGTCCTCGACGTCATGGTCGGACTCGCCGAGGAGGGAATGACCATGGTCGTGGTCACACACGAGATGGGCTTCGCCCGCAAAGCCGCCCATCGCGTGGTGTTCATGGCCGACGGGGAGATCGTCGAAGTCGCCGAACCCGAGGAGTTCTTCACGAATCCCCAGAGCGCCCGAGCCAAGGACTTCCTGTCGAAGATCCTCACCAACTGACACCACCGCTTTCAATCAGCACTACCTCACTCACAAGGAGAGACCATGAAGAAGCTCAGACTGGCGGTCGCCTCGGTGGCCATCGGAATGCTGGCACTCAGCGGCTGCGGCCAGGGCGGAACCCCGGACGCACCCGCCGACGGCGACGGAGGCAAGGCAGAAGCGCCCGAATACACAGTCAACGAGAGTGCGGACATCGCCGACTCGAAGACGTGGAAGGCGGCGAAGGACGCAGGCGAGATCACCATCGGCGTGAAGTACGATCAGCCGGGCCTCGGCAACGTCTCAGCCGGATCGAAGACGCCCGAGGGGTTCGATATCGAGATCGCGAAGATGGTCGCCGCACAGCTCGGATTCAAGCCCGACCAGATCAAGTACACGGAGACCGTCTCGGCCAACCGTGAGCCGTTCCTGCAGCAGGGCAACGTCGACATGGTCGTCGCCACCTACACGATCAACGACGAGCGCAAGAAGGTCGTCGACTTCGCGGGGCCGTACTACGTTGCCGGTCAGGATCTGCTCGTCGCCGAGGACTCCGATATCGCCGGCCCCGAGGACCTTGACGGCAAGAAGGTCTGCTCCGTCGACGGTTCGACTCCGGCGCAGAACATCAAGGACAAGTACAAGAAGGCCGAACTCGTCACCTACGATGCCTACTCGAAGTGCGTCACCGACCTGCAGTCGGGATCCGTCGACGCGGTGACCACCGATGACGCCATCCTGCGCGGCTATGCCAAGCAGTACGAAGGCGAATTCAAAGTCGTCGGCAAGCCTTTCACCGAAGAGCCCTACGGCGTCGGACTGCCTAAGGACGACAAGGCCCTGCGGGACGCGGTCAACGATGCACTGGAGAAGGGCATGGACGACGGCGATTGGAAGAAGGCATTCGAATACACGCTCGGATCCACCGATGGTGTCGACATGCCCAAGGTCGACCGCTACTGACCCAGTCCACAGATTGACATGATGCGAGGGCACCGGCCGCGGTGCCCTCGCATCGATTAAGGAATCTGCCATGGATTTCCTGGAGCTTCTCCAGATGTTCCTCTCCGGCGCGTGGGGAACAATCAAACTCTTCACCGTCGCCCTGATCGGATCGATGATCCTCGGTACGGTACTCGCCGCCATGCGAGTCTCACCGACCCCGGTGCTGCGCATCGCCGCATCGACGTACATCAACGTCGTCCGGAACACTCCGCTGACGCTCGTGATGTTCTTCTGCGCATTCGGACTGCCGTTCCTCGACATCCGATTCGGTTCGACGAGTTCTTTCAACTCCTTCATCTACGCCACGATCGCTCTCATCGCCTACACCGCGTGCTTTGTTGCGGAGACGCTGAAGTCGGGAATCTCGACGATTCCCGTCGGACAGGCCGAAGCCGCCCGCGCAGTGGGCCTGAGCTTCGGGCAGACCTTGAGCGAAGTGGTTCTGCCGCAGGCCTTCCGAACGGTCATCCCGCCCCTGGGCAGTGTGATCATCGCGATGCTCAAGAACACCTCGATCGCTTCGGCGTTCAACAACCGAGAGCTGATCTCCGCGATGCGCAATGCCATCGAGATCCGCGGTGACCTCGTCATCCCGATTCTGTTCGGCACCGCAGTGGCCTACCTGATCCTGGCTCTGCTGCTCGGCCGTGTCTTCGACTACCTGGAGAAGAAGCTGGTGATTCTGCGATGAGCGCACCCACTCAAGTGCTGTTCGACGAACCGGGGCCGAAGTCCCGCCGGAACAACATCATCCTCTCGATCGTGTCGTTGATCGTGCTGTTGGCTCTTGTGGCGTTCGTCATCTGGAAGTTCGCCGACGCCGGTCAGCTCGAACCCGAGAAGTGGTACCCTTTCACCTTCGCGCAGATTCAGACCGTCCTGCTCCAAGGCATGTTCGCGACCCTCAAGGTCGCGGTCGTTGCATCCGTCCTCGCATTGGTCGTCGGAGTGGTATTCGCTCTCTTGCGCTTGTCGAGCAAGAAGGTCATCTCGGTTCCCGGAACGATCGTCCTCGAATTCTTCCGCGGCGTGCCCGTGCTGTTGCTCATCTTCGCGATGTTCCTCCTCTTCGGCAATGAGATCGGTGCCTTCTGGTCGGTCGTCTTCGGCCTGACCCTCTACAACGGAATGGTGCTGGCCGAGATCATCCGGGCAGGCATCCTCGCCGTCCCCACCGGGCAGCGTGAAGCGGCGATGGCGATCGGGCTGCGCTCTGGACAGGTGATGAGCCTGGTGCTCATGCCGCAGGCGCTGCGAGCGATGATGCCGACGATCATCGCCCAGATCGTCGTGCTCCTGAAGGATTCGGCCCTGGGTTTCATCGTCACGTATCAGGACCTGCTCTACCAGGTGAACCTCATCGGCCGCGAGTACAACAACCTGCTGCCGACGTTCATCGTCGGTGCGGCCCTGTTCATCATCATCAATATGATCGTCGCCGGGTTCGCCCGCTGGCTCGAATCCCGACTCCAGCGCAAGACCACCGCCGACACCGAGGCCGACGGCCTGACCTCGAAGATCGTCGACTGATTCCGCGGTTGAGAACAGGGCCCGGTCGACAGCGACCGGGCCCTGTTCGACCATGTATCGTTCACATAGGAGTCGGCCATGAAGGAGTGCATCAATGCCACAGCCTCAACTCAGCCCCACACCGGTTCGTGTGGTGAAGAACATCGACCGCGAAAGGTACGAGCTGTTCACCGATGAGACCCCGGGAGAGTTCATCGGGTTCCTCGCCTACCAGGTCATCGATGACCACACCCTGGAACTCCAGCACACGATCATCTCCGAAGGCTTCTCCCGACGAGGCTTCGCCCGTACCCTCGTCACCCAGGTGCTCGACCTCATCCGGGCCGACGGGTCGACCATCGTGCCGACCTGTTCGTACGTGCAGGACTACCTCTCGCGGTTCCCGCAGTACGGCGATCTCGTGGCCCATCAGTGACGGAGAGACATCGAGGGTCCGGAGCGGGCCGTTTCGCTCCGAGCCCGAGCGGAGACCTCCACATCGGCAATATCCGCTCCGGACTGCTCAGCTATGTGCGTGCCCGGCAGACGGGCCGCCGGTTCCTGTGGCGGATCGAAGACCTCGATCGAGTGAGGGCCGGTGCCGCCGACTCACAGCTTGAGGTCTTCACCGAGCTCGGCGTCGTCCCAGACGAAGCTCCTATGGTCCAATCCGAACGCACTGCCGAATACGCCGCCGCGATTGCGAAGCTGGAGGCGGACGGACTCGTCTACGAATGCTATTGCTCACGCAAGGACATCGCTCAGGCCCCCAGCGCACCGCACGCACCACCCGGAGCATACCCGGGGACCTGCCGCCGCCTCGGGGAAGAGGAGCGCGAATCCGCCCGGCTGAGGCTCGAAGCGAACGATCGGCGGCCGGCGCTGCGTCTGCGCGCGGACAATCGAATCCACAGCATCGACGATGCGCTGCTCGGCCGGGTGGAGGCGGTCGTCGACGATCTCGTGCTGCGGCGAGGTGACGGTGTCTTCGCCTACAACCTCACCGTCGTCGTCGATGACGCAGCGACCGGAATCGACGAGATCCTACGCGGGGACGATCTCGCTTCTTCGGCACCCAGGCAGGCGTATCTGGCACGGCTGCTTGGTCTGCCCGAACCGGGCTGGGTGCATGTTCCACTGGTGCTCAACGAGGGCGGTCAGCGGTTGGCCAAACGTGATGGAGCGGTGACTTATCAGCAGCTGCGCGGCCTCGGATGGACCAATGAGGACCTCTTCGCCTGGATGCAGCAGTCACTGGGATTCGACGGAGACAGTGGCCCGTGGAGATCCGTCGACGATATGGTCAGCGGCGTCGACTTCGCTCGGATGGCCACGACGCCGGCGGTCTTCATCCCGCCTGCGGGTTCCTAGGGTTGATTCCGCTCAGGTCGGTTCCTCGTCAGGCCGCTTCTTCATCAGGCTGCGGACGAGTCGACGACGTCTCGGATGACTCCGTCGTAGATCGCTTCGAACGTGTCGAGGGTGTATTCGATGTCGTGTTTGGCCACGACGTCGAGCGACGCCTTCGACATGGCATCGAGTTCATCATCGGGCATCCGGCAGATGCGGGTGAACCGGTCAGCCAGCGCATCTGTGTCGCGCGGCGGGAACAGGTACCCGTTGACTTCGTCGCGGACGAGGTGCGGCAGAGCCACCGCATCGGCGAGGACCACAGGTTTGCGCGACGCCAGCGCCTCCAGCGTAGCGATGGACTGCAGCTCAGCGGTCGAGGGCATGCAGAAGAAGGTGCAGCGCTGGTAGGCCTCCATGAGCGCCTTGTCACTGATCTTCCCGAGCACATGCACACGATCGGCGATGCCGAGTTCGGCAGCCAGCTGCTTCAGCGGCTCCTCCTGGTCACCGCCGCCGACGATATCGGCTTCGAACCCCAGCGCGGGATCGGTCTTCGCCACGGCCTCGACGATGTCGGCGGCGTGCTTCTCCGAGGAGAGTCGGCCGACGAAGAGAACACGTGGGGGAACGGCCCGCGACGCAGCGCAGTCGAGTTCGCGCAGATGAGCAAAGCGTTCCAGGTCGATCCCGCAGGACACCGCCCTGATGGGCGAGGAGAACCCGTTCTCGGTGAGCAGATCAGCGGCCAGCTGCGTAGGAACCGTGATGAAATCGGCGGCTTGGAACTTTCGGCGCAGATCCCACCAGGCGATGGCGGTGCCCCCGTCGAGAACGGCCTTCGGAGCTTTGAGATAGGGGCGGACATTGTCGGGCATGAAGTGGTTCGTGGCCACGACAGGGATTCCGCGCCTGATCGATTCGGAGAACGCATAACGGCCGATGACGAAGTGCGCCTGAGTATGCACGACATCGGGACGGACGCTGTCGAGAAGTCGCGAGAGCTCGGGCTTCGTCTCCCACGGCATGCAGATCATCCACGTCGGGTGCAGGGGCCACCTGTGAGCGGTGAGCCGGTGAACGGTGACCCCGCTCTCGACACTCACCGAGGGTTTGCCCGTGGCCGAGGGGCATGCGACGTGGACGTCATTGCCACGTGCGGCGAGACCTTCGGCCAAGCGTTCGGCGAATTTCGCGGCACCGTTGACTTCGGGGGCGTACGTCTCCGCCGGGATGAGGATGCGGCGTTTCGGGGTGGGACGGTGCGCAGACAGGATTCAGCTCTCCTCGGTGTCGGTCATGGTGTCGGAACGCCGGGCGTTCCTGCGCTGAGCTTCTCGATCTCTGACATCGGGATGATACCGCGACAATACAACGACGGCTGCGCAGGCCACCAATCCGGTGAGCGAGATGAGGATGATGAGCCAGACGGGGGAGTGAGCCGCCTCGCCGAGGACGACGGTGCCGAGGATGACGGCACCGATCGGGTCGATGACGGTCAGACCGGCGATGACCATCTCCGGGGGGCCCGCGGCATAGGAATTTTGGACGAACAGTGACCCCAGTGCCACTGCCGCCAGCAGGGCGGCGACGTTGATCCAGGTGACCTGATCGAGTCCGGCTTGGAGGAACTGGACGCTGACCAGGTGAGCGTTCGTCGCCACACAGGCGAACAGCAGACCGGCGGCGATGATGAGCACGAGCTGAGGGGCGTGGCGGAAGACCACCACGATCACCAGGCCGACCGCCACCGCGACGGCAGTGATCCAGAACAGCGGCATCGCATCGGCTCCGAGGTGGACCTCCGATTGTGCCGTCGTCGCCGAGAGCGCGACGAAGAGCGTCACCCCGGCGGTGCACCAGACGACTGACTGGACGAGTCGCCTGTTGACCTTGAGCCCGCGGTGACGGACGCCGAGCAGCACCGAGACGATGAGTGAGAACGCTCCGATCGGCTGCACGACCATCACCGGAGCCAGCGCCAGGGCTACGAAATTGCCCGCCGTTCCCACTCCGAGGATGATCAGTCCGAGCAGCCACCGACGATTGCGCAGCAGGTCGGTGAAATGGGCCCAGCTGAGTCCGTTGTGGGAGTCATCCTGCCCGGCGACCGCATCGTGCTGATACAAGGCGCCATAGGCCAGTGCCACGGCCGCGATGACGGCGAGGGCGATTGCAACTATGGTCACGATGAGTCTTCCGGTGTAGACGGTGTGGATGTGGGGAGCGGATCGCTTCGAGTCTATCGCGCGGGGCGGCGGCGAAGATGGCCGCAGACTGTGTTTGTCCTGACTGTAAGGCAACCCTGCGGCGACTGGTTGGGAAACCCTCAGCGCTGTGGCTGAAGCACCCTCAATGCTGTGAGCTAAAGCACTCGTTGCGGTTTTGTTCGCCGGCCAGGGGATTTGCTAAGCTGGAACACAGGTCCGCAGGAAACTGCGGCATTCCTCCGTAGCTCAGTTGGCAGAGCATTCGACTGTTAATCGAAGGGTCGCTGGTTCGAGCCCAGCCGGGGGAGCAACCAAGGCCCCGTCCGTTAGGACGGGGCCTTCGTCGTTGCCCGACACCACGCTCGGTGCCGACTACGCGGCTGGGGAATAGGCTCTGCGCGCGGCGGGTTCATCTGACATGAAGTCTTTCGGATTCCTCAGTTTCGGTCACTACGACAACGGCGGCGACCTCGACGCCGGGCAGATGCTGCGCGATGCGGTGGAGATCTCCGTCGGTGCCGACGAGCTCGGCGTCAACGGCGCCTACTTCCGCGTCCACCATTTCGCGACCCAGGCGGCCTCTCCCATTCCGCTGCTGTCGACGATCGCCGCGAAGACCAACAGGATCGAAGTCGGCACCGGAGTCATCGATATGAGGTAGCGCATGTTCGTGTTATGGCTCTCGTTTTCTCGGTCCGCGTCCCTCTACAGGTACCGGCAGACCTGGTCTGGGCTGCATGTGTCGGGGTCCGGGTGCGCGGCGTCGTGCCGGAGGTCGGCGATGGTGCCGTGCAGGGCGGTGAGCTGGGCGATCTGCTGCTCGATCTCGGCCAGGCGCGCGTCGAGGAGGTCTCGCACGTGCTCGCAGGGCGCGTGGCCGCTGTCGCGGATGTCGAGGATTTGGCGGATCTGGGCGAGGGTGAGGCCTGCGGCCTGGCCACGGTGAACGAAGTCGATCCGGGCGACGGCGTCGGGCGCGTAGTCGCGGTACCCGGATGGCGTCCGGTCGGCCGGGGGCAGCAGTCCCTGCTCTTCGTAGAACCGGAGCGTCTTCGAGGTGGTGCCCGCGCGTTCGGCGAGTTCTCCGATGCGCATTGCGGCCTCCGATCATTCGGCAGGGGCCACGCTTGACCTTCCCCTGCACTGGAAGGTCCAGTATGGCTGAAACGGAACAGAAGTCCAAGCCTTGACGGGAGCAGCGATGCCTACGAAGTACGATCTCGCCATCATCGGATCGGGCGGCGGAGCGTTCGCCGCCGCGATTCGCGCGACCATGCTCGGGAAGTCGGTGGTGATGATCGAGCGTGGCACGCTCGGCGGCACCTGCGTGAACACGGGCTGCGTGCCGTCGAAGGCCCTCATCGCCGCCGCCGATGCACGGCACGTCGCCGCCGACGCCGCCGACCGGTTCCCGGGGATCGCGACGACGGCAGGCCCAGTGGACATGCCCGCGCTGATCGCCGGGAAGCAGGCGTTGGTCGAGACGATGCGGGGCGAGAAGTACGCCGACGTCGCCGATTCATACGGGTGGCACGTCCGGCGGGGAGACGCCGGGTTCGCGGGCACCCCGGACGCGCCGGTGTTGGAGGTCACCGCCGCAGACGGAGCGGTCGAGACGATCGAGGCCGAGCACTACCTGGTCGCCACCGGTGCGCGGCCGTGGGCTCCGCCGATCGACGGCCTGGACGAGGCCGGGTACCTGACCTCGACCACGGCGATGGACCTGACCGAGGTCCCCGAGTCGATGCTGGTGCTCGGCGGCGGCTACGTTGCCCTGGAGCAGGCGCAGCTGTTCGCCCGCCTCGGCTCCCAGGTCACCGTGCTGGTGCGGTCCCGGCTCGCGTCGAAGGAGGAGCCGGAGGTGTCCCGGACACTGCAGGAGGTGTTCGCCGACGAGGGCATCCGGGTGGTCCGCCGCGCGGTGCCGACCCGGGTGTCCCGGGACGCGGCGACCGGGCAGGTCGTGGTTACCGCGGACGTGTCCGGCGGCTCGCAGGAGTTCCGCGCCGACCAGGTGCTCGTCGCCCTCGGACGCCGTCCCGTCACCGACGGCTTGAACCTCGATGCGGTCGGGGTGAAGACCGGGGACTCCGGCGAGGTGGTCGTCTCCGACCATCTGCAGTCGTCGAACCCGCGGATCTGGGCCGCGGGCGACGTGACCGGGCACCCGGAGTTCGTCTACGTCGCGGCCCACCACGGCACCCTCGTTGCCGAGAACGCGTTCGCCGACGCCGACCGGTCCGTCGACTACTCCCATCTGCCGCGGGTGACGTTCACCGGACCGGCGATCGGCGCGGTCGGGATGACCGAGAAGGAGGTCGTCGCCGCGGGGATCCGCTGCGACTGCCGCGTGCTGCCCCTGGAGTATGTGCCCCGGGCGGTGATCAACCGCGACACCCGCGGGTTCATCAAGATCGTCGTGAACGCCGATACGAGCGAGATCCTCGGCCTCACCGCCGTCGCCAAGGACGCCGGGGAACTCGCCGCCGCAGGCGTCCACGTGCTCGGCAAGACCATCGCCGAAGTCGCCGACGCCTGGGCCCCCTACCTGACCATGACCGAAGGCATCCGGATCGCCGCGAAGTCCTTCACCACCGACCCGTCACTGCTCTCGTGCTGCGCATGAACGGCAACGCATGCAATCGGGGAGATCTCATCCGGAAGAGGTGCAGACGATGAGCGCCGATCACGACCGCGACGAACGGCGCGCCGGTCCCATCGTCGCCGCAGGGACCGGGCTGCTCCTACTGGCATGCTGCGCGCTTCCGTTGCTGCTCTGCTGCGGCCTGCCGCTCATCGCGGCGGGCGGAGCACTCGCAGGCGTCGGAGGGCTCCTCGGCAATCCCTGGATCATCGGTGCCGGGATCGCCGTCGCGATGGCCGTCACGGCCGGGATGCTCGTCAGGCTACGGCGGCGGCACCGAGGCCGCAGGACTGGCTGCTGCGAAAATCCTTCGACTGCTGATCGGAACCGGTAGCTCGATCGGATCCAGCCATCACCGCCAACGGGGCCACCTCGGCATCCCGCGGCCCTTCCAGGTCTCCACGAGACCGGCGACCCAGCGGACGGACGCGAAGAGTCCGTAGCCGGCCCCGGCGAGGCCCATGGAGACCACGAGCCAGCGACCGATCCCGAGCCACACGCTCCCGTCCACGTCGAGGGCCCACTGAGCGCCCGTGATAAGCCCGGCGACGGCCATCCAAACACCCGCGACGATCACTGCGACCGGCAGCAGCGCGAGGCACATCGACGCGGCGACAGACCAAAGCTGACGGGCCTCCAGCTTCGCCGTTGTGGCGATGATCTTTTCGGCCCGCTCGTTCGCGGCGTCAATCTTGGCTGTTGCCACGGCCCCGGCGTCGGCAGCGGCCCTCTCGATCGACTGCACAGCCTGATCCCGGGCCGTGCTGATCGCACTCGTCGCCTCGGCGCTGGCTTGGGTGATCGACTCCCGCCAGGCCTTCTGCGCACCGTTCGCGGCCCGCTCGAACTTAGCCCGGCTCTCATCGAGATGCTTGGCGGCAGCCTCGGACTTAGAGGCTGAGCCCTTCAGACTCTCCCCGTTGAGGTTCACGCTCATACCCGCGAGAGTGGACGCGATTCCGGCGAGCAGTTCGCTGTTCTCGTTCGACTCCGGCGGCGGCGACGTTGAGGTCAGCTGATGCGAGATCGCGGAGAGCTGCTTCTCCTGCTCCTCGCTGTCCACCTTCACGAACCCCGCGAGCTTCTTCTGCTGCTCGGTCAGCGTGGCGATCCTCGTATTCTGCGCCTCGACGGCGGCGAGGATCGAGGTCAACAGCTCCATCGTCTCCGGACTGCCGAGCGGTTGCGGCGACTGCACGGGCCCGTTCTGCTGCTTCAGCCTGTCGAGTGCTGCGCTCATGTTCCTGCTCCTTCTGCTGCTGGTGGTAGTCGAAGAACGCCTGCGCGCCCTCCGGGGTGAAGTCCGCCGAGAGTGCGCTCGTGCGCTTGCGGCGCTCGGCACGCCCGGACTCGCCGCGGCGGTCCTCGATGTAGAGCGTCCAGGTCTCCTGCCCGGCGCGTTTGCCCTTCTTGCTAACGGGGCTGTGCAGCCGCATCCGTGGCACCCGATCCCCGTCATCACCGAGCTGCTGGTTCTGCTCCTCGATCACCGAGACCAGACCGGCCTTGTCCACCGCGCGGGGATCGGCCAGCGCCGCACTCATCCGGTCGCCCATCTCGCGGTCGAGCGACCCATCGGCGAAGTCTTCGCGGCGCAGCTCCCAGTCCTTCGGCGCGTGCTCCAGCCGCTTCACGACCGAGAGCCCGTGCTCGCGCATCAGCTCGTCGTTCGCCGACTGCACGCCCTTCTGATTCCCGGCCTTGCGGTCGTGGAACGTGCGATAGTCCGAGAGCGCCTTTCCCGTGCGGTTGTTGTGATTGAGAACCAAAATATGGTTGTGCGGCTTCTTTCCCCGCCCATCCACATGACTGACGACGAGGCAGTCGGAATCCGGGTGCATCTTCTTGGCGAGCTGGTAGCCCAGGTCGTTCACCCGCTGCACGTGTTCGGGGTTCTTCGGGTCGAACTCCTCGTCGCTGAACGACTGGCGGTAGTGCAGCGCCTCGACCTCGCGCGTCGTGTTCTGCGTGAGCGCCCGAGCGCGCGCCGAGAACGCGCCGGGGCCTCCCGGCACATCGCACGTGATCGCGACGCCCCGCTCGTCCTCCTTGCCCCGGATATAGCGCTCCGTGTCGGCGGCGCTGGCGCTCGGGCTGTAGTGCGTCGTGCTCATGACGCCGTCCGATCACCGAGCAGGGCGCGGACCTCGCGCAGCAGCTCGATCAGCTCGGGCACCTCCGACGACAGCGCCACCGCCTCACCGGCACGTGCTCGGTGGTCCAGGTCGTTGACGTTGATCGCCAGCGGGCGGATCTGCGCGGCCAGCTCGCGCGCGTCCGCCGACACCTGCGCGCGCGCCTCGACGCCGAGCAGGTGCGCGGCCACGGCGGCGTCCAGCTCCTCGCTCCGAGAGGCGTGGAGGGCATCGCGCACGACGGCCCGCACCCACGTGCTCGGAGCCAGCCCGAGCCGCTTCGCACGAGTGCGAAGCGCCGAGCGTGGCCTCTCCGAAGTCGGTATCGAGCTTCGCGCGGCCCCCACGACGACGCTTCGCGCCGCCGTGACTCTGCCGCACAGCCTCCGCATCAGCCCGACCCGTGTTCACCTGGGAGTCGGTCTGCTGCTCCACCTGTACGCCAGAGTGGCAAGCAGTAGGCATGTCGGACACATCGCTGACGCTCGTGTCCTCCATGTCTGCTTGCGAGGGGCCTCCGGCCCCCTCGACCCCCTGGAAGAGCGCGTCCAGTTCGGTGCTCATGCGGCACCTCCGATCAGTGCCAGCGGCACGTCCGGACTCCGCACGGCGAGCCCGCTCAGCAGCTCCGCGACCGCGCCGTCCGCGTCGTGGTCGGCCGAGGTCTCCGGACCGTAGGTCAGTTCCCGCGACCCGGCGTTCCGGTGGTACGCGTTCCCGTACATGCCGGGCGTGTGCGCGGCGGCCGGAACGCTGCACTGATGCCACTCGTAGGGCTCGATCCTTCCGATGTGCTGCACGAGGTAGCGGTTGATCTCGTCGGCACGGTAGACCTTCACGACCGAGGCCAGGCGGCGGATGAACTGGTCCAGCGCCTCGTCCACGTTGCCCTTCTGACGGGCGTAGTAGAAGAACTCGACGGGCTCGATCGTCGCCGTGATGACGATGAGACGCGGGGCCACCTCGCCCTTGTTCTTATAGCGCGCCTTCGCCGGGGAGGCGTTGTACGGATCGAGCAGCAGCAGCCAGTCGTTCGCGTCCATCGCCGAGGCGCGCAGATCGTCGAGCAGCAGCACTTCCTCCCCGCGCCAGTCATCGAGGGGGTTCCCCGTGGCGGCCCGGTAGACCTGCCACCGCTCGCCGTGGGCGTTCGCCGCGTTGATCGCCTCGGTGATGAAGTCCGTGGCGAACCGGGTCTTGCCGATACCGGCATCCCCGTGCACGAATACCACGTGCGTCGAGAACTCACCGGCGCGGAGCTTCGCCGCCGCCCGGTACGCGCGGCGTTGACCGTAGGCGGACAGGGCATCGTCGATCTCCCGCTGATGCCGCGAGTAGATGTCGAACAGTTCATCGGTAAGCATGATCTGATCGCGCGTGATCTCGCCCTGGAGCACGCGCTCGCGCATGTCCTCGAAGTTCTCGGCGACGACCTTCTTCTTCACGTGGGCGCGACCCTTGAGCCACGTCTCCCGGCGCTGGGCGTCGATGCCGAGGTAGTCCGGCCCGCGCACCGTGGCGACCTCCGAAGGCGCGTACTGGTGCTTGTCCGCGTACTTCACGTGCGTCAGGTACGAGAGCATGTTGTCGAAGGCGTACCGCCCGCGACCGGGCTTCTCGACGTACTGCGGTTCGACGCCGATGCCAAACGCGAGCCGATCCAGAGGCGCGCTCTTCGCGCGGCTGGCGAACTTGATCACCGCGTGCAGGTGATCCGGCTTCGGCTCGACCACGAGGGTCTTCTCGGTGTCGCTCCAGACCTCGCGCTCGTCCTTGTCGTGCACGATGCCGTAGGCCTCGACGACCTCACAGCCGATCGCCTCGAGCCGCTGCACCACGTAGGCGAGGATCGCCCCGGCTCCCTGCTGGAGCAGCGCGGCCCCGTTCGCGTCATCGGCGGCCCAGGTCCAGTACGACGGATCGAGGTACTGCGTGAGCCCGATGCTCGTCGGGTTGTTCTCCTGCTTAGCCACGGCGACCACCGCCCAGGACGTCGGAAGGAGCGTGCGGCGCCTTAAATGACCCCCTATTGACCCCCAAATGATCCTGCGGGGTCACGCGGTGGAGCGAAGGCGAAACCGGCAGCTGACCAGGCATGTTGTTGCATGGCGCGGCAATCGACAAGCCCTTGCCGCGCCCGTAGGAACGGATGAGGCTTCCAGAACTCTTGGAGTGCGGAGCACGGATGAGGACGGGCATCACGACGACGGGCAGCCCGCCTCCGGCGGATGCCAGGCCAGGCCCATCGGTCGGGCTGGTCAGGTCAGCGGGAGCGGTGGCGCTGGTGCGTTCGGCGGCGTTCATCGGGCACCACCCTTGCGGTAACGCTTGATGACGGCCTGATGCGTGACGCCGAGGGCGTCGCCGATCTTGGCCCAGGTCACCCCGTCGGCGCGGGCATCGGCGACGGCCTTCTCGACGGCCTCCTCCAGCACGGAGCGGAGCACGCCGAGGTCGTAGAGGTGCGCTTCGCTGTCGGCGAGGGTGGGGTCGCCCACACGCCAGCGGAAGCCGTTCACGTGGGCGAAGGCGGCGGAGTTGGCGCTCATCAGCGATCACCACCCATCACGGCGGCGACCGCGGCCCGCTGGCGCGGAGTCAGCGGCGTGCGGGCCAGGCGCTCACCAGCTCGGCGACCGGCGGCGAGGGCGGCAGCGATGACGGGATCGAGCCCATCAGCCTGCGGATCGGGGGTCGAATCCTGGTCGAGCCCAGGGCAGTCCAGCGCAGATGCGCGGGGAGCGTCGATAACGACAGACATCGGAAGTCCTCAAACATGAGTGTGCTTCCGGTTCCCCGCCACGGTAATTGGGCTGTTTGACCGGCTACTCATCCGGGAGTAGTACCGCCAGCTTCAAAGTCTGGCCCCCGGTGGGATCTTCTTGTCTGCAACCATTCTCCCACGAGTCGACTCACCAGTCCACTGACGAGTCGACTCGCGTGTCAGTCGCGACGCGGCTCTATACGAATGAGGTCGGGGTCGAACTTCACGTGACCGGGCGCGATGGGCTCGATGGTCACCGTCACCAGCTCGTCCACGAGCATCCGGCGGCGGTCCACGTCCAACGTCTTCCACTTCGCCTCGACCACCTCGCGGCGCTCCGCGGTGCCGACCGGCTCGTCCACGTCCGCGAGCAACTTCGCCGCCACCGACACCGAACGGTCGAGCAGCTCCGCGTCGATCTCATCGATGCGGGCCTTCACGTCGTTGATCGCCGCCGTGATCTCCAGGACCGGCTGATGGATGTCACGCAGCAGCGGGCTCAGCTCCTTCACCCGCTCGACCAGGGCGTTCCGCTCCGTCAGCAACTCCTCGTGATCTGGCCCATCGTCCTCCTGCGGCATCACGAGGTTGTGCACATCCACCGAGGACAAGCGGGTGAGCACCGCCTCGGTCACCATCGCATCGACGGGCTCGCGCTGGCGGGTGAGATGGAACTGCTCGCCGCAGCGGTACGTCGGCTGCTTGCGACTGTTCGTCCCGGAGACGAGCGTCGCGCCGCACTTCCCGCACAGCCCGATCGTGGACAGAAGGTACTTCGGCTGGTTACCCTGCCTCGCCGACCTTCGCACGTTGTCCTCCAGCTTCGCCACCGCGGCCCGCCACGTTTGCTCGCCGACGATGGGCGGGAACGCGTCGCCCTGCACCGGGTACAGCTCGCCCGACGCGTAGTGCTTGATGTAGCCAGCGTAGAGCGGGTTCGCCAGGAGGTAGCGCACGGCATCGACTGAGAACTCCGACCCGCGGGCGGTGAGATGACCGGCACCGTTCAGATCCTCGCGGATTCGCCGGATCGACAGCGACGGCTCGCCGAGGAACGCGGCGAAGGCCCGCCGGACGGCGTCGGCCTCCTCCGGGATCAGCTCGCCCTCTCGCGTCCACCCGAACGCCTTCCAGGCGCTCGTCGGGATGCCCTCGAAGCGTCGGCGCTCGTTCGACCTGATCTGACGCTCCGCCTTACGCCTGGCCTCGAACCGGGCCAGTGCCGCGAGCATCGTCGCTCGGAACTCACCGTCGGCCGTCGAGAGGTCGATCTCGCCGTCCACGGTGACGACCCGCAGCCCCAGGTCAATCAAGGTGTTGAGGTCCTTCGTGCTGCGCAGCAGCCGGTCCATGTCCACCGCGACCACCATCGAGAAGCGGCCCGCGCGGGCGTCGTCCAGCATCTCGGCCCAGCGGGTGCCAGCGCGGCGCTTCTTCGTCGCCGACACGGCGTTGTCCTCGTAGACCTCGACGACGTTCCAGTCCTTGGCCTCGGCCAGCGCCCTGATCTTCCTCAGCTGCGTATCGACCGTCCAGCGGTCGCCCTTGCGGTCCATGGAGGCGCGGACGTACGCGGCCACCTCGGTCGTCTTCCTCAGCGCTACCAGTTCGACCATGCAACCAAGCTTACGAAACGAGTGTCACAACCGCGACATGCTCTATGAGAACCCTCTTTACCTCGCCGAGGAGGCCGCCGCCCTCGATCTGCTCTCCGACCAGCGAGTGGCGTTGGGCATCAGTCGCGGATCCCCGGAGCCGGCCCTGCGCGGATGGGAAGCCTTCGGCTACGAGGATCCCACCGAGTCGAAGGCCGCGAACATGGCCAGAGAGAAGTTCGATCGGTTCCTTCGGGCCGTCCGCGGCGAGGAACTTGCCCCGGCCGATCCGCAGCAGTTCGGTCCGGGGAGGCGTCTGCGCATCGAACCGCATTCCCCTGGCCTTGAACGCCGCATCTGGTGGGGAGCTGGATCCGCCTCCACCGCCGAATGGGCGGCACAGCAGGGTGTCAATCTGATGAGTTCGACCCTGCTCACCGAGGCGACCGGAGCCGCATTCGGAGACCTGCAGGCCGAGCAGATTGCCAGGTACCGTCAGGCGTGGAGCACCGCGGGGCACGGATGGACTCCGAGAGTGTCCGTCAGCCGCAGCATCTTCCCGATCACCACCGACCTCGACGACCTCTATTTCGGTCGGCGTGGGGCCGGCCAAGGGGATCAGATCGGCATCATCGACGACACACGCTCGACGTTCGGCCGTACCTACGCGGGTGAACCGGACAAGCTGATCGACGAGCTCAAGGCTGACGCGGCGATCGCGGCAGCCGACACCCTCATGCTCACCATCCCCAGTCAGCTCGGCGTCGACTACAACCTGCACATCCTCGAGTCCTTTGCCCAGCACGTTGCGCCGGCGCTGGGCTGGGTTCCTGCCGGACAGAGCTGAGACGCGGGGCCGAACCGAACTGCACGAACGTAGGATGAGACGAGGCAGAGACGACGAACAGCTGAGGGGGCCGCGTGAGCGAGAGCACGAAGATGACGCAGACGCAGAAGCGCATCCTCCTCATCGGCCTCGTTCCCCTCTTCATGTCCCTGCTGTCGGTGTCCAGCATCAACGTCGTCCTGCCCTCGATCGCTGCTGATATCGACGCCTCCACTTCGGCGCTGCAATGGGTGCTCACCGGTTATGCGCTGTCCTTCGGTGTTGTCCTCGTCGCCGCCGGACGTGCCGGAGACGTCTTCGGCCGCGGACAGCTGTTCGTCATCGGAGTCGGTCTGTTCGGGCTGTCCTCGCTGGTGGCCGGAATCGCCCCTGATCCGCTGACGCTCAACATTTCCCGAGTGACCATGGGGCTGGGCTCCGGATTCCTCAACCCGCAGGTCGTGGGCCTGTTGCAGCAGTACTTCCAGGGACCGCCGCGCGGTCGTGCATTCGGACTGATGGGTACCACCGTCGGTTTGTCGGTGGCCATCGGCCCTGTGCTCGGCGGTGCCCTCATCGCACTGTTCGGCAGCGACCTCGGATGGAGAGCGACCTTCCTGGTCAATGTCCCCTTCGCTATCGCCTCTCTCATCCTCGCCCGGGCCTGGCTGCCTGCCGGAGCATGGCGACCTGCCGTCGACCAGGATGCGAAGAATTCCGATGGCGGCAAGGATCTCGACCCCGTGGGGGTCATCCTCCTCGGCGTCGGCGTCCTGCTCATCCTTCTGCCCTTCGTCGAATCATCGCTGGGCGGGTTCATCTGGCTGTCCCTGCCGATCGGCATCGGCATGATCTGGGTGTGGGCCCGGTGGGAACGTCGGTACGCGCGTCTGGGCCGTCCCCCGATGGTCGATCTCGATCTCTTCCGCATCCGCAGCTTCAGCAACGGTTCGATCATCATCGCCCTCTACTTCCTCGGTGTCACCAGCGTCTGGGTCCTCGTCGCCATGTATATGCAGCAGGGGCTGGGACACACCGCCTTGGCCGCGGGAATGATCGGTCTGCCGGCCGCGCTGTGCTCGGCGGTCTCAGCCGATGTGTCCGGACGGTTCGTCTTCCAGATCGGGCGCCGCCTCGTTGTCTGGGGGATCGCGCTGTGCCTCGCCGGCCTGGTGGCCACGATCGCCGTCGTCGCGCTGCTGTCCCAGGGCATCGGCAGCGAGTGGTGGATGCTGCTGACCCTGGCGTTTATCGGCACCGCACAGGGTATGGTCATCAGCCCCAATCAGACTCTCACCCTGCAGGAGGTCCCCCTGAGGTACGCCGGGTCCTCGGGAGGAGTGCTCCAGACCGGGCAGCGCATCGGCACTTCGATGGGGCTGGCGATCATGACCGCGCTGGCGTTCTCGATCACCGCGGTGAGCAATTGGCATTGGGGGATGATGGGGGCGTTCGTCGCGATCGCCGTCATCGTCATCCTCGCCGGAATCGTCGGTCTCATCGAGGTTCGCCGAGGCGGCTCCCGCCGGGCCTGAGGGCCGCTCGGGGCTCGCCCGGCCGAGTCAGGCAATCGTCAGCTGTCAGCGCAATAATGTTACGGAATTTAGACAATCCGCTGTGTCCGAATGTGGAAGACTGTGAACGCACATCAGCCCATGGAAGGAAACACAGTGGTCGAGGCCGTACCCGATGACGAGCTGGAGCTCGAGGAACTCGTGCGCTCGGGCGGGATAGAAACCTATTTCGCCCCCGTCGTCGACGCACTGACCTTCCAGCGGGTTGGCCACCAGATTCTGCAGGCTCCCACGGGTTCCCCGGAGTTGGGTCGTGCCGAGTCGGAGAACCTGCGTCACGCCATGCGCGCCTCGACGATCACGGGTGATATCGACGCCTCTCTGCGTGACTCTGCGCTGCGCACGGCAGAAGGTGCCGGACTGCCGAAGTCGAACCGCCTGTTCCTCCACGCCGAAGCTGAGTCTTTTGCGACCCTCGAGGACCGCACCGGAGAACCCGACCGCTCCGTCATCCTCCAGCTCGATGCCACCCGGGTCGCCTCGTCCCCGGCCTCAGTGCTGCGCTCGGTGCGCTCCGCACGCGCCATGGGATGGGGAGTCGGCATGTCTTCCGTGGGCGCCGACCTGCGCAGCACCGCCTTCGTCCCGCTGGTCAACCCTTCGGTGGTCGGACTCCACCCGGACGTTCTGCGCATCGACTGCGACTCTCATCTCGCGGAGCTCAACCGTCTTCTCCACGCCCATCTCGAACGCACCGGTGCGGTTATCCTCGCCGACGGTGTCGAGACCGAGGACGACCTGGACCGCGTGCGGGCGCTCGGGGCGGGGTTCATGTCCGGACCCTACTTCGGCGAGGCCACGAAGGAGCCGCAGGCGTTCTCCGAGCCGAGCGAAGACGCCCTCGTCTCTCACTACTCTCGCAATCTGCCGGCACTGGGCACCCCGTATTCGATCTCTCAGGGACTGCGGCGCGAGCCTCTGGTGATGAACCGCGAACTCCTCGTCGCTCAGATCGCTGCATTGGAGGAACGTGCTCTGGCATCGGGTACCGCGACCATCACCCTCGGAGTGTTCGGAGAGGACGACGAATTCTCCGAGGCGACGCGACTCCGGTACGAGAAGATCCGGGACACCGTGGGGCTCACGGCGATGTTTTCCGGCGGCTTCGACGGACCACCGATTCCCGGAGTGCGCACCGGACTCGTCGACGCGTCCGATCCCATCCGCAACGAACACGGCGTCGTCGTGGTCGGACCGGACTGGTCGGGCATGGTTGCCGCGTCGAAACGCAACGACCCGGGCAGCGACGGACAGACCGTCTTCGATGTCTACATCACGACCGACCGATACACATGCGTCGACGCCGCACGCAGCGTTCTCACTCGCGTCGCACCTCTCACCGCAACGGCGAACCAGCGCGCCTGAGCGGTGCGCGTCCGGGTGTCTCGACTCCGCAGAACCCACGTGTGATCCGAATGGGGAAGCGGACTCCGATGGTGCTAATGTTGTCTCGGCTGGCCCCCGTAGCTCAGCTGGTTAGAGCAGGGAACTCATAATTCCTTGGCCGTCGGTTCAAGTCCGACCGGGGGCACCGTGAACCATCAAACCGGTTCGGACGACCTGCCTACACGGATGAACAGGTTCGACTGAGCTGAAGCGACGTCGCCAATGCTCCCTTGGCGAGTTCTAGGCCTGCCTGGTGAACCTGAAGACGGTCCCGGACAACGGAGCGTAGGCAGTCCACTCTCCGTCGGGTTCGTTCCTGACGAGTTCGGCAATTCTGCGGTCGTCTGCGTCCGCCTCGTCGAACAGCCGTGTGAAAGCTGCTTCCGCCTTCGGGTTCTCGGCGGAATGCTCGGCCCGTATTCGCATTGCCTCGGTGTCGTCATCGTGCGACGAGAACTCGACGACGAATTGCGGACCGACTTCGGCGGAGACCAATCGGGCGAGCCGTACGCCTTCCTCAGTGAAGGTGCGCGCAGCCGTCTCCGGCACCCAATCGAAGTCGGAATCCAGCGAGTCGTAGTAGGACTGCTCCTACGCCTGCAGCTCCGCGACGAGCCCGCCGGACAGCCCTGTGTCCTCGTGCTCGATCGGCATGCTGATCCACAGCACCGTGCCCGCATAGTCGGGGAACATGCGGATGGTCCGCGGCGGTCGTTCGCCGGTCATCTGCTCCTCGGTCATGGCGCCAGCCTAACGCCGGTCATTCGCTCGTCACAGACACCCGACGCCACCAGCATCTTTGATGCTTGGCTGCACGCCGAACATCGACTATCATGTGGTCAGCACCTCCTTTCGGATCGTAGGGGAAGACGTATCCGAGGTAGGAGGCAGAAATGGATATGACTCAGGGCGTACTCTTCGTCCACTCAGCACCTCGTGCGCTGTGCCCTCACATCGAGTGGGCAGCGGGCGGGGCCATCGGCGCACAGGCACGCTTCGACTGGACACCCCAGCCGGCAGCACCAGGTCTGGTGCGCGCAGAAGTCTGCTGGCGCGCGCCCGCAGGCTCCGGAGCTCGCATCGCATCCGCCCTGCGCGGCTGGGACTCACTCCGCTACGAAGTCACCGAGGGGCCCTCGGCCGGAGTCGACGGCGGCCGATGGAGCCACACACCTGATCTGGGCATCTACCACGCTGTTACCGACACGGCCGGCAACATCCTCGTCCCTGAAGACCGCATCCGCTCCGTGATGGAACGCGCTGCCGGGGACCCGGCGAAGTTCTCCTCGGAGATGGCGATCGCCCTCGGAGAAGCCTGGGATGAGGAACTCGACGCGTTCCGCCACGCAGGTGAAGGCGCACCGGTGCGCTGGCTGACGAAGGTCGGCTGAGCCGCTCCCTTCACCGCCGAACTGCACTCAGGTGTGAGAGTTCGAGCGTTCACAAATGCCGATGGGCACACCTTCCTACCTCGGGTGTGCCCATTTCGCACGCTCTCGCGCCTGAGCGCCATGCGCAGGAGGCTCTGCACCGACCACCCTCCTGGGCGCCTTGAGCAGATTGCTCCGCACAAACCACCTTCCCAAGCACAGACTACGTCCTGCGTTCTCATGGAAACGGCCCACTCTGAGTCGGAAAGCACAGTTTCAAAACCGTGCTTTCCGACTCAGAGTGGGCCGTAGCGCTGTCTGAGTTCGCTCAGGACCTCAGACTGAGCGGAACGCGACGACGGCGTTGTGACCGCCGAAGCCGAACGAGTTCGTGATCGCTGCGATATCGCCGGCGGGCAGATCCGCAGGTGTGTCACGGACGATGTTGATCCCCTTGACCTTCGGGTCGACTTCGTCGATGTTGATGGTCGGGGGAGCGGTGCGAGTCTGCAGCGCCTTGACCGTGAGGATCGCCTCCACGGCACCCGTACCTCCGAGGAGGTGTCCGGTCATCGACTTCGTGGCCGAGACCAGTGCATCGGAGACGTTGTCACCAAGGAGTTCGCTGATGGCCAGCGATTCCGGGATGTCTCCGACCGGAGTCGACGTGGCATGCGCGTTGACGTGCTTGATTTCGGCGGCGGTCAGCCCGCCGGCGTCGAGTGCCTGCTGCATGGCGGCCAGCGCGTGCTTGCCCTCCGGCTCTCCGCCGGTGATGTGGTAGGCGTCGTTCGAGATGCCCCAGCTGGCCACCTCGGCGTAGATCTTCGCTCCACGAGCCTTCGCATGTACCTCGGTCTCGAGGATGAGCGTGCCCGCACCTTCGCCCATGACGAAGCCGTCGCGGTCGACGTCATAGGGACGCGAAGCGGTCTCGGGCGAATCGGTCCGACGTGACAGCGCCTGCATCGAATTGAACGCGGCAAGAGTGATCGGGTGGATCGCTGCTTCTGAACCGCCGGCGATGATGATATCGGCCTTGCCAGAAGCCAGAACGTCATAGGCGTGGCCCAGGCTCTCGGTCGATGAGGCGCAGGCGGAGACCAGGGTCTGCACACCGGCACGAGCCTTGAATTCCATGCCGATGGCGGCCGCAGGTCCGTTGGGCATGAGCATGGGAACCGTCAGGGGCATGACCCGGCGAGGGCCTTCTTCCTGCAGGGTGTCCCAGGCGTCGAGCAGAGTCCAGACTCCGCCGATCCCGGTGGCCCAGGAGACGGCGGTGCGTTCCGGGTCGGTCTCCTCGAGACCGGCGTCGGCCATGGCTTCACGAGCAGAGATGAGAGCGAACTGGCTCGAAGGATCGAGGCGTTTGGCCTGGACCCGTTTGAGATTGTCGGGCACGACCTGTGGGTCGACCTGCGCTGCGAAGTCCACGGCGAGGCCGTACTTCTCTGACCAATCGTTGTCCATTGTGTGGACGCCGGACTGACCGGCCAGAATGGCTTCCCAAGTGGCATCGACAGTCGCGCCCAAGGGGGTTACCGCACCGATTCCGGTGACGACAACTTTAGATGTCATGGTACAAACCTCGTCGATAGTGTGGACACGGCCCGTCTGTGGACGGGCCGTGTTGGGCTGCTGTGGCTCAGGCTTCCTGAGCCTTGTTGATGTAGTCGACAGCGTCCTGAACGGTGACGAGGTCCTTGACGTCGTCATCGGGGATCTTCACCCCGAACTTCTTCTCAGCGTTGACGACGATGGTCATCATCGAGATGGAGTCGATGTCGAGGTCATCGGTGAACGACTTGTCGGCTTCGACTGCTTCGACAGCCAGGCCGGTCTCTTCGTTGACGATCTCTGCCAGCCCAGCGAGGACTTCAGCTTCGGTGAATGCCATTTCTTTCCTACTTTCTGATTTCGGTCGAGGGTTTTTCGACCGTTTGAGGAACTTTTCGACGAGTGTCCCGCCGAATATCTTAGGACATTCACGGAGAGTTTTCCGTGAATGGGTGTGTCTCAGGGCAGGCGCACGACCTGAGCACCGTAGACGAGTCCCGCACCGAAGCCCATCTGCAGGGCGAGACCGCCGCTGAGTTCGGGTTGTTCGCGCAGGAGCCGTTCGGTGGCCAGTGGGATCGACGCCGCCGAGGTGTTCCCGTTGTCGGCGATGTCACGTGCGATGACAACGGACTCGGGGAGCTTCAGCTGCTTGGCGAGTTCGTCGATGATGCGCATGTTCGCCTGGTGCGGGATGAAGGCAGCGAGATCCTCGGCCTCGATGCCGGAAGCAGCGAGAGCCTCCTTGGCCACCTCGGCGCCGTCCCACACGGCCCAGCGGAAGACGGTCGGTCCGTCCTGACGCAGGGTCGGGAAGGGCAGTTCGCGGTCGTCGCGGATGTCGTAGAGGGAATCCGTCATCCGGATGGTCGACCAGTTCTCGCCCTTCGAGCCCCACACCGTCTTCGAGATGCCGGGTTCGTCGGAGGAGGACACGACGACCGCGCCGGCGCCATCACCGAGGATGAACGAGATCGAACGGTCCTCGGGGTCGATGACCTCGGAGAGCTTCTCGGCTCCGATGACGAGGACATTGTCGAGCGTGCCGGCACGCACCAGCGCATCGGCCTGCGAGATGCCGTAGCAGTAGCCGGCACACGCCGCGCTGATGTCCCATGCCGGGATCGGCCCGGTCGCCAGCCGTGCGGTCAGGGCCGCAGCCGCTGAGGGCGTGAAGTACTCGAACGTGACGGTCGAGATGATGATGGCGCCGATGTCCTCCGGCTTCAGCCCCGCCGAGGCGATCGCCTCGAGCGCGGCTTCCTCGGACATGTCGAGGACGCCGACGTCTTTGCTGGCACGACGGCGAGTGACGATGCCCGTGCGCTGCCGGATCCATTCGTCGGAGGAGTTGATGGGTCCGGCGATATCGTCATTGGTGACGAGGTTCTCCGCACGGTAGGCACCGATTCCGGCAATGCGGGAGAAAGTGCCGAGTTCTGCAGTCTTGAGTGTAGGCATGGCGTCTTCTTTCGATTCTCAGGCGTGGGCTGCCGCGAACTCACGCGCGCCGTCGATGTCGGCGGCCGATTTGATGGCGAATGTCTCGACGCCCTTCATGGCACGGCGAGCGATTCCGGTCAGCGTTCCACCGGGGACGAGTTCGATCATTCCGGTGACACCGGAGTTCAGCAGCGCCTCCTGGCACAGATCCCAGCGCACCGGGTTCGTGACCTGCTTGACCAGGCGGTCGACGTACTCGCGACCGGCCTCGACCGCGGTGCCGTCGGCGTTGCTGAGGATCGAGACGGAGGGGTCGGAGACCTCCAACGCCGAGGCGGCGGCAGCGAGATCGGCGGTGGCGGCAGCCATGAACTCGGTGTGGAAGGCGCCGGCCACTGCCAGCGGGATGACCCGAGCCCGCTCCGGCGGGTTCTCGGCCAGGGTCTCGAGCGCCTCGAGTGAGCCGGCTGCCACGGTCTGGCCTCCGCCGTTGACATTGGCGGGGCTGGCCCCGGCGGTCTCGATCGCGGCGAGAACATCCTCGGGCTGGCCGCCGACGACGGCGGACATGCCGCTCGGAGTGGCGGCGGCAGCGGCGGCCATTCCATCGGCACGGACTTTGACGAAGGCCATGGCGTCGGCCGGGGTGAAGATGCCTGCGATCTGTGCGGCTGCGATCTCTCCCACGGAATGGCCGGCGACGACGGCAGGGCTGACGCCGAGCTCTGCGGCGCAGGCGATGGCGGAGGCGACGAGCAGCGGTTGTGCCACCGCGGTGTCCTTGATCGTCTCGTCATCGGATTCGGTTCCGTGCAGACGCAGATCGATTCCCGAGGCGGTCGAGAGTTCGTCGATCTGTGCCGAGAAGGTGTCGAGTTCGAGGAACGAACTCAGGAAACCGGTCTTCTGGGCTCCCTGGCCCGGACAGGTGATTGCAAGCACTCAGTTCTCTTTTCGTTGGGTTCCGTTGATCAATCTAATGGACACTGGACCGTTCTCGGTGAGATTTGTCGTTTGTCGACAATACGCCGTCCTCGGACAGTCGCCCATACACCAAGGCGATGTGGATGACGAAAGCATCACGCGAGGTCGTCGGATCGAGCCCGATGGCGTCGGTGATCTTCCGCAGTCGGTAGCGCACAGTATTCGGGTGCACGGACAGTGCCTTGGCCGTGGCTTCGAGCGAGGACCCGAATTCGACATAGGCGCTCACGGTCTTCAGCAGTTGACCCGTTCCCGAGGTCAGCGGTTCGTAATAGCGTTCGATGAGTTCGGTCAAGGCGATCTGGTCCCCGGACAGAGCGCGCTCGGGCAGCAGATCATCGGCTTTGACCGGGCGCGGGGAGTCGGGGCGGGCGGTCGCCGCCTTGAGTGCGCGGATCGCCGCCTTCGCCGAGGTGGCCGCTTCGGCAAGCCCCGGCACTGCCGGTCCGACGATGACTTCGGAGGGCCCGAAACAGTCCGAGAGATCCTCGACGGCATCGTCGAGTTCCGTCACTCCGCCGAGGACGATGAGCAGCCGGTTGTCGTGGATTCCGACGAGCGCATCATCGGCCCACCGGCTGGCCCTGCGGCGGATGCCGTCCAACCCCTTCTTCGCCGAGCGCTGTGGGGCGCGGCCGACGATGACGCACACGGGCCCCTCGGACTGCCAGCCGAAGGCGGCAGTACGGCTTGCGAGCTCGTCCACGGAATCTCCGCGGACGAGGGCGTCGACGACCATCGCCTCGAGCCTCGCGTCCCAGCTGCCTCGAGCCTCGGCGGCCCGGGCATAGACGTCGGCGGCGGCGAACGCGATCTCACGGGAGTAGACGAGCACGGCCTCGCGCAGCGCCGGCTGCTCGACGGGGCGAGCGATGTCCGGGACGCGCTCCTCGACGACCTCGACGACGATCTTGAGCAGCTGGAGGGTCTGCTGCAGGCTGATGGCGCGGATGAGGTCGCGTGGTGCTGTCTTGAAGATGTCGGAGACCACACGCAGATTCGTATCGGGCTTGCGGTACCAATCGACGAATGAGGAGATCCCCGATTGGGCAAGCAGTCCCACCCAGGAACGATCGGACGACGACATCGATCGGTACCAGGGCAGCTGAGCTTCCAGCCGCTGCAGAGTCACCGAGGACAGGACGCCCACCCCGGCACGCAGTCGGCGAGCGGTTTCGGCGCGACGGCGCAGGGTCTCGGCATCAGACATCATGAGCACGAGTTTAGATGAATCAGAACAATCCGGTTGTCAGCGACATACAAAGAGTCGAAAAAGGTGACAAATATGGCCGAAGTCTTGGAGACTCCGGCCATATTCGCCTTCAGCGTGCGGGCGAGGTCAGGCGCCTGCCCCCTCGGTAGAACCCGAGCTGCCGGCACGGACATCGTTGAGCTGGTACTTCTCAGCCGCCTCGGCGGCCTTGTCGATCGAGATCTTCCCAGTATCGGCCAGAGAGATGAGCGCCTGCGTGACCACGGACGGACCATCGACGAGGTAATAGCGACGTGCCGCCGGACGGGTGTCCGAGATTCCGTATCCGTCGGTTCCCAAAGAGGTGAAGTGGCTGGGCACGTATTGACGGATCTGATCGGGAACTGCGCGCATATAATCCGAGGTCGCGATGACCGGGCCCTCCGTCTCGGCCATCTTCTCGGTGACATACGGAGTCCGCGGTTCGGATTCGGGGTTCTTCAGACGCTCGTTCTCAGCGTCGAGTCCGTCACGGCGCAGCTCTGTCCACGAAGTCACCGACCAGACATCGGCCGAGACGCCCCAGTCCTGATCGAGCAGCTCCTGTGCTTCGAGCACCCACGGCACACCGACGCCGGAGGCCATCAGCTGAACCTTCGGGCCGCCATTGTCGGGACCCTTCTTCAGCAGGTAGAGGCCCTTGATCACGCCCTCGACGTCGAGATCTTCCGGTTCGGCCGGCTGGACCATCGGCTCGTTGTACATCGTGATGTAGTAGAGCACGTCGGAGTCCCGCTCATCGGCAGGATCGTACATCCGGTGGATGCCGTCCTTGACGATATGCGCGATCTCATAGCTGAAGGCCGGGTCATAGGAGACCACCGACGGGTAGGTCGAGGCCAGCACGTGCGAATGTCCGTCGCCGTGCTGCAGGCCCTCGGCCACCAGAGTGGTGCGCCCCGCGGTGGCGCCGAGGACGAAGCCGCGAGCCATCTGATCTCCGGCGGCCCAGAAGAAGTCACCGGTGCGCTGGAACCCGAACATGGAGTAGAAGATGTAGAACGGGATCATCGGTTCGCCGTGCGTGGCGTACGAGGTGCCGACCGCGGTCAGCGCCGCGGTCGCTCCAGCCTCGTTGATGCCGACGTGGAGCAGTTGACCGTCCGTAGCCTCCTTGTAGGCCAGGAACAGGTCACGGTCGACGGAGATGTAGTTCTGCCCGTGGGGATTGTAGATCTTCGCCGTCGGGAAGAACGAGTCCATGCCGAAGGTGCGAGCCTCATCGGGGATGATCGGCACGATCCGGTGACCGAAATCCTTCTCCCGCATGAGGTCCTTGAGCACGCGCACGAAGCCCATCGTGGTGGCGATCTCCTGTTTGCCTGATCCACGACGACCGGCCTGGTAGGCCTTGTCCGAGGGCATCTTGAGATCGATATGGGTCGATCGACGCTCGGGAGAGTAGCCGCCGAGCTCCGCGCGGCGCTCCTGCATGTACTTGATCTCGGGTGCGTCGACGCCCGGGTGGTAGTACGGAGGCAGCTTCGGGTTGTCTTCGAGTTCCTTGTCCGAGATCGGGATCTGGAAGTGGTCGCGGGCGAGCTTGAGATCGTCGACCGTGAGCTTCTTCATCTGGTGCGTGGCGTTGCGGGCCTCGAAGTGCGGTCCGAGGGAGTAGCCCTTGACCGTCTTGACGAGGATGACGGTGGGCTGTCCGGTGTGCTCCATCGCGGCCTTGTAGGCGGCGAAGACCTTTCGGTAGTCGTGGCCGCCGCGCTTGAGGTTCCAGATCTGCTCGTCGCTGTAGTCCTCGACCATCGCCTTCGTCCGCGGGTCGCGGCCGAAGAAGTTGTCGCGCACGAACCCGCCGGACTCACCCTTGTAGGTCTGGTAGTCGCCGTCGGGGGTGGTGTTCATGAGGTTGACGAGTGCGCCGTCGCGGTCCTTGGCCAGCAGCGCGTCCCATTCGCGTCCCCAGACGACCTTGATGACGTTCCAGCCGGCACCGCGGAAGTAGGACTCGAGCTCCTGCATGATCTTGCCGTTGCCGCGGACGGGTCCGTCGAGACGCTGCAGGTTGCAGTTGATGACGAAATTGAGGTTGTCGAGCTCTTCGAAGGCAGCGACGTGGAGCATGCCGCGGCTCTCCGGCTCGTCGAGCTCGCCGTCACCGAGGAAGGCCCAGGTCTGCTGCTGGGAGGTGTCCTTGATCCCACGATTGTGCAGGTATTTGTCGAATTGTGCCTGTGCGATCGCATTCATCGGGCCCAGACCCATGGACACCGTCGGATGCTCCCAGAAGTCGGGCAGCTGGTGTGGGTGGGGGTAGGACGGCAGTCCCTGCGGCTTGCCGTCGATGAAGTGCGACTGCTGCTGACGGAAGCCGTCGAGCTGTTCTGCGCTCATCCGGCCCTCGAGGTAGGCGCGCGCATACATGCCGGGGGAGGCGTGGCCCTGATAGAAGATGTGGTCGCCGCCGCCTGGATGGTCCTTGCCGCGGAAGAAGTGGTTGAGACCGACCTCGTAGAGGGTCGCCGAGGAGGCGTAGGTGGAGATGTGCCCGCCGACCTCGACGCCGGGACGCTGGGCCCGGTGGACGAGCATGGCGGCATTCCAGCGGTTCCAGCGACGGTAGCGGCGTTCGACCTCTTCATCTCCGGGGAACCAGGGTTCGTTCTCCGGACCGATGGTGTTGACGTAGTCGGTGGCAGTGAGGCTGGGCACGCCGATCTGCTTCTGGCGAGAGCGCTCGAGCATGCGCAGCATGACATAGCGTGCTCGAGTCCGACCGCCCTCGTCGATGAGGCCATCGAGGGAGGCCAGCCATTCAGCGGTCTCCTCCGGGTCGATGTCGGGCACCTGGCTGGGCAGCCCGTTGAGGATGGGCCCGCCCTGATTCCGATTGTCCACGATGTGGTCCTCTCTTCAGCTCCACGATCTTCTTTGGTGTAGAGATCATGACCATCGGATGGTGTGTGCTCCGCAGGTTGTCTGAGCCCAGAGGCCACCCGATCTACTTGTCAGCCTAGTACTCCCAGCCGAACTTCGCGCTCTCGCGAAGTTGTGATCTCTCTGACGCATCTGCACACTGTGCTGACAGGCTCACAGTCGGGTGTGCTGATTGAGTGCCGTTTGAGTGCGCGTGCCGCGCGCGGGCGCGCCGATATTTGCACCTTGACCACTCTTGGCGGAAGAATACAGGCATGAGCAACTCCGCTTCTGAAAGGACATCCTCCACTTCGACCCTCGCAAACGAGCTGGGACACAACCTCGGCTTGAAAAAGGGCGACTATGTGCAAGAGGTCGGCTATGACGACGACGTCGATCAGGCACTCTGCGAGGCGATCGAGAACATCATCGGAGACAAGATCGCCGATGGCGAAGAGGATGACGTCTACGACGTGATCCTCATGTGGTGGCGGTCGGACGACGACGACCTCGTCGACGGTCTCGTCGACGCCCAGACCACACTGAAGGAGGGCGGAGTCGTGTGGCTGCTCAGCCCGAAGGCGAACCGTCCGGGACACATCAGCCCCGCCGACATCTCCGAAGCGGCTCCCACCGCCGGAATGCACGTGACCTCCACGGTCAGCGCCGCCGACGATTGGGCCGGATTCCGGCTCGTGGGCAAGAAGAACTATTCATGATCCTGCGGCCCGGTGATCGGGCCCCGGATCTCACCCTTCCCGATCACCTCGGATCGGTCATCACCCTCACCGAGGCGGCTCCACTTACCGCTCGTGTGCTCGCATTCGTTCCGTTCGCCTTCTCTCCGATCTGCGGAGACGAACTCGCCGCTCTCGAACAGTGGCAGGAACGGATGCGAAAGGGCTCCCATGCCGTCGACATCGTGGTTGTCTCAACCGACTCCAAGTACACTTTGGCAGCGTGGGCCCGGCAGACGAGGGTCGACGTCACTCTTGCATCGGACTTCTGGCCCCACGGTGAGGCGGCTCGCGCGTTCGGCGTCTTCGACGAGGTCCACGGTGTCGCCGAACGAGGAGTCTTCGTTCTCTCACCTGCGGGTACGATCGTGAGTGGCAGGCATGTCGCCCGCACCGAGACTCGGGACTTCTCCGAGGATTTCGCCACGGCGCTTTCCAGCCTCTGAGAATCGAGCCCCCGCCGAAGAACCGATCGACGGCACCTTCGGCGCCTGTTGAGGAGGACACCTTATGGCTACGCTGTTCACGAAGATCATCAACGGAGAGATCCCCGGCACCTTCGTCCATCAGGATGACAAGTGCGTCGCATTCCTCGATGTCGCTCCGATGACCGAGGGTCATGTGATGATCGTCCCGCGCGACGAGATCTCCCACTGGATTGACGCCGACGCAGAGCTTCTCGCCCACCTCACCGCAGTGGCGAAGAGGATCGGAGAAGCCCAGAAAGCGGCCTTCGACTGCGAGCGTATCGGCCTCCTCATAGTCGGCTACGAAGTGCCCCACATGCACATCCACGTCCTGCCGACGAACTCCATGGATGACTTCGACATCTCCGACCGTGCTCCGATGCAGACACCGGAGCAGCTGGAGGCGCCCGCCGAGAAGATTCGGCAGGCGCTCTCCGAACTGTCCTGATCCGGTGCTGCCGGCTCAGATCGACTCAGAGGCCTTTGGCCTCGAGGTAGTGGTCGAGTGATCATCTGCGGGCGTGCCCGGAACTGCTCGCAGCCATTCGATATGGCGTCGGGCGAGGTCCTGGCAGCGGTCCGATTCGGGACGCGCCCCCGCCTCGGCGGCGGCGATCCAGTCCTCGGAGAGGGTGGAAACGAGGGCTTTCCACTCCTTCTTCCCCTCAGGCGATCGGCTGGACCACCATTCATCTCCTCGTCGGTAGGCGTCGGCTCCCCAGCTCCTTGAGCAGCAGGATGCGCTGGAGGCGCACCAGGGCTGCTTCGTCGTAGCAGCGATAGCCGCTGGCGGCGCTGGAGGTCGGAGGCAGCACACCGATGGCGTCATAATGACGCAGGGCTCGGCTCGTCGTTCCCGTCAGCCGTGCGGCTTCCTGAATGGACCAGTCCATGCCTGACAGCTTAGAAGTTGACGCTGCGTCAAAGTCAAGAGTCGGTTGAGACGTTCGACGGGTGAGCGGTGTCAGGCCGCTTCGCGAATCGCGTCCAGCGCCGTGAACAGGTCGCGGGCGAGGTCGTCGACATGTTCGAGCCCGACCGAGAGGCGGACGAGGCCGTCTCCGGGCTTCGCCGTCGCGGCTACGGGCCGGTGTGTGAGCGAGGCCGGATGCTGGACGAGGGTATCGGTGCCGCCGAGCGAGACCGCGTGCACGATGAGGTCGCAGTGTTCGACGAAGGTGCGGGCCGCTTCGAATCCACCGGCGAGTTCGATGGCGATCATCGCCCCTCCGCCGCGCATCTGCGAACCGACCAAGCCTCGCGGATCGGACCCGGCGAGACCGGGGTAGTGGACCTGGCCGACCTCGGGGCGCGTCTGAAGACGACGAGCGAGCTCACCTGCGGTGGCCTGAGCTGCGCGCATCCGCACGGCCAGCGTCCGCAGCCCGCGATGGAGGAGATAGGCGCCCATCGGGTGCAGGAGGGCCCCTGTGATGGCGCGGACCCGGCGCAGACGCATGGTCCATTCGGTGTTCGTCGCGATGATTCCGCCCATGGCGTCGCCGTGACCGCCGAGGTATTTCGTGGCGCTGTGGAGAACGAGCGCGGCCCCGTGGTCGATCGGCCGTTGGAGCACCGGGGTGCAGAAGGTGTTGTCGACCAGCACCGGCACATCTCCCGCTGCGGTGACGACCGAGCCGATGTCGACGAGGTCGAGGCTGGGGTTCGCCGGTGTCTCGACGATGACGAGCCCGGTGTCGTCACGAATCGCCTCGGCGATCTGGTCCTCCTCCACCCAGGTCACCGACGTGCCGAGAAGGCCTGACTCGAGCAGGTGGTCACTGCCGCCGTAGAGGGGACGGACGGCGACGATATGGGGAGTTCCGGCTTCGACTGCAGCGAGGAGTGCGGCGGACAAGGCGGCCATTCCCGTGGCGAAGGCGACAGCAGATTCGGCGTTCTCCAATTCGGCGAGCGCGGATTCGAACCGCGCCACACCGGGCTGCCACAGACGTTGGTAGACGGGGGAGTCCCCTTCTTTCAGAGGATGTCCGCCGGCGAGGCTCTCATAGGAATCTCCTCCCGTGCGGACGTCGTTGACCGGGTTGGTGGTGGAGAGGTCGATGGCGGGGACGTGGACGCCTGCGGCCGCGAGACCGTCCATTCCGCCGTGAACCATACGGGTCTCAGGGTGCATAGAAGTCATAAGCGCATTCAATACACTTCTCCCGGTCTGTGCAATGAACGCGCAATATCCTCCAAGTATTCGGCCGTTTCGGCAATAGTCTGCGATCAGATATGGGAGACTGTGACTCATGTCGCAGAACGTCTCACTCGATGACACCGATCTTCGCCTTCTGCAGGAGCTCAACGCTGATGCGCGGGCCTCAGGTGCGGTCTTGGCTGCAGCCGTCGGGATCTCCGAATCGACGGTCTCCCTGCGTCTCAAGAGACTGAAGTCGCTCGGCGTCATCCGCGGCTTCCATATCGACGTCGATCCGACTGCGCTCGGGGTCGGACTGCAGGCGCTCGTGTCGATCCGGCTGGCCAAACACGATCGGGCCGAAATCGACGCATTCACGACGGCTGCGCCGAAGTTCCCGGGGGTGGTGCGGATGTACCACATGGCCGGAGCCGATGACTACCTGCTGCATATCGTCGCCACTGACACCGCTGCGGTGCAGTCCTTCGTCCTCGACTACCTCACCCGATACCCCGCTGTCGCACATACGCGCACGAACCTCATCTATCGGGTCGAAGACGGTTCTGCTTGGATTCCTTCGGAGGCCTGAACTTCCATACTGGCTTCATGGCAGAGTGCAAGACCCAGCCGACCGATGCCGATGTCACCGCATACCTCGATTCGGTGACTCCAGAGAAGCGTCGCGAGGACGGGATCGCTCTCGATGCGATCTTCCGAGACGTCACCGGTGAGGATCCTGTGATGTGGGGACCCTCGATCGTCGGCTACGGTCGGTCCCACTATCGGTCGCCCGTGAACCCGCGCAACCACGGTGAGTGGCCGGCCACGGGATTCTCCCCGCGCAAGAGCCAACTCTCGCTGTACGGACTCAAGGACCTTCCCGAAGGAGCAAAGCTGCTCCCGCAGCTCGGAAAATACACCGAGGGGGCCGGTTGCGTCTACGTGCGTCGTCTGGAGCACATCGCCGAGGCGGTGCTGCGCAGGCTCATCGCGATCGCCGATGCCCGTCCGGATGATCCGGAGCCGGGAAGCTGATCACCGATCCGGGTGTCCAGCCCATTCATCAGCTGCGAGCCGTGATACTCAGCCCCTGTTTGCGCTGATGGACCGAGAAGTACTGCAGTCCCGCCTCGGAGTCGGCCAGGAAGCGACGGCGGGAGCGACGGGGCAGCCACACGATCTGGCCGGGGGACAGGTCGATCGTCCCGGTTTCAGTCTCAAGGGTGCCCCCTCCGGCGAGGACGTGGATGAGGACGTCGAGAGACGGGCCGGTGTGTTCGCGGATCTCGCCACCCGGAGCGAGCGCGATGACATTCGCATCGAGGTCACGGTGCTGCGTCGGCAGCTGCCAGACGGACCCGGAATCCTCGACAGTCTCGCTGAGTTCGGCGACGTTGAGGACGACGCGAGGCGCAGGGGTGAACGCACGGCGGACGATGCGCACCCGGACCTCATCCTCGGTGCCCTCCAGGGGCTCCCATCCGACCGACTCGGCGAACTCGCGTGCCAACTCCGCACGCAGACCCTCGGGCGGGTGGTCATTGATGAGGATCAGGCCTGTGCCGACTTCGAGATCTTCATAAGCTTTGATGATGAGGGGATGTCTCTCCGGCTTCGGTATGGTCCGGACGTCGATGACGGGTTCGTCTGCCACAGCATGTCCTCTCACTTGCTTCTCTGATTCCTCTTCGAAGCTATCACCACAGATCGAAAACGAGGCTACCCTGAGGCGAGGAGCAAGCATCAGGACTGCAGGCAACTCAGGAGGAGCTTACGATGACCAATCAGGTGTCCGCACAGAATCTGGAGACCCTCAGCGCAGAGCTGTTGGAGAAGGCGCGAGGGGCACGCGGCGGAAGGGCCGCCAAGGGTGTTTTCGCCGGAACCTATCTCCGGCAGGCCCTGCTGACTCTGCGAGCGGGTGCAGAACTCGCAGAACATGATGCTCCACCGGAAGCGACGTTGCACATCGTCACGGGCCAGGTGCGGATGGTGACTGCCGACGAATCGTGGGAACTGGGTGCGGGAGAACTCATCGCTATTCCCCCGCAGAAGCACTCGGTGGAGGCGTTGACCGATGCGGCGTTCCTGCTCACGATCCGCACAGAGATCGACAGGGGGTGATCGACCCCGTGGTCGCCTCGGCGAGTTTCGGGGCGGCGGGCTCGGACCTGCGTGGATCGGACCTGCCGATCTGGGCTGGTGAGTTGGGTCGGAACACGGAAAAGGCACCCCATGAACATGGGATGCCTTGACGGTGGGCCCAGAGGGACTCGAACCCCCGACCCTCTCGGTGTAAACGAGATGCTCTAGCCAACTGAGCTATAGGCCCCACCTGCGTCGTCGACCACTGCGACAGCGCTTGATCAGTATGCCACATCCCGAGGTGAGCGGCGAAACGGAAGCGACGGCGATGAGTGTGCCGGTCAAGGCAGTCTCCGGGAGGATCGGAGCAGCCGTGCCGCATTGGCAGCGAAATTCTCAGCTGCCTCTGCGGCGTCGACATCGAAGATCATGCGATTCTGCTCAACGGCTACGGCACCGAGAGTCAGGGTGAGGATTCCGTGGGAGAGTTCGGCGCCCAGGCGATCGGCTCCCAGAGCCTGAGGGGCAACGTCTGTCGGAGCGATCGAATACCCCAGCAGTACGATCTCTGCTCCATCACGGTATTTCAGCAGCACCTCGCGCAGAGACATTGCCGCGGCGAGCGGGTCGGCAGTGGCGGGACAGAGGGCATCGACTTCGGCTTTGAGCGAACGTGAAATGAGGATGAGCAGTGACTGCTTGTCCTTGACGTGCCAGTACAGCGCAGACGGCTGAACGTCGAGTTCGCGGGCGAGCCGGCGCATGGACAGATCGCCCAGACCGTACTGCGAAAGGATGCTCAATGCAGTGGTGGTGATGCTTTCGGCTGTCAGTGCCAATGAGACATACCTTTCATTCTCGAACAGAGGTCCTTCCCGATTTTTCAGATCGCGTTCCCCTCGCTATAGTAGTTCCTGGTCACGGGATATAGCGCAGCTTGGTAGCGCGCCTCGTTCGGGACGAGGAGGTCGTGGGTTCGAATCCCGCTATCCCGACCAAGGGAAAGTGCCGCAGCATCGCTCAGGAGAGGCTGCGGCACTTCTGCATTCCCGGACCGTTGCGCCCGGCCGGAGACCACTCTGCGTCCAAACCATCAAGACGCGAGCAGACGCCCAGGACGAGAAGCAGCGCACGGCCGCACCGAAAGTGGTCCGGTGCGTTCTCGCCGTGGTGCAGGACTAATCGAGTTCTGACCAGATGATCGAGTTTGAACCCGATGACTGGTCCAGAACTCGATACTGAAATGCACAAAGGCGATGGGGTGCACTGCTCGAAACGGCAGCACGCCCCATCGCCTCAACTCGTGCTCAGGCCGGTGAGCCCGGCTCTTGGGAGGCGCCGTCCGTCACGTCGGAAGCGAACGGGTGGGTCGCCCGGCCCGGTCGAGGAGCCTGCGGCGCATCGGTTCGGTCGGCCGCCTCGGCGAAGTTCTCTGTCACGTTGTCAGGGTCTGTACCCCGCCACCGGGCGATCGCCTTCATCACCTGATAGATGATGATCGCCGAGGCGGTGCCCAGGGCGATGCCTTCGAACTGCAGTCCGCCCGGGGTCCAGGTGAAGTTCGCGATGGCGACGATGAGCGAGACCGCGGCAGTGTTGAGATTGATCGGATTGGAGAAGTCGACCTTGTTCTCCACCCAGATGCGCACGCCGAGCATGCCGATCATTCCGTAGAGCACGGTCGCCGCTCCGCCGAGCACTCCGGGAGGGATCGTGGCGATGATCTCGCCGAACTTCGGCAGCATGCTGAGGATGAGGGCGATGATCGCCGCACACAGGTAGGCGGCAGTGGAGAAGACGCGCGTGGCTGCCATGACGCCGATGTTCTCGGCATAGGTCGTCGTTCCCGAACCGCCGCCGGATCCGGCGAGGATGGTGGAGAATCCGTCGGCGAAGAGCGTCCGGCCTGTCAGGTGATCGAGGTCGCGGCCGGTCATTGCGGCGACCGATTTCACATGGCCGATGTTCTCGGCGATGAGGACGAGGACGACGGGCAGGAACAGGCCGAGGTAGCCGAGATCGAACGCCGGTGCATGGAACGCGGGCAGTCCCACCCAGTCGGCTTTCGAGACGGTGGAGAAGTCGAGCTCACCCTGCAGCCATGCCTCACCATAGCCGACCAGGACGCCGATGAGGATCGAGAGTCGGCCGAGCATCCCGCGGAAGAGCACCGTGGTCAGCAGGATCGCGACGATCGTGATCACGGCGGTCAGGGGAGCGGCCTTGACCCAATCCCAGGCGGCCGGGGCCAGATTGAGGCCGATGAGGGCCACGATGGCCCCGGTCACCACCGGTGGCATCGTCACTTCGATCCATCGGACGCCGACGAAATGAACAACGAGCCCGACGAGCGCCAAGGTGACTCCCACCGAGATGATTCCGCCCTGGGCCAAAGCCATGGCATGAGGCTCGAGAGCCTCTCCGGACGTCGCCGAGAACCCCGTGACCGCCCCGATCGGAGCGAGCAGCCCGAACGATGAACCGAGATACGAGGGCATCATGCCCTTCGTGATGAGCAGGAACAGCAGCGTGCCGATGGCGGTGAAGAACAGTGTCGTCGACGGCGGGAACCCGGTGAGAAGGGGTACGAGGAACGTTGCGCCGAACATTGCCACGACGTGCTGTGCGCCGATGCTGATGGTCCGCGGCCAACTCAGACGCTCTTCCGGCAGAACCCTCTCACCGGGAGCGATCGTCCGCCCGTTTCCGTGCAGCCGCCAGCCGCGGCGATTGCCTGTTCGTTTGTGGGTGTCCGTGGGTGCCGACTCCGCCATCGTGTTCTTCGTTCCGTTCTTCCCTGTACTGGGTCGTTTGCCGGCGGCCGGGCAGCCCTCCGGCCCAGCGAAAGAATTCTATGCTCCAGCTCGTCCGCACGCCGACTCGACGACTGACGAACTGGTTTCGGCTGCATGGGATCCGAGCCTGCCCCAACGACTCGGGGCAGTGTTCTGATAGCGCACTGAGCAGCGTTCAGGAGATCTGACTGGGACCGACTCTGACCATGTCCAATCGCACGGAGACGAAGGACCAATCGATGACGACCTTGAACCTTGACCAGCACGTGAACCCGGACCGACTCGCGGAGTCCCTCTGAATCGCCCCGGGAATACGGCCACTGAATCCGACGCACTCGCGCTCCTGGCTACGTCGGATGCGGAGCTGTTCGGTCTCGTCCATGCCGGATCGCGACTCCGCCGAGAGCACTTAGGCATGACGATCAAGTTGAACTATGTCGTCAACCTCAAATCGGGACTGTGCCCGGAAAGCTGCACCTACTGCAGCTGGCCAACTCGATCTTCTTCGGCGACTACCTCACCGCCGAGGGCCTAGCCGCCGACGACGACCTCACCATGATCCGCGACAACGGATTCACATCCTCGGCCAGGAGACCGGGGAGGGAGGGGAGGCCCGAACCGACGAATCCGCTGAAGGATGCGGTGGGGAAGCCGGCTGCTGTTCCGATTCGCAGACCACCGCCGAGGCGGCCACCCACACCGATCCCGTCATCCGCAGGCGCGGCGCAGGCACCGCTGAAGTCGCCAACGCCTGAGCGGCCGCATGCCCTCAGGCTTGGCGCAGGCTCCGCTTGAGGATCTTCCCGGCCGAGTTCTTCGGCAGTTCGGCAACGAACTCCACCCGCTTGGGCACCTTGAATCCGGCCAAACGGGACTTGACATGACCGATGACCTCTTCGGCCGACAACGGCGGCTGGCCGTCCTTGAGGACGACGAAGGCGGCGACCGCCTCGATCCACTTCTCATCGGCAATCCCGACCACTGCCACCTCGGCGACCTGGGGCAGTTCGAAGACGGCGTCCTCGACTTGGCGGCTGGCGACCAGCACGCCGCCCGTGTTGATCACGTCCTTGACCCGGTCGACGACCTCGACGAAGCCTTCCTCGTCGACCTTGACGAGGTCCCCGGAGTGGAACCAGCCATTGTCGAACGCCTCGACGGTGGCCTCGGGCCGGTTCCAATACCCTTCGCACAGCTGCGGCGACCGGTAGAGGATCTCGCCCTCCTCGCCTGGGCCGACGTCGTCACCGCCGGTGTCGACGACGCGGGTCTCGACGAACATGACCGGGCGACCGGCTGAACCCGGATGATCGTCATGTTCTTCGGGACGCAGCACAGTGCACAACGGCCCGAGCTCCGACTGGCCGAAGCAGTTGTAGAAGCCCAGCTGCGGAAGCCGCTGGCGCAGGCGCTCGAGGATCGGCCCGGGCATGATCGAAGCACCGTAGTAGGCCTTGTGGAGGCTGTCGAGGTTGCGGGTCTCGAGGTCGGGGCTGTTCGCCAGTGCCACCCAGACGGTGGGGGCGGCGAAGAACGAATTGATCTCCCGTTCCTCGAAGATGGCGAGCAGCTGCTCGGGCACGGGAGCGGGGACGATGATGTTGTGCGCGCCGATCGACAGAAGCGGCAGCAGGAAGACGTGCATCTGCGCTGAGTGATAGAGCGGCAGGGCGTGGACGGTGCGATCTGTCGCAGCGAAGTCGAGGGACATGAGGGACGACAGGTACTCGTGGAGAAGGGCGCGATGGGTCATCACCGCACCTTTCGGCGCCGAGGTGGTGCCGGAGGTGTAGAGCAGCTGAGCCACGTCCGTGTCGTCGACGGAGAATTCTGCGTTGCCTGCAGGGGCGATCTCCTCTGCGGTGGCGACCGGAACGAGATCGGCGAAGTCGATCACCTGCGCCTCGGCTCCGGTCGGGGTTGAGGTGACGGCGGACTTGAGGTCGGAATCGGAGAAGACGATCTCGGCACCGGAGTTGCTGAGGATGTAGTCGAGTTCGTCGTTCTTCAGCTGATAGTTGACCGGCACGTGGATGAATCCGGCGCGTGCGCAGCCGAGATAGAGGAGGACGAAGAGGTCGGAGTTCTTCCCATAGGCGGCGACACGGTCGCCCTTCGTCACGCCGAGACGGACGAGTTCGCGGGCCACCGCGGTCACGGCAGAGTCAAGTTCTGCATAGGTCCAAGTTCGGTCCCCGAATTCGAGGGCTGTGTCGGTGGGGAAACGGCCGGCGCTGCGGCGGATGAGATCCGAGACCGTGGACGAGTTTCTGATGACGGGTGATTCGGAGGAGATGCGTGTAGATGTCATGATCCAAATATATGAGTCAGATCACGTTCTCCGAAAATCGTCCGTCGATCTCTGGACAGGGTCCTCGGTCCCGCGGCGCTGGCGATGTGCCCGGACCCGATGTAATAGTGTGGGGGCATGAGACATCCGAAGGTGAGTGACTGCGTAGAAGTGTTCGACTCACTGTGGCCACCGGCCCTGGCCGAGTCCTGGGATTCCGTGGGCCTGGCCGTCGGCGACCCCGACGCCGAGGTCAGGTCGATCCTCTTGGCTCTCGACCCGATGGACGCCGTGATCGCCGAGGCCGTCGTTCTCGGTGCGGATCTGGTGTTCAACCATCATCCGCTCATGCTCAAACCCGTGAAGTCGGTGAACGCCGCAACTTTGAAGGGCGGAGCCGTGCACACGCTCATCAGCAACGATATTGCACTGTTCAACGCGCATACGAACGCTGACTCGGCCCGCGGCGGAGTCTCCGATGTGCTCATCTCACTCATGGGCATCGAGGGCGCGCAGCCACTGTCCCCGCATGACGAGGCTGATGATTCGGGACGCGGCTCGCTGCCGACCGGAATCGGTCGCGTCGGCGACCTCGACCGGCCCACACCGGTCCGGGACCTTGCCAGGCGACTGGCTGCGCAGCTGCCTGGCACCACGACCGGTGTGCGCATCGCCGGCGACCCCGCTGCGTCAGCGACCCGTGTCGCGGTCTGCGGCGGCGCCGGCGACTCGCTGTTCGACGAGGTCCGGGCCAGCGGCGCCGACGTCTACGTGACCGCCGACCTCCGCCATCACCCGGCCACCGAGGCGCTTGATGCGGCGAATCGTCGAGAGAGCGGACTCTCGCTCATCGACGTCTCCCACTGGGCGTCTGAGACAGTCTGGCTGAGTGCGGCGGCCGAGGCACTCGAGACCGAATTCGCGCGGCGCGGGTTCACTGTCTCGCTGCAGCACTCGGCAGTCAACACCGACCCCTGGGTCGAACGGTACTGACAAGGAGACCGACGATGCTCATCACCGACAGCCAGAGAACTGCGCTGCAGACCCTCATCGAACTCACCGCCCACGGGCGCGCCCTCCAGTTCGAACATGACAACCCGAAGAGAGCAGAGGAGCTGCAGGACCTCATCTCCCGCCACAAGGAGCTCGGAGAGAAGCGGACCGAGGCCGCCGCTGTCGTCGACGGCCATCAGGACGCCATCACCGAAGCCACCGGACTCATCGAAGCACAGCGATCGAAGATCGAGAAGAAGACCGCCGAGCTCAACGACGGAACCGGTCTGACCAGCAAGGATATGGTGAATCTGCAAGAAGAGATCGCCGGTCACGAAGCTCGGGTCGCCGAACTCGAAGAATCGCAGCTGGAGGAGATGGAGAAGCTCGAAGCCGCTGAAGACGAACTCGCGGCGGTCGATGACCGAATCGCCGAAGTCACGGCCTCCGGCAAAGAGGTGCAGACCGCGGTGAAGGACAGGAAGACCGAGCTGCGGGAACTCATCACCGAGAACGAGGCCGCGGCGTCGGGCTCGAGGAGCGAGCTGCCGCAGCAGCTGCTCACGACATTCGATGCCAATGTCCGGCAGGGCGGTCCCGGTGCCGCCCTGCTCAACGGTCCGAACTGTCAGGCGTGCGGACAGGAGATCGGCGGTGCGGTCTGGCACGGAATGCTCGGCGCCGATGTCAACGAAACCTATGAATGCGAAGAATGCGAGGCGGTGCTGCTGCGTCGCAGCTGATCCTGTCTCGACTGATCTCGTCAACCTTGGCGGACGGGTTCGTTGTTGACGCGTGTCTCAGTCGCGGAGGACGATCATGAGGTTCGCCGGCTTCGAGCTCGTCGAGGCTGTGAATTCAACCTCATAGAACTCCTCGGCCCGGGACACAAGGTCTTCAGCAGTCTCCGGCAGGGCCCGATCATCGGAGAGCAGCCGACCGGCGAACTCGCCTCGGTAGAACTTCGCCCAGTGGGAGACGACGCGACGTTTCCCGCCGCTGACGGACACGGCACCCATGGTGACGACCTGATCGGTGGGACCCGGCCACACGGACCGGTAATCGCTCGAGCGGCAGTCGAGGGCCACCTCGGCGGGGTCGAGGGAGCAGGATTTCGCCAGAACCGGCTTCCAATAGGATGTCAGCTTTCCCAAGGTCTCCAGATCGGTCTTCATCGCCAGTCGGTAAGCGGGGATCTCATCGAGTCCGTGCACCCGGCCGAACAGGGCCGAGAATACGTGAACGTCGTGGAGGCGGTCCCGCAGCTGATCGTCATCGTTCGACTGCGCCACCAGCTCGCTGGCGCCCATAGCCTCATAGAGCACACCGGAATAGGTGAGCAGCGCGGGGGCACAGTGGATCTCATCGAGGACGGTATTCCGTTCGACGTCAGCGGTGAGTGACGCGCCGACGCCGAGCTTCTCGAGGGCATCTCGGCGCTTCGAGACCTTCTTCAGGGCAGCGAGCACACGCTTGCGCTTCGTAGTGAGCTCCGGAGCCGAGAGACCATCGAGATCGAGCGTGGGACCGGTCGGCGACGGAGTCTTGCCCTCGGAGGGCGGCAGCAGGATCTTCACCACCCCATCGTATGATCACGCAGTGACGGGGCTGGGACCGGGTGGGGATGAGGTTGATCACGTTCGGTCTCCGGCCTCCGCTGCGTGCGGGGGCTGTGTGCGTGGGGGAGTCGCGAAGCGACTACACTGGGATGCCTGAGGACAGGTCACCAGACGGTCGCGGCTCTCTTCGTGAGAGCTGAGGAACGTCCGGGCTCCACAGAGCAGGGATGGTGGGTAACACCCACCCGGGGCGACCCGCGGGCCAGTGCAACAGAAAGCAGACCGCCCAGTTCCGACTGGGTAAGGGTGAAACGGTGGTGTAAGAGACCACCAGGGCGGCGGGTGACCGTCGCTGCTGGGTAAACCCCATCCGGAGCAAGATCAGACAGACGACGTTCGAGGCTGCTCGCCGAGTCGTCGGGTGGATTGCTTGAGGCCGGTGGCAACATCGGTCCCAGATAGATGACCGTCAGGCGAGAAGGGCAACCGACTCGTCGACAGAACCCGGCTTATCGGTGGCCTGTCCTCACCTTCGTCCTCCGTCGCGACGCGTCTTTCAGGACGGACTGCGACGAACCTTCGCCTTACCGCCGTTGACCGCGATCATCGCAGCTCCCACGATTCCGGCGTTGTTGTAGAGTTTCGCGGGCTTGAGTTTCGCCCGTGTCTCGATGAGCGGCAGGAACTGGTCATGGGACTTCGAGACTCCGCCGCCGACGATGATGACGTCGGGTGCGACCAGCAGTTCGATCTGCGAATAGTACTGCTGCAGACGAGCCGCCCACTCCGGATAGGTCAATCCCAGCCGAGTCCTGACCGATTCCGCGGCCTGCGTCTCGGCATCGGCGCCGTTCATCTCGATATGGCCGAGTTCGGTGTAGGGAACCATCCGGCCGTGAGTGAACAGGGCGGTTCCGATTCCGGTGCCCAGCGTCGTCAGCAGCACCGTCTTCTTCCGGTGCTTGCGTCCGGCCCCGAACGTCATCTCGGCCAGTCCGGCGGCATCGGCATCGTTGAGGAAGTACACGGTGCGGCCCGTGCTCTCGCCGATGATGTCGGCGATGGGCGAACCGATCCAACTCTGGTCGAGGTTCGCCGTGTATTCGACGAGTCCTTCGCGGATGACACCGGGGAATCCGCAGCCGACTGGAAGGGAGTCGATAGCGGCACGGTCGGCGACGAGTTCGAGTTCGACGGCACGTTCGCTCAGCGCATCCAACACCGTGGCGATCGTCGCAGCCACGGCCTCCGGGGTGCTCGGCTTCGGGGTGAGCTCGCGCAGCCGCTTGAACGGCAGCTTGCCCGTCACCGTGTCGACGAGTGCCACTTTGATCCCGGTGCCGCCGATGTCGATTCCGATCGCAAAGCGTGGTGAGGTCTCCGCGCTCATCTCAGCTCTCCTCATGTGCGGGTCCGGCGGCAATCGCGGTATCGACATCGGGCAGAGTCAGGATATCGGCGCCGGACTCAGTTACCACCAGAGTGTGCTCGAACTGAGCGGAGCGCTTGCGGTCCTTCGTCACCACGGTCCAGGAATCATCCCAGACGTCCCAGTCGATCGTACCGAGGTTGAGCATCGGTTCGATCGTGAAGATCATTCCCGGTTCCATCGTCTCCGCGTGGGCGGGAGCCGCGTCATAGTGCGGGATGATGAGCCCAGAGTGGAATTCGCGTCCGACTCCGTGCCCGCTGTAGTCGCGCACGACTCCGTAGTCGAAGCGCTTCGCGTACTTCTCGATGACTCGTCCGATGACGTTGATCTGACGGCCCGGTTTGACCGCCTTGATTCCTCGCATCATCGATTCGTAAGTGCGTTCGATGAGGAGACGTGACTCCTCATCGGCGTCACCGGCGGTGAATGTGTAGTTCGTGTCTCCGTGCATGCCCTGGTAGTAGGCGGTGATATCGACATTGACGATGTCGCCGTCTTCGATGACAGTTGAGTCGGGGATGCCGTGGCAGATCACCTCGTTGACGGAGGTGCACACGGATTTCGGGAACCCGCGATAGCTCAGCGTCGACGGGTACGCTCCGTGATCGCACATGAACTCGTGCGCCACCCTGTCGATGTCGTCGGTCGTGACGCCGGGGGCGATCATCTCGCCGACGGCGGCCAGGGCATTGGCTGCGATCCGACCGGCCGCCCGGACCACCTCGACTTCCTCGGGGCTGTAGAAATTGTTTCCCCGGCCTTCATCGGCGTCGGCACGACCGACGTACTCCGGGCGGGGGATGTCCTTCGGCACACCGCGTTCGGGCGAAATGGTGCCGGGCGTGAGCAGGCGAGTGTGAACAGTCATGATGGTGTCGATCCTATGCTGGAAACGCGGCTTTGTCCCGCTGCCCGGTCGCCTGTCGATGCCGCGGTGCAGGACCTGTGGAGTCTAGAATCGGAAGCAGCCGTGCCAAGGAAGCGGGAGGCAGATTGAGCGACGACACGACATCGGCGGGCCACGAGTTCGCTGGACTGGGCGAAGTGGTGAGCCTGACGAGCGCACCGCAGCAGATCGCCGACCACATCCTCTCCGGAATCGCCGTCGGAGCGTTGCCGGAAGGCACCCTGTTGCCGGGCGAACGGACGTTGGCCGCAGATCTGCAGGTGTCCCGCTCGAGCGTGCGCGCAGCCCTGCTGCGGTTAGAGCGTCTCGGAGTCGTCGAGCGCCGCCGCGGCCGCGGGGGAGGGACGTTCGTCAAGACCGCCCGCCCCGAGGCGCTGGCTCCCATGGCCGGCAGAATCGGCGAGTTCCATGCCGAGAGGCGGAACCTGCTCGACGCCCGCGCGGTCTTCCAGAATTCGCTGGCGGCGACCGCGGCCCTGCGACGCACCGAGGAGGAGCTGAGCGAGCTCCGCGAACTGGCCGAAGTCTATTCCCAACGCGCCGAAGCGGCCGCCGCGCGCACCGCGGACGCGCAGTTCCACTTCGCCATCGCCCGTGCCGGTCACAACCCGGAACTCGTGCGGATGGCCATCGACCTCGATACGAAGATCAACGCCGGTTTCCGTCACGACCCGTTCTCGGCAGAGCTCTTCGATCACGCCGTGGACGACCACGCCGCGATCGTCGAGGCGATCGCGGCCGGAGACGCAGAAGCTGCGGGACGACTCTGCGAGGAGCACTTCAGGTACACGACCATCGTCCCCCGCCCCTGACCCAATTACTACCTGACGGCGGCCCAGCAACCTCGCGCGAGGTTGCTGGGCCGCCGGCAGGTAGTAATCAGGGTTCTTCAGTTGGCTAGGGCGTGGGCCACGGACACGGCTTCGTAGCCGAACGCCTCGGCGACGTTGTCGTTGGTGACATGCCCGTTGTGGATGTTGAGGCCGCGGGCCAGGGCCGAATCGTTCGACAGTGCCTTGTGCCAGCCTTGGTCGGCGATCTTCACGGCAAAGGGCAAAGTCGCATTCGTCAGCGCCGCCGTAGCTGTGTTCGGCACCGCACCGGGCATGTTCGCCACACAGTAGTAGACAGAGTTGTGCACGGTGAACGTCGGATCATCGTGCGTCGTCGGTCGCGAGTTCTCGAAGCAGCCGCCCTGATCGATGGCGATATCAACGAGGACGGAGCCCGGCTTCATCCCGGAAACCATGTCATCGGTGACGAGCTTCGGCGCCTTCTTGCCCGGGATCAGCACCGAACCGATCACGAGATCGGCCGAGGCCAGAGACTTCGTGATCTCGTACTTGTTCGACACCTTCGTCCCGATGGCGCCGGCGAAGGTCTCATCGATCTGCCGCAGGCGCGGAATGTTGATGTCGATGACTTCGACGGTCGCTCCGAGACCGAGGGCCATGCGGGCGGCGTTCGTCCCGGCCACACCGGCACCGATGACGACGACATTCGCACGTTCGACGCCGGGGACCCCGGAGAGCAGGATGCCGCGACCACCGTTGGCCTTGAGCAGGCTGTGGGCGCCGACCTGAGTCGACAGGCGACCGGCGATCTCACTCATCGGCGCCAGCAGCGGAAGACCGCCGCCGTCGTGCTGGACGGTCTCGTAGGCGATGGCGGTGGTTCCGGCCTCCATCAGAGCCTTCGTGAGTGCCTCATCGGCGGCGAGGTGGAGGTAGGTGAAGAGGATGAGATCCTTACGCAGGAACCCGTATTCCTGGGCGATCGGCTCTTTGACCTTGAGCACGAGATCGCCGGCGGCCCAGGTGGAGGCCGCGTCGGGGGCGATCGTCGCTCCGGCTGCCTCGTATTCGGCATCGATGATGAAGGAGCCTTCGCCGGCTCCCGCTTGGACGGTGACCTCATGGCCGTGGGCGACGAGTTCGTTGACGCCGGCAGCGGTGATGGCGACTCGGAACTCGTTGTTCTTGACCTCGGTGGGCACTGAAATGCGCATGTGTGTCCTTCTCTCCTGGTGATGTGCCGCAGGGGCGGAGGCGACCGACCTCTCCGTCGGCCGTCGATGGTGCCAACTCTATTCCTTTGAAGGTTTGGAGAGCAAACCTTTAAACCTGTTTTCGTTACCAGTGATGCGAAATCAGTGCGTCTGGGTGCCAGACAAAGCGGAAAACATGATTCCAGTCGAGCTCAGACTGCACCAAAGATGCAGAGAGGGCGCTTCCGACGCATCAGCGAAACGTGCCGTCAGTTCGCGACTTGAAACGGTAAGCTGAAAGCGTCAATGCAGAACCCCGCAGAGGAGAGAAGGCTCGCCATGGGACTCTACGAAGATATCGACGACCCGAACTCGAAGTACTACTTCAACCTCGAGACGAACACCGTGGAAAAGGGCCTGGTCAGCGACTGGGCCCACCGCATGGGGCCCTACGAGACCGAGGAAGTCGCCCGGGCCGCCCTGGAGAAGGCGCGTGAACGCAACCAGCAGTGGGACGAAGACGACGAGAAGTGGAACGGCTGAATAGATGTCGCGTCAGGAGGAATTCGTTCTCAGGACTGTCGAGGATCGTGAAGTGCGATTCATCCGACTCTGGTTCACTGATGTCCTGGGTCAGCTGAAGTCCGTGGCCATCGTCCCCGCCGAACTCGAAGGCGCCTTCTCCGAAGGCATCGGATTCGACGGCTCGGCAGTCGAAGGACTGTCCCGGGTGTTCGAGGCCGATATGGTGCTCAAACCCGACCCCTCGACGTTCTCTCTGCTGCCCTGGCGCGGAGAGATCGAACCGACTGGGAGGATGTTCTGCGATATCCATGTGCCCGGGGGAGAGCCAGCGCCGGCCGATCCGCGCAACGTCCTCAAACGCACTCTGGCCAAAGCCGCCGAACGCGGCTTCACCTTCTATGTGCATCCTGAGATCGAGTTCTACCTCTTCAAGACCGACAATCTCGACCCTGTGACCGGGATCAGCGACGGCTCAGCGCCGATGCCCGTCGACACAGCAGGCTACTTCGACCATGTCAATGGGGGAACGGCCAATGACTTCCGCCGCGAAGCAGTCACCATGCTCGAAGCCATGGGACTGTCGGTGGAGTTCTCCCACCATGAGGCCGGACCTGGTCAGAACGAGATCGACCTGCGCTACGCCGACGCGCTGACCATGGCCGACAACGTCTTGACGTTCCGGTCGGTGATCAAAGAGGTCGCGATCTCCCAAGGCGTCTACGCTTCGTTCATGCCCAAGCCGATGGCCGATCACCCAGGCAACGGGATGCACACGCATGTCTCCCTGTTCGAGGGCGAGAACAATGCCTTCTTCGAACCGGGGGCCGAATATCAGCTGTCGAAGACCGGCCGACAGTTCATCGCCGGACTGCTCACCCACGCCGCCGAGATTTCGGCAGTGACCAACCAGCACGTGAACTCCTATAAACGTCTCTGGACCGGCCATGAAGCTCCGTCGTACATCTCGTGGGGCCACCGCAACCGATCTGCTCTCGTACGGGTCCCGCAGTACAACTCCGGAAAGTCCTCGTCCGCTCGTGTCGAGTACCGTGCGCTGGATTCCTCCGCCAACCCGTACCTGTCGTATGCGCTCATGCTCGCAGCGGGACTCAAGGGGATCGAAGAGGGCTACGAACTGCCTGAAGAGGCCGAAGACAACGTCTGGCTGCTCTCTTCCACCGAACGGCGGGCGATGGGGATCGAGGCGCTGCCGCGCAGCCTTTCCCATGCCCTGGAGCTGATGGAGGGATCGGATCTCGTCGCCGAGACCCTGGGAGAAGAGGTGTTCGACTTCTTCCTGCGCAATAAACGGCAGGAATGGGCCGACTATCGCGCGCAGGTGACTCCATACGAACTCGCCAAGCACTTCACCTCGATGTGATGGCCGCAATCACCTCACGCACGGCTAGCGTCCCGGAGGCCACCGCTCGGTTCCTCCACGAGCTCGATGAGCTCCTCGGCGTCCCTCTGGCCACTGATTCGCGGTTCGTTGATCTCCTCATGGCAACCCCGGACCCGCACGGAGCGGCGCTGGGTCTGTTGCGCGTGGTCGAGGCCGCGGGGGAGGGTTCCGCGGCCCTGCTGGACGCAGTGAGGACCGGATCGAAGAGCGAGCTGGCCGAGGACGAACTCAACCGCCCCCTCCTGGCCCGGCTCCTCGCGGTCGTCGGCACTTCGGAGGCGATGGTCGACCATCTGGTCCGGCATCCCGACTCCCTGCCGCTGCTGCTCGTCCCCGACCCGTTCCTGCTGATCTCCACGCCTGCCGCCTCGGCGGTGTCCCTGAGATCAGAGATGCTCTCGGCCCTCGGTGCGGACCCCGAGGATCCGGCTCCGCGCGCCGCGGTGACCGGAGATGACGGGGTCAAGGCGCTGCGACGGAACTATCGAGATGCGGTGCTTCGTCTCGTCGCCGATGATCTGTCGGCGGAGTCTCCGGACGAAATCGTCGACCATGTCATGGCTGTCCTCTCCGACCTTGCCGCCGCTGCCCTCGACGCGGCCCTGGCCATCGCACGAGCCGAACTCGACGAGGCGGCCGACATCCGACTGGCGGTCATCGCCCTGGGCAAGACCGGTGCACGAGAACTCAACTACGTCTCCGATGTCGACGTCGTCTTCGTCCTCGACTCCGCCGAGACCGAAGGTGCCAGGAGCCTGGCCACCGATCTCGCCCAACGTATGCGCAGCATCCTCTCGGACGCCGGAGGCGAGCCTGCACTGTGGGAGGTCGACACCGCACTGCGTCCCGAAGGAAAAGCCGGAGCCCTCGTGCGCACGCTGTCGGAATTCGAGCACTACTATGCCGATATCGCCGAGAACTGGGAGTTCCAGGCCCTCCTCAAGGCCCGACCCGTCGCCGGCAACAGCGAGGTGGGACAAGCCTTCTCCGAGTCTCTCCTGCCGTTGGTCTGGCAGGCGGCCAGCCGTCCTGGCTTCATCGACGGAATCCGGGCGATGCGTCGCCGCGTCGTCGACCTCATCCCGGCGACCGAGGCCCCACGCCAGATCAAACTGGGTCGCGGCGGGCTGCGGGACGTCGAATTCTCCGCTCAGATGCTCCAGCTCGTCCACGGACGCAACGACGAAGACATCCGCACCCCGAATACACTCGTTGCTCTCGGTGAGCTAGGAGAACACGGCTATATCGGCCAGCAGGATGCATCCGTCTTCTCCACCGCGTACCGCTTCATGCGCGTTGTCGAACACCGCGTCCAGATCCCGAGGATGATGCGCAATGCGCTCATTCCCGACGATGAGGCCAAGCTGCGAACGTTGGCCCGTTCGGTCTTCCGGTCAGGTTCACGGACCGGCGATCGCCTCGAACAGGCTCGCCGCGATTATGCGAAGCAGGTCACCCGCCTCCATGAGCAGATCTTCTATCGGCCCATCCTCGAGGCGGCCGTCGGCGTCCACGGAGCCGTCGTGGACGCGCAGAAGCGGGGTTCGAGCCTGCAGGCGGCCGCCGATCGTCTCCAGGCTTTCGGTTATGTGGACCCGCAGGGTGCTTTGAGCCATATCAAGGCCCTGACCACAGGGATGTCACGCACTGCCATGGTCATCAAGCAGGTGCTTCCGGCGCTGCTCGACTGGTTCTCCGACGGTGTCGAACCCGATCGAGCACTGCTGGCCTTCCGACGACTCAGCGAATCGCTGTCATCGTCCGGGTGGTTCCTCAAGATGCTTCGCGACTCCGGCCTGGCCGCCAAATCGGTGGCCGAGGTCCTCTCCCTGTCCGGGTATGCGACGGAGCTTCTGCTACGCCGGCCCGCCGCTGTCGCCTGGCTGGACCGTCATGCGAATCTCGAAGCTCGTGACCTCTCGATCCTCAACGCCGAGGTCGACGGGCTGCTCAAGCGCCATGGCGCCGATGCGGTGACTTCGATCCGCGAGACGTACAGCCGTGAACTGCTGCGGATCGCTCTGCGCGACGTCCTCAACGTCGGCGAACGCACCGAGATACCCGGTGATCTCTCCGATCTCATGGACTTGGCGGTCAAAGGGGCCCTGCAGGCAGTCCGAATTGACCTCGACGGTCCTGACACTCCGAACTACGAATTGGGGATCATCGCTATGGGCCGTTGGGGCGGTCGGGAGATCGGCTATTTCTCTGACGCCGATGCGATGTTCGTCTACCGCCCCGTGTCAGACGATCTCGACGCCGAGGCCCGCGGAAAACTGAGCAAACACGTGACGAAGGTGGCGCTCCAACTGTCATCGCGACTCAAAGCCAGCGAAGGAGCCCAGGGGGTCGACCTCGATGCTGATCTGCGTCCGGAAGGTAAGAACGGGCCGTTGGTACGCAGTCTCTCGTCCTACCAGGCCTATTACGCGAAGTGGTCCCAGCCATGGGAGGCACAGGCGCTGCTGCGGGCGCGCCCAGTGGCCGGCGATGACGGTCTCTTCAAGGCATTCCTGGCACTCATCGATCCATTGCGCTATCCGGAGGAGATGCCGCAGAAGGCGTTGACACAGGTGCGCACGCTCAAAGCGCGAATGGAAGACGAACGGCTGCCCCGCAATGCCGATAAGCGTCGACACCTCAAACTCGGCCGAGGCAGCCTCTCCGATGTCGAATGGACCGTGCAGCTCCTGCAGCTCCAACACGCCCATCGGGTGGAAGGCCTGCAAACCACCTCGACTCTGGCGGCTCTCGACGTGGCCACGCACGAGAATCTGCTGCCGGCTGAGGACGCCGACCAGCTGGCGGCGGCCTGGCAGTTGTCGACCGATGTGCGTTCGGCCGTGATGCTCTTCCGCGGACGCATCGCGGAATCGCTGCCTGTCGATCACACCGAGCTCGAAGCTACGGCCCGACTCCTCGGCTATCCGGCAGGCGCGGGCCATGACCTCGAAGACGATTATCTGCGCACCACCAGGCACGCACGTTCCGTGATGGAACACCGCTTCTACGACTTCTGACTCGCCGGCGGCGACAGCCGCCGGCGTGCGGACTCTCTCGGTCATGGGACGAATCGGCAGTCGGCGGATGTGCTCAGTCGTCGAATTCGAGTCCGAGCAGGGCGTTCTCAACGACCTCGGGCAGTGCCGGGTGGATCCAATACTGCCCCGTGGCCACCTCGTCGGCCTTCTGCCCGAAGGCCATGGCCTGGATGAGCGGTTGGATGAGCATCGACGCTTCGTGCCCGACGATATGGGCGCCGAGGATGTGCCGGGTGCTCCGATCGGCGATGATCTTCACGATTCCCGGGTCATCGGCCATCGCCCAACCGTAGGCGACATCGGAGAACCTCTGCACCTTGATAGTGACGTCGTGTCCGGCCTCAGTGGCCTCTGCCTCGGTCATGCCCACATAGGCGACCTGCGGGGAGGAGAAGACGGCACCGGGAACGGCGTGGTGATTGACTGCGGCGAGGTCGTTCGCCCGAGCACTGCCGGGCGACCCTGCGGCAACGTCTGCGGCAAGATTGCGGCCGACGATCTTCGCTTCGTGGTTGGCGACGTGTTTGAGCTGATGGGGTGAGGAGATGTCTCCGAGAGCGAATACTCCGGGAACGGGCTGACCGCCCGAAAGGACTCTTTGGTGCTCGTCCACGGACAGGCGGTTGCCGTCCGTGATGTCGAAACCGGCGGCCTCGACGTCGAGCTCAGCGGTGTTGGGAACCCTTCCTGTGGCCACGAGCACTCCGTCGGCAGTGATCGTCTCCGGCAGGTCCGCCTCGGCGAGGCGGCCGCTGGGTTCGAGGGTCAACGTGACTTCACCGTCGGCGATGTCGATCTGCTTGGACTGGGCACCGTGGAGGACGGTGTGGGAGGAGTCGAAGATGCGGGTGAACTCGTCGGCGGCCTCCTCGTCGATCTTGCCCAGGAGGCGGGGGCCGCGGGCGAGGACGGTCACCTCGGTGCCGAGGGCGGCGAAGACGTGGGCGAATTCCATGGCGATGATCCCGGAGCCGATGATGACCAGTCGCTTCGGCTGTGCGGCGCGGCGCATCACCGTGTTCGATGTGAACACCGGATAGTCATCGGTGTCGATGCGGGCGGTGTCGAGCCCGGCGATGTCGGGGATGATCGGGTGGGCGCCGGCGGCGATGACGATGCGTTCGGCGGTGATCTCCTCACCGGAGGCGGTGCGCACTGTCTTCTGCCCGGTGAAATGAACATGTTCGGGGACGACGGTGATATTGGGCTGACGGTCGCTGCTGCGGTACTCGCGTCCTCCGGATTCGATCGCGTCGATGCGGGAGAAGATACGGTCCTGGAGTCCGGCCCAATCCACTTTCGGGTGGGTCGGGGTGAGGTTGTAGCGGTCGGCCTCGGTGGCTTGTTCGGCGAGGGTGGCGGGGTAGACGAACATCTTCGTCGGGATGCATCCGACGTTGAGGCAGGTACCGCCGAAGTGCCATTCCTCGGCGATGGCGGTCTTCAGTCCGGCGAACCGCTTGTCGAGGAACATGTTTCCCGATCCGGTGCCGATGAGCAGCAGGTCATAGTGCGTCAAAGTCCATCCCTCCGATGGTGCGTGATCCGACCGGCCGCGTCGACGGCCGCAGAGCCGAAAGGGCGCCACGGGTGAAAACCCGTGACGCCTTCACTCTATTCCCCTCGGCTGCAGGATCTCAGCTCGGCTGAGGTCGGCCGCCGGCCGAGATCAGAGTGCGTAATAGAGCTCGAACTCCGTCGGTGTCGGACGCAGGCGAGCGACATCGAGTTCGTTCTCACGCTTGATGCGGATCCATGTCTCGATGAGGTCGGGGGTGAACACGTCCCCGGCGGTGAGGAAGTCGTGGTCCTTCTCCAGCTCGATGAGAGCCTCGTCGAGGGTGCCGGGGACGAGCTTGATGTCCTTGGCCTCCTCTGGCGGGAGCTCGTAGAGGTCCTTGTCGATGGGCTCCGGGGGCTCGATGCGGTTGCGGATGCCGTCGAGTCCGGCCATGAGCTGCGCCGAAAACGCGAGGTAGGGGTTCGACGAGGGGTCGGGTACGCGGAACTCGAGGCGCTTGGCCTTCGGCGAGGATCCGGTCACAGGAATGCGGATCGCGGCCGAACGGTTGCGTGCCGAGTAGACGAGGTTGACCGGAGCCTCATAGCCGGGCACGAGTCGACGGTAGGAGTTGATGGTCGGGTTCGTGAAGGCGAGCACGGCGCCGGCGTGCTCGATGAGGCCGCCGATGTACCAGCGGGCGAGGTCGGAGAGCCCGCCGTAGCCGTTCTCGTCGTAGAACAGGGGCTCGCCGTTCTTCCACAGCGACTGGTGGCAGTGCATTCCCGATCCGTTGTCGTCGAACATCGGCTTGGGCATGAAGGTCGCAGACTTGCCGTTGGCGAACGCAGTGTTCTTGATGACGTACTTGAAGTCGAGCAGCTGGTCGGCGGCGTGCTGGAGGGTGTTGAACTTGTAGTTGATCTCCTGCTGACCCGCGGTGCCGACCTCGTGGTGGGCCCGTTCCATCTCGAAGCCGATCTGCTCGAGCGTCAACGACATCTCGTCACGAATATCAGCGAAGTGGTCCTGTGGAGACACGGGGAAGTACCCGCTCTTGTGCGGAGTCTTGTAGCCGAGATTGCCGCCGGCCTCATCGGCGCCGGTGTTCCACGCTGCTTCCTCGGAGTCGATGCGGTAGAAGCTGTTGCCGGGAGTGTTCTCGTACTGGACGGAGTCGAAGAGGTAGAACTCCGCCTCGGCGCCGTAGAAAGCCGTGTCGGCGATGCCGGTGCTCTGCAGGTAAGCCTCGGCTTTGGCCGCGACCTGCCGGGGATCACGGGAGTACGGCTCGTCGGTGAAGGGGTCGACGATCGAATGCGTGACGACCAGAGTCTTCGCCTCCCGGAACGGATCGATGTAGGCGGAGGTGACATCGGCGAGCAGTTTCATGTCGGACTCGTGGATGCCCTGGAAGCCTGTGATGGAGGACCCGTCGAAGAGCAGACCTTCGGTGATCTCCTCGGTGCAGTATGAGGCGGCGGGGAGGTTGAAGTGCTGGACCACACCGGGCAGGTCGCAGAACCGGACATCGACGAATTTGACGTCATTGTCCGATATGTAGTTGACGAGTTCTTCAGCAGACGAGAACACTTAGGTCTCCTAGTTCGTGTACGGTGGCCGTTTGTCCTGACCATGGTCAATCTTAGTCGCCGAAGAATGAAGTGGTGATGTCGACCATGTTTCGGGCATGTTTCCTGAGGATCCACTCAGGCCGGATTTCGTAGGCTGGGGCAGTGATCAATCGTGACGACCTTGGTTCCTGGCTCGAAGGACCCCGGTTCGACAGGGATGACGACGACTGGCCCGGAAAGCGGCTCGGTCTGCCTGTCAACGGCTCGCATTCTCTGGCCCCGGCGTGGAAGCGAATCCTCGCCCTACTCGTCGACTGGCTGATGTGTCTGGCGATCGCCAATCTCATCGATCCGGCGAATCCGGTTCTGGCTCCCGCCATCTTCGCACTCGAGAATTTCGTGCTCGTGGGCACTCTCGGCTACTCGGTGGGGCATCGCCTCTTCGGTATCGAGGTCCGCCGCCTCGACGGCCATGTGCCGGGACTGCTCAAGTCGCTCATCCGCGCCGTTCTCGTCGTGCTCGTCATTCCGGCGCTCATCTTCAACCGCGACAACCGCGGAGTCCACGACCTCGCTGCCGGTACCGTCATCCTCCGCCGCTGACCCTCCAATTACTACCTGACGGCGGCCCAGCAACCTCGCGCCAGGTTGCTGGGCCGCCGTCAGGTAGTAAGAGGGGAATGGGAAGCGGCGCCGCCACACGTTTGGTAGGCGCCCCGTGACCCTTGCC
>NZ_JABSSX010000035.1 GCF_013280495.1 Brevibacterium permense
ACTACTGTGAGTATTGATGGTGGCTGGTCTGGGACTGGCTGGCAGAGTAGGAACTGACCGTCCCATTGATCATCATGACCCTCAGAACTACTGACTCGAACGATGTCCTCGTCGGGATCTGTCTGATGATTGGTGGGCGGTCGGCACCGGCTCGGCCCACATCGATAACTTGATCAGAAGGTTGTCCGTTCCTGACCGAACGTGACTCATCACAGTAGTGTTTCGACGTGACTATCTCCCGGACCGGAGCCGACCGTTTGACGGTCGGATCTCATCCGCTCTGACACGGGAGAATCACGAACCGTCATGACTATCATCTCGCATTTATACGCGTTTGTCGTTGGCGTCGACACCCACGCGAAGAACCACGTCTACAGTGTCCTCACCCACACTGGTGAGCACGTCGACACTGCCACGTTCCCGACCACGAAAGCTGGCCTGAAACGGGCCCTGGCGTGGGTCGGCCGTCGTACTCGCGGGGACCTCGATACCCTGTGGGTGATCGAGGGTATCGGCACTTACGGGGCGATCCTGGCCGACCATGTCGCCGACGCAGGCTATACGGTCGCCGAGGCTGCCAGCATGAATGCTCGCGACCGGCACGCCACGGGCAAGGACGACCGGATCGATGCCAGACGGATCGCTGGCGCGGTCCTGCCTTTGGACGAGTCGCGGCTGCGTTTTCCCCGGCAGGCTGATGGGCCGCGCCAGGGACTGCGGATCCTGGTCAAGGCGCGGGAGTCCATGACTCAGGAGAAGACTCGCACCATCAATGCGCTCACTGCGCTGTTGCGTACTCATGACCTTGGTATGGATGCGCGTCGGAAACTGTCGGTCGTCAAGATTCAGACGGTGGCGAAGTGGCGGCTCAGGAACGAGTCTGTGGCACTGAGCGAGGCTCGTCGGGAAGCTATTCGGTTAGCCAAACGCGTCGTCGAGCTCGAAGCGGACATCAAGGACTACGCCACTCGGATCGAGGCGTTGGTCAAGGACAGTCCAGGGGCGGTGTTGCTGGCTGAGTCGGGGATCGGTCCGATCAGCGCGGCTGTGTTCTACCTGGCGTGGTCGCATCATGGGCGGGTGCGTTCCGAGGCAGCGTTCGCGAAGTTGGCGGGGGTCTGCCCGATACCGGCGTCGTCGGGGAATGTGGTGAGGTTTAGGCTCAATCGCAGTGGTGATCGGCGGTTGAATTCTGCGTTGTACATGGTGGCTATCACGCGGCTTTCTCACCATCAGCGGTCCCAGGAATATATGGCGAAACGGCTTGGTGAGGGGAAGACGAAGAAGGAGACGATCCGGTGTATGAAGCGTCACGTGGCTCGTTCTGTGTATCGGATTCTCGAGGCCACGAAACCGATCGGCCAAGCCGCTTGACAGACATAGAAGGATCCTGACGGCGGCTCAGCAACCT
>NZ_JABSSX010000036.1 GCF_013280495.1 Brevibacterium permense
AAGGGGCAACGACTAGTTTCTTCAAGAATATTCGGTAGGAGTCGAAAGGCAGGGATGATCGGTCTGGGAACCAGCTCCCGGACTGATCTGGTACTCCGCTACGGTTCGGTTCAGGCGGCGGTCGCCACCTCGGGTGTATGGAAGTAGGAGCCGTCGCGCAGCATCGCATACAGCACATTGCAACGGCGGCGGGCCAGGGCGATCAGGGCTTGGTTGTGCTTCTTATGCTCGGCCCGTTTCTTGTCGTAATACGCCCTCGACAGCGGGTCTTTCAACGCCGCGAACGCGGATAGGAACAACGCTCGTTTGAGGACCTTGTTCCCCCGCCGGGACGAGTGATCTCCTCGGATCGAGGTTCCCGATCGCCATGTCACCGGTGCCAGTCCGGCATACGATGCGAGGTGTCCGGCTGATTCGAAGTCCTTACCCACGACCTCGGTGAGGATCCTCGCCGCGGTCCTGACGCCGACTGCCGGCATCGACGTCAGGAGTTCGAAAAGCGGATGCGCCTCAACCAATTCCTCGATCCGTTCCAGCACCTCATCCCGCGACGCACGCGTCTGCGCCAACGACGCGGCCAGCTGGGGCAGGACGAGGCCGGCGGCGTCGGTGCCCGACACCACCACCGTCTGCCCGTCGAGTGCGGTGAAGATCGCGGTCGACCACCGCTTCCACGCCCGCGGTGCCTGCTTGCGCAGCAGCGTCTCGACTCGGTGCTTCCCGGCATGACGCAAGGCTTTGGGCGTCGGGTACTTCGCCAATAGCGCCAGCATCGCCGGATGGTCCAGGTGCGGACCGATGACGGTCTCCAATCCGGGGTGGATCTGAGTCAGCAGGCCCCGGATCCGATTCGACGTCGCTGTGGCCTGTTTGGCCAGGTCATCGTCATAGCCGCACAACATCGACAACTCGGCCACGTTCTCATCCGCCACCCGAATCCCCCGCAATGTGTGCGGCATGGTCCGGGCTGCTTCAGCGATGATGGCGGCATCACGAGCATCCGTCTTCGCCTCACCGGGGTGTAGGTCGGCGATGCGGCGCATCGCTAACCCTGGCAGGTAGGCGACCGTGATGGACTCGGCCTGGGCGACCGCAACTGGCAGGGCCCCGATCGTTGCCGGTTGATCGACGACGACCAGGAGTGTTCCGTGCTTGGCCAGCCGGTTGAGCAAAGCCCTGAGTTTTGTTTCGTTCTGCGGCAGAGCCTTCGACAGGAGTTGTTTGCCGTCGCGGTCGAGTGCGACGGCATGGTGGTTGTGTTTGCCGACATCGATACCGATGAATACGTCGATGTCAGCGTGGTTGGTGATCATGTCACTCATCTTCTTCGACTCATGTGACCGGATATTGGTTGTGGTTCGGCTGGCCGGTGGTG
>NZ_JABSSX010000037.1 GCF_013280495.1 Brevibacterium permense
GGCGGGCTCAGGGTTCTAGTGCAACACCGTGGTGCGTTTATCCTACGTTTTCCATCACGATGCCGGCGAGCACCTCAGCAGGAGTCGCGTACTCCAGAACCTTACGAGGCCGCCGGTTGAGCTGATCTTGCATCGCCTGAACGTCATCGTCGCTGACCGAATCATCGAACCGAGTCCCCTTCGGGAAATAGTCACGGATAAGCCCGTTCGTGTTCTCATTCGTCGGCCGCTGCCACGGCGAATGCGGGTCACAGAAAAACACTCCGCAATCCGTGCCCATGGTGATCCGAGCGTGCTCGGCCATCTCCGTACCCTGGTCCCACGTCAGTGTCTCGAACAACGCCTCTGGCAACGACTGGATCATCTCGGTCACCAACCCCGTCACGGTCTGGGAGTCCCGACAATCCGGGAGCTTGCGCACCAAGCAGAACCTGGACCGCCGCTCGATGACCGTGACCAACCCGCCCGTGTCGTTGTCAACGACGAGGTCGCCCTCCCAATGACCCGGCACAGCCCGGTCGGCAGCCACCGGGGGCCGGTCCACCAAACGGACGCCCTCGAGCCACGGGCGACTGGATCGGCGGGGCAGCTTCGACTGCGGTTTACGACCCGTCCGCCCCGAACGAAGAGCCTTGACCACTTTGAGTTCGTGCCGAAGACCTCCGGCTCCCTGCAGATAAAGGGCTTGATAAATCGTCTCGTGCGACACGTGCAGGTCCTTCCGGTCCGGGTACTCACGGCGGAGCCTACCGGCGACTTGCTGTGGGGAACACTTATCGTTGAGCCCATCGATAACGTGGGCACGAATCCACGAGTCGTCAAGGCGTTTGCTCCGATGCTTCTTACCTGCTTGTGTCGCACCGGCACGAACGTGCGCGGCCGCGGCGCTATAGGCAGCACCGGCCCCGGAGCCAGCATAGGCCTCGAAGCGGTGACGTTGGAGCTCTCTGGCCACCGTTGAGTAGTGCACCCCGAGCTGGGCGGCGATGCCCCGCGTCGACAGTGGCGGGCTCGATTGCACACCGGCCTGGATCGTCATCCGATCCTCGAACGTCAAGTGGCGATAGGAACGATTGCCCGTCGGAGCAGGAGGTCTCGTGCAGATCGTGGCAGGCATACCTCCCAGCTTGCCAAACTGGACCGTGATTCCGAGGCGACGCATCCATCGCCTGGCTGTTTGATAACCGATCCCAGCGCGTCGCAAGCTCTCCTTCACAGTGAGCCGGTCGACGAGGAGGCAGACGAAGAACGCGTCGAGGTGGTCGAAAGGCACTGGTCGCATGATGGGCTCCTTCTCAAGTGCTGTCCCGACCCGACCGTGCTGGTCAGGCCGGGTGTTGCACTAGAAGATAGAAACCGCC
>NZ_JABSSX010000038.1 GCF_013280495.1 Brevibacterium permense
TGAGGCTACCCTCGAATAGTGGACACCCAAGTTAGCGGGATTCGCAGTCCTGCTGGAAGGATGTTCAATATGTCAGATCAGAAGCGACAGCGTCGCTCTTACACCCCCGAGTATCGGATCGAGGCGGCGAATCTCGTCATCGATACCGGCAGGTCGATCGCCGCGGTGGCCAAGGAAATCGGAGTCGGTGAACAGACCCTGGGCACCTGGGTCAAAGCCGAGAAAGTCCGGCGCCGCGGCGCCGGTGAGCCCACGGGTGCGTTGAACGAGGACGAGCGGGCTGAACTGGCACGGTTGAGGCGGGAGAACTTCGACCTGAAACAGGACAACGAGTTTTTGGGAAAAGCAGCCGCCTTCTTCGCGTCGAAGCCTCGAAACAAGAGAAATTCGAACTGATGGACTCGGAGAAGGCCCACTATGCGATTCGCCGGATGGCCAGGCTCCTCGAGGTGACGAAATCTGGGTACTACGCATGGAAGAAGCGACGGCGGGCCGGGCCATCGAAACGCGCGAGAGCGCAACGGAGCCTTGATGGGCACGTCGCGGAGATCCACGCGGAGTCTGATGGTGTCTACGGGGCACCACGGGTGGCAGCGCAACTGGCTCGACAAGGCGTGAGCGTGGACGAGAAGACGGTCGCGGCATCACTGCGCAGGCAGGGCCTCGAAGGGATCAGTCCGCGTCGGTTCCGCCCGGTGACGACACTGCAGGGAGTGGCGACTCATCACATTCCGGACCTCGTGAAACGGGTCTGGGACCGAGGTGAGTTGGATGCTGTGTGGATCAGCGATATTACCTACCTGCGCACCTGGGAAGGGTTTGTGTACTTGTGCGTCATCCGCGATGGGTGCTCACGTCGAGTGCTCGGCTGGGCGATGGATGCCAGGCAAGATTCTGACCTCGTGGAACGAGCGTTGAGGATGGCTCATACGCTACGAGAGATGGTTCCAGATGACGTCATTTTTCATGCCGACAAAGGAGCGCAGTACACGTCAGCGCAGTTGCATCAGGCGTCTGTCGAGCTGGGGCTCAAGCAGTCGGTGGGGCGGACTGGAGTGTGTTGGGATAACGCGATGTCGGAGTCGTTCTGGTCATCACTGAAGACTGAGTTCTTCGAGCGGCGAGTCTGGCAGACTCGGGCTGAGGCGATGCGGGAGGTCGCTCGGTGGATCGAGGTGGTCTATAACCGGCGGCGGTTGCACTCGGCGTTGGGGATGGTCCCGCCGGTGGAGTTTGAGGAGAAGTCCCGGGCCGAGCACAGTGCCGGCCGGGTTCAGGAGGAAGCGTCTACGCAGGCTGCGTGACGTGGTTCACGTGTCCACGACTTGCGGGGAAGCTCAC
>NZ_JABSSX010000039.1 GCF_013280495.1 Brevibacterium permense
CTCGATCCAACTGATAGATAATTAAAAAACATGAACACATAAACACACACGTATGGAGTTAAAAGGGATGGTGGTGCTTCTTTCCATGACCTTCTTCATTCTTTTTCTTGGCTTCTTTCTTCTCATGATGCTCATGGAAGGCAAATCCCCCAGCTCCTATTGCAGCCGCTGCAGCTACCTCCTCTTTTATCTTGTGCCCATGGGCATGCTCTGGATCTTTCTTTGCCGCATGCTTCTCATGCAAGGCGTAAGTGCCAGCAGCAGCAGCACCTAGCTTGCCCAGTTGCCCAAGATGCTTGTGGTGCTTCTCCTCCTTTCTGCAGTCAACAGCTTCCTGGCCTTCCTTGTGGTGGTGGAAGAGGTGGTGGTGCTTCTCTTCTGCCATAGTTGTCGCCTCCATCAGCGTTTTCAGAAAGGCGGGTTTCTTTTTTGAAACTTAAGCGACTGCGTTTTGAATTTTGATCTTCCATTTTTGCAAAAGGAAATCTTCGATTATGGCTGAAGACGAAGACAACCAACAAGGGCAGGGGGAGGGGTTAAAATATTTGGGTTTTGTGCAAGACGCGGCAACTTATGCTGTGACTACCTTCTCAAACGTCTATCTTTTTGCCAAAGACAAATCTGGTCCACTGCAGCCTGGTGTCGATATCATTGAGGGTCCGGTGAAGAACGTGGCTGTACCTCTCTATAATAGGTTCAGTTATATTCCCAATGGAGCTCTCAAGTTTGTAGACAGCACGGTTGTTGCATCTGTCACTATTATAGATCGCTCTCTTCCCCCAATTGTCAAGGACGCATCTATCCAAGTTGTTTCAGCAATTCGAGCTGCCCCAGAAGCTGCTCGTTCTCTGGCTTCTTCTTTGCCTGGGCAGACCAAGATACTTGCTAAGGTGTTTTATGGAGAGAATTGAGCCCCAATTTGCACCAATTGCTTCCAACTAAGCAAGTTAATGATATGCTCAAGAATATATATCTATTGTGAGCTTTTTTTATGTTCTCATCCTGAGTGTTGAGACTATGTTTTCGTTTGAATATTAAACTGTGTTTTATTATGTGTTTTGAATATTCATAATGAGAATAAAGGGCCAATTGAATTATTGGCCAATATGTAATGATACATAAATTTCGTGATTGAGTTGGAGGAGGTTTTATTAAGAAC
>NZ_JABSSX010000040.1 GCF_013280495.1 Brevibacterium permense
CCCACCGGCGACGGTCGAGGACATTCCTCTGCAACAGAGCGAAGAAGCTCTCCATAGCCGCATTATCGCCAGCCGCGCCGACGCGGCCCATTGACCCGACGATGCCGTGGCGGGCCAATGCGCGGGTGAATTTCTTCGACCGGAATTGGCTGCCGCGATCGCTATGGACCACGCATCCGGCCACGTCACCACCGCGACGGGCCACAGCCATCTCAAGAGCGTCTACGGCCAAGCGCGCCTTCATTCGGGCCCCGATGGAGTAGCCGACGATCCGCGAGGAGTAGATATCCTTGATCGCGCACATGTACAGCTTGCCCTCATCGGTGCGATGCTCAGTGATATCGGTTAGCCACAGCTGATTCGGTCCATCGGCCCGGAACTCGTGGCGGGTGCGCCCATCGGCGTCGGTAACGACACACAAGTCGTCGTGAACAGGTGGGCCGGGCTTCTTCCCATTCTTGGCCCGGGCCTTGCCGAAGACCGAGAACCAGGCGTTATCCGAGCACAGCCGCCATGCGGTGCGTACCGCCATGGGCTCGCCGGCGATCTCAGCTTCGTCGGCAAGATACCGGTACCCGAACTCGGGGTCGTCTCGGTGGGCGTCGAAGAGGGCGTTGGCCCGATACGCCTCATCCACCTCGGCTTCAGGCACAGGGGCCGCCAGCCATCGGTAGTAGGGCTGGCGGGAGAGCTTGAGAACCCGGCACGACACCGCCACGGGGATCCCGTCGGCGGCGAGCTCTCTCACGAGCGGGTAGAGCCTTTTGACGGCAGATTCGCCTGCGACAGGTAGGCGGCAGCCCTGCGAAGGACCTCGTTCTCCTGTTCCAGCAGACGGGTTCGACGTCGCAGCTCGCGCAGCTCGGCGGACTCGTCAGTGGTATTGCCGGGCTTGTTGCCGGCATCGATGTCTGCTTGGCGCAACCATTTCGCGATGGTGCCTTCGTGGACGCCGAAGTCCTTCGCGATCTGGGCGATCGTGGTCTTCTCGTCGCGGTTCGAGGCGACTCGGACGACGTCGTCGCGGAACTCTTTCGGATAGGGCTGTGGCATGGTGTCAATCCTTCCAGGCTTGCCTGTGAACAAGCCAGATCAGATGTCCCCAAACCCTGCATCAGTCCC